>RAZB01000010.1 GCA_003612515.1 bacterium D16-34
CTGGTACTATGCAAACTCATCAGGCGTTATGCAATCGGGCGGTTGGCACAAGATTGGCAACACGTGGTATTACCTGTCACGTTCAGGTGCTATGGCAACCGGCTGGCTTAATCTTAAAGGCACCTGGTATTTCTTGGATAGAACCAGTGGTGCTATGTGCGCGAACAACTGGGTATTGGACGGCACGAAGTGGTATTTCGTAGACGGTAGTGGTGCTATGCTTACTTCGCAATGGCTGGATCGTGGTAACACGTGGTACTACCTGTCGAAGTCTGGTCTTATGGCAACAGGTTGGGGCAAAATCAAAGGCGTTTGGTATTTCTTTGATCGCAGTAATGGTGCTATGGCTGCTTCGACTTCAAAAGTTATTGATGGCAAGCAATATTGGTTTGCCTCAAGCGGTGCCATGCGTACTGATACCTGGGTGAAAACATCCGAAGGTGATCCGGTCTTTCTTGGATCAAATGGTATCGTTGCTTATACCGCTCAATATGATTCGCAAGGTCGTATCGTGACGGCTGACAACACCAGTGGTTGGAAGAAAATCGGCTGGGCATGGTTGTATTTTGACAAGGCGAAGAATAATTCATTGCAAACTGGTTGGTTTAAGGTTAACGGAACGTGGTACTTTGCCAATGGCGCCGGCATTATGAAAACCGGTTGGCAGAAGATCAATAACACCTGGTATTACCTCAAATCGAATGGAGCCATGGCAACTGGTTGGTTGAAGCTGGGCTCAACGTGGTATTACCTGGATCCGTCAAGCGGGGCAATGGCTACCGGCATGAAAACCATTTCGGGTAAGCGTTATGCATTCAGCAACTCTGGCGCTTGGATTCAAGAGGGCGCTGACATGATTGCTCGCGCCCAAGGCTTTTCCAGTGCAACTCCTTGGCTGATTTTGGTTGATACGCAAACATGTCATGTTGGTATTTTCTACGGATCAAAGGGCAATTGGGAATTGAAGCATTATTGGCTCTGCTCTGCTGGTGCACCTGGATCTGAAACCATCAAAGGTGAATATACCGTAGGAATTCGCGGACCGTATTTTGTAGCTGGTGGCAATTTGTGTCATTGGTATACGCAGATTCTTGGAGACTATCTCTTCCACTCGAATCTGTATTATCCTGACACAGGTGCTGAGAAAGATATGCGTCTTGGCGTTAACCTCTCGCATGGATGCGTGCGCTTAGATATCAAGAATGCTAAGTGGATTTACGACAACATTCCTCAGAACACAAAGATATTCATTTGGTAATGCTGCTTCGTTAGAGAGACGCTCAAAAATTTAGCAAGTGTCTTGTGAGTGCGGTGTGTCTTGTATGGCTATACAGGGCACACCGTTTTTTCTGCCTTTGGATAAGCAGATATCGTGAGTTTGCGTTAATGTGGATGTGCTCATATATACTTTACTGTCTATGGGTTTTGAGGGAACTTAAGCGCACAAGCGCTCTATAGAATCCCAACAACAAGCAAACATGTGGCAATGAGATAGGAAGCAAAAGCATGTGGGGTCAGTTTTTTATCGCAGTTTTGATTGACGCGCTCTTTTTATGGGTGCCCGGTTATTGTGCACTGCGAACAATTCGTTTTAATCGATTCACCTCACTTTTTTGTGCTCCGGTGGTTACCGTCTTTTTTGTCGGCATGCTGTGCATCGTTTATGGCAAGCTTTCAATTACAACCACCTGGCTCAATCTCATGGTTCCGCTCTCGGCGGTTTTGATTATTCTTGCGCTTGTAAGCGTTGTGATGTTTAGGCGCACATCGAAACATGAGTTGGGTATTGTGCCCACAGCCTTTAATTGGAAAACTATCGCGCTGTATTTAGCTGTTGGTGTTGTAGTAACGTGCGTTATTTATCTTCGCAATATTAATGGCCCTGCTTCTTTTGCGGAAGAATATGACAACGTCCATCACCTTGGTGTTATTCGTACGTTTTTAGACACCGGCTCATGGTCGTGTCTTGGTGTGTCTGCGTATGGTATGGGCGAAGCTGCCGATATTGCCCCTGTTATTGGGTGGTCATTTTATCCGACCATCTGGCATACGTTTGCGGCTTTGGCGTCATCTTGTGTTGGCGCGAGCGTCACCATGGGTGCAAACGTTGCGAACTTCGTCTTTGTGGCGATAGCATGGCCTATTACCCTGTGCGGTTTTTTGACCTACCTGTTTAAGGACAACAAGAAAGCGCTTATTGCAGGCGCACTTGTGTTTAGTGCCTTTGGGTCTTTCCCGTGGCGCTTTATTTATTGGGGTACACTCTTTCCTAATGTCGCATCATTTGCAATTTTGGCAGCGGAGTTGTATTTCTTCATGATGATTTTCGAAGAGAAGATCTCTCGCTCGCATCGTATAGAGTACTTCATCCTCTTTATTGTTGGCTTTATCGGCGTTGCTTTAACGCATACTAATGCCATCTTTACGGCGGCTTCTTTCTTTATTCCATTTTTGGTATGGAAAGCGAGCCAAATTCCTCAGTCCAACCTGCGGCTTTCGCGTTTTAATATTTCGCGAGTTTGGTGGGGAGTTATCGCAGCCGTTATCTTGGTTGCATTGTGGCTTATTGCGTACAACCTGCCGATGCTGCATGGTGTTGTAACGCACGAATGGGCGTCTCAGCGAACATTCGCTCAATCGTTTATGGACCTGCTCTGGATTGCCTACGATGGCTTAGATGCGCAGGCACTGTTGGCGCTTGCGGTCTTTGTGGGTTCGCTTTATACCTTCAAGCACACGAAATATGCATGGATCACATTTGCTTATCTCATCATGGCTGTGACCTATATCTTTGTCGAAGCCACCGATGGCAATATCGAGCATATTTTGGGAGGATTTTGGTATACCGATCCGCGTCGCATAGCCGCGTCTCTTGTGCTTTTTGCTATACCGCTTGCCTCGTTGGGCTTGGCGTGGCTTTTTGATTGGGCGCGCAACCTTTTGAACAAGATGTATGAACTCAAAAAGACGAGTGTTGGTTATACGCGTGTGATTCCTGCGGGATTATGTCTTGCTGCAGTCGTAATGATCTATTTGCCGAATGCTTCCATTCCTGGCATGTTTGAAGTGCGTTCTGCTATCGAAGGCGCTGAAAATGCTATTGCGCATACCTACTCCGATGACGACAGGACTATCTATTCCGATAAAGAGATTGCCTTTGTGGAAGAGGCGATGGAAATTGCTGACGGAGAGCTTATCATTAACTGTCCCAATGACGGTTCCGCATTTGCCTATGGCGTGAATGGGGCAAATATCTATTATCGCTATACCGCAGGCGTTGGCGGAGAGTCTGAGTCACCAGATAGTGTGCTTATTCGCAATGATCTTGATAATATTGCCACCAACGAAGACGTGCAGGATGCGGTTGAAGAGATAGATGCAAAGTATTTTATCCAGCTTGATCAGGGTCATCGTGACAAAATGTCACAGCCGCATTTCTGGTCGTATTTCCCAGAACGTTGGGAGGGTGTTGATGATGTCAACGAAAATACTCCCGGATTCGAGCTTTTGTTGTCAGATGACGATATGAAGTTCTATCGGATAACCGCAGTTGATGACGAAGAGCTTGATCAGACAGCTTAGGCCTGCATGTCGTCTTCGTCTCCAAAACTTAAACGATAAGGCACAATATAGGATTTGGCGCCCTCGGGAGGGGGCGTCATATAGGTTTCGCCATATACATCACGCATCATTTCATGCGGTTTTGCGGGCATAACAACATCCATGTCTTCAAATACGTGAGTATCAAGCGGATAAACCATATCTTTTGGATAGTAGCTTTTGATTGGCTCAAGACCAAAAGGCCAGCCGATATGGTTTGTGTTTTTGCCGGTATACGATTGAGCCGCATCCTGTGTCCATTTATGAAGCGTTTTGCGCGGAAAGACTTTCATGACAACCGAACCTACAGCGCAACATGCGTATGCGGCATAGCGCTTGATGCCGCGATAGGGCAGATTCGGGAATGGCGTATTTCGAAGCACAAGCATCTTTTCTAAGATCCACGTTTTGCGCAGGAGTTTTTTGAGCTCGGCGGGATCATCGGGCATCTCATCAAAGCAGAAGATATCTAAGAAAATACCCAGTTCGCAAGGCACATTTTTCATGGACATCATGCGAAATTCAGTACCCTTTTTCATAATGCGACTGGTAACAAAAGGGTAGTGCGGATCAATTTGTCCATTAAGGAGCGTGTAATCTTTGCCCATTTCAAGCGGGACGATTTCTGCTAAACGCTCATAATCTTTTCGTGGCATTGCGATATCAATGTCGTCATCCCAAGGAATGATGCCGTTGTGGCGAATAGCTCCAAGAACCGTGCCATATACGGCAAAGTATTCAAGTCCATGCTTTTTGCACATGGCATCAAATTTTTTGAGGATCTCAAGTTCAACCAATTGCAAACGACGAAGTACTTCAGGGCTATAAACCTGGTCAATGGTTGCTTTCACGCAAGACTCCTTATGGTGGTGAATTTGTACGCAATGCTAACAAGTCATTGTAGCAATGATGCAAGTGGACGAAAATAGACCAACACACAAAAAGGATGGTACATGGAAGCGTTGAGTTTAAAGAAGAATATGCTTTGGAATTCCGTTGGCTCGCTGGTGTATTTAGGCTGCCAATGGCTCGTGACCGTATTTGTTGCACGCATGGCGCCAGATTATGAGTCTGCTGGTGTTTTAGCGCTTGCTATGGCAATTTCGAACATCTTTGCTCACATTGCTCTGTATCGTATTCGTACCTATCAAGTTACCGACGTGAATAAATCGGTATCGGCGCAAGAATATGTTGCATTTCGCCTTATAACGATTGCGGTTGGTGGCATTGGAATCAGCATCTATATCTTTGCAACATGCGATCCGTCAGTGTTTTTGCCAGTGTTTTTGTATCTCGTTTTTCGCGCTGGCGAAGTTTTTATTGATGTGTTGCACGGAGTTGATCAGCAGAATTTCCGCATGGACTACTGTGGTAAGTCGCTCTTTGCTCGTGGCGTTTTGTTCCTTGTGGCATTTTTGGCAGTCTTTGGGCTTACTCATAATCTGTCGCTTGCCATTGTGGGTATGATTTTGGTTACCTATCCTGTCATCATATATGACGCACGTAAGGCCGCTCAGTTTGACAAGCTGAAGCCCTCAATCACTAAGCATCGCGCCTTTGAACTGGCAAAGATATGCTTGCCCGCGGTTTTAGGTTCGGTGTTTTATATTGCCGTTAACTCACTTGCCCGCCAATATTTACAAATTCACTCTGGCGAAGAGGCGCTGGGAATTTATGCGTCTGTCTGCACGCCTGCGGTTATTTTGCAGGCAGGGGCAAGTTATTTATATTCTCCTATCTTGGGAGTTTTCGCAAAGCACTATCTCAATAAAGACGTGAAGGCTTTTAATCGGTTGCTTGGCATGGTGACAGGCGGTATTATTGGGCTGTTCGTACTCTGTTTGATCGGGTTTTATTTTGCCGGCGAACCTTTGCTTGATTTTGCTTTCGGCGAAAGTATTTTGGCATATGTCTACTTGCTCTATCCTGCGCTTCTCTGCGTTATGCTCACGGCTTATGTGTCATTTATGAGCGATGTAATGGTCACTGTTCGCGATATGCGCGGCAACGTCATTGCTAACGGAATTGGTTTTGTCATTTCGCTTCCGGCGACATATTTTTGCGTAGCAGCGTGGGACATGAACGGCGTGAGCTATTCAGTATCAATTGCATACTTTGTTGCTATTGTCATTATGCTCGGCTTTCTGTTTGTTCGTATGCGCGAAGTTGCCAGAGAAGCTAGTCTTGATAAAGCTCAATAAAGTCCGTTTGGTTAGTTGGCAGATCGGCAATGATCTGCTCAGGCTGTGCAGTGGATACATACCATTCCCACATCTGGTCAATAGTAGGCGTTGGGACATCCATAAGACGCGCAATGTCGATAATTGTTTTCATGCCATAAGCAAAGTCCGCAACAAAATAGCGAGAGCTAAAATCGGGAATCCAGCCTCCATCAGATTCCTTCATAGGAGAGCTTAATCCTGCAAAGGCGGGAATGTGTGAAATCTTAGCCGTCATCGCCTCTACCGTAGGGCTTTCATAATGATCTTTCAGCGAGCGAACACCGCTGAGATTAAGATCACTTTGCGATTCAATCTTGCGACAAAGTGTTTGCACCTCAGCGTCAGCGGCGATAAGGGTTTGTGAAGCGTCGTCAGTCCACCCTTCGTAAAACAGAAAGTTTTCCGGATACGTCATGCCGGGCTCCCAAGACTTAAACATGGAGAATAGACGCGAAGTGTGCAAGATTGGGTTTGATGGAGTAAGCGTCTCAATGAGATAAGTTGGCAGCGTTACAACAGGCATTTCGAAGAGATATTCACAGAGCTTCTTTGCTTCGAACGTGTAGCGGGCGGGGAGTGCTGCCACAAATAGTTCTGGTTTGCGTCCAAGCGCATAGACACTATTGGGGGTTTCTGCGAGCCGAGCTACGGCATGCACACGCTGCAATCCAACGAGCCGCGCACCTAACGCTATATGTTCTTGAAAATAGAATTCGCCCATAGCACCAGGCACAACTCCAATCCAAAGACCTGGGTGAACAAAGGGTAGAATGCGCTGTGCGGTCTGTTTAAGCATAAACGTTGGATGCGTAATAAAAACTGCATCAGCTTTTGAGATGACATCGTAGTCTGGAGTGATTGCCGCAACGTCCACTTCAAAACTAATGCTGTCGTCAGGATTAAAGACGCGCAGATGAGTGCTATCAGTTTTTGGATGAGCGCTTATGAGGGTGACGGTGTTTTGAGCGTTATGGGCAAAATCTGCTGCCATGAGCATACCAATGTTGCCCGCTCCAATAATGACGATATTCATAATCACTCCTTTGACGTGGCATTATGCGATTAAAATAGCACCATTTCTATCCTGATAGTAACCTGAAAACTTCTTGCACGTTTTATAGTTTAAGCAGCTAAATCGTTTTTTATGAGACGATTATTTCAATTGCGTCAGTTATACTCGGGTAACTTAAGAATTAGTTAAGATGAGTTTAGGTCTATGATGCACATTTTGGTAGTCGGATGACCATAAATACATGAGGAAGAAAGGCCGCGTTCGTGACCAAGCAATATCAATCTCACCTTGCTCGTGCGTCTGCTTCGGCGGGTATGTACACGGTTGATAATGCAGTTATATTGGCTGCAGGCGAGGCTTCGCGTTTTGCGCCGCTCTCATTTGAAAAGCCTAAGCCCATGTTTGAAGTGCGTGGAGAGGTGCTCATCGATAGAATGATTCGCCAATTGCACGAAGTTGGCGTGTCGCAGGTATATGTTGTTGTTGGCTATATGGCTGAAGCTTTCGATTATCTGAAAGATGTCCCTGGTGTTGAGGTAGTGTTTAACCCAGATTATGCCAACATGAATAATTTTGCATCGCTTTATGCGGTGGCAGATAAGCTGGCGAATAGTTATATTTGTTCTGCCGATCAGTATTACACGGAAAACATTTTTGCTTCTCAGCTTGATGCGCCATATTGTTCAGCTGTTCGTTCTACTGAGCCTGGTGGAGAGCGTATTTTGGTGGTTGACGGTATGCTTTGTGAGGTTGGCGTTATCGAGAGCAATTTGCGTCTGCAAGGGCCAATTTTTCTTAACGAGGACTACTCAAAGCGCTTAACAGACATTTTGGCTCAAGCATACAAGGATCCGAATTGTGCGCATATGCTTTGGGATGAGCTTTTGGCTGCACACTTGTCGGAGTTTCCGTTGAACGTAAAAATTTATGAGCCTGGCATCATTTATGAGTTTAATTACCTCAATGATTTGCGAGGGTTTGATACAGACTTTTTCGAAAACGTCGATTCGACAATTTTGGACAACATTTGCAACACGCTTCAATGTGAGCGCGAAGATATTTCTGGGGTATATCCTTTTGAGGCAGGGCTTTCAAATTTGTCGGTTATGTTTGAGGCTAATGAAAACATGTATGTGTATCGACATCCTGGAGCTGGAACCAACGAGATAATTAATCGCAAACACGAAGCGCAAGCTCTTGAATTGGCGAAAGAGCTTGGTCTTGATTCGACATACTTGTTTGCTGATCCGCAGGTAGGTTGGAAGATTTCATATTTTGTGGATGGATGTGTGCCTTTTGATTACGAGAATCCAGATCACGTAAAACAGGCGTTGTCGTTGGTTCACAAACTGCATACGAGTGGTGTGAGCACAGAAGCAACGTTTGATTATTTGGCGTTAGCTAAAGACATGGAAGCAGCCTTAAACACACAAGGCTGGGAGTGGCCTGAAGATTACGCAGAACTTCGCGACACCATCATGCACCTCGATTCGCTCATGGAGCAAGACAGAGGCGAGTTGGTTTTTTGTCACAACGATTTTTATGGCCCTAATATCCTCGTTACAAAAGATGATATGCAGCTTATTGACTGGGAATATGCAGGCATGTGTGATTATGCGAATGATCTTGGCAGCTTTGTTGCCCAAGGATCGGGTTATGACGTAGAAAAAACCATTGAAATGCTGCCTTTGTATTATGGTCGAAAACCGTCTCCCGAAGAAATTCGGCATGTGCTTGGTGCTGTTGGTTTGGTGGGTTACTTTTGGTATGTTTGGTCGCAATACAAAGCAAGCTTAGGCAATCCCATGGATGAATGGGCTTGTGTTTGGTATGACGCGGCAAAAGTGTTTAGCGCCGAAGCGCTAACCTATTATCAAGAATAACTTTAAGCGAACAAGGTGAGATACCTTGAATATAAAAAGGAGTAGGGTGGGCATGCTAACTCGTCAGCAATTTGATGCACTCGTTGCAAAATATAATGCGGGTGTGCTGACCGAAGAAGAGCAAGCATTGCTTGATCCCTATAAAGTCAAACGCGCAGTTTTGCTGGCGTCAGGTTTTGGGAGCCGTTTGATGCCAGCAACAAAAACAACCCCAAAGCCTCTCATTTCTGTTAATGGAGTTCGCATTATCGATTCTATTTTGGATGCATTAGAAGCTGCTGATGTGCACGAGATTTATATCGTGGTGGGGTATAAGGGCGAACAGTTCGAGCAGCTCAAAGACAAGTACCCCACAATTCAAATAATCAAAAATCCGCTCTTTGATAGTACAAACAATATTTCAAGTGCGCTTGTAGCTAAAGATCATTTCCAAAACGCTTATGTGTTTGAGTCTGATCTGTTTGTCAAAAATCCGGAAATTTTACCTGCATATCAATACGAAACAAATTATGTGGGAGTGCCGGTTGACCAGACGCCAGATTGGTGTTTTGACGTGGATGATGAGGGTATCATTTATGACTTGCATAAGGGTGGTGCCAATTGCTACCACATGTATGGAATCTCATACTGGGACGGTCGTGATGGCGCGCAACTAGCGCAAGATCTGCCTGCTGCTTTTGAGCAGGATGAGAATCGTCAGCGCTTCTGGGACGATGTTCCCTGTGTGGTCGCGCGCGACAATTACACAATCCATGTGCGTCCTGTTAGTTTTGAAGACGTAGACGAGATTGATACCTTCGACGAATTGTTGGCGCTTGATAGCTCTTATGAGTGCCTTTAAGCTCCGCTGAGAGCGTGAAGCTTTCGCGAAGAGAACTTTTTGCATGAGACGTTGCAAAATGTGAGTATAATAAAAAGCTATGAAAACACTAGCTGTAATACCTGCATACAATGAAGAAGAGAGTATCGTTGATACGGTTGAGGAACTAAAAGCAATAGCTCCTCAGATTGATTACATTATCGTCAACGATGGCTCGAAAGATAATACCTTGGCAGTATGCCAAGAGCATGGATTTAATGTCTTAAACCTTCCAGTCAACGTTGGGCTAACCGGCGGCTTTCAAGCTGGCATGAAATATGCTTGGGAGAAAGGTTATGACTACGTTGTTCAATTTGATGCAGATGGTCAACATCGCCCTGAGTTTATTCAAAAGATGGTTGATGCTGCGGTTGAGCAAGATGCTGATATTGTAATTGGTTCGAGGTTTGTAACCGAGAAGAAGCAGGCGAGTGCTCGAATGACCGGATCTGCTTTGATATCAGGGATTATTAAGCTGACGACAGGAAAGCGTATCAAGGATCCGACTTCTGGCATGCGTCTGTATAACCGCGATATGATCAAGCGTTTTGTTTACGAGCCTGATTTCGGGCCTGAGCCAGACACTGTTGCCTATTTAATTCGTCAGGGCGCACGTGTTATTGAAGTGCAGGCTGATATGCGCGATCGTACAGCAGGAGAAAGCTATTTGAGTTTCTCCAAGTCAATTTCGTATATGATGCGAACCTGTACGTCCATTCTGTTTGTCCAATGGTTCAGGTGATAGCATGAATATTGCGTTGCGTATTTTTTTGGTCATTGGTGCAGTCATTGTGTTCGCCATGGTCATTCGTAAGATTCGTAAATCAGAAATGCAGGCAAGCGATTCGGTGTTTTGGCTGCTATTTGCTGGAGCTTTTGTTGTCATCGCCCTTATTCCGCAAATTGCTTTTGTAGTTTCAGACTGGTTGGGCTTTGATTCGCCATCTAACTTTGTCTTTCTCTTCGTGATTGCGATTCTTTTTATAAAAGCATTTACGCTTTCTGCTGATGTTGCCCGTTTGCGCCAGAAAGTTGTAGCGCTTACCCAAGAAATCGCTTTGCGCGAAAAACGCTAACGTAAGGGGAGTGACTGCATGGAAGAAAAGATGCAGACACCGGAGATTTCGGTGCTTGTTCCAATTTACAACGTAGAGCGCTATTTAGAAGAGTGCTTGCAATCACTTCGAGATCAGACATTTGAAGATTTTGAAGTGATTTGCATTAATGATGGATCAACAGATTCGTCGCGAGAGATCATTCAACGGTTTATGGATGCAGATCAACGTTTTCGCGTGATCGATAAGCCAAACTCTGGTTATGGCGCTTCTATGAACCAGGGATTACGTACAGCGCGTGGAACCTATGTCAACATCTTGGAATCTGATGACTATTTAGAGCCAGATGGCCTAGCGCGCATGCATAAGGTTGCCAAAGATTTTGATGCGCAGGTGGTAAAAGCTGGTTTTTATTTTTACTGGTCAACGCCTGAGGTTCGTAATGAATATTGCGCGTTAGTTTCTAAGCAGCTATGCGATAAGCTTGAGAATCCGCAGGTAAACCAAGAGATATTCTACTCTAAGCCTTCAATCTGGTCGGCGCTTTATAGGCGTGATTTTCTCGAAGAGAATGACATTGTCTTTTTGGAAACCCCTGGAGCATCTTATCAAGATGCTGCCTTTAACTTTAAGGTATGGGTCAGTGCCGAGCGTGTAGTATATCTGGATGAAGCTTATCTCCACTATCGCCAAGACAATGAGGCTTCTTCGGTAAACTCTCCGGGTAAGGTATATTGCGTTTGCGATGAATATGCCGAAATGCAGCGCTATCTTGACGAGCGTCCCGAAAAGCGTGCTTACTTGCAAAACGTGTTGACCAAGATGAAGTATGACACCTACATGTGGAACTTCGAGCGGCTTTCCCCTGAGCTTGGTCGCGAATTTTTGGAACGTTTTTCGCAAGACTTCAAAGAGCATACTGCTCAAGGCACCATTGATCTTGAGATGTTTGACTGGTGGAAGGTTCCCGATCTGAAAACTATCATGCTCTCTCCTGATTTATTCTTTGCTCAGCGCACGTGCAAGGATGAATATTCCGCAATCCAAAAGATAAAGCACTACCTTGATATAGGCGGTGTGAGTCTTTTAGTGCTTGCGCTTAAGCAAAAGATGGCATCACGAGGTTAAATATATGGCGCGCGTCTCAGTTATTATTCCGGTTTACAACGTTGAGAATTTTGTCGCTCAATGCTTGGCAACGGTGCGCGCTCAAACACTTGATGACATTGAAATCATTTGCGTAAACGATGGTTCAACCGATGGCTCGTTGGCGATTTTGGAAGCCGCGCGCAATCTTGATGATCGAATTGTTGTTGTCGACAAGCCAAACGGCGGTCTTTCTTCTGCGCGCAATGCTGGTATTACAAAAGCCACTGCTCAATACCTGATGTTTGTCGATTCTGATGACTTGCTTGAGCTGAATGCGTGTGAGCGCGTTGTTGAGACATTTGAAGATACCGGCGCCGACATTATCACCTTCGGGGCAACGTGTTATCCGGCATGGGGTGGCAATGATTGGTTGGTCGGCTGTCTCTCACCTGCGCCGGCGTCATATACCGGTCAAGACTTTGATCTTATGTTTCGCGAAGATACCCGTCCCTATGTGTGGAGATCGGCAGTAACGCGAGATTTTCTTGAACGTACACATCTGACATTTCGTGAAGATGTGCGCTTTGGCGAAGACCAGGTATTTTATTTTGAGGCTTATCCTCAGGCTGCGCGGTGTGAAGTGATAGCAGATAAGTTGTATTTGTATCGTACTTCGCGCAAGGATTCACTTATGGATCAGCGCCTTTCAAGTAAAGCGGCAAAAGCGAACAACCATGTCAACATTGCCGAGAAGATTTTTTCCATCTGGGATGACCAGGGGTGGCTCTCCCTTGAGGGAAGGCGTTTGCTTGAATGGTTTGGTGAATTTGCTGGGGTTGATGCGCTTTCGAGCGAAGAGTCCGCATGCAATCAGACCATTGCTGATATGCGTGAGTTAGTGGCACCTTATTGGGATAGTCTTAATACCGACGAACTTGAGGGTGGCACGCGCGGCATGTTTGTGCGCATTATGAATCCCGAGCCATTAAGTAAGGCAGAAGCAAAAAAGGTCTTATGGCTGTATTTTCGCCATCGTTACGGTTGGAAATTCTGCGTGCGCAAGTTTGGACACGATGTTCTCATGCGACCCTTCCGAGCCATTAAACAAGCATGCCAAAAGGCTCTTCCGGAGTCTTCTGCCCACAAAGCTGAGCGCCTTGAGCGTGAAGAACTCTTAAGAACTTATGAGGCTGATCGATTAGCTGCGCTTGAAGCACTAAGCTTGAAGAACTGAGCTTGAAGAACTAAGCCTGCGACTCCCGTAATGCTTTGTGCAAGATTTCTTGCGTATCCTCATCATCTACGAGCGTTTGATCAATGTGCTTGTAGTGCGTGCGAATGTCATGTGGCACGGCAAGGTAGTCTCCATACGATTGCGCAAGGAGCTTTTCGGCGTTATGGGGCGCATAGCACAGATGTCCCTCGAAGGGGATGCGGATAAGCGGAAAGACGTCATCATAGGCGTAGTTGCCCTTGACCATAGTCAAGAAGTCAAAGTTTTCGACACCCCAAATGAGTGCAGTTGCCTTATCTTGGTCAGCGAACAAACCAGACGCATGGGTATCAGCAATAGCTTTTTCGTAACGCGCCTTGAGCGCTTCAGATGCTGAATCTCTACTATCAAGATAGGGAGTTTGCGACCAGAAGGCAAAGCGCTCATCGCTGTCAAGTTCATCGGTAAGCTGGTGTCGAATTTCGCGCAGCTCATCTACCAGCTCACGCGTTGGTTTCTGTGCGGCATCGAAGACGAAAATGTCCAAAAAGCACGGAATAGTTTCGTCGGTATAGCGGAAGCGAATTTGTTCGCACTTGGCATATCTGTCGAAGACGTGCGTAATGATATAGCGTGAGTCTTTGGCAACAGCCTCTTCAAGGCGGGCAACCTCAGGACGCACCATTCCAAGGTCGACATCGTCATCCCAAGGAATAAAGCCGCCATGGCGAACTGCGCCGAGCAGTGTGCCAAATTCCAGCCAATAAGCGATATCGTTTTCTTGGCAGAATTGGTCGAAGTCTCTTAAGAGTTGTGCGGTAACCAGCTGGATGAGGCGTGCATTGCCATGAGCTGGGGGAAGTTCGCGGAAGAAACGACGCTTAGCCTCAATGAGTGTTTCGTCATCTTTGCGATAGGTATTCCAACCAAAAATCTCTGAGCGCACATCGTGAGCATCAAGGGTACCTTCAATGGTGTGCAGAAGCGGCATGATAACCCGATCAACTTTAGTGTTCAAGTTGCCGTTGATGCCATTGTCGGCTTGCTGGATGTATGCACCAAGCGAATCGGTGCTTTCGCTTACACGACGATGGAGTGCTTCCATTTCGCGCTGTTGACTTGCTTGCAGTTGATTAACTTGTTCTTGCAGGTTGCGGACTGCAAGTCGCGTGGCAAAGAGCTTGTTGTAGATCTGTCTGAGTGTACTCATGAGTGGTTACCGCGCTTTCATCACTTTGGCTAGTAATGCTTTATCGGTTTGATCAAACAAGACGTGACTTCCTATAAAGGTAAGGGTAAGATCTGCGCCTTTGCGATTATCGATCATGCGAATGGCGTTTGCTATAGAGTCAAGGTCGCCGGCATTTTCAAACAAGACACGACTGTGATCTGAAAGAACATATTGCCCGACCGCAAAAGCGTCAGCTGGATCTGCCGCTGAAACCATGATGAGTTGTGCGGCGGCGCTGTCAAGTTCATCATCAACCCATTCGTTGATGACGCGGTTTGCCTCTGAAGGGTTGGGCGCGCAAAATCTTTTCTTATGCGCAATAGGAAGCGCTTCAAGTGCTGGGGTGGGCAGGGTAGGTTCGCCACCAAGAACGATGATCTCGTCGAAGGCGCCCGTCTCAAGCACAGATTTGAGCTCATCATCAAGGCCACCGCCGCGTTGAACATAGAAAAGTGCAGCGCGTTTGCGTAAGGTGACTGGCATGCAAGAGATCGTATCTGCGCTGCATCCTGCCCAGGTGACAACCGCGCATGAACCCCAACCATCGAGCTGTGTATAAGCATTGAGCGCTACATCGTGTGGTGTTTTACCGTCGATGCGAATAAGCTGTGCTTCACTCAGTAGCTCTGCAAGTTCCGCCTCAATAACAGGTGAGATTTCATTTTCGTTCCCAATGATAATAACGCGTTGGGGAGCCTCTTGTTTGAGCGCGTGCGCGGTAATGTCTGGTATAGCGTCTGGTCGTACGAGATACAGCGGCGCCTCAAGTAAGGCTGAGACGTGATTTGCCAGCATACACAGGGCGTCATTGGTGCCAGGAGCCACAACAATGCTAGGTGTTTTTGTGGGGATGGATGATGCTTCGCGCAGCTTTACTGCGCTGCCAAAGCGATCTTCGCCCACGATAGTTTGCGTGATGTCTTCGTCCGCCTCAACGCTGGGAAGTTTAAGGGCGTCATAGACGAGCGCCTCAGACTCAGGACTTCCTTCGTGACCACCTAAGATGCGATAGAGCGAGCAAACGCTTTCAACATCGCCGATGGTGCGCATATGTCCTTTTTCAATCCAGACCGCCTTGTTGCACAAACGCGCAATTTGGGCGTTACTGTGCGAAACAATCAAAACGGTGACCTGGTGATCTTTAATGAGTGATTCAATTTTGCGTTCACATTTTTGTTGGAACATGAAGTCGCCAACTGAAAGCACCTCATCAACTATCAGGATGTCGGGTACTACAACAGTGGCAACGGCGAAAGCGACGCGTGCAACCATGCCCGAGGAGTAGTTTTTCATCGGCATGTCTAAGAACTGTTCAACTTCAGCGAAGTCAACAATTTCATCGAAATGCTCATCCAGATATTCATGGGTATATCCGAGCAAAGCGCCGTTGAGATAGATGTTTTCGCGGGCGGTAAGCTCCATGTCAAAACCTGCGCCAAGCTCAATAAGAGGAGCGATGGTGCCGTTTATAGTGCAAGACCCTTCAGTGGGCTCTAAGACGCCCGCGATAATCTTGAGGAGCGTGGATTTACCTGAGCCATTGGTGCCTAAGATGCCAAAAACGTCTCCACGTTTGATATCGAAGGTAATGTTGTCCAAGGCACGAAACTCTTTAAAGCGTAATTCATGACGCGCAAGGGCAATGGCATACTCTTTGAGTGAATTGAGTTGCTGATTCGCCATATTGAACACCATGGAAACGTTGTTGATGCCAACAACGGTTTCGCGCTGTTCATCTGCGGCAGTATCAAGCGTTGATTCAAGAAAAGAGATATTTACAACTTCGGGCATATAATCGTCCTAAACGTAGAGGATAAATTTCTTTTCGGTTTTACGGAAAACAAGATAACCGATAGCAAACATCACAGCTGCAAATGAAAAGCACACCAGGTTTTCGCCAAGACCAGGCGTTTGACCCCACAGCATGATTTCGCGGAAATACGTGACGTAGTAATACATGGGGTTGAACTGCATGATATTGAGCATCCAGCTATCAAGAATGGTTACGGGGTAAAACAGTGGTGTGGCATATGTCCAGGCAGTAATAACAACGCCCCACAGATGGCATACGTCGCGGAAAAAGACAGCAAGCGCGCTCAGAAGCAGACCGATGCCCAAGCTAAAAAGAACAACATAGAACAAAAGCAAAGGCAAAAAGAGGATGTTTGCTGTGGGCGCTACGCGGAAAAAGAGCATAACAGCCGCAATGGCGATAAGCGAGAAAATGAAATTCACCAATTGGAAAATGACTTTTTCAATGGGGAATACCATTTTGTTGATGCGTATCTTTTTGATAAGCGACGCTGAGTCAATGATGGAATGCATGGCTGAAGATGTTGAGTCTGCCATGAGCGCAAAAAGGGTGTTTCCTAAAATGAGATACAGCGGGAAGTTTTCAATCTCGAAGCGAAAAACGAAGCTAAAAACAGCAGAGAGAACTACCATCATTAGCAAAGGATTGAGAACCGACCAAAGTACGCCGAGCATGCTTCGACGGTATTTGAGTTTGAAATCTTTGGAAACCAGCGCTGTTAAGATGAATCGATCTTTTTTCCAGCTAGTTACTGCATTTTCAGACAAAACGAACCTCATTAATGGCTGATTGATGTTGGATGAATGTAGGTCATAGTATAGCGCACTGGGATAAGGGTGTGGCGTAGGGTGCCATTTGATGGAGAGACGATGCAGATGGTTGGATAAAGGTCGTCTTGTCTCATGGTACAATGCCGTTTTCAATTACTAAAACGACCGTGGGGGAGAAACAGTGGTTTTAGCTATGGAAAACAAGAAGTTCCCAAGGGCTTTTTTGAAGTATATGCGTGCTGTTTTTGTCGTAAGCATTGCTTTGATAGTTGCTTTCGCATCAACGCTTCCAGCTCCAGGATTGGCTTTTGCGCTTGGAGAGGTGCAAGCTTATGTGCCTGAAGAAACCGAGGTCGAGCATGTTGCGCAGACCGAGCAGCTTCCTGCGGGAATCACGCATGGCAACATGGTATTGGTGGTTCGCTTTGCTGGCGATAGCACAGGGGATGGCCAGACTGGCTATAACGAGCCGTATAATGCTGCCGGATCAAGTGCTACCACAAAATGGGAGCGCCTGATTGAGAAATATAACTCTGAAACGTCTGGTAGTACATGGGCAAGCTTTCGCGCATATATCAGGACAATCTCTCAAGGTCAGCACGAGGTATATTCCATCTTTCCTCAAACACGTGAGGATGGCGGTGTTAACTACATAACCCTTTCGGGCGCAGCAGCTGAATATGTTAATAATGATCAGCGGCTTTTAAGTGAGGTTGCTTCGCAATTCGCTCAACAATTTCCAGGATATGATGCTTCAAGTGCCAGTCTGATTCGCAAGGACTACCTGGATAATTTGGTTATTATTCCGCAGGTTGACGAAGGAATCTTTACCTCTCACAAGGCTGATGGATCAGCATACAATCTCTCACTTGGAAATAAGTATATTGGCTCTTATAACATCGTGGATACCACGCGAATGAATTCGGGAGGAGAGCCTGATCCGGCAAGCGTTGCAGCTCATGAGTATCTCCATTCTTATGGTGCACCAGATTTGTATCGCTTATCGGGGTCGGGTGAACCTGTTGGTATTTGGGATGTTATGGCAAAGGGTGCGTCGCGTTCATGGCTGCTCGCTCAAACGCGGCAAGATATTGGTTGGACGACACTTAAAGAGGTCTCAGCTGCAGGAACATATATCTTAGGACTTGTTGGCTCTGAACATGATCAAGCTGTTATGGTGAAATCGCCGCGCAATGACACCGAATACTTCGTCATTGAGTATCGAAAAAAGACAAACGGTTATGCTGATCCGGATCGCTTTATTGGGGGCACGGGTTTGATCGTTTACCGCGTCAATCCCCTTCGCCATGATATGGGCAACACCGCTTCCGATGGGTTTATGCAAGACTATATTTACGTATTCCGACCAGGTGAAACAGGCCTAACTGACGCCGCGGGTAATGCCTATTATGCCTATTTGACGAATGCGACAAACAGACCTGCTGGTGTTGCGTCGTCGATCGGTTCAACTGATCTTTCAGCTACGATCACTGATGGCGCACTTGTTTATTCTGATGGTACGAACTCGGGAATCAAAGTTGAGGTTGTAAGCGAAGGCAGTAATACTTCTACGTTTAAGCTTTCGTTTGCTGATTACGATGAGCAGGATTATTGGCTTTCAGTGCTCGGTGGCGAAAGTGCCTCTCTTGGTTCAAATCTTACTAATTCGCAGTTAGTGGTTGCCGGTGATACTCCGTATTTGTTGACGGAAGAGAATATGCGCACCTACCACTTGTATCAGATTGATACTGCAGCTGCAGCCGCTGCGGGCTCCTCTGTTGATCTTGGTGTTATTGCCTCTGGTGAAGCGCGAGGTCAGTTGGTGGTTGTCGGCCAGGAGCTCTACTTTGTATCACTTTCATCTCAATACGATAAAGTGCTGATCAGAAGATATGACGGAACATCGTGGAAGCATGTGGCATCACGCTCGGCAGGGATTGCTGATGTGGCTTGTGCAGGCGTTTCGGGTGAGCTGTATGTTGCGCTTCATGAAGATGCGTCGCGACGTATAAGCGTCTTTAAGTTGGCCGGCTCAAATCTTGTACAGGTGGGGAATACGCTTGGCCTGGAGCAGCCTGCTTTTGGTAATAGTTCTGTAGTTGCGGGTCTTCATATGTTTGACCTGGGTGGCAAACCCGCCATAACGTTTGCGGATTTTTCGGCAGCAAGTAAGTCAACTTCGGTGTATTCACTCAACGCAGGCGCGTGGAAACTGCGACGCCAGCAATCAGGAGTGGCGCACATTCAAACCTCAACAACAATTGGGGATATAACCTATTTATATCGTTATATTGATGGCTCGCTTGACCCACAGATTCTTCGTTTTAAGGGCGAAGCTTTTATGGATTCAACGTCGCTTTCTGTCCTTCCTCGCACGCAGTGGGCGGCACACTTGGTGGCGGCTCAAGGGCGGTTGTACTTAAGCCTCATTGAAGACAACCATGCCACAGGAGTTGCTCGCGCTTATGCTTGCGATCCATCTGCAATTACAACGTGGAGTCAGGTTGGATTTGATGCATGCACTTCCGCTTCGTCAAGCTCGGCTATCTCAGCTGTGCCACAGAGAGGAAATCTTATTGTTAACCTGGTTGACGGAGGGACGTGCGCGGCGCTGCTTAAACAGCACGAACTGTTGGCGGCTCCGCAAGGTGGAGGTCAAACGGGTGGATCTACGGGAGGTAACACCGGAGACAGCACGGGTGGCACCACAACTAAGCCGGGTGGCAGCACGGGTGGTAGCACGGGCGGCAGTACGGGCGGTAGCACCGGCGGCACCACGGGTGGCACCACCAAGCCGGGCGGCAGCACGGGCACCACTTCGCCATCTAAACCCTCAACAACCAAACCGACTGTAAAGAATGGTTGGGTTACAACAGGATCGGTAAAGAAATACTACGTGAATGGCAAGGCGGTTACTGGCTGGCGAAAAATTGGAAGCGCATGGTATTTCTTCGCCACTTCAGGCGCGATGACTACTGGCTGGCAAAAAGTGGGTGGCGTGTGGTATTACCTCATGCCCAAAACGGGCGTCATGCAAACTGGCTGGGTAAAAGTTGGGGGTACGTGGTATTACCTCAAGTCATCTGGCGCTATGGCAACCGGATGGCTTAAGGTGGGCGGCGTTTGGTATTACCTTACCTCAAGCGGCGCCATGGCAACCGGCTGGCAAAAGGTTGGAGGTACGTGGTATTACTTGCGCTCTAATGGCGCCATGGCAACCGGATGGCTTAAGACGGGTAGCGCGTGGTATTACCTCACTTCCAGCGGTGCTATGGCTACCGGATGGGCAAAAGTGGGAGGGGTTTGGTACTACTTAACGCCTGGATCAGGAGCGATGAAGACTGGTTGGTATAGAGTTGGCGGCTGGTGGTATTACTCAAACGCATCTGGTGCTATGCAAACCGGTTGGGTGAGGACAGGTGGTACGTGGTATTACCTCGACAGCTCTGGGAGATGGGTTTAGGTAAGAAACATCGTTACTATTTGCGAGATATTCTTTGTTTTATCTTGCGCCTGCGCGATGTGATTGTTACCATCATGAACTTGTAAGTATTCTGGTACAAATTGATATTCATTTATCAAGAGCCGGGGGAAAGAGTTGGCTTTGTGATCCCGGCACCAACCTGGCGCTATGGCGTCAAGGTGGTCCAGCCGACAGCGATGAAGGAGGAAATCGTGTCAAACTCGCCGTCTAGCTATCTATTCACTTCAGAGTCGGTTACCGAGGGGCATCCCGACAAAATCTGCGATCAGATTTCGGACGCAATTTTAGATGCAATCTTAACTAAAGAAATTGAGCTTGCCTCGCAAAACTATATTGCCCCTAACGGCTATCCGGCTGATCCCACGCAAGTGCGTTGTGCGTGCGAAACCATGGCAACAACTGGCATGGTTATGGTTACCGGTGAAATTCGCACGCAGGCATATGTTGATGTGCCTGCTATCGTTCGCGATGTAATTCGCGAAATTGGATACGACCGTGCTAAATATGGTTTTGACTGCGAGACCTGCGGCGTTATTAATACCATTCATGATCAGTCGCCCGATATTGCGCAAGGCGTAGATGAATCTTTCGAAGCCCAGCGCGGTCAGGGTGCAGATGATCCATACGAAAAGACGGGCGCCGGGGATCAGGGCATGATGTTTGGTTACGCCTGTGACGAAACATCCACGCTCATGCCGATGCCAATTTATTTGGCGCATCGTTTGGCTGAACGTTTGACTGAGGTTCGCAAAAATGGCGAAATGCCCTATCTTCGTCCCGATGGTAAAACACAAGTGTCGGTGCGCTATGAGGACGGCAAGCCGGTTGGAGTTGAAAAGATTGTTGTGTCCAGCCAGCATGCTGATGATGTAGAGCATGAGGTGTTGCGCAGCGAGATCATCAAAAATGTCATTGCGCCGACCCTTGCCCTTGAAGGTCTTGAAGTGCCCGCTGATGAGGATATATACGTTAATCCAACAGGCCGTTTTGTCGTAGGCGGTCCCATGGGTGACTCCGGTCTTACCGGCCGCAAAATTATTGTTGATACTTACGGCGGTATGGGACGTCACGGCGGCGGTGCATTTTCAGGAAAAGACTGCACAAAGGTTGATCGATCTGCTGCATATGCTGCTCGTTGGGTGGCGAAAAATGTTGTTGCTGCTGGATTGGCAAGCCGTTGCGAAGTGCAAATTGCATACGCTATTGGTGTTGCTCGTCCGGTGAGTATTCTGGTTGAAACCTTTGGCACCAATACGGTTCCGGAAGCAGATATCGAGCGCGCAGTAAACGAGGTCTTCGATCTTCGCCCAGGCGCAATTATCGATGCCCTTGACCTTCGTCGTCCGATCTATCGAAAGACCGCAGCTTATGGTCATTTTGGTCGCGAGTTGCCTGAGTTTACCTGGGAAAAGACGGACAAGGTAGATGAGCTTCGCGCGGCGTGCGGCCTGGCATAGTGCCTTATGAAATATGCTTCGGTAATTCTGGATATTCCAACACAATCGCTTGAATGTGCTTATACCTATGCTGTTGGCGATGAACTTTTGGCTGACAGCATAGGAGAAAGCGATCTGATCGGTTGTGCTGTTTTGGCGCCGTTTGGTCATAGGCAAGCGGTGGGCTTTGTTATGGATGTGTTTACAGAATTGCCAGATCAAAGCATTGATCCTGCAAAAATTAAGCCGCTTCTGAAAGTATTGTCTAAGCCCTATTTTGATGCGGAAGGGGCGGCTTGCGCGCAGTGGCTTGCTGATCATTATATAGCGCCGCTTGCCTCATGCGTTCGTCTCTTTACTCCACCTGGTGGTGTGCCTCGTATGGTAAAAGAGCGCGTAGGCGGATGGCAGCTTATTGAACCTGCTATTGGCGAAGTTGATGATCGATGGATTGTGGCCGGTCCGAATTTTTCTGATTATGAACCGCGAAAAAACGCTATCAAGCAGATCATGGTTTTAGAGGCGCTCGCGAGTGGGGGAGATGTTCGTGCTGCTGAGCTTGCAACCGAGTTTGGCGGAATAGCTTCAACGCTTTCAACCCTAGAGAAAAAGGGCGCTATTGTTATTGAACATAGGCGTCGTATGCGCGGTATACCTGCAGCAAAAGACGGCGTTTCGCAAACAAACTTCGTCCCATCAGCAAAGCCAGAGCTGACGCAAGGTCAAGCTGGTGCGCTTGAAGTGATCAACCGCGCCGCTGATGATGCTTCAGGCGAGGTGGTTGTGGTTGATGGTGTTACTGGATCAGGCAAAACCGAAGTATATCTCCAAGCAATTGAACATGTGTTGAATCAGGGAAAAACCGCCTTGGTTTTGGTTCCCGAGATTTCACTCACACCGCAAACGGTCGGACGTTTTCGTGCTCGCTTTGGTGATACGGTAGCCGTAATGCATTCGCGAATGAGCGCAGGTGAGCGCTTTGATCAATGGGATTTTATTCGCAGTGGGCAGGCGCGTGTGGTGGTTGGCGCTCGATCGGCATTGTTTACGCCGCTCGCAAATATCGGGTTGATTGTGATAGACGAAGAGCACGAAGGCTCCTATAAGCAAGATAGTGCGCCTCGCTACCATGCGCGTGATGTGGCCATGTGGATGGCCAAGCGCCGAGGTGCTGCGGTGGTGCTGGGAAGTGCAACCCCTGCACTTGAGTCGCTCTATGCATGCAAAACGCGCACCGATTGGCATCAGGTTTCTTTGCCCGAGCGCGCCAATAAAAAGCCGCTGCCTAAGATTAGTGTGGTTGATATGGCGGCAGAGTTCAGCTCTGGTTCGCGCTCTATGTTCTCGGGGGCGCTTACTCGCGCACTGAAAGAAGAATTATCCAGTGGGCATAAAGTGGTGCTATTGCTCAATCAGCGAGGTTTTGCGAAGTTTTTGCTCTGCCGCGATTGCGGGTATGTGCCCACGTGTCCTTCATGTTCAACTTCGCTTACGTATCATGAGCAGGGAAGCTATCTTGCGTGCCATCATTGTGGCTACAAAACAAGCGTGCCACCGGTTTGTCCTGAATGTAAAAGCCCCTATCTGAAAAAGTTTGGTGCGGGCACCCAGCGCGTTGAAGCAGAGCTGCGTGCATTGCTTGATTCGCTTGATGGAGTGGGTGCTGGCGTGCCAATTATCAGGATGGATGCTGACACGACAGCAAAAAAAGGTGCACATCAGCGGCTTTTGGAGGAGTTTGGCGCTTCACAGGCTGCGGTACTTTTGGGCACTCAGATGATAGCGAAGGGCCTTGATTTTGAAGATGTTACGGTGGTTGGTGTCATCAACGCCGATACGCAGCTGCATCTACCGGACTATCGCGCAAATGAAAGAACGTTCGACCTGATTGAGCAAGTGGCTGGTCGCGCTGGGCGTGCGCAGTTGGATGGGCGAGTGTTTGTGCAAACGTATGAGGCTGACTCTATAGCAATACGCGCGGCGGCTGCTTACGATAGAGACCGGTTTATGGCAAATGAATTGATCAAACGCCAGATGGTTGGTTATCCGCCATTCGTTCGTATGGCTAATGTGCTTATCTGGGGAAACACCGAGCGATCAGTTCGCGAGTATGCCGAAGAGCTTCAAGGACAACTCGAGGATGTCGTGGCGGGCGCACGTGATGTAAACATGAGCGTTTTGCCTGCTGTACCTTGTGTTTTGTCGAAGCTTCGCAACACGTATCGCTATCACATTTTGATAAAAGCAGCTCCTGAAGTTGATATTTCTGAGGTGCTTTTGCCCTTTTTTCGACAGAGAAAAACCTGTGATCATGTCAATGTTGCGGTAGATATTGATCCAGAGGATTTGCTGTAGCCATTCTGCGTGCAATAATTTTTGCTACATGGGTAAAATTTGTGCTAGAATATTCCGCTGTATCTTTATGCCCAGAGCATGCAAATGATGTCATTTATTGGGTGATATGAAAGCGTGCCAGAAAGGAAGATCACGTGGCTCAAGCTTCCAAAAAACAGTCTCCAGAAGTAAATAATGAAGTTGAAGAAGTTGTTGTAGTAGAAGATACGCTTGAAGATGACGAAGCCTTGGAGGCAGACGTAGACGTTAGTGCTGCTGACTCTCTTGATGATAAGCTCGATGGCGGTTTGTCCGACGGCGATGATGAAGAGGATTTGCTTGAGGGAATTCCTGAGGAAGAGCTCAAAGCAACCGTTGATGTGCAGCTTCCCAAGATAGGAGCGAAGTCAAAGCGAGGCGGCGCTCGTAAGCGTAATGCTGATGCGGGGGTAACGCTTCTTACGGGCGATCCGGTTCGAATGTATCTGAAAGAGATTGGCAAGGTTCCGCTTTTGACGGCATCTGAAGAGATCGATCTTGCCATGAAGATTGAAGCCGGTGTTGCTGCAACTGAAGAGCTTGAGCGCGCTGAAGATGAAGGCATTGAGCTTGATCGTCGCGAAAAGCGTCGACTAGGTCGTATTGAGCAAGTGGGTCTTGATGCGAAGCAGCAGCTTATTGAAGCTAACTTGCGTTTGGTAGTGTCTATCGCTAAGCGTTATGTTGGTCGTGGCATGCTCTTTTTGGATCTGATCCAAGAAGGCAACTTAGGCCTCATTCGCGCAGTTGAGAAGTTTGACTACACCAAAGGCTTTAAGTTCTCAACCTATGCAACGTGGTGGATTCGCCAGGCAATTACACGTGCAATTGCAGATCAGGCACGCACCATTCGTATTCCGGTTCACATGGTTGAAACCATCAATAAACTTGTCCGTATTCAGCGCCAACTTTTGCAACAGCTTGGGCGCGAACCAACCCCTGAAGAGATCGGCGAAGAGATGGGGCTTCCTGCTGAGCGCGTTCGTGAGATTCAAAAGATCTCGCAAGAACCCGTGTCACTTGAAACGCCAATTGGCGAAGAAGAGGACTCTCAGCTTGGTGACTTTATTGAAGATGACGCAGCAGTAGTTCCTCCTGATGCAGCTAGTTTCTCAATGCTGCAAGAGCAGTTGCAAAAAGTGCTAGATGGTCTTGCAGAGCGCGAGCGCAAGGTAATTAGTTTGCGCTTCGGTCTTGAGGATGGACATCCGCGCACGCTTGAAGAAGTGGGTCGTGAGTTTGGAGTAACGCGTGAGCGTATTCGCCAAATAGAAAGCAAGACGCTGGCAAAACTTCGCCATCCGTCTCGATCATCGAAACTCAAGGACTACCTTGAGGATTAAGGATAAAAGATATACATGGAATTTTTTGCGAGCTGCTTAAGCGGACTTGAGAAACTGCTGGCAGCCGAGCTTAAAGAACTTGGTATCAAGCGCACACGTCCCCTTGGCGGGGGCGTTGCCTTTTATGGGGAAGCGGCGCAAGTTTTGCGTGTGTGTTTGTGGTCGCGTTTGGCGTCGCGCGTGTTGTGTGTGGTAACTCGCACCAGTGCTGTTGATGCTGATGCTCTGTATGCTGGTGTGCGCGAAGTTGAGTGGGCTGATTTTATTCGTCCGCAAACAAGCATTGCGGTGCGTGCGCACGGGACAAATGCCAATCTTCGCAACACACACTTTGTTGAACTGAAAGTTAAAGATGCACTGTGTGATCAGTTGATGCAACGAGATGGCACTCGACCAGACGTTGACACTGCTGATCCAGATATTGTGGTTGATGTTCGCATTCGTGATGAGAAGGCTACCATCTCAGTTGATTTGACGGGGCAATCGCTGTATCAGCGGGGATATTTAGATGCGCATAACGACGCAGATCGATCTATTGCTTGTGCGATGGCAGCAGGAGCGGTGGCTTGTGTTGGACGCGGACTTGCCCAGCGAGACGAAGCTGACTCGAGCGCCTGGTCGTTGGTTGATCCCGCATGCGGAGATGGCGTGTTGGTAATTGAGGCAGCTTCGTGCGCTGCTGATCTTGCATGTGGTCTCACACGAGACAAGTGGGGCTTATTTGGATGGGCTGGCTTTGACGAGGCGGCGTGGGATGCGCTTCTCGATGAGGCAGATGAGCGTTTCGAGCGCGGGTTGGACGCACTTGAGCAGGCGGCATCTGCGCATCAGCAAAAGCCGGGGGACAAGCGCGGATGGAATGCGCGCTTTATGGGTGCCACTACCTCTTCGCCATCGCTTTCGCTTGCGCGACAGAACGCAAAACGTGCAGGACTTCGCCAGGTTGTAAGCTTTGAGTTTGCGCAGACGCGAGAGATTTCTGATTTGGTTAAACGTGCTTGTGGTGGCACTCAGTCATCGGTGGTGGCGTCGATGCTTGCGCAGGGCGATGCCGCGCGCGATGGAGCGCAAAGACAAGCAGACCTCAATGCTTTTGTTAGTGCTGCTCAAGCCGCAAAAACCCAATGTGGTGAAGACGTGGCTGCGGTTTTGGTAGGGGATGCTGACATTGCTTCGCGTTATGGTATTTCGCCTTGTGAGCATATGGTCTTTGGTCGCGGACGTATTGCACAAGCAGTAGTTGTATTTAATGCACCTCCGCAAGAAGGTATCGTCATTCGCATTCCAGATAATCAGGGTGGTGCTGAGCATGAGCTTGAGGTTCATGAGGCGTCTTCTGAGCAATTTGCAGCTCGACTTCGCAAGGTGTTTAAGGAGCGCAAAAAATGGGCAAAGCGCGAAGGTATTGGGAATTATCGGCTCTATGATGCCGATCTGCCGGATTATGCGGTAGCAATTGATATCTATACCGGTGAGGGGCAAGCGCGCGGTAACGATTATGTGCATATCGCAGAGTATGCAGCCCCACACACGATAGACGCTCAGCTTGCACGGAGACGCTTTGAGGATGTCTTGGCTATTGTTCCGGTGGTTTTAGGTGTTCGTCCTGATCATGTCTTTTCAAAGACGCGCATTCGCGATAAGGGTGGAGCGCAATATGCAGATCGCTCGCGGCGAAACTATGTTACCCACGTAATTGAAAGCGGGCATCTGTTTGAAGTTGATTTGTCGGGCTATTTGGACACGGGTTTGTTTTTAGATCATCGCACTACGCGCCAAATGATCGAAAAGCTCTCGGATGGAAAACGCGTGTGTAACTTGTTTGCGTATACGGGAAGTGCTTCGGTATATGCAGCGGCTGGTGGTGCTACAGAGGTTTGTACCGTTGATCTTTCGCAAACTTATCTTGACTGGGCTCGTCGCAACATGGAGCAAAATGGATTCGAGGGACCAGAATATACGTTCGAGCGTGCTGATGTGATGAGTTGGATTACTCAAACGCGCAGGCAGCCGAGGCGTTTCGATTTGATTTTTGTTGACCCACCGACGTTTTCCAATTCAAAGGCAATGGGAACGAAAACATGGGATGTGCAACGTGACCATGTTGAGCTTTTGATAGGCGTGTCGCGACTTCTTACCAAAGGCGGTCAGGCGATCTTTTCGTGTAACCTTCGCAGTTTTAAGCCGGATGTCGAACAGCTGGCTCGTTATGGTGTAGAAATTGAAGATATTACGCCTCAGACGATTCCGCATGATTTTGAGCGGAATCCGAAAATACACAAGGCGTATCGAGTGCGGCGGGTTGAACGCTAGGCATATCTTTAGGCGTATGGAGTGCAGGGCGAGCTCCTCCCATGCTCTGCACAAATATATTTACGATAAGTCCGGTGCAAGCGGCTGCGGCAACCGTTCCTTCGCGAACACCAACAACGCTACCCATAAGCGCCATTGAGGCTACGACGGCTAACGCAACACAGCTCAGATCAAAGCCGACCTTCGTATATCCAAAATTCCAACCTGTTTTAGTGGTGATAGCGCTTACTAATGCCTCACCAGAATTCATGGCAACGTTTGCAACCACCGTGCATGCAACACCCAAAGCCAAAATGGCAATGCCAAGAGCTAGAAGAGCCAGCGAATGGACATAGTTGATTGGTTCAAAGCTTGCAAAGAAGATACCGAAAGCGTCAATAGCAAGGCTGAACAGCATCGATATAGGAATTTGCAGGAGAGCAAGTGGCTGAAATTGTCTGCGTAAAATGACAATCTGGCCAAGGAGCAAAAGCATGTTCCAAACAAACATAAACACGCCAAAAGAGAGACCAGGGAAAGCTTTAGTGAGAACGTAGCCAAAAGAAGATATGGGCGAATTACCAAGGTCGGCTGAAACAATGAGGAAAATGCCGAGAGCTATTATGATGATGCCAAGGGCTAAAAGGCAATAGCGTGCGCAGAGGGTTTTCATGTGCTCGAGTCTCTCATGTGATTTTGTGTTTGTGATAAGTGGTGGGCCCAGCAGGATTCGAACCTGCAACCAAGGGATTATGAGTCCCCTGCTCCGCCATTGAGCTATGGGCCCAAAGTGATGGTCAAAAAGTAACAGGCATTCGTACAAGTTACTTTGACAGCTTGCTTAGTGTACCACAGGAAATGACTGATTTTTCATTTGTTAGGGTAGTGGTACTAAAAGGCCAGAAGAACTTATCTTCTGGCCTTGTCATTCATGGTGGTCGCTACAGGATTTGAACCTGTGACCCCCGCCGTGTGAAGGCGATGCTCTCCCGCTGAGCCAAGCGACCGATTCATTTGTTGCGCTTGCAACGACATTCTATATTAGCGACACCCTTGCATTTATGCAAGGAAAAAATCGTGGAGGTTGTTTTGGGCAAGTCTAGTCTGACAAAATGTGTTAAATAACGTACACTTTCTATTTGCGTTTGTATTGATCTCGATCTCAAAGAGGGTGTCATGAGTAGCGACAGCTTTGAAGCAAGTAAAAAACGAAGTGATGAAATTCGTGCAGATCTAGCACTTCATCCTGATAAATACACCATGCTGACTGGAGACAGACCAACGGGTCGTTTGCATATGGGACATTATTTTGGAACGATTCGCGAACGCGTTGCCCTGCAAAACTTAGGTATCAAGACAAGGGTTATTATCGCTGACTATCAGGTAATTACTGATCGCGATACCACCGAACACATTCAGGATAATGTCTACAACATGGTAATTGATTATCTTGCTTGTGGGCTTGATCCTGAGAAGACTATCATTTTTACGCATTCGGCAATTCCGGCGCTTAATCAACTTATGCTGCCATTTTTGTCGCTCGTTACTGAGTCTGAGCTTCTTCGCAATCCGACGGTTAAATCGGAGCAGGAAGCTTCGGGTCATGCGTTAACTGGTTTGCTGCTAACCTATCCTGTCCATCAGGCATGCGATATATTGTTCTGTAAGGGAAACATTGTTCCTGTCGGAAAAGATCAGCTTCCTCATATCGAACAAACGCGCCAGATTGCTCGTCGCTTCAACGAGCGCTATGCGCATGTATTTCCGGAGCCGGCTGGTCTTTTAACGGATGCTGTAGAAATTCCGGGGCTTGATGGTCGCAAGATGTCTAAGAGCTATGGCAATGCAATTTCACTATCTCTTACTGCTGAAGAGACTGCAAAGCTCATCAAGAAATCGCAAACCGATTCTGAGCGTTTCATTACCTTTGACAAGGAAAACAGACCAGGTGTATCGGCACTGTTGACCACTGCTGCTCTTTGTACGGGACGCGATGAGGTAGAGATTGCAGCCGAAATTGGAAATGATGGCGCTGGTGCGCTTAAGCGTTATGTCACCGAAAGCGTAAATGAATATCTGGCGCCTATTCGCGAGCGTCGTTTAGAGCTTGAACAGGATATGGACTACATCAAAGAGGTGCTTCACGAGGGCAATAGGCAAGCTAACGAAATAGCAAATGCTACACTTGAGGAAGTTCGCGAAGCAATGCACATGGTGTATTAAACCGTTTGGAGGTTGTGGGAAAAAAGTGCTTGCACAAATGCACGACTTCGGTATAATAACCACTTGCGCGATGAAGCGCAGTTTTATTCCTCGGTAGCTCAACGGCAGAGCATTCGGCTGTTAACCGAAGGGTTGTAGGTTCGAATCCTACCCGGGGAGCCAGACTTAAATCGCACGAACACCTCACATGAATATGGTGTTCGTGCTTTTTTATATCTTCTAAAATATGTGGAGGTTCCGCAAAAGCGTAATTCGCATAAATTGGCGCGGACAAATAAATTCGGAGAAGTACGTTCATGATTTTGCAACTTGAGCATATATCAAAAAGCTTCGGAGGCAGGCAGCTGTTTTCCGATGTAACTTTTCGTCTTGAAGAATACGATCGTTTGGCGCTTGTCGGTCCAAATGGTGCCGGAAAAACAACCTTGCTCAATATTATTTCGGGACAAGAAGACCCAGATGAGGGACGCATCTTGTTCGCAAAAGGCGCACGCGTGGGTTATTTGGAGCAAGAGGCTATCGAGATGGGGGAACGCCCCATTTTTGAAGAAGTAATGTCGTCGCAGGTTGAAGTTTTAGATGCTGAGCAGCGCCTTTTTGCCCTCGAGGAAGGTCTTGGCGAAAACCCAACTGAACAGCAATTGGCTGCAGTTGGTCGCGCGCGCGATGCCTATGAGCATCTCGGTGGTTATACCATAGAGGCGAAAGTGCGCTCAGTTATGTTTGGTCTGGGCTTTAAAGAGGAAGATCTTCGCCGTCTAACTACGGAGTTTTCTGGCGGCTGGCAAATGCGCATTGCGCTTGCGAAGCTGCTTATCAGAAACCCTGAAGTGCTCTTACTTGACGAGCCAACCAACCATCTTGATCTTGAAAGCGTGAAATGGCTCGAAGGCTTTTTGCGCGGATACGTTGGCAGCGTCATTGTGGTAAGTCACGACCGTGCCTTTATGGACAACATGGTTGATCGTGTTGCTGAAGTTGATAATGGCAAAGTCAATCTGTATAAAGGCAATTACACGGCATACCTTAAGAGTCGCGAAGAGCGGCTGGAGCTCCTTCGTGCTGAAAAGGCAAAACAGGACGAAGAAATTGCGCATTTGGAGGCGTTTGTAGAGAAGTTTCGCTATAAAGCCACAAAAGCTAAGCAAGCACAAGATCGCGTAAAGCGCCTTGAGCGTATACAAGAAAATCGCATTGTGATTCCCGAAGAAAAGAAGACGGTGCATTTCAACTTCAAGCAGCCACCTCGAACAGGAGATGAGGTGGTTCGTGCGCGTGGACTAGTAAAGCGCTTTGGTGATAAAACGGTCTACGATGGGCTTGATTTTACGATGTATCGCGGTGACAAGATTGCGCTTGTAGGACCTAATGGCGCGGGCAAATCAACGCTGCTCAAGATGATTGCTGGTGTCGAAAAACCTGATGCTGGCAGCATCGAATATGGCGTGCATGTCTCCAAAACCTATTATGCACAGCATCAGCTTGAAGAGCTGCATCCGGGTAATACCGTTTTTGAAGAGCTTGACAAAGTGGCTCCAGGCTGGTCAATTTCTCAGGTTCGCACCCTGCTGGGAGCTTTTTTATTCACCGGTGATGCGGTGGACAAAAAGGTAAGCGTGCTCTCTGGTGGCGAAAAGAGTCGTTTGGCGCTCGCAAAAATGCTCGTTGCGCCCGCGCCGCTTTTGCTTCTTGACGAGCCTACCAACCACCTTGATATCGCAAGTGCTGATATTTTAGAGCAGGCGCTTAAAGCGTTTGAGGGCACTATTTTGTTTATTACCCATGACCGCCATCTTATTCGCGGGGTAGCTAATCGGATTGTTGAGATTCAGCCAGGGAAAGTAACCAACTACGATGGCGACTACGACTACTATCTTTACAAAAGTGGACAGCTTGAAGGCGAAGCACCTCAAGATCGTTCGTTGGTTGATGAGGTGATGGGAAACGATACGTCGAAGAGTAACAGACAACCTGGCAAAGTTGTGAGCGTTAACAAGCATCCGCGTGGTGAAAAACCAAGCAGTGGAAAAGTTGAGCTCACGGCAGAGCGAGGAAGTGCCCCGAAAACCAAAGAGCAAAAACGTAAAGAGGCAGAAGCTCGCAATCGCGCATATGCAGCTTTGAAAAACCATCGCAAGCGTATTGCTGAGCTTGATGCTCAAATGGAACGCGACAATGCGAGGATGACAGAGCTTTTGGAATTGATGGCTGATCCCGATTTCTACATCAACGAAGATGCATCCACCGATGCTATAGCAGAGCACGCAAAGCTCAAAAAGCGCCTTGGCGAAGCTGAGGAAGAATGGTTTTTGTTAACTGAGGAGTTGGAAGCGGAAATGGCTCGTCAGGCAGCCGATATATCTTGATGATAGATACGTTGGTACAAGGAGATTTATATGCTCAATGTTGTATTGATTGAACCAGAAATCCCTCAGAATACGGGAAACATTGCTCGCACGTGTGCCTGTGTTGGCGCAAAACTTCATCTTGTTGAGCCTATGGGTTTTCGCCCTACAGAGCGAAATCTCAAGCGCGCTGGTTGTGACTATTGGGATGACGTTGAAATAGTGAGATGGGCGTGTGCTGATGAATTTTTTGATGCGTATGCTCAAGGGAAACTCGGAGAGGGCGCACTTCATCTTTTTACTGGTCAAGCGCAAACTCTGATGGCGGATGCAACGTATGGTCAGCATGATTTTTTAATTTTTGGGCGCGAAAGCCGTGGGTTAGATCAAACACTCATTGATGCTTACGCAGATGCTTGCGTCCGGATTCCAATGCGTCAAGGACAACGCAGTCTCAATCTCAGTAATGCGGTTGCTATTGGTGTCTTTGAGGCGCTTCGCCAATGTGATTATCCTGATCTGGTGTAAGGTAGACCACTCAGATAGCTTGTAGGGCTTGTGTGTAAAGCAAGGCTCTATACTAAAACGATGCAATTTGCACTGGGTTTTAAGGAGGACGCTTATGTCTCGTGTTTATAATTTCTCAGCTGGTCCGGCGGTTTTGCCTGAAGAGGTGCTTGTGCAAGCAGCTTCTGAGATGCTTGATTATCAAGGGTGTGGCATGTCGGTGATGGAGATGAGCCATCGCTCTAAACCGTTTGCTCAAATCATTGAGACAGCCGAGGCAGATTTGCGTGAACTGATGCAGATTCCTGACAACTACCAGGTTTTGTTCTTGCAAGGTGGCGCCACGCAACAGTTCGCTGCAATTCCTATGAACTTGATGCAGAATAAAGTTGCTGACTATATCGTGTCTGGTTCTTGGTCAAAAAAGGCTTTTAAGGAAGCGAAGTTGTACGGCGATGCTCGTTGTATTGTCAGCTCCGAAGATGAGAACTTCTCCTATGTGCCCGATGTTGCAAATCTATCATTTTCGCCAGATGCAGACTATGTCTATATTTGCCAAAACGAGACAATCTATGGAACGCGATATCCTCAACTTCCAGATACCGGCGACATTCCTTTGGTGACTGACGTAAGCTCGATGTTTTTGTCTGAGCCTATGAATGTGTCAGATTTTGGTTTGATTTATGGCGGTGCGCAGAAAAATATTGGTCCGGCCGGTGTCACTATCGTCATCATACGTGATGATTTAGTTCGCGAAGAAGTGCTGCCATTTACTCCTTCTATCATGCGCTATACTACCCAGGTTGCTGCGAAGAGCTTGTCGAACACCCCACCGGCATATGGCATTTATATTTGTGGGCTGGTATTTAAGTGGCTCAAAGAGCAGGGTGGTCTTGCGGCTATGGCGCAACGCAATGAAAAGAAAGCTGCACTTTTGTATGATTTCTTAGATCAGTCAAAGCTATTCAGTGGTACTGCGCGCAAAGAGGATCGTTCGTTGATGAACGTACCGTTTGTAACCGGATCTGATGAGCTTGATGCTTTGTTTGTTGCTGAGGCAAAGACGCGTGGTCTTGAAAGTCTTAAGGGTCATCGAAGTGTTGGCGGTATGCGCGCGAGCATTTATAACGCTATGCCGCTTGCTGGTGTTGAGGCGCTCGTGCAATTTATGGACGAATTTGAAAAGGCTCATACAAAATAATGACGTTTGAAATTCCATATCTAATTTGTTCGCTCTTAAGTTTTATCCCGGCAATTGTATGCCATGAAGTCATGCACGGCTTTGCGGCATACAAGCTAGGGGATCCGACCGCAAAACGCGCGGGACGGCTTTCTTTAAACCCCATAAAACATATCGACCCATTCGGTACGGTCATCATGCCGCTTATGCTTATGGTATTGAATATGCCCGTATTCGGATACGCTAAGCCGGTGCCTTATAACCCAGCATATTTCAAAGATCCCCGAAAGGGTGATTTGATTGTTGGTCTCGCAGGACCTTTTGCGAATTTAGTCTTGGCAGTAATTGGCGCGATAGTGTTTACCATTCTTTCGTTTGTACTTCCACTCAACGTCATTGTAAACAATGACTTTCTGTACTGTTTTTATGCGCTCTATTTGCCGATGTTTTCGCTGATAAACCTCTATCTGATGTTTTTCAACTTGCTCCCCATTCCACCTTTGGATGGATCTTCAATTTTCGCATTCTTTTTGCCAGTTAAATATTTGCCGAAGTATTACCAAGTGCAGCGATATGCGTTTCCAATCTTTATGATTGCAGTTATTTTGGTGCCTCAAATGCTCCACGTAAATCCGATTGGTATTTATCTTGATTGGACGGCTGGCAACATATATGACTTTTTGTTCTCGTTTGCACGATAGAGAAGGCATACGGTTGGGGGTTGTATGTCGTATAAAGTTCGCATAGAAAGTTTCGAAGGCCCTTTTGACTTGCTCTTGTCTTTGGTAAGCAAGCAAAAGGTTGACATTGGCGCTATATCTATTACCCAGATTGCTGACCAGTATCTCTCTGAAGTATCCCGCATGGAGAATTTGGACTTAGATGTAGCTTCAGACTTTTTGCTTGTGGCTTCAACGCTGCTTGAAATAAAGGCGGAAAGCTTACTTCCGCGCAAACGTGAAGCAGTTGAGGAAGAGTTTGAAGAGCTTCCTGCAAGTGAGGTTCGCGATATTTTGGTGGACAGGCTGCTTACTTACAAGCAGTACAAAAACGCCGCGAGCGCGCTTCACATGCGTTTTATTGCAGAGGGTCGCATGCATGCTCGACCCTTCGGTCCAGATGCTTGTTTTTTGGGTCTTATGCCTGATTATCTGAAGAATGTCACATTGGATTCATTGGGATATTTGGCGGCAAATGCCCTTGCACGTCGCGATATATTTTTGCTTGAGTCTGAACATATTGCCGCAAAGCCAATCCCGGTTGAGGTGCATGTTCGTGCTATTCATCGGCGAATCCAAAACAAAAAAGAGCTGCATTTTTCTGAGTTGATAGACAAAAATACACCAACACCTATTGTGGTGGTTACTTTTTTGGCCATCTTAGAGCTGTATAAACGCTCCATGGTTAAGCTTGAACAATCTGAGTTATTTGGTGATATCAGCATTGTCTATATCGAAGGCTCAGGTGAGCTTGATTTAACTGGCGAAGATGCGCTGAGTTCGGTAGGTAAGGAGTAACAACGTGGTTGAAGGATTACAAGAAAATCAGCTTAAAGGAGCGCTTGAAGCACTTCTGTTTGTTACCGATGACGCAGTGTCTACCTTGGTGCTTTCGCAGATGTTGGAGGTTGAACCCGCTGAAGTTGAGCGAGCGCTTGTTGAGCTGAGAGACGAATTCGAGCAGCAAAACCGCGGAATCCAGCTCCGTGAGGTGGCAGGAGGTTGGCGCTTGTTTACCCATCCTGCGTATCACGAGCTCATTGAGAAATATGTCCTTTCGTGGGATACGCGTAAATTATCACAAGCCGCTTTAGAGACGTTGGCCATTGTGGCTTATCTGCAGCCGGTAACTCGAGCGCAAGTTGCCAGCGTGCGAGGGGTGAATTCGGACAGCGCCATTACTTCGCTTGTTGAGAAGGGGCTGTTGCGCGAGGCGGGAACTGCAGATACAGCAGGTAACCCAACACTGTATGCTACAACTCGCGTCTTTTTGGAGAAATTTGGATTGCGAAGTGTAGCTGATTTGCCTGATCTTGATCAGTTTGCTCCCGATGACCAAACGCGTGAGTTTATTCGCGAACGTCTATCTGCAACGCGCGAAGAAGCGGTTGTTTCTGAAGAGATCTTGCTCGATGAAGATGTGGATGGCTTATCGGAGGGCATCGAAATCCGAAGCGACGAGACAAAAGAGCCATCAGATCCATTTGATGGCGTGGTGATCGACTATGATCAAGATGCCCCTGATCCAGCTCAGCAGCTGCTTGCGCAAGCGGTCGCAAGTGGATTTGGTCTTGTTGAGAAAATCAATTTCGACGAACTAACGTTTGAGACCGACGATGAGTGATGATCGTATTGTTCCAATGCGGCTGCAACGCTTTTTAGCGCGTGCGGGGGTGGCAAGTCGTCGTGGATCGGAAAACCTTATGACGGCTGGCCGCGTACGCGTAAATGGAAAAGTGGTTACTGAGCTTGGAAGCCGGGTGGATCCGCTTGTCGATGAGGTACGCGTAGATGATATTGTGGTGCATTACCAAGATGCGCCAACCACAATCATGCTTCACAAACCCGCAGGTTATGTGACCACTATGTCAGATCCGCAGGGTCGACATACCGTGAGCGAATTGGTGCCACTTAAAGACTATCCAGGGCTATATCCCTTGGGGCGTCTTGATACCGACACGACAGGACTTTTGCTCTTTTCCACAGACGGATCGCTTGGTAATGGACTTTTGCATCCATCGCATCATGTAGATAAAGCCTATCTAGCGCTCGTTGAGGGCGTTCCTACTCAAGAGGAGCTTTGCGCGCTTGAAACAGGAATAGACTTAGATGATGGTCCTGCTGCTCCAGCATCAGTTGAGATTTTGTCTGGCGCCGATTATGTGCACGCGTGTGAAGTTATGCACATTAAGCTGCCCTTATCTGCCGGCAAGTTGCGCTCGCTTAAGACCCCTGAAGGGCGAAAGGGACAGGCTACACTGTGTCGGATAGTTATTCATGAGGGACGAAACAGGCAGGTTAAGCGCATGTTCGGCGCGATAGGGCATCCCGTTATTGCATTGCACAGAGATGCCTTTGGACCTTTGGCTTTGGGTGATCTTGCGCAAGGTTCATGGCGCAAACTTACCGATAGTGAACAAGACCAGCTCAACAAGCTGGTTGGTGGGTGCTAGAATACGGTGCGAACAAGATACCGTTACACGTGATCTGTTGTGGCTTTCGATTGTTTGCGAAAGCTTTCAGTAGTCAATATCTGCAGATCACTAGCGTATGAGAAGGAAATATCCGATGAGTAAAGCGATTGAAACGCTGCAACCAGATATGCACTTTAAGGGCATTACGGTTATCGGTTTTGGCATGATTGGCGCTTCGTTTGCAGCTGCCGTGCGGGCGGTTTTTCCCGATGCACGTGTTATGGCAGTTGATACTGATGAGGTAACACTGAGCGCGGCACTTGAAAAGGGGTGGGCATCCGCCATTGCAACACCCGATGATCCGGCTTTTCGCGAGTTTATCCAAAATGAGTGCGATTTGGTAATGATGGCAACACCAGCAAGTGCAGTTGAGTGGTATTTACGCTCGTTGTCAGAATGGGGCTTCGATGGCATTTTGACTGATACCGCTTCAACAAAAACGAAGATTTCTGCGTTGGCTTCACAGGTGTTAACGCATCCGGAAAACTATATCCCGGGTCATCCCATGGCGGGTTCTGAAAAAAGCGGCATAGCCGGTGCGCGACCAGATCTGTTCAAAGGAGCGCATTGGATTTTATGTCCAGACTCAACGATGCCTGCAGAGCATTATCCGCGACTTCATGAACTTATTACCTCGCTTGGCGCCCGCGTTATCGCGCTTCCTCGCGAAGATCATGATGCAGCGGTTGCTGTGGTAAGCCACGTGCCACATTTTGTTGCATCATCGCTTGTGCAGCTGGCAGCGCATCATGCCGATGAGCAGCAATCGCTTATGCGCCTTATGGCTGGTGGCTTTAAGGATTCAACTCGAATAGCGGCAGGTTCGCCAGAGCTGTGGTGCGGCATTGCATTTGATAATAAAGAAGCCCTGACAGATGGGCTTTGCGAAATGCAAGACATCATTGGCGAATTTGTCGATGCGCTTCAAGCTGATGATCGCATGAGGCTAACAGAGTTGTTAGCTGAGGCAGCAACAGTTCGTCGCTCTCTTCCGGCAGCTTGGATTCCTTCTACCGAGCGTTTGCTTGAGGTTCGAATTCCCATGGAGAACCGCCCTGGTGTTGTTGCAGAGGTGACAACATTGGCAAGTTCAGTTGGTTGTAATATTCAATCTATTGAAATTGATCATGTGACCGAAGACAGCGCTGTGTTGAGCTTGGTTTTGACCGACGAAGGTGACGTTGGCAAGTTAAGCATTCAGCTGATCAACGCTGGTTTTTCTGTATCATTTAGTCCGTTAACTGCGAAAGAGCACGTCCATGTCTAATGAAACTATAACGACAATCAGACCACTTCAGGCTCCGCTTGATGGCACAACTCATGTGCCAGGAGATAAGTCAATTTCACATCGTGCGGTTTTGTTCGCCGCTATGGCTGAAGGAACATCTTCTTTGAGCGGTGTTTTGGATTCAGAAGATGTGTGTGCCTCAATTGCTGCAACGAAAGCTCTTGGCGCCAAGGTTGATCTGACTAAACAAGAAGATGGCTCTTTGGCAGGAAGCATAACCGGTTGGGGACAAGCCGGTCCAACTCAACCTCAAGATGCTATTGATTGTGGGAATTCCGGTACCACCGCAAGGCTTTTGATGGGCATTTTGGCTCCGTGGAATATTCGCGTGACGCTGACAGGTGATAGCTCGCTGCAGCGCCGCCCCATGCGCCGTATTACCGCACCACTCATGAAGATGGGTGCACGCTTTGAGCCCGAAGGCCAAGAAACGCTTCCTATTACGGTATGCGGAACAGATCAGCTTCACGCTATTTCTTATGATGCACCGATGGCATCAGCACAGCTTAAAACCGCTGTTTTGCTTGCTGGTGTATATGCGCAAGGAACAACAACCTTACGTGAGCCCTCCGCATCAAGAAACCATACCGAGTTAATGCTACCTGAATTTGGAGTGCCTACTACCGCTGCAGACAGAAGTGCATCAGTTACCGGCCCGGAGTACCTCAAATCAGCTGATGTGGTTGTGCCAGGAGATCCTTCTTCGGCGGCGTTTTTGGCAAGTGCTGCGCTTCTTAAACCAAAGAGCCATGTGGTAATTGAAAATGTGAGCCTCAATACTGCTCGCATTGGTTTTACGCGCACGCTTGAGCGCATGGGTGCAGATATTTCGGTGCATTATAGTGGTGCTGCCGGAAAAGAGCCTTATGGCGCTATCGAGGTTCGCTATACGCCGGTTCTTCGAGGGTGTGAGATTCCGGCTGATAAGATCGCATCAATCGTGGATGAAATTCCTGTATTGTCGCTGGTGGCAGCCCATGCTCGCGGGGTAACTATTTTCCGAGAAGTGAGCGAGCTGCGCGTCAAAGAAACCGATAGGCTTGCAGAGATTATCACCGGTCTTGAAAAACTTGGTGTAGATGCCTGGGTTGAGGGCAATGATCTATTTATCGAAGGTCAACCCGATCTGGCAAGCGAACCGGGGCTGGTATTTGAATCCCACGGGGATCATCGCTTGGCAATGACGTGGTCATTGGTGGGGTTATGTGGAGAAGAGCCGGTTGATATTGTTGATTTTGAGTCAGTGGCGGTAAGCTATCCACAGTTTTTAACCGATATAGAGAGGTTGGCGAAATGATCGTCGCTATAGACGGACCTAGTGGAGCAGGTAAGTCAACTGTTGCAAAAGCAGTAGCACGCACATTAGGTTTTTCTTGCTTAGATACTGGTGCAATGTATAGAGCTATTGCATGGTTGGCACTCAACGAAGGCGTTTCGCTTGATGACAATGAAGCGCTTGGCGAGCTTGCAAAAACAGCCGAGATTTCTTTTGTGCACGAGGCGGGAGATCCTTTGCCTCGTCGCGTTATTATCGCTGGTAATGATGTTACCGAGGCTATTCGAACATCTGAGATCGATCGAGCTGTGAGCCCCGTTTCAGCTGCACCTGCAGTGCGTGAAGCATTGGTTGCCCAACAACAGCGCATCGGTCGTTTGGGTAATTATGTCGTAGAGGGACGCGATATCGGTACGGTCGTTTTCCCTGAAGCTTCCGTCAAGGTGTTTTTAACGGCATCTCCTGAAGAGCGAGCGCATCGACGCGTTCGTCAAAACGTTGACCGTGGCGTAGGCTCCATTGATTATGATGAAGTGCTAGCTGACATTATTCGTCGTGATGAATATGATTCGAATCGTGCGACGTCGCCATTAAAGCCTGCCCCAGATGCGCATTTGCTTGATTCTACTGGCCTCTATATTGAACAAATTATTTCTGAAATTTGCGAATTGGCTAATCAGGCTTCAGAGTAGGCTGGTGCGAAAGGACCGGATATGGGACTGTTTTTGTCGCAGGAGCAAATGTGGGATAGGCCACTTGGTGGCACCTCAACCGAAAAGCAAATTCCGCATTGGGCTGGCAATATATTATTCGTGCTTGTGGGCGGTCTTTGCAAGTTGTTATTTCGCTATCGAGTGGACAACCGACAGAATTTGCGTGGGTTTAAGAACAAAACAGGCGTGGTTGTCGTATGCAATCACACATCATTTTTAGATGTGGTATTTATCTATCTTGCTGCGCGAACCAAGCAATGGGTTCGCCTTATGGGACGAGAGAGCCTCTTTGATAATGCGGGAGGTTTGCTTGGACAGATTCTCACGCGCGTTGGTGCTTTTCCGGTAAAGCGAGATTCCGCTGATAGAACCTCCATCAAACGCGCAACACGCATGTTGAAAAACAATGAGCTGGTTGGCATTTTGCCAGAGGGCACTCGTCGTGGTAAAAGCAACAGAACGCCTGAGATTCACGCGGGAGCTGCTTTTATTGCCAAGATGGGTCATGCGCCAATTTTGCCTATGACCGTGCGCAATGCTGAACTAGTTAAGCAAAAAGGACAACGCGTTCGATTCCCCAAGATTACTGTGGAGTACGGAAACCCGATTTTAGTAGGAGACTTCGACTTTTTGCCAAAAGACGATCGTTTGGAGGCATGTACCTGGTATGCCATGCGTCAATGCTTTGCACTTTCACAGCATTGCGCACCTGAAGATGTTGATATGGTGTCGCTCTTTCCTGGTGGACGTGATTTTACTGAGGTCTTTCGCGAGCATCCTGTGCCAGTTCATACAACCGAAGAAGCAGTAACGGCACTAGAGCAGACGCATGCCGAAAAGATGGCAAAGTAGGTTATCGTGGAAGTAATACGAGCTCAGCGAGCTGGCGCTTGCTATGGCGTGAAACGCGCATTAGATATGGCTTATGATTTGGTCGAACATGATACGCCGGCATATTCGCTCGGTTCGCTTATTCATAACCCCCAAGTTGTAGCTGACCTGTCGCAACAAGGAGTGCGTGCGGTAGATGATATCTCGGCAATACCCGCAAACGCCCAAGACGGTCAGTCAACTGCGGTAATAATTCGCAGTCATGGAGTTACTCCTGAAGTGTTGGCTGAAGTTGAAGCGGCTGGTTACGATATCGTAGACGCTACCTGTCCTCATGTTGCACGTGCGCAAAAAGCTGCTGCTGAGCTTGCGAACCGAGGCGCTCGCGTCATCGTCTTAGGCGAAGCGGGGCATCCTGAAGTGCAGGGTCTTCAGGCGTGGGCGCTGAATGCCGGAGCAAAAGTGGACGTGGTTGGATCCCCTGATGATATTCCTGTTGGATTGTATGATCCGGTAGGTGTTGTGGTGCAAACCACGCAAAAGCGTGCAACCCTTGATGCGGTTGTAGAAGCACTCACGTCTCAAGGTTTGCATCCTATCGTGAAAAACACTATTTGCGCTGCAACATCGCAGCGACAAGAAGCGGCAGCTGAAGTGGCGGCTCAGGTTGATGCTATGGTCATTATTGGTGGCAGAAATTCTTCTAACACCACGCGCCTTGCTGAGATTTGCGAAGCGGCATGTCCACGTTCGTATCATATTGAATCTGCTGATGAGTTGCGTGATGAGTGGTTTGAGGGATGTACGTGTGTTGGTGTGACGGCTGGTGCGAGCACCCCCGAGGAGCAGATTGCTGCATGCGTTGTGCGATTGGAACAAATGTAGCGAGGCGCAGCTGTGATATATCCAACCTATGACATGGAAAAATGCGGCGATTGTTCATGTGGTCAGCCCGCAGCGCTCATACGTTTTGTTGAACCGTTAAGCCCAGCCGATGATGCAGGATTTTCGCCGGGGTGCAAGCTAACAAGCGTGGATGGGCACCCGCTTCGCGATCTTATTGATTGGCGCTGGCTAAGCGATGGCGACATCATAGAGGTTGGCTATGTTGACTTAGATGGCGAAGCAGGCAGTGTTGAGCTTGAGCGAGATGCAGGCCAAGACTGGGGTTTTGAGTTTGACGGCGTCATTTTTGATGAGATAAAACAATGCCGAAATGCTTGTACGTTCTGCTTTATGCGTCAGCTTCCTGATCACTTGCGCCCTTCGCTTACCCTGCGTGATGATGATTTTAGATTGAGCTTTTTAAGTGGCACTTTTGTCACCTTTACCAATCTCAAAGAGGCAGATGAAGCTCGCATTGTTGAACAGGCGCTCTCGCCTTTGCGCGTCTCACTCCACGCTTACGATGCGCACGTGCGCCGTCGCATTATTGGCAAGCATGCCGAGCATGGCTTAGAAGCGCTCAAGCGTCTTTTGGCTGCGGGTATTCATTTTCATGCGCAAATCGTTTTGATGCCTGATGAAAATGATGGCGAAGTATTGCAAGAAACGCTTGCGTGGGCATATGGGCAACAAGGTGTCGAAGATGTTTGCATTGTGCCGCTTGGCTACACCAAACACCAACACCAGTTCTCAAAAAGCTTTAATGACCCTGCCACTTCGCGCGAAGTACTTAAGCTCATTGAGCCCTTTCAGAAGCGCGCGCTTGTCGAGCGGCAAACGCCCTGGGTATTTGCCGCAGATGAGTTTTATTCCAATGCCTATCAAGATGACCTGCTCAACAATCTTCCTGATGCACAGTTTTATGGTGACTTCGCTATGTTTGAAGATGGTGTTGGTATTATTCGTACCTTTGTAGATGATTGGCATGAGGCTCAAAACTTAGGGCTCGTTGATCAGCTGGCAGAAGTCTGTCGTGAGCATAATCGGCGGGTGTATATGGTGCTCGGAGACGCTACGAAGCATTTTTTCTCAGCACTGCTTGAAAACTCAAACTTGGCCGGGTGGCTTTGTCCGCTTTATGTTGATAACACCTTTTTTGGTGGCAATGTTGATGTAACTGGTCTTTTGTGCGGCTGTGATGTGGCTTGTGCTATTAAGAGCCAGGCTACCTTGGATCCTGATGCGTACTTTGCGCTTTTGCGCGTTATGTTTAATGACTCTGGTGTTACGTTAGATGATATGAATGTACAACAGATTAAAACCGCTACGGGGTGTGCGCTTGGCGTGGTATCCTGTCAACCGACAGAATTTTTACCAGAACTGATAGCTGACCTGTCTTTGTCTGGGTCGGGCTTGTAATCAAACTAAACATCGTGAGGTAAAACTATGGCAATGCCAATTGTTGCGGTTGTCGGGCGCCCGAATGTGGGTAAGTCTACGTTTGTAAACCGCATTGCACAAGGTGATGAAGCAATCGTCCATGAAATGCGTGGTGTGACGAGAGATCGTTCGTACCATGAAGCTGATTGGAACGGCGTGGAGTTCAAGCTTGTTGATACCGGCGGAATTGAGATGGGTGACGACGACGCTTTTCAAGGCTCAATTCGCGCTCAGGCATTCGCAGGCGCCAATGAAGCTGATGTCGTTGTGTTTATTGTTGATGGCAAAACGGGCATCAACGCTGACGATGAAGAGGTCGCTCGCATTCTGCGTAAGTCAAATAAACCGGTCTTTTTGGTTGTGAACAAGATGGATACGCCGGGCAGAGAAGATGAGCTCTGGGAGTTTTATCAGTTAGGACTTGGAGATCCTTGGCCGGTTTCAGCAATGCATGGACATGGCACAGGAGATTTGTTGGATGGCATTGTTGAGGCGCTTGCTGATGTCGAAGTTCCTGATATTGATGACGAAGATCCTGGTATCAATGTTGCAATTATTGGTCGTCCAAATGCTGGCAAATCGTCACTTACTAATAAACTGACCAACAATGATCGCTCTATCGTATCTAATGTTGCAGGCACAACGCGTGATGCAATTGATACGCGCATAGTGCACGATGACAAGGTCTATACGATTGTTGATACGGCTGGTCTTCGCCGTAAGAGCCAAATTGACGAAGATGTTGAGTATTACGGATTTGTGCGAGCTATGCGTGCAATTGACAGAGCAGATGTTGCACTGTTGGTTATTGATGCTGAATTGGGTCTTACCAACGAAGATCAGCGCGTAGCTGGATACGCTGCCGAGCGCGGATGTGCCATGGTTATCGTTTTGAATAAATGGGATTTGGTAGAAGGGCCTGAGGCTAAGGCGGCCATTCGTGAGCGCATTGCTGATCGCTTGACGTTTGTCGGTTATGCACCGGTGGTTGCAATCTCTGCTTTGACCGGCAAAAAGGTTGATCGCGTGTGGGAGGCAATTGATACGGTTTATGCCAATTACACGCAAACGATTCCTACAAATAAACTTAATGTATGGCTTGCTGACGTGCGTGAAACTGGTCACACCGTCACCCAAGGAAAGACTATTTTGCGCATGAAATATGTCACGCAAACAGGTTCAATGCCGCCAAAATTCGCTTTCTTTGTTAATCGACCTGACGTAGTAACAGACAATTACAAGCGTTTTTTGGAAAATCGGATGCGTGCATCGTTTGATTTAGTGGGCACTCCTATTGAGATGAAGTTCAAGAAGAAGGACTAACATGTTTGAAACGGTTGCAATACTGGCTGCTTTGTTTGTTATAGCCTTTTTGCTTGGCTCTATTCCTTGGGGCGTCATCATCTCTAAGGTGTTTTACCATACCGACATTCGCCAACATGGTTCAGGAAATATCGGAACTACGAATGCTATGCGTGCAATGGGAAAAGTCGGCGGTGCATCGGTCTTTGTCTTAGACTTCGGTAAAGGCTTAGTGTCGGGCTTGCTTGCGATAGCAGTATTTGCGAACTTTTTGGCGCCACATGCAGGATCGGGCGCAGATCAGCTGTATCACAGCTGTATTGCAGTTGCTTTTCTTGGTTGTATCTTGGGGCACATTTTTAGTCCGTGGTTGCGCTTTAAGGGAGGCAAAGGCATTGCTGTGGCAGTCGGGTGTTTGTTTGTAACATTTAGCCCTGTTGGTGCGCTGATAGAGATTGTCATTTTTGCCCTCGTTGTTATTGCGACGCGATATGTGTCAGCTGGGTCTCTTGCAGCCGCAATAGCTTGTCCGATTTTGGCGCTGTATTATTTTTGGGGATATCCCTTTGGATGGGCATGTTGCCTTATCGCTGCGGTTGTGGTGATCTGGGCACATCGTTCAAATATTGATCGCTTGCGCAGTGGTACAGAGCGCCGCATAGGCGGCTCAAAAGCTCAAGCTTCGCAAGAATAGAGTGGAAGGTAAGCTATGAAAATTGCCGTAATTGGTGCAGGATCATGGGGAACCGCGCTTTCGCAGGTGCTCGCACGTGCAGGTCACAATGTTGGTCTTTGGGCGCGAAAACCCGAGGTGGTTCGCACTATCAATTCTGAGCATTACAATCCGCGATACTTAAGCGAAGAGACGCTTTCCGAAAATATTGTCGCTACGCTTTCATATAAAGACGCTTTGCTACGCGCACAAGCAGCGGTCATCGTTACTCCTTCAAATCTCATGCGCGGTGTAGCTCGTGCCCTCAATGAAGTTGTGGATGATCAGTTCCCCGTTATCATTTGCTCTAAAGGTGTTGAAGAGGGAAGTGGTCTTTTACCTGTTGAAGTGTTTGTCTCAGAAATGGGAAATCCCGATAGGTTTGCGGTTTTATCAGGTCCTAATCACGCGGAAGAAGTGGTGCGTGGGGTTCCTACGGCAACGGTAATTGCGAGCTCTTCGCTTGAGACGGCGTCGTTTTTCCAAGAGCTGTTTGCTACAGAGACGTTTCGTACCTATACCTCAGATGATGTGAATGGGGTAGAGCTGTGTGCGGCATTTAAAAACGTTATAGCTATTGCGGTTGGCGTTTCGTATGGTATTGGTTATGGCGACAACACCGCTGCAATGCTTATGACACGCGGACTTGCCGAGATGAGCCGTTTGGTAGTGAAGTGCGGAGGTCAAGCTATCACATGTATGGGCTTGGCGGGCACGGGAGACCTTATTGCAACATGCACCTCGAAGCATTCGCGAAATCGTCGATTTGGAGAGATGGTAGCAAAAGGTGGCACAATAGATGAGTTTAGCGAGCAAACGCACATGGTTGCAGAAGGTGCGCTGGCGTGCAAAACCTTACAGACGCTGGCTTGTGCACATGGTGTCGAGCTTCCTATTACCGACATGGTGCGTGCGGTGGTTTGGGAAGGGGAAAAGCCTCAAATTGCTGCAGAAGAGCTTTTGAGTCGTCCGTTGAAAACCGAGTTCTATGGTTTCTGATTGAGACGGATAGCTTAGCGCGGTTTTGAACGACTTTTTGTCAGAAATCTAACCAAAATCTTACATAAAGCAGCTTTCGTTTCGCTTGGTTAACAACAAATTTACTGCTCTTTAACTAACAGCCTAAACGTCTTGTTTGGGCTGTTTTGTTGCGTAATATATGCATTGCAAACAAACGAAGGACTCGTTTGTAGGCACCTTAATAAATCAATACGCGGTTCGTCCTCTCTCGTGTGATCCCCCTCTCCTCTCAAACCTCAGACGAACCAATTGGCATGCGCATCTTTCCCCTTCTCCTCTCATGCGTATTGCCTGAATAAACCCCTCCTTCACAACCCCCACTGAAGGAGGGGTTTTTATTTGTCGGTTCTTCCACATTCGCAATATGCCGAATATGATGCATATACTCATTTATATACTATGTTTAACAAGCAAATTGTATGAGCTAAAGCGCTGCGGGTAATTAAGGCGCAGGTCAAATATTTTAGGAGCCAGCTATGGGTATATCTCAACCAAAGAAATCAGACACGAGAGTGCACCGCATTATTGTGGCAGTTGTTGTGGTGTTTGCGGTATTGCTGGTAGTAGTGGGGTCTGTTCAAACTTGCTCACAGTCTGACAAAGCGGTGGAAGAAGGGCTTCCAAGCTGGGCTGAACAAGAGCAGATACAAACCTGGACTCAAGAAGTAATTGATGACTTTAATAATCGCGACTATGAAGCAATTGCTTCGCGATATGCAGATGGATCGGTCACAGCCAATCAGCTCAGTGAGAACCTTTCGCCCATACAAGATGAATTGGGCGCATATAACGGCATAGGTACCACGCAATATCTCAATGGCACGAGCAATGGTCGCCCTTATGCAACTGATATTTCACAAGTATCATTTGAGCATGGCGAAGGGGAGTTTCGAATAAGCTTTTTTGATGACGGTTCGCTTGCTGCGTTTTACTTCTTGCGCTCCTAGTTCTGTTCGTCGTTGTTCAAATAGGGCGAAAGATCAATAAGCGAGTCAACTACAAGCTTGCCTGTCCACGCTTGCGCTTTTTTGTGAGTGAGCCCTGGTTTGTTCACCAGCATAGTGATGGTTAAGTCAGCGGCAAAACAGGGGGCGGCAGTTTTTGCGGTTTGAGCCGAAAGCCCTGAAGGGGTATCAGCGCTTACGGCAAAGGGTGCGTCTTGGCTTCGACGCATGCGTAAAGGCGAATACCAATTAGGTGCGTGCACATGGAGCGCAAAGCGCTTGCCGGAAAATCTGCGCGCATTGCAAAGCGTAATCCACGTGCTTTGGGGTTCGCGAACTCGTTGGCCTGAAAAACCAGTGCCAAGCATTGCATCAACGACGGCATCGCAGCTGCTGAGTTTTTCGACAATGATAGGCATGTCAGGGTTGACAAGGACAGTCAAAGGTAAAGCGTTGCGCGCTGCTTCTCCAAATACCCAATAAGCCACGTCATGTGCTGGTTGCGCTTTGATATTTTCAGCGATGTCAGGCGTTATGAGCGCTACATTGTATCCAAGCTGCGCAAGCTTATAAGCGCAGATCCAGCCATCGCCCCCGTTGTTTCCCATGCCGGCAAAAACAACAACGTGGCCACCTTCGGCTATGTTCGCATGAACGCTGTTGGCGAGTGTATCCCCGGCATGTCGCATTAACGTTTCAAGCGAGATGCCCGATTGAGCGATGCGCGATTCAAGTTTTTGAACTTCATCTACGTCAAGTACGACAGACTGAGCGCGGAGCTGCTTGACGCCTGCGCATGTCATGACACGTGTATTCGAGACAAGACCGCTTATTAACGTGAAGGGGATATGTTTGAATTTGGCTCTACATGCACGCACCAACAAACTGATCGCCCAAAGCAAAAAGCAGACCAACCAAATGGTTATCAGTCGCAGATAGTTGGCGTCGATAAAGTTTGCTATGCGACTTGCTTCGGATGAGGCGGCAAAAGGAAACGTAGACGCGCAAAGCAAAAAGAGTAGGACGAAAAACGGTGCAAATAACGTGAGGTAGCGAAGGGTATATTGTCCCGCGTGGGCGGCTGTTCCATCTGGGCAAACAATAATAAGTCGAAGGATTTTCTGACCGAGCGTTTGACCTCTGAGAACAACGGGAGCAATAACGAATATGGCGAAAAAGCTTATAAGGGAAAACACGAATAGTGCTGTGAGCGGCATATGTTGGATATAGGAGACCATATCGGTTGTATGATTTGATAAAAATGCGGCTTCAGCAGGAAAACAGGCAAGATACCCTGCGCCTAGTATGCCTACGAGCAAAACGAAAAAGGCACAATCGAGCACAAAGGAGAGCAGGCGTTTGGTGGCAGAAGCGCGAATGCCGGCAATGCGAGCTTGATCGTTGGTGAGACGCACGTTGGGCAATATTCGCAGAAGTGGTCCGGCAATAAGGTAGCCAACCACAGCTCCGAGCGTGTTAAGAATCAAATCATCAACGTCAAAGAGTCGATAGGGATGAGCATAGAGTCCCCATAGTCCACTTAATTGGGATAGTTCAAAGAAAAGCGTGGTAGAAAAACCAATGAGCAGCGTTTGGAGAAAGCTTCGACGAAAATAGTAGCGCAGATAAACTCCAAGCGGCACGAGCAGCAAGATATTGAAGAAGGCTTCGTAAATATCAGGTGATTTAAGCCATCCAATCCAGCTTGATGGATCGCCGAGCGTGGGAGGATTTGTAGACAAAATGAGTTCGAGGGTATGGAATGGTTGCAGTTGGGGATGCGCTGCATAGGCTACATATGCATTATGGTCGGCAGGCAACGGTAAGATAACCATAAAATACGCAATCAAGAGGTAGAGCACAAATGAATAAATTACAAGCGTGTGCAGTACGGGAATAGATCCGTATTTTCTATATTGGTAAATTAGATAGGGAAGCGTAATGAGTGCGGCTATGAACGGAAATGTCTCAAGTCCGCTCAAGATATCAGCAGTATAGACGTTCATACAATCTCAGTTTCGTTGCATAGATAGTTTTGGTAGGTACTTACTTCTTTTCGCGTTTTGCCTGTTGTTCAAGATTCAAAAGCCCTTCTTTTATTTTGAGCCCCGATGCGTAGCCAGTAAGCGATCCATCAACTCCAATGACACGGTGGCAGGGGATAAAGATCGGAAGAGGGTTTTTGTTGTTTGCTGCTCCAACTGCGCGATAAGATTTTGTGTGCCCAATCTGTTCGGCAATTTGCTTGTAGGTTCTTGTTTGCCCATAAGGAATCGATAAAAGCGCTTCCCATACAAGCTTTTGGAATGGAGTGCCTTCTGGATTGAGCGGTATATCAAACACTGTGCGTTTGCCTGCGAAATATTCTTGCAATTCGGTGGCTGCTTGATTGGTAAGTTCGGTGGGCTTTTCTATTCCGTTGAGTGCTTGTTGCCCGAAAACCACATGGGTTAAGGCTTGACCATCACTTTCGAGCGTAATCTTTCCACGAGGTGTCTGATACGTAAAAAACGTGCGATTTGTGCGCTGCATATCGCTCCTTGATCTCCGGGAAAGGCGTTGGTTTATTATAATGCAGATAGGTATCGCCTATGCATGCAGGTTTTGTGCGCATCTTTGAGGAGTCTTCATGTTTGAACCGGTCAAAATAGCACCTTCCATTCTGTCGGCGGATTTTATGAACTTAGCGCGTGATATTGAGCGCATTGACAAAGGGGGTGCCGGTTTTATTCACGTAGATGTTATGGACGGACACTTTGTGAACAATTTGACTATGGGCGTGCCGATAGTCAAGCAGCTTAAACGTGTTACTAACGTACCTCTTGATGTGCATCTTATGATAGACAATCCCCAAAAACAGCTCCCCTGGTACCTGGACGCAGGTGCCGACTATGTGACGGTGCATGCAGAAGTACTTGATGAGAATCAGCTCTGCGAGATTATTGACCAAATACACCAGGCTGGCGCGAAAGCCGGCGTGAGCGTGAAGCCTTCTACTTCGCTCGAGGTTTTAAAACCGGTCGTTGATCGCGTTGATATGGTGTTGATCATGAGCGTTGAGCCAGGCTTTTCTGGGCAAAGCTATATTGAAGGAAGCGATGAGCGCGTGGCTGAGGTTGTTTTGATGGCGCGCGAAAAGGGCGTTTCGCCTCTCATTGAAGTTGATGGAGGCATGAACGTTGATACGGTCGGTAAAGTCTGTGCGCAAGGTGCCGATGTCATTGTATGCGGCAATGCGGTGTGTGCCGCTTCTGATCCGGCAGCCGCGCTGCAAGAGATAGAGCGCATCGCCAATGCAGCACAGGCATAAGTAAAGCGCATCGCCAATGAGATGCAGTCGCAAGTGAGACGCAGGCGCAAATGAAGCGTGAGCACAAATTAAGTGCATAGCCGCTTTTCGCAATGTCGGTCAAATGCAAGAAGGAATTATGAGTTTTACCTGCAACGATACGTATGTGTATTTAGATTATGCAGCAACTGCTCCTTTGACGGAGGAAGTGGCAGCTGCAATGGCGCCTTATCAAGCGGGCGGTCGAGAGAACATTTTAGTGAACGCAAACGCAAATTCCCTTCATACTCCTGGGAGAAAAGTATTCGCCGCTTTAGAGGACGCGCGCAAAACGATTGCTGGTGCATTGGGTGCGGCGCGCCCTTCTGAGATCATCTTTACATCGGGGGCAACCGAAGCTGATGATAGTGCGCTTATTGGAATGGCGCTTGGTGCGCGCGAGGCGCTTCGCCTCAAAGGGATGCAACCTGCGCAGCCACATATTATTGTGTCGGCTATTGAGCATGATGCTATATTAGCACCCGCAAAAAAGCTTGAGACACTCGGGTTTCGCGTGACGCGTCTTGAGGTTAACTCTCAAGGGTTTGTTGAGGTGCGCTCGCTTGAAGAGGCGTTGTGCGAAGATACCATTTTAGTCTCAGTGCAGGCAGCCAATAGCGAAGTGGGAAGCATTCAGCCTATAGCCCAGTTGGCGGCATTAGCTCATGAACACGGTGCACTTTTCCATACTGATGCTGTACAAGCGCTTGGTAAAGCGCCGGTTGATATTGCCGAGTGGGATGTCGATGCTGCTTCGTTTTCTGCCCATAAGCTCGGAGGCCCCAAAGGCGTTGGCATCTTATATCTGAAAGCGCGCACCCCGTTTGAGCCTTATCTGCTCGGTGGTGGTCAAGAGTCGGGTTTACGCTCTGGTACACAAAACGTTGCTGGTGCAGTAGGTTGCGCCACGGCGGTATTTGATGCTCAGGCCATGCAAGAAGCTGAAGCTGCTCGACTGAGGCCTTTGAGAGACTATCTCTACGCGGAACTGACCCGCATTGAAGAGGTGGAGGCAACGGTAGAGGTTGATCCGGGAAGCTTTGACTTTTTGCCAAACATCGTGCATGTGCTCGTGGAAGGACTTGAAAGCGAAACGCTTATCTTGCGCCTCGATATGCTTGGATTTGGCGTTTCGGGTGGCTCGGCATGTTCGTCGTTATCTCTTGAGCCTTCGCATGTCTTAAAAGCCATGGGTATCTCAACCGATCGAGCTCGTGAAGCGCTGCGCATCTCTATAGGCCGTTATACCACTGAGCAGGATGTTCACAATTTTGTAGAGGCGCTTAAGAAGGCGTGTGATTGGGAGTAAGGTTTATGGAACTTATCACGACGCATACCCATACTAATTTCACTGATCATGGTGATGGAAGCATAGAAGAACTCATATCTGCCGCTGAAGCTTGTGGAATAACAACACTGGCAATAACGGAGCATTTTCCGCTGTCGGAAGCTATGGATCCGCAGCAATATTTGTCAATGCGCACTGAAAAGTTACCGTTGTACCTCGAAGAAATAGCGAAGGCGAAAAAAGCTCATCCTCACATTGAGATTTTATGTGGCACCGAACTTGATTGGCTGGGAGACTTTGAGGATCGAACGCTGAGCGCAGCTGACTTTGAGCCTTTCGACATCATTTTAGGATCGGTGCATTTTGTGGACGGCTGGGCTTTTGATGACCCTGCTGAGCGCGGGCGATGGGATGAAGTTGGTCCTGATGCGATTTGGCGACGCTACTTTGAGATTTGGTGCGAGGCGGTCACCTCTGATGCTCCGTTTCAGATAATGGCTCATCCTGATTTAGCGAAAAAATTCGGCATATATCCTTCGTTTGACTTAATGCCGCTTTATGAGATGGCAGCTGAGGCATGTGCTTCTTCGGGTCGAATGATTGAGGTAAACACTTCTGGGGCACACTATGCATGTGCGGAGATGTTCCCCGCACCCGATCTTTTGCGCGCTTTTTGTCGTGCGGGCGTGCCGTGCACGGTAGGCACTGATGCGCATACGCCAGGAAATGTTGCTCGAGGTATTGAACAGGCATACCGGCTGATGGCACAAGCAGGTTACCAAACAGTAACGGTGCCGACAGCAAATGGGGGCAGGCGTAACATATCTATCGCGTAAGGTATATAACATTTCTTAAGACTTACGTAAAAGGAGTGATGGGCATGGATTCATCATCAATATATACTTCGCCAACAGACAATGAAGCATTAGCGAAACGCTCTACCGGACCTTTGTCGCGGCCTTCAGCAACTATGACGGTTGGTGCTCTTGAAGCTGCAATGGCGGCAGAGTTTCCGCTCGCTGATGGGGAAGCGTGGGATCGTTCGGGCATGAGTGTAGGAGATCCAGCGCGTTTAGTGGAAGGCGTTGCCGTTGCGCTTGATCCGACCGTAGATGCAATTGGTGCAGCGGCCGATGCGGGGGCTAATGTGTTGATCACGCATCACCCGCTTTTCCTGCAGCCACCTGAGAGTTTTGCGCCCGCTTCTTCGGTTGGCGCGAACGCAGGCGCTGGAGTTTGGGCTGCTATCTCGCGTGGTGTTGCGGTGATGTCGTTTCATACCTGTTTGGATGTGAGCGCCAAAGCGCAACGTGTGTTGCCAGGGATGCTTGGTTTGCATTTTGAGCGTGTGTGCGTTCCGCTTCCTGATACCGCTGGAAAAGGGTATGGTCAGGTATGCTCTTTTGATGGGTCAAAACTAACACTTGGACAACTTGCGGCGCGCTGTACTTCGGTGTTTGGGCGAGCTCCTCGCGTGTGGGGCGACTTTTCGCGCACGCTTGAACGCGTTGTGACCTGCACTGGCTCTATTGGCGAGGTCGGGCATGCTGCCTTAGCGCTTCAGGCAGATTGCGTGATCTGCGGAGAGATTAAGTATCACGACGCTTTAGCATTGTCGCAAGCAGGTCTTGATATTATCGAAGTCGGACACGACTCCTCAGAATTACCGCTTGCAACTGTTTTGGCCGCCACAGTTGAATCTCTTGGCTTTGGTGATGGCCAAGTGCTTATTATTGATCAAAGGGATAATTGGGCATATCCGGAATCGGTTCGCATGTAAGGAAGATTATGCAAGTAGACGCACAGGTGCTTGGTGTTTTGTTGCAGCTCCAACAGCTTGATATTCAAATTCATCAGCTTCAAAAACAACTTGAAGCGCTTCCTCAACGAAAGACCATTTTAGAAGTGCGTTCTAAGAAGAAGCAGATCGAGCAGAAGAATGAGCAGATCGATGCTATGCATGCAACTGCCGAGGCGCAGTGCAATGTATTAAGCGACGAGGATGCTGTTTTATCTGCTAAGCAAAAGCGCATTCAAGAAGAGATTGATTCAGTTAAAGGAGATTATCGATCAGTTGAATCGCGCACCAAAGAGCTTAATGGGGTAGCTAAACGCAAGGCGACACTTGAAGCAGAAATATCAGCAGCGCTTGATGAATTGGCTAAGATCGAGGCGGTGCAAGCGCAAGTTGCGCAAGCGCTTGAGAGTTTGAATGCCCAAGAAGCAAAAGCTACCGAGGGCTTCATTGAGGCAGGCGGCAAAATTAAGCAAGCGATTGCCCAAAAAGAGGCTGCGCGAAATGTGCTTGTTGCCGAACTGTCTGATGACGTGCATAATCTTTACGAGAAAACTGCACAGCGTATGGGTGGAGTTGCAGTAGCTCGTCTGCAGGATAACATGTGTGGCACTTGTCGCCGACCTATTGAGCATGGGCGACTGGTTGACCTGAAGCGCCAGGGCAATTTGGTGACGTGTCCACATTGTCACCGTATGCTTATCTTGGCTTAGAGCGGTCATCAGAGCTGCTATTTGGGCTGCCGCTTGGGTTGGCACTTGGGCTGCTGTTTGAGCCACTGTTTGGGTCGCTATTTGGGCTGGCACTTGGGCTGCTGCTTGAGCCGCGCGAAGGAAAACCGGTTCCACAACGCGAAGATTTCGCAGTTTTGGCATGAAAAGTGCCCTTGTCGGCAATTTAGACACCTAAATCGTGCGAATTTCCCCGACGAGAGCACTTTATAAGCCAAATTCCCGTCAGATTCGCCGACGAGGGGGTGCGGACGTTTTTTCGTACCACCTAGGCGGTGTAACCTAGCGATGCCCGGTACTCGTCCGGGCTTA
>RAZB01000011.1 GCA_003612515.1 bacterium D16-34
AACTCCATAACAAAACACGCTATCCCTTTGCTATTGATTAGCATCCGGACACGTTTTTTGTCCTATAACCCTATTTTTATGCCCCACTATGAGGATAAGACTATAAGGGCTACAAGGTTAGGGCTTGCGGCTTGTAGGAGAAAAAAGACTAGGGCTATAAGCCAAAAGGGGCATACGATGAAACGTTTCTGGATGCGCCCTTATGAGGGCTAGCTGATCAAGCTCTTACAACACGCAGGCATAAAAAAGAGGCTTCGCTTAAAGAAGCGAAGCCTCAAAATAGTGTCCTCTATGCTATTCAAGAAGATCTTAGAGCATTGTCTGAATCAAAATGAATAACGGTGAGAAGGTCAAAGCAACAATGGTCATAAGGTTAATAAGAATGTTCATGGAAGGACCTGAGGTATCCTTGAACGGGTCACCAACGGTATCTCCAACAACAGCAGCCTTATGAGCCTCTGAACCCTTACCACCAAAGTATCCCTGCTCGATATACTTCTTAGCATTGTCCCAAGCGCCACCGGCATTCGACATAAAGATTGCCATCAACATACCAGTTGCAACAGCGCCAGCCAAAAATCCTCCGAGCATAGCAGGATCAGCACAGCCAACCAAGATCGGCACAACAACAGCCAAGCAACCCGGAAGCATCATTTCGCGCAAAGCTGAAGAGGTTGAGATTGCTACGCACTTATCATACTCAGGCTCAGCCTTATACTCCATAATGCCTTTGATCTCACGGAACTGGCGACGAACCTCTTCAACCATTGCATGAGCCGCACGAGATACTGCACCCATGGTAAGAGCAGCAAACATAAACGGCATCATAGCACCCAAGAAGATGCCAGCTACAATGAGCGGATCAGTGAGCGAAAGCTCGAAATTGGGAAGATAGTGATGCATGGTTGCCTGGTAAGACACAAACAATGAAATTGCAGACAGGCCAGCAGATGCAATAGCAAAGCCCTTAGCAATAGCAGCAGTGGTGTTACCAACGGCATCCAGTGCGTCAGTACGATCGCGAACCTCTTCAGGAAGACCTGCCATCTCAGCAATGCCACCTGCGTTGTCAGCTACCGGACCATACGCGTCAACACCGATGGTGATTGCCGTGTTTGAAAGCATGCCAGTAGCAGCCAAACCAACACCGAACAAACCAACCATGATGCCATTCTCAAGACCTGCCAAAGCAGCTGCCGGGAATGCGAGGTTTCCGAAGAAGAATGCGCCAATGATTGCTGCAGCTACCAAGATGATAGGAGCAATCGTAGAGAGCATACCAGTACCGATGCCTTCGATGATTACGGTAGCAGCACCCGTTTCGGCTGCTTCAGCAATCTTGTGAACAGGCTTATGGTGATCCGAGCAGAAGTACTCGGTAATTTTACCGATAGCAAGACCAGCAATCAAACCGCACAAAACCGAACCAAATAAGAAGATTGGTTGAGCCTCTACGCTTTGAGATTGCCAAATGCAGAACAGCACCAAGATAACTAAAATCTCAATGCCTGCTGCTACATAAGTGCCACGATTGAGCGCCTTATGCAGATCAGCACCCTCTTTTGTGCGAACTGCAAACAGACCGATAATTGAGGTAATGATGCCACATGCAGCAATAACCACAGGAGCAACAATTGCCCATACAAAGTCTGACGTGGCGAAATAACCACCGAGCGAACCGAAGGTAACCGCCAAGATGGTGGGAGCCAAAATTGAGCCGGTGTATGACTCAAAAAGGTCTGCACCCATGCCAGCAACGTCGCCGACGTTGTCACCAACGTTGTCAGCAATAGTTGCAGGGTTGCGCGGATCGTCCTCGGGAATGCCAGCTTCAACCTTACCTACCAAGTCAGCGCCAACATCAGCAGCCTTGGTATAAATACCGCCACCAACACGGGCAAACAATGCAACGGCAGACGCGCCTGTTGCGAAACCTTCAACCATGCCAATGTTGTGATGCATCAGCTCAGGATCTAACACGTTAACGCCAAACACCAAAAAGATTAACCACAGCGACAAGCCCATCAATGCAAATGATGCAACACACAGACCCATGGTTAAACCAGATTTGAAGCTTACGTTAAGTGCGCGAGCTACCGACTCTTCGGCAGCATATGCGGTACGCGTATTTGCGCGAGTTGCAACATGCATTCCAACATAGCCGGCGGCAGCAGACATAACGCCACCCGTAATAAAAGCAAGCGCCGTAATAGGCGACAATGCAATGGCCATGACAACGGCAACGATTGCCATAAAAATGATGAGCAGTTTATATTCGCTCATAAGAAACGCTTTTGCACCCTGCTGAATCTTAAGAGAGATACTGTTCATCTTGTCAGGACCGGGATCTTGTTTTAAGACCCATGAACCTAAGTAGACAGCTGTAACAATGCCAATCAAGGCGCATACAGGTGCCAACCATGCGACTGCAGTAGTCACTGACTCCTCCTTGCTCCGAACAATAAGAATGGGCGAAATCTGCTTCATATGCAAATTAGGTCAGACCGCCCCGTCCCATTTTAGATGATACCAGCCAAACCTCATGTCAAATTTCATGAAATTTAGTGTCAGAGGTTACTGTTTTAGATGTATGTAAAGCTCAGATGTGTTCCTGCGGGCAAAAATTGGCAATGCCGCATAGCTCAACAGTTATAAATTCTCGCGAACCCAGGCGATGTTACCTTTAACGGTGGCAATCAACTCATCTATGTCGTCAAATTTTTTCATAGGACGCAACCAATGCAAAAACTCAACACGTATGTTTCGCCCGTAAAGATCGCCATCAAAATCGAGGAGATGAACCTCACAGGTTGCATGAGACCTATCGGCAAAGGTAGCAGGAACGCCCACATTAACTGCTGCTTTATAACGCTTCCCTTCGACATCTGTCCACGCCGCATATACACCATCACCAAGCACACGCATGAGCTTGTCGATCTCCAAATTGGCAGTGCGAAATCCCATGTCTGCACCTTCGCCTCGTCCTGGCTCTACCCTACCTCCCACATAATAGGGATAACCTAACAATCGATTCGCTTCGACAATATCCCCTTCGCCTAATAGCATACGAATACGCGTAGCAGTAATAGGAGCACCATCTTCAGATTTGAGACCGTGCGCATCAATTATGGTGCCATTTGTCTCACCCCAAAAACGCAGATCATCTACGGTTCCCTTTGCACGTGCGCCAAATTTGAAATCGAAGCCTACGTGCAAATAAGCAGGAACTGAGTCTCCAAACGTCTTGCGCAAGAATTCCTCAGGAGTTGATGCAGCGAATTTTGTGGTAAACGGAAACACAACAACGCCATCAACGCCCGTACGAGCAAGGGTGGCAATGCGGTCACTATTAGTCATCAGCTTTTTGAGCTGATCGGAGCGAAATACCTCGTCAGGATCAATATCAAACGTCAAAACAAGGGATTTTCCGCCAGAAGCTTTTGCGCTTTGCTTGGCGCATTCGATCAAAAATTGGTGTCCTTTATGCACGCCATCAAAGACGCCAAATGCACACGATGCACCATTAAAAAGCGATTGATCAAAGTTTTCGTCAACTTTAAATATCTGCGCCACGAATAACTCCCGTCTGAAACACACAACGCGCACAATATGCCTGCTTTTCTAAATCATATGCGTACAGCGCAATAAGCCTGTTTTTATGCAGCACGGAAATAAGTTCGCCATCCTCTGGAGGGCGCTTGCTCTCGCACACCCCAGAGGTGCACGCGCAATATGAGTCATGGAGCCTGTGATTGTTGTATTCGAAGAGCGTACACGATGCGCCCGCAATAACTTGACCATGACTTACTTGAGCAGCCATAGCATCATCGGCATAGAGAAAACGTTTATCCAGCAATAAAACCGGGTCAAGGGCTGCCGCTTGCTTAATTTCAGCAAGCGTATCTAAACTCACACAATCATCAAGAGAAACATTTCCCACGCTGATGCGTTCAAGGGTTGCAACGTGTGCAGGGCACGAAAGCGTCTTTCCCATATCTCGCGCAAGCGATCTGATATAGGTTCCTTTTGACACACTAAAAGTAACATCCCAGATCAAACACTCTTGCTCACCAGAAGCTGTGTCATTTGAAAACGATAGCGTCTCAGAGCTAATGCTATTGAACTGTGCGCTTATAACTTCAATGACGCGCGGCTTAAGGTCAATAATGACACCTGCTCGTGCAGCTTCGTAAGACTTTTTACCAGCAACTTTAACAGCAGAATATGCAGGCGGAAGCTGTGAGGTTGTACCTATCATGCCAGATAGAAATGAACGGGCAAATGCCTCATCGCGAAGTTTTGGCGGTATCTCGCCCGTACGAATTACCACGCCGTCCGCATCATCGGTGTCAGTACCCGCGCCAAAAGCAATGCGAACACGGTATGTTTTTTCATGCCCCACCAAATATGACTCAAGACGCGTGGCAGGGCCGATGCACAAAAGCAAAACCCCTGTTGCCAAAGGATCGAGCGTGCCAACATGCCCCACGCGTCGCTCCCCAAAGATTTTCCTCCCTATATTTACGACATCATGGCTCGTCATATTGCTTGGCTTATCGATGCCTACGATAAGAGAGAGTCCGCTGGGAGTTCGCTTCATGCTTGTTTCACCACCTCAAAAAGCAACTCTTGCATTGTCTTTATCGCTTCATCCATTGAGCAATACAAGGTAAATCCCGCCGCTGCCTTATGTCCGCCACCATTGAGGCGTTTTGCCAATGAAGCAACATCGGTATTATCTTTTGCGCGTAAACTCCCGCGAATGCAGTCAGATTGCTGGCGAAGCATGCATGCAACACGCACTCCGGCAACCGAGCGAAGCGTATTGATTAGCGGTTCAGCATCTGCCTTAACCGCATCACAGCGCTCGAAGTCCTCAAGCGTGAGCCAGCTTAGTGCGCTTTGCCCCTCGTTTTGAATGAGCATGCGATCTATTGCCACCGATTCTAACTTAATAGAGGCAAGTGATCGATTTTGGAATATCTCACGACAAATCTCTGCTGGTTGTGCGCCTGATTGCACCATGGATAACGCACACGAAAATGCCTCTTCGTTCGCATTTTGATATTGAAAACATCCCGTATCGGTCACCAAGCCGGTATAGCAACACGTCGTAATATCTCCAGCGCGATTCACGCCAAGCAATTCGCAAAGTTGCCAAATCAATACTGTTGTGGATGCAGCATCGGGGTCTACATAGACATAATCTGCCATAGTGAGATCATGTGCGTGATGATCAATCGTAAAGCAAATGCGCGCCCGATCGTGCAACTCAAGCGCCGCCCCAATACGTTCACGAGTGGGCACGTCAACGCCTATAAACGCATCAACCTCACCACTAAATTCACCAGCATAGACAAGCGCATGAGCTCCCGGCAAAAAGCGCAAGTTTGCCTCTATTGGCTCATCTTTAGCCAAAACACACGTTACGTGCTTTCCAAGTTGTCGAAGAGCGGCTGCCAAAGCAAGCTGTGAGCCAAGGCAGTCGCCATCGGGGCTTACATGCCCACAAATCACAAAGGAGTTGCAATCCTTAAGCGCATGGGCGATCTTGTCAAGAGTTGTGTTGGTTTGCGATGTACAAGTCATAGGCTAAAAGGTATTAAGCTTGTTCGGTTTCTTCTTGGGCGCGCGCTCGCTTGTCAGCAAATTCATCAGCATCAGCCACAACATCACTTTCGCTTGGCGCATCAACACTATTTCGCGTTGCATCATGCTCCAAAGCAAAAGCGATGCGCTCTGCTTGATCGACACTTTTGTCGAGCAAAAAACGCAATTCGGGAGCTACGCGCCAAGATAGTTCTTTGGCCATGAGGGAACGAATAGCACCTGCCGCCTTCGAAAAAGCAGCAGCAACTTCTTCGTAGCGCTCTGGTTCAGTCGTGTAAAAAACATTACAAACACTGCGGTCGTAGCTCACTTCGCAACCAGTTATTGTTACCAGCTCAAGACGCGGATCGGAAATATCGAACAACAATATATGAGCAATGACTTCGCGTGCATGCTCATTAACTTTACGATTTGCAGCACTCTGTTTCATAATCGGACTCCTAATCTGAGGAACACCTGCATAAATATATACACAATCTCATAGTAATAAGATCTCTGTATTGGGCGGACAAAGTGCGGAAATGGTAACCGCTTAGTTTCCATTTCCGCACGCAATTGCTGCTTTGTTCGCCTATTTATTCGGTGCGCTCAACCTCTTTAATTTGGTAACCCTCGATAGTGTCGCCGATCTTGAGGTCTTGGAATTTCTCAATGCCAATACCGCATTCATATCCCTGTTTAACAGACTTAACGTCGTCTTTGAAGCGACGAAGAGATGCCATGACACCCTCAAAGATAACCGTACCATCGCGCACGATGCGTACCTTGTCATCACGGGTGATTTCACCTTCAACAACATAGCAACCAGCAATAGTGCCAACCTTAGGCACCTTAAAGGTCTCGCGAACCTCAGCGATACCGGTATCAACCTCAACAATATCAGGAGAAAGCAAGCCAACGCGAGCAGCATTAATGTCTTCGATAGCTTGATAGATAACCCTGTAAAGACGAATATCTACCTTCTCTTTTTCTGCCTGCTGGCGAGATTTACCAGTCGGGCGCACGTTAAAGCCAATGATGATTGCATCAGATGCGGCTGCCAGCGTTACGTCTGTTTCGGTAATACCACCAACGGCTGAGTGAACGATGTTGATGCGAACCTCGGTTTGATCCATCTTGTCGAAGGCATCGCGCAACGCCTCAATTGAGCCTTGAACGTCAGCTTTTACAATGAGGTTAAGATCAGTTTGCTTACCCTCTTCGATGCGGCTAAACAACGCATCCAAGCTCATGTGAGACTTTGTCTCTTGCTCAGCTAAACGCGCACGCAATGCACGCTCTTCAGCAAGTTTGCGAGCATCGCGCTCGTCTTCAAATACGCGGAATTCGTCACCTGCAGTAGGCACCGAATTCAAGCCCAAAATCTCTACCGGATCAGAAGGCTTAGCACATTGGACATGCTTACCACGTGGATCAATCAGCGCGCGTACGCGACCGTACGAGCTACCAGCAACAACCACGTCACCAGTATTAAGCGTACCGCGATGCACCAAAACGGTAGCCACCGGACCTCTACCTTTGTCAAGGTTTGCCTCAATAACAAAGCCCGAAGCAAGCGCATTGGGATTTGCCTTAAGCTCAAGCACATCAGCTTGCAGCAATATTGTTTCGAGCAAATCATCAATGTGCAGCTTCTTCTTCGCTGAAACCTCAACAAACATATTTGTGCCACCCCATTCCTCAGGGATAACACCATATTCGGTAAGCTCTTGGCGAACGCGATCGGGGTTAGCACCAGGCTTATCAATTTTGTTAACCGCAACCACAATAGGCACATTTGCAGCTTTTGCATGATTGATAGCCTCAATCGTTTGTGGCATAACGCCGTCGTCTGCAGCAACTACCAAAACGATGACGTCGGTAACCTGAGCACCGCGCGCACGCATGGCAGTAAATGCCTCGTGACCAGGGGTGTCGATAAAGGTAATTTGGCGTCCATCAATCTCAACAACCGAAGCGCCAATATGTTGCGTGATGCCGCCAGCTTCAGATTCCACAACACCAGTGTGGCGAATAGCATCCAAAAGCGAGGTTTTGCCATGGTCAACGTGACCCATGACGGTAACTACCGGAGGCCTGGGCAACAAATCCTCTTCGTTGTCATGATAAACAACTGCATATTCTTCTTCAGGAGAAACGACGCGAACCTTGCGACCCATGTCATCAGCGATAAGTTCAATTAACTCGTCACTCATTGACTGGGTTAAGGTGTGCATCTGTCCAAGCATAAACAAACGCTTGATGACATCGTTTGGCTGGACACCCAAAAGCTCAGCAAACTTAGAAACGGTAGCACCTTGCGGAACCTCAACAACAGACTCGTCAAGCACAAGCGTTGGGTCAAGACCCTTCTCGATTGCCTCAGCCTCAAGACGTTCGCGCTGTTCAGCTTCACGCTTTTGCTTGCGCTTTTTACGGCGACCCTCGCCTTCAGAGCTGCTAGCTGCCGCCTCAACCGCAGCACGCGCTTCGGCTAAGACTTTGTCGCGCTGTAGTTTTTCAGCCTGGACTGCCATTTGAGCATAACGATCTTCAGGCTCATCGATTTGTTCCTCAAGCTCGGGAACATATTGCTCTACATGGGGCTTTTTATGATGCTTTTTGCCCTGCTGATCCGTACGCTTATGTTGCTTGCCCTCTTTGGCGGGAGCTTCTTGCTTTTGCTGCTCAATACGTGCTTGCTCAGCATCAATTTGTGCGAGCAACGAATCAAAACTCGCACGCTTTGCTTCCGTTGTCGGAGCTGCCTTTTTCGGTGCAGCACTTGGGGTGGGTGCAACTTGCTTTTTGGAGCCACGGTTACGCAACGCCTCTTCAACGGCTTGCTTTTTTGCAACCTCTTTTGCAAGAGCTTCTTGGCGAGCACGGGCTTTTGCTTCTTCTTTCTCGCGAGCCACGCGTTCTTTTTCGCTCTCAATTTGGCTTGCGAGACTCTCGTAAGGCGAGGATGGCTTAGGTGCAAGCTTAGCCGCCGCTTCCGACGTGTCCTCATCTGCTTTTTCTTCTTGCGCAGACGCAGCCTCACGGCGAGCACGCTCAGCTTCTCGCGCAGCTCGTTCCTGCTCTACTGCTTCACGGCGCGCACGCTCTTCTTCGGCTTTGCGAGCCTGAGCCTCAGCCTGCTCAGCAGCAAGCTTAGCAGCCTCTTCATCCTCAAGCTTACCGGCGCGCTGTTTAATCTCAGGCTCAAGATTCTTGCGAATCTTTTCAACATACGCATCGGCAAGCATGCTGGCATGACTTTTCGCAGGGATTTTCATCTCGTGCAACTTGTCAAGCAGCTCCTTGCTGGACATATCAAATTCTTTAGCTAACTCATGTACACGCATGCTGGCCATACACTACACCTCTACTCTCTTACTTCACGCTCATAGGACGCGACACAGGCGGCGATTCGCTCATAATCATCGCTGTCGAGCGTCGTTTTGAGCGCTCGGTCGAGCTTTTTCTTCTTCATAGCAGCAGCAAAACATTCTGAAGAACACACATACGCGCCACGTCCAGCAGCCCGACCACCTGCATCGAACTCAGGCGTGCCTTTTGGCGTACGCACAATGCGCATCAAGGTGGCCTTATCGGTTGTAACACCACATGAGATGCACGTGCGTTGGCGCTTAGTATGTGTACCTTGTTCCGTCATAATGAAAGCTACACTCAATTATTCTTCATCCAAGTATGCATGAACGCCGCAAAAACGGCTACCCGGACGGGCATGGTTGCGACAGCGTACGCCGTCCTCGCTCACAAACGTGCATACTTCTTCGTCGTCTTCTTCGACTTCGTCAATCAAAACATTGTTCGTGGGAACAAGAGTTTCTCCGGTAAAGCTTGCGCTTTTAATATCAATATGCCAACCAGTCAAACGAGCTGCGAGACGAGCATTTTGACCTTCCTTACCAATAGCAAGCGAAAGCTGATCGTCTGGCACGACAACGGTCGCATAATGATTATCTTCGTCGATAACAACGCGGTTAACCTTTGCAGGAGACAAGGCATTAGCGACATATACTGCCGGATCCTCTGCCCACTGGATGACATCGACGCGTTCGTTGCGAAGCTCTTCAACCACCATGCGAACACGGCTTCCCTTAGGACCGACACAAGCGCCTACCGGATCAAGGTTTGCCTCGCGCGATGAAACGGCAATCTTGGAACGAGCACCAGGTTCACGTGCGATTGACTTAATCTCAACCATGCCATCATATATCTCAGGAACTTCGATCTCGAATAAACGACGAATCAAATCAGGATGCGTACGCGATACAACAATTGCCGGACGAGCCTGTTCACCACGTGCTTTAGGAGCATCAGAGTTGGGATCACGCACATCGATGATCAAGACTTTCAGGCGCTGGTTGTGGCGATAATGTTCACCTGCAGGACGCTCATTGCGCTCACCAGGATTGCGCTTGAGATCATAGTGAGGAAGCTCAGCCTCAACACCATCACGAATCTTGATGATCGTAAAATCAGGAGTGCCTTGCAAAACGGTACCGGTAACCAAATCACCTACACGATCGGAAAACTCCTCGTAGATGGACTGACGACCAGCTTCGCGAACAATAGAAGCAATAACGCCTTTTGCATTCTGAGCAGCAATACGGCTCACGTCGCTTGGCGTTACGTCGCGCTCCTCAAACTCAGTCCATTCGCCCGTCTCTTCGTCAGGATCTCCAACCGGCACTAACTCATAGACATAAATGCGTCCCGTTTGGCGGTCAATCGTTACACGCGCATCCCACTCAAGATCCAAGATGTGCTGATAGCTTTTGGCCAGAGATGCCTCGAGGCGCTCAATGAGATAAAACTCGTCAATTTTGCGCTCATGCGCAAGCGCTTGTAATGCCTCGATCAATTCTGAAGTTGCCACGATGTTGTTCCTTTCCTTACAACCCACTTAAGAGTTTTTGTCTACGAGTTGAAATCTATTACGCCCTTAACACGGGCACGCTTAATGTTGTCATAGGGAATTTGCACAAGTGCGTCATCAACAGCCAACACAACGAGGTCATCATCTGCAACCTCATCAACCTTGCCCGTCCAATTGCTTCTTCCATCAATAGGACCGGTCAGCTTGAGGGTGACCGTTTCGCCTGCAGCCTTGCGAAAATGCTCAATGGTGCGAAGTGGTCTATCGATTCCCGGAGAAGACACCTCTAAGGTATATGCACCCGGAAACGGATCAAGCTTATCCATAATCTCGTTGATCCACACTTGTGAAGATGCAAGCTCATCAAAGCTCACACCATGATCAGTGTCTATGTATACGCGAATCGTAGGAGATTTCTTTCCCCCTACAACTTCAACCGTTACAATCTCAACGCCTTTTTCTTGAGCGGTAGGCTCAAGCGCTTGCAACAGCTGCTTTTCTTTTTCGCTGAGCACACATGCTCCTTTCATGACGTTACTAACACTTTTGCTACTGAGCAGACATTCGACAACTCTTTTACTCCCATCGAGCAAAAAGCCCCCACAAACAAAGAAAGCGGGTAAAACCCACTTTCTCCAAAAACGAAAGTATGGTGTACACATAAAGCGTACTGCATTGCCGAACATGTCTTATAAATTTATACCATATTGCTTCTACTTTCGCCACCTTCTGTCGCGCGCATATTGCAACTTCTCCACAGACGGCACTCTCGCACCGGTATTGTCTTACACTTGTTTTACCGAGCGTAAGCTCTGTGCAGACTGTTTTTCAGCATGCCGGTATATGCACCAACAAACAAAATTGCTAAAGGAAGAGACTATGGACTCATCAAATCGAGCAGCCGGTCAAACTATTGACGACGGTGTAAGCGCCTATCAAGCAACCAAAGGTGCTATTTTATTAGACGTGCGAACGCCACAAGAATATCGCGATGGCCATATTCCTACAAGCATCAACCTTCCACTTCAAAACATTGCAAACATCAAAGAGGTTGTACCGAACAAAGAAACCCCTCTGTTTGTCTACTGCAAAAGCGGAATGCGAAGCGAACATGCAGCAAGCATACTCAAACAAAATGGATATCAGTCGGTCGAAAATATTGGTGGCATTATGTCTTACCATGGAGAAATTGAAAGATAGGTCAAGCAGCGCGCTTTATGCGGCACAACTCTTTAAAGCCCTTCTTAGGTCATACTATAGCGACCATCTGGGCACCTTTGCACCCTTCCAGCTTGCTCTGCTTCCACGAGCACCCTTATTAATGTCTTATTGAGATTTGGCATGCGCACATGCTCGCTTATATGCTGATACAAATCATCTAAAGCCATTGGGCACGACAGCAACACTTGCGCAACTTCGCCTTTGACAAGCTCAATTTCGTCCGACGCTGCTCCTCTGTCAGCAACACCAGGCAATACCTCAGCTTTGCTTGCTCGCTCTTGACCAGCTGCTTCATGACACCCAAAACCAACAAGTACGCCAAATGATTGCATCAGCATGCTGTCGAAGGTCTTATCATCAATAATTGGCAGCGCTCCTTGGCTTAACAACCAATTAGCTCCGCGTGAAGATGGTGCGGTAATAGCCCCTGGCACCACACATACATCCCTATTTGCACTTATGGCATCATCTGCTGTTGAAAGCGTTCCCGATGGAAGCCCAGCTTCCACAATGAGGGTCACTTTGGCAAGTGCGGCAATAAGCCTATTTCTCTCACGAAACATATATGGTCGCGGATTGACATCCCAAGGCTGCTCAGAGATAAGTGCTCCTCCTTGCGAGACTATTTGACAAAACAGTTCGCGGTTTTCTGCGGGATATGGCTTATCGCACCCGCCACCTAAGAATGCTATGGTTTTACCACCAGCTGCCAAGGCAGCCTTGTGAGCTTCACGATCGCAACCTCGAGCTCCACCAGAAATGACGATCACATCATTTCTGGCTGCCTTGTCTGCAAAACGCTTTGTGCAGGCAATCCCGTACGGAGTTGCCTTTCGTGCACCAACAATAGCAAGTCCTTCTCGTAACACATCTAGCTCGCCAATAACATACAAACATCGTGGTGGGTTTCGCACATGCTCAAACGCTTCGGGATAATACTTATCCCCTCGCATGATTTCATATCGCTTTCCCGGAATGTAGTTACAACTCACACCTCATCACCTTCTTCACGCAACCTCAAACCAAGCGCCTCATACAGATGCTCCAACCCAACTTTTTGACATTCATCGAGATCAGCGATTGTGCGAGCAAGCGATAAGGTGCGGATAATCCCCCGCCCCGAAAGCCTACTTCGCTGCGCCATTGCCTCAAAAGCACTTTGGTCAGAGTCCGTTAACTGACACGCCTCAACTAAAGCTTTGCTTTGCCGAAGATCGTCTTCGCCTGTTTTCTCTTTCCTCCACACGCGAAACTCGCACCCTCGCATTACTTCATCGAACAAAACCGCAGATGATGTTCCGCTTCCTGATTGCATTACCGAGTGTGCTCCCATACGCATCACTTCAAGATGCATATCAATGCGATCAAGCAAAGGGCCTCCTATTCTTCCCTGATAGCGCTTAATCTGAGGGATGGTGCACTTGCAGACCATCTCATCTGAACCATAATTGCCACACGGGCACGGATTAGTTGCAGCTACCAGCATGAATTTAGACGGGAAGGTAATAGATCCTTCAGCGCGCGTAAGCGTCAACAAACCCGATTCAAGAGGCTGCCTTATGCCTTGTAAAACAGCAGGAGAAAACTCCGCCATTTCGTCTAAAAACAGCACACCATGATGAGCAAGAGAAATCTCCCCCGGACGCAAAGGTGACCCACCGCCCACAAGTCCAGCAAGACTTATAGAATGATGTGGAGAACGAAACGGTCGAACACCAGCCAAGATGGGAGTAGAATCAAGACCTGCAACCGAATGTATCACAGCCGCCTCGATGCGCTCTGATTTGCTTAGCGGTGGCAAGATAGAAGGAATCCGAGAGGCAAGCATGGTCTTTCCCGATCCCGGAGGACCCATCATAAGCACACCATGCTTACCTACTGCTGCAATAACTAAAGCTCGCTTTGTCATCTCATGGCCAGCAATGTCTGCGAAATCGGGCGGTTGAACTGTACTGTCAACTTCACGGAGCACAATCCGCTTTTCCAGCGGTTGCCTAAAGTCGCTCAAACTTGCTACCTCAAAACACATACACTCAGACATATTCGCGAGTTCTAAGGTATACGCACTCACTAATGACCACGCTTGCCGCTTGGCGCAAAGCGCACACGCCAAAAGACCTGGCACAGGACGCACGGCACCACCAAGTGAGAGCTCCCCTATAAGCAAAACATCCTTGAATCTATCAGCAGAGATTTGTCCTGATGCTCCTAAAACCCCAAGTGCAATTGGCAGATCAAACCCAGAACCTGTTTTTCTCAGCGTTCCGGGAGCAAGATTGACGACAATTTTATGAGGAGGCATGGTAAAGCCACATGCCTTTATTGCGGCTTTAACTCGCTCACGAGATTCTTGTATAGAGGCATCAGGCATTCCAACGATGGTAAATCCTGGAATGCCAGCACCTATGCTTACCTCAACTTCAACCGGAATTGCCTCAACACCTTTAATGGTTGCTCCATGAAGGCGACATTTGCCTTGCATCTAAGCACCACCAAAAGCATTGATATGATGGCGAACAAGTGCCCGATCCGAAGAAATTGCTACGATTGAAATAATATCGAATCGAACCGGCGCGTCAGTGATTTCGCAATCTTTAAGATATTCAAGAGCAATACGCTCATATCGCTCGCGCTTATCCTGGGTTACCGCCTCAGCCGGCATGCCCTTATCGCAATCACGACGTGTTTTGACCTCAACAAACACAATCGCGTCATCATCGCGAGCAATAATGTCAGCCTCTCCTGCATAGCAGGTCCAATTACGCGCAACGATCTCATACCCACGGCGCTCCAAAAAGCGAGCAGCGGCATCTTCCCCTCGCTTGCCAAGCGCTTTATTGCGTTTCCCTTGCGACTGTGTTGTAGGTCGCTCTAATACAGCTTCACTCATGACACTCTCCTTTCTTTAAGGGAGTTGCCATGATAGTGATTAATCCGGCACTTTATTACACGCAGACCTTATTGTTTTGGCGTGAAAAGTAGCCAAAATCAAACACATATCTCACCTAGACTACAGGGCTTCTAATTGCGAACTAATATAAATTCCATGCACAAATAACGCGCTTATTATCTGATTTATATATCAGCGAGACGTATCCCTAGAACAAAGAAGGCTGCGTAAATGCTCCGCAAAATGAAACTCGATGCAAAGGAGTGAGCCCATGCTGCTTGATTGCTTCTATATGCGCAGGTGAAGCATACCCTTTACAAGCAGCCCAATCATACTTTGGATACTCATGTGCAAGCTCAACCATCAGCGCATCACGTTCAACTTTTGCCACAAGCGAAGCCGCAGCAATGGAAGCACATTTCCCGTCACCTTTAATAATATTTACTTCACGAGGGTCTAAATGCTGAGGATTTCCGTCCAATAAAACCACGTCCGGTGTAATCCCGGCCTCTTCAATTGCTTTGACAGCACGCGTGAATGCAACGCGTAGCGAGGCAGACATGCCGCAAGCATCAATATCTTCAGGCTCAATATATTGCACCGTCCAGGCAAGCGCATGCTTTTTGATCTCATCGACAATTACCTCTCTGTCGGCAGGCTTAACTTGCTTTGAATCGTTGAGCCCATCAATATAGAGCCCCTTAGGCAAAACCACAGCCCCAACCGCCAAAGGGCCAGCAAGAGATCCTCGGCCAACTTCGTCTAAGCCGACGCAAATGCCAGCGGCGTGCTCATCTAAAATCGCCTGCTCAAAGTCATACATGCCTTTGAGTCGCGCGCGCTCTTGTGCCTGTGCATCCAAACGCTTTCGGTTCTGACGAAGCGCAGCTTGCACTCCTTTTCGCGTATCTGCAGCAAGCGAGCGTTCAAAGACCGCAAAGTCTTGTTCGGTTGCCTGTGAGAGCATGTGTTTTATTTCACCAACAGAAAGATCCACCTGTACTCCTATACGAAAAAAGCCCCCTGACTCAAAAGCCAAGGGGCTTGTATACCTGCTAGCAAATGGCTTATCGGAAAGCCTTTTCCTTAATTTTTGCAGCCTTGCCAACCTTGTTGCGCAGATAGTAGAGTTTAGCGCGACGTACATCACCTTGACGTACAACCTCAATCTTTTCAATCTTGGGTGAGTGTACCGGGAAAGTACGCTCTACGCCAACTGAAAAGCTGATCTTGCGAACGGTAAACGTCTCGCGATTAGAAGCACCTTGACGACGAATAACATCGCCCTGGAAGACCTGAATACGCTCGCGATTACCCTCGGTAATACGATAGTGAACTTTAACATTGTCACCAACGTTGAACGCCGGGACGTCCTGCTTCATTTGTTGTTGCTCGATGGCGCGAATGATATCCATGGCCATGTTCCTTCTCTATACTTTATGCTTACCACTCATGCGAGTTTCCTCGTTTAGACACGATTTGACAGTGTATCGCAATAATTTATTGGATGCAATATGAATTCGCAAGAGTGTCACAAAAGATTGCTAAATGAGCGTCAAAAGGGCATATGCGGCAACACCAGCTACCGCAGACCACAGAAGCGATTTCGTCTTTAATGCCACCAAACCAACAACCACCGCTGCCACCAAAGGAGCAGCAGCAGGCCATATTCCAGCATCAAACATAGCGGGGTCGAGCAAATCATTTGCAACCAGCGCCGCAAATGCGGCAGGAGGAATAAAACCAAGTGCCTTTTCCAGACCCTCAGGCAAATTGCGACCTTTGAGGACAAACAGCGGAATGACACGACATGCCAGCATCGTAATTGCACAACATATAAATATAATAAAGAAGTCTGTCCAACTCATGAGCTGCATTTATCCACGCCCTTTCGCCCAGCTAAACGCAAGAGCCGCGCAAACGCCCAAAACAGCACCGATTAAAATTGCCGGACCAGACCAGCCAAGCATCTTGCAAACAAACACCCCAACAATAGCCACCAGCGCAGCTAAAGCATTTTCGGGCGTCCATTTTTGCGTGACGAGCAAGCAGATAAAAATAGAGGTCATGGCAAACGCAGCAATGGCTAATGGGATGCCAATAGCACTCCCAATCAAAACACCAACCACGTTAGAAATAGTCCACGAGCTTTGCGAAAACAGATTCACCATAGTGGCTCGATCTACCGACCATTCGCCCTCTGAGAACTTCTGAACGTTTACGCCATAGCTCTCATCAGTCACTGTCGCCGCAAACAAAAACGATAAGCGTTTTTTGACTCCCCTACAGGCAGGAGCAAAAGCGGCCGAATAAAGCATCTGGCGGGTATTCACCAGAGACACCGACGCAATAATAGAGGCAATCGGTCCTCCAGCTAGCCACATGTTTGGAATCATAAATTGCCCGGCACCTGAATAAAATAGCGCCGAGAGCAAAAAAGCTTGCAAAGCACTCAGGCCAATAGAATCACCTAAAATGCCACAAGGAATACCGATAGCTACATAACCCAACATAATGGGCAAAGCGGCTCGAAAAGATTGTTTTATGTGATCCCTTGAAAACATAGCGAAGCAATTATACCCAGTTTGTCATCAATAACAACCTCTTCCGCCAACTAATGAATAGAAATTGCCTGTGGGATAAAAAGTTTTTGATACGTGGCCGTGGCGAAACGATCAGTCATGCCTGCAATGTAGTCAGTCACCGCACGCAAGTGATCCCCTTGGGCGATTGCCATATTCTCTTCAGGCACCTTATCAGGGTTTTCGACATAGTAGTCAAACAGATCGTTTATAAGATGACTTGCTTTTTCCACTTCAGCCATAACGGCATCAGACAGATATACATATTTAAACAAAAATGCACGCAATTCCATCATGGCCGCATACACCTCTTCAGTCATGGTGATATCCCCAGCAACCGAAGAAGCAGCTACCATATCCCCCACCAACGTCTCGATTCGATCCGAGTGACAGCCACCTAACACTTCATGAGTGGTTGTAGGTAAGTCAGACTCTTTCAAAATACCTGCGCGAATTGCATCATCAATATCGTGGTTAACATAAGCGATGCGATCGGCGGTTGCGACAATCCTGCCTTCAAGCGTTGAAGCGCGAAGATCACCGGTGTGGTTTAAAATACCGTCGCGCACCTCATAGGTTAAATTGAGCCCACTCCCATTATTTTCAATACACTCAACCACGCGAACGCTTTGTTCATTATGTCGGTAAAGGCTCTTCGCTTGCTCGCTTTGAAGATCAACTCCCATATGGCGAGCGAGCGCTAATGAAAGCGCCGCTTCGCCAGTATGGCCAAAAGGCGTATGCCCTAAATCATGCCCGAGTGAAATTGCCTCGGTCAAATCTTCATTTAACCCCAAGGCTCGCGTGATAGTTCGCGCAATTTGGGCAACCTCAAGCGTATGGGTAAGCCTCGTGCGAAAATGGTCGCCCTCAGATGCTAAAAACACTTGTGTTTTATGGGAGAGGCGGCGAAAAGATTTCGAGTGTAAAATCTTATCGCGATCACGCTGATAGTCAGTCCGAAGAACATCGGGTGCGCTATATGCTTCACGTCCTTTTGAGCTGGCCGCATACGCAGCTTCAGCAGACAAAACCTCACGCTCAAGTGTTTCTTGAGCCTCCCTTGTAACAATATTCATATCCTTGCTCACTTTTCGCCAAGTTTGTTTGCGCAAAGGCTACGACAAGCAACACGCTTTCGCAATATCATCAGGAGAAAACACACCTTTTTCGGTAATGATTGCTGCAATAAAGCGCGCGGGAGTCACATCGAAAGCAGGGTTATATACTTCAACGCCCTCATAAAGAGGATCAAGCACCTCAGCGGGGCTTCGCTGCTCTATAGGAATCTCAGCACCTGATGAAATGGTCAGATCAAATGTAGAAGTGGGGGCTGCAACATAAAAAGGAACGCCAAAAGTATGCGCAGCCACCGCAACGCTCAACGTTCCGATCTTGTTTGCCGTATCTCCATTTGCTGCAATGCGGTCAGCGCCAACAACTACCGCATCAATCTCGCCTTTCGCCATAAGCGATGCGGCCATGTTGTCGCAAATGAGCGTCACCGGGATGCCTACCTGGGCAAGCTCCCAAGCACTCAGTCGAGCACCTTGACCAACAGGGCGCGTCTCATCAGCATAAACGCGCGATATGTTCCCAGCTTCTGCTGCTGCATATACAACTCCGAGCGCGGTTCCATAAAACACGGTAGCCAAACTGCCCGCGTTACAGTGCGTCAAAATCGTACAGCCGCCATCAAGCTTAGGCAACAATGCTGCACCATACGCGCCAATCGCGCGATTGGAACACTCATCATCTGCCTCTAGCTTTTTGACGAACTCAAAACACGCAATCTTTATCTCATGTTCTGGATCATCAAGGTGCTCTTCAAACACCGCCAAAGCCAAAGAGACACCCCAGGAAAGATTAACGGCAGTTGGACGGGCATTAGCTATGCTGTGCGCTATAGCTTTTGCCTGCTCAAGCGCCGCCATCTTGTCTTTAAAGACACAATCATTGCAAACCCACATAACAAATGCCGCAGCGCCAGCCACACCAAGTGCAGGAGCACCTCGCAGTGCAAGTGTGGTTATTGCATCAACAACCTCTTGCCACATCTCAGTGCTCTGACGCAAAAGTTCATACGGCAGTTTTCGCTGATCAACATATTCCAAGGCCACGCGATAATCTTCAAGTCTCACAAGCTCTAGGCTTTTGGGTAGCCGATCAAGCTGTATAAAAGATTGTGCGTTTTCTTTCGATTGTTCCATAGGATGTTCTCTCACTTAGTTACTGCATCACTCTGCAGGCAAAGACTCAATAGATCCTTCATCAACAAATTCAGGAATACGCGAAGCATCATTTTCGCCTCTGTCTGATTCTTCCCTAGATTGCGACACGCTTTGATACATGATCGGATAGGCGTTTTTGGGATCACCAATGAGCCAAATATGATCTCCTGCAAACAAACGCGTATTGCGCGACGGCTTCATTTTGATATAGGCATCATGAACATGCGCTACTACAAGCGAGCCATATCGACCCTTAAAATCAATTGCCGCAATGGTTTTACCCGCATACCACGACCCGTCCAATATCTCAAAGCGAAAACAAGCAAGATAGTCTTTCCCCTCGCCTTCGTACAAATACTCAGTGAAGCTTTGCGAAGCAGTATCTGCTTCTTCGTCACTTAAGGTTTCTTCTTCAACCATAGATTGAATATAGCCGTCTACTTCGTCTTCAGTACCTAAAAACGTCAGAATGTCGCCTTCACGAATACCCAGATCATCGCTCGGATTACCAATGCGTCTCGTTAAGTCTTCTTTCGTCAAACGCGCCAGGTCATCTCCAGCAATGCGCTTGTTGTCTCGCACAATTGAAATGAGATCCAAGTTATGAGCAATACCGAACAGATAGTCAACCGGACGCAAAGTACCGCTTTTGCGCTTTAAGGTACGCGAGGCCTCTACTTCAACCACAAACAAATGATCTTCAACCCAAGAAGCATGATCGTCGTCTCCGAGTGCAGCCATACGCTCTTCGAGTATGCTCTCGCTTAAATTGCCAAAAAAGCTTGATTCGAGCTTGAGAAACATTGAGTGTATGGTACGGGAGCGACCAAGTGCAACCACCACCACAATCGTTGCCACAATAGCAACTGGCGACAGCATCGTACGAATGCCAACAGCTGCATAGGTGATATAAAGAACCGAAACGAGCGACACCAAGACACCAAAAATGCTGATGGCTATCAAGAAAATGTGATTGCGTTTATTGCGCATCCACAAAACGCCAAATTCGCCTTTACGCGAGGTATAAAACAGGTTGGAAATAAACAAACTCACAACTAAAACGCATATGCCGCCCAGCAAAATCGAAATAACCGGGTGCGGAATAAAACGCACCAAAAGCGGACGCAGCATACGTAGCAATATTTCTACCGAGGCAACCGACGAAAATGCAATAAGACCGAGCTTAAGCACCCATGAACGCAGCATTCCTCCCCAAAGGCTTGATTCCTCTTCCTCCTCTTGTGTTTTTCTGCGCGGGCGAAAGCGAGCAATTACTCCCATGTTGAGCACATGCGATACCCCATGATACGCACGATCTGCATTGCGAACCATAAAAGGTGTGGTCAGTGCCGTTATAACCGATACGGTGACAATAACCGGATATAGAAAGCTTGGCGTGACTCCCAAGGTCGAACCAAGTGCTGCAATAATGAACGAAAATTCGCCAATTTGCCCCAAGCTCATTCCGCATTTCATAGCCATGCGCAACGACTGCCCTGAAAAGAGTGCCCCAAGGGTGCAAAAGAGCGATCGACCAAAGATGGTAAGCAGTGCAATTGCAAGTACTGCTGGAGCATTTTCGACAATTGCTTCTGGGGCCACCAGCATACCGACAGAAACAAAAAAGACCGCTCCAAATAAATCTTTAATAGGTCGAAACAGCTCATCAATGCGATGCGCCTGCACAGTACCTGCAAGAATTGACCCGCCCAAAAAAGCACCCAAAGCTGATGAGAAGCCAATGGTTACTGCCAAAATTACCATGAGCAGACAAAACGCAATTGACGCTATGAGCATAATCTCATCGGTGAGCCACTCAGCAATACGTTTAAGCACCGATGGCACGACCAAGACCGCCAACACAAACCAAACCACCAAGTAGAGAGCCATTTGACCAATTTGCAAAATTGCGTCCGCGCCATCTGCGCTTCCTGCTGCAACGGTGGAAAGAATAGCCAGCAAAAAGACAGCAGCAATATCTTCAATAACTAAAACCCCGAAAACAAGTTCGGCGAAACCTGTCTTTTTAACACCAAGGTCATTGAAGGTTTTGACAATGATTGACGATGATGAAATAGCCAGCATACCGCCCAAAAAGATTGATGTGGTAAACGACCAGCCAAACAAAAGCCCCAGACAGGTTCCACAAACTATCATAAGTGGCATTTCGGTGGCTGCCGTTACTACTGCCGACTTCCCTACAGTAGTGAGTTTTATAACCGAAAACTCCAGGCCAAGACCGAACATCAGAAAGATTACTCCAATGTCTGACCAGGTAGAAATGTTCGTAGGGTCACCAACATCAGGAAAATAATCGAAAGCAGGACCTACGATAAAACCTGCGGCAACATAGCCAATTACTAACGGCAGCTTGAATTTTTTACAAACAATTGTAGCTACAGCGGCAACAGCTAACAGAAGCGCAAGATCCGAAATGAGCTGAGGAAGATGCGTCATGTTTAGCCCCTCAATATAATATGATCGGCAATTTCACCTACGATTGTAACAGCCATATCAGCCTATATCCGACCGCACAAACAACTTTCTCCCCAATTTTTTGAGCGAATGCTCAATTTTTGCACCTTAAGCGCACAAAAGCGCGCCACTTTCGTGACGCGCTTTGCTAAAACCTCTCAGGAGGCGCAATAGCTATTTAGCCGCAAAGCTATTTGGCTGCAATAGCTGCTTGACCTGCTGCCAAACGCGCTACTGGCACGCGATACGGTGAGCAGCTTACATAATCAACGCCGCATTCCTGGAAGATGTGGATTGAATCAGGGTCGCCGCCGTGTTCGCCGCAAACACCGCATACCAAATCAGGGTTACCCTCATGTCCTAGCTCTACGCCCATCTTCACCAACTTAGCTACGCCGCTATCGACGGTAGCGAACGGATTGTAGGGCAACAAGTGCGCTGAGAGATATTGTGGAATAAACTCAGCCTCAACGTCGTCACGGCTAAATCCAAACGTCGTCTGGGTAAGGTCATTGGTACCGAAGCTAAAGAAGTCAGCGTAATGCGCAATCTCATCAGCGGTAACTGCAGCGCGCGGAAGCTCAATCATGGTTCCAACTGGAATATCAAGTTCTACGCCTTGCTCGGCAGCAACCTCAGCGATAACTTCAAGTGCAACCTCACGCAGGCAAGCCAGCTCAGGCACAACAGAAACCAAAGGAATCATAATTTCTGGCTGCGGATTCAGTCCACGCTTCTTCAGCTCAGCAGCGGCAGTTGCAATTGCGCGAACTTGCATGCGCGGCAAAATAGAATAAACAATACCTAAGCGGCAACCGCGAAGACCAAGCATTGGGTTTGCTTCAGCCATAGCGTCAATTTGTTCCATGAGCTTGCGCTTTTCAGCAATGACGGTCTTATCTCCACCAGTTGCTTCAAGGCGAGCAATTTCAACATCAAGCGCACGCGGGCTCTCCAAGAACTCATGCAGTGGCGGATCGAGCAGACGAACGATTACTGGCAGGCCGTCCATTGCCTCAAACATGCCCAAGAAATCACCAGTCTGTGCTGCCAGCAGGTCATTGACTGCCTTCTCGCGAACAGCCTCATCTTCGTTCAAAATGAACGTTTGAATGATTTGCTTGCGATCGCCCAAGAACATGTGCTCTGTACGGCAAAGGCCAATTCCTTGTGCGCCAAAGCTGCGTGACAGCTCAGCATCCTCAGGATTGTCGGCATTCGCACGAACACCCAAAGTGCGGAATTCGTCAGCCCATTCCAAAATAGTATCAAGATCACCAGTCAGCTCGGGCAGCACAAGATCAACAGCACCTAAAACAACAATTCCAGACGTGCCATCAATAGAGATCATATCGCCTTCTTTAATGACGATATCGGTACCAGAAACGCTTGCCTGCTTCTTTTCTGCGTCAATCTTGAGTGCTTCAACGCCGCAAACGCAAGGGGTACCCATGCCGCGAGCAATAACAGCAGCATGGCTTGTCTTGCCACCATGTGAGGTCAAAATACCCTCAGCAGCAATCATGCCAGCGAGGTCATCGGGATTTGTTTCCCAACGAACCAAAACGCATTTGCGACCAGCTTCAGATACCGCAACTGCGTCAGCTGCAGAGAAGACAACCTCGCCCACTGCAGCACCCGGGCTTGCATTGAGACCGCGTGCAAGTACGTCATATTTTGCATCCTTGTCAAACTGCGGATGGAGCAGTTGGTCAAGCTGATCAGGATTGACGCGCATAACCGCTTCTTCCTTGGTGATCAAGCCTTCCTTCTCCATCTCAATTGCGATATGCAAAGCTGCCGCAGCAGTACGCTTGCCTACGCGAGTTTGCAACATCCACAGTTTTCCCTGTTCGATAGTAAACTCAATGTCGCACATATCGCGGAAGTGATTTTCAAGCAGCAAGAAAACATCCTCAAGCTCTTGACCGGCTTCTTCCAAGCCTGCTACTTCCTTCAGCTCAGCAATGGGGCTCGTATTGCGAATGCCAGCTACAACGTCTTCGCCCTGAGCATTTACGAGATAGTCACCATAAAACTCTTTTTCGCCATTTGCAGGATTGCGCGTAAAAGCAACACCTGTTGCTGAGGTTTCGCCCTTATTGCCAAAGACCATCGACTGAACATTAACTGCAGTGCCAAGATCATCTGCAATCTTTTCACGCTGGCGATAAATAACAGCACGCTCGTTATTCCATGAACCGAAAACTGCCTCAATTGCAAGCTGGAGCTGCACCATCGGATCTTGCGGGAATTGCACGACCCCATCAACAACCAGGTTAGGATATTCGTCAGCAGAAACGTTTTCGGTAAAGATCTCTTTAAACTCTTGAACCAACTCTTGGAGGTCTTCTGCATTCAGGTCGGTATCAGATGCAACACCGCGGGCATTTTTCATAGCGGTAATAGCGTTTTCAAAAAGATCGCCATCAAGACCCATAACTACGTTAGAGAACATCTGAATGAAACGACGATAAGAGTCCCATGCAAAACGGGGATTTCCCGTTTGTTTAATCAAGCCGTTAATAGACTGATCATTCAGACCCAAGTTCAAAACCGTGTCCATCATGCCGGGCATTGACATAGGAGCACCTGAGCGAACTGAAACCAAAAGCGGATCTTCAGCATCGCCAATCTTTTTGCCCATGCGGGTTTCAAGATCTTCGCGATACTCAGCAATAGTATCGAGCGCGCCCTCAGGCCAGGTGTTTCCTGCGTTTGCATACTCCATGCACGTTTGGCATGTGATAGTAAATCCCGGAGGTACGGGCAGTCCAATGTTGGCCATTTCAGCCAAATTAGCACCTTTGCCACCAAGGATAGCTTTCATGGAAGTGTTGCCCTCGGTCACGTTGTTGCCTTCGGCATCCTTACCGAATGCGTACACACGCTTAAGAACCTCTGTCACCTTTTTCTCCTAACCTGAATACCCTTAGGTTTCTTGCCTGATTACAGGCTTAATCATCCACATCACTTGAACGTGGATGGATTTTCTCATAGTACCGCAAAATCTCCTGCGCCGTCTCCTCGACTGCACGATTTTCGGTGTGCACCACGATGGCGCCTAACTTGCGCATAAGCGCACGCGCCTCCAATAAGTCCTCAGAGATAAATTGCGGATCCGCATAGCGCCCTGCCACTCCCCCAGCTCGCCCTAATCGACGCTGTCGAATTCCGATAAGCACATCAGGAGTGATCATGAGTCCAAATAATCGAGTCCGATCAACATCAAACAATTCAAGTGGGGGTTCAGTATCTGGATCAAGGGGAATATTGGCCACCTTGTAACCTTGCTGCGCCAAATAAATTGATGTTGGAGTCTTTGAGGAACGAGACACCCCCAAAAGCACGATATCAGCTTTGGTGAGATCCTGCGGATTTCTGCCGTCATCGTGCGCAATCGTGAACTCTATAGCTTCAATACGCTTGAAGTAATTGCGGTCAGCAACATGCATGCTTCCTGGCTTGTCAGCAGGTTCAAGACCAGACATCTCAGCTATTGAATGAATAGCGTTTGTCATCAAATCAACCGCCACCACATCTTCGCGCGATTCCAAAAAATCATGCACGTCGTGAGACAGCCCATTATCTACAAGGGTATAAAACACTAAAATCCTGTCTCCGATTTTATGCTCTTTATGATAAGCCACGTGCGCTTCGATAAAATCTTTCACTTCTTTAAGCGATCGAACTTTTGGAAGAACCTCAATAGCCGGATCGGTAACACCGAACTGTGCGCATGCAGCACGAGCTACCGCTTGCGCAGTCAGACCAACCGAGTCTGAAATAACATGCACCGTTGGAAGCGGTGTATTGTTCTCCTGAATTATCACATCTTTCATACACAACACTCCCTACAAAATGACCCTTGCATCACACGACGCAAGGGTCACGACCAAAAAACTACTTTGACGCTTTTGTCATTTTAGCGAAGTCTGCAACATGGGCGAACACCGCAACAAACCTATTCAGCAAACGCAGACGATTATTTCTAAGTGCTTCGTCTTTATCCATGATGAGGACATCTTCAAAGAAGGCATCAATGGGTGAGCGCAACGAAGCAAGTGCCTGCAAAGCGGCAGCATAATCATCCTGCGACAAAGCACGCTCCACTGAAAGTGCCGCTTCGTTGGTGGCCTTATCCAACGCAAGCTCGTCGGTGTCCATGAGGCTTTCATCCACCATATTACCCAAAGCCGCATCTGCCAGATTATGGGCTCGAGCATATGCGGTAGCCAAATCATCAAATACTTCAGGCGATTGTTCGCGTGCAGCTTCCAAAGCTCGAGCGCGAGCAATAATAACTGCAGGCTCAACGATACCAGTAGCAAGCACAGCTTCAACGCTGTCAGGTGAGATGCCACCATCACGCAGAATAACTTTGGTACGCGTGACGAAGAATTCAACAATTTGATCATAGATTGCTTGACGATCAAACTCCACACCACTTGCTTGATAGGTATCAAGCGATGCATTGATGGCGTCCACAAGCGATATACGCAAACCTGCTTCAAGCATAGCAATAATGCCAATAGCGCTTCTGCGCAATGCAAACGGATCTGATGAGCCAGTAGGTCCTTGTCCAACTACAAACAAGCCACAAATGGTATCGAGCTTATCGGCGGTAGCCACAATGCAGCCCACAACCGACTCTGGCAGCTCATCTCCTGCAAAACGCGGGCGATAGTGATCAGCAATAGCTTGTGCTACCTGATCGGTCTCACCAGAGGCCGTGGCATAATACGAGCCCATAACGCCTTGAACGCTCGTAAATTCAACAACCGCATTCGTAACCAAATCAGCCTTTGCCAAATATGCAGCACGAGCGACATCGGCGCTATCAGCTTCATTTAATCCAGCATCCAAAGCTAGGTGCTGAGCAAGCTTAACCACGCGTTCAGTCTTTTCGCGCATCGTGCCCAAGCTCTCTTGGAATACAACCTCATCCAAGCGATCAACATATGCATCAAGCGAGCGCTTAAGATCTTCTTCGTAGAAGAATTTGGCGTCTGAAAGGCGCGCTCGGACGACGCGTTCATTGCCATCGATAATTGTTGAAGCGCACTCAGGGTCACCATTTGAGACTAAAATGAAATGGTTCGTCAAGGTGTGATTGTCGTCATAAAGCGGGAAATAGCGTTGGTGCATAAGCATGGCATCAACGATAATTTCCTCAGGTACAAGAAGGAACTCTTCGTCAAATGTTCCCACCAAAACAGTCGGATACTCGCACAAATTCGTCACTTCAAGCAAGGTCTTTTCCGGCAGTTCGGCATGCGCGTTCCACGTCTGTTCTGCTTGTGCGACACCAAGCCGTATTGCCTGTTCGCGTGCCTGCTCGCTCGTAACAACATATGCCGACTCAAGCACAACGGGCAAATCTTTTGCCGTTGGCACTTTGTGTGGACCGGGAGATAAGAAACGATGTCCATAAGTTTCGTTAGAGGCCACAAGGCCTGCAAACTCTACAGGAATTACCTGCTCATCAAGCAAAGCCACCAACCAACGCACCGGTCGGGAGAAATACTCATGGGTGCGACCCCAGCGACATGACTTCGGCCATGAAATTGCGCTAATAATGTCGCCTAAAACCTCGGGCAAAAGCGCTGCGACATCACAAGCAGGAAGCGAGCGTGTTGCGAACACATATTCAATGTCACCCTCAACTCGACGCTGCAAGTCTTCAACAGCCACTCCTTTGCCGCGCGCAAAACCCTGCGCTGCTTTGGTTGGGTTGCCCTCATCGTCAAAAGCAATTGCCACTGACGGACCGCGAAATACCTCATCAAGCGCCTCGGTCATATCAGCTACCTCATCAACCATCACAATGAGGCGACGCGGGGTAGTCAAAACTTTAATGTCACCATGAGGAATACGAGCTGAAGCTAAAGCTTGTTCGGTGATTTGCGGGAGCGCAAGAGTTGCTTTGTGCAAGTCGAATGCTGGAATTTCTTCAGTACCAATCTCAAAGGTTAAGGTATGCAACTTAGTCATTGTTTGACTCCTTACCCTCATCAGTTACCGGTGTGATTCCTACCACATGTTCCATGTAACTTGCGCAACATGCCTTTGCAAGCGTTCGAACGCGCAAGATGTATGCCATACGCTCAGTTGCACTGATAACACCACGAGCATCAAGCAAATTAAACGCATGGCAGCACTTCAAAACACTATCGTATGCTGGAAGAGGCAAACCTGCCTCAAGCGTACGCATGCACTCCGCTTCGCGATCATTAAACTCTTGGAATAAGAAATTAGTGTCAGCTACCTCAAAATTAAATTTCGAATACTGGCGTTCGTTTTCCTGATACACATCGCCATAGGTAAATACGACACCATCATTTCCGCGACTCCATACAATATCGAACATGGAATCGACGCCTTGAATATACATGGTCAAGCGCTCAAGACCATAGGCAATCTCAACAGGCACCGGGTCGCATTCAAAGCCTCCCACTTGTTGGAAGTAGGTAAACTGCGTTACCTCCATGCCGTCAATCCAAACTTCCCAACCTAAGCCCCACGCACCAAGCGTTGGGCTTTCCCAGTCGTCTTCAACAAAGCGCACGTCATGGGCATTTACATCAATGCCAATAGCTTGCAAGCTGCCTAAATATAACTCCTGAATGTTGTCGGGCGAAGGCTTCATTAAAACCTGGAATTGATAGTAAAACTGAGTGCGGTTCGGATTTTCGCCATAACGACCATCGGTTGGACGACGGCATCCTTGCACATAGGCAGTTCTCCACGTATCAGGACCGAGCGAACGAAGCGTAGTTGCAGGAGCGTTGGTACCAGCACCTACTTCGTTGTCATAGGGCTGCAAAATAACACATCCTGCATCCGCCCAATAACGCTGAAGATTCATGATAACGTCTTGAAATGTTGGCACATCTGCAGCAACTTGTGCAGCGCCCACCTCAATTTCTTGAGTCATACCTCTCCAATCTCAGATCTTTAAACCTTACTCTAATGCTCCAATAAACCAAAATTGTCGAGCGGCCAATAAACCAAAACCGCCAGACCAGTTACGCTTGAAACAGGAACAGCACCGAACTTGCGCGAGTCCTGCGAATTTGTTCGATTGTCTCCCATTACCCAAATCTCGCCTTCGGGCACGGTATAAGGATAACTTACACCCCCAGGGATGGTATAGCTTGGCTTGCCATCGGTATAAGGCTCAGTAAGCGGGACTCCATCGACATAGACCAGACCGTCTTCATCGTTGATCTCAACCGTTTGACCCCCCACCGCAATACAGCGCTTTATAAGTATACGACCAGGAATTTCGGGATCTTGGAAGGTAACGATGTCTCCGTATTCAGGATCGCGAAAATAATAGGTCACCTTTTCGGAGAACACCATATCACCAGTCATGATGGTCTCTTCCATAGAACCAGACGGGATTTCGTAGGCTTGGAATACATACGTTCTCAGTACCCAAGCTAAAACCAGCACAAATGCCAACATGCATACTAAGCTCAGGAATGTCCAAAGCGGGTTTCTTCTCCCTTGGTTAGCGTGTTGACCGGCATCCATTAGTATATAAAATCCTTCCCAGACCATTTGGAATATAAAACACGAGCCCGGTTGCTTGCGAAGGTGCCTGCCACCTTAAGCATACCAAGCCCAGATTAAGCGTGATTGATATCATACCGCGTTTTGCGAATTGACCTTATAGATCACCCAAACTTTGCAAAAAATCACGATCGTTGGTTGACAGATTTATCTTATCAAGCAAATCAGGTCGAAACTGTGCAGTTCGCAGCAAAGATTGCTCATGTCTCCACTGATCAATTCGCGCATGATTTCCCGATAACAACACTTCTGGAACATCCATACCTCGATACGTTGCCGGCCGGGTATATTGCGGATACTCTAAAAGTCCGTCTGCAAAACTTTCGCATGCAGCCCCATCTTCAGCGCCTAAAACACCATCAAGCTTGCGAACGACCGCATCAATAACCACCATTGACGCTAACTCGCCGCTGGTAAGCACATAATCACCAAGCGAAATAATATAGTCAGCCAAGCTATATGCGCGTTCGTCTATCCCCTCGTAATGGCCGCAAATAAATAGAAGTCTTTCTTTAGTTGCAAGTTCTTGCACGCACGTTTCATTAAAGGGCTGCCCACACGGACTTAAAAAAATCACGGTTGGTGTCGGCTGAGACGAACCATCTAAAGCGTTACCTGCAATTTCGTCATATGCTTCAAAAATAGGTTCGCACTTCATAACAAGTCCATTGCCGCCACCATAAGGATCATCATCTGTTGTGCGATGCCGATCGTGTGTCCAGTCTCGCAAATCATACGCACGAAAATCCAAGATCTTCTTCTCTTGCGCAATGCGCATCATAGAAGTTCCCATGACAGAATCATACATATGCGGAAACGTAGAAAGTGTTTCGATGAGCATCATATACCCCTAGAAAGCCGATACAACTTATCCCCTCAATAAGCACTTGCGTTAAAAGAGATCCAAAAATCCTGCAGGTAATTGAACATCAATACGTGACTTATCTGGGTTTATATCTACGACGTACTCTTCAACCCAAGGAATCAATATCACACTTTCATCAGGCCGTTTAACGTGCAGACGGCTCTGTGCCGGGAGCGCTTCAAGCTCTACCACGCTGCCAAGTAGCACTCCGTTATGATCATACACCGAATAACCTGAAAGCGATTCTTCGTCATAGCGAATAAGCTCTTGTTCGATATCATCAACGCGAACAAGACAAAAACAGCCGCTCAATCTTTCTGCGACATCAATGCTATCTATTCCTTCAAACATGACAAAATAAGAGCCGTCACCAAGCTCTTGAACATCACAGACGCGAGCTTGACGTGGCGCATCAAGCTCTGGCGGCACAAAGTGCACAATCATGTCTTCAGATAGCAAAAAAGGAAGACCCATAGTGGCTCGCACGATGAGTCCTCCTGCTAAATGTTTTGGCTTTACAAGGTAAGCAACCTGTGCCCACGTGCGCATTTAATCGAGCAGCTCCACTTCGACATGCATATTCGCACGAGATGCAGCAGCACGCGCCAAGGTGCGAATAGCCTTAATAACTCGTCCTTGACGACCAATAACTTTGCCAGCATCTTCTGGGTTAACACGCATCTCAACCAACAGCGTTCCATCGGTTTCGTTACCCACAATTTCAAACTCATCGGGGTAGTCAATCAACGGAACCACTACTGATTCCACAAGGCTTACGATATCTTCTACCTGATCAGCCATAAAACTTAAGCATCCTTGCGTGCGTCACGAAGCAGTGCAGCAACCGTATCGGTGGGTTGAGCACCATTTTTGATCCACTGGTCAACCTTTTCCATGTCAAACTCAACCATAGCCGGATCCTTAAGCGGATTATAACGACCCACTTCCTCGATGAAGCGGCCATCACGCGGGCAGCGAGAATCAGCTACAACAATGCGGTAGTACGGACGCTTCTTGGCACCATGACGGGCGAGACGAATTTTGACTGCCATGAAGAAAAACTCCTTTATATCTAACGTATATATGCATGTGTTTGTAAAAACACAGCGAAAACAGCAATTGCTTATGATACGGCCACACGGCCTTAAACGCAAGCATTCATATGCGCAAGTGGCGTTTTACAAGGTTGATTTGCCAAAAATCCGCACAAACCACGCATTGTTTAAGCCTCAAAGAGTAAAAGAGAGATCGCGTTTACTTCTTCTTTTTCTTAGACTTTGATTTCTTACGATCTTTCGAATCCTTTTTCTTTTCCTTTTTCTTAGACTTTGCTTTAGCCTTTTTTGAAGTCTTTTCCTCTAATGCTTGATCAGCGCTCACGCCGTCTTGAACTTCGTCAGCTGCCATCTCTTCACAGAACAAGTCAAGCGAGCCGAGTTCCATGCAATCGCGATAATAAATGTACATATTTTCAAAGCTACCAGCCCCGCTGACAAAACCGCCAGGAATTGTGCCGATGCGCTTAAAGCCGAGCGATTCATAAATATGAATTGCCGCCTCATTATCAGCAACTACAGCATTAAATTGCATGCCGCGAAACCCAAGACGAGTAGCGTGTCTTAGCGAATCTTCAACAAGCGCTTTTCCGAGCCCCAAACCACGAGACGCTTTTGCAACAGCATAACTAGCATTTGCTATGTGTGCGCAGCGACCAATATTGTTTGGATGCATGATATACAAACCAAACACCGACTCGTCAATGACCGCTACACCAACATAGCTTTGCGAAGCGAAAAACTCGCGAGCGCTCTGCTCGTTGAGCGGCTCAATCTGCGGGAAAGCATCCCCTGCTTCCACCACAACATTCCAGATAGCTATCATCTGGTCAATGTCGGTTTCTCTATACTCTCGAAACTCAAGTGCCATATACTAAACTCCTTTACACTTGAAATATTACTGTCCCATCATATCTTGAATCTTTTTCAAGTCAGAAAGCGACATACCTGCTGGCATACCTGGAATGCCGCGACGCTTCTTGGCTTTCTTACCCTTTTTACCCTTCTTTGAGGTGGTCATATCATCAATTGCGGGCATCATTTTTTTCATCATCTTTTTAGTTTCGTTGAACTTTTTGATGAGTTGATTTACTTCGCTCACCGAAACACCGGCACCCCGAGCAATACGAGCTCGTCTTGATCCGTTTAAGATGTCAGGCTTTTGGCGTTCCGCTTTAGTCATAGAGTTAATAATTACCTCCATGGCATCAAGTGCGCCTTCGTCAACCTGACCCGAAGACATTGCCTTATCGCCACCAGGAAGTGCACTAATGAGTTTAGAGACTCCTCCCATTTTGCGAATCTGTTTATTCATTTCAACAAAGTCATCTAGCGTCAGCTGAGCACGCATCATGCGCTCAGCTTGTTCCTGCTCAAGCTCTTCTTGCTGAACGCGAACCGCACTCTCAATAAGGCTAACCATATCGCCCATGCCCAAGATACGCTTGGCCATGCGATCCGGGTGGAACTCCTCAAGCGAATCGGGTTTTTCGCCAGAGCTAATAAACTTAATAGGCTTGCCTGTGACCTGCTTGATAGATAAGGCGCCACCACCGCGTGCGTCGCCGTCCATCTTAGACATAATAACGCCGTCAAAATCTACGCGCTCAGCGAAAGCCGATGCAACATTTACGACATCTTGACCGGTCATTGCATCGACGACCATCAGAATCTGATCAGGTTTTACCGCTCGCTTGATTGCTTCAGCTTCCTGCATCATATCTTCGTCAACATGAAGGCGACCCGCGGTGTCAATAATTACCACATCTCGCATTGAGTCAATTGCATCCTGGATGCCCTCTTGAGCAATGCGAACAGGATCTTGACCATCGCCGCGATATACGCGCACGCCAATTTCATCACCTAATGTTTGCAGCTGCTCTGCTGCTGCAGGACGATAGACGTCGCCAGCAATAAGCAAAGGCGAATGATTTTCCTGCTTTAAGCGATACGCAAGCTTAGCAGCTGCAGTCGTTTTACCAGAACCTTGCAGACCAACGAGCATAATTACGTTTGGAATACGATTTGTTAAGACAAGTTTTGAGTCGGTGCGACCAAGTAGTTCAGTCAACTCGTCAAGCACAATTTTGATAACATTTTGCGCCGGCGTCAGCGAATCAAGCACTTCAGCGCTTAAGCATCGCTCTTTGGTATTTGCGATAAATGCCTTTACCACCTTAAAGTTAACGTCTGCTTCAAGAAGCGCCATGCGAATTTCTCGCATAGCATCATTGATGTCGGCCTCTGTTAACCTACCCTTGCTACGCAGCCCTGAGAAAATGGACTGTAATCGATCTGAGAGATTTTCTAGCATGCAAGCTTCTCCTTATTTAATGGCGAAAACGATCCCAGAAACGCTTCTTGGGGGCAGCAGGTTGCTCAAATTCGCCACCTTCGTCTGATTCTGTGTTAGCTTCGCCGTCTAGCTCAAAACTATCTTCGTCACTGCACTCTACACTATCTACCAGCGATTCTGCCTCAAGAGCCGCCATGGCTAAATCGGCAAGTTCTTCATCGGTAAACTCGTCGGTGGGATCTTGTACAACATCATGCTCGATAACTTCTAAATCAAGCTGATTGGCTTTGATCGCCGAATCCTCTTCGGATGATGCGTCTTCATCTCCGATCAGCTGATCGGCTACATCCTCAGCCATCTCCTGTGCATCCAAAGAAGCGATTGCCTGTTTAACTGCATCTTTAGTCTCTAGGACACCATTCAAAACATCCAAACGACGCTCTCCTGCAGAAACAGCAGCCTCTTTCGCGTTTTCGCCAGAGCGTGCATCCTGCTCTTCAAAGCGCTCATCAAAACCGCCCACCAATGCGTAAGCAAAATCATGAGCGTCAAAATCACGCAGATCATCAATACCTTCGCCCACACCAATCTTAATGATAGGAAGCTCAAGCTCATGGCTTACCGCAAGTGCAATACCGCCTTTTGCTGTACCATCAAGCTTAGTCATGATAAGCGCGTCTAAATCAAGTGCACGATTAAACTCGCGTGCTTGCTGAAGGCCATTTTGCCCGGTCGTAGCATCAATAACCAGCACGGTATAAACGGGCAGCTTTGAGCGTTTGCGAACCACATTTACAACTTTTTCAAGCTCACGCATAAGGTCAGTGGAGGTGTGCAGACGTCCCGCTGTATCAATTAAAACCAAATCTGCATTGGTTTGTTCAGCACGTTCAATGGTGTCATAGCAAACGCTTGCCGGATCTGACCCGCGCTCACGCGTGACCATTTCGACACCAGCACGACGCGCCCACACTTCAAGTTGTTCGATTGCCGCCGCACGAAATGTGTCAGCCGAGCCTAAAATAACCTGACGCCCTGCATCAGTCTGCTCTTTTGCAATCTTGCCGACGGTTGTAGTTTTGCCAGTGCCATTAATACCAACGAACAAAATGAGTGCTTGATCGCTCTCAAGAATCTCAGTTCCACCCTCGGTAAAGGTTTCTGCGATTTCGTCATTGAGCATATCGAGAACAGCATAAGCATCTGGAAGCGCTTGTCTTGTTGCTTTATCTCGCAGGTTAGACACGATCTCATCTGCTGCTTGCACACCGATATCCGATAAAATCAGCGTCTCTTCTAGACCGTCCCAAAATTCCTCGTCAAGATTAGGGCCACGATCTAACAGCACGTTCATTGATTCGCGAAACTTAGTTCGCGAACGCGAGAGTCCTTCATTAACTCGATCAAAGAACCCCATTAACGTCTCCTTTCTGGCCACTTTACTTTAAGAGTATCCCACATTAAAACTCACGTTTGGGCAGCTTGAGCGTTCCATCGCAGTTTCGCCATATATGCTATTCGGCATACTCCAATGCTCGATCAAGCTTTTGACTGATCACCTTCGTTACGCCATCGGCTTGCATGGAAACACCAAACAACACGTCTGCCATCTCCATGGTGCGTCGCTGATGCGTAATCATGATGAGCTGTGTAGTGTCACGAAGCTCGTTGATGTAAGAAACCAAACGGCGAAGATTCGTATCGTCAAGTGCAGCCTCAACCTCGTCTAAGATATAAAACGGCGTTGAGCGCACACGATAGACCGCAAAGAGAAGCGCTAATGCCGTAAGCGATTTTTCGCCACCGGACATAAGCATCATCTTGGTTATGCGCTTACCCTTTGGCTGGGCGGTTACCTCTACTCCGGTGTTTTCCAAATCATCTGGATCCACAAGTGTTAGTTCTGCTTGACCACCCGGGAAGAGGATACTGAAAATTTCGCGGAAGTTTTCGTTGACCGTTTCATAGGTCTGAATGAAGTCTTCTTTCATGCGCACATCAATAACGCGAACAATCTTTGCAAGTGAGCGTCGAGCTTGTTCTAAGTCGTTGAGCTGCGATGCGAGATAATCATAGCGTTCTTTGAGTGCGTTGAATTCTTCTGCGGCATCAGGATTAATCGTGCCCATATTCGCTATACGGCGACGCAGCTTAAAAGCTTGTTGCTCGCACGTGCTTCTATCTTCAAGCTCGGGTAATTCAAGTGCTTTATCAAGTGGTGTTTTGCAATCATGCTCAATCACATGAATTGCAGCATCAACTTGCACCTCTAGTCTTCCTTTTTCAACACGCGCCTGCGAAAGCTGTGCATTCATCTCATCAAACGCATCATGTGCAGCCTTGGCGGTTGAGCGCGCTTCAGAAACCGCCTGATGAAGTCCACTTGAAGTGCTTTCAGCTGCCAAAGCTTCATCCTCAAGCGATTGTGCACGCATTTGCGCACTGGTAGTAAGCGCCTCAATCAGCGCAAACAAAGGTTCAATGCGATTGAGTGCTACCCGTTTGCGAAGCAGCGCCTGGCGTGTATCTTGATCACTTTGATCGAGCTGAGCAATATCACGAGTACGCGCATCCACCACGCGTGATGTATAGGTATCGCGCTCAGAAAGCGTTGCGGCTTTCAGCTTAGCCTCAGCCAAGTTGTCTCTTAATTGTGCAGCTTCTTTGCGAAGCGGAATAAGCTGATCATTGAGCTGTTCTTGCTGCTTAATCTCAGCCTCAAGCGCCTCAGAAAGTTCCTCTTGCTTGGCTTTTAGGGCTTCAGCCGAAGGACGTGCTAAAGCAAGCGACTCTTCAGCTTGTTCGCGTTGTGCTTGTAAGTCAGAAAACTCGCGTCTATATGACGAAAGCTTCTCTTCGAAACTTTGAGCTTCTTTGCGCGCAGCCTCAGCTTTGCCGCGTTGCTCCGCAAGCTGTTGCGAAAGTGACAACGATGCTGCTTGCGATTCACGCAAAGCGCTCTCAGCGGTTTGCGCTTGCGCTTGTGCTTGTTCCAACTTGCCTTGCGCTTCACTCAGGCGATGCTCTAAGTCCTCCAAACGGCGTGCGCGCGCAAGCAATGACTCCTCATCAGAGGATTCACCAAAACCAAGCGTAACCTTACCTTGTGGCCAAACCACTTCCCCACTAAGAGCAACAAAACGACAGGCCGCAACCTGAGCATCATGAGCCAAAAAAGCATCTTCTAACGTATTGCAGATAACAACGTCACCCAAAAGCGCGCCAACTGCAGTTGCGTCTGCTTCCTCAAAAATAATCTCATCAACCAGCGCTCGACCAAGCCCCTGTTCTGCAGCTATACGAGCAGGTAACACCCTTTCACCTTGAGTTGCGCGCGGCACCAAGACTACCTCGCCTTGCTCATCTGTTTGCTCAAGCAGGCTCGCTATTTCAACCACATCGGAAACATTCCCGACTAACAGTGCATAAATATCAGCACCAAGTAGGCTTTCAACTAATGGCTCAAGCTCTTGTGGAGCATGAATGGCATGCGTAAGCGGCTCAAGCTGACTTGCAACGCGTTCATCATCCAAAAGCCACCTTCTCGCCTCCGAAACCGATGAGGTGCGCTCTAGCTCGCGCAAACCCTTCATTTCCGAGGTGAGCATGCTGACCGTATCGCGAATTTCATCAAGCGCTTTTCGCGCTTGATCTCGATCTGCGAGGTTTTTTGCTACCGCACTGCGTGCTTCCTGCTCTTCGGTTGTCAGCGCGGTCAGCCTATCTGCAGCTTCATTCGATGCTGCTGAGGCGCTTTGTGCTTGCGCGGTTGCGCGCTCTAACTGCAACTCGAGCTCTTTGCTGTGACCCTCAATAAGTTTTACATGAGCCATACCAGAGGCTACTGTTTCTTGCGTTTGAGCAAGTTGAGCTCGAACGCCTTCAAGCTCAGTCTCATGGGCGCGATGCGTGCGTTCAAGTTCTTGGAGTTGCTTTTCTAAATCACGACGCTTGGTAGCACAACTTGCCTGCGCCTCGTTTAGCTTGCTTACCGTCTCATCAGCTGCACTTCTTTGCTGACGAGCTTGCTCTAGTTGCTCTTTTGCCTGGATTTGATCGGCCAAAGCTTGTGCTCGCTGCGCTTTGTTCGCCTCCAGGGTTAATTGCAAATCAGCTTGTGCATCAAGAGCACCACGGCGTTTTTCATGCAAAAGACGCGTAGCCGAGTCAAAACGCTCTACTACCGATGCTGCACGACGCTGACGACGAGAAAGCTCTCCGGCACTCGCAACATCCTTTTGGATTTGCTCTTGCAGCTTTTCAGCAGCCTCTTCGGCTTTCACAATTTGCTCGCGGCGCTCTTCGAGCGAAGACACGAGCGTTGTTTCTTTTTCCGATGCTTCGTTCCATGCATGGCGAAGCAAACGCAAATCATCAACGGCAAGTGCCAAATTCGCCTGCGAAAGTTCGCTTGATAACCCCTGGTAAGCAATTGCTCGTTTTGCTTTTCGCTCTAAAGGACCGAGCTGACGCTGCACTTCTCCTGCAACATCTTTAACGCGCGAAAGATGCACATCCATAGAAGCCAACTTGCGCTCAGACTTTGCCTTGCGCTGCTTGTGCTTTAAAACACCAGCTGCCTCTTCGATAAGCGCGCGCCTGTCTTCTGGCTTTGATTGCAAAATAGAATCAAGTGATCCTTGCGAAATAATTGAATGCGTGCCCGACCCGAGCCCTGAGTCATGGAGGATTTCAAGCACGTCTAATCGGCGCGCAACTGTACCGTTAATGAGATATTCGCTCTCACCGGAACGGTACATGCGCCGCGTAATTACCACTTCGTTATATTCCACCGGCAGCGTGCCGTCAGTGTTGTCTAACACCAGGTCAACTTCGGCAACGCCAACACTTTTGCGCGCAGAAGATCCGGCAAAAATGACATCTTCCATAGCCTGACCGCGAAGATGCTTGGCGTTGCGTTCGCCAAGCACCCACAAAACTGCATCGGATATATTAGATTTTCCCGAACCATTTGGACCGACGATTGCCGTAATGCCTGGTTCAAGCGCCATAACGCTTCGATCTGCAAATGATTTAAAACCCTTTAAGACTAACGACTTAAGATGCATGCTCTCCTACCCTATTTGCGGTGCTTAGCACGTTCACGTTCTGATTTTTTGCGCGCTTTCTCTTCTGCCCTCGCAGCAGCTTGCTCTGCTTTTGCTTGCTTGGCTTTTTCAGCCTTTTCAGCCTTTGCAGCAGCTTGTTCTGCCTTTGCCTGCTTGACTTGAGCTGCGCGCTCAGCTTTTGCCTCTTCATCTAATCCAAGACCAAAAAATTCGCCTAAACGCGCAAGTGTAGATTTTGCTGCTTGGCTTTCAGCTTCCTTTTTGGTTCTACCCGTACCACGAGCAAGACCTTGGTTTCCTGCGAATACTTGCGCGACAAATGTTCTGTCATGAGGAGGACCTTGTGTTTCAACCAGCTTATATGTTGGCGTAATGCCGTCCTCTTGCAGTTTTTCTTGCAATGCACTTTTTGGATTCTCGGGCTCTTTTGCCATATCAAGCGACATGCGCGGAATGAGTGTCCGAGCAACAAAAGACACGGCCGCCTCTAAGCCCCCATCAAGATACAGAGCTGCGGTAACAGCCTCGTAGACATTTTCTAGCGCCGAATGAAGTCCGCGCTTGCCGGTGCCGGTTTCAGAAGACCCAAACACAATAACATCGGCAAACCCGAGCTTATCCGCGACAGCTGAAAGACTACTACCCGAAACAAGCGCAACCTTGATACGCGTCAAACCGCCTTCGTCGAGTTCATGAAACCTATCAAAGGCAATGGTAGCCACAATGGCACCCAATATGCTGTCACCTAAAAATTCAAGTCGTTCGTATGAAAACTTGACTGCTTTTCCCTCGGTTGCCGAAGGATGCGTTATAGCTGAGAGCAATAAGTGTTTGTTAGTAAAGGTATATCCTAGTATTTCTTGCGCGCGTTCGAGTTTTTGCTTTTGTTCCTCATCTAAAGGAATATCCTCGGCCGACAGCGCATCATCGTGATAGGACAAACCAAAGCCACTCAACTGCTCTGAAGCGTCGCTGTTTTGGCTCACTCCATTCACCATCCTGCCTGCTTTTACCTGCCAATAAGTCTTTTGTGACCTAGTCGTCTGATTTTGTTACTGCTTGCGAAATTATATCAGACACACCTGATGAAACTGTGCTTGCACAGGTCAAGATGCCATTACATACGGCAAGTGCGTTTGAGGAACCATGACCCACAATAAGTGCGCCCTTGACACCTAAAAGAGGCGCACCGCCATAGGTGTCGGGGCTAATTTGTTTCATAAGACTTTTGAGGCTGCCTTTTATAGCAAGTGCACCGAGTTTCGACACAAACGAGCTCATCAACACCTGCTTAAGCGTCTTAAAGAGCGTTTTAGACGTACCCTCAATCGTCTTAAGGCAAACATTTCCGGTAAAGCCGTCAGTAACAATAATGTCATAGGTAGCAGCTAAGATGTCTCCACCTTCAGCATTACCTGCAAAGTTATCCAGCCGTTGCGACATGAGCTTATGCGCCTCTTGCGCAAACACCGAGCCTTTCTCAGGCTCTTCCCCAATGTTTAACAGTGCGGCTTGTGGATTTTGAATCCCCACAACTTTTTCTGCATACACCGTTGCCATTTGAGCAAATTGCACCAAATAATCAGGCTTACAGTCGGCATTTGCGCCGACATCACACATAACAACCGGACGATGCGGAGACGGAATTACCGTTGCCAAACACGGTCGCAAAATGCCCTTGATTCGGCCAATAACCAATGTACCTGCCGCAAGGCAAGCTCCCGTTGAACCAGCCGAAAAGAAGCCGTGAGCTTTACCCTCTTTAACCAGTCGACACCCCACCACAAGCGACGAATCCTTTTTTGAACGAACTGCCGATGCAGGATGCTCTGCCATCTCGATTATCTCAGTAGTTACCTGGGCATGAGCACGCGCATGTTGCTCGCAAAAAGGCTCAACCACCTCCGCGTTGCCACATAAAATGACCTCGAGATCCTCACGCTGCGAAAGCGCCATCTCAACGCCTTTTAAAACAACATCGGGAGCATGGTCTCCGCCCATTGCATCAACAGCAATAACAACCGAATCTGACATTCGTTATCCTCCTTGTGTAGGGATTTGCTGAGCAACGCGAAAAAGCCTCCCAACCAATCGCTTAATGCGAGATACGGGAGGCTCATCATGCGCATGCATACGCAAATGGGTTATTCCGTCTCAATAACCTCACGGTTCTTGTAGAAACCGCAGTTAGGGCACACGCGATGCGGAAGCTTTGCTTCTCCGCATTGTGGGCACACAGAACGTGCTGGAGCCGCAATTTTATCATTGCTGCTGCGACGGGCATGGGTGCGAGCGCGACCCATTTTGCGCTTAGGTACTGCCATGATTATCTAACTCCTTCAAGTATCTCGAGCGATAATACGCTCGCTCGTTTCGCAAAGTAAACACGCGAACTGGTATAGTATCAAAGCTCATATGCGCTTTCAAGCGAAAAGTATTAACTTTCGGACAAAGTACCAAAACGTTTCACAAGGGATACGCTCGCCTTGTCAAACAAGACGCGCAACGCGAATGCACATGCAATGGATACCACCAAATAAGGAACGATGAGCCAGCCAAGCGTTTCACCGCCAATCAAAACTGCTGCCAAAGGACATCTGCTCGCTGCAGCAAAAAATGCTACCAAACCAAGTGCAGCTGCAAAAGCACTCTCATGGCTCGACAGCACAAACGCACAGCTTAAACCCAGCAACGAGCCTATGGTAAACATGGGCATGATTTCGCCACCCTTAAAGCTAAATCCTAGACAGAGCATGGTTAGCACGAGTTTGATTGCGAAATCTGCCGAGGCCCCTTCGCCGGCTAAAGCATCCAACAAAAGCGTTGATCCGGTACCGGTAAAAGCAAACCAGTCAAAACACAAAACAAGTGCAGCAAAAATCAAACCACCCGCAATAACACATATATAAGGATTGTGAACTTTTTTAGCCAAAAGCGCGCGAATGCCTTTGATACCGCGTGCAAATATCGTTCCAAATATCCCGCAAGCAATGCCTACTACTACGCATATGACAAGCAAATAAGGCGAAAACTGCGGGCAAGTGATTGCTGGAATGTAATCCCCTATACCAACTGTTTTAGAGATGGCAAAACCCACAAAACACCCTATTAAAATTGCTGGCATTCGATGAAGGATCAGCTTATCAAAGCGAGACATCTCTAAGACAAAAACCGCAGACCCGAGTGGTGCGAAGAATAGTGCGCTAAAACAAGAGGCCATGCCACATGCTGCGGCAAAACCGGTGCAATCTCGCTGTCTGTTTTTGTACAGTGATTGGAGCTTGAATGGCTTTGCACTGATCTGGCCTAAAGATGCACCTATCTGAAGTGATGCTGCCTCTTTTCCAACCGAACCGCCGCCGACAATAGTAAGTCCCGTCCCGAGCAGAATCGCCAAAAAAAGCTTTCCTGATACGGGACGATTGTTTTGTATCTGAGCCACAACCTGCTCGGTTGATAGCGTAAGCGGCAAGGCACAAAGGCGGTAAACAACAAGCGAAATAATGCCCGTAATGGGTAGCAAGAAAAGCAAAAAGCGATGTGCTAAAAAGAGCGAATAGACCCCATTAACCACAAGACAAAGCGAGATTGATGCAAGAGCACCAAGTATGCCAGCCACAACCGCAAACGCAAAATGTCGCCCCACTTGAACAACATTCAGTGAGGCGACCCAATTTGAAACACTTGATAAAACGGGTTTTTGGCGTGGATTCATATTAGACTAATTATCCAGCGGAAGATCTTTCAGAACTGCAAACGGATTATTTGCAACGGATGTTTCCTCAGTTGGCTCGCACGAGCATGTTCCTTCGTTAAGGTTTGTTCCACACGTAGGACAAATACCTGCGCAATCGTCTTTACACAACGGCACAAGCGGCACTTCTAGCAAAAGTGCTGCTTGCAAATAAGGTGCAAGGTCAATCGTGTTGTTAGCGGGAAGAACCTCGAATTCTTCCTCTTCCATATCCCCAGGCGCTTCGTCACCTTCGTTGATCAAAAAATAACCTTCAACATCACCGGTGATAGGAAAAGAAAATGAATCCAAACAACGAGCGCATGATGTTGTAGCTTCGCCTTCTACGGTACCGGTCAAAAGCAAAGCATCTCCGGTATTGCTTACATCAACACGATATATAAGGGGTTGAGCAAACGAATATAAGTCAGGTCCCGCTTTAAGCACATCAAGCGCATATTCGCCCTCAAAGTGCTCGTAAGCTGCGGGGCTAAAGAGCGACTGCGGAATATGAAGTTCAAGCGTCTCCATGCAAAGCCTAGCGATTCACTGCAACTGAGTTAGCGTTAAGACGATCACGGCAGCGACGAACGTTGTTCAAAAGCGTATCAAGACTCTGCTCAACATGACCAAACACTTCATCAGCATAGTCTTCAGCACCTGCACGAGTCTGGCGCTCGAGCTCGCGTGCGTCGGCTAATACCTGATCAGCTTGCTGCTGTGAAATGCGAACAATTTCTTGTTCGCTGGCAATAGTCAAAGCTTGGCTACGTGCATCTTCAATCATGCGATTTGCTTCTGCTTCAGCATCATCAAGCAAACTTTGACGTTCGCGAACAATCTGACGCGCCTGAGCAAATTCTGATGGAAACATTTCTTGAATCTCATCCATGATTTCAAACGCGGCATTAATGTCAACTTGACGCAGATTGCCTTTACCAAAAACGGGCTTTGCGTCCTCAAGCAGAATTGAAAGCTCTTCTAAAAGCCCCAATACTCCTGTTTCGTCCATGATTGTCCTTCCACCTGTCTTGCTACGTTTATATTGCGAATATAGGCACACCAAAGCATGCGTTTTACCATTCTAACATGCTTTACAAAACTCCCGTCAACCTTAAAGCAACGCGGTGGCAAATTTTTCCTTGAGCGCCACATCTACACACGGTGGCACAAACTGCGAAACATCGCCGCCAAGACTTGCAATTTCGCGAACTATCGACGAAGAGAGATACATATAGTTTGGTGGAGACATAATAAACAACGTCTCCAAATGCTGATTTAACTCATAATTGAGCGCGGTCATCTGAAATTCGTATTCAAAGTCTGTAATAGCGCGCAGCCCTTTCACGATGACGTGCGCATCCATACTCGCACAAAAGTCAACCAAAAGCCCCTTAAATGGCTCAACGCGGACATTATCAAGGTGCGCTAATGCACGAATAGCAAGGTCAGTTCGCTCTTCTAAGCTAAACAAGGGATGCTTTTTTGGCGAAGCTGCAACTGCCACAATTACCTCATCAGATATTGAAGCTGCGCGCGTAATAACATCAATATGGCCAGAGGTAATAGGATCAAATGTGCCAGGAGTTATGACTCGCTTCATATCGGGTCACCTTTCTTCGCCATCTTTAATACAAATCAGATCTACCATAGTATCGCCAAACTTCTTGCGTTTTAACAGCTTAAAAGGCGAAGATGCCAGCGAATTGTCAACAGATTGGTCATCTTTTGCATCGTGCTCATAGACACAAACCACATCATGCGCGAGGTTGTCGTTATGGTGCAACTCGGTTAAAAAACCGATGATAGTTGCTGCATCATAAGCATAAGGAGGGTCTAAGAACACCAGGTCAAACGTGCCGTAAAGACCCTGATGCGACGACAGGACATCGGCTTTTTGCACGCGAGCACGCCGGCCGTCTATCCCAAGCGTTGCTAAGTTTTTTTGGATAGTTTGATAGGCTTGCGGTGCGCGCTCAAAAAAGCAGACCATTTGCGCACCCCTGCTCAGAGCCTCAATTCCAAGCGAACCGGATCCAGCAAACGCATCGAGCACGCACACATCTTCAAACCCAAGCGCACTATGTATCATGCTCATCATTGATTCACGAACGCGATCAGTAGTAGGTCGCGTTGCATCACCTTTTGGAGCACGCAGCACTCGCCCTCCATATTCGCCGGCTATTACACGCATAGCTATCCCCCATTTACCGTGTGTTCGCCAGCAAACACACGACGTACTTCGCGCATTAAAACTTGGTTTTCTGGCAGCTCACAATGCGGGTCAAACTCAAGAAGCGCACACGCATCCGCATGGGCAGCCTCAATTATCGCACCATCGCGCACGACGTTGACCAGCTTCAACACCGATGCGCCACTTTGGCGATTCCCTAAAATATCTCCTTCTCGACGCAGCGACAAATCATAGGTCGCCAGCTCAAATCCATCATCAGTTGTCTCCATAGCACGCAGACGGGCAAGCGCGGTATCGGTTTGCGACGCGGAGACCAAATAAACCTCAGCAGGCTTTGTTCCGCGGCCAACGCGTCCTCGCAACTGATGAAGTTGCGAAAGCCCAAATCGGTCAGCATCCTCGATTATCATGACCGTCGCATTAGGGACATCTACACCAACTTCAATAACGGTCGTGGCTACCAAAATATTGATTTCGTTTTGGCGAAAGCGCTCCATAATGTCTTGCTTTTCTGCACTTGACATGCGCCCATGCAAAAGCTCAACCTCGAAATCGGGAAACAGTGAATGCTTTAAATATGCCACTTCTTGGGTGGCGGCACTCACGTTATCGCAGACCAAATCAGCATCATCTTCGATTGATATTGCTGCATACTCATACGCTTCTTCATCAATTTCCCGCTTGCGCGTCTGAGCCTTTTCGTTTCGCGTTTTGGTATCTTGCCCAATGAGCGGACATACCACATAAACCTGCTCGCCGCGCTCGATCGCCTCTCGAGCAGCGCCATAAGCAATCCCGCGGTTATCCTTGTGACAGACATGGGTCACTCTCTTAGCTAAGTCATGTGGTCTATGCTTGATATAAGAAAGTGTCAGATCGCCATATAAAGCAAGCGCTAAGGTGCGCGGTATCGGCGTGGCAGTGAGATAAAGCGCATCGGGCGCCTGCCCCTTCGCTAGAAGGGACGCGCGCTGCTCTACGCCAAAGCGCTGCTGTTCATCAATAACAGCAAGGGTAAGCTGAGAAAACTTAACATCATCTTCGAGCAGCGCATGAGTACCAAAAATGACACGTATCTGGTTGCTGGCAAGCTTTGTCAGCACGACCTCTCTGTCCTTTGCCGAGGTTGAACCGGTCAAAAGCGCCCACGAAATGCCAAGCTGGTCAAACAGCTCTCCGAGCTTTTCGCTATGTTGCACAGCCAAAACTTCAGTTGGCGCCATAAGAGCCGCCTGGCCACCGCTGTCAACTGCTGCAGCAAGCGCAAAAGCCGCCACCGCAGTTTTACCTGTGCCAACATCGCCCAAAAGCATATGGTTCATAGCCTTTGGCTTCGCCATCTGACCTAGTATTTCATCTTTCGCAACAACTTGCTCATCGGTAAGCGCAAAGGGTAAAAGGCTTGGCAGTGCACTCACCGCGTCGCCATCTAATATGTGCGCGGTTGGTTTGAGCCCCTCACTTCGCTTCGCCGCTTCGGAAAGCAACATGAGTTGAAGCAGGAGCACTTCTTCATATACCAAGCGTCTTCGAGCCTGCGAAACCTCATCCATCGATTGCGGGAAATGAATGCTTGCGAGTGCATTTTGCCTGCTCATAAGCTTGTATCGCATTCGCAACTCAAGCGGCAGCGGATCCAACAAACCGCGGGTGTGTGCAAGAGCCGACTCCACCAATCGTCGCATCCAGGCAGCTGAGATTTTCTCACATGCCGGATGCACCGGGATGATCATGCCTTCGGCAACTTCGCCACCCTCAAGCTTTTCTAAGTAAGGATTCGTCATGCGCTTAAAGCCGTAGTTAAACTCCACTTTTCCAGCAACTGCAATGCGCATACCAGATTCAAGTTGATCGGCCAGCCATGGTTGACGAAAACAGGTCACCATCAAAACGCCAGTTGCATCAACGAGCGTAATCTCTACAAGCGGGAGTTTTGGACGAGGGCGTTTCAGTTTGACCTCATGGATAACGCCTTCTATGGTGCATGACACACCGATGGTTGCCTGCGCAACGCTAAGCTTATGAGACAAATCTATATAGCGACGCGGATAATGCGTCACCAGATCGCGAACGGTGGAAATGCCAAGTCCTGCCAGCGCTTTTGCACGAGCAGGACTCACTAAGCGCACCCGAGAGACCAACTCATCAAGTGCAAGTGTTGCGCTGAGTCGGTCAACTACTGTATTACTCAACAGACAAAACCATCGGATAGAGCGGCTGATCTCCACGATGAGCGTCAACCTCAAGATCTTCGTAGAGTTCCTCGATACGCTCGACTAACGCCTCAAACGTCTCATCGGTCATATCTTCGCCAGCAAGCAGCGTGAGCGTGTCGGCCTCGTCAGCATCTATGGAATCAAGCAGATCCATGATAACGGCTTCCACATCAGAGCCAACTACTTCAATAGCGTCATTAGCAATGCCAATGACGTCACCCTCTTTAATGGGGTTACCATGCGCATCTTTTGAGTTTTTAATTGCTGTGGTTACTTCACCGGTCACCACATCAGCATAAGCCTCTGTCATACTCTCTACGTTTTCTTCTAACGTCGCATCTTCATTTACACCAAACAAAGCAGCGAACGCCTCAGGTACCGAGCGAGTCGGAACCACTGCACATGGCTTCTCGGAAAGCTCAGCAGCACTCTGAGCAGCCATGATGATGTTTTTGTTGTTGGGCAAAATGATGACAGCTTCCGCGTTAACTTGAAGCGAGGCATCCAGGAGGTCTTTGGTGGATGGGTTCATAGTTTGACCACCAGAAACAACCACATCCACACCCAAGCTCTCTAAGATTTTTGCGTTGCCCTCACCGCTTGCAACTGCAACAAAACCAAGCTTTTTAGCGGGTTCTGCTGCCTCCTGTGCAAGCGAGGAGGTGCGAGCTGCACTTTGAAGCTGCATGTTGTGAATGTGCACCTCAGAGATCTGCGAATCATGCTCTAAGAAGTATTGCAACACCTGATCAGGACAGTTCGTGTGCACATGTACCTTAAAGTTAGGATGAATACCTACCAACAGATCGCAATCGCCCATGGTGATAAGGAAGTCATGTGCCGGCTCCACCTCAAGCGAATCTGAATGCACTAAAAACTCGGTGCAATAGCGATACTGAGAACCCTCCCAGTCATTAATTTGCTCAATCTCAACTTTCGGAGCGCTTGTACGGGAAAATGCTAAAACATCTCCCAGCGGTCCTTCTTTGCCAACCAGCGCCGAGATGAAAGCGTCAAATAGAATAGCTAAACCAAAACCGCCAGCATCTACAACGCCATTTTCCTTGAGCACCGGAAGCAAATCAGGTGTGCGCTGAACTGATGCATATGCTTCGCCAACAAGCGCGTCAAGTGCCTCATCTAAGCTCAGCTTCTTCTTGCGCGCATTTTTAGCTGCAGTTGCACAATCTTTAAGCACCGTCAAAATGGTACCCTCTACTGGTTTGCGAACCGCATGAAATGCAACCTCTTGAGCTTTTACAAATGCAGACTCAATTGCTTCAGTACTGAGCGTCTCATAACCCACACTGCCTTCGCACAAACCACGCAAAATTTGTGAAGTGATAACACCAGAATTACCACGAGCACCCATTAAAGCACCGGTTGTAATGGCCTTGCGGATTTCGGCACCCGTTGCTCCGATAGGCAGATTAGCCAAGTTGTCGACTACCGTCTCCAACGTGAGCGACATATTTGTGCCCGTGTCACCATCGGGTACGGGAAATACATTGAGTTTGTTGATTTCTTCTTTGCGTTCAGAAAGTGTTTTACTTGCAACAGCGATGGCGTTAAGTAAGTCATTAGTTGTATAAGATTCAGACATAGGTTTCTATTCTCCTTGGGAATATATCAACTGCGCATGCGCAGATCACATTCAGCGGACAAGCTACTTTCGAACTTTGACACCTTGCACATGCACTTCGACGCCATCGAGCGGCACACGAGCATATTCAGTCAGAGCGAAGGTAACAGCATCAATGAGGTTTTGCGAGACGGTATTAATGTTGGTTCCGTACTCAATAATGACATAGAGATCAACATGAACGCCGGTTTCGGTTGCCGTCACAATCACACCACGACGCAAGCGCGATGCTGGGAGCAGCTTAGCAATCCCATCTGCCGCAGAAGGCGCAGCCATTCCAACAACACCGTAGCATTCAAGCGCAGCGTTTCCGACCATATCAGCCAAAACATCATTGGCAACATGAAGGTTGCCGGTTACTGTTTCGTTCATATTCATCCTTTCTCAGCGCGAAGATTCACGCACAGGAACGCAATTCAACTGAAAAAGTATAGCGCAAACCATCCAAACTTTGGTACTATCGTCAGCACGCTGAAAACCATTCCACGGAAACGCTAAACATTTTTTTGAAAGAATGGTGGAAGTAGCATATCGATCTCCACCGATCGAATATTTCTTGTATTCGCGAGTAAAGGTGTGCTATAGTTTGAGGGCTGATTTGGCATCGACGGTGTTTTGGCAGGTCGCCAATACCGAGATATGACGTATATGGAGTGATGAACAATGTCGAAGGTTTGTGAAGTTTGTGGCAAGGCACCTGCAGCAGGTCGCAGCATCAGCCACTCGCATCGCGTGACGAACCGTTGGTTTAAGCCCAACATTCAAAAAGTCACCATTAAGGACAAGAACGGTCATGTTCGCAAAGCCAATGTATGCACCAAGTGCATGAAAGCTGGCAAAGTAGAGCGCGCTTAGTCCTTTTTTGTGCGTGTCTTTACAAACACGCTCGCATTTCAAGAGCCCATATGGGCTCTTTTTTTGTGCCACGCGCGCCTCGCGCTGGCGCTATCTGCTTCGCCATGCCTACTTCGCGCACCTCGCCCCTGCGCTATCTGCTTCGCCATGCCTACTTCGCGCGCCTAGCCCCCTCCCTTTGCGCGACCTTCTCTTAACAACAAAGCTGAGTATTTCAAATCTCATTCAAACTCTCAACGATATAAACCCACCCACTCAATTTCTTTCACTGCACCTTTGCTAATGCCTAGGATTGAGCCTAGTGACTTCTATGGCACTTTTTTCATCACTAAGCGTTTGGCTAAAGGACAACATATAACGCGATCCTCTCTCAGACAACGTTGTTACCGGCGGAATTGTTTCTGTAAAAGACTCGAATTGGTTACTTAGCTGGACTATTAATCGCCAGCCTCAATTCAGGGCACAACCTGAAGACCAAGTGTGCGTTTGGCTCTATGGATTGTTCACCAACACACCAGGCAACTACATCAAAAAGTCAATGCGCGATTGCACAGGTAAAGAAATCTGCGAAGAGTGGCTCTATCATCTTGACATACCCGAAGATCAAATCGAGGAGCTTGCGAGCACCTCAGCAAACACCGTTCCTTGCATGATGCCCTACATTACCGCGTTCTTCATGCCACGCGCGCAAGGCGATCGCCCGTTGGTTGTTCCCGAAGGTGCTGTTAACTTCGCCTTTATCGGCCAATTCGCAGAAACCCCACGCGATACAATCTTTACTACAGAGTATTCAATGCGCACAGGCATGGAAGCTGTCTATACCCTTCTCGATATCGACCGCGGTGTCCCAGAGGTTTGGGGAAGCGCATTTGACCTGCGTTGTCTCCTCAACGCCACCGTACTTTTGCGCGACGGCAAACCTGCAAGCGATATGAATATGTCTCTTATCGAGAAGCTGCTTCTTTCCAAAGGAATCTCAGCAGTCCAAGGAACCGACATTTACAATTTACTTGAAGAGTTCAAAGTAATAGAGCCGAGCGACGACGACACCGCTGCATCAAAACCCGCAACAGGAGCAGTTTGGCCGGGAATACATTAATGCTTTTATCTGAGATTATCAATGTTGGTGACTGTTGGCTTTCTGACCAGCAGTCACCAGTCAAATTCAGCTTGAATCAGCATACATAGTCATAAAAAAGCAAGTTTTGGCTGGAAAATGCCCCTCGGGGGGTGCGGACAAAAACTTGGACCAACACAGGTCCGGGAAAGGAGTCCGCATGTATGACAGAGAAACGGT
>RAZB01000012.1 GCA_003612515.1 bacterium D16-34
ACCGTTTCTCTGTCATACATGCGGACTCCTTTCCCGGACCTGTGTTGGTCCAAGTTTTTGTCCGCACCCCCAAAAACACCCGATTTTCCCCGACTAGGGGCATTTTCCAGCCAAAACTTGGTATTTTGTTTAGTCTTTTCTCAGGGTGGTGCTCATTTCGTGTGTCCAAGTCGTAGCAAGTTGCTTGCAGGGTTGCTCTAGAACGGCTCGATATATCGTTTGCAGGATCGCTTATTTAGCGACGGGTGTAACGGACTTGCAAAGTAAGCGCACAGATCCCGGCAAGCATAACGATGGTACCCTGTATAACAAACGGCAGGCTACTTGCCGTTCCAGCCATAGAGAATGCGAGCCCGAAAAGGCTGGAAGCAAGTGCAATGCCTAAATCAATAGCATTTTGCTGGATTGCAAACGCGGTTGCTCGGTGAGCGATGTGCATGCAAGAGGATGTAAGCGATTGCGAAGCGGTAATATTACCAGCATATCCAAGGCCAACGAGTGTGCCTGATGTGAGCAAGACAAAGAAATTATTCGGAGCGTATGCAAGGCTAAGGACGCCAAAACCTATGCATCCCAACCAAAGACTTATGCTGAGTCGTATGTTCATACGGTCAGATAACCACCCTGCAAGCGGATTGCCTACCAAGCCTCCTGCGCCTAGGATAGTGAAATAAATACCCGTGTTAAGGGTTTCCTCGCAAGCATTGAGATAGGTGCCAGCAAAACTAAAAACAAGACCATAGCTCATGGCTGCACATAATGTGCAGACGACAATAAACCAGAGAGTTTTGTTCGAGAGGAAAGGCTTGAGGCGCGCTCTCCAGGAAGACGAAACATTGTATAAGGTGTCAGATGGAATGTTGTGTGAGGTGTCGGGTGGAATATTGGATGAGGCATCAGGCGAAACGTTGTGTGAGTTGTCAGATGAGGTGTGTCCGGATGCAGAGACGGCAGGCATTGCGACGAGCGCAATAAGCGCCAAGAATGCGCTTGTGCCCAATACCACAAAACAGATCTGATAACTTATAAGTTCAATGAGTTTAAACGCTAGAACCGGACCTAAAAGAAGCGATGCTGAGGTAATAAAACGATATAGTCCTAAGTACCAGCCATTCTTATCAATTGGCGAAACATTGCAAACCGTAGTAGTGGCGCACGACCAAAATGATGCAAGTCCGATAGCTTGTATGCAGCGCGCAGCAATAATGCTTGCAAAGGAAGAGCTGCCAACAAAAACAAAGGCGCCTATCACGAAAGAAAGCATCCCGCAGATCATGACCGGCTTGGTTCCTATCCTGTCAGCCAAAGCCCCGAAAACGAAGCGCAGTGCAATGGCTACAGCCAAAAAGATTGTTGTTTGCGTGCCTGCCTCAAATGCTGAAAGAGAGCAGCTTAAAGCATATAACGGCGTGATAGACATGAAGATGTTGTTGTAGCTAAAAGCTAAAAAAGCTGCAACAAACAGGGGAAGCAATGTACGCCAGATTTGTGGAGAAGTCATCGCATTATTCCATGGCAGCTATACGTTCAAGCGTATGCAGATCAAGTATGTGAATGCTCGAACGTCGCTTTTCGAGAGCGCCTTGTGCTTGCAGTCGCGACATCGCAGTGGTTACTGAGTTTCGGCTAATGCCAAGCATGTTTGCCACTTCGTTGTTGGTGTATGGAAGCACAATATCGCGCGTGTCTGTTTTGTTAAAAGAAGCGTGCGTGTCGGTTGCTTCAATGGAACCATCTTGCGTAAGCTGTTCATGCGCTAATTGAACAAGTAGCATTGCTACGCGCTGACCCGTTGCATAAAAAGATGAATTAATCGCCTCTTTGGTCTGCATAGAAAGCATGCCAAAAAGGTAGCGAATGGTGCGGTCGGTAAATTCGGGACAGGTGTGCAAAAGCTTGAAGAACGAATCTTTGGGAATAGCGATAATCTTGCAGTTTTCCAAACATTGAGCCGTTGACATTGGCATACAGTCATCGCGAAGAATATGGAAACCAAAAAATGAGCCAGCAACATAGCGGTCGATTACCTTTTTACGACCCGTTGCATCAAGACGAAAACACTCCAGAGAGCCTTCGTCAAGGTAATAGTGGTACTCGTTGGGTTCATTAACCCAAAAGACTACAGCATTTTTGGGATACGTTTTAAGCCGATAGGTTGCTTGTGCAGTCTGAAGCATAGATTCAAGCTCATCGCGCCGCGTTAAGTTGTCGAGGTTTTCGTTCTTCCCGGTCCAGCTCATTGGCTTCCCTCCTTGGATGCAGGTAGCCCGGAGGGGTGGCTACCTGCAACGCTAGCTGCTGTAGGTGCACTTTCAGCAAGCGCACCTACACTATTATCGGGTTGATTTATACATAGTACACAGAAGGAGTAGTGTTGTTCTCTTCCAGGTACGGCTTTGCCCCTTTTTCAGCGATGTATTTTGATACTTCACTCTCAGGATCGTTGAGATCGCCTACAATACGAGCTTCTGCTGGGCAAGCTTGCACGCACCATGGCTTGTGGTCGTTGTCCTGACGATCGAAGCACATAGTGCACTTCGATGAAACAGAGTTTTCGGTATCAAGTTGTGGGATCTCATAGGGGCACGCCTTGACACAGGTGCCGCAACCAATGCAAACTTCCTGATCGACTACAACTGCGCCATTGTCGTCACGTTTGTGCATTGCGCCAGTCGGGCAAGTCTCCACGCATGCCGGCTCTGCGCAGTGGTTGCAAAGGGTGGGGCGGAAGTTCATGGTGACGTTTGGATACGTGCCAACAGGTTGATAAGGCGAAGCATCCTCATTGTCACGGTTCAAGAGGTGACCCCAGTAAATGTCGCCGGGGATATCATTTGAAATTTTGCAGGTCACTACACATGTTTGGCAACCCATGCAACGTGTTGTATCTACAACCATTCCGTATTGCTTAGCCATATCGCACCTACGCCTTCTCTACTTCAACGAGCACGTCATAGAAAGCTGTGCACGTTTGTGAAATGTGTTCTTCAGTGGGGTTTAATGTCAAATGTGTGAGCGTTTGATAGTTACCCTCGATGGTGTAATCGGGAGTCCAACCGCTTTGTGTGGCGACCGTACCCGGAACGATGCCCTCGGTCAGCAGGACTTTCATCTTGCATGCACCGCGGTCATTGGTAATGCTCACTATGTCACCATCAGAGATATTGCGCTCTTTGGCGTCCACGGGATTCATCTCAAGCCATGGCTCGTCTGCGATGCCGGCAAGAGCGGGGATGCCGATATGCTGGGTGTGAACGTTGAGGCGGTCGTGGTACTGTAAAAATACCAGCGGGTATTTCTCGCCCAGCTCGGATTTGGGGTCTTCAAGCATTGGTTTATAGCAGGGCACTTCTTCCTCAAATTCAACCAGGTCATCGTTGTAGAATGTGAACTTCGTTGAAGGGGTAGCGAAAACGCCGTCGCCAAAGACAATTTGCGAATCATAGATTCCATCCGGACGACCCCAGATGCCTTCTTCAACTGCTTTGTCGAAATCGAACCCTTCCCATGCGGGATGTTCTTCGTTAACGAAACTGCGAACCCATTCTTCGTCGGTTTTTGCCCAAAGGTCACCAAGGCCGACCTTTTCTGCCAAAAGCGACATGATTTCAACGTCAGACTTGCTTTCGCCGATAGGGGTGACAGTCGGACTCTGGAAGAACACCCACGGAGAGCGATCTAAGAAGTCCCACTTCTCCCAATAGTTGCAGGCAGGAAGCACATAGTCTGAGTATTTTGCTGTCCAAGTCCAATACGGATCAACGGTGACGATGGTTGAAATGTTGGGAAGCACTTCATTGATGATGCGGTTCGAATCCGGGCTCATATTGATGAAGTTGGAGTTGGCAAACCACATGAAGTCAATGGGGTTGGGGTCTTTATTGATGATCTGCTCATAGAGCGTGGAGCTCTTCACCATATTGACGGCGTTTTCACCGGTATTTGCCCACTCTTCATAGTTAAATGCCGGAATAGTGATGCCTGGAGTAGAGCGAATAGATGCAGTACCGCCAGCGTGAGAAGCGCCACCACCCTCAATGCCGATGTAACCTGCAATGGCTGCCAAGGTAGCTACGGTGCGGAACGGCGAGTGTGAATTGTAGACACGCTGCATGCCTTGACCCATGCGGATACCAGCAGGTTTAGCGTTGATGTATTCCATGGCGAAGTTCTCGATAATCTCAGGATCAAGACCGGTGATCTCAGAGGTGTATTCGAGCGTATATTTTGAAACCTCGTCACAAAGATGGTCGAATGCAGTGCGGCAGGTTTCGCCATCAACTTCAAATGTGCCACTTAGGGAAGGGGTAACGCCTTCGGTGGTATTTGCAACAGCGGTTTCAGTTGCTGGATCCCAAACCATCCATGCGGCATCGTCGCCTTCGCCATCGCGTAGAAGCGCGCCGTCTGATTCGCGAACCAAGAAAGGTCCAACTGAATTTTTGATGAGCCAGTCTTTAGCGTGCAGATCCTTTGAGATGATAATGTTCATCATGCCAAGAGCAAGCGCCGGGTCGGTTTGTGCGCGAATAGGGATCCACTCATCAGCGATAGCCGCAGTCGAGCAGAGGCGTGGGTCAACAACGACAATCTTCGCACCGTTTTCGCGAGCTTTTACCAGGTAGCGGAATTCAGAGGTATGTGTGTCGGCGACGTTTCGACCCCACAAGACTACCAAATTTGAATTCATATAGTCGCGCGTGTCGTGCGCGCCGCGACCTTGGCCAAACGTAAGCGTCATACCCATAGTTGCGCCATGATCGCCCATGATGCCTTCAATGTCGAAAGCAGTAGCCCCATAGCATCCTGCGAAACGGGTCGGTGCTTCCCAGGAGAGCTTAGAGAGATTGCCTGTGAAGCTGTAGAAGCCGCAGGCTTTAGAGCCATATGCTTCTTTGGATGCCTCCAAGGCGGCTGCAATTTCATCAATTGCTTGCTCCCAGGTAATGCGTTCGAACTCGCCTGAGCCGCGCTTACCAGTGCGCTTCATGGGATACATAACGCGAACGTTTTCGTCGTGTGTGCGGGTGCCAAGTGCCATAGAGCGCAAGCAGGCGTTGGCGTAGTCGTCGCGCCCAGGCATTTGACCAGGTACGACAGTGTAGATGCGGTCATCTTTGACGCGCGCACGTAAATGACAACGAGACGTGCAGTTAACCGAACAACATGCGCTACTGTAGCTAAAGCCTTCTTCAGGATCACCGGCGGTTTCTGCAAGTGACGTGTTTTCAGTGGCATCTTCTTCAGAACCATTAGTTTGTGAGGCACAGCCAGTCATCCCTAAAGCAGTCGTGACGGTAATCCAGCCAGCACCTTTGACAAATGTGCGACGCGTGAGCTTTCCGTCTTTTACGAACTCTACGGGAGCCTTTGACTCTGTTCGTTCCATACTCCTCCTCCATCTCTTGATGTACAAGTACGTCTTTGATCTTTGCAAAGACGGTCGTTTTGAGGGGAAACCTTAACAAGCAGCGCCCACAGTACTGATTTTGAGACAAGGCAATGCAAGACTAGAGGCTCGGCGCAAACTGACCTGCCATTAAGCAAAACCCTTGAAGCAAAAAAATGAGACGTACGATAGAACTTGAGCTAACCGGCTCCTCTTCCGGTTGTTCCCCCTCTATTAAACGATGAAAGCAAGTATAGGAAGCATCGCATATAAGTTCCGCCCAATTTTGGGCAGAAAAAAGTGCACAATATTGTGCACAAACACACGTAGAGCCGACATATGTCGGCTCTACCGGGGTAATGCATGCTCGCATTCGTGTTTGCGAACGAGCGAACTAGAAAACGAGCGAACTCAAAAACTAGAGAACTTCGTCGGTCTCCTTGAAGCGAACAACTTTAACACCTTTGGCGCTTGCCATAAGCGTCATGACAAGCCAGTACAAAAGACCTGCCAAAATGAGCGAGTTGAGGCCAGGAATGCCAATGTTGAGGATGCCGGAAACTTCGCCGATAGCAAAGCCGATAACCCACATGAGAAGTGCAACGGGGTTCCAGTTCTCAACGCGTTTAGGCAAACCGCCTTCTGCGCGTGATTCATCCAGAATGTCGCGGCTACGGCGAAGCAGGAAGTAGTCAACAACCATAATGCCTGCAACCGGCGGAATTGCAACGCCCAAAAGCGACAAGAAATCAGTGAAGTAGTTAATGATGCCTACTACAGAAAGCACGGTGCCTGCAATGCCCAAGATCCAAACCAAGGCATTACGGCTGAGTGCTTTGTTAAACAGGGCGTTTAACATAGTGGCAAAGCCAAGGCTTGATGAGTACAGGTTAATATCGTTGAGCTTGACCGTAGAGGCTACGACGATGATAACGCCGATAATGCCTGAGGTGCCCATCATGATGTCAACAACGTTCTCGGTGCCCATAGCGTTAGCCAGAAGAACCGCGATAAGGTTCATGCCAAGCTCGCCCAAGAAGGTGCCAATAAGGGTCATCCAGAATACTTGGGTGCCATTTTTGAGGTAACGAGCATAGTCTGGCGTGCAGATAGCGCCTGTAATAAAGCCGCCAGCCACCATGGTGATGGCCGCGCCCATGCCCATTGCCGGTCCTGGAGGTGCAGCAACAACAAGCTCGCCCAACGAGTGACCTTGCAACACGATAGCAGCAGACCAGATAACAGCAATAACGAACAGCGGAACGAAAATCGTGGCGAAGTTAGCAATAGCTTTAATGCCGAATACTACCAACAGCGTAATGCCAATACCGGTGATGATGGCCCAGAGTACATACTCACCGGTGATGCCAGTACCTGCGATGAACTCTTCAGTTCCTAAGAAGTCCGTAAACGGAATGATGTCGGCCATGCCCTGACCAAATACGCAGTTTTGTACGCCGAACCAACCTACCATGGAGATAGCGACAACGCCTCCGAATACGGCAGAACCGCCTTTGCCGAGACCAGCCCAGCGTGAAAGCAAGCTCGTCGACAAGCCTTCATGTGCTGCAGCGGTACCTAATGCCCAGCTGACAACCTGCAGCAGGACTGAACCAAACAACGTAGCCAAGAAGGCATCAAAGAAGGTCATGCCAAAGCCAAGTGCTGCACCTAACATAAGCTGTGATACGCAGCAAATTGCACCGATTCTGATGAAGAGAATACGCCAGAATGGCTGTTTCGCTTCGGCGGGTACGCGCGATAGCGAGTAATCAATGTCTTCAGTGTCAGTGTTCTCGGCGAGTTCTACTTTTTCTGTAGCCATGATTCCCCCTTCCTTTCTTTCTTTCTTTCCTTTACCTTTCACCCCCTATGGTGAATTGTTGCATTATAGCGAGAGAAACCGCAAAAAAGGGCGTTTCATCACTCATGAAAACGGTTGGAAACACACTCTGACGTCAAACGGGGCATTTGGGTGGGTTGACGGTTGTGTTCGTAGTAGAATGGCTTGATTACAAACTTGATTACAAACCGTTGCAATTTGCATGAAACAACGTGTATTACTTGGAGGTAAAACTATGCTGATTCGCAATGTGCATATTGAAAATGCGGCAACTCCGGTTGATGTTCGTGTTGTAGATGGCGAATTTGCAGAGATCGCCGAGCAGCTTGTAGCAACGGAGGGTGAGCAGACACTAGAAGGCAACGGGAATTTGATGCTGCCTCCCTATGTTGAGCCGCATGTGCACCTGGATGCCTGTTTGACCGCAGGGACGCCGCGCTGGAATGAGTCCGGAACGCTTTTTGAAGGCGTGCAGATTTTCTCAGAGTACAAGCAGCTCAATCTTTTGTCGCCTGATGACGTGAAGCGTCGAGCAACAAAAGCACTTCGCATGCTCGCTGCACATGGCGTGCAATACGTACGCAGTCATGTGGACGTGACCGAGCCAACACTGACCGCGCTTGAGCCGCTGCTCGAAGTGCGCGAAGAGGTGCGCGATTTTATCGATATGCAGGTGGTGGCATTTCCACAGGAAGGTATTTTGTCTTTCCCAGATGGCGAAAAGCTTTTAAGGAAAGCGGCGGCAAGCGGCGTTGATGCAATTGGTGGCTGTCCTCATCTGGAGTTTACGCGTGCATACGGCGCTGAGTCGGTGCGCATCCTTATGGATGTAGCTGAAGAGTACGGCCTGCGCGTTGATGTCCACTGCGACGAAATTGATGATTCGGATTCACGCAACTTAGAAGTGTTGGCCGCTCTTGCGCTTGAGCGAGGAATGGGACGTCGTGTGGCTGCTTCGCATACGACTGCTATGGGGGCGTATCCAGATACATATGCCCATAAGCTCATTAATTTGTTGGCACGCTCAGAGGTAAGCATCATCTCAAATCCGATGGTGAACATGCATTTAGGTGGCAGGTTTGACACCTATCCAAAGCGACGCGGCTTAACGCGCGTCAAGGAGCTCAACAACGCGGGCGTTGTGGTTGCGTTTGGCGAAGACGATCTGCAAGATCCGTGGCATCCCCTGGGAAATGGTGACATGCTCGATCCGGTCTGGATGGGCGTTTATGCAGCTCAGATGATGGGTTATGACGAACTTTTGGACTCGTATAAGTTTGTGACCTATAACGGTGCACGCGCACTAGCAGTAGACGAAGACTATGGCATTCGGGTCGGCAACCCGGCAAATTGTATTTTGCTTGATGCGACGAATTTCTATGAAGTATTGCGCACGCACGCGCCGGTAACCTACAGCATTCGCCATGGGAAAGTGCTGGCCTCAACGCAGCCTGCGCAGACTACGTTATACGTGTAGTTGCGCTTGCGTATTAAAGAAATAAGCTGTGTCGGTGCGTACGGCAAAGTTGTACTAGAATACGAAGGATATGCGCAAGAAGAATATACACATATTAAAGCGACTTGAAACACCAGCCATCGGCATGAGCATTGTCTTGCTATCGCTGCTGTGCTTTTTGGTAGTGCTCTGGATGTGTATTATTGCAGTCAGGTTGGTGCTTGGCTGATATGTGGCAGCGCTTCACATTATATGACTTGCGAGTAATTGGCCATTATCTCGGCGTTTTGGTTCTGTTTTCAACGTTGGGTTTGCTGGTTCCGTTCGTTTTGGCTCTTGCGTGTGCCGAATGGGAGCCCGCATCGCGTTATTTACTTACCATCGGCATCACGCTCGTGCTCGGTTCAGGGTTGCGCTTTTTGCGCATTGAGCCGGGCAGATTAAACCGGCAGCAGGCTTTAGTCGTAACGGGACTTGCATGGATTGTGTTGGGCTTTGTAGCAACGATTCCGATGTATCTTTCGGGTCATTACGCCACGTTTATGGATGCGCTTTTCGATGGCGTATCAGGTGTTACCACCACAGGCGCCACCGTTATTATGGATTTGAATCACCTGTCAAATGCTGACAACATGTGGCGTTTTGTTCTTCACTTTATTGGCGGCTTGGGACTCATTGTTGTGGCAATGTCGTTTGGGCTTTTTGGCAAGCGGGGAGGAGCAAGTTTATATACGTCTGAGGGACGAAGCGAGCATGTGCTTCCCAACATTATTCAAACGACGCAATTCATTGCGAAGATCACCGTTGGTATCATCATTGTTGCCACAGGAATTTTGTCGCTTATTTGCTTGCTGCTTGGCATGGAGCCTTTGCGTGCCATACTTCAAGCGCTTTGGCTTTCTATATCCGCTTTTGTGACAGGCGGCTTTACGCCTATGAGCTCGTCGGTAATGTATTACCATTCGTTGCCTTTAGAGGTAATTATCATGGTGCTCATGCTGGCAGGATCTATCAACTTTGTGCTGCATTCCGAGGTGTGGAAAGGGCATATTGAGACGTTCTTTCATGATCTTGAGATTCGCACGTTGTTTATTTGGCTCGTTGCTATGACGTTGGTGTTTGCGGCCTCGCTTACCATGAGCACAGAGTTTTCGAATTTGCCAGCAATGTTGAGACGCGGCTTGTTTACGGTGATATCAGCCTCTTCCACAACGGGCTTTTTGAATATCACCTCCAACCAACTCACAACAGCGCTCTCCTCAGGTGCATTTTTGGTGGTTGCTATGCTTATGGCAGTTGGTGGAAGCGCAGGATCAACATCTGGCGGCATTAAATTTAATCGTATTGGCATTATCGCGAAGTCGCTGGTTGCCACTATAAAAGAAGCGCTTTCGCCAGACAGTGCGCGCGTTGTTGTTTCGTACAACCATGTTGGCAGACGCGTGCTTTTGCCTGACGAAGTAAAAGCTGCAACGACCGTTTTTGTTTTATACACGGCTACCTATTTGATTGGGGCGCTCGTGGGCATCGCGCATGGATATGATGCGACGCAGTCTATTTTTGAATCGGTAGCCATGACCAGTAATGGCGGTTTGTCCTCAGGTCTTGCCGCACCAGGAATGCCAGTGACGCTAGAAATATTCTACATTTTCCAGATGTGGGCAGGTCGTCTTGAGTTTGTAACGCTGCTCGCTTTAATCGTAGAGATCGTCGTTTCGCTAAACCCAAGGCGGTGGGTTAACTCATGAGTTGCCGCCTAAGACAAATTGCACCCTCGCGTATTGGTGAGTATCACCTGGCCTCGCCGCGTCGCGCCATGCGCTTGCGCGTGTTAGCGTTTGCTGTGGCACTGGTTGTAATGGCATGCATGAGCACAAATTCGATGCAGGCATTTGCTGATGAGGTTGAGCTGAACGTTGACGAAAACTTGGTAAACCCTCAGCAGCTACCCGATAGCTCGTTTATTTACGACACTTCAATTGAAGACCTTTCTGCGGCGGATGCCTACTATGACAACCAAACGGTGCAGGTCACCGGCGAGGCGGTAGGCGACGCCATCCATGCAACGTTTGATCAGAAGTTCAGCTGGATAACGCTTTCAAATGCCAATAATTCCGCCACCATTGCGGTGTTTATGACCAGAGAAGCTGCAGCGCGAATTGATACGTTTGGTCGTTATCAGGCGCGCGGAACCATTTTGCAGGTTCGCGGCACGTTTAATTTGGCTTGCCCTGAGCATGAAGGCGTGAGCGATTTGCATGCTGATGTGGTAACCGTAGTTGATCAAGGCGAGCACACTGAAGAACCATTTGATATGAATAAATTTGTGCCCGGCATTGTAGTAGTCGTTCTTGGTTTGGTGGTTACGGTGCTGTTTTATGTGATCCGAGAAAGGCAGCGATAAATGGTTGCTTTTGACCAAACTCAGACTTCAAACGAGAAGGATGCAAACGAGACGGGTGCAAACGGGGATCTGGTAGATGGTCAGGTTGTCAAGCTGGATAGGGGATATCCCTTGGTGCGGCTTGATGATGGACGCACGGTTCGCTGTGAGCATGCAACATCGCTGGTTAAAGAGGCAGAATGGCGTGCGGTCATCGGCGACAAAGTTGTGGTAGATGCGCCCGCCCACCACGACAAGGGCATAATTGTAGAGATACTACCGCGAACCCGTGCGTTTGTTCGCAAGGATCCAACCGAGCGTGCGCTTCCGCAGATTTTGGCAGCGAATTTTGATCGCGTTTTAGTGGCGCAACCGCTTTCGGATGTGAACACGCGTCGTCTAGAGCGCGAATTGGTGCTGGCATGTGAAACCGGAGCTGAGGTTTCGGTGGTGCTCACCAAGGCAGATCTTGCTGAAGACGATAAGCATATCGCCGAAGTGCAGAGTCGGGTGCGCGCGCTGGCAGGACCTGATGTCGCAGTTGATGTGGTTAGCTTGCAGGATCCGGCAAGCGTTGAGGCGGTGCGCGCCAAAATTGGCAAACACACGACCGCGGTTTTGTTGGGCAAGAGCGGTGTTGGCAAATCAAGCCTGGTCAACATGTTAGTTGGTCGGGACATTCAAGAAACAACACCCGTGCGCGAAGATGGCAAAGGCAGGCATACTACGGTAAGCCGGGAGATGATCGCGCTTCCTGGTGGCGGTCTGATTGTGGATATGCCGGGAGTTCGCGGTCTGGGGCTTTGGGACGCAAGCAAGGGGATAGAAACCGCTTTTGCTGACATCGAAGCGGTGGCTGCGCATTGCAAATTTCGAGATTGCAAGCACATCAACGAGCCGGGTTGTGCGGTTTTGGCAGCTGTGGGAGCGGGCGAAATTCCCGCGGAGCGATTCGCCTCATATCAGGCGCTTATGCAGGAGAGCAAACAAGTCAGCGAGCGTCGTGAGGAAGCGCGACGTCTTCGAGGCGAAAAAGCGAGCGACAAGCATGCCACAAATAAGACGCGTGCATCGCGTGGGAAAAGCTCTAGCACAAAGCGGCGCGGCGGTAAGCGGACGTAAGTTCCGTGTAGCTGGCGTATAGGTAACAGCGTCTTAAAGATTGCGTGTAGTAAAGTTTTTAGGTAAACATTTCGCGATACAATAAATAAGTTAATCAGGCGTAACGCATATAATAGCGCTCGTCTTCTGACGTTTAAAGGGATGTGCATGAATCCAGTTGTAGTCATACCCACGTTCATATCCGCACGTCGCAGAGCTGAAGGTGGAGGCGTCATTTCTACCTATGACCATGCCACGCCACTCTCAGCTCCTGGTGAACTTGGACGGCTGTTTAGCTCGCTTGAGCACGTTGATGGACTTGGCCAGATTATGGTGCTTGTGGCCAGTGAGCGTTCGATTGAAATGCAGGCGCTTAAAAAGGTGCAAGCAGAAGCGGCGCGTTATCCAAATCTTTCTATTATGGTAATTGGGGCTCCGGAGCTTTCGCTCATTCAGCAGCGTATGGAGCAGCTTGGATTGGGACGCTTGCAAAAAGAAGTTGGCCTGACCGGTTATGGTGCAGTGCGCAATTTAGGGTTGGTGTTAGCTGACGCGTTCGGGTTTGACTCGGTGGTCTTTTTAGATGACGATGAGGTCATTGAAGACTCCCAATTTTTGCATAAAGCCATGTATGGCCTGGGGAAACTTACCAAAAAGGGAATTCCCATTTTGGTGAAGACGGGCTTTTACTACAACGCTGATGGCTCCTATTTATCGAAGAGTCAAGACAAGTGGTATAACCATTTCTGGCAGCAGGGTAAAGCCTTTAATAAGTGGATTACCAAAGCTATGAAAGGCCCGCGTCTATCTCGGTCAAATCATGTGTGCGGCGGTTGCCTTGCCTTGCACAAAGAAGCATTTAAGCGCCTCTCGTTTGACCCGTGGATCCCTCGCGGCGAAGACCTTGATTATATGCTTGATCTGCGCATGTATGGTTCTGATATCTGGTTTGACAATCAATGGAGCATGCGACATTTGCCACCAGAATCTCCGAGCGAAGGCACGCGTTTTCGCCAGGATATTTTTAGATGGCTCTATGAGTATCGCAAGATTGAATATAGCCGTACACAAATTGATCTTTTGCAGGTAAAGCCTTCTTCGCTCGAACCGTATCCTGGACCGTTTTTGGAGCCAGGCATCAGAGGGCGAATTCGCATCACAGCGCTTTTGCGTTCTTTGACGCGACCAGACAAATCGGCATATCGCAAGGCCGCAAAGGCAGCCACCGGCGAGGCTATGACCTATGCTGAGCGAAATTGTTCCAAATATTTCGAATTTCAGTTCGTGTGGCCAGCTATTATGTCGCGCATGGAAAACGATCAGATTTTGTGTACCGCACTTGTGCAGTCGGTAACACAACGTATGTTGGAAGTTTCTCCTGATGGAGCAGGGGTCTATGCGCCAATACATCCATCTTTGCGTGCACGTGAAAACACAGGTGACGCATCGCAGGCGTCCCAAGAGCCCTCACAGCAAATACCACAGCATGCCTCACCTGAGTTTGAAACGTCCATTGACCCGGGAGCAACTACGCAAATTCGTCTTGATTTAGGAGAGTAGGCTCGCTTTTATGGAGCTTTTTGCACAATGGGTTATACCTGCTCTGGTAGGTCTTGGAATTGGCGTCTTGTCAGGCCTTTTAGGAGTAGGGGGCGGCACTATTATGGTGCCGGTGTTCAGGTTGGTATTTGGCATGAGCCCCATTATGTCTACCGCAACGTCGCTGTTCACCATTGTTCCAACCTCTATTTCAGGTGCGGTTTCGCATGTTCGTAACAAGACCTGTTTGCCGGCGCTTGGTCTGGCGGCTGGTTTGGGCGGGGCGCTCACCTCGCCTTTAGGTGTGCAATTGGCCAGTATTTCGCCAGCATGGCTTATCATGGTGGTGGCTGCAATTATTATTATTTGGTCGGCCGTCAATATTTTAGGAAAAGCAATCAAGGCGAAGCCGAGCGCTGCGGCAGATGCCGCGGCAGTTAGTGCTTCGTCGAGCGTTTCATCTACCACTGCATCAACCACCGCTGCTGGTGCCTCGACTAAAAAGGCCACTTCAGCTGAAAGCGCCAGCTCAAATCCCTCTTTGCAAAAACTAAGTCGCAAGCAGCTATTGCTTGGCGCATGCATTGGCCTAGTCGCTGGTGTTGCTTCGGGATACGTTGGCGTGGGCGGTGGCTTTTTGATGGTGCCACTGTTTTTGTCTGTTGTCGGCATTGACATGCGCAAAGCGTCGGGAACGTCACTTATTGCTGTCATGATTTTGGCTATACCAGGTGTTATTCAGCAGGGCATCTTGGGAAACATTAACTATGTTGCCGGCATTGCTATAGCGATTGGTTCTATTCCAGGTGCGCTTATTGGTTCGAGGCTGGTAACTCATGTGCCAGACCGCACGCTCCGCTTTATCTTCGGAGGCTTTTTGATAGTTGCTGCGGTCATCTTGGTCTTGAACGAATTAGGTATACTAGGCTAACCGCACAAATTCGCAAATAATGCCACACTAAATACGGCAGAGGGGGAAACTATGCCCGACAAAGTGAACGAAGTAAAGATTGTTGAAGACGCGAGATCGAAAAGTATAGATCCGCATTCACCAACACCGCGCTTTTTCACGCTGGAAATGTTTATGTTTACCATAGCTGTTCTATCCGGTGCAGTGCTTATTTGGAACCTCATAACGCCTGGTAGCAACATCATTGCTATGTTTTGCGCGGGCATCATTTTTACGCTGTCTTTAGCGGTTGTGCTTCGCTTGATGATGGATCCCGACTCCATTCGTGCGCGTCAGTCTGATGCCATGCTCAAGCTTGCTTCACAAACGCTTGCTTGCATGGGTGATGGCATAGATGCCAATGCAGCGCAGCGAATTTGTGGCTTGCTTTTGCCGTCTACCGCAGCAGTTGCCGTGTCCATTACTGATAAGACTCAAATCTTGGGATATGCCGGCTATGATGCTCAGCAAAATCCTGTGGGAAGCAAAATTCGCACGCATGCAACGTATGCCACGCTTGCTGATGGCGAAATGCGCGTGCTCTATACGCCCTCCGACATTGGCTTTACCCAAAAGCCATCAGGGATTATGGCAGCAATCATCGTGCCACTTGTCGTTGGTCGCCAGGTGCAAGGCACGCTGAAGTTTTACTACCGACGCGCCAGGCATATTTCTGAGACACAAAAATCAATTGCGGAAGGCTTTGGGCAGCTGCTGTCCACGCAGATGGCAGCAACTGCGCTTGAGGAGCAAACTCAGCTGGCAACTCGCATGGAGTTAAAAATGCTGCAAAGCCAGATCAATCCGCATTTCTTGTTTAACACGATCAATACCATTGCCTCGCTTGTTCGCACTGATCCAGAAAAAGCGCGAACGCTTCTGCGCGAGTTTGCCGTGTTTTATAGGCGCACGCTTGAAGACTCGGCCGATCTCATTGCTTTTGCGCGCGAGTTGGAGCAGACGCAGCGCTATTTCGCCTTTGAAGTGGCGCGTTTTGGCTCCGATAGGGTGGGGTTGCAGACTAATGTTGACCCTGATGTGGAAGAGATGATGGTTCCGCCGTTTTTGATACAGCCGCTGGTGGAAAATGCCGTGCATCACGCTATGCCTGCGGAAGGCAAGCTTACCGTAACAATTTCTGGAGAGATTGATGGAGACGACGTTATCGTGACAGTTGAAGACGATGGTGTTGGCATGACCGAAGAGGCGTGCCAAAATATTTTGCATCCGGAATCTTCCACGGGCATGGGTATTGCCGTCAAGAATGTGAGCGATCGTATTTGCGGTTACTTTGGCGAAGGCACCCGACTGCATGTGGAAAGTGAACTTGGTCAAGGCACGCGTGTCCAGCTGATTTTGAAAAACGGTGCCTTGCGCGAATACTAAGGAAGTTTTTTATATGTCTCAAACAGACACACGCTCGCAAGAGGCAAAAAATGACGCCCTTACGCATCCTCAATTCAATACGTTTATTTTTGATTTAGATGGCACGCTTTTGGATACACTGCCTGATTTGGTCGTGCTTACTAATACCTCGCTTGAAGCATTTGGGCTCCCTCCGCGAACGACCGACGAGATTCACTCCTTTGTAGGTAACGGTGCAAAAGCGCTGATCTATCAGGCTGTTCCTGAAGATACTGACCCCCAGATTACCGAGCAGGTTATGCAGCGCTGGAAGGATTTATACTCGACGGTTGGCAATCAGCTCACCAAGCCATATCCGCATATCGTTGAGATGGTGAAAGAGCTTAAAAGCCGCGGCGTTGGTGTGGGTGTTTTGTCGAACAAGTTTGACGCTGGTGTTCAGGCGGCTGTTGATGAATATCTGCCGGGGCTTTTTGAGGTAAGGCATGGCGAAAGTGATGAGATTCCACGAAAGCCAGACCCGACAGGATTGTTGCGAAGCATTGATGAGTTGACATCAGATCCGCAGCATACGGTCTATATTGGGGATTCGCCGGGAGATATTCGCACGGCGCGCAATGCCGGGACGTATGCAATTGGTGTCGGTTGGGGTTATCACAGTGCTGACGAGCTGCGTGAAGCCGGTGCCGATGCGGTGGTCATGGACGCATTGGAGCTCTTGGCATGGGCGCCAGATGCGCGCGAATAAAAGCATGGTAAAATAGCTGGTACGCCTCCGTAGCTCAGGGGACAGAGCACCGCTCTCCTAAAGCGGGTGCCGCGCGTTCGAATCGCGCCGGGGGCACCATTAAAATTGCAGGTCAGCGGCTTGTTAGGGTCGCTGACCTTTTTAGTTTTTGGGTTCGCGAACGCAAGTCATATGCAAATGATTCAAAAACATCCGATAGATTGAGTCATCGTCAGTGAGTTCTGGATGAAACGTGCAGCCAAATTGGTTTTTGAAACGCACTGCCATCGGCTCACTATCCAAAGCAACAAGGGTTTGCACCTCTGGCGAAGTTGCCGTGATACGTGGCGCGCGAATAAAGACCAGCGGGATTTCTTTGGCAGGAGCTGTGAGCGAATCTGCAGCAGCTGACGATGGCAATGGCGGCGTGTGCGCTGCAAGCTTGGCTTTGGCGACAAAGCTGCCAAGTTGGCGTCCGTAGCCGTTGCGCACAACGGTGATAGGGAAGGTGCGAAAGCCATTAACGGGCGTGGCTGAGTGGTTGGGATCGGCGGACGTGTCTGAGGGCGAAGTTGCCAAAGTGCGTCCGTCGCTTGCAGAGTGCACGTGTTCAGCAAGTAAGATCAGCCCGGCACAGGTGCCCAAAACAGGCAAGCCTTGGGCAATGCGTGCTTGTAGGTCATCAAACATGTCCAGTTCGCGAAGTAGCTTAGCTTGCACCGTGGATTCGCCTCCGGGAAGCACGAGCGCGTCGAAGTGCTGTTGTAAGTCTGCACGCTGGCGAAGTTCAATGGTGCGACATCCAAGCTTCGCCAGCTTTTTCTCGTGCTCTATGAAGGCGCCCTGCAGTGCCAGCACGGCCACGGTGGGAGCTGCGGCAGGCGCTGAGCCTGCAGCGGGCGTGGGCGCGTCGGCGAGCGCGGGGGCTGCGGCGTGACCGAGCATTATTGTCCTCGCGCTTCCATGATGAGCTCGATCTCATCTGCATTGATACCCACCATTGCTTCGCCAAGATTCTCCGACAAAGATGCCAACATTTCAGCATCGGTATAGTTGGTGACTGCTTTGACAATGGCGGCAGCGCGTTGTGCGGGATTGCCGGACTTAAAGATACCGCTGCCAACGAACACGCCTTCAGCGCCGAGTTGCATCATAAGGGCTGCGTCAGCTGGGGTAGCAATGCCACCGGCGGCAAAGTTAACAACGGGAAGTCGGCCGCTTTCATGGACGGATTTCAGCAGGTCATAGGGCACACACAAGCGCTTCGCTTCCTCGAAAAGCTCATCTGCGCGCATGTTGGCAACGCGCGCAATTTCGGCATTCATCATGCGCATATGGCGCACCGCCTGCACCACATCGCCCGTGCCCGGTTCGCCTTTTGTGCGAATCATCGTGGCGCCTTCTTGGATGCGTCTCAGCGCCTCGCCCAAATTGCGCGCGCCACAAACAAAAGGCACCGCGAACTGGGTTTTGTCGATGTGATACGTGTCGTCGGCGGGAGAGAGCACTTCCGACTCGTCGATGTAGTCAATCTCGATGGCTTGCAAAATTTGTGCTTCTGCGAAGTGTCCAATGCGGCATTTTGCCATAACAGGAATCGTGACAGCTTCTTGAATGCCTTTGATCATAGCAGGGTCACTCATGCGCGAAACACCGCCTGCAGCACGAATGTCGGCGGGAATGCGTTCAAGCGCCATAACGGCACATGCACCAGCATCTTCGGCGATGCGCGCCTGTTCAGGCGTGGTAACGTCCATAATGACGCCGCCTTTGAGCATCTGCGCAAGCTGGCGGTTGAGCGTTTGGCGATCGGTTAACGAAGACGCGGCTTCGGGCACAGGTGTGGTCATGGGGGATCCTTTCGTGAGGGAATTGGTGGTGTATGTTTGTAAGTTGATCGAAAGGATAAGCAATAACTGACATGAGTGATATATTCAAAACATAAAGATTTGATAAGGTCAGATGGCGAAGGAATCTTAAAAATACGATGCTTACTTATGACTTACAAAAAGGAAACCGCCCGCTCTATGAGCAACTTTACTTTGCCATTCGCCATGACATTGAGCGCAAACACCTTGCAGCTGGAAAACGACTTCCCTCAAAGCGATTGTTGGCCAAACATCTTAATGTAAGCGTGATAACGGTTGAAGGTGCTTATGATCAGCTTGTAGCAGAAGGCTATGTGCGCGCTGAACCGCGACGCGGATATTTTGTCTGTTCGTTTGAACAAGTTGCACCTGCAGAAAAACGTGCATCCGAAGCGTACAGCGAAGCAGATGACAGCCTCGTTTGCGAAACAGACGAGGTGCTCACGCAACCGGATATATCATTTGATTTAAGTGGCGCACAATCGCCCTCGGGGCTGTTCCCATATGCTGCATGGGCGCGAACGATGCGTGCGGTTTTGAGCGAAGAGACCGAGTCGACGTTGCAAAAAGCAGCGCACCCACGAGGCGCGTATGAGCTTCGCAGCGCTATTGCTGCACATTTGAGGGGTTTGCGCGGAATGGATGTTTCGCCAGATCAGATAGTGGTAGGTGCCGGAGCCCAGTTGCTCTATGCGCTGATCGTGCAATTGCTTGGTCGCGAACGTATTTTTGCCATCGAAAACCCGGGGTACCGCCGTTTGTTGCAAATTTATCGCGCAAACGATGTGCGGTGTGTGCCGGTGATGTTGGATGATGCAGGGCCGGTGCCTGATGAATTGCTGCGAAACGAAGCGAGCGTGCTTCATTGCATGCCGTCGCATCAGTTTCCGACGGGCATAACAACACCGGTGGGACGTCGGCAGGAGTTGCTGGCGTGGGCGGCTAAGAAATCTTCTGTAAACGGGGCGAACCGCTATCTTATTGAAGATGACTTCGATTGCGAGTTTCGCATGACTGGCCGACCGATACCGGCGCTTATGAGTATGGATGCCCACAACACAGTCATTTACACCAACACGTTCACTAAAACGCTTGGTGCTACCTTTCGTATTGGCTATATGGTTTTGCCAAAGGATCTTTCGCAAAAATTCGCCGAAAACCTGGGGTTTTATAGCTGCACCGTTGGCGCGCTTGAGCAGCTCACCCTTGCGCGTTTTATGCTGTCGGGCGAATATGAGCGACATATAAACAGGCAGCGCACGCACTTTCGTCGGGTACAAAATGGGTTTGTTCGAGCGCTTGATGCTACGGAAGCGTCCCCTTTTATAAAGATGCATCATGTGGGAGCGGGGCTGCATTTTGTCCTTGAGGTCGCTGAGTCTCAGGCGGGCGTATCTGCATATAAAGGGGAGAATGATCCGGCAGTATATGAACAGGCATTATATGACGCGGCTCTCAAGCGAGGGCTTAAGCTTGCACCGTTGAGTGAGTTTTGGTTGGCTGATAGGTGCACGCAGAGTTCACCGCTGTCAAACAATCCTCAGTTTATGATAAATGTGACATCGCTTACGGAGGATGATACGAGAAACGTTGCGCAGCTGTTGTCGGATGCAATCTGCGAAATATGTATGGCTTAAAAGCCAAGGCAAGCAAGAAGGAGTGCACATGTGCGGTAGATGTATCACGCTTACCTATGACGAAGTGATGGACGTGATCCATCAAATTGAGGTAGGCCTTTCTATTCAGGTTGAGCCAGATTGGCCGGCACAATATCCGCAAGCATATCCGAAATCTCGCGTGCCGCTCATTTTGAGCGAAGGCGCGCCCGATTTCGGCGCACCTGAATCCAGCGCACCCCAGCCCAATCAGCAGTTGCGCCTCTTTGCGGAAGAGAAAACGTGGGGTTTTGAAGAGTCGTGGAAAAATGGCGTGGTATTCAACACGCGTATTGAAAGTGCCGATAAGCCGATGTGGCGTGAGTCTCTCGCACACCGCAGATGTGTGATTTGCGCCCGTGGGTTCTTCGAGACTCATGCAACTGAAACGGTACCGTCCCCTAAAACGGGCCGCATGATCAAGGCGCAATATGAGTTTAATGTACCTGATCAGAGCATACTTTTTATCGGCGGCATCTGGAAAGAGGATCGCTTTTCGATGGTAACTACGCAGGCGAATGCAGACATGGTACCCATACACCATCGGATGCCACTGGTGCTTCGCCCTGCCGAATTAGCCTCGTGGTTTGGACCTGAATATCTTCGTCTCGCCGATAGGAGCGCAATTCCTTTGGAGGCGCATCGCGCTTAGCGCATGCCCGATGCGCGCGTTGCTTGTCCGCAACGCTGCTTATCCTGCAGCGCCAATTAACGCGTGGCGTGACTTATCGCGAGGCGCTACTTATTGAGTGTATGGAAGGCGAAGTCTGCTTCGCCATTGTCGAAGTGCGCTTCGATCTCATAGAGATAACCGGGCTCGATATCAAAGGTGTACTGGTTGTTTTCAATTTGCGAGCAAGCTACCGAAATTGTGCCAGCCCCTTCGTTTTCAACGATCTTGCCTTGCCCATTTAAGGCTACCGATTCGCGCTCAATGGTGATTGCGGTAGCGGTGTGCGAAAAACTGAGCGTTGCTTGAGTTGGTGCAGTGATTGACGCGTCCAACACGCTATCAGAAATTACGTCTGAGCCATCAGCCGCATCGGTATCAAGGGACGCGTCCTTTTCCAGCGTTTGCCCATCAGCCGTGTGCCATTCGTAGTCATACGCATCAAGCGACAGCGTGATTTGTCCCAGGTCAGAGCTATATTCCAACGACGCATACGGGACGGCGCTTTCATCAGCGCCACCGGCCCACATTTCTATGACATCCGCATAGGCATCAGCGTCGGCGGGGTTACCTTGCTCAAGCACCTGCACGCGCGCAATGCCCGGATATTGTCCCGGATAGCTTTCAAGCATGATGCCATTGCCGCTTACTTGTACAATGTTGCCTACTGCAAAATCACTTGCGTTTATGTGATTGCCTTCGGCGTCGTAAATCTGACCGAGCGGCAGGGTGGGCACATAGGGTGTGTTGGTCTCCTGATCAACAAAAAGTGCCTGATCACCTTGCAGATAAATGACCAGCGCCTCGCTTACTTCGCTATCATCTGTTGGGGTAGTAACTGACTTGCTATCGCTTTGGGCTTGAGGCTCAGCTTGCGGCTGGTTTGAGGTGCAGGCACTCAGGCACAAAGCAAGCGCCAATAAGCTGAGGGCAACGACAACGCTTACCAATCGCGCAGCGGCGCTGTGGGTTTCTTTTGCAGAGCAGTGCGAAGTATGGTTTCTGCTGGTCATGGCTGAGTCCCTTCCAAATGCTCACGCGGGTGCACGTGATCGCGCAAAGTGAGTTTTAAACGTGTGTAGGTGTAACCCGTTTGTCTAGAGCGCTTCAGCAATCACTTCGCCGAGCTTCTTGATGCCGTCGCGAATGGTTTGTTCGTCAGCGTTTGTAAAGTTCAAGCGCATCGTGCTGCGTGCAGCGGGCTCTGCATAAAATGGGTCGCCTGGTACAAATGCTACACCACGTTCAAGCGCTTTAGGGAACAATTCCATAGTACTGATACCATCAGGTAAGGTTGCCCACAAAAACATGCCACCTTCTGGCTTGGTAAACGAGACTTCTGCGGGGAAGAATTCTTCCATTGCATCAGTCATGGCCTGAGCTTGCGAACGATACAAATTACGAATTTTTACGAGGTGCTCATCCAGGTCATTATGCTTGAGATAGTCTAAGATGACGAACTGTGAGAACACGTTGGTGTGCAGGTCAGCGGCCTCTTTCGCGATAGAGATATTGCGAAGCAAATCGTGATCTTTGGTCAAGATATAGCCCATGCGCATGCCAGGCGTGACGGTTTTTGAGAAAGAGCCCATAACCAGACCGTGCGGATGATTCGTGCCGCCAATATAGGGAAGTGAGGCGCCTTCAAAGCGCAATTCGCCATAGGGGTCATCTTCGACGACAACGATGTTTTGATCAGCGAGCACTTCGCGAACTGCCTCGCGCCCCTCCGCAGAATAGGTCAGGCCGGTGGGGTTTTGGAAGTTCGGGATGAGATAAATCATCTTCGCGCCTTTTGAAAGGGCATCTTTGAGCTCGTCAATGTTGAGACCTTCGTTGGTGAGCTCTACTTCGCGAAAAACTGGCTGATTGAGTGCGAATGCCTGAATGGCTGCCAGATAGGTGGGTTTTTCCACGATGACGCCGTCGCCTTTATCAAGAAGCACTTTGCCAAGCAGGTCTAAGACTTGCTGTGAGCCTGTGGTGATCAGCACATCTTCGGTGACATAGTCGGTTCCGAAACGCTGGTTGTAGCGATTTGCCACCCATTCGCGCAGCTCATCAACACCAGCGGTTGCGGAATATTGAAATGCCGTTGCACCTTGCTGGGAGACAACGCGCTGCATTGACTCCAAGAGCTTTTCTTGGGGGAAGGAAATGGGATTTGGGAGGCCGCCTGCGAAAGAAGTTACGTTTGGATCAGAGGCTGCTTTTAAAATTGCACGAACAAATGAAGGCGGAGTTGATTTGATGCCATCAGAAAGCAGGTCGTCAATAGCAAAATTCTGAGCAAGCGTGGTGTCTGTCGTATTCATAGTGACCTCCAAAAATAAAATTACAAACCCCATTGTTTCACTCGCGGTGATGAGTGTGCTCTACATTTTGGTACGCGGCGCGTGGCTCGGCATAATAGGTTTGCGTCGCGTTGCTTTGTCCTGCTTTGTTTCGCCATGCCTTGCTTCGCCCCGTCTGAGCTCGCGGGTTGATCAGCGATTGGTAATAAAATGGCTTACGTTTGTTGACAAGCTTACTTTCGATTTCACGGCGCGGTGTCAGTTTGTCCGAGTAAAGTTAACCGCACGTGTCTCTAGAGACTGTCTTCACAATCCGAAACGACAATGCGAATTGTTGAACATGCGTGCTGATGCACGGGGTTTGACGCTCAATTGATTGCAGCGCAAATTTTGAACAAAGGAGACGACTATGGAAGAACCTATTATCAACTTGAACCAATGCACAGGATGCACGAATTGTGTTGTCGACTGTCCAACAGACGTATTCGAAATGGAAGACGACAACAAAGCTCATGTAGTAGATCCAGAAAGCTGCATTGACTGTCACGTATGCGAAGAAGTTTGCCCGACACATGCAGTTCATTTGGTAGCAGCATAAGCGCGGACGACGTAATCGCAAACGGTGTGCGCATTTCGAACTGGCGGGTCGCTTAATTGTAAGTTTATTTCAAAAAAATAGACTTCGTGGAAAATCCCGCTTTATTGAAAGCGCAAGAGAGTCGCCATCAAGTGCGACTCTCTTGCGCTTTATCTTAATAGGAGGGGTTAGTGTGCTTCAGGCTTATTTGCTCGCAACAGCGCGACCAACAACGTAGCCTTGCGTGTGGCAACGACCAAGCGACAAGCCAGGAACCGTCATGGGGTAGTCCGGGCTGCCGAAGAAGTTGCCAGCGCAGTTGCCGATGGCGTACAAGCCCTCAATGGGTTCGCCAGCTTCGTTGAGAACTTGCATGTCAGCATTAACGTTTACGCCATGAATGATGGTCGAAAGACCAATGTGACGATGGATTCCGTAGAACGGCGGCTGTGCGATTGCCTTCAGGAATTCCGCAGGTTTGCCCATGTCTTCGTCGATGCCTTTTGCGGCCAGTTCGTTGTAGCGCGCAACGGTTTTAACGAACGCATCAACGTCGGTTAGGCCGAGTTTTTCACCAAGCTCTTCAAGCGTATCCGCTGAATAAGTGTTGATGAGGCTCTCGTAAACGCCTGTCTTTTCGCCCTCAACCTCAGGCATGTAACTTGCCATTGCCTCCGGAGGAAGCGCAACTCCCGGCCAGCCTTCCGTGTCGGCCATGTAGTTGCTGTCGAATACCTGTGTGTACCAGCCTTGATCCTCCTCGCTGCGCAAGAAGTTGCCCATAACGGCCATCTCGCAGCTAGCCTCGTTGCAGAAACGTGTGCCGTTGTTCTTCACGGCCAAGAAAGGCATATCGGCCATAGAACCTGGGCCTGCGTCGAAGTCGTGCTGTACCTTCGATCCGCAAGCGTCTTCCATGCGAGCGCCAGCCCATACCATCATCTTCTGGCCGTCGCCGGTCTTGTTGTTCTCTTTGCGATAGATGTTCGCAACGCCCGGCTCGTAGTACGCCATCATTTCGTCGTCGTTTTCGTAGTCGCCCGTTGCGACGATAACGCCCTTTGACGCGTTGAACTGGATGTATCCGCTTTCGCCATCAGCGATAACACCGGTAACTGCGCCGCTCTCGTCTTGCACCAGTTGCGCGGCCGGGGTGGAGTAGAAGATTTCAACGCCCTGCTGCTCTGCCCAGTCAGCGATATCGCGCATGCCGTTGCCTGTGTTGTAAGGCTTAGGGCCGAAGTCGAAGGCGAAGTAGCTTACGTCATAGCCGTTGACGTTTTTGATGGCGCCCGTCCATTTTGCGGTCGAGTCAACCATCTGCGCACCGGCTTTTTCGCCAATCTCCCATAACCACTTGAGAGCTTCGCCAGAATTGTAGGCCCATAGGCGCACCTGATCGCGGTCGGAAAGGTGGCAGCAATCTGCGTTGATCAGCGATACCACAGCCTCAACACCGCCGGGCGCGGTTTCCTCTACGATGATTGAGTCGCAGGTGTTGCCTTGCGAAACCGCCGTGGCTTCTTTCTGGAGCAGCGCAACTTTAGCGCCAGCCTCGAAGGCAGAAATTGCGGCAGGAACGCCAGCTGCGCCAGCGCCGATAACAACGACGTCATAGTCGCGCGTCTCGGCAATGTCGGTGATGGGCTCGGGCGCGATAAAGAACGAAGGAAGACCGTCTGATGCGGTACCGGTTGTAGAAAGATCTGATGATGCGGTTTGACCTTGCGGTGAGCAGCCAAGCATTGATGCGCCAGCTACGCCTGCAGCCGCCAAGCCACCAAACTTAAACAGATCGCGTCGAGAAATACGAGACATAAAACCCTCCTCAAAAACGTTTTATCACCTTGTGACAAAGTGCTTTTTTACTTTTGCGAATCGCTCGTATGAATTCGCAATTGCTTGGGGTGAAGGTTATCGAGGTGCAAAAAATTTGCCAATTGTCCGTTGCGAAAATGAGGGGTCTAAAAACTATAACCCCCCAATTTAACCCTCTATTTTTTCTATTCGACTTGCGAATCTATCAGGCACGATTCATAATCAAAGTCAATTGCACAAGTTCAATCCGCTCCTGTTCGTAAGTACGTCAAGCAGGTCTTTTGCTTGCGGAATACCCCATGAGCCGCTTATGGAATACCCTATGATTTACCTGCGGGATGCCCATGAACTGCCAATATGACGCCCATGAATTGATCTTTTGCGGTTGTTATGGGAGGGAAAGTGCGCGATGATTTCAGGCGAAGGACAAGACGAAAATATTCAAGAGCTAGATGACAGCGTCGTCTCGGCGGAACATACTTCGCGCACACTTGTTCCGCTTGCGTTTCTCGGTCTTGGTTTGTATCGCGCCTGGATTGAGATTGTGTTCGTCGGATCGTTTGTGCCGTTTCAAGTGGCGACGCTTTCTGTGAGGGACGTGTTCGACTGGTCGATGGTAGCTGTGTCGCTTCTTTGCGTTCTTCTTGCACGAAAAATCAGCCCCTTCTATAACAAGCGTTCCGTTTTTATTGGCGCGGCAACGCTTACCACAGTTGCAACGGTGCTCATGTTCTTGACGTGCTGGATGCCAGAGCCGCCGGAAGTTTGGTATGGCGTGCTGGCTTCTGTTTTGGGCGGATCGGGCATTGCGCTCATCATTTTGATCTGGAGCGAGCTGTATGGATGCCTCAATCCCGTGCGTGTTGCGCTGTATTATTCGGGATCAATCGTAGTAGGCGCGCTAGTAATTTATGTTTACATGGGCTTTTTGCCTCCTTGGGTGTTCGCGATGAGCGCTCTTTTGCCGGCGTGTTCGCTCTTGTGCGCGCGTCGTGGTTTTGGCGAACTTGCCGCTGAGGACAAACCTTCGCTTACCTGGTTAAGCTTCAAAGTTCCCTGGAAGGCCATGGTGTTTATGGCTGCCTATGCGCTGGGTTATGGCTTGATGGAAACGCACATGTACGTTGACTTGTTTGGGCCGCACTCGACTCCGGGCACGCTGCTTATGGGCGTGCTGGTTTTCGTGTTCGTGCTTGTTCGCGGCGACAAATTCAACTTCGGTATTATTTACAGAGTCGCGCTGCCGCTTATAGTTGTTGCTCTGTTTTTGGTGCCGGCGTTTGGGCACGTGCCCAGAAGCGTCGCTGGTTGGTGCATGGCGGCCGCTTATACGGGGCAATCTATCTTGATCATGCTGGTGATGTCGAGCATTTGTTATCGCTACGGAGTGTCCGCTATCTGGTTGTTTGGCCTGGAGCGCGCTGTTCGTCAAATTGCCATGTGGCTTGGGCGAATGCTCGCAACATGGGCTGAAGGAACGCAGGTGCTCGGGGCGTCAGGAGAGATGATTGTGTCGCTTTTGGCGTTGGCCGCGGTGTTCGCGGCGGCGTTGCTGTTGTTCTCGGAACGCGATCTGACTAGCCGCTGGGGTGCTGACTTTATCGAGGGCGGCGTGGGTGCTGCTGTCACAATGCGTAAGCAGGCGTTAACGGATCGGTGCGCTGAGGTGGCGCGCACGTATAAGTTGTCTTCGCGCGAAGAAGAAGTGTTGGTTTTGCTTGCGAAGCGCAAGACGGTTGGCATCATTCAGCGTGAGTTGGTTATTGCAAATGGTACGGCAAAAGCTCATGTTCGACATGTTTATCGCAAGCTTGGTATTCATACGCGTCAAGAGTTGTTCGATCTCTTGGGGGTTGATTCTGAGGAGACTCTTCGCGAACTCTGAGTTCTATCATTTTAGCGGGCTGGCTTTCTGGTTGCTACTAAGAACACTTTGCTTATCTATATCCACAAGAGCATTCGCGTAAATACCATCGCGCCGGGCAGAATTGTGACTGAGACTCCTCTCGCTACGCCGCCGTCAGATGAGTTTGGTTTGGGCCGTAGCAGCGAACTTCTGGTGCACTCTTCGCTTTTGGGAATACTGGAAGACATCGCCAACGACGCTCTTTCCGGGTTGGGCAAGTCGTCCATGCTGGCACTCAGAGAGTTTTCGCCTGGTCCTGTCTTTGGCATCAATGGCGGCGCGGCTGGCGGTGGCTATGTGTAACGTCGTTGATGGCCTTGGCAACTGCTGAGCGTCGTTTCAGTAGTAGATTCAGAAAGCTGCATTGACTGTCACGTATGCGAAGAAGTCTGCCCGACACATGCTGTCCACCTAGTGGCTGCATAAAGAAGTAAACACAGAAGACAACTGAGGGATTTGAATGGCGCATGTTTGTCAGGCATGTGCCATTTTTGTTTATGGGCTCATACAACAAACGCTCTCGTGAGCTCTCTGTAATTCTCTCGTGAACCTGTGTAACGCCTGGTCGCGTGCCTTGTAAAGAACTTTTTACAAGGAAATTGATTATTAAAAGAGAAGCAGTGCACGCAACACATGGTATCTTTGCAGCAGGCGCCATTTTTTTGGCAGGCGCCAGAAAGAGTAGGAGCGTGGATGGAGCTGCCAAGTCAACTAAGGAAGCATCGCGAACGCCTTGGTTTATCCCAAGAGGACGTAGCTGCTGCCATTTACGTCTCACGACAAACGCTCTCAAGCTGGGAAAGAGGAAAGACCTATCCCGATGTGCAAAGCCTTCTTCTCCTCAGTCAGCTTTTTGGTTTTTCGCTTGATGAACTCATCGTGGGTGATTTAGCAACGTGGCGAAAAACGGTTGAGGAGGACTCCAAAAAGGCGAAATGGCTCATGGGTATTGCAATAGGATCAGCTGTGCTCGGCGTCATCTTTCTGGTGATCCCTACCGTCATTTTGCGCGAACCGGGAATCGGAAATTTTACGGTAGGCAACATGATGAGCATGGTGCTTTTTGCGCCGCTGTATGCCATCTGCATGGGGGCGTTGGTTGCAATTGAGCGCATAAAAAAGAAGCATGATCTGGTGACATACCGCGAAATTGAGGCCTTCATGCAAGGGAAACCACTGGAGGATGATACGCGAGATTCGCTCGCCTTTTCAAGGTCTCATCCCGTTTTGCTTGTCGTTGCGAAGTTTGCCGCAGGTGCTTTGTTCGGTGCATTTATCGGTTGGGTTATTTTTGTAATTCTGTAGGCATGAGCGCCTACAGATGCGCAGGTAATACTGTTCTTTGGAGAAGGAGAAATACGTATGGCACGCGAAGAAAAGGTGTGGGCATATGCCCAGGATGCAGGATATACCCCATTGGAGGGGCAATGCATTATTGTCAAGCCAGCTCCTGGTGATCTGAGCGACAAAGTGCTTCAGTTCTTTAACCTGTCGGATCTGTGTGTGCTTCAAATGTGTGAGTCATGCTTGATTTTGTTGCCGTTTGATCCAACTTGGGCAACCTTGCGCGATGAAACCACGCTTGTTATTCCCTATGAAGATATTGAAAGCGTTAACGAAACATCTGACCTGCTCAACGTGGTAATTGAGATCAAGACAAAGACTGATGTTATCCGTCTGACGACACAGCAAAAAGAGCTCAGCGATTGGCGAATGTCGGGAGCCTATGCTACTCAAATTATCGGCGGCATTAAAAACTGGCACAAAGAAAACGTTGATGCCACGCTTGAAGCGCTGAGCAAATTGGGTCAAAGCTTGTAATTACGCCATAAAGCAGAGAGGTTTTCGCTGACGATAACTTGTTGCAGCCTCGGAAAACGCGTTGAAAAGCGGCTCCATGGTGCTGGTGGCGAAAAACTCCGGATGCCACTGAACGCCCAAAAAGAAGCTCAAGGTGGGGGATTCTATGGCCTCAATAAGCCCTTCGGGGTCGTGGGCGCATGCGAGCAATCCTTTGCCAAGTTTCTTTATTGCCTGATGGTGCATAGAATTTACCGCAATCGCATCGCACCCGAGAATTTCATGCAGCTGCGTGTTAGGCGCGGTGGAAACCTCATGGGTGGGGATGTGATAGCAGCTGATTTGACAATGCGAAGACGAAAAAACGGGAACATCTTCTTGGAACCCGTGCGCTATGGTGTGCGAAGTGTTACCCGTAGGAATCTGCGAAGTAGCAGCTGTTGGGTGATGTTCGGCATAGTGGGGGCACGTATCGCAAACAAAAGCGCTCGCAGAGGTCGTCTTTGAGAGCTCTGCGTCGATGTCTTGGTACAGCGTGCCTCCGCATGAAACATTCATGGCTTGCATGCCGCGGCAAATGCCGAGCACCGGCGCGTCATAACGCTTGGCGAAATCAAGAATGAGATGTTCGGTCTCTTCGCGCTGTGAACAAAACTCGCTCAAGTGAGCGCCGGTTACGCTTTCGCCATACCGACGTGGATCTATGTCTTGACCGCCAGAGAGTAAAAACCCATCAAAATTTGGCAGCAGCGCCTCTTGGATTGCGCTACTTGAAGCAAGCGGAACTACGAGCGGAATGGCGCCCGATTGTGCAAGTGCATTCATGTAGCGATTAGGGATTATAAGTGCGTCCTCGTCAAGCTGATACGAAGGAACAACGCCAATGAGTGGGTAGTCTTTGCGATCCATACAACCTCGCTTTTAGTGCACCGGCGCGCTGCTATCAGCAACATCCGCCAACGTTTGATCTGCAAGGTAGGCATAGATGGCATCTTGAAGACCGCCCCAAATCTTTCGCGATGCACAATCATGTGCGCGTTCGCATGCTCCTTCATCAATGGTGCAGGTCAAAAGTTCTAAACCATCTTCGGATGCGCTAACAATATCAGCAAGGGTAATGTCGCGTGCGTCGCGGCTGAGGCGATATCCTCCGTAAGGTCCGCGCGTGACAAGCAGCAGGTGGGCGTTGACGAGGGGAGTTGCAACCTGCTCGAGGTATTTTTTGGAAATTCCTTGGCGAGCGGCAACATCTTTTAAAGACACGCGCCCGTCTTGTTGATTGCGCGCGACGTCAATCATGAGACGCATCCCATAACGGGTTTTCGTTGATATCTTCATACGCACTCGCTTTCAAAAGAGTAACAAAACACGGAATCAACAAGTGTAGCTTCTTGACAATTCGCCCGACCGCTTTATTCTATAGTCTAGCATATTACTAGACTATAACGAAAAAGCAAGAGACAATAAACGACACAGAGCAAGTAAGAGGCGACAAGCAAGAGAGAGTAAGCAAGAGGCAACAAGCAACACCGAAGACGAAAGTGCAAGGGAAGCCATGAAGCAGATTTATTTGGATCACGCATCCACGACCCCAGTTCGACCAGACGTGCTCGACGCAATGATGCCGTATTTCGCCGAGGAGTTTGGCAATCCGTCATCTATTTATCCGTTAGGGCAAACTGCATCAGATGCGGTAGCTGAGGCTCGTGCAACGCTGGCAAGCATTCTTGGTGCTTCTGCGCGCGAGGTGTTTTTTACGAGCGGTGGAACTGAGGCGGACAATTGGGCTATCAAGGGTTTCGCGCATGCAAACGCCAAAAAGGGCAAGCACATCATCACTTCCTCCATTGAGCACCATGCGGTTTTGCATACCTGCGAAGCGCTTGAGCGCGAAGGGTTCGAGGTAACCTATCTGCCCGTTGACGAGCACGGTATCGTGCATCCTGACACGCTCAAGGAGGCATTGCGCGAAGACACCATTTTGGTATCTATTATGTTTGCGAACAATGAGATTGGCACGATCGAGCCGATTGCTGAGTTAGCCGCGCTTACCCATGAGTATGGAGCGGTGTTTCACACTGATGCGGTTCAAGCATTCGCGCATGAGCCTATTGACGTCAATGAGCTGGGGATTGACATGCTTTCAGCTTCGGCACACAAGATCTATGGCCCTAAAGGTGTGGGGTTGCTATATGTGCGCAAGGGCATTAAGGTGGCGAATTTGCTGGACGGCGGTCAGCAAGAGCGTGGCAAGCGTGGCACCACTGAAAACGTGCCAGGCATTGTTGGTTTCGCGAAGGCAGCTGAGTTGGCTTGGGTCGAGCTAGAACCTGAACATGATCGTCAATTGGCGCTGCGCGATCATGCAATTGAGCGCATTCTTGCAGAGATTCCGCATGCAAAACTCAATGGCAGCTGGGAGAGTAGGCTGGCAAATAATGTCAATTTCTCGTTCGAGTTTATTGAGGGCGAAGGCATGCTTTTGCAGTTAGCTGCGCGTGGTATTTGCGTCTCATCAGGTAGCGCGTGCACATCAGGGTCACTTGACCCGAGTCACGTGCTCCTTGCCATTGGCCTGCCGCATGAAATCGCACACGGTTCGCTGCGCCTTACTATTGGTCGGTCTACCACGAAAGAAGATGTGGATTTCGCCATCGATTCACTTGCTACTACGCTTACCAACTTGCGTATGATGAGCCCTTTGTATGAGGACTTTAAGCAGGGCAGCGTTGAGTCGGTAATTGAACAGTTTGCAGCCGACGGTTTTCCTTATACCAACTAACGAACGAACAACATCATTTGTGTAATAGATAGAACTGATATTTCAAGAAGAACGCTCAAGAAGAAAGCGAGTCTTAAAAATGGCAATGAATTATTCCGAAAAAGTGATGGATCACTTTACCAACCCGCGCAATGTGGGCGAAATCGAAAACGCAAGCGGTTGTGGCACTGTTGGCAATGCAGTGTGTGGCGACATTATGCGCGTGTATCTCGATATTGACGATGACGGCGTTATTCAAGACGCCAAGTTCAAAACGTTTGGCTGCGGCGCGGCTATTGCCACAAGCTCCATGGCAACGATGCTTGTTAAAGGCAAGACGGTTCAGCAGGCGCTCGAGATTACGAACAAGGCTGTTATGGAGGCACTAGACGGGTTGCCGCCGGTAAAAGTGCACTGCTCGCTTTTGGCTGAAGAGGCCATTCATGCAGCACTTTGGGATTATGCTGAGAAAAATGGCATTCACATTGAAGGCCTGGAAAAGCCGGTCTCAGACATTGGCGAACATGATCATGGTCACGACCATGACGAAGACGAAGATGACGAATAAGCTTTGCCGGCAATAATCATATCTTTTATGAACGCCTTATTTCCAGAGGCGCTGAGAAGAGGGGTCGTCAAGCAGGCAGAGCTCTAGCAGCAGTTCCAAATCTTCGGTGTGGTCTGCGTTCGGATCGTCATACTTAAGTGTTTTTACCGTGCCGGTTTCAAAGGCAGCTTCGCCATACTCTTTCCAGAGTTCTTGCAGACGTTTGTTGGGGCAAAGTCCGTCAGCTAATTGAAAGCGAAGGTGATTAAACTTTGCGGGTATGTCGGTGGCGCTCATAAGGAAAGTTTCGCTTGTTGGGGTGCAACGAAAAAATAAGACGCCCATTTCAGGGTGACGATCACGATAGGCGTCTTTGAGTTGTTTGCGTTTTTCGGTGGTCACGAAACCTCCTAGATTAAAACAGTCACAGCTACCAAAAAACCACCAATGAGAATCAGTAGGCCGGCCAATACTGCCCAGGCAGCAGGGCGTCCCCAATTAAAGGTCCAGCCGACACCAAAACGCTCGGGCAAAAACAAAGCCGAATCATTGGGATTGAAGTAGAAGATACCCAATTTCCAGAACCGATCGTTGTCGCGCAAGAGTTCTTGGCTGTTCGGATCTGCAGATTCGATTTGAGAAATTAGTCGACTGCCATTCTGACCATAAACCAGTGATACCGCTACCGAAGCAACAACAATAATCATAACAAGCGCCAGGCATATGATTGCTGATTGAACTACGGTAATCACTCCCACAAAGCTGAGCGCAATTGCAATGCCTACGCCACCGCAGAGCACCCCGCTGACCACTATCAAAACACTTTCGGCATGCACGAACATCCCATAGGCCCAGGCGCTTTGGGCAGGAGCTGCTGGATCAGTAAACTTCTTGGAGCGCAGCATCGACCAGTGGCTAAAGACAAGAATGGAATCAATAAAAGCAACTGCCAGTGCAGGAAAGCAAGCCACGAGAGGACTCTTGTAAAAATAACTTGTCACCTGGCCGTTCATGTCAACTTGCCTCGGAATTTCCTGGGGAATATCCCCATATCCGGCAAAGCAAATGAACAAGCATATAAGAATGAAGGGGATAAAGATAAAATCCCAGGTAAGTGAAAGCGGCTTGCGAGCCTCTTCAATTCCTACCTGAGCAAAAGTTCGCGCACTGCTTGTTTCCCACTTGCGGGATTGCTTGAGCTTTTGCACCTTGGCACGGAAATAGAGCATCAGGCTATAGGTGGCAACCATGAGCACAATAACGCCAATGACCATCACGACAGTAGCTGCCGCAGGGCTACCTATGTGGCTGCAAATTATTGCGAGGACTGCAAACGCGGCAGTAATCCCTAAGATGATGGTTGTATAACGGCGCTTATATTGTTTAAGCGTCGGATCAGACTGGGCGTTATCAGGGACTGTTACTGCAAAGCATTCTCGCTTTGGCATCAGGTAAGGAATAAGCGCAGCAATGATTCCTGTCAGGGGTATTATCAAGACAGCAAGGAGTTGAAAGCTCGCAGACAATAATGAGATAGAGGGGTCCATAAAGGCTCCTTTCGCAAGGGGTATAGAGGGTTCGTCCTGGATATGATCAAGGCGCAGCGCAAAGCCGGCAGGTTATGCCGGAGTTGTACCTGCTGCAAAGCGCGATGAAGTGGCTGCTTTTTGGGAGCGAAGCTCGGTTTTTTCTGCCGAGGCTTCAGTGTGCGCTACCACGCCATAGGCGCGTGCTGCTTGAGCGGATGCTATCTCGAGAAATTCACCACGTGAGCCGCCATTGGCGCGATAGGTCAAAGCCGCCTTGAAAAGCTGCTCTTCCAGTTCAGACTGCGCGCGCTGAACGCGATCTTGAGGGTTTGCGCTTGAAACATCAGCTATGAAAGCGCCTGCTCGACCTTTCATGCGAATATAGCCTTCGTCACGCAGTAATGCATAGGCTTTATTTACCGTGTGTAGATTGATACCTAAATCCGTAGCCAGTGTGCGCACTGAGGGTAATTGCATACCCGCAACCAATTCGCCGGTGGCAATGCCTGAGACAATCTGATCGCGAATTTGCTGATACAGCGGTTCTTTTGCTGCGGCATCGACTTCGAGAAACATCGCAAGCCTCCTTCGGTGACGGGGGACGTGTGACGGGGGACGGGGCTGATGTCAGCTTCGAGAAACATCGCAAGTCCCCTTCAGTGATCTGTTGTTCTTGCTGTTGTTATACTTAGACTATAACAGATATAACAAGACTGTCAAGGGCTTTGTTATAGGGGACGGTGCTGATGTCGTGCTGAGCCAATGTGTCAGGGGACGGTGCTGATGTCCGTTCCCTGACACACGAAAACACGAACGCCGTCCGCAGAGGGACGGCGTTCAACTTGTTTCTATGGAGCGGGCGACGGGACTCGAACCCGCGAATACAAGCTTGGGAAGCTTGGGCCTTACCACTTGGCGACGCCCGCAGTGGTCGTCTATTATACCGCTCTCGCTCACTTTTTCTTAGTCATTTCAGTAAATCATCACGAGCATGCGTCTAGGCGGTAGTTCGATGTGTAAACGAAGTAAAGGATGTGTGTAACTGATAATAGAAGCATGTTTGGGTGCAGTGTAGAGCTAGTTAGAGGCAAATGTTCCTGTGTTGTGTCTAAACCCGATGATATGATTTCAGGACACCTGACGAAGGGGATGTGTTCTTATGAGCCAGATAATGCCACGAGAAAAGCTGGAGAAATATGGTGCCGCACGCTTGAGCGATGTTGAACTTCTGCGAATTGTAATTGGGAGCGGGAATAAACAAGTTTCTGCAGAAGAGATAGCGAAGAGCATTAAAAAGCTCCTACGCGAAAAGGGTAGCTCAATCACGTATCATGACCTATTGAATATCAAGGGGATAGGGCCGGCAAAAGCCTGCGAAATGGTTTCGTTGTTTGAATTAGGCAAAAGATATCTTATGCCTGCCGACAGACCAATAATCTCGTCAACCAGTGCCGCGGTAGAGCACCTTAAGAACATTCGCGACAAGAAGCAAGAGTATTTTGTGGTTCTTACATTAGATGGCGCAAGTAGGCTTATCAATAATACGGTCGTGTTTCAAGGGACACTCAATCAGAGCTTAGTGCACCCACGAGAAGTGTTTGCTCAGGCAATAGAAGATAGAGCAGCAAGCATTATCGTGGCACACAATCATCCCAGCGGTAGTGTAGAGCCATCTACTGAGGATATTGCGATCACGAACAAGCTTAAAGAAGCCGGTGAGCTTCTGGGCATTGAGGTTATTGATCATATCCTTCTGACGAAAGATGAGCACAAGAGCATCTAAGAGCTCAGTGGTATATCAAATTTCAGTAATTATTCAAAATTACAAATAATGATATATTGACGCATTGTTCTAACGTGCTAAACTAGCCCTGTGCTTAAAAAATGTAATTATAGAAAGGCACAGAAATGCTTAGATTGCATGACTTGGTCGAACTTGAGAGCGGAACTCCCCAGTTTCGTATCAATGAGTCACCTAATAAAAATGCGCCACGTTATTTCTTCTATGGGCAAACTAACCTTGAGGACGACTTAATGGGGGTTCATAGCTCTACTGAGACAAGTAAGCAAATCTATACCGAGGATAAGGTAGCCACCTTATGTGCAGGCGATCTTGTTTTCGGTCTGATCTCAGGTAAGGCTACCATCGTTAATGTGGAACATGACGGATACCTATTTACACAGAACTACGTCCGCCTCAACCCATCGGAAGGCATAGATTCAAAGTATTTAGCATATCTTCTAAACGAAGATGCTGATATCAGGCGTCAACTTATGGTCGGCCAACAAGGCTCCTTCATTGTGAAATTCACTGTGAAGCAGTTGTCTGAGCTCAAAATATCATCATTGCCTCCACGGGAGGAGCAAGAGCTCATCGGGGATCTCTACTTCAATGGTCTAAAACTAGAATCATTGAAGAAACACCAGGCAGTTTTGGAAACCACACTTCTAAAAGGAAAGATTAAAAAGGCGGTGCGCTCATGAATGAATTGCAATTTGAAAACGAACTTATTGAATATATCTGCAGCGGAACTATTACGCCTATAGAAGAAGTCACGCCGGCAACCTTTTGGGGGAGCGTGAAAGAACCGGCTTCGCCCTACAGCAAAGAGACGTCTAAAATCACAGACTACGCTGTTAAAACTAAGTTATGGAAATACGAACCTGAGATTAAGACCACCGAACAATTGTGGGAGAACTTTAAGCTCATATTAGAGCGCCATAATCAGGCAACACTAGATCATCCTTTGAGCGTCACAGAATTTAATCAGGTAAAGCGCATTATTTCTAATTTGCAAACCCCCTATAAAGCTGGGCAATTTCTCTATGGAATGAATGGTGTTTCTCAAATTGAAATTGATCTCGATGATGGGCGTCACGTTTTCCTTACTGTCTTCGACCAAAAGCAAATTGGAGCAGGCGACACTGTCTATCAGGTAGTAAATCAGATTGAGCGTCCCGCCAAAATTACAGGTAAGCAAAACCGTCAATTCGACACGACACTGCTCATAAACGGCCTGCCTATTATTCAGATTGAAGAGAAGCGCGACACTCATAATGTCGACGAAGCGCTTAATCAAATGCACCAGTATATAGACGAAGGTCAGTACAGGGACATCTTTTCTACGCTTCAGATTCTCGTAGCCATGACTCCGGATAACGTTAAGTACATGGCCAACACTACCAGTGAGGCTTTCAATAAAGATTTCGCATTTCATTGGCAGCGCCGAAGTGACAACAAAATTGTACGGAACTGGAAAGAGTTTGCTGACTCAATGCTTTCTATCCCCATGGCTCATCAGATGTCGACAAACTTCATGATTCTTGATGGTACAAAGAACAAAGAAGCCCTGAAGGTTATGCGACCTTATCAGGTTTACGCTACTCAGAATGTTCTCAACGGCTTACGTGCGGTTGATTTTGAATCCAGCCAGAATAGAGTTGGCTATGTTTGGCACACTACGGGGTCGGGTAAAACTATCACTAGCTTCAAAACTGCATGGTTAGCAAGTCGTATGCCCGGCATAGACAAGGTAGTATTTCTGGTTGACCGTATTGCGCTTACCAAGCAAACAAGCGAGAACTATCGCGCATATGACCCTGATGCAACTGACGAAGATCCCGGTAGCGTGCAAGATACGGACAATACGAATGATCTAAGTCGAAAGCTCAAGTCAAAAGATAACAACATCATTGTAACCTCTGTGCAAAAGCTCGATAAACTCGTAAAGCGTAAGTCTTTCAAAGCACCTGACAAGAACATTGTTTTCATCGTAGACGAAGCTCACAGGTCAACAGGTGGTGACTCGTTCAAAACTATTCAGCAAGCTTTCAAGCATGCTGCCTGGGTGGGATATACGGGCACGCCAACTTTTGACGATGCTGCACAGACGGTGCCCACAGAAGAAATTTTTGGGGAATTGCTTCATGCTTACACCATCCGTGAGGCTATTGCTGACAGAAATGTTCTTGGCTTTAAGGTAGATTTCGAAACTACCATTGATGAAGCGTCCATGAAAGAGAAGTATCTGCCAAGATTTTATAGCAACCAGTATCCAAACTGGACTGAAGAGCAGATTAAAACCAAGATTGATCATATGACCCCAGAAGACATGGACGATATGGTGCAAGCCAGTTTTTACGACGATAACGAAGACCACGTCAAACTGGTTGTAGCGGATATTTTCAAAAACTGGCGCAACAGATCAAGCGAAGGCCGCTACAATGCGCTGCTTACTACACATGTTGGTGGTGGTAAAGCCAGTACGCCAATGGCTATGAAGTACTATCGGGAATTCTTGCGAGTAAACGCCGAGCGTACGGCAAGAGGGGAAGAGCCCTTGAATGTGGCTGTTACATTTAGCGCCAATACTTCAAATAACAATACTCAGCTAGAAACCAACAAAGGACTCTTTGAGGCTATTAGCACCTACAATAATGAATTCGGTACTCACTTTGGCATGGACGATGTGGCTGGTTATACGCAAGATGTTACCTCTCGTCTTAACAAGACAGCCAGTGATGGCAACTTTTTAGATATCGTGATCGTGGTGGATCAGCTGCTGACTGGCTTTGATGCTCCTGAGCTTAATACGCTTTATGTGGATCGCACACTCAAAGGCGCAAGCTTGATACAAGCTTACTCGCGTACTAATCGCATTGCTGATATGGAAAACAAGCCTTGGGGTCGCATTGTGAACTATCGTTGGCCGGCTCATAACGAAAAACTTATGAATGAGGCACTTGCGGTTTATGCCAACAAGGAATCGTCGAATTTAACTGAGAAGGAGCAAAAGGTAATCAATGTTGATGAGGGCATTACGGCACCATCTTTTGAGCAGCAACTTGAAAAAGTTTGCGAAAAAGTTGAGAAGTTACGTGATTTGACCCAGGACTTCGTCGCATTGCCCAAGTCTGAGCGCCAACAGGAATTCATGTTTGACCTGCTTCGAGAATATAACGCTGGTATTGCCAAATTAAAACAGTATGCGCCTGAAGGAGAGGGCGAAGGTTTCAATTATGACAATCCAGACGAACTTCTTGATAGGTTGGGATTAACGCCCGATGAGGAAAAAATGCTTACAACGACTTTGGCCAATGAGTTGAAAGATAAAACTGCCCAACGTAAGAAAATTCCTATACAGCAGCTTGAGTTGCGGATGGCTCATGTGAAAGACGTTAGAATTAATTACGACTACCTCACAGAACTCATCGAGACCTTACTTAATGAAGTGCACGAAGACAAGCTGGAAGAAGCGAAAAATACCGAAGAAAAGATTCGCCAATTCGCCAATGGTCTTGAAGATCGCAGCTATGCCAAAAGAATTCTTAAAGCAAGTAGTGCGATTATTCAGGGATTGTTCCCGCCGGCAGGTAGTGGTTTTACCTACCCCGCCAAGTTGGACGATAGCGATTTGGTTATTACGGCTGCCAACGATGTAACGCTTAACCAGGTGCTTCTTGAGTTCAGGTTGAAGTGGGGCATAACAGATGTGGTGACCAACAGACAACTGCGGACAATGTTTGACACGCACCAATACCATGAAAAGGATCTCGATGATACTGGCCAGTTGAGTCGTTTGATTAACGAAGCATCTTCCAGCTATAAGGCTATGGCTGCCGACGATGCGGTTCGAGAACTTTCTAAGATTAAATATCGCAATGGCCTTCGCGATGCAATCTATGATTTAGCCGACGAATTAGCACAAGACTAAGGACGAATTATGAGCGAAAACAAAGAAAATGTGCCAAAGCTCCGTTTCCCCGGTTTTACTGATCCTTGGGAACAGCGTAAGTTGGGGGAAGTGATAGAAGAGTATCTAGAGCTTTCCGAAAAGGATGGATCATTTGAGCACGTATCATTAACGACTGAAGGTATTGTTCCCAAAAGCGCAAGATATAATCGGGATGCACTTGTTACGCACGAAAATAAAAAGTATCGGGTCACTCACGTTGATGATATTTGCTATAATCCGGCAAATTTGAAATTCGGAGCAATTTGCAGAAACGCCTATTCAGACGGCATATTTTCTCCCATTTACGTAACGTTTAGGGTCATAGAAAACAACAGTCCTGCGTTTGTAGAGTGTATTGTTAGGCGCAAAGACTTCATATCAAAAGCTCTGCGTATGCAAGAAGGAACAGTGTATGAGCGAATGGCAGTAAAGCCAGTTGATCTTTTGTCTGAAAAGATTGCTTTGCCATCTGCTTTAGAACAAACGCAGATAAGCTCTTTGTTCCAGCAACTCGACGCCCTCATCACCCTTCATCAGCGTAAGCTTTCTCACTTGCAAGAATTGAAAAAAGGCTTGCTCCAAAAAATGTTTCCGAAAGAAGGGGAGTCGGTTCCAGAGCTTCGATTCCCTGGTTTCACTGATCCTTGGGAACAGCGTAAGCTAGGGGATTTTGGCGCTGTTGCGATGTGTAAACGAATCTACAAGGAACAGACA
>RAZB01000013.1 GCA_003612515.1 bacterium D16-34
GTGGAGCAAGACCTTCTTAAGAGGCTTGATCTCGCTCTTGACGTTCACGCCAGCCATAAGCAACCCTCCTTAAAATCATATGCAATTTATGCATTTTCCAAAAGACGTTTAGCGTATTTACCATTGCGCACCAGGTAAAAACGCATAGATCAAACTTCGCATGAACCAAACCAAAATGCAACCACAAAATTGCAACAATCTCATGTCGTTTTTATAGCACGCCTTGTTTCCTTGCGTTTTGCTCAACTTAAGTTCACCGCTTCATATTTTCCACACATTTACTGAGGGCTTCGCAAGCTTCAAATTATTAGTAATTTTGGTCAATTTCAGGCTTTGACGGGGGATTTTATTTGCTATTGTAACGCTCACATATGTACTAGGTTGCATAATTAAACAAAATCATGCATTTCACGAGAGACAGCTCATACCCTTTAGTTTTGTACATAATTCTCGCTCCAAATTGAGGGGCAAATTCGGACAATTTGACATCTTTTCGGCAGCTTATAATCTGTTGAGGTATAATCAATTTCGTTGTGCGCCCATGGCTCAACGGATAGAGCAACGGACTTCTAATCCGTAGGTTGTAGGTTCGAATCCTACTGGGCGCACCATTAACCTCTTGTGGCTATGTTTCTCTTACTTTTTTCGCCATTTAAATCCTTAAGCTTTCAAAGCATCAATTCAAAAACAACTTGATAATCATTAGACAAACAGCCATATTCAAACCCTGCCCAAACAGGTTATTGTAAGTTCAAATTTCGCTTCCTCACATAAAGCGAAAGCCGTCCATCACACAACAAGGAGTACGTATGAAAACTATTGAAAATGCAGCGTTGTTTTATAAGCCCACGTGCCCGTTTTGCCATAAAGTTCTAAGTTTCATGGAACAAAACGGCATCAGCTTGGACTTAATAAATATTCTCGAAGACGGCAATCGCGATAAACTTATAGCGCTTGGCGGCAAAGCGCAAGTACCGTGTCTTGTAATTGATGGCAAACCGCTCTATGAATCAGACGACATAATTGCGTATCTAAAAAAGCGAATTGGTGAGTAATCAAGAAAAGAAAATGGTCGGGGCGACAGGATTCGAACCTGCGACATCCTGCTCCCAAAGCAGGCGCGCTACCAGGCTGCGCCACGCCCCGACATAGACAATGGAGCGGGTGACGGGAATCGAACCCGCGTGGCGAGCTTGGAAGGCTCGAGTTCTACCATTGAACTACACCCGCAATGCTTAACGCATTATAGCCTAAGTTTTTCAAATGTCAGAAAAATCTTTTGAATATTCGATAATTGTCATTAAGCGGTCTATTATTGCATCATCTTTTTGAGTGCCCTGAGTGCATTACCCCTGTGGGAGACACGATTTTTATCCTCGGGAGCCACCTCAGCCATAGAGCAAGTTCGCCCAAATACATCAGGATAAAACAGTGGATCATAACCAAATCCACCAGCCCCACACTCTTCGGTTCCTATAATACCTTCAACACTTCCTTCGGCTACAAACTCATTACCTTGTTCGTCATAAAATACAATCGTACACACAAAGCGCGCTGTACGATCTTGCTCTGCTACCCCATCCAGCTCTGCTAGCAGCAGCTGATTGTTTTCTGCATCGGTAGCGTCTTCGCCAGCAAAACGCGAAGAGTACACACCAGGTCGACCATCAAGGGCATCAACTACCAAACCAGAGTCATCGGCCAAAACCGCACAATCAGGACAGAGCGTCCGTACAGCCTGAGCTTTAATTCGTGCGTTTCCTTCAAACGTCTGGGCATTCTCATCTGGATCAGATGCAAGACCCATCTCGGCAAGAGTTTTGAAATCCCAACCATCAAAGTCAAGGATCTGGCGAATTTCAGAAACTTTATGCTTGTTGTTACTTGCTATTACCACTGTTGGCATGGCTTTCCTCTTCTCAATCAAGTCAATTTCCACTCATTACTCGAATGCAATTGATGTGACGTGGTCAATGGTTTGTCGAAAAGCTCTGCTTCCAAACGACTTAAACTCTTCGATATTTTCACCCGTTGTATAAAACTCATAGGTCGGAACCGTGTCGCATGGTGCTAAAGCATTCTGTCGCTTGAGAATCTCGGTCACATCTTTTGCTGCCTCAGCCGCTGAAGAAATCAGGGTCACTTCCCTACCAATCACGCTCCCGATGAGAGCTTTTAGCAGAGGAAAATGCGTACACCCAAGCACAAGCGTGTCAATTTCGCACCTTCTAAGCGGCTCTAAGTATTCTCGCGCGATCTCTTGAAAGGCAGGGCGAATATATACTTTAGAAGCAAGTGAGGTGTAGTCTTCTATGGGGCCTTCGGCCATGCGAATGCCCTGCTCGGCTATTTCCACAAAACGTGGTGTCGCCGTAGAAAAAACAGTTATGCCAGCATCAATATGGCGAATAGCTTCTGTGTATGCATTTGATTCTACTGTTGCTTTTGTGGCAATAACCCCAACGCGCTTGTTTTTTGTCGTTTGCGCTGCAGCACGAGCCCCTGGTTCCACAACACCAATAACTGGAACAGGAAATGTTTGCTGCGCATGAACAAGCCCTGCAGCCGTTGCCGTATTACACGCAATGACGAACATCTTTACACCGCGTTGAACAAGCCATCCGCCAATTTGCTGCACAAACCCATCAACCTCAGACAGCTCACGAGGGCCATAAGGGCAACGCGCAGAATCTCCGACATACACAATTGACTCATTGGGAAGCGCTTTGGCAATAGCACGAGCAACCGTCATACCGCCAAACCCAGAATCAAAGATGCCAATTGGCGCACAGCTTAAAATGTTGTTATCTCTATCCATGTTGTTAGTATACCCTAGCAACAACAAGCAAAATGACTTACGAAGTCACATCACATTGTGATTCCACCAAAGAGAATATGAGTGTTTCCGATATGTCAAAATCACACACAGAAAAAAAGACTAATGCAATTCGCGAAGTAGAAGCATCGGGATTACCTTTTGAAGTTCGCTACTTTGAATGTCCAGAAGCGCTTTCGGGCGTCAGCGTTGCAAACCTGTTAGGCCTAGATCCAGATAGGGTGTTTAAAACGCTCGTAACGCAAGGCAAATCATCTCAACACTACGTCTTTATGGTTCCCGTTGACTGCGAGCTTGATCTTAAGAAAGCAGCTGCTGCGTGTGGAGAAAAATCAATTGCCATGATAAAGTCCAAAGAGCTTTTACCCTTGACAGGCTATATTCACGGAGGATGTTCTCCTATCGGAATGAATAAGCTCTTCCCCACCTATCTTGACGAAACAGCCCAGCTCTTTGACACCATAACCTTTTCCGGAGGAAGATTAGGGTGCCAACTTGAGATGGCACCCACTGATCTTTTAGGTCTTGTTAATGCGAACTATGCCGACCTAACGGTTATTTAATTGGTGTGAGCCGAGAAAAAGACCTACCAGTGGCTTACTACCACGTCGCCTTCTTCGATCAGGTCATAGAGTTCTTTTGCCTTATCTACCGGCAAATTCACACAGCCATGGCTACCAAAGCCCTCTTTGAAGCGTTCACCGCCAAATTCGCTTTGCCAATCAGCATCATGCAAGCCGATAGCATTGCCATCAAAAGGCATCCAATAACGAACTTCAGTTTCGTAAATACGCTTATCGCCTTCATAGCCAATGAGTTTTGAAGGGCTGGCTTTGCGATTGAGCCAAAAGACGCCTGTTGAAGTATCGTGTTCGCCATCAGGTTCGCCTGAAACACAATCAGACTCCCACACAAGCTTACCCTCATCATCATATAAGCGAACATATTGCTCGGTAAGATCAATGTCGAGATAACGCTTTCCCCAGTCTTGCTCACCGGGTGCTGTATAGGCGTCACCCTCAGACAAAGTGGGCACAGCAATCGTCTCGGTAGAACCGCTATCGACAGCGTCACGCACCATAGTTTGCAGCGCCTCTCCATCAACCTCCCAGCCATAAATGCCCCCATCAACGGTGCATTCTTTACCATCGGGACGCTTATAGGTACGCTGAGTACCCACCGTAGAGCAATCTTTTACCAGGTTATCAACCCACTCAGTCAGCTTATTGGCATCAAGGGTTGCTTGCAGATCATCATCAATAGTGATCCATTGCGACAATAAATCTGCGTCAATCTCCCCTACTTCAATGCCATCCATATCTAACAGCAAATCAGCGGTTATCATGGTATTAGCCTGCGAAGCCGCATCTGCAAGACGCTGGTCTGTAGAGGTTACTTCAGGCTGCAAAAGATCTTCATCGGTGAGCTTTGCCTGCGAAGAGAGCGCAATGATAGCCTCGTCTGCTGCGCGAATAACCGCGTCGGGATTAAGGGCCGTCCCAACTTTTTCAGCTCGCACCACAAACGAATGCGTAGTTGCGTCATAGCCAATAGTTGCATTTGTTGGTTGTTCGGCATTGGCATTATGCTCTTCAACAGCAGCACGAATAACATCACCTAAACCGGAATTATTATAAGTAGTTACTAATGCACCGGTCTCATCGTGTGGTTTTTGCAGCTCATTTATCCAGTCCCAAGGGTTTTCATGAGACAACGCTGCACGTACAACCGCCTCGGCATCAATAGCAAGACCAGCATCTGAGGCAGTCAAATCCAAATCAAAACCGTTACCAGTAATTGAAAGCTCGTAGCCGGCAATTGATTGCTCAATGGCCTCTTGTGCCTCTTCTGCGCTCATTAATGACACATCTAAGTTGCCGATTTTAGTCTGCGGCATAAAGCGATCGGAGAAATAAATAGCCACACCAGAGTATGCAGCAACAGCCAAAACAACGAGCACGCCAAGTGTTATAGCCAAAATCTTTACCGCGCCATGTTTTCTGCCATGACGCTTTGCGTTCGACATATCAATCTGGCGGACAGGCGTTGTGAGAGCAGGCGTAAATGCACCTTCACGCGCAGGCTCTACGCTCGCTGGAGCAGAAGACAATGCAGATTTAGCCTCGTTCTCCTCGCCTGAAGCTACTTGATCAATCTTTTTCGTTTCGTCTAACGCTTTTGCTGGCAAATCATGCTCAGCCGCATTATTTTTGTTTGTTGTATTTGAAGTCATGCCAGCAGCATGACGTCCGCGTGAGTTGTGGTTCTTCTTTTTAGCCATGTTCTCTCTCAAAAAACGAATCGTCTTTCCATTGTATCATCTGCGGTTCGTTCGAAAAACGGTCCAGCAAATACAATACGGATAGGAGTCTTAAAAGGTAGCAAATGTTGCAAATCTCCACGATAAATCTGTGAGACTTCAAACACAAATCCACACGAACCTTTTCACACTGCCCGCTTGGGGCACAACTTTAGACAACCTGTAACCTCATATATAAATGAAGTGCTCTATGATTGTAGATGTAAGTATTTGGGCGAGCGACGCGTTTCGCGCCATGGAATAAACAAAGGAGGCCACCCATGAGCCTAGAAGACGAGCTTGCAGATCTAGAGTCTGGGGCAGAAACCGACGCTGAACAAATTGACGAAGAAACTGAACTTGAAGACGTTGAGTCTTATCTCGATGACGAAGTCATGGACCCAACCGATCTGACAACTGATCTTGAACACGCCTACCGTACCTTTGAATCAAACTCGGGTTTTGAAGGCGAAGAGGTAGATCCGACAGCTTCAGGACTCATTGAAGAAACCATCACCAATGAAACCGGAATGTACTTATCTGAAGAGGGATATCATCTAGAAGATCCCGATGGAGACGATACCTCCCTTGATGACCTTCCCGATGAAGGTATCATGGATGACTATGACGTAGATGATCTCGCTGAAGATTCCGAAGAGGTCACCTTGGTAGAACCTTCGGATAATGATTATGGCTTTGAAGTTGTTGAGATTGAACTCAACGATGATGATATTGTTCGCTATATCGTCAATGAAGATGACGAAGAGATCGGATTCGTTCTTCTTGAAGATGGCGAAGAGGTTGAATACTACTACGTAGAAGACGAAGATGAAGTCTTTGAAGATGATGACGAAGATAACGAATATGATCTCGGTATCACCAAAGAAGGCGTTGCCGCAGCAACATCGGATATGAATGCTATCTACAAAGACGGGGTTGCGGTGGCCGCTGAACTCAAAGACGCTTTTGACGACATCAAAGGCGCGCTGGACTTTTCGTTTTTGAAAAAGAAGTAAAGCGAGCTTTTTGACAGGCAGTTCGCTTGCATACAAGCAAACTGCCTGCTAGTATAACCACTTGCCTTTTTGGCAATGCACTTTGATAAGGGTAGATCAGCATTTCGGTGTGCGTATCGCACAAACCATATCCTTATAAGGTATATGGGGGCGACTGGTTTCGACATGGTATGTTTGAATTGAGGAGCAGGTCGTGGTCTCCTCGCCACGTTAAACAGGGGTAAAGTCAATTTAATTGGCAAAAATAACACTCAGAGCGCTCCGGCGCTCGCCATGGCTGCTTAATTGCACCTGGCCGCCAACCTTGGGAATTCTCCGACCCAAGCGCGGTGTCATCTTAGGAGAATGCATCTAAACACGTTGTCAGTATGGTTTAGATAAAGATTGAACTGACTCGGTGAGGTTTCGTTTGTCTTATGGACCAAACCTTTCTTAAACTTTGACCATAGACTAAGCTTGTAGGTGCCTCAAGGAAAATATAGTATGGACCGGAGTTCGATTCTCCGCGCCTCCACCATTTCGCTTAATCTATTTTCTTACATTTTGCCTGCTAAATAAGCGTTTTTGCTCGTTTAGCAGGCTTTTTGTTTTCGGGTGAATTTTGCGTATTTTGGCGTAGTTTTGCGTAGCTTCTGCCAATAAACTGCCAATGCGCTTAAGCGCTCGCCAACAGCTATCTACTGCGCTCTTTAAGCGCGCGCTCCACTTCTCGCTTTGAATCACGCGCCGCCATTGTTGCGCGTTTGTCGTAGAGCTTCTTGCCTCGCGCCAACGCTATTTCAACTTTAACGCGACCTTCTTCATTAAAGTACATCTTAAGCGGCACAAGCGCATATCCCTTTTCTTTTACTTGCTCAGAAAGCTTGCGAATCTGCCGCTTATGCAAAAGCAATTTACGCTTCCTATCGGGATCAGGATTTGCAATATTGCCATGCGAATACGGTGCGATATGCACATTATTAAGCCAAACTTCGCCATTGCGAATCAATGCAAAACAATCTGTCATCTGGCAGTGGTTTTCGCGCAATGAACGCACTTCTGTTCCTGTCAAAACAATACCAGCTTCAAAAGTCTCGAGGACTTCATATTCGTGGAATGCTTTTTTGTTCTGAGCGATAGATTCTTTAGCGCGTTTCATTGTTTATATCCTTGCCACTACTAAGCAACACCAGGAACGAAACACGCATCACTGTCTAAGTCTTGCGCGAAACGAACCAGTAATTTCACTGTTGCATCTAAGTCTTTGAGGCACACAACTTCTGTAGGCGTGTGCATATAGCGAAGTGGAACCGATACAAGACCAGTCGGAATGCCACCGCGCGAGATTTGCAAAGCGCGCGCATCGGTTCCTGTTACCGAAGGTTCAGCTTCAATTTGATACGGAATACCGGCGTCTTCAGCTGCAGCAACTAAGCGAGCAAAAACCTCATGATTAATATTTGGACCGCGAGCAATTACCGGGCCTTGACCACAGCAAATCTTACCGAACTTCGACTGCGAAATACCGGGATAATCAGTGGCATGAGTTACATCGAATGCAACTGCCACATCTGGGTTTACGCTATAGCTTGAGGTGGTTGCACCACGCACACCAATTTCTTCTTGAACCGTGCAAGCCGCAATAAAGTCCCCCGGTGCGCCGCCTACCTCTGCAAGCTTTTCGAGCACACGAGAAATTATCCACACGCCACATTTATCATCAAATGCTCGAGAAACGGCCATATTGTCGCCAAAGCGCTCAAAACCAACCGCAAAGGTTATTACATCTCCCACGCGAACCAGCTTTTTAACCTGCTTTGGCTTCATGCCCAAATCAATAACCAGTTGATCCATTGGTGTTACTGTGGTGCGCTCATCAGCTTTAATGAGATGTATCGGCTTTCTACCAACAACACCACGCAGGGGCGTCTCAGACTCAGAAGCATGCACATCCACGCGCATACCGGGCAAAATAGCGGCATCTACTCCGCCCACTGCTGCAACTGATAGATACCCATCATCAGAAATATAGGTGACCATGAGTCCGATTTCATCCATATGGGCAGACAGCATAAGTGCCGGTCCTTGCGCCTTGCCTTGCAAACGCGCATGCACCGAACCCATAACATCGGTTTGAATCTCAGTTGCAACTGACCCCAAGCGCTCACGAACCAACTCTGCAACACCTTCTTCACTTCCCGTTGCCGAGGGCGTCTCAAGTAGCTTTTTGAGAAATTTCACTTCAGATTTTTTCATTTTGACCTACCAATATTCCTTGCGAACAGCACGTTTGCGCTCGGGCTTTTGAGGGCGGAAATCAAGCATCATCTGTCCATCAACCTCAGATTGTGATGCTTTTTTCTTCTCCACTTTCACAATTGACCACGACACAGCATCTTTACCAAAAAGCTCAAGCATCTTAAGACGTGCATCGTGAATATTTGCTTTTGAACCAGCACGTGCGTCGCTTTCAAACTCAAATAATCCCAAACCTCGCGCATCAGATGCCGCCGGAGACTGATACTGTGCCACGTATGTCTGCATACTTGCCCTTCTATATCGTATGATTGTTAAAAAGACACATCTTAAACTTGTCTAATTTTAGTCAATTTATGCGTTCTTTTGAACCCACAAAGCAAACTCCTTAGCATCCCAACACTCAATTTTATCCGCAGGATTACCAGCTGTTTTTGCAAAATAGTCAGTTAAAAGAGTTTGCAGCTTGATCTCATTTGTCACCGCAATACCGTTGCGTCGAAAAAGATGAGCACATATTCCTTCATCATCGATTGTCTTCCCAGAAAAGGATCCATCATAAATGCGCGTAGATCCGCACGATGGACTCCCCTCTTTGAGTACAGCAAATGCAATTTCGCGCTCTGTTACAAACTCAAGGCATTTTAAGGCACCATGCATAAAGGCACGAGTTACATCGTCACCATTGCGGGTGACAACAAAAACTTCGCCATCTCGTCTTACCAATTCAGACGGATCGCGCGGAGTTGATAGACCACCAGCAACTTCAGGACAAACTGCAACTACTTCAACATCAGGCAAACGCGCAAATTCAGCAACACCGGGAGTTAGTTTGGATGCTCCGTCCCAACGGCATGCCTCTCCTAGCAAACAAGCGCTTATAGCAACTGAAATCATATATACCCTCTAAAACAACAAAGCCGATCAGGTGATCGGCGAAGTATCAATGGAGCGGACAACGGGATTCGAACCCGCGACCCTCACCTTGGCAAGGTGATGCTCTACCAGCTGAGCCATGTCCGCATATGTTATTCCTCTGCGAGGAAGGAGCGAATGGAGGCGACGCCCGGAATCGAACCGGGGATAAAGGCTTTGCAGGCCTCTGCCTTACCGCTTGGCCACGTCGCCATATAATCGCTTCATCAATAAGGCCGGTCAAACAACCGCCTGACCGGCCTCTTAATGTCAATGGAGCGGACAACGGGATTCGAACCCGCGACCCTCACCTTGGCAAGGTGATGCTCTACCAGCTGAGCCATGTCCGCGTCGCGAAAAAATATGATACCTGAAGCATCCTAAGCATGCAAGCACTTTTTTGACGAGTTTTAAAACTACTCTTCATGACCATCGGCAGGCTCAATATGAACAATAACATCTTGCACCGATTCAAACTTTTGTTTAAGTGCTTGCTCCACATCATCGGCAACTGCATGAGCTCTCAGCACCGTCATGGTTGGATCAACCAACACATGCAGATCTACATATACTTCGTTTTCAGTTCCTCGAGTTCTAATCTTATGAGCATCAGAAACACCATCAACACACAGAACTACAGACAATACTTCCTGTTCGGGAATGCGCGCATGGTCACTGAGTGTCGATAATCCCCTTTTGAAAACATCTATAGCAGTAACCAAAATTGCAACCATAACCACCAAAGCCATAATGGGGTCTGCAATAGGAAAACCTGCCGCCACAAGCGCAAGACCAACAATAACACCCAATGACACCAATGCATCTGATAAGGTATGCGAGGCATCCGCCAACAAAATCTCACTTTTTAGAGCATGTCCTTGTTTTCGCTCATAACAGGTGACATACACATTTATTGCCAACGTTGCAATCATAACCACAAACGAAAACACCGTAACTTGTGCTGTATAGTCCTGCGTTACGAGCTTATGAACTGCCGATATACCAACCTCAGCCGCAGCAATCAATAAAAACACACCAATTATTAAACTAGCATACGTCTCAAATTTTGCATGGCCATAGGGGTGATCAATATCGGCTGGACGAGCAGCAAGTGCAATGCCAATCAGACCCACAACATTACCCGCTGAATCAAAAACTGAATGAATGCCATCTGCTTGCATAGAGGCAGACCCAGTAATAAGGCCGTAGCAAAATTTAGCTGCTGCCACCACCAAATTGAGCAACAGCACAATCCAAAGCACGCGACGCACGGATCGAAATCGTTGCGTGGATTGCGATCTCACAAGCGTTTGACCCATGGTATCTACTCCCTTCGTGAAGGACATACGTTTCGTGCGCAAGACAACGGCATATATAAAAAACGTCGCCCGAAGGCGACGTGTTAATTCTGGTGTCGGAGGCGGGATTTGAACCCGCACACCCGAGTTGTGGGCACTAGCACCTCAAGCTAGCGTGTCTGCCGTTCCACCACTCCGACAAATTGCTGCTCGTTTGAGCAACGTTGGATATTTTAGCCGATCTTTAAGACCTTGTGAAGCACAATTTTTAAAGAAAAAGCTAACCGATCGAAATACTTCCCTGCGGATAAATAATCATCAGCACCAAAAGACAGACAATGAACGTGATTGCCAAACCAATGGTGATGCGATCAAGATTCTTTTCCACAATTGATGTACCGGTTTGTGTTGAATATACCGAACTTGCAATAGCATCAGAAATGCCTGTTCCTTTGCCAGAATGGAGCAAAATAAAGACAATCAAACCGATGCCTGAAAGCACCAACAAAATTAGTACAATAATAAGAAGCGGATTCAAAGCTAACTCTTTCTCCCGTAGTAGGTAATTGTTTGCAACTTGTCTAGTATATCGAACCTTACCTCGTCTAACAACACTTATTCACAAAGAAGCGACGAACCAGTCATGGCTTGTGGCGCCTCCATGCCTATTGCGTCCAAAAGCGTTGGAGCAATGTCACATAATGCCCCAACATGCTCATCGATCTTTTTGCCTGTATTGGCATAGTCCACAAAGATAAACGGAACAAGCGCGGTTGTATGTGCCGTAAAAGGCGTGTCGTCTGCTTCAATCATCTTGTCTGCATTGCCATGATCAGCAGTTACAAACGCAATGCCATGCTTTTGTGCAATAGCGTCAAGTACAAGGCCGACACCTTCATCTACTGCTTCGACCGCCTTTACCGCAGCAGGAATCACCCCAGTATGACCAACCATATCAGGGTTCGCGAAATTGACAATGTAGACATCAGCCTCGTCGTTTTCGATAGCCTTAACCAACGATTCCGCCACATCAGGCTCTGACATCTCTGGCTGCAAATCGTACGTTGCAACTTTTGGCGAGGCGATCAGTTTACGATCTTCGCCCAACTTGGGCTCTTCTTTGCCGCCATTTAAAAAGAATGTCACGTGCGCATATTTCTCTGTTTCTGCGATGTGATATTGGCGAAGACCAGCCTCAGATAACACATCAGCCAAAACATCTTCTGGAAACTCTTTGGCAAAAGCTACAGGTGCCGCAATTTCGGGATCATACTCAGTTAAGCAGACAAAATAGGTCTGAGGAACCCTACCGCGATCAAAGCCATCAAAGTTAACATCCACAAAAGCGCGAGACAATTCGCGAGCACGATCAGGTCTGAAGTTAAAAAATACCACAGCGTCAAGATCTTGCACACCACGAGATTGCAGAGAAACAGGAACAACAAACTCATCGGTTGTGTCATTTGCATAGGAGGCTTTCATTACCTCTACACCACTTGCGTCCTCAACAGGACTTGCACACACGATGGCGTTCCACGCTTTCTCAACGCGATCCCAGCGACGATCCCTGTCCATTGCGTAGTAGCGCCCTGAAACGCTCGCAATCTCTGCGCTAAATGAGCCATCGGTAAGTTCGTCACACTGAGTTTGCAACTGAGACACATAATCAATGCCACTTTTTGGTGGAACATCTCGTCCATCCACAAAGCAATGTATGAATACGCGCGCCACTCCTGCATCTTTTGCAGCCTGCATAAGCGCAAAGAGGTGCTCGTTTGATGAATGCACTCCACCATCAGAGAGCAACCCCATGAAATGGAGGACACTATCGTTTTGTTTCACCTGATCGAATGCCTGTCGAAGCACATCATTGTGCGCCAATTCGCCTGATCGGCACGCATTGTTTATGCGCGTCAGCTCCTGATAGACCACGCGTCCTGCACCAATATTGAGATGCCCTACTTCAGAATTGCCCATTTGCCCAGCGGGAAGCCCGACCGCTTCGCCCGATGCTTCCAAACGAGTCCAGGAAGCATCCTTAAAAAGTGCATCAAGATGAGGGGTCTTCGCTAAAGAAATTGCGTTTCCAGGTCCTGGTTCAGCAAGACCAAACCCATCCATAATAATGAGACAAGCGGGTAAAGTAAGCTGATTTTTGTCTTGTGGCACACCCATTAGATGCACGCCTCAATCAGCGTAATAAAGGAACTCGCATCAAGGCTTGCCCCACCAATAAGACCGCCATCAATGTTGGGCATCTCAAGAAGCGCTGCCACATTACCCGGATTCATAGAACCACCGTAGAGCACGCGCATACCTTCTGCGGTATCTTCATCATATAAGTCTGCAATTGTTGTACGAATTGCAGCGCATACCTCTTCAGCCTGCTCAGGCGTTGCAGTACGACCCGTGCCAATTGCCCAGATAGGCTCATATGCTACAACACAATCACGAGCCTTGAAGACATCGATTCCAGCAAATGCAGCGCGGACTTGTGCGCACACATAATCAAGGGTAGTGCCCTCATCGCGGATGGCTAAGGACTCACCAACGCATACAATGGCGAACATATCCGCATCGGTTAAAGCCTTCACCTTGCGATTTACGTCCTCATTGGTTTCACCAAACAGCTCACGGCGCTCTGAGTGACCAACGATGGAAGCCACGCACCCAATCTCTTTAATCATCGGAACCGAAATTTCTCCGGTATATGCACCTTTTTGTTCCCAATACACATTCTGAGCAGCAACACCGATGCCAGTTTTGTCGAAATCTAGAACCGTCCACACGGGTTTTAGGTCAACATACGGAGGACAAATCAACACATCGACGCTTTCGTCCCAATCGCGCTCGAAATGATTCGAGATTTCTTGCGTCAACACAACAGCCTCGCTAATTGTGTTGTTCATTTTCCAGTTGCCTGCCATTAAAGGTTTGCGTGCCATGGTTGTTTCCTTTCGCACAATTTAAGCCATCAATACTTCCACACCGGGAAGTTTTTCGCCCTGAACAAGTTCCATGGACGCTCCACCACCGGTCGAAATAAAGGTCATCTGATCTGCGAGATCAAACTGGTTTACTGCAGCAACGCTATCGCCACCACCAATAATGCTATCCGCGTCAGTGTTTGCGGCTACCGCACAAGCAACTGCTTTGGTGCCAGCTTCAAATGCAGGCATCTCAAACACGCCCATAGGACCGTTCCAAAAGATTGTTTGCGCTTGAGCTATCGCTTCAGCATAGAGTTCCGCAGTTTTCGGACCAATATCAAGACCCATCATATCATCAGGGATTTCGTCAACTGAAACCGTTAAAGTATTGGCATCATTTGAAAAAGCATCAGCAACTACAACATCCACCGGCAGCAGCAGTTTTACGCCCTTTTCATCTGCTTTCTTAAGCATTTCAGAAGCGCGCTCAATCCAATCTTCTTCTTTAAGCGAGGTGCCTACGCTCTTACCTTGCGCAAGCAAAAACGTAAAGCACATACCTCCACCAATAATGAGCGTGTCGCACGTATCCATCAACGCATCGATCACTTTGATCTTATCGGAGACTTTTGAGCCTCCCAAAATTGCAGCAAAAGGTCGACGAGGATTTTCAAGCATACCTGTTAGCGTAGAGACCTCACGCTCCATAAGCTTGCCGGCATATGCAGGCAAAAGCTCGGCTACACCTGCGGTTGAGGCATGAGCGCGATGAGCGGTTCCAAAGGCGTCGTTGACATATACATCGCCATGTTTTGCCAGCTCAGCAGCAAACGCAGTATCGTTTTTCTTCTCTCGTTTATCAAAGCGGAGGTTCTCAAGCAAAACGATATCGCCAGGACGCAGTGCTGCAACTTTTGCTTGCGCATCTTCGCCAATGGTATCAGTTGCAAACACAACAGGCTTTCCTAACAACTCAGACAAGCGAAGAGCAGCAGGTCGAAGAGTGAATTCTTCCTCAAACCCCTCTCCACTTGGACGTCCACGATGTGACATCAGCACAATCGACGCTCCCTGATCAAGTAAGCGCTCAAGTGTGGGAAGCGATGCGCGAATACGCGTGTCATCGGTGACTTCGCCATCTTTAATAGGAGCGTTATAGTCGACGCGAATTAAAACACGCTTTCCTGCTGCATCTAAATCTTCAATGGTTCTCATCTCTGCCATAACTGGATCCTTTTCTGGTTAAAGCTGAAAAATCTTTCTACCTCTGTATGCAACAGACGACCGACGTATACGCCGATCGTCTGCTTTAGGGCTTATTTAAAATCTCACGAGATTCATAGGGCGAAAGCTATTAGAGCAAGATTTTTACGAGATCCTTCACGCGATTTGAATAACCCCACTCGTTGTCATACCAAGATACGCATTTCACAAAGTTGCCTTCGCCGCCCAAAACCATGGTGAGCTTTGAGTCGAAGATTGAAGATGCCGGATCATCAACGATGTCGATAGAAACGATCGGGTCTTCGGTGTACTCAAGTATGCCTGCCAAAGAACCTTCAGCAGCAGCCTTCATAGCAGCGTTGATCTCTTCAATAGTAGCGTCTTTTTCGAGCTCTACGGTAAGGTCAACCATAGATCCATCGGGGGTAGGAACGCGCGTAGCAAAACCATCGAGTTTACCTTTAAGCTCCGGTAACACCAAAGATACTGCGCGAGCAGCACCGGTGGTGGTCGGGATCATAGACATAGCAGCAGCGCGAGCACGACGAAGATCCTTATGCGGCAAATCCAAAATCTTTTGGTCGTTGGTGTAAGCATGAATGGTATTCATGTAACCACGCTTAATGCCGAAGTTGTCCAAAAGCACCTTAGCAACAGGAGCTAAGCAGTTTGTGGTACAAGAAGCGTTAGAAATAATGTTGTGCTTCTCTTTGTCGTACTGATCATCATTAACACCCATAACAATGGTGATATCTTCATTTTTTGCCGGTGCTGAAATGATTACCTTCTTAGCGCCAGCGTCCAAATGAGCCTTCGCTTTGTTTGCATCGGTAAAAAAGCCCGTTGACTCAACTACGACGTCAACACCTAACTCACCCCACGGCAAGTTAGCAGGCTCGCGCTCTGAAAGCACCTTCACATGATGACCGTCTGCAACAAAGCCATCCTCTACAACCTCAACGGTGTCAAAAGCGCGGCCATGCACAGAGTCATACTTCAGCAAATGAGCCATGGTAGGGATGTCGCCCAAATCGTTTACAGCAACAACCTCAATATCGGGATCGTTTACCATAGCGCGGTATGCGAGACGTCCAATGCGGCCAAAGCCATTGATACCAACTTTTGTTGTCATTGTGGTATCTCCTTTCATAAAGATACGCGAAAAATAACTGCTTGAAATCATACACAAAGTTTGCATGTCTGTGGAAGTATTCGCTAATTCAGCAGATAAATGGAAATATTTACAGCTTCTTTTGGTGTGAATTTTCTTAAGGCTTCAAGAATGAAATTACCGCCGATTTCCCATCTTGCGAATGATGTATTTCCCCATGAAAATACCGAAAAATATGCAATTGTGACTGGCGGCGTTTCAAATACACATATATACTAGTTTGATTAACGTTTTAGCAACGTTTTGCATACAAGTTAGCATCAGCTAGTCAGGGTGGCGGATGTCTGCGTAATGCAAAGATGAGGAAAAGGAGCAAAATATGAAGAAGTCCTCTACTGCTTCTACGCTCTTTCGCTCAAGCTTGGCCGTTATATTGGCATGCGGTCTTATGTTGCCAAGTGTCGGCCTCCAAGCATATGGCGAAGAAGAGCAAGCAGCAGAACTCTCTTCGCCAGAACCTGAGGTGGTCACACGTGACGTACCTCATTCTGACAAGATTGATTCACTGTTTGAAGCAATCGACAACGCAACTCGTCTTTCTGTTGACGAGGCGAACATCACGCTCGCTTCTGAAGAAACAGATGATACAAATGGCGTCGAAGAAACAAACAACTTAGACGATACTAAAGAAACAACCGATACAGACCTTACGACACCAGAAACGCTTTCTGATGACGAAACGGTCTCAACGGATGCAGGCATCGCCCCGCAGGCAGAAGCCCGCGCATCTGACTATACGAAAAGCGGCCTTACCGTATCTGGTGGTACCTTAAATACTGACTTTAAAGATACTGGCAGCGCTATTGAGGTTATGACCTCTACACCCCTGACGTTTACGGGTACCTCAACATATGCAATTCATATTGGACAAGGTGTCAAAGCCGACATCACGCTTGCAGGCGTGACATTAACAGGCGCCTCCACCATAGAAGTGCTCACGAACCAAACTGGTTCAGGAGATGGTACCTATTGCTATCTTACTATCAAAGACGGCACTATGAATATCTTGCGCCCTGGTTCAGGAAACGGACCGGGTCTTCGCTGTGGCAAAACGTCAACGCTTGTCATTGACGACGAAATGACCAATGTCGTTGCTGGTGGCAGCAAGTTCAACCTCAACGACATCATCACACCAAAATTGGGCAAAGTTGGCTATGATGGCGCTACCTATGATGGCACCGCAGTTTCAGTTAACAGTCCCCTTGATGTCTTGGATAGCCCAAACCCCGGTACCCTGAAAGCCTATGCCCGCTCGCAATCAGCAGGCATTGGTGGATCCCCCACCGAAGACAGCGGCACGCTTGTTTTTAACGGCGGAAATATCGTTGCTATGGGTTCATGCCAAACCGAGACCAATCTTAAGCGTACCAATGACGATGGCACCGATGACGGTGGTGCTGGTATTGGCGCTGGCAATATGGCAAGTGGCACGATCACCATTTTTAATGGTGGCAACATTTTGGCTAAGGCAGCATTCCATGGTTCTGGTATTGGCGGAGGCTATTGCAACGCAGGTTACTTTACTCCCGCCTACAACGTTTCAAATCCAAATGCTATCAGGAATACCTCTGGAGGTATTGGCAGCAAATCTGTAGCGGGTGACATCACTATTAACGGTGGCTATATTCAATCATATGCTTCAGGTCACGGTAACGCATTTGGCCAAGCATGCTGCGGCAACAATAATGGCAAAACTATCACCATTACCGGCGGAACGCTGTTGCCCTGGTCAAACTCTGGCTATTTCGACATTGGTGGTGCGGGCGGCAACGTCATCATTACCGGTGGCTCTATCCGACTCACCGGCGCCGTAAGCGGTCAAGCATATACTGGCAATAAGTTCCAAAGCTCAGACAACAAAGCATATAATGCCCTTCCTGGCGTTGAAGGTAGACAGAACGTCTTTATGTTCTGCATTGACCTTTCCAAATCTGACGGCATTGGCACTGAACCGGTAGCAAGCTGGGATCTTCTAATTGGTGGTCTTCGCTACGAGTATGGCGCACCATCCTACTTCGACGACGGTAAGCTTTACCTCTGGTTACCTACAACTGCGGTCGGAAAAGAAATTACTGTTCGCGTCAAGAAATATAACGCTGATGGTACATTGCAAGAAATCGAAGACTTGGTAGCAACTCCAGAGAATAGTTCAGGCGCAGGTCTTGGCAAACGCTGGATTTCTTACAAACTAACCGAAGACTTTATGGCTGAAAATGAGCACTTGTTCACCAAGTACTATGACGGCAACTCAATTACGACGCTTATTACTTCACTGGAAGATTATGTCAACACCAAAGGTCTTCCTGCACCCTTTAGCGCTAACCCTGATGCCCGACTCACCAATTCAGACGGTCTACTCTATCAGTCCGCAAAACTTGGCGACGATGGGGATCCTATTGAGGAATACTATCCCGCAGAAGCAGCACATGATCACGAATCGCTCCCCGAGCAATCAGGCGTTTTAAGTGTACGTGTTCAAAGTCGCGAATATGCAACTCCAGGATCAATAACAGCAGAGAGCTTCTGGGGGCATTCAACCGACTTTAACGTAACTATTAATCCGGTCAATTCAAACACAACCTTTATCCCCTATACGCTTACCGGTGACGCGGGCGAAGACCCCATTGAATTAAACGGACCGACGTGGCTTCAAGATGAAAACGGAAACTTGAATGAGGCGAAAGTCAATCACCTCATTGTTCCGGTAGATGTCACTAGCTACACCTATCCAAATGGCGATACCGTCAATGGTTCAAACATGTCTTCAACCAGCTGTAAAGCACCGTTTGGTCAAGTGCAGCTCTTCTTGGACGGCGATCCAATTTCGGCAAGTCATGGCGGTGTGAAAACCTTCACCCGCGAAGACTTAGAAGATCCCGACAACGATGAGATCAAAATTGTCAAAGATGCCGAAGGTCGCGAACATACCGTTTTGCTTTTCGAGCTCTCACGTACGCAACTCGAAGCACATGGACTCAAAACAACCGATGGCGACATGCACACGGTAACAGCAGCTTATACAAGCCGCACCGATGCAAAGCCCGCTACTGACTCACTTGCACAAGCTGAAGCTGAGATCGCCTCACAAGCTGATACCGCTCCTCTTTCGGTCTATCGCAACTACTACGACTCTATGACCGATGAGACGCTGGTTGAGATTCAAAAGGCTGACTGTAAGTTCAATCTCTACAACGAATACGGCACTGCTTATGATCCCAACAACGAGGCAAGCACGCCTGTCATTGATGACGCTCATAAGGCTCAAACCGTTTTCTATGACATCAAAGACTTCACCGATGGCAATCCCAACACCTTCCCGCTCTACATTGATACCGATTCGATGGGTGCTGTTAAACTCACTTCATCAAATCCGGGTGTGTTGACCATTGATCCATCAAACATTCCACATCGTGGTGATCGCTTTGATCCGGACAACCCCTCGGATGATTTTGGTTTCGGTGCAATGGCAACTGTTCATGCTGCTGGCCGCACCACTATTACTGCAACTATTGAGTCTACTGGCGCATTTAAGGAAGGTACATACACCTTTGATGTATATATCTATCCCGACCCATCCGCCAAACCAATAATTGATGTAGTTGAGCGTGCCTATAACCTCACGCGCAACGACGGAACCATTCGCCCCTACGACACAATTCGTTATACGGCAACTTATACAAACACTACGCCTAACTCATCATTCCAAAACCCTGTCCTTACCATTTCGGTTCCGCGTGACACTTCATTTGAGTCGCTCTCGGTTGTAACGCCAGAAGGCGAAACGCGCGAATTGGTAGAAGGGGTTGACTACACGCGTACAAGCGTTTTAGGTCGAACATTTACTCAACTGCTTTCAGCAGCCGGTCCTCTGCCAGCATTGCAACCAAGCACGGAAAAAATTACCGTCGACACACTCACGGCACTGTTTGGTAATCAGTCATACCAACTCATCATGGATACAACCGTCAATCCTTTAGTGGTAACCAAGACTGCGAACGAAGATGACTTCTATAGCCAATCAGATGCAAATGGCGTGTATGGCATCGACCCTGTTCATGATGCAACTTATCCGTGGGATACTCGCTTCCCCGCCGAAGGCACCCCGGTTGATCAGGCTTGGGATTTCGCCGATCCAACTTCGGTAGAGCCTGAGGACGAAAAGCAACCGACCATTGAAGAGATCATTGGTGGTGGACTAATTGAGCCCGACCCAGTTGATCCCGACGATCCCGATAACCCGGATGACCCCGACAACCCGGACAACCCAGGCACCACCCCACGTCCCGGTGTTGAAGTAGGCACCGTTGTACCAGGCGGTCCGCTTGATACAGCCGAAAAACCTGATCCTGATGACCCAACCGATCCAGACAAACGCACACCTTCTCCAATTCAACCTGGTGATCGTATTGTCTCTGTTGGAGATTTAGAGGATCCTAAAACGCCTGGTGAGGTAAATCAGGAGATCAAAGACCAGATTAAGAAGAAGCTCGAAGAAGACCCCGATGCGACTGAGGTTGAAACCCCGGTTATCATTGAGCGCGTAAATCCTGATCCTGACCCAGATGATCCTTCAACAAATGTCATCCGCGAAGAGGTTATCATCACGATTCCTATTCCTGAGGGCTATGACCCAACCGATCCGGATCCCGATGACCGCAATGACCATGAATTGATCATCATTCCGGCAGATCCAACCATCAATCCTGATCCGGAGACCGGCGCTGATCCGGATATCGTATTAGACAAGACAGCTCAAAACGTAACCGAAGGCAAAGACAACCGCGGCAATCAGTCCATCACCCAAGTTGGCGACATTATTCGCTACACCATTACCATTACCAATACCAAACCTGGTACCTCATGGTATGACGTAATTGTTCGCGATCTTATTCCTGCAGGTATGTCGTATGTCACAGGTTCAGTTGTCATTACTGATGCCACCGGCGCAACGCACAAAGGTTTTGACTCTGACTTTGCCGATGGTTCTGCCGATGTTGCTTTCGCAATTGGTGACCTACCTGGCGGAAAGAGCGCAACGATTGTCTTTGATTGCGTAGTTTTACCTGAGCTTTTAGGTGCAGATCGTCCTATTAATATCGCAAGCGCAAAAGGCACTAACCCTACAGACACTATTAAACCAGTTGATCCAAACGATCCCGACGGCCCGGTCATCCAGGATCGCAAACCGATCCCTCCCGGACCGGTTGATCCGCACGACCCAACTATCTGGCCTGAAGACATCGAAACACCAAAAACACCTGAAACGCCGATCGATGATGTTGTGCCCGCCAACCCCAAGCATGATCTTTTGGTGACTGACAAGGTTGCTGAAAATATTGATCCTCGCGAAGATGGCGAAGTTTATGTTGGCGACACGCTGCGCTATACCATCACGTTCACCAATACCGATGAGCCTTGGACTGCTTGGTATGACGTTGTACTGCAAGATAAGCTTCCCGCTGGCATTGAACCTCTGGCTGGTTCTATCAAGCTAATCTTGCCTGATGGCACGGAAATTGATTGCAGCGACGATGTCTATGACACTCAGACGCGCGAGATCGCTCTCTTCGTTGGTGTTGTATTCGGTGGTGAAAAGGCACAATTGATCTTTGATTCAAAAGTAACCGAAGATGCAATTGATTCAGATATCGGCAATACCGCCTACTCTTATGGCACCGATCCTTCTGAGACCGACAGCAACGTCTTAGGTGGCAAGCCTTCTGGAACCCCTGGCTCACGCTTCCCGAATATCGCTGAGCTTGAGGAAGCTGCAAAGAATGATCCGAACCGCATATCAACCTCCGGCGTTGCTTATCCTTCGGATTACAGTGGCACCGTTCGTTTTGTCGACGATGCTAACAACTCGGGAGATGCTAACAACTCGAATTCCTCAAACATGATCTCAGGTAATAGCTCTGAAGGATCAGATGGTCAAGATGACACGCTAAAGATGCTCACGCGTCTTGCAAAGACCGGTGACATGTCCGTAATGCTCATCGCAAGCGTTGCAGGTATTGCGCTTGCTGCACTTGGCTTACTTGCTTTTAGTCGCCGTCGTGCAAAAAAGATCAACCGCTAATGCTTATCTAGACCACGAGAGTCTGTTGTCTAACTAAGAAGCCCACTTATTACAGTGGGCTTCTTTTAGTTTGAAAGTACCTCTTGAGCCATTTGTTCAATTCGTCGCACGCGATGATAGACGGCAGACTTCGATAGTGGCGGATTGGCAAATTCGCCCAATTCTTTCAATGTTGCATCAGGATGAGCAACTCGCAGTCGAATGAATTCTTGAAGCGCTGGAGGAATCTCATCAATTCCATAGGCATCTAAAACCGTTCTGATAGCAAAGATCTGATCCATGGATGCATTTACTGCTTTTGCCTGGTTCGCCATCTCGGCATTTGTTTGGCGATTCACTTCATTTCTCACGCTTTTAATGACGCGTGCATTCTCCATAGCAAGAGCACTTTGGTGAGCCCCACTAAAGGCTAAAAACTCAAGGATCGCACTGCCGCTTTTTAGATAGACCATATACGAGCTTCGTCTTTGCATAACGCGCGCAGAAATATTTTTGCGCTCCATAAGCTCTACCAAAGCATCAGCCAACTCTTTGCTTTCTACGGTAATTTCGAAATGAAAATCACCTCGAGGATCAGATACAAAACCACTACCTAAAAATGCTCCGCGCAGATAAGCAGCCGTACAACAGTCTTTTGCAACAAGATCCTCTTTGATGCCGGTAATAAGCTGGCGATTCTCATCAAGAATACCCATATCACTGAGTGCTTCTAAAAGGCCTGGTTGGCTTGGTATCTCAATCAGATAGTTCGGTGTCTTATGCAGCACAGAGCGACGCACTGTCAAGTCCGTTTTGAGCTTATAGATCTCATGCAAAAGCTTGATAATGAGCCGAGCTACAGAAGGAACATCAGTAGCTATTTCAACACGATAGCGACCTTGTCCGCTTAAATAGAGTGTACCTTCTATGCGAACCAATGCTGTCAGCACTGCTTTTTGGCAATGCGAACAAACTGGTGGAACGCGCGCGAGCTCGTCTTTTACCTCTACCGTAAACGACACAATCTCACCACCCCAGAAAAAGCCGCACGTAAAGCTTGCGGATCATGCCAGGTTGGTCGAATAGGATCAACCAGATCGCGAACGATAACCACAGGCCCTGCAGCTTGGATATGCTTTATATCGTTATAGGTAACGCGCACTGGTCGAACACGACCCGAAAGTTCCAAGTCGCCCATGTTTGCCGTAGATGTTGACTCAGGCTCATCCCCCGTTGCAGCACTGAAGATCCCATTTGCTAAATCATCGGGTCTCAGTGGCACCTTTGAATGAACAAGCACATAATCCAACAAACCAGCCATGCCATGATCCATAAGTGCATCAACATGCTCTCGTGCAGTTAAGCCCCATGTCTCGCCTTGCATGTCAGCAAGCGAACAAACAAACAGCGTGGTTCCTTTTGATTCTGCAATAGCTTCGACAACGCCTGGCACCAAAAGGTTTGGAATGATTGACGTAAAGAGAGACCCCGGTCCAAGCACGATCAAATCGGCTTGGCGAATTGCTTCAAGCGCTGGTTCATACGGAACAATCTCGCTTTTTGCGCGTAGTTGCACTAAATCAAGTGCTGTTCGCGAATGACAGGCAACCGCTTGGCCTTCCAAATAGCGCCCGTCCCGCGTTCGCGCAACTAATGACACCCGGTCAAGTGTTGATGGATACACCTTTCCGCGCGCATGCAACAAGCGCTCACAGATCTCAATTGCCTCAGGGAACGATCCCGCAGCATCTTCGAGTGCTGACAACATGAGATTTCCTAAGGTATGGTTACGCGCAAAAGCAAATCGGTATTTAAAAGCCTTTGTGAGCGGGTCGGTAGGATCGGCCGCCATAGCAGCAATACACTTACGAACATCTCCTGGAGGCGTCACATCGGCTTCTTCGCGAAGAATACCGGTAGAACCACCATCGTCTGCCATTGCAACAACCGCACTTGTTTCAAAGCCCATTGAAAGCAAGGTACGAATAGATACTGGTGCTCCCGTGCCGCCCCCAATAACAACCGCTCGTAATGATTGAACTGGTTCTATGACAGGTTCAGCGCTTTGCAGTGGCATAAATTGCGCCGTCAGCGAAGGATCATGAGTAAAGGGAGGTTGGCGAGTCATAACTAGTACCTCACAAAAGTATCCGCGGCAACATCAGATTGCAGCAAAACTCCCTCATGTGGCTCTGATGCTTGAGCATCGGCCACAAGCCCCCCATCTTTTCCTTCTGCGAGCTTTAAGTCTCTATGCGCAATGCTCACGCGATACCCTTTTGACTTAAGATAATTACCTGTAGCCTCAGCAATTGCAACGCTTCGATGCTGCCCGCCCGTACATCCAATGCCAATGGCCAGCTGCTGCTTGCCCTCGGCGACATATCCTGGCATCACGCAGTCTAACAATGCATACCAGCGCTTTAAAAACTCCTCTGTTTCGCTTCGACATAATACATAATCTCGTACCGCCTCATCCAATCCGGTCTGAGGACGAAGAGAAGGAACATAAAACGGATTCGGCAAAAAGCGCACATCCATAACAAGGTCTGCATCTATAGGGGCACCATGCTTAAAACCAAAAGAATATACCGTTATCGAAAGCCCGGTACGCTCTTCGCCTGGTGCAAACAACGAACGAATCGTAGAGCGAAGCTGTGGTGGCAGCATAGACGTCGTATCGATGACATCGTGCGCATTTTCTTTGAGGTCAAACAGCAAATTACGCTCACGCTCAATGCCTTGCGCAATTGAGGCACCGTCAGCACAAAGCGGATGACGCCTGCGTGAAGACTTGTAGCGCGATATCAGCTTTTCCTCATCAGCATCTAAAAATAAGAGTCGATAAACCACTCCTTGAGCTTTTAGCTTCATAAGCTCGGTTTTAAGATCCGCAAAAAAGTTACGATTGCGCGCATCACAAACCACCGCAAGGCGCCTACTACCATCGGGCAAACCTGGTATACCATCAAGCGACAGCAAGTTTCCAATCAAGCTTGAGGGCAAATTGTCGACACAGAAATAGCCGAGGTCTTCAAACGTGTGCATAGCTTCAGTTCGCCCTGCCCCACTCATGCCGGTAATAATTACCAGCTCAGGCATTTCTTCAAGGGATGGATTGTGATGTGATATTGGCTCTACGTGTTCAGTGCTCATTGGTGTTCTCCTCACTCTGGAGAGTTAAATCTTCAGCAGATGCCTTGTCGAGGCGGTTCGCACTATGTCCACCAAGTAATTCATTGGTCATACGCTGTTGGTCTTCTTGGCTACTATTATACTGTTGCAACACCCGATAGAGCTCTTCTGCAACCTCTTCGGGAACCGCTCGCGTCGCCTTAATCTCATCGAGCGTTGCCATCTTGAGATTTCGAAATGACTTAAAAGCCTTTAGCAGCGCCTTTTTTCGCACAGGCCCCAGTCCTACCACTTCATCAAGGATTGAGGCTGTCATGCCTTTCCCGCGCAATTCACGATGGAAGGTAATGGCGAAACGATGCGCCTCGTCACGAACTTGTTTTACCAAATAAAGAGAGGCTGAACCACTTGGCAAAACCACCGGTCCTGATTCTTGCCATGGTACAAAAAGCTCTTCATCGCGCTTTGCAAGACCCGCTATAGCGATATCGTCTATGCCTAGTTCATCAAACATCGCAAGCGCTGCGGTTAGCTGTGGTTTTCCACCGTCGAGGATAATCAGGTCAGGCTTTTTTCCGAAACGCTCATCAGCCATACGATCCGGACTATATCTGCGTCCGAGCACCTCTTGCATGGATAAAAAGTCATTCGCTTCGTCAAGGGGTGTTTTGATTTTAAAGCGCCGATACTGATTCTTATCTGGCTTGCCGTTAGTGAATACAACCATCGAGGCAACCGTGTAGGAACCATGTATGGTAGAAATGTCAAAGCATTCGATGCGCATCGGCGGCTCGTCAAGTGCAAGCGCACTCTCAAGTTGCAAAAGTGCTTGATTAATGCGTTTATCATCATAGTTCGTGCGCACCTTATAACGCATCAGCGTGTGCTTTGCGTTCGTTTGCGCCATATGAACCAAGTCAGCCTTTTCGCCCTTCTGTGGTGCAACAAATCGCACCTTCGCGCCAAAAGGACTCGCCAAACGCTCAGTAAGCCACTGTTCCATGGCACTGACATCTTCTGGAAGCGTTTCTACAATTACCTCATGCGGAATAGATGTTGTTGCATCATAGTAGCGAAGCAAGAACATATGAAGAAGATCTTCATCTGGAACATCTTTACCGCGATTAAGCACAAACTCATTTGAATTGATAATGCGACCTTCGCGCACCATAAAAACTTGCACACCAGTCACTGTCTCTTCGCGATACATTCCAATCACATCAGCGTTAAGGTTGCGCGAGGATACCGCATGCTGTTTATCGGTAAGCGAATTAATGGTGTCAATGCGACTTTTAATGCGTCCAGCTCGTTCAAAATCAAGCTCTGCTGCAGCTTCTTGCATTTCGCTGTGCAACTCGTCAACAAACTCGCGATGCTGACCCGACAAAAAGCGCTCAATTCGTTTTACATTGTGTGCATATTCGCTTGGCGAAATACGCGCACAACACGCACCAGGTCCTAGGCCTACGTGTGCATCAAAGCACGGACGAAGATTCTCATTGTCTTTATGTATGCACGTTTCGATGAAGGTATCGAAGTGTGGTTTGTTGTTTTTAAGCTGCGCGCGAGCGCTGCGCAAAGCTTCACTTTTACTCAGCGTAGCATCGTGTGAAAGCAGCTCTTCGGCGTCCGATTCAATCTGAGCTTGGCACGACCGCTCAAGTTTTCGATTCATTCCACGCCATTCAGCACACGCACTTGCGCAGAGTGGTACAACACGGCGAGCAATATCAACCATTTCTCGCGCAGCTCGGGAATCGGTATAGGGTCCGAAATAACGCGTACCCTCTACGTGCTTTTCGCGCGTGTACTTTATAGCAGGAAAGACATCGGATTTAGTTAAAGCGATAAATGGGTATGACTTATCATCCTTAAAGTCAGCGTTAAACCATGGAGAATACTGGTTGATGAGATTTTTCTCAAGCACCAGTGACTCATGCTCATTTTCAACAACGATATAGTCAAATGAGTCAATTTGGTCAACAAGCAAAGGGATTTTCGCACGCTCGTCTTGGTAGTTCACATACTGTCGCATACGCGCACGAAGCTGCTTTGCTTTGCCGACATAAATGACGTTGCCCGATGCGTCTTTCCAAAGATAGACACCAGGAAGCGTTGGAACTGATTCAAGCTCCTTCTTTATTCTTTGCAATTTAGCTTGATGATTACTTGCGTGGATATCCATGGGGCAAGTATAGCAAACGCAGCGTTTATTCTTCTTCCTGCTCAACGAGATCTACGTTCAACACATCATCCTCATACTCTTCTAGCTCATGAACAGTGCCACGAGATTGATCTTCACCAACAGCCGCTTTATTTTTTGCAGCAGCCTCAAACGCCGCCTTCATAGTTGCATTTTTACGCGTGAGTTTCTTTACGGTAAGACCTTCAAGTTTGTTATTTGCTAGTCGTAAGTTGTTATCAGAACTCGTGAGCTCCTCTTTGATCTTTTCAAGCTTTTTGATGGTTGCATCAATGTCTTTAATAGCATCATCAAATTTACGATGCGCAATATCATAATTGCGTCCAAAGGCAGATTTGAATGCCGTGAGCTGGTCTTCGAAATTAGTAACATCCACATTTTGCTGGCGAACCTCTGCAAGCTGTTTGCGATATTCACCAGATTTAAGAGCCGCATTGCGGAGTAAGGTAATTATGGGTATGAAAAACTGAGGGCGAATTACATACATTTTTTCATACCGATACGATACATCTACAATCCCTTGGTTGTAGAGCTCATTTTCAGGCTCAAGCATGCTGACTAAAATGGCATATTCGCAATTCTTTTTCTTGCGATCCGAATCAAGCTTCTTAAAGAAATCTTCGTTTTTGTGACGAGCATGAGATTCTTCTGATTCGTTTTTCATCTCAAACATAATAGAGATAATCTCTGTGCCATCATCATCAACTTCACGGAAGATAAAGTCTCCCTTAGTACCATCTGAGGCATCATTGTCTTTCTCAAAATATGCATGAGGAAAAGCTGTAGGCCTTAACTTGTTGAATTCTATTTCACAATGCTGCTCAAGCGTCTCGCCTACCATTTTGGTGGAAAGTCGTGCTTTCATATCACGATAACGTTCTATCTCGCTATCCTTAAAGGCGATAATCTCATCTTTATTCTTCAGCTCAAGTGCCATTTTCTCTTTGAGTGCACTCTCTTCGGATTGATGTTTTGCCTCAGCAAGTTCAACCTGAACCCTTAGCTGATCACGCTCCTTTTCAAGATCGTTTTTAACCTCCTGAATGGCAAGTTGCTTTTTTGCTTCAAAGGCATCTTGTTGAGAAGCAAGTTGTGCGCGTAATTGTGCAATTTCACTTTCACTCTGAGAAAGCTTTTGTGATAGTTGCTGTTCAAGCTGTGCTTGCAGCGCTTGTTCGTTTGCCTCATGCTTTTCTTGCAAGGCAGTAATTTGTGCTGTTAGTTCTGCAATTTTAGTGTCGCGCTCAGCTAGCTGGGCGCGTTCTGCTTCACGGGTTTGCGCTTGAGCTAAAGCAACCGCTTGCTCCTTCTCTGAATCTAACAAAGCTTTGTTTCGCTTGATCTCTTTATCAAATTCGGCATCACGTACCTGCTTAACGATTGCCGCAAACCCCGTCTCATCTACCTGAAACACTTTTCCGCAATGGGGGCACTTAATCTCATTCATACAAGCTACTCCTCTAAACCAGGCACTTCATCAGCATTTTTAAAACATCATTGATGCGTCTTGGCATCAAACTCGTTATTATCTGTCTCATGCTAACACAGCACTTTAGTCTTCCCTGTCCCGTTTTCGTCACTCGCAAGGCAATTTGTTAGCACGGCCTTTATACAGACGAAATAAAACCGTTCACGAATATCCCTGAACGCATTGTTAAATCTTCATTTCTACCCATTCTCCAATAAAAATCATCTTCTTATAATGACCTCATTAGTTAGCATGCATCAACAACACTGATGCATTACCGTTTCTCTCAAGGAGGTTGCTTTGAGTTACGTACAGCGAGTCATTGATCAGGTAAAGGAAAAAAATGCCGAACAGCCCGAATTTATTCAGGCTGTAACTGAAGTTCTCACTTCACTGGAGCCGGTCATCAACGCTCACCCAGAATATGAGGAAGCAAGCCTTCTTGAGCGCCTAGTTGAACCTGAGCGCGTCATCATGTTCCGCGTACCTTGGGTAGATGACAATGGCAAGGTTCAGGTTAACCGTGGTTTCCGCGTACAGTTCAACAGCTGCATTGGACCGTACAAAGGTGGTCTTCGCCTGCATCCATCAGTAAACCTCGGCATCATTAAGTTCTTAGGTTTTGAACAAATCTTTAAAAACAGCCTCACCACTTTGCCCATGGGTGGCGGTAAAGGCGGCTGCGACTTTGACCCGAAAGGCAAGTCAGACGCTGAGGTTATGCGTTTTTGCCAGTCTTTCATGACCGAATTGTGCCGCCACATTGGCGCTGACACCGATGTTCCTGCTGGCGACATCGGAACAGGCGCTCGTGAAATCGGCTATATGTTTGGTCAGTACAAGCGCATTAAGAATGTTTGGGAAGGCGTTTTAACCGGCAAGGGTCTTTCTTTTGGCGGCTCGCTTGCTCGTACCGAAGCTACCGGCTATGGCTTGGTTTACTTCGTACAGGAATACTTGAACTGCCATGACGATTCTTTCGAAGGCAAAACGGTTGCTGTTTCTGGATCAGGAAACGTTGCAATTTATGCAACCGAAAAGGCTCAGCAGCTTGGCGCTAAGGTTGTAACCCTTTCTGACTCAACTGGTTGGATTTACGATCCGGCAGGCATCGATGTTGACCTCGTTAAGCAAATTAAAGAAGTTGAGCGTGGCCGCATTTCAGAATACGCAAAGCGCCGTGATGGTGTTGAGTATCATGATGGTCGCGGCGTTTGGAGCGTTAAGGTGGACATCGCCCTTCCCTGCGCTACTCAAAACGAGCTTCATCTTGAGGACGCACAACAACTCGTTGCAAACGGCGCAAAGATTGTAGCTGAAGGCGCGAACATGCCTACAACCATGGATGCAACCGAATACCTCATGGACAACGGCGTTGTTTTCATGCCTGGTAAGGCTGCAAATGCTGGTGGCGTTGCTACCTCTGGTCTTGAAATGAGCCAAAACTCTGAGCGTTTGTCTTGGACGTTTGAAGAGGTTGACGAAAAACTGCACAACATCATGAAGAACATCTATCATGCCGCAGATGACGCAGCCAAAGAATATGGCGTAGAAGGCAACTATGTTATGGGTGCCAACATTGCAGGCTTTAAGAAACTTGCAGATGCTATGATGGCTCAGGGCATCGTCTAGTCCTTCAAATACTTCTCGCTTATCCAAATAGAGCTGGCCATGTGCCAGCTCTATTTGTAGGGTTATAGGACAAAAAACGTGTCCAAAAAAGGGGTGTTGATGCAGGTCAGCACCCCTTTTTAACCATCATTTTCTCTTTTTTTGAAAAAATCCACTCGGACAAAAAACGTGTCTAGTCTTGAAAGTTTTTCCTGTTGAGC
>RAZB01000014.1 GCA_003612515.1 bacterium D16-34
TAAGCCCGGACGAGTACCGGGCATCGCTAGGTTACACCGCCTAGGTGGTACGAAAAAACGTCCGCACCCCCTTTTGAAGCTCGAAACCCCGACAAGGGCACTTTTTAAGCCATTTTGCCGTCAGATTCCCCGACGAGAGCACTTTTCCAGCCAAAACCTCCGAAAAAGCTTCCACAAATCACTTCGCAGCTTGCAACCCGCAGCTTGCGCGACGTTCGCGGCACGCGCAGCATGCACCACTTACGCGGCATCCGCGGCACCCGCAGCATGCGCCACTTGCGCGGTATCTGCTCGCTCGTGCTTGTTTGTGTTATCCTATCTCATTAGAGGATAATCAGCCCACGCATACACAATGCAAACCCCAGCATACCCCGGGAGAAATGATGCCAGACATCAACACTGACACAAACAGCAACGACCTGCTCAACCCGACTAATTGCAACACCGTCACCTTTACTGCATCTGACGGCATGGAGGTTGCCTTTCCGCTTGACTTTCTACTCGAGCGCGGCGCCATAATTGCCGACAAAATCAATGGCGAAGACATCGCCGATGTCATGGGGTGCTCAAACCAGTTGTGGATTCCCGGCTTTCCGGCAAAGTATTTCATTCGTGACATTGTTGGGATCGCGTTCTCCAACGAAGAAGAACCGCCAGCGCTTCCCGATTTCCAGGATGACGGGCATGATTACACCAATCGCCCTAACGTCTCTTGTAAGGCAGAGTACGTCGGCTATGTTGGTAAGCCGATGCTCTTTGAGGGCTGGGCTGACGATTACGACAAGCGAATTGTTGCTGTGGAGTTTTCTCTAGACGAAGGTACCTCATGGACACGCCATGAGACTACCGGCGCCGATGCGGTGCGTTGGGTCTGGTGGACTTTTGAATGGACACCTGATGAGGAGGGAGTTTTCCGCATGCTCGTGCGTTCAGTTAACGAAGACGGAAAAGTCTCCCCCACTCCTGCTGCCCACCAGTTTCAAGTGCTGGCATAAGTTCCGCTGGCGTGCGTATGTGCCGGCACATACATTTTGCCGGGGCGCAAGCTCCGCTGGCACATGCACTGTGCCAGCATAAAGCCTTATGGCAGCAAAACGTTTTCGTAGAGGTCAGGACGCCTATCACGAAGATACGGCGGATAGATGCCGCTTTGGCGACCGCGCGCCACATCTTCTAGATCCAACTCTACGTAAAGCACGCCTTCGGCTTCTTCTTCAAGCTCGGCAATAATGTGTCCGCGCGGATTGCTGACATAGGAATGACCAGGCATAACAAGATCTTCCTCGACGCCATAGCGGTTAACTGCAGCCACATATACCGTGTTCTCAAGTGCGCGCGACGGACCGTTAAGATGCCATCCATCCATGTCCTGCTCACACCATGCCGACAGACAGAGCAGCAAGTCGCACCCTTGCAGCGCCAGCATGCGAGCAGTCTCCGGAAATCCCATGTCGTAGCAGATCATAACGCCAACACGCCCAAAATCAGTGTCGAGCACGCCTCCGCCGTTGCCTGAGCGGAAGTAGAAGCGCTCGAGCGCCCAAAGGTGCTGCTTGTCATAGGTGCCCATCACGTTGCCTTCGCGATCAATAAACACCGAACTGTTATACGGAACCGCCGTCAAATCGTGCTCCAGCGAAAGCCCTGCGGCAACGTAGCAATGAGCCTTGCGCGCTGCTTCGCAAAGAGCGCTCACCGTCGGACCATCAACCGTCTCCGTCAGCTCTCCTAAACGAGAACCCACTACGTTAAGCTGGTAACCTGTCGAAAACAGCTCTGGCAGCAAGACCAGATCAGCTCCCTGTTTTCCCGCTTCTTCAATGAACTCACAAGCTCGTTTGGTGTTGCCCTTAACGTCGCATATCGTGCCTTCAAATTGCACTAATGCGAGTTTCACTGGCCGCGCTTTTTCCATCCCGTCCTCTTTCTTTCGCACGCACTTTTTGCGTCCTACAGCATCAAGTCTCCCACAGCTTTAACGCGAATGCAGAGCGCATCGCCCAAATATGCCATCGGGATATCCTCAACTTCAATGACTTCAACAGTCTCAGGATTAGCTCCTGCGGCAATCGCCTCAGCACACGCACGCTCTTTCGACTCGGCAATTGCCTGATCACGCGGCGTCTCAGCCAGCGAGAACACCTTGGTGATTTGTCCAGAAACCTGCGCAATGGCCGAACCGATTGCATTTGCCACGCCAAAATTCTCGGGGCGAAGTACCTCACCTGCGCCCTCCAAATGGCTCGGCGACAAAATGGAACCGCCGCCAACCAGAATCACGGTAACATCTCCAGCGGAAGTCTTCATGGCGTCTACCGCATCTTCAATAATACGTGTGATCTCGGTATATGCCGCATCAGCCAGCGCAGGGTCAACTCCCTCAACAAGCGCCGGATCACCAACTCCTTCAACCAGTCCCTTCGCCACCACGATGTCGGTTGCAGTCAAAACATCGCCGCCAAAACAAAGCGCATCTTTCGTCACGCGATATCCAACTGAGTCCGGACCGACCGTCACTGAGCCGTCCTCATGCTGGCGAACAATCGAGCCGCCGCCAAGTCCAACACTCACCAAGTCAGGCATGCGGAAGTTGGTGCGTACATCGCCAATTTCAACCGCAACCATGCTCTCACGCGGGAACCCATGAGATAAAACGCCCACGTCAGTTGTGGTGCCACCAATGTCGACAACAACCGCGTCTTTTACCTTCGTCAAAAATGACGCACCGCGAATAGAGTTCGTAGGGCCGCATGCGATCGTAAAGATCGGGTAGCGCTTTGCATATTCAACGGACATAAGCGTTCCGTCATTTTGTCCCAGATAAACCGCAACATCGGTCAAACCTTCGGCAGCAAGTGCAGCCTCAAAACTGTCTGCTGTCGTAATAGCAACGTCGTGCAACGCGGCATTCAGAATAGAGGCGTTTTCGCGCTCCAAAAAGCCTAGAGAACCAATTTCGCTCGAAATAGAAATGGGGAAATCATCACCGAGCGCATCGCGCATGATGGCAGCAGCTCGTTGTTCGTGAGCGTCTGAAACGGGCGAAAAGACGCTCGTGATTGCCACAGATTCATAGCCCTCATCAGCAATAATGCGAGCAACCTCACGCAGCTCTTCGACGGAAAGCTCGCTGATTTCGCGACCATCAAACTCGTGTCCGCCATGCACCAAGAAGTCCTGCACACGCATAGCCTGCTTAAGCTCATCAGGCCAATCTGCCATGCAGCTCACGGCCGTCGTTGCCGGCGCACCAACACGCACAGCCGCCACTTTGTTGAGACGCTTTCGCTCAACAATGGCGTTGGTGCAATGGGTCGTGCCCAGCATGGCAAAGCCAATATTTTTTGCAGCATCAGGTCCAATTTGGCGAATGACCTCGTGCATTGCCGCTTCGATACCACTCATAACATCTTCGGTGGTTGGGCTTTTTGTTGCAGCAACCAACTGCAAGTCGCCATCGATTACCACCGCATCAGTATTCGTACCGCCAACATCAATACCTAAGCGCCACGTGCGTTTTTCGCTTGTCATATCTGGCCTCCCCTAAGCTTCGTCATCGGTTGTGTCAGCTGCAACCAATTGCGCCGCCAGCTCTTCAACTGGAACGTAATCCAAGTCGTAACCAAAAGTGCGCGGACCGACTACTGCCAGTCCGTTTTCGGTGCGCCATTGCGGATCGCACGGCATGCCCACAACAACAATGCGAGCGCCATACTTCAAACCCTCGGTAGTAACCGGAGTTCCTGATTCCATGTCAAGCGACATAATCAGATCAGGAGAGGTGCAAACTGCTTCGCCGTCTTTAAGCGCAATAATGTTTTCGTTTTGGAAGTTGATAATCAGCTGGCTTCCCTTGTCAGCTTCCAGGCCATCAACCACCGCTCGACCCCGCACAAACATGCCGTCTGTGTTGCGTTCGACATCAACAACTTTGCCCTTGAAGAGGCGATATCCGTTCGTCACGCCGAGCACTGCATCAATGGGATCCTCGTGCTGCTCACGCGCCTCACGAAGCGTGCGGCCGATTTTTTCACACAGCGTTGGCGTATCGCGAATGGCATACTCTTTGAGCTGCTTGCCTGTGCACATATATGACGCCAAGATGGTATAACCGCCCATAACCGATGTCGCCTGGCGAGCAATACGCTCAAGCCAGCGGTCATCAATTGCGCGCACGGTAACCGTGTTGCCTTTTTCGTCAGCAAGAACTGCTGGCATACCCTTCACGCCGTTGATGCCAAGCGTAGTCATTTGCAACTCCGGAAATGCACGCCCCATCAGATCGCAGTCGACGACAGGAATTTGACGGGTAGCGCCCAGGATAAACGGAATAGTAGAGTTTACGCCGCCCGCCTCAACAGCATAAATGGCATAGGGTTCACGACCGAGTTCTTTGACCATCTCATCGTAGGTTGCCATAGGCTCAAGGCCGCTGCAGATTTTCTCAACCATGATTGTCGGTGCTCCCATCATCTGCGAAACCACCACAATCTCGTCGTCGGGAACCTCATCAACGCTGATCAACTCAACATCGCCATATTTGCGAATTGCCTCAATTGCCATCAGCTTACCAACGTAGGGATCCCCGCCTCCGCCAGCGCCAAGCACCGTAGCGCCAAGCGCCATATCCTCAATCTCTTTGACGCCCACTTTTCTTCTCATGCGGCATCTACCTTTCCACTCAGCATGCTTTTGAGCCAAGACCGTTTCTGAATTGGTTGAGCATGAATTGCTAGAAATAACTCCTCGTATAAACTCCTGGGTTCATTGTAAGGCTTGTGCGCAAACACGTTTGCCCATCCGCAGGGGGATTCCGGTAAAACAGCTACCCATGAGGGCGAATGCTGATGCAACAATGAGCTACGCTCTTACAAAAGCGCTATAGAAAGAATCATCGTCAGACAATAAGAATTCTGCAAAAAAGACCTTGCGTCCGGAGGGATGACGCAAGGTCTTTTAAGAAAGGAATCTTGTCTCAGCTGAAAACTCTTTCTTGTCGAAAGAGACGAACCTATACGAGCTTACGCGGAAACGTACTTTGCGGCTGCCTGACCAGCAAGTCTTCCGCTAACAGAGCCCCACAAAAGCGATGCACCGCCAGAAGGATATAAACGATACATGTATTCACCGTTGCATGTTTCGCCGCCAGCGTATAAGCCATCAATTTTGGTACCATCTTCACGTAAAACCTCAGAATCCATGCTAATTTTCAAACCACCAATAGTGCCGTTAATGCCCGGAGAATAGCGAACCAGATAATAAGGTCCTTCTTCATACGTTCCATAAGCAGCAATGTCAGCCGTTCCGAAATCATCGTCTTTGCCTGCTGCAACCATTTCATTAAAACGCTCAACGGTTTTTTCTAATCCCGCCGCATCAACGCCCGCAGCTTCAGCAACTTCGGCAAGGGTCTTTCCTTCAAAGACCACACCTTTTTCTTGAGCGCTTTCAAGCGCTTTGAGCGCAGCTTCATCTTGAGTATTTGCGCCATAAAGCGTCCATGCATATTCAGTACCAGAATCGTAAAACGCCTTAAACTGCGAACCTTGATCCTCATTTAGCTCAGAATGCATCTCGTCAGAATCGCGCACGCCATCCATGGTGACCTTAATTGCGGGTATCGGTGAATACATGCCGGTGGTTTGACCATAGCCACCTCCCGTGAGATAGCCGCCCGCAGCAAGGCCGAGCTCAATTCCATCACCCGTGTCATGAACATTGCACAAACCTGTCGATCCGCCAACCATACCTTCATTGGTGTGCGGGAACCACTTCGCCAACGCTTCAGCACTTCCTTCGCATCCGCCAGCAGCAAGCACAACAGCTTTCGCATCAATCGTAATAGTGTCACCGCCACGCATGGCCACCACACCTGTTACTGTGCCCGAGTCGTCCTGAAGCAATTCGGTGACTTTTGTATTGAGAAGACAAATTCCGCCGGCCGCCAAAAAAGCAGGATAGGTGCGATCAAAAATGTTTGATCCACTTGAAGGGTGAGGGATGGCACCACCAGCTGGATGAGGTATTTCTTCCCCATCAGGGTTCCATGCACGATGCGAATAATGAATCGGCGTACCATAGCATTCGCCAACCTGGAACTTTACGCCAAGACTCGTATACCAATCAATAATTTCAGCAGAGTGCTCAACGGTATTCTTAATCACATCATAAGTAGCTTGCTCTTCTGAATAACGATACAAATGGTCAATCAATCCCTGGGGATCCATGTTGCCATCAGCTTCATTTTGCAACGACGAACCGGCTGCAAGAATAGCACCACCAGAGCCAGTTGCAGCGCCACCAGGAATACCAAGCTTTTCTACCATAATAACTTTTGCGCCCGCTTCAGCAGCGCTCAACGCAGCAGCTTGACCACTAATGCCACTACCCATAACAACAATGTCGCATGAAAGATGTTCGTCATGTGACTCGGTAATTGGCGCTTGCGAAAATGCGCTCTCGTCACCCGCTTGTTTCAGACAATCGCGAACGCCTTGAATCAAGGCAAGTGAAGTCACCGTCGCACCCGTGCAAGTATCCACATCAACAAATTGCTTGCGAACCATCTCGTCAGCCATAGTGTTAATTGCAAGAACGCCAAATTGCTTGCTCTCAATACCGCCAGCATCCACTTTCACAAGGCGATCTTCACTCACCACGGTGGTAACCACCATAGGCCCAACTTTGCCTTCAACCGTACTTTGATAGACACCAGGCATCAGGCTATAAGCGGTACTTTGCTCGCTCTCGGCACCGGTTGCCGCTGTCTCGGTATGCTGCCCTGACGTGCAGCCTGCAAGCATGCCCGCACCAAAAACCCCCGCGCCCGCAATCGCTGCACCTTTAAGGAAATTACGACGACTCACACCATCAACTGTTTTCATACGAACCCTCCAACTCCTCTTATACGACCTTGCAACTTTGCAAGGAGTTTGACAAAATGCCCGAGTAACAACGCCTTTTTGAATACTCGGGCACTAGCGGAAGGGTAAGAAAAAACAAGCGGTTTCGTCATCGCAAACAAGCGGTGATATTCTATTGTGCCTGGTAAATAGCACACTTATCACCCATTACGTGCGATTTCAATAAATCGGGTATGATACCAACAAAGAGCGAATAAGGCGGAGTTTTATGCGAACAAACCAAACCCCTCAAACAAGCAATACAATTGGTATTCATCTTTTTCTATCGCAAATTGCTAATCTGAAAAACAATACAATCCTCTTTATTGCCTTACTGCTTTGGTTTGCGTGGATCTTGAGCATCATTACCAGCAACCTTTTGTTTGTTGCCCCACAGGCTAACACCATACAAAGCGACATTTTCACCTTCTGTAGTGGCATAGGGTTTAGCGCATTAAGCGGTGTCTATTGCTTGCAGCAATCAAGGAAGATGAATAATAAGCAGCAAGAACTATCCCATATACAGCTTATTGTGAGTTTTATCATTGCCATTGGCGTAACAATCGGAATGCCCGCCCTCTCCCTTTTGTCCCCTGAGCAATTCGTTTTTTGCGGAAATGGAGCATTTGTCCTCTTTGGTATAGCAAGCGGCATTGCAATAAGCATCCATACGCAGTTTGTCCTCAACAAACTTAAAACACTACAACCGTTGACTGTCGTTGTTTTTCTAACGAGCGTTTTCGTCTTGGCAAGCATTCTCTGTTTTATTGTCTCTTGGTTTTGCGAGCTCGACAAGCAACCCTTCGCATGGACGCTCTTGTTGATAGGTTCGTTTGCAACAAGCTTTAACACAGCACGCAACGAACAACCTCTCACAAAACTAACGCAGTCTTCACCCGCGTCAAACGCCAAAAAGCACTCATATGATTTAGACAAGCCGAACGAACTCTTCATGGTAGGCACGAAATCCCTAACAACACTTATGTTTCTTTCAGGTTTTACTTGCGGCTTCTTGCTTGGTCTCTTTCCTCGTAGTCTGCATTTCGCACAAACAAGTGCATTGGGTAGCTTAGGCTCCATCGGGGTTGTCTCTCTTTTAGCCTTCGTCGCCACAAGCATCGTTATGATCTTGCTGTGCTACTTGCTCTCGCAACCAAAAATACCTATTGCACTCATGATGCTACTTGCATTATTACTCGTTGCTTTTGGTTGTCTTGCAATGCCCTCACTCTCTATTGACAACTCCCTTCCGTTCGCCATCCTTATTCCTGTGCCTTTCATTGTTTTGACCTGGGGAATCCCGATCATATCTCTCGCTCTTTCAAACGAAGAAGCATCTTTTTTGAAACCAGACGATCAACCGCAGCAAAATCTCTCTTTTCCTTTCGCTTCTCGGTTGCTACAACCTCAAGCGCTCATATGCGGTTGCGGTATATGCTTCTCTTTCGCTGCATTGTTGTCCCTCATCCATATTGTTTTCATTTCGCAAACAGGCAATAGCTATCTAGCCTCCCCATCCATTACCGTCATTTTGCTTGTGTTGATTGTGGCCATTCTCTTCTTTGCCACCGTAATTCGCAATGAGATCTTTTCTTGTTTCTACCCTGAGGCATTAATCTACAGTCAACAAACTGCTCACCCGCCAACACAGCCACCTGCAGCCACATCTGACGCATATATTTTGAAAAAGTGCCGAATGCTTGAAAAAAAGTATGGCCTCACTGAGCGTGAAGGCGAAATCCTCGTTTTGCTCGCCGAAGGGCGCAATGGACCTTATATTCAGAAAAAGCTGCATATTTCGCAAAACACGTACAAAACGCATGCTAGTCACATCTATCACAAAATAGGCGTAGCTTCAAAACAAGAAGTAATTGAGTTGCTTCGTTCAAACAACAAGCAATAACAACACACATCCTTAATTGCTTAATACAGCCAAAAACCGTCGCCCGACGATATATAGCATGACCTCCTTCCTCATGTCTTTCGCCTCGTAAGATCCATGGTCAGTGCTACAATTGCGCTGCCACTTATATCGGATTTAAGTAAAGTTACACATACACTTCTCATACATTCTTTCCTAGAGAAACGCGAGGTAGGCATGATTCTAAAACAGCTGATTGAACTCTACGATTTACTGGATTCACCAGCGGCAAGTGGCCAGACTGCCGTTGATTATCTGCGAGCCATAGATCCCGATTGCGATGTTGAAACCTACACCCTCACCGGCGTCAAAGGCTCAACTGATATGGTGCGCGTTCGCATCCCTGGTTCGCATGGCCGTTCATCGGGCGGGGACGCGCCCACCATCGGCTTGCTTGGTCGTCTTGGTGGCCTTGGTGCGCGCCCCGAGCGCATCGGGTTTGTCTCTGATGGCGACGGTGCCCTTACCGCGCTTGCTTGCGCAGCAAAGCTCGTCTCCATGCATGCACGCGGCGACGTTTTACCAGGTGATGTGTTTATTTCGACGCACGTCTGCCCGCATGCGCCCACCTTTCCTCATGAGCCGGTAGCTTTCATGGGATCTCCCGTTTCCATGGCGGAAGTAAATCGCGAAGAAGTTGGAGCAGGTGCTCAGCAAGCTGGCGCATGGCCGCTTGATGCGGTACTTTCCATCGACACCACCAAAGGCAATCGCATCATGAACGAACGCGGATTCATGATTTCGCCAACCGTCGTACAAGGTGTTATTATGCGCGTGAGTGAAGATCTCGTGACGCTTGCTGAAATTGCCAGCGGTCGCCGCGCGCGCACCTACCCGCTTTCCATGGCCGACATCACGCCTTATGGCAACGGCCTGTACCATCTCAACTCCATCTTGCAACCCGCAACCGCAACGGATGCGCCTGTTGTCGGTGTAGCTGTCACGACCGAAACCGCAGTTCCTGGCTGCGCGACGGGTGCCACGCACCTAACCGACTTAGACGAAGCTGGCGCATTCATGATTGAGGTGGCAAAAGCCTTTGGCGAGGGCAAGTGTTCTTTCTTCGATCCCGCTGAGCTTGAGCTGTTCCACGCGCGCTATGGTTCTATGGCAAAATTGCAAACCATGGGCGATTTGCCCGCAGAAAACCCTAACGCATAGAGGTTCCCATGAGCACCGAACCAACCCTTGAAGCAGATCTGTTCGCCCGCGCGCTCTCGATCGTCGAGACCAATCTTTCGTTGCAACCGAAAGAGACGCTCCTTATTGTCGCCGACGAACCCACGCGTCTGATCGGTCAGCTTTTCTACGAAGCAGCCGAGGCTGTTGCCGCTCAACGCGACTGGACTGTGCTGCTTATTGTCATGCCAGAAGGCAAAATTGATGGCGAAGAACCACCACAACCTGTTGCAGCTGCTATGGCTGCGGCAGATGTTGCTCTCTGTGCTACCCAAAAATCACTCACTCATACCAGCGCTCGCATCAATGCGGCTGCGCAAGGCACGCGCGTGGTAACCATGCCGGGGATCACTTTGGACATGCTGCGCGATGGTGCAGCTTGCGCCAATTATGCTGACGTGGAAAAACGCACCCTTGAGCTAACTGAGCGCCTGAGTGTAGCACAGACAGCACGCATTGAAAAAGATGGGCATGTGCTGACCATGAGCCTCAAAAATCGACCGGGAGTGCCAAGCCCAGGTGTGTATCGCGTCCCTGGAGCGTGCGGCAATTTCCCCTCAGGTGAAGCATACATAGCCCCTGTTGAGACAGATGCTTTTGGTACCATGGTTGTCGATGGCTCTATGGTGGGCGTCGGCAAGCTTGCCGAACCGATGATTATCACGCTTGAGGCAGGGCGCCTTACCAACATTGAAGGCGCTGACGAAAACGGCCCTTACGCAGATCAGCTTGAAATTCTATTTGAGCGTCCGGAAAATGGTACCATTGCCGAGCTGGGCATTGGCACCAACGAGCGCGCCATCTTGTGCGGCGTCATCCTCGAAGACGAAAAGCTCTACGGCACCGTCCATGTTGCCTTTGGCACGAATGCTTCGTTTGGAGGCACAACCAAAGCGGATTGCCATTATGACGGCATTATTTTAAATCCGACACTCTATTTAGACGATCAGCTCGTTATTGACCAGGGCGAATTCGTCATCTAGCACTCAAGCGCGGGCGGGTGCGCGCACCCGCCGACTAGCCCGCTCGCGCCCGCCGACCAGCCCGCTCGCGCCGCCTGCCCGCCAGCCCTTGCCACGCCTGCCGCGCGTC
>RAZB01000015.1 GCA_003612515.1 bacterium D16-34
TAGCGGATCCCAGTCGTTCCAAGAGTTGACTATCTTCGCCATGACAGTCTCCTTTCTCTGGCAGCTCTCTCTCGGCTGCCTATAGGCTTACACACAAATCTGTGTATCAGCTAGTATCAGCAACATGGCAGATCATCGTAGGCTCAACATAATCGGCACGAACGAGTTGAGAGTAACAGACCCTGCAACATGTGCTGCTTTAGCCGGTGACAAACTTTATACCATCTTTTTTGATCACCCGCAACAGAAAATGACCGTATAATTTAGTTGTTTTTGACCCATAAATTGTGCAAGTGCACAATTTATGAGCGAGCTTTATTCTTTTGTGCTCAGTGTATCTTAGTTGCTTATCGAATAATTGATCATTCTGATTCAAAGCCTTCAAGGGAAAACAGTATGAATTTATAACTTAATGCAGAAATCGCCAACTTTTTGCATATTCAGATATCCGATTACTTGCACAAATTATTCTCTAGTTGTAATCGTTTAGACTGTTTTCATATATGAAGCTTTATTTAAGACTCCACAGGCTCACCACTTTGTGCACATGATCAACGACAAAGCTTTGCATGGGAGATCGCTTGGTCTTGTGCCTTAGTAATAACGATAGTACGCAGCGCAACTACCCTCGCTACTTACCATACAAGGGCCAACGGGATTTTCTGGTGTGCAAACCGTTCTAAACAGTGGACACTCGTGCGGAGACATCGCACCTCGCAAAACATCACCGCACTTACATCCTTTCGGCTCGCGCGTTGGCTCAACCTCAGGAGCAAAACGAGCTACCGCATCAAACTGCTTAAACTCAGGACGAATCTTGTAGCCAGAATTGGCAATCTCGCCAAGGCCACGCCAGGTTGCCGTACACGTCTCAAAGACCTCATCGATTGCAGCACGTGCGATCGGATTTCCTTCTGGCAAAACAGCACGCGCATAAGCTATTTCAATATCAGCGCGCCCCTCGTGCAGTTGACGAGCAAGCATCGCCACACCTTGCAAAATGTCATTTGGCTCAAATCCGGTGATCACGCCAGGGATACCATACTTTTTCGCCAAGAACTCATAGGGCTTTACTCCGATAATGGTGCTGACATGTCCTGGCAAAATAAGCGCGTCAATTTTGACTCGTGGATCATTCACGATTACTTCTAAGGCGCCTGGCATGTTTTTATGAACTGCATAGACGCTGAAATTCTCCAGCCCAAGCGCAGCTGCGCGTTTGATAGCCATCGCAACCAAAGGTGTTGTAGTCTCAAAACCGACACCGACAAATACGATCTGCTGTTGAGGGTTTTCTTGGGCAAGCGTAAGCGCATCAAGCGGCGAATAGACAATTTGCACCGACCGACCTTGCGCTTGCTCCTCAAGAAGTGACGACGTTGATCCAGGAACTCGTGTCATGTCTCCAAAAGTTGCAATGGTCACACCCTCTACCCTCGAAAGCGCAATGATGGTGTCGATATCTTTATTAGAGGTAACACAAACCGGACAGCCCGGTCCGCTTGCAAGACGCGTGTTTTGCGGCATGAGATCTCGAATGCCATTGCGCGCAATCGAGACCGTATGTGTTCCGCACACCTCCATAAGCGTCATGCCTTCAACAGGTGCCAGCTTATTAATAGATTCAACCAGTCCAAGCGCTAATGCGGGATCTTTAAATGCGTCCAAATCGAATGCAGCTGAAGCGTGAGAAGTCATGCGTTTATTCCTGTTCGGCAAGTTCGGGGAACTGCTTGATAAGATCAAGGGTCTCTTGTGCATATTGCTGGTCTACCACTTCAATAGCAAAGCCGGCATGCACCAAAACATAATCCCCCGTTTCAGCCTGAGGCGTAAGGTCAAGCGCAATATCGCGATGAACACCTAAGATGTCCACTTCAGCCAAACCGTTTTCTTTCTTCTCAACAATTACTGCTGGTATTGCCAAGCACATAGGTTGTCTTCTTTCATTACATAAATGCCAAATGCGTTGTTAAATTACTGTGAGCTTGATGCCCATGCTACCACAGCTTCGCCAAAGGAAATGCATCCATCGTTCGGTGGTAGTTCGCGATTGATAGCCACCGTAAAACCGGCTTGCTCAAGCGAGGCGAGCGCATGCTCAATAAGGTAGCGATTCATAAATACGCCGCCCGATAAAGCCACCGTCGAAATATCATAGACACTTCGCGCCAGCTCAGCGGCAGTCACTATAGCCTGCACGAAAGCGTCATGGAAACGCCGCGCGATAACGGGCAGTTCGACACCGTCAACCACATCATCGAGCAGTGCCTCAAAACAAGTTGCTGCGTCGAAGAGCACGACCGACGTATCTTGGGCGGTAGAGGTAGCAGAAGCAGTGTTTTTTACGACTTGAATCTCATAGCTTTGAGCCGCTGCCTCTAAAGCAAGCGCTTCATCGCGTGTAGCATCGAGAGTTTCCATGCAAGCTTCAAGCAAAATTGCAGGTTCGCCCTCATAGGTTGGCTCAGCGCAGACACCCAAAAGAGCGCTTGCCGCATCAAAGAGACGACCAACCGAAGAGGTCATGGGGGTGTTGATGGCGCGTTCTATCATCTGCTCGCAGATAGTCGCCTGCTCTCCGAGTTGCTCAAGACACGCTTTTGCTCCCGGGTGGTTAAGCAGGTCAAAAGCCCATAAGACACCATATGCCATACGCAGAGGATGTTTGATGCATGCAGCTCCTCCCGGCATTGGCACATAGGCAAAATTGACGAATCGCTCATAGGCGCAGGTGTTAGCAAGGAGCACTTCCCCTCCCCATAAAGCACCATCAGGGCCATATCCGGTTCCATCAAATGCGACGCCACACACAGGACCAAACAAGCCATGTTCACCTAATACAGAGGTGATATGCGCTTGATGATGCTGCACTTTAACAACAGGTAGTGCCTGCTCGTGAGCCCATTTGCTCGTAAGATACTCAGGATGTAAATCACATGCAATGATCTGTGGGGTAATCTCAAACAGGTCTTCAAACCGAGCCTTTGTAGCAAGCCAGGCATCAAAGGTCTGCGCATTTTCCATATCCCCTATATGCTGGGAAACAAACGCTTCGTTTTCGCGGGTTAAGGTAAACGTGTTTTTCTGCTCAGGTCCGGTGGCGAAAATTGACGGAGTCTCGCGCGCCTCCGCTGCTTGCGTCTCGCACAGCGACTGCGAAAGAGTAAGCGGCATAGGCGCATAGCCACGCGAACGACGAACAAATTGCAACGCGTCACCTGCACTTGCTGCGCGAATTACCCGAACAACTGAGTCGTCAAAGCGCACAAGGATATCGCGATCGTTGCCAATAAAGCCATCAGCCACCGCAAAAAGCTGCTCAAAGGCTTGCTCATCATCTATAACGATAGGCTCATCGGAAATGTTTCCTGAAGTCATAACCAAAAGCGATCCACCGCGCTCTTTAAAATCATGCAAGAGCAAATGCTGCAGCGGCGTATAGGGCAACATAACGCCCAGTTCTAAAAGTTTGTCCGCCAACTGTGGCACGAACGAAACATCTGGTCGCTTGCGCAAAAGCACAATGGGGCGCTGCGTTGATTGCAAAATATCAGCCTCAGCGGCATTTACCTGGCAATACTTTCGAACGTCCTCAAGGCTGTGAGCCATCACAGCAAACGGCTTGCCTTCTCGGTGCTTGCGCTCTCGCAAACGCGCTACTGCGTCTGCGTTTTGCGCATCACATACCAAATGAAAGCCGCCCAAACCTTTAACCGCCAGGATTTTTCCAGCCAGCAACATCTCAATTGCACACGCAATTATTTCGTCACTTTTCGCCTGATCAATCCCCCAAATAGGAGACGTCAACGGTGCAGAAATATCCCCATTTTCATGGACACACCACGACAGATGAGGGCCGCATTCAAAACACGCATCGGGTTGTGCATGAAACCGTCGATCGAGCGGATCTGCGTATTCGTGAGCGCATTGCTGACAAAACGCAAAGTCTTTCATGGACGTGTGTTTGCGATCATACGGAAGTTGGTCGGTAATAGTAAAACGCGGGCCGCAATTGGTGCAGTTGATAAAAGGATAGCGATAGCGGCGATTGTTGGGATTAAACAGCTCGGCTTCACACTCAGCGCATGTTGCTAAGTCGGGAGAGACCAGCGTGGTTTTATCCGTTGAGGCCTCGTCAGAAAAACGAATTTCGAAGGTATCGAAATCTTCAAGGGGAACCTCTTTGAGGTCTATCTCTTCAACACGAGAAGCCTGCGGTGCGCACTCAGATAGCTCAATGACAAATTCATCGAGCAATTTGGATTCGCCCTCAGCGTGAATGAAAACGCCATCAACGCCGTTGAGTACCCAGCCACTAATCAAAAAGCGCTTAGCAAGCCGATAGACAAAGGGACGAAAACCAACACCTTGAACCACCCCTTTGACTCGGATGTCAAGCGCTTCTCTCATAGCAAACTCCTATTCACACAGCTCCTCAACAGGAACAAAGTCTTCAAGCTCTTCCAATAGATTATTAACAATAACCGCCAGCGCACGAAGGGTAACGCCTGAATTATCGGGCAGGTGCAAATGGATGCAACGACGACCGCGCTCAGCAAGCGTCTCAAAATCACCAATTGCTTGCGCTTTTGCCAAATTGCCCAGACTCTCAGCTTCGTTATTGAGCGGAATATCCTTGAGCTCATCTGCAGAAAGAATCAAGAACACGCCAATGTTTTGGCCGCCCTTTTGCAGCTGTCCCGTTGAATGCAAGTAGCGCGGACCGACTTCCAAGCACGACACTACGCCACGCTTTTCGGCAACACCATGACGAATAGACTCAAGCGCCTCGCGCCTGCCTTCGCCCGTAAAGGGTAAAAATGCATTAAGGGCGAAATAGTCACCGTGCTCGATACTGCCAAGCAAGGCTCTCAAAGCTCCAGCAATGCTGCTTTGATTCGCGAAATCTTGCGAGAGACGAACCTCGGCATCGCCCATGTTAATCGGACCTATGAAGTTTTCTGTGAAGTTTGGCTCTGGCTGACCATTGCGCAAAATATCAAGCACTGCCGCTTTTGCTGAAGCCACGTCTGGCTGATCAAACGGGCACACTTTCATGAGGTAACCACACATGGCGATGGCATACTCCCATAAAACAAAATGCTCGGCCAACTCTTCGACTGAATTGATCTTGTAATTCTGACGAGGAATTGCCGGATCAATGTAGGATAAGCTCATCTCAAAATTACGGCGCTCATCCCACAGGTCGGTCTTGGTGAGATAGGTGATAACACTACGATCCCCTGGATCTTCGGTCAGAAGAAGCGTGTCAACTTCAATGTTGGGTAAAATGCCTTGCCCTTCTTTGCCCAAACTTTCAGCAACCAATTGCTCAATCCACAAGCCCAAAACACGGCCACGCTTTTGCGTCAAGAAAGAAAACTTGTTGCGCCCTTGCATATAGTTGTCATACAAAAACGCCGCAAGCACAATAGCCGGATTGTCGATGGCGTCTTCTGAGCACTGACGCTCTGCATCAAGAGCATGCTTCATAAATTCCTGCAGGTCTATACCAACCAAAGCCGCTGGCAACAAGCCAAACACCGACAGCGCCGAAAAGCGGCCACCGACGGTTGTTTCACCTGAAAAGACAGCCGCCCACTCTTCTTCGCGCGCAATACGCTCCAAATCTGAACCAGGATCGGTGATAGCAACAAGGTGTTTAGTCATCTCTTCTGGAGCTATCTTGTCCGCCATAATGTCGCGAACAGCCTGCAGCGCCATACGTGGCTCAATGGTGCCACCGCTTTTTGACGAGATGATAAAAAGGGTGGTACGCGGATCTATGCCAGCAAGCAAGGCACGCATGCGAACAGGAGAATCCGAATCAAGGGTGCGAAATGCAATGCGCGAAGAGTCGGGCTTGTTGTATTTCGTGATAGTCATAGGTGCTTGCGTGGATCCGCCTTGCCCGATAAGCAAAACGGTTTTGAGCCCTTGCGCAATAATAGAATCGGCAAATGCTTGGATTTGCTCGAGAGGAAACGGCGGGTTGCTGGCTAAATCAGTCCAGCCCATATATTCTTGAGCGCAGGCTTGCGCTTGTTCTGAAAAGTTGTATAACGATGCATCTTTTGCATGAATTCGACTCGCAACGCACTCTTTCACCAAGGTTTTTGCAGACGGATAGAGTTTTTCCATATCGCCCGAGAGCATGGCATCCTTCTTTCGTTACAGCGGGACTCATCACACCTTTAAGGTGCATGCAATAGTGCTATTCTAACAAACCACGGCAAAAGCAACGCTCGCAAGGCCTTATGTATGGTTAAGTTGTGAACGGAGAGCTCTATTTGTGCAGCTGAGAGGTTGCATATCCTTCGTCAATAACCGCATTACAGGTTTCATCAAGCGTTTGCGCTGCTTCTTCGGCAGTAATTCTTCCCGCAAGCAAATCTGCTATAACGACATGGAAATGTTCACGAACACCACGCACGTCAGGATTGTCGCCAAATATATTAATGACGTTTGTGTAGTTGTCCTCAAACAAATCGAAGCCCTGAATTTCGTAACGATACTCCTGAGCAACCGATTGCGAAGCTGGAAGCGCACCTGCTGCATACGCAAGCAAGTCTTGATTGCTATACACATAGGACAAGAAATCCTTTGCAGCGGCAACCCGATTCGGGTCATCGTTGTCAAAAACTTCAAAACCTGAGGTAAAGGTAGTGGCAATGCCGCCATCAGTTCCTGGGAAGTTAACCAAACCAACCGACGAACCATAACGTGCATAAGAGACGTTGTTCAAGAAATATATGGCCAACTGACCTTGTTTAAACAAGCTAGAGCAATCATTAATATCCAAATTTTGCGCGTGTGGTGGGAACCATCCGCGATCAACACCTTGGCAAATTTCCTCAAGACCAGCAACGCCTTCTGGTTCCGACAAAATCATGTGCCCACTTTCGTCATACAACGTTGAACCCCGACTTCCCAAAAGCGCCATGATATGGGTGTCCCCTTGGTCGGATTTTGCATACATCATCATCGGGTAGGTTCCCTCGGGCAAATTCTGCGCAAGGGTATCGAGCACATAGTCCCATTCTTCATGCGACCAAGACTGGATTTCGTTAATTGAGACGAAATCCTCAAGACCGGCCTGGTAAAATAGATCTTTGTTGTAGGCCAAGACGTTTTGACGCGTCAAATATGGCATTGCATATACGCGACCATCAAAGGTTGATTCGTCCCAAATATAGTCATAGATATCATCGCGAATCTCATCGGTAATGATGTCGTCAAGCGGTACTACACGCCCATCGTGGATGAAGGTGGTCATATTGAAATAGTCAGCATACAAAATGTCGGCTGCTTCATCAGTGCCGTAGCATTCAACGATGTTCGATTCGTATCCATCCTGCTCAAACGTTTGAACTTCAATCGTGACATTTTTCTCGGGGTGGTCTTCTGCATAGGCGTCAACCATTCGCTGTATTACCTGATCAATGCTTGTTATCGTGCCATCGCTGGCTGCGGTGTGTTTGGTATCGGGCACTTTGATGATCAAATGAACTGCATCATTATCTGACTCGGGTGACAACACAGAAGAACACCCGGTAGCTACAAACACTCCAAACGCCAACACCAAAGCGCATATGAGTGCACCGAGTGCGTGCATATATTTTTGCTGGATCATTGCTGCGCGTCGCACGCGCCCCACCAAACTACGAGCTTGACTTGTTCCCTCCACGGCATTCGCCCCCTTGTTTTCTATCACGAACAGCCTGAAGCTTTCCGAGGGCAATGTCAACTTCAAGCGGCTTAGTCAAGAAATCATCCATGCCACACTGCAAAGCGCGCTCTTTGTCTTCAGCAAACGTAGAGGCGGTACATGCAAAAATCTGCACTGTTTTGGCATCGGCTCGAGCGAGCCCACGAATTGCACGCGCGCTGTCATAACCATCCATCACCGGCATCTGCGCATCCATCAAGATGACATCGATTGCCCCTTCGTCTGAAGCAGCAAACGCCTCAAGCGCCTCTCGCCCATCTGATGCAACCAACGTCTGATAACCTTCTTCGTTCAAAATACTCGTAATGATCTCGGCGTTCAGCTCATTATCTTCTGCAACAAGCACCGTACAAGGTTGCTCACTTGCCGCAGACACGCATCTTTTCTCTGGGGTGGAAAGCTCCGGTTTTTCAACAGGAGCTTGATCTATATCGAGGTTAAAGAGAATCGTAAAGCAGCTTCCCTGCCCTAGCGTACTCTCAACACTGATACTTCCTCCCATAGACTTCATAAGCAGGTAGCTGATAGACATCCCCAATCCTGTGCCCTTTTGGCTTTCGCTAATCCTGTTGCGCTCTTGAGTAAACGAGTCGAAGATATGTTTCTGAAAATCTGCAGACATCCCACATCCAGTATCGGAGATGGTCACCGTTATGATTGAGCTTTTGCCATCTGCTGATATCGCCTGTGACGCTCGCAGGCTGATTCGACCCTCATCAGGGGTAAATTTCACCGCGTTAGACAAGACATTCATGAGCACCTGGGCAATTCGCACTTCATCTCCAATGAGGTGCGGGTTTTTGATGTCAGCTATATCCAATTCAAAACTGATTTGCTTTTCATCCATAGGTTCGCGTTCCATGATGCACAAATTCTCTATCACCGAATTGAAGTTAAACGGTTCGCTCACCAGGTCGATCTTGCCAGCTTGCAACTTCGACACATCTAATATGTCGTTGACCAACGAAAGCAAATAGTGCGCTGTTTTATCTAGCTTCTTGACATATCCTGCCATCGCTTCCGTATCGTCAATATGGCGCTCCATGAGATGATTTAGTCCAACGATTCCATTAAGAGGGGTGCGGATTTCGTGGCTCATATTTGAAAGGAACTCTGCACGAGCCGCCGCCTGGGCGTTTGCCAGCACTGACCGCTTCATTGACAAATACAGAAGAACCAGCATAACCGCAACCATCACCAATACCGCGGTAAGCATGCTGGCAGTCATGGTGATAAAAGGGGCGAAACGCTCTTGGAAAACGCTTGAGGGCACCGTCATGATAAACGACCAATTTGTACCTTCAACTGGTGCAAAGCTCATGACCAGCTCTTCGCCAGCCGCATTGACACAATGGATGGTAAAGCTTCTGCCATCAGAAATGCTTTGCCGAACGTCATCGATTGTTACACCATCTTCGATATGCCCCTCTTCAAGCATGGAATAGAGATTGTCACGTCCAGCTAAATCTGTTGCCGGAGAGGCACTCACAATGTAGTAGCCTTTGTCGTTAACAACGCTGGAAACTCCTCGTCCATCAAAGCTTTCAATAAGCAGCTGACTGCGAATGGTACTCAGGTCCGACCTGCCCAAGATGGCAATGAATTCGTGTTCGTCTATGCGTATGCTCTCATCAAGCCGAACACCATACATGAGTGATTCTTTGGTAGTCTCAAGTTCTCCATTGGCGTCATCGTATAAAATCGCAAAACGCTTGTCGTGATCTCGCACAATCTGAGCGTAGTTTTGCGTTTCTGGCTCGAATTGCACATATGTCGAACTGACAAGCGTTCCATTTTTTTCGAGCAAATAGATTGCATTAAACGTTGGCGAAGACGCAGTTTCGAGATTGAGTTGTTCTTGAAGCTGCAAGACGCTATTAGCATCATAAACTTCCATGCGCTTTACGACCGCTTCAAGGCGCTCATAGGTGTTGTTGAGTGAACCTTCAATGGTCTCAACGTCATGGCTGGATATTTCGTCAACAGCCGTCATGAGGTTATCGCTTACTACCGAAGAGAGCTGTTCGATATAAATAGCAACAGCCAATGCGGCGAACACCAACGGCAGCGCAAAAACAATGATGTACTTTTTTAAAGTCAAGCTCTTCCCCTTTGCGAGCTCGGCAAAATCAATCTACATCTTACAACATAGAAAGGCACCCGTTGCGTAGGTGCCTTTCAAACTAAACATATGATCGGTCTGGTGATTATAGACCCAATGCCTTCTTAAGAGCCGAAACGCGACGACGCGATACTGGAATCTTTTCCTCAACTCCATTGAGCGTCAAAAGCAGCGTTCCGCCAGAGACAGATTCGATCTCTTCAACCATAGACAAGTTGACCAAGTACCCACGATGCACGCGGAAAAAGCCATGTCCATCAAGGCGCTTTTCCAATTGCGCTAAGCTAACTGTTGAGAAATACCTATCGGTATCAGTCTGTAAATAAGCATAGTCATCTCGCGCCATGACAAAACGAATCTTATCAATGCCGATAAGGATTTTCTTGCCACCCTTTTCAACTGGAATGCGCTCCGACTTTTGTGCTTGAACGTGCAGCGCTACATGCTCACGAACGCGCGCAATGGCTTGCGCCAAACGCTCGGTTTCAACTGGCTTTACCAGATAGTCAATAGCGTTAACCTTGAATGCGTCCAACGCATGCTCGCTATATGCGGTAACAAATACAACGGCTGGCGGGAACTTAAGATGTTGCATAGCATCTGCAAGCTGCAACCCCGTAGCCTCTGGCATGTTGACGTCCAAAAACATAACATCACAGGGATACTCTTTAAGCTTTTCAATGGCCTCGCGCACGCTTGCTGCTTCAGCAACTACCTCAGTTTGCCCTACTTCATCAAGAAGAAATCGAAGTTCGGAACGTGCAGGAGCCTCGTCATCTACGACAATTGCTTTCAGCATGGGAACCTCCTCACGTATAACGTGTTATTAGTGTGTCTCTCAAATCCTGTACTAAGATTATACGATAAGCCTGACCATGTCGCAGAAAAAGCAAATTTGGCAACTCTGCAACCGACAAGGCTTTTTCTCAAAAACATAATCTTAGTTTCGGTAAAGGTCTATTTAACCTTATAACTGCATTTTCTTCAACGGGATGAGGGCAAACATTTCGCGATTTTATGGTTCATTTACGGGTTATAGGACAAAAAACGTGTCCGGATGCTAATCAATAGCAAAGGGATAGCGTGTTTTGTTATGGAGTT
>RAZB01000016.1 GCA_003612515.1 bacterium D16-34
GTGGAGCAAGACCTTCTTAAGAGGCTTGATCTCGCTCTTGACGTTCACGCCAGCCATAAGCAACCCTCCTTCTGTTTTTATCCTAATCCCTTAGGATTGCTTCATATGAAGCGAAACCAAACAATTATGCTGCAGATGTGTCTGCAAAGCTGATAGTTACACCATGCACCATCGTGGCGGAAGTTGATAGGCTTAAGCCGGGTGTATGCTGTGGTGTAATGTGTATCTAGCAACTCATTGTTATCGAATAAACCCGAAATAAACGCCAGGTAGGAGAGTTGTTCAAGGGTTGAAAAGAGAATGTTTATAAGGTGTAACCTTAACAAAATAAGTTATTTATGAGCCGCAAACTGGCTTTACAAGCTTCAAACGACCTTGGATAGAATGCTAGGAATTGTTACTTTGAGATTGTGAATTAGCCTTGTTTGCAAGCATTGAAAACAAATCAAGTTCGAACCTTGCGTTATTATGGAACCAAGCAAGCAATTTGATTAGTATTTGCATCAATTATGCCACCAGGAGGTGTTGCACAGTGGGCTTAGTGCTCTTCTACTGGACGTTATTGGTGATGCTTTTTTCTGTGGTTGCTTCTGCAACTTGTTTGTCTACATATTTGGTTTCGCACAAAAAAACATATTTATACTTGTTCGTCGCGTTCCTTATGTATTTCTTAGACGTGTCGTTTGTTTTTCAAGATGAATATGCCTTGCACATCCTTTATATAGAGTTTAGTGGTCTTTATGCGGTCGTTAGGTCGTTGATTCTTATTTTGACCGGGTTTGGTGTGCTTGAGTCTTTTTGGCTTATGGTGTGCGATTATTTGCGCGTCAAAAACAAAAAACTCCTGATTATACCAGGCGTCGTATTTGTGGTTATAAGCGTTGTTTTGCTTTTTGCATTCCCTAATACTGGCTCCAAATGGTTCTGGTTTTATACAACACGTGCGATTTTCGCCTTCTGGATCATTGGCTTTAGTACCTTTACTTACTTCACGAGGTCATCTGAAGTTTTAAAAAACAGACTCTGGCGAAGGAAGTGGATCTTTTTAGGAGTTGCCTTTTTGATGGCATGTATTGTGGCAGAAGACGCCCTCTTTTTCCTTATTCTCAAAACAGATTCGCTTCAGATAGGGTCGTTTGTTCTTTCCTCTGAGAGAAATTATGTCGAAAACTTTTTGATGCTTTGTATTGGAATTTTGGCTATACGGGATGCATATAAAACGCTTTCGTTGCGCTTTGAGGTACCTCCAAGTGGCACTAATGTTTTGCAAGAGCGAGAGATCATGGAGATCATGCCGGTCTATGCGAAGGTGAATCAGCTGTCTTCGCGTGAGTGCGAAGTGCTTTATGAGATTTTGCTGGGCAAAGACAACCAAAACATAGCTTCGCAAAAACAACTCGCGTTAAGTACGGTCAAAGTGCATGTGCATAACATCTTGCAAAAGACCGGGAATGCGAATCGCCAAGAAATAATACAGGATTTCTGGAGAACGTCGTGACCAAGCTGTTCTCGATTTTGGGTGACTCCATCAGCACGTTTGAGAATATTATGCCACGAGGTTGGCGCGTGTATTATGCTGGCGAGCTTAGGCAGACAACCGGGGTAAAAGATGTGCATGATACCTGGTGGATGCGCGTAATCGATCATTACAAAGGCAGGCTTTTGGCAAACGCCTCTTTTTCTGGAAGTTTGGTTGAAGGAAGTGGATTTCCGGCTGGTTCAAGCGATGAGCGCGTGTGTGCTTTGCGCGGGATGAGGCGCGGTGGGCGCGGCGGGTTGGCAACGTACCAAGATCCTGAAGTCATATTGATCAATATCGGCATCAACGACTACGGCTGGGGCGGGGCTGATGCACAAGCTTGTGCACACGGCAATGCGCTGCCCGCTTTTGAGCAGGTTCGCCAGCAAAATCCTCTGGTGGTACCGAGCGCTGTAGATAAATCGGCACTGGCTCGGTTTGGTAAAGCATATACGACCATGCTCGAAAAGATTCGCCATGAATATCCTTGCGCGCACGTATGGTGTTTGACGCTTTTGCCAGGGCGCATGCGGGGTGAAAGCAACTCAACGTTTACGTACAATTTGCGTGGCGCTGATATCGATCTATACAATGAGGCGATTCGCCAGGCTGCTCAGCAAACAGGGTGCAAGGTGGCAGATATTGCTGCGTTTGGTCTGGAGTATGAGGCCAGCGATGGTACGCATCCAACGTCACTTGGAATGCGCCAAATTGCGTCGATGGTGATAGCCGCCATGGAGGGGGAGGCGCACAACAGCAATCCGGCAAACTGGCCGGTACCGCTTGCAACAAAGGACGCGTGGAAAGCAGTGCGACCTTGTGAGGATGGCGTGTGTGTCCAGTGTGCAAAGCGCGTGTCAACCGCAAACCCGTGGTATCTGGTTTGTGGCGGGCAAATTCGCAGTTCGCACCCCGAATTTGATCCCTATTTGTGATAGATTTCGCATAGAGATTTTCCTGAAGACAACTGAATACGTTTTTGCATATTGAGGTTGTTTGCTCTGTTGGGTTACCTGCAGTTTAAGAAGCGCCTTGCGCACTGTGGGTCTTGTACGTGTTGAAGGAGATGAAATGAGCAGTTCAGTGGTCGAAAAATTTAAGAACATTGGCCCGGGCGCACTGGTTGCCGCTGGCTTTATTGGGCCTGGCACCGTGACGACGTGTACGGTGTCTGGAGCGAGCTATGGTTATACTTTATTGTGGTGCTTGCTTTTCGCAACAGTTGCTACCATTATTTTTCAAGAAATGGCTTCTCGCGTTGGTATCGTGACGCAGAAGGGCTTGGGCGAAAACATTCGCGATCGCATCTCGAATACAACACTAAAATGGATTGCCATCGTGATTGTTATCATTGCGATTTTCGTTGGTAACATAGCTTATGAGACCGGCAATATTACCGGCGGTATTTTGGGAATCCAAGCAATTTCGACAGACGCACCCTTGGTGCCTATCGTGATTATCATTGGCGTGTTGGCTTTTGCGGCCATGTGGGTTGGTTCGTATAAGGTTGTCGAAAAGGTGCTGACCTGCATTGTTGTATTCATGGGCTTGGTATTTTTGGTGACCGCGTTTGCTTCTTCGCCGGATTGGGGCGCGATTGCAGTTGGCATGTTTACCCCAACGTTGCCACAAGAAGGCGGTCAAGGTATATTGACTGCGGTTGGTTTGATTGGCACCACGATCGTGCCTTACAACCTGTTTTAGCATGCATCGGGCTCAGCCGAGCGCTTTAAAGATCCTGATCAGGTTTCGGATGCACGTTTCGACACCATCTTAAGTATTGGCCTTGGCGGCATTATTTCCATGTCCATTTTGGTTTGCGCGGCGGCGAATATCTACGGCACGGGCATTGAGGTTACCAATGGTAAAGATATGGCCGTTGCGTTGAGCCCGGTATTGGGTTCGTGGGCAACGTGGCTGATCGGTTTGGGCCTTTTGGCTGCTGGTTTCTCGAGCGCAATTACGGCGTCGTTTTCGGCGGCTTATGCGGTTAATGGTGTTTTGGGCTGGCAAAAGTCGCTCAAGGACGTACAGTTTAAGGTCATCTGGATTATCGTATTGGTGGCCGGTTGCTCCATGGCGATTCTTTTAGGAAAGAGCCCGACAGAATTGATTTTGGTTGCACAAGCCGCGAATGCAATTTTGTTGCCCATTATGGCATTCTTTGTGCTGTACTGCGCAAACGGCAAAGATTTAGGCAAATGGCGCAACCATGTGTTCGCCAATGTGGCCGGTGTGGTTATTATCGTTATCACGCTGTTTATGTGCTACCGCAATATGTCAAGCTTCTTGAGTTCGCTGCAAACATTGATCGGAGGCTAAAGGCATGCATTAGCCGAGCCTGCATCAATCGGGATCGCATCAATCGGGATCGCATCAACCAATACTTGTTGCGGGTTAGAGGCGCTGGCATATGCCGGCGCCTCTCTTTTTGCCCTGTTGTCGCGCCTCCTATGGCGCCAAGCCTCCCGTGATCCTATAACCTTGCGACCTGGCAAGCCTCTCATGACGTCATAACCCTACAACTCTCTCAGCCCCACATGTCTTATGTATCAGCAATGTAACTCTTGTCAGGATAAACCGTGAGCTTCGTTGACTTCAAAACTTCGGGTACTACAATCAGGTATTAGCACTCAAGCATTGAGACTGCTAACGCGGGTCATTATTTCAGGTTGCGACATGCGTTGCAGTCGAGCGTTGAATGAAGCGATGACATTTTGGAAGGACGCCTTATGAAGAAGTTTAAGACCGAGAGCAAAAAACTGCTCGACCTGATGATCAATTCCATTTATACCAATCGTGAGATTTTTCTTCGCGAATTAATTTCGAACGCGTCCGATGCGGTTGACAAGCTTTATTTCGCCAGCTTGACCGATTCTGATATTCAGCTCAATCGTGCCGACTTGCGCATTGTTGTTTCTGCTGATGAAGACGTTCGAACCGTGACGGTTTCAGATAACGGCATTGGCATGACCAAAGAGCAGCTCGATAAGAATTTAGGTACCATAGCTCACTCGGACAGCTTGGCATTCAAGACTGAAAATGCTGATCAGCAGGGCGACGACGTGGATATTATCGGACAGTTCGGTGTAGGTTTTTACTCGGCATTTATGGTTGCGAAAAGCGTGCGAGTTGTTTCGCGTGCTTATGGTAGCGATGAAGCATGGGCTTGGGAGAGCGATGGCGTTGAGGGCTACTCCATCAGTCCTGCAGAGCGTGCCGAGCATGGTACCGATGTCATTTTGACGCTTAAAGATAATACTGACGAAGAGAACTACGATGAATTTGCTACGGAATTTGGACTGCGTAGTTTGATCAAGCGCTACAGCAATTATGTTCGCTATCCCATCATGATGGAAGTTACAAAAACGCGCGAAGTTGCGAGCCAGCCGAGCGCAGATGGCGAAGGGGCGGGCACCCCGGATGCAAACGATCAAGCCGCGCACGCAGAGGGCGCAACTGCGCCGGACGTAAGTGCACAGCAAAAGCCTGAATATGAGACATATCGAGAGCTGGAGACGATCAACTCGATGATCCCGATCTGGAAGCGTCGCTCATCAGATGTAACCGAGGAGGAGTATAACGAGTTCTACAAAACCGACTTCCACGATTTTGCAGATCCGACCTGCACATTTAGCATTCATGCTGAGGGCGCATTGAGCTATGATGCCCTATTGTTTATTCCAAGTCGCGCGCCCTATGACCTCTATAGCAAAGATTACAAAAAGGGTTTGGCGCTCTACAGTTCAAACGTGCTCATTATGGAAAAGTGCGAAGAGCTGCTGCCTGACTACTACAATTTTGTTCGCGGCGTAGTTGATAGCCAGGACTTGTCGCTGAATATTTCGCGCGAAACACTCCAGCACAACGCGCAGCTTCGCGCAATTGCAAAGCGCATTGAGAAAAAGATCACCGCTGAGCTCAAAAAACTTCTTGAGAATGATCGCGAAACTTACGAGCAATTCTTCGACAACTTTGGTCGCGGCTTGGAGTTTGGAATTTATAACAGCTACGGAATTTTGAAAAACGAGCTGGCGGATTTGCTGTTGTTCTATTCGGCGAAGCAGAAAAAGCTCATCACTCTTGCGGAGTATGTTGGAGCTATGAGCGCAGATCAAAAGGCTATCTATTATGCAACTGGCGAAAGCACCGTGCGCCTTGAGAAATTGCCCGTGGTGCAAGGTGTGCTGAATAAAGGCTTTGACGTGCTGCTTTGCACCAAAGACGTCGACGAATTCTGCTTCCAATCTATGATGAGCTATGGCGAAGGCGGTGAAGCGCACGAGCTGCAAAACGTAGCGAGCGGCAATCTTGATCTGTCCACTGACGAGGAAAAACAAGAAGCTGAGGCGCTTGCAAAAGACAATGAAGCGCTCTTTGAGGTAATGAAGGACGCACTGGGTGATGCTGTATCAAAAGTGACGGTAGCTTCGCGAGCAACTGATGTGCCTGCTTTCGTGACGGCTGCCGGTCCGGTCTCTCTTGAGATGGAGCGTATTTTGTCGCAAATGCCTGATGGTGAGGGCATTAAGAGCGAACGCATTTTAGAGCTCAATGCAAAACATCCGGTGTTTGAGGTGCTTCGCCAGGCACAAGCTGAAGGAGATGCGGCAAAGGTGCGCTTGTATGCAGACATTTTGTACAACCAGGCATTACTCATGGAGGGTATGCCAATCGAGGATCCCGTTGCTTATGCAAATGCAGTTACTCAGCTGATGGCATAGTAATGCCAAGCTGCCGTTCGGCAGATTTGAGCGGCCACTTTTAGCGCAGTTGGTTGACATACTAGCTGCTGTTAAACAATTGCATAAGAACTGCAAACGACACATGTAGCGCTCGGTAGCGCGTAAATCTGATCACGGTACAGAACACAAATTCTGTCTTGATGAGGTTTTCGCTCTGTTGGGCGCTTTTGTGTGTTGTGCTTAATGACCTGCGATTTCGCCACCGTACTGCTGCGAGAAGGAGGAGATTGTGGGCACGAGAAAACCTGCAGCAATTTTATTTGTCGCCGCATTCGCGGCATTTCTTGCAACATTTAATGAGACTTTCCTCAACGTTGGCTTTGCGCCAATTATGGAAAGCCTTTCGGTGGATGTATCTACGGTTCAGTGGTTGACTACCGCATACATGTTAGGGGCGGCGGTCATGGTGCCTGTTTCGGCATTCGCATATAGATCATTTCCAACCCGTCCTTTGTTCTGCTCAACTGCGGCATTGTTGGTGATTGGGTCGATCATTGGCGGCATCGCGAACAACTTCGCCATCTTGTTGATCGGGCGCATTGTGCAGGCGCTAGGTACCGGCATGCTCATTCCTATCGGCATGAATATCACGCTGGAGGTAGCGCCGCGCGAAAAGCTGGGCACCTATATGGGCATTATGGGGGCTATGACGACATTGGGGCCTTCATCAAGTGTTATTTTGGCTGGTGTTATTTTAGCGGTGGCAGACTGGCATATGCTTTTGTGGGTGTTTGCGGTGAATATGTTGTCGCTGATAACCATCTTTGCCATGAATATTATTGTGCCGACATTTATGCAGTCGGTGTTGGGTGCGCCCCCTTTGGTGGCATCATTGACGTTGTTCCCGGCTATTTTGTGTTCTTGTGTGGCTTCGCCGCTGGCGGGACGTGTGTATGACAAGCATGGGGCATCGATATTGCTGCCGGTAGGATTTGCGTGTATCGCAATCTTTTCTGTGTTGACGGCGGTCTTTATAGCAACAGCTTCGCCGGTGTTACTGGCAGTGATTTACATCCCGGTCATTTGTGGATCTGCGCTCATTATTGGGCCTGTGCAAAGTTTTGCACTTTCGCGTTTGACGCCCGAGATGAATCCGCATGGCGTGACTGTTATGTCTACGGGATTTCAGATTGCTGGCTGTTTTGGATCGTCAGTGTTTACCGGGGTGTATGCCGCGGTGGGAGCAGGAGCTTTAGCAGCGGGAATTTCATCGACGCAAGCAGCCGCAAACGGCATGTTGTGGTCAGGCGTTTTAGTGGGCGTGTTTGCTGTGGTTGGTTTTTGTCTGGCACTATGGCTTGGCAAAGTGTCCGTACGTAGACCCTTTGCGTCGACTGCGGATAAGCTTAATGAGGCAACTGGAGCGCCAAGGGAATCTGCGGCGAATATGGTTGTATCAGCACAAAGCCCAAGTGCTAATTCGACCACAGCGCTTGGAACCATTATGAAGACCGATGTTTATACCATTCATGAGAATGCAACCGTACTCGATGCGCTTGAACTATTTAGCGCAAAGGGCGTTTCGGGTGTGCCGGTGATTGACGAGGATTCGCGTGTTGTTGGTTTTATCTCTGATGGCGACATTATGCGACTTTTGGCTGATCAAGTCCCCGCTTTCAAAAGTGCTTGGTCGTTTATTGTTGAGCAAGAAAACGAAGACTTCGACGCAACAGTAAAGCAGGCGCTGCAAACATCTGTAAGCGAGATTGCCGTGCGAAAAGTTGTTACTGTGAATCTGAATGATGACCTGGGCATGATTGCTCGCATTCTTGCCGAGCATCATGTGCGCAAAGCACCTGTGCTCGAAGGGGATGTGATGGTTGGAATTATCAATCGTTCCAATATTACGAAATTTGCAATTGAATCTTATATGCAGGGTTAAAGATTTCATGTCGTGTGGGCGCATGGTCGCAGTGCGTCTGGGCGCCTCGTCCCGACGGGAGTGGCGCGCCGGGGTAGGTCAGCGTACCGGTATGAAGCAGCATGTCCGATGGCAGCATTGAACGACCTGGGGTTTTGTTGCGAACTGCTTGAGACTTGTAAGTTTTTAAGGAGTTGTGGCTGGAAAAGTGCCCTCGTCGGTGATTTCGGCGCTTAAATCACGTGAATTTCACCGACGAGGGCACTTTTTAAACCAGATTCACTTCAGATTCCCCGACGAGAGCGCTTTTTAAGCCAAAACTTGCAAATTATTGCTGAAGTTAACAGCGGGGAACTTCTCGGAAAATATGCTCACGCCTGTGAACAGGCATTATGCGCGCCAGACGCGGACGGCGCGGCAGGCGCGGCAGGTGCGGCCAGGGGCGCCGCCAGGCGCAGGGGTGACAGGTGCACGCGCGCGCCCGCGTTGGGGCGGGCAGGCGACGC
>RAZB01000017.1 GCA_003612515.1 bacterium D16-34
CAATACCACTTACACCGCAAACCAAAACCGTTGATACGGCAAGTGCAGATAAAGCCCGTCTCCCTCTCCATCCCATGAGCTCAATACCTTCTCTTAAACTCAATCAGCGCCTTTCTCTTAATAGAAAAGCGCTGATTGCATGTGTCCTATTTAACGGCGTATCCAAGCTCCATTTCCGCCGACGTAATAACGACCCCCATCAACCCAGGCATTAGTGGCCATAACACCGTTTGATCCAACCCAATAGGTGCCAGAAATCCACTTGTTTGACTGCATAACACCCGAAGAATTCAGGTAATACCAGCTGCCGCCAATCTTTTGCCAACCAGTACACATAACTCCCGAGCTATTCAAGTAATACCAGCTACCGCCAACCTTAGCCCAGCCTGTCGCCATAGCACCCGATGAAGAAAGGTAGTACCACTTGCCTCCAACTTGGGTCCAGCCCGTAACCATCGCGCCCGATGAATTGAGGTAATACCAGGTGCTATTAATCTTCAACCAGCCTGTTACCATCGCTCCTGACGAGTTGAGATAGTACCAAGAACCATTGACTTTAGCCCATCCGGTAAGCATCCAACCTGAATTGTCGAAGTAGTACCACTTACCACTAATCTGTTGCCAACCGCGTGCATACGAACCATTTGAATACGAATACCACCAACGGTTGCCAGATGCCTTCCAGGTACCCGTATTGCTTTGAGTCTGGGATGGTTTGGTAGTTGCCGAAGGTTTATTGGTTGTTGTGCCACTTGGTGCGCTCGCTGAAAAGATTTGCACCCAGTAGGTGTTGTTCCCCTTCGTGAAACACCCCACGCCAATATACTTAAAATTCTTGTTCAAAATATTTTCGCGATGTGTTTTAGATGTCATCCAATTGGCAACAACCTGAGCAGGTGTTGGTTGGCCTTGAGCAATATTTTCACCATTACAGCGCTGCTCATTGATGGTATACCACTGCTTGCCGTTCGGACGAGTATGACTAAAGTTCACCGCACACTCAGCTGCGCGAGTTTTAGCGTTCCCGCTCAATTCTGTATCTGCCACAAGCGCCGGTAGACCTGCTTTTGCTCGCTCTTGGTTTACCAATGTAATAACTTCTTTAGCATATGAGTCGTTGTAGGTGCCATCTACCTTTGCACCGGTGTCAATGGTGTAGGTGGCTTGCGGCGAGATCAGCGAATCGTCCGCATATGCCGGCGTTGCAACAGCACCCACACTCAACGCGGCTGCAACAAGCACACCCGCAAAGCCAGCACAAGCACATGCCTGGAAAGATTTTCTCATAAGCACTACCCCCGTAATACATCTCTTGCCTATCAAAAAACAGATAGTAAAAGTCTATCAAATGAAGCACATCTGTTGTGCTTGGTTTCTATAGAAAGCTCCTAGCGAAGCACAAGGCCACCCTCAACACAACTACCCTCAGATTGCCCCAAGTCATCTGGCGACGGATTGGGCTCAGGATCAGGATTAGGATTGGGTTCTGGTGCAGGATTAGGCGCGGGCTCAGGATCAGGATTGGGTGCTGGTTCTGGTGCAGGATCAGTCTGAGGAGCCTGGTTGGCCGCCGCTTCTGCGTCTGCTGCCGCTTGATCGGCTGCTGCCTGCTCTGCCTGAGCGATCAAATCCAATTCCATCTCTTCGGTATCTGCCGTCTTGCCATCTATCGTGGTATAAGAAACAAATGCCACATCGTTTTCAATAGAAAAATCCATTGACTCAAAATCGGCCAAAGTTAAGTTATGCAACTCATATGTTGTGCCGTCATCAAGCACAACCAAGATGTCATACGCTGCTTTCGAATCGGCGCTTTTTGGCGTGTAATACAGATCGACCGTTTCGTCATCTGCAAGCTCGTCAGAAGATGACATCATGGACGCCGGAAACGAATCTTCGTCGACACCCTTGATTGAAATCCCTTTAACCGGAGCGCCCAGCTTATTCGTGAGCGAAATCTTGTATGCATCGTCAGACTGCTTGCCAATTACAGCCACTTCCGGCTCACTTTTCTGCTCTACCGCCGGTGCCGATTCATTCACCGGCTCGGACTCTGCTGCAGAAGACCCACAACCTGCCAATGTCGAAACCATCAAAAGCGACAAACCGCTTGCCACTACACACAATCTCAGATTATGCATCAGTTCACACCCCTTCATAGGTCATAGACGCCACTTCACAAGACGAAGTCTCGCCCGCAACCACAATATGCATAGTAAAAGAACTCTCGGGTATATCATCTGCGACTACACGCGCTAAATACCCATAATCATTTTCTATGGATTGCCCGTCCTCACCAACAACGCTTTGTCGGCATGCCTCATAATAACGTACTTGTCCATCATCTGACTCTACACCGACATAGATTGCAGAATTATTTGGGACATATACCTCATCTAACACACCAGAGATCTTAATGTATGGCCCGTTGACCTCTGCAGTCACCGTAGAGGTGGTCTCTACCGCGTAGTCAACACCCACATTATCCACCTCTTGCGCAGGTAAAATAGGCGGGTTGGTAGCGAAGAACTCCAAGTGTCGCTCTGCGCGCTCAACAATCACCACATCAGCTTGCTGCTCGGCGATAACCACCGCGTTGTAAGGCTCCAGCTTCGTAAATGAAGCTTGCTTAAACTGTGTGGCGAAAAACGGCAGCAAGGCATTTCCAAACGAGTCTCGATACATCACGAGCGACCCTTGAGTTTGCTCTGATTGAGACGCAGTTGCAATGTCGGCATCTTGAACACTTGTTGCCTCGTTTGTATAACTAAATCGCTGCGCGGCCTCATACACCTCAACCGCCTCAGGCGTTCTTCCCACTAAATACAGCATTGCCTCCAAGTCGCCCACGAAGCTATCATCCCACGTCACAGCGGCATTTAGATAGTCGTCGTGCTCTATATCGAGCGCATTTAGCGCCGCATCGTAAGCAATCCGAGCACCTTCAGTGTTCCAATGCGTATCTGTTTTCATATACAGCACACGCTCATCTGCGCCCAAGAGGTCAAATAAGTTAAGCGTGTTTACGCCATAGTCATCAAATGCTAATTGTAAACGCTCCGCGTTGCCAGGCCCTGTGCCCGCCAATTCGTAATAAGGCATATTTTGCGAATAGAGCGAATTTTTATTCGGCGCCACCATGAGCAAAAACTGTGCGCCCTGCTCTTGTGCATACCTTTGCATAAGCGAAACGTTAAAAGCAGCATTATCGATAGCTCTATCACTTAGCAATGCCGTTCGCTGATAGTCAGCCATAGTACCTGCATAATAAAGCCAACCGTCACTTCCGACGACTACTTGGCTTGTAGGCGAGGTTTCAAGGCCTTGCGCAAACAAATGAGCGTTCGCTGTAATTATCTGTTGGCGAAAGGCAAAGTGATCGTCGAAATACGCCCCCGCTTCCGACAAATAGTCAACGTTTATAGCGCCATCATCGCTCAGCTTTGGCCACACAGCCAGCTCTTGTAATTCCGCTTCATCATTTGTTGGTGCAAATGGCATGCAAACAAACGGCAACGAAAGAGCCACCATTACCGCCACCACAAAAATCAGCGCACCCCAGTCCTTGTGAGGCGACTGCTCTTTTGTCCGAGCATCCTCACACATAGTATGTTTCCCGTGCATCGCCATCGCTAAAACCTAAAGTAAATAAAGGGGTTATAGGCACCACTCGATAAACTCAAGAAGCACAGTACCAACAAAGCCGCGCTCGCTGCATATGAAACATATACCGATTTACGACTTGATAATTTGTTTTGCAAAACATCTTTAACGGGCATCGATGCTATAACAGCACACACAAATGCCACCACGAAAACAGGTGTCATCTGGCGCATCAGCACAATCATCGACGCACTCGTAAAATCCCAAGCACTGAACATCTGCACAAATATCGCACCTGCTTGCCCAAGCGAATCCGCTCGGAATATCACAAATGCAAGACATACCACCAGCAAGGTATAAATATGACCCAGTACGCGCGGCATGCGCTTTATGGGTATCACACTCTCAAGCATCAAGAACGCTCCATGGATAAGACCCCACACGACAAATGTCCACGCGGCACCATGCCACAGCCCGCAAAGAAAAAAGACAATGAGTTTATTTAAAGCGGTGCGCGCCTTGCCTTTGCGATTTCCCCCAAGCGGGATATAGAGATATTCCTTAAACCAGGTCGACAAAGAAATATGCCATCTTCGCCAAAATTCTTGAATGGATGTTGATATGTAGGGAAAGTTGAAGTTCTCCTTAAAATGGAACCCAAACATGCGACCAAGACCAATAGCCATATCAGAGTAGCCAGAAAAGTCGAAATAGATCTGCATGAGATATGCCAAAGCCGCCATCCAAGCAGCTAGCGCATTCAAGTCCGCCGGAGCAACGGAATACCAATAATCAACTGCTACTGCCATGTTGTTGGCAATAAGCACCTTTTTCGCCAAACCAATGCAAAACCGACGAAGACCATACGCCATATCGGATACATCTGCATGCCTATCTGAGAGCTGCTTAGCTATGTCGTGATATTTAACAATAGGGCCGGCGATCAGTTGCGGGAAAAACGAGATATAAAGCAACACGTTGAGGAAGTTTTTCTGCGCCGTGACCTCGCCGCGATACACATCAATCACATACGACATTGCCTGAAAAGTGAAAAACGATATGCCTATTGGGAGCGGCAAATTCGTCGCAGGAATTTGAAGCCCAAATAGCCCGTTTACACAGCCAATAAGCATGTCTGCATACTTAAAGACCACTAAAAGCCCCAAGTTGGCCACAATTGCACAAACAACCGCAAAACGCCTGCGCACGGTTTTGGTAAGCGCAATGCCTGCCGCCCAGTTCGCCAAAGCACTGATAAGCATCAGCACCACATACACAGGCTCACCGAACGAATAAAAGACCACTGAAGCTATCAGTAATAGGATATTTTTTGCCTTTATGGTTGGCAGCACCTGGTTTAAGGCGAAAACTACCGGGAAGAATATGCACAAAAAGCTGAGCGAACTAAAGACCATTGTCTGGTTCCTTTAAGCCTACCAGCCATGATAATAGGTTGGCGCGTTTGCGTATGTCACCATATACCAGGCATGCCCTGGCATTTCATGTGCCAGATCAGGGTCGCATATGCACGTGCTTCCATTCACATATACTTCCACCCAGCCATGCGGTGCCTGTGCCACGCGAGCTCCGGGCACCCAACCAGAAACCACATTGGCTTTATAACCAAGACCGCGTGCGATCCAGCAGAAAAGACCGGCATAGCGGTAGCAATTTCCGCTGCCATTTCGATACATTTCTTTCGCGTAACGAGCACCCCAGTCACCTGTTGGATACAGAGAACCACTGCGGTAAGGATATGAAACGACATAATCAAATGCTCGCTTGAGCGCGTCAGAACCGCGTCCAGTGCGTTTGTTAATAATGGCTTCAATCATGTCGTGAAGCTCAGTGTCAGCAGCCGTGTTCATACGGCCTGAGCCTTCAAAATAATACCAGCGCTTATAGTATTCATCGTAATACCAGGTATTTGCTTTCATCGAACCACCCTGGTTCATGAAATACCAGTTACCATTTACCTTATGCCAACCGGTCTGCATTATTCCGTTGTTGGCAAGCAAATACCACTTATTGTCATTTTTCTGCCAACCCGTGAGCATGTCACCTGATTGCGAAAGTAAGTACCATTTGTTGTCCAGCTTAATCCAGTTGGTGCGCATATGACCCGATGATGGCTGCAAATAATACCATTTGCCACCAATTAGCCCCCAGCCTTCGTGCATGATGCCATTGCTGCGCATAAAGTACCAGCAACTGCCGACTTTTTGCCATCCGGTAGACATGGCTCCAGACGAGTTGAGGTAATACCACTTACCCCCAAGCTGAATCCAGCCTGTCTTCATGCGACCAAACTCATCGAAGTAGTACCACTTATGATTGATATAGCGCCACGTATTTGTAGTCAACGCGCCGCCATAGTTAATGTAATACCAAGTATTACCAATCTTTTGCCAAAGCACACCCTTAACCATGCTGCCGTCGGCATACAGATAATAGCGCCTACCATCAATAACCCGATTACCTGAGAGCATATGTCCCTTTTCTCCCAAGTAATACCAAGCACCGTTTACACTTACCCATTCATTTTCAGCATAGGCGTTAGCATTCTTAAACCAATACCAAACATCCTCACGCTTTACCCAGCCAGGAGTAATATTGACAGCTCCCGTGCCTTTTCCAGATTTATCAAAATAATGCCAGCGACCATCTACCTTGGCGAACTGCTGTGTAAACTCTGGTGTCTGCGGGACAGAAGGATCCGGAGTGGTTGTAGGAGCATCTGGTTCCATCGGCCGTGAAGGCGCCGAAGGCTGTTCTGGCTCAGTCGGCTGCGAAGGCGCTGAAGGCTGCTCTGGCTCAATCGGTTGCGACGGAGCAGAAGGCACCTCAGGATCTTCCGGCACACCAACGGATGAAGATGGCTCGTTTACTGGATCAACGGCATCTTGTTGAGCATGAGAATCATCAAGTGGTAAGTCTAATGTCGGGTCAGTTACAGCCACACTTACAGGATCCTCGGACGACACCTCATCCAAAGACTCGGAAGTATTATCTACCGACGCTTGCACGCTGAGCGATTGATCCTGAAGGCTCTCAAAGTCTTCTACGTCTGCATATGCCACACTAGAAATACCCAATGAGCATGCGACTGCGCACGCAAACGACAGCACAATTCCTTGTACTTTTCTCATGCTTTACCCCCAACAAATGCGACATTCATCTCAAAGATTTATAGGACTTAGTGTAATACAAAAGTCATAAATCTTAAGATTAATAGCTAAAAGAATTTGTAATACATCTAGACATAACAAAAGCGTCCTTTGTGAGCGCGACTTCCCGTCCTCCCACAGCCTGACGCTGTAGTAC
>RAZB01000018.1 GCA_003612515.1 bacterium D16-34
TCACGTGGTCGTGGTGGCCCACGCTGCATGAGCATGCCTATCTGGCGTGAGGACTAGTTTTAGTTCTTAAGCTAGATGGCATAACTAACGTCTTTAACAGTTGGTTGTGATAAAGATATTGCAGCCAACTGTTAAAAGACGGGCGATAACTTGGCGTCGTCCGTCGATTTTTTGTTGATAAACAAAAAGAAAGGAATACACAATGCCTGTAAATTTGAGTGGTCGCTCATTCCTGCGTCTTCTTGACTTCTCTACTGAGGAGATCGAGTATTTGTTGAAGCTTTCTCGCAACTTCAAAGATCTTAAGCGTACTGGTACCCCGCACCGTTATCTTGAAGGCAAGAACATTGTTCTTCTTTTCCAAAAGACTTCTACTCGTACCCGTTGCGCATTTGAAGTTGGCGCTATGGACCTTGGCATGGGCGTAACCTATCTTGATCCGGGTAGCTCACAAATGGGCAAGAAGGAATCTATTGAGGATACCGCTCGCGTACTTGGCCGTTTCTATGACGGTATTGAGTTCCGCGGCTTTGACCAGGCTGACGTAGAGGATCTTGCTGCTAACGCTGGCGTTCCGGTATGGAATGGCTTGACCGACGCATGGCATCCGACTCAGATGCTTGCTGATATCCTTACCGTTCAGGAAAACTTCAACTATGACATCAAGGGAAAGACCTTGGTATTCATGGGCGATGCAAAGAACAATGTTGCTCGTTCTTTGATGGTTGTTTGCGCTAAGCTTGGCATGAACTTCGTGGCTTGTGGCCCGAAGGAGTGCTTCCCGGATCCTGAGCTTGTTAAGACCTGCGAAGAGATCGCAAAAGAAAATGGCTGCACCATCACCCTTACCGACGACGCTGTTAAGGGCTGCACTGGCGCTGATGTTATCTACACCGACGTTTGGGTATCAATGGGTGAGCCTGACGAGGTTTGGGCAGAGCGTATTAAGCAACTCGAGGCTTATCGCGTAACCGAGAAGCTCATGGGTGTTGCTAACAAGGATGCAATCTTCCTACACTGCCTGCCGGCATTCCATGACACCAACACCACCATCGGTGCCGACATTGCTAAGCGCTTCGGTGTAACTGAGATGGAAGTTGAGGATTCAGTATTCGAGTCTAAGGCCTCTAAGGTCTTTGATGAGGCTGAGAACCGTATGCACACCATCAAAGCTGTTATGTACGCAACCCTCCAGTAGTTTGTTTGAAAGGTTCGGTGAACTAAATGGGTTACAAGAAGGGATCTGGTCCTTCAGTAGTTATTGCTTTGGGTGGAAACGCTTTGGGCAATACTCCCCAAGAGCAGCTTGAGTTGGTAAAGAATACCGCTAAGCATATTGTCGACATGGTAGAAGATGGCGTTAACGTTATTGTGTCACACGGCAATGGTCCTCAAGTTGGCATGATTAACAACGCTTTTGCTTATGCTTCTGCTAACGACGGCAAGACCCCGGAGATGCCTTTCCCCGAGGCCGGTGCTATGAGCCAAGGATATATTGGTTATCAATTGTCCCAGGCTATTTTGAATGACCTTCGCGAGCGCAACATCGACCGTTCTACGGCTTGCATCGTTACGCAAACGGTGGTTGATCCTGATGACCCCGCGTTCCAGAATCCGACTAAGCCAGTTGGCGCTTTCCTTTCCGAAGAAGAGGCAAAGGCCAAGGCTGATGAGACGGGCTGGACGTTCAAAGAGGATGCGGGCCGTGGCTGGCGCCAGGTCGTAGCTTCTCCGAAGCCGGTTCGCATTGTTGAATTCGACGCCATTAAAGACCTGATGGACAACGGTTACATCGTTGTTTCAACTGGTGGTGGCGGAGTTCCGGTGTTCGAGATTGACGGTCACTATGAAGGTGTTCCGGCAGTTATCGACAAAGACCGCTCTTCGTCAAAATTGGCATCGGATTTCGGGGCAGACATGTTGGTCATTTTGACCGCTGTCGAAAAGGTGTGCATCAACTTCGGTAAACCTGATCAAGAGGAACTCTCTACGATGACGGTTGCTGAAGCTCGTAAGTACATCGAAGAGGGTCAGTTTGCTCCTGGCTCAATGCTTCCGAAGGTAGAGGCTTGCATTGAATTTGTTGAGTCTCATCCTGAGGGTAAAGCACTTATCACGTCGCTTGAGTGCGCTGCTGCTGGTCTTGAAGGCAAGACTGGTACTGTCATCACGGCGTAGTTGTGCTTGATTGCAGGTTTTAATTCGTTCGCCAAAATGAATTAAAACTAAATTCCTCTCCGGAGTCACGCCATGGCTCCGGAGAGGGTGGGTACACCGCAAATGATACGGTTATGCTTCCGCCATTTGTAGGAAATTTCTCGTTCGCCAATTGTCATATACCAAGATCCTTTAATAAGGAGGGGTTGAAATGACCGAGAATGAAAAAGCAAAGTCAAGAAAGAAGCGTTCGATTTCGTCGTTTACTATCTTGCTCATCATCCTGATTGTCCTGGCGATTATCACTGTTATCATGTCAGGTATGGGTGTTGAAGGTGTTACAGGAGCTACGATTGCCAACGTAGCTACGGCACCGGTTAAAGGCTTTACAGACGCCTTGCCTGTATGTTTGTTCGTTCTTATCCTGGGCGGTTTTTTGGGTATTATTACCGAAACCGGCGCCCTGGATGCTGGTATTGCAGCTTTGGTAAGAAAGCTTAAGGGCAACGAACTTATTCTTATCCCGATTCTGATGTTCATCTTCTCAATCGGTGGTACCACCTATGGTATGTGCGAAGAGACAGTACCGTTTTATCTGCTTTTAGCAGCTACAATGGTTGCAGCTGGCTTCGATAGCTTGGTTGGCGCTGCGGTAGTTTTGCTTGGTGCAGGTTGCGGCGTTTTGGGTTCAACGGTCAACCCTTTTGCTGTTGGTGCAGCTGTTGACTCACTCTCTTCTTCTGGCATTACCATTAACCAAGGTACTATCATTGTCATTGGTTTGATCCTGTGGCTTGTCACTTTGGCTATTTCGATCGTATTTGTCATGCGTTATGCCAAAAAGGTTAAAGCCGATAAAGGTTCAACCATTTTGTCACTGCAAGAGCAGCAGGCAATGATGGATGAGTGGGGCATGAAAGAGTCTACCGATGAAGAGAAATCGGACGATTCTGCTAATGAGCCAAAGATGACTGCTCGTCAGAAATGGTCTCTGATCGTATTTGCACTCACCTTCGTCATCATGATTGTGAGCTTTATTCCGTGGGAAGACTTCGGAGTAGAAGTTTTCAACGCAGGCGCTTCGTATGAAGAAGTTACTGCAACAGTATCTGGCGAAGACGTCGATGCGGTATGGGCTGACGCTGAAGGCAGCAACCTAATTCTTGATCCCGATGCAACAATCGAGACGGTTGGCGAAGAGCAAGTTACCGAAGGATGGTCTGCATTCCTGACTGGTCTTCCAATGGGTCAGTGGTACTTTGATGAGGCTTCAACATGGTTCTTACTGATGGCCATTATCATCGGCATCGTTGGTGGAGTTTCTGAGTCTCGCTTTGTAAAAGCATTTATCAACGGCGCAGCAGACATGATGAGCGTTGTTTTGATTATTGCTTTGGCCCGTTCAATTACCGTATTGATGGGTGAAACTGGACTGGATCTTTGGATTCTCGAAAATGCAGCTAACGCATTGCAAGGATTGTCAGCATTTATCTTTGCACCGTTGTCATTCTTGCTCTATGTTGTACTTTCGTTCTTGATTCCGTCTTCATCTGGTATGGCTACGGTTTCTATGCCAATCATGGGACCGCTTGCCAACAACCTTGGCTTCTCGCCAGATGTTATGATCATGATCTACAGTGCTGGCAATGGTTTGGTGAACCTCTTTACCCCGACCAGCGGTGCTATCATGGGTGGTTTGGCCTTGGCTAAGGTTGAGTACTCAACCTGGTTGAAGTTTGGTGCAGTGTTGTTCGTAATCTTGGGTGTGGTATGCATGGTTATCCTGACTGCAGCCATGATTATGGTTCCGGGCACGGCAGCTGTATAGCATATAGGTTTAATGGCGCATAACCTATAGTCTTAAAGGGAACCTTGTCTTCGGCGGGGTTCCCTTTGCATTTTGTCAGCATGTATTCGCAATATTTCGCGCATATATGCATGAATTTTAAAAACTTTTGCATAAAGATGTTACAATCGCATCCATTATTGATTTATCCGATAGAGAAAGCAGTTCAATATGCAAATTCGCGAACAATTGGAAGAGCTTGTTGATTATGCAATCAAGCAAGCATGTGAGGATGGCTCACTGTCTCTAGCCGATATTCCAGAAGCTTCTCTTGAGCGTCCGCGCGATGAGGCTAATGGTGATTGGGCTAGTACTGTGGCAATGCGTAGTGCGAAGCAAGCAAAGCGCAATCCCCGCGAAATTGCACAAATCATTGTTGATCATTTGCCCGAAAACAATATTATTGCCGCAGTAGAAATTGCCGGTCCTGGGTTTATCAACTTCAGACTCTCTGATGCAGTTTTGCAAAGTGTGGTTAAAGATATTCGCCTTTCACAAGAAGATTATGGTAAAGGTGAGATCCCTGAAGGACAACGCTATATAAACCTCGAGTATGTTTCGGCAAATCCAACCGGACCTTTGCATGTAGGTCATGGACGCTGGGCAGTGCTTGGTGATGCCATGGCTCGTGTTATGCGTCATGCAGGCTATGATGTCTACGAAGAGTTCTATATCAATGACCATGGTACCCAAATGGACGTCTTTGGTAATTCGGTATCAGTTCGCTACATGCAGCAACTCGGTTATGACTATGAAATGCCTGAGCAGTGTTATGGTGGTTCGTATGTTGGCGAAATAGCTCAAGGAATTATTGATAGGGAAGGCGACAAATATGTTGAACTTTCCGACACAGAGCGTATGGAAGCCTTCCGCGAGATTGCTTATCAAGAAATGCTTGACCTGCAAAAACAAGTGCTTGGACGTTTGGGTACAACCTTTGATACGTGGTTTAGCGAGCGCAGTCTCTACGTTGAAGATGAAAACGGCGAAACGCCGGTTTCTGTTGCGTTAAAAGCAATGGATGATAAGGGCTATGTCTATGTCAAAGATGGCGCAACATGGTTTAAATCGAGTGCGCTTGGTGATGAAAAAGATCGTGTATTGATTAAGGCAAACGGTGAAATGACGTATTTCATGTCTGACGTAGCTTATCACTACAACAAGATGATACGCGGATTTGATCACCTGATTGACCTGTGGGGTGCTGATCACCATGGATATATCAAGCGCTGCGAATGCATGCTTGAGGCATGGGGTTGGCCAGGAGCTCTTGAAGTAGTTTTGGGTCAGCTGGTAAATCTCTATCGCGATGGTAAACCTGTTCGTATGTCAAAACGTACTGGTGAGATGGTAACCCTTGAAGAGCTCATTGATGAAGTTGGTGTAGATTCAACGCGCTATAAGATGCTCTCAAGGTCTTCTGATCAGCAAATTGATTTCGATATCGAAGAGGCGAGAAGACAAGACAACACCAATCCTGTGTACTATGTGCAATATGCTCATGCGCGCATTTGCTCAGTAATCAAAAAGGCTGCTTCTCCTGCCGATGTTGAGGCGTTTGAAGCAGGGGAGATTGATATTAATGAGCTCGCAAGCAGGGTTGTCCCTGAGAATGTCGATTTGTCTTCGTTGACGCACGAAAACGAGTTGGCACTCATGCGCAAGATGGATGAGTTTGGCTCCTTGATTGCGCTGGCTGCTCGTGATCGTGCTCCATTCCGTCTTACCCATTATGCTGAAGAGCTCGCTTCTCTGTTCCATTCATTCTATGCAAGCTGTCATATCATGAATGAACCAGAACCAATTAAAGAAGCACGTTTGGCGTTGGCAGATGCAACGCGTATTGTGCTCGCGTTGACGCTGTCATTGTTGGGAGTGAGTGCTCCGGAGAGAATGTAGATTCTTTACGGTTACAATAAGCTAGACGATGGGGGGTTATAGGACAAAAAACGTGTCCAAAAAAGGGGTGTTGATGCAGGTCAGCACCCCTTTTTAACCATCATTTTCTCTTTTTTTGAAAAAATCCACTCGGACAAAAAACGTGTCTAGTCTTGAAAGTTTTTCCTGTTGAGC
>RAZB01000019.1 GCA_003612515.1 bacterium D16-34
TCACGTGGTCGTGGTGGCCCACGCTGCATGAGCATGCCTATCTGGCGTGAGGACTAGTTTTAGTTCTTAAGTTTGTTCTTAGCTCCAAATTCGCAGGCATGTGCTACTCCAACGGTCATTGTGGTCACATGTCTGCGACGGAGTTTTAAGATGCATTTCTGATCATTGATAACTGATCATATGAAGTGTTTGATTCTAAGTTTGCAAAGCCCCATTTTGGCGAACGAGAGCTCGGCAAACTTAGAAATTAGGAAAAGATGTTTTGGCGAACAGCTTTTCTCTTCGCTTCGATTCCTTCACTATTTTGGCGAATAGTGAAGATCTATCTGAAGTGAACGAAAAAGACCTGCTATTCGCGTGAACGGGTACAAAATGGCATTTGTGCATGTCCACGCGTTATTGAGCAGGTCTTTTTTTATGCGCAGGTTTTATATCCTCCGTGCGCTCCTATACGCCCATTCTATGACGAGGCACTAGATTATGACGAGGAATCTAATTGAGCAGCGAGATTATATTCACTCAAAGCCTCTTCGAGAAGCTGCGCTGCAAAGTCACTCACATCATATCCCTCAGAAATAGCCGCAACAGCGGCACCATCAACAATAGCGCCTACCATACGCGGTGGCATATTATTTATTCCAGCTCGTGCCAAAATACGCCCGATTGCAGCGTCCAGCGAAACCCTACCCTTTTGATATGCCTCGGTTACGACATTGGATTCAGCGGCCGCAATTAGTTGCGAATAGTGCGCTGCAGGTGCAACCGTTGCATCCGGTAAACAAGCCTTTACCAGCAACTCCACCGCACGTGCTTTGCATTCCTCCGGAGGAAGCGACTCAGCCTTCGCTGCTACTTTCTCGGCGCGTTCAGCCCACAACTGAATGTTATAGCGCCCAGCCTCATGGAGGAGCTGGGTTACTGAATCAAAGTAATAACCCACCGAGGAAGATGCGGCTCCTGCCCACTGCGCAACTTTGCGATAGGTGACAGCACGAGGTCCTTGTTCGCGCAAAAGTGCAGCAGCGGCCAATACAAGCGAAGTACGGGTAATCTGCGCTTTTAGAGATTTTGGGGTCTGCGACGAATCCGTCATAAGAGCGCTTCCTTTCCTCAGCTTAAGCCTGAGCAGGATAGAAATAATACAAGCGCCGCTCGAATTTTCGAACGGCGCTTGCAGCACGAAAATTAAGTTGTCAACTAATAGCTCACCTTCCCAGCTATATTTTGATGACACTTAGCATTATACACGTAGCATCCTATAAACCGGCTGCATTTTACGTATAAACAATCAGTTTATCAAGCTCATTACTAAGCCTGACTGCCAAACTGGTTATTATTCGACGTCAGCTAATGCCTTACCGGTATGCTCGTGCGAAGCAATCATAGCAATCAACGCGATAACCGAAATAGCAACCATGTACCACGCTGGAGCAAGATTGTTCTGGGTTACATCAATCAACCATGTTGAGATGAACGATGCCGAACCACCAAACAATGCATTTGCCATATTAAACGAAAGCGCAAATCCAGTGTAGCGCACTGCTGTTGGGAACGTCTCGGTTAGGTAACTGGAAAGCGTACCGTCGTTGATGGTTAGCAGCAAACACATCACAAGCTCCACCACAAGCACCGTGACAAACTGCATCGTGTTGAGCAGCATAAATGCCGGAACGGTAACTATAATGAAGCCAATACACGCAATGATCAGCATCTTCTTGCGACCGAACGTATCGGAGAGGTGACCTGATATGAAAATGAATCCGATATACGCAATCAAACTTATTGTCGTAATAAGCGAAGACTCACCGGGATCCATGCCCACGGTCGTCTCCAGATAAACTGGCAAATAGGTCAAAACAACATAGAAGCCAACTGCGTTCAACATGCAAGCGCCAAACGAAATGATAAGCTCCTTCAGATGATGCTTGAACAAATCGCGAATAGGATGGTTCGAGTCGTCCTGCTTGCCAATATCGCTTTGCATCTTTTGATAAGTAGGCGAATCCTCTAGCTTGGTACGAATGTAGTGAGCAACCAAGCCAAGCGGACCTGCAAGCAAGAACGGAATACGCCAACCCCAGTCATTAACTGCCTCTGCAGGTAACAACATATACATAACGGTTGCAAACGTTGAACCAACCAAAAGACCCGTAGCCGTAGAGGCCGGAACAAGTGAGCAGTATAAACCGCGCTTGTCAGCTGGAGCATACTCAGCCAAGAATGTTGCAGCGCCCGCATATTCTCCAGCAGCAGAAAATCCCTGGATCATACGAAGAACTAGCAAAAGCACTGGAGCAGCTAAGCCGATTGCAAGATATCCTGGTAATAAGCCGATGCAGAAAGTAGCGCCGGTCATCAAGAAAATCGATGTAGAAAGTGCCCATTTGCGGCCTTTCTTATCTCCCATGCTACCCCAGAAGATGGCGCCAATAGGACGTAGCAAGAATGAAAGAGCAAAGATAGCGAAGGTTTGCATTAAAGCAAGCGTTTCGTTTTCGCCGGGAAAGAAAACCGCGGCAATAACAATCGCGAAGTACGTGTAGGTTGCGTAGTCGAACCACTCAATAAAGTTGCCTAAAAACGAAGATACGGCAACACGGCGAATTGTAGCACTCGCCTCACTGTCATGATTAGCTTTCATGATAATCCCCTAAGAAATGAACTGCTTCGTCTGCTTCATAAGTTGATGGCTCAGCGAGCATCACTCTCATACCTCAACCCTCCTTACCTGAAGTCCCGAATTATTCATTTTGAATACACCAGCCCGGCGCAATGTTTGTCTATTATACGCAAACATGCAACGCGACCGGCTTAGAGACATGAAACAATTTCTTCACATCTGTGCGTTAGAAAGAAAGCCCGCACCAGCACAGTGCCGATGCGGGCTTAAAGCTCCTAGAAGTCGCCCATATATTCTACTTGGGCCTTACTTGCTTTGTTAATAAACTCTTTCTCAGCTTTCTTGCCGCCTTGTACAAGCTTTTCAAGCAAGATTCGCTTCAAGCGCGGATACTCATTAATGCCATACCAGGCAAATGCCGTTCCGCCGGTATAAGCCTCAACAATACTATGTACCGGAAGCGATGCGTCACGCTCAGCGTCAAGACGAACATATTCGTCAATCTCACTTGCGCATACCTCTTTAATAACTTCAGGACTGATCTCCAGGTCACGAGCAAGCTGACGAATCTGATAATCAACTTCTGCTTGATCTGCATGCGGGAAGTATGTCACGTCATACGTTACCGCATTAAGACCTGATGCCTTTACGAACCCTAGGAACGAATCTAGTTCCATCATTTGTACGTGGTTTTCGGTGCGCTCCATAATATCGAGCTCTGCCTGGAATCCCTGTACACCCGCCTTCTCAAAAACGCCTTCAAGCTGTTCTTTGCTTAAAGCTGGTTCATAGGTTTGCTCCTCAACTACGTGAGTGAGCCGATTGGTAATCTTCATAAGGATCAACTTCCTCTTCAGTGGCTTTTGCCAGGTGGGTTTTACAGATTCTCAAGCTCTTCTTGCTCTTGAATCTTGGCAGCAAGATTTGCAGAAATTACATCCTCTTGCTTTTGCTTCCTGCCTTGAACCATGTTTTTGATTGAAGGCACTGCGCCACCTGCAACTACGAGCACGATACCCAAGAAGGTATTGACGGTGATCGCCTCACCGAACACTGCAAGACCGATAACAATTGCCACAGGAACTTCCCAATAAGCAATAGTTGAATAGTCAGCAGCATTGAGGTTACGCCCAGCAACCAGCAAAAAGCCCAGAGCAAGCGGACCGCAAACGATCCACAGAAGAATAGCGCCAACCCAGTTGAATGCGGTGAAGTTAACCTCAGTGATCCAGTTCTCCATGCCCGGCTGCAGACCAACAATGTTCATGATGATGGTGATAGTTGCAGCGCCGACAACGGCAAAAAGGAAGTTCCAAACACCACGAGCAGTGGTGTCAGCATCTTTGCGATAGCCGTTAAAGAACATTGAAGCGCCATAGAAAACGCCAGAAAGCAAACCGAACGCGTCACCAACAAGTTTTTGCGGGAACTCAGGAGTTGATGGAGCCAAGTTGAAATCAAGACCAAATGCTTGACCGCCAACGCCAAAGCCTAGCAAGCCTTCACCGAACAACATACCAACAAATACAACTGCCAAACAAATCCACTGCAAAGCACTCATTGGTTCTTTGCGGAAGATGCGCGCAAGCAGTGTACAAATTACCGGTCCGGTATAGATGAAGAGCACTGCATTTGCAACGGTAGTCATAAGCGTTGATGTTACATAGCATGCAAGAGACATGCCAATCATCAGGCCGCCCAACGCAATAGCAGGAGTAAGCTTCAGTCTTTTGAAGGTATCTACTTTATGCGTTGCCACCATTAATACTAAAAAGAAGATGAAGCCCATGCTCATGCGACCGCATGCCATGAGTGCACCAATTGAGTCTGAACCATTAAGGCCAAGCGTACCATCGAACATGTCGGTACGTGTTGCCCAACGACTGAAAAGCGGCACCAGACCCATACCTGTTGCCGAGATGAGCATTGCAATAACGCCCAAGTTTGTTTTCATCTGATAACCGTCAGATCCTGACGAAGACGAGTTAGTAAGATTCGTATTCTCTGCCATTGGTCCTCCTTAAAACCAGTAGCAATGTATACGCAACCCGATGCATATATCCAAGCCTCGTCTCGTAATCCTTTCCTTAAAAGATTACGACGCGACGCTTCGCTCGGTTATCCCCAAGTTCAGCAGCTTTCAACCTCAGCTTTGAAAACTAGCATCAGGAATGCGGGTTAAGTTAAACAAAAGGGGAACCTGGCTGCTGTGAAACCAGATCCCCCTTTCAATATGCCTGAAACTCAAACGGTTTCAAACTAAGTTAGCATTAAGCAGCTAATGTACTAGTCGTTCCACATCTCCGGACGTACCAGCGTTGCGTCAGGTACGCGGTTCGGGAAGTAGTCGAGGCAC
>RAZB01000001.1 GCA_003612515.1 bacterium D16-34
AACTCCATAACAAAACACGCTATCCCTTTGCTATTGATTAGCATCCGGACACGTTTTTTGTCCTATAACCCCCAATTCGCGTGAATTGTATTTGGTCAGCGCGAACTGGGTCAGCGCGAATTTATGTTGCGCCAGATTGCGAAAGCTTAAGCGCGCCAATCAAAGCTTAAGCCGATTCGCCCGGCTCAATGCGCAGCTTGTGAGCGCAAAGCGCCAACAACCTCATCAAGCGCTACGCGACGCTCATCATGTGTGGCCATATTGCGCAGCACCACCTCACCTTGTGCAATCTCGTCAGGTCCAAGCACTACTACATGCAGTGCACCAAGCTTATCGGCAAGTTTAAACTGACTCTTCAAGCTGCGGTTTTGATGATCCATTTCCGCAACCAAAGCATTATCGCGACACGTCTGCACCAACGAAAAAGCAAGTGAGCGCACCTCGTCGTCAACGCATGCAACAAAAACATCGCAACGCTGAGCAGATGGGAAGCTAAATCCCGCAGCTTCGAGCGCCAGTACACAGCGCTCATAGCCCAAAGCAAAACCAAAACCAGGCGTTGGACGCCCTCCTACTTCTTGGGCAAGCTTGTCATATCTGCCGCCGCCACCAATTGCGTTTTGACTTCCCATGCCTTCAGTAACTTGCACCTCAAAAACAGTGCGCGTGTAATAATCAAGACCACGAACAAGCTTGTAATCTTCGACATAAGAAATGCCTGCTGCATCCAAATATGATTTCACGGTCGCGTAATGTGCCTTGCAATCATCACAGAGATGATCGGTGATCCTTGGCGCATGCTCCATAACCGCGGCGCACGAAGAGTTTTTGCAATCAAATGCGCGCAAAGGATTAATCTCTGCGCGGCGCTTGCACTCTTCGCATAATTCATCGGCGTGCTCATCCATATAAGCTCGAACTTGCTCGCGATACGCGGGGCGACACGATTCGCAGCCCATAGAATTAACAAGCAAACGCGTTGAGGCAACCGGAATGCCAATGCGCTCATAAAAACGCATGAGCATGATAATGCCTTCAGCATCCACGCTCGGATCATCAGCACCAAGACACTCAATTCCTACCTGGTTAAACTGGCGTTGACGGCCTTTTTGCGGTCGTTCCGCGCGAAACATGGGGCCGGCGTACATGAGTTTTGCGGGAGCCGCTCCTTGCGGCACTAAATCATATTGAACCACCGCTCGAACTACCCCTGCAGTACCCTCCGGACGAAGCGAAAGCTTGCTTTTCGACTTGATGGACTCTCCCGCCATAAGGCGCTTGAGGTTTTCGCCAGAAACTGCACTAAACATCTCTTTTGAAACAACATCGGTGGCCTCACCTATGCCGCGAACAAACAGCTCCGTCTGCTCAAAAATAGGCGTCTCGATAGGCAGGTATCCATACCGAGAAAAAATATCGACTGCACAAGCTTTAAAACTTGTCCAAAACGCCATCTCGTCTGGCAAAAGATCACGTGTGCCTTCAGGACAGTTGATTGCCATAGCTAAAATCCTTATCTCAATAAATAAAACGACACCTTAGCAAGCGAAGGTTATCCTACAAACTATTTAATCCTCAAGTGAAATGAGCACCGCCATAAGCGCGTCATCAGGCCTATAACGCAAACGAATGGCAAGCAAATTACGCGCTACCGGGAACAACCCTGCATCAACCGCAGCAACAATGGCTGACCCGAGCGCATCTAGCACGCTTTCTGTTGGGGCAACCACAATACCACTTTGTTCAAGCGCCTCATCAATGCCATCACGCTCTGGCAAAATCACCGGCGCCTCTTCCATAAGTTCTTGCAGCTCGGCGGACGCTTGTGGCGCAATTATTGAGGAAGTCATTATTGACTTAACGTAACACAAGGCACCTTCAGCATAGCGATTCTGTTTCCAGAACACATAAGCTAGTTGATAATATGCCATGGCAATGTCATTTGGTTGAACCATGATTTCCAAGCCGCTCAACAGGGTTTTTGCAGCGTTTTCCATGTCTCCAACCAGCATAAATGCACGGCCAAGCTGCCGATATCCCGCGCCGGTAGCAGGACCGAGCGCAAGAGATTGCTGCCCATAGCGAAGTGCGTCATCGGTGCGCTCAAACGAATGTTCAAGAAGGCGAACAATCTCAAGACAACACAGATAATATGAGTCGGGAGCAAGCTCAACCCGCTTTGATACATCGTCTTGAGCAGACCGGGGATCCTTCAGCTCGCCTTTTCGAGCGAGGTTATAAATCAAGCGCGAAGCATACGAGTCAAAGGTGCGATACACCGTTGCTAAGCCGTCGGTAAAGCCATCAAGTGCAGCGCTTTCTGCGACCGCATCAATGAGCACTTCGACTGCTTGATCGTATTCGCCCGAATCGGCAAGCGCATTAGCTTTGCCAAGCGCGGTCAAACATCTGTCCTCGCCTAAAATGCAACTCACAATGGCATTCTGATCAAAAGCATCAATGCTTCCTTCAGTCAGCGCAGCCATCAGACGTATGCAGCCACTTACCGCGCGCTCATCATTGTCTGCAGTGGCCTTTTCTTGTGCTATTCGAACTAAGCGAATCGCATCCGTTGTGCTTGTTGCATGCACAACTTCATCAGAAACCTTCTCAGCAAATCGCCTCCGAGCACCATCATACATGATACGCATGTCACAGCTATCACCAGTAACACCCAAAACAGAAGCTTCAGATGCGTCAAGTGTTTGACTGAACGCCTCAGGAGCCTCGCGTCGCTGCGTATAAGAATCATGCGATTTTATGAAGGTAAACGCATCAGCCTCATCAACATCATAGCGTGCGCCAGCTGCGTCAAAAATCGTGCGAGGGTTACCAGCGCGCCCAGATTCAAATTCGCCGTGCTCATCATAGAAGTTGCGCTCAAAGGTCACGTCATAAAGCGCTGGCAGAGATGCAACATCTCGCGATCCTTCGCGTGCATAGTATTCTTTATTCAACTCACGCAGCGAACGCGCGACAATATCAACGCGAACAATTTTCTCTGTTGCTTCAAAGGCAATTGCTGCCAACAAAAGCCCTATATGCATAGCATAGCGCAATGCTTCATTTTGGCGATCCTGCTCAGAGTTAAGCTTTGCGATAGGGTTATCATTATGATCAACATTTTCGCAATTATACGCAGGCATAATGCTCTCATCAGGTGTAACGATGTTGAATGCCACCGCGCCCGCGGCCAAATCCTCACGAATCGCAATACTTATTCTGTAGGGCAAACGCAGACGTTCAATAGCTGAAGAGATAGCACAACGCACATCCCATTCACTACCCACAGGGCCTATAGGCGCATCGGCCAAATTGCGCAATTCGGGTTGCTGCAACGCAATAGTTTCGATCAAGTGCCCATCCCAACGAAGACACTCTTCCTCGCTCGCACGAGAAGCTCGATCCCCCAACGCTTCTGCTACGAGCAAAAAGCGATTGAGCGCAGACTCCAGCGCCCAAATATAGGAGGGAGGCACTTTTGCGTCCTCATCATCAAGAGCCAAAAAATAGGTATTTGCATAGCGAATTGTTCGCACAAGACGTAGCGCATCATCAGCCAAATGCGCCTTTTGCAAAACTTCAATGCCCGCTTCCTTAAGCCACTCGGCTAAACAAAGAACAAGCGGAGGTATTTGCAACAGTGGATCTGTTTGCGCTTCTTCGACACTGCGCAAAATGGCTTCCATTGCCTTGAGCGGACGCTCGGTGCGAAGGATCTGGAAAATACCATCGAGACCACGCTTTGGAAGCTGAGGTGCTCCCTGCGAAGGTCGATACACAAAGGCAAAAAACGCACGCGCCATTGCCGAGTTGTACGACAAATCTTCGCCATGCTCTCCAAAATCATACCAGCTATCGAAAAACGAATAACGCCCCTTTTCCCTGCGAAAGCATACAACATCGCGCACTTCGCCTTCGGCGTCTCGCACATAGACATTTCCTGTGCCATCAGCGAAAGGGCGATCCGGGTCATCGCCTACAAATTGCATGTCAGGCCTGCGTGCTGGAGGAACTATCGTAGCTTCATCCATAACAAATGCGCGTCCAAAAGTGTCCAGATACGCGAGCACGCGCACTGATTTGTCCGGCAAAAACTCTACAGCATAGCAGCCGCCAGTTGCAGGCATCGCAATCCCACCGGCAAGCCATCCAAAAAGCGACTGCGCAGAAGAAGACTCCGCGTTATCCGTTATGCCAGAAACGCCAACAAAGCCCATATCGGGAGTACCAAACTCACGTTTTGGTATCCGAGGAACCGCATCTGCAAGCACACGTTCGTGCACTTGCAAAAGCCGAGCAAACCGAGAAAACTGATATGTCTTTTGTAGTGATTGTTCTGTCATGGTTACACGCTTTCTGAAAGCCTACGAGCGATCAGGTAAAAGGGGTGTTTGGCTAACTTCCTAGTGATGGTGGTGACATGCCTGGTCAGCTTGCATTACAGGAGCCTCTCCTGCAGCCACAGCACGCGCTGCATCGCCAACCAACGGATGCGTGTTGTCGAAATACACCGTAATATTGCGCTCATTGAAACCCATCAGTGGGCGCATGCCCATTCCCGCAACAACAATAGCGTTAACTCCTGCATCGGCAAGCAAGCTAACCGGACGCAAGCAACCACCCTCTTCGTGCGGAGGATTGACAACCTCGGTCACCTCAAGCAATTCGCCATCAACGATAGAGATAACGCTAAAGCAATCGCAATGACCAAAATGTCCTGCACGGTGTGCATCCATTCCAGCAGCACCCTCAGTTGGAACTGCAAGTTTCATAGTTAATCCCATATGATCTATCCTTCAAAGATAAGCGCCAAAAGGCACCTTGGTTGCGTTCTTATAAGTGATAAAGCGCCAGATGCTTTAAAAAGCATCTGGCGAATCTGTGGCTATAGAAAAGCATGCGCCTTATCAAGTTGAAGCACTCGTTGCATACTTTTAAAACCCTAGTCAGCGCGGTTGACGCTCCAATCTTCTGGGTGACGACCCCATAACTCTTCCGGCTTGTCAGAAGGCTGGATCTGTTGCACTACCAAATCACCCATCATTTCAGTACCAACCACTTTGTCAGCAGGCGTTTGGGCATTCTTGATATCTCCTGTGCGCCAACCAGCATCAAGCACCGCACGAACCGCTGATGCGACATCATCGGCTGCTTGGGGCATGTCAAGGCTATAGCGAAGCATCATTTCCACAGACATAATTTGTGCCAATGGATTCGCGATGCCCTGACCAGCAATATCGGGCGCGCTGCCGTGGCTTGGCTCATAGAGTGCTGTACCATCGCCTAAGCTCGCAGATGCCAGCATACCCAAAGAGCCAGTCAGCATAGAAGCCTCGTCCGACAAAATATCGCCAAACATATTTTCTGTAACTACCACATCAAACTGACGTGGGTTGTTGATCAGCTGCATAGCAGCGTTATCGACAAGCATGTCGATACATTCCACATCCGGATAGTCTTTTGCAACCTCGTGAACAATGTGGCGCCACAAACGGCTCGTTTCGAGCACATTAGCCTTATCAATTGAATGCACGCGGCTCTTGCGCTTGCGAGCCGTCTCAAATGCGTGACGAGCAATGCGCTCAATCTCGTACTCGCGATATTCGAGCGTATCATAGGCACGTTGGCCCTTTTCGCCATTCTTGCCAGCGCCTTCTTCATCATAAAAGCGCTCACGCATGCCGAAATACAAACCACCGGTCAGCTCGCGAACAATCAGCAAATCAACACCATCAACAACTTCAGGCTTCAGTGTTGAAGCATCTGCCAGCGCGTCAAAAATGCAGACAGGACGCAAATTAGCATAGAGCCCAAGCTCTTTGCGAATACCTAAAAGTCCCTGTTCAGGACGTGGTTTATCCGGATCAGTAGTGTCCCATTTTGGACCTCCCACCGCCGCAAGCAACACCGCATCAGAAGCTTTGGCGATATCAAGTGTTTCGGGCGGAAGCGGGTTTCCGACCTCATCAATAGCCACGCCGCCAATAAGTGCTTCGGTATAGGTAAAACTCGTATCATATTTTTGGCCAACAGCATCAAGCACCTTGATGGCTTCAGCAATAATTTCCGGCCCTATACCATCGCCTGGAAGCAAGCAGATGTTGTAGTTTTTCATGATGAATCCTTCTTTCTATTAGTTCATCTTCTGCTTCGTGCGATTAATCAGGCCGCCAGCCTCAATAATCTCGCGAATAAATGGCGGAAACGGTTGTGCCTGAAATACTTGACCGGTGGTTTCGTCGGTAATAACGCCAGCATCTGCATCAACGCTTACCACATCACCTGCGCTGATAGCATCTACCGCCTCAGGGCACTCCATGATAGCCAAACCTGTGTTGATGGAATTACGATAAAAAATACGGGCGAAGCTCTTGGCGATAACCACATCCACTCCTGCTGCCTTAATGGCAATCGGTGCATGTTCACGCGAAGAACCGCAGCCAAAATTTTCGTCAGCGACAATAATGTCACCAGGAGCAACCTTGTTGACGAATTCGACATCCAAGTCTTCCAAACAATGTTTTGCCAGCTCAGCAGGGTCAGAGGTATTCAAATAGCGAGCTGGAATAATAACGTCGGTGTCAATATCGCGACCGTATCTATGTGCAGTTCCTTTAAATTGCATGGTAACTACTCCTGTTCATCTAAATCTTGCGGCAGACCAATATGTCCAAGCACTGCCGAAGCTGCAGCTACGGCAGGAGATGCGAGATATACCTCACTCGTCGGGTCTCCCATACGTCCCACAAAGTTGCGGTTTGTGGTTGCGATTGCGCGCTCCCCTGCAGCCAAGATGCCCATATAGCCACCAAGACACGGCCCGCAAGTTGGCGTAGATACCGCACAATTTGCATCGAGGAAAACATCCATCAAGCCCTCTTCGATGCACTGACGATATACCTGCTGTGTTGCAGGAATGACAATACAACGGACATTCGGATGAACTTTTCGTCCGCGCAGCACCTCTGCCGCTTGGCGCATGTCCACAATACGACCGTTGGTGCAACTACCAATAACTGCCTGATCAATTACAACATCGCGCGACTCTGCAGCCGGACGCGTATTAGAAGGCAGGTGCGGGAATGCTACCGTAGGCTGAATGTCAGCAGCGTTAATCTCGTAAACCTTGGCATATTCTGCATCGGGGTCAGAATGATACTCGGTATAAGGTTTTTCCACGCGGCCATCCATATAAGCACGAGTCACATCATCAACTTCAATAAGACCAGCTTTGCCGCCTGCCTCAATTGCCATATTAGATATAGACATGCGCTCATCCATATCCATGTTGCGAATAGCGCTTCCGCTAAATTCCATGGCCTGGTAGAGTGCACCATCTACGCCAATCATGCCAATGATGTGTAAGATGACATCTTTGCCGGTAACGCCTGGCGCAAGTTCGCCTTCAATCTTGAACAGCAGGCTCTCGGGAACTTTAAACCATGCTTTGCCGGTAGCATAACCTACACCAGCATCCGTAGAACCAACGCCGGTAGCAAATGCTCCCAAGGCACCATAGGTGCACGTATGGCTGTCTGCACCAATGATCAGATCTCCAGCGCCAACTACACCTTGCTCAGGCAAAAGCGCATGTTCAACACCCATGCATCCAACTTCGTAATAGTGCGTTATGCCTTGCTCGTGCGCAAAATCGCGAACAATTTTTGCCTGTTCAGCGCTTTTAATATCTTTGTTGGGAACATAATGATCGGGAACAAGCGCAATCTTTTCAGGATCAAAAACCTTGTCGACGCCAATCTTGTTGAACTCACGAATAGCAATTGGTGCCGTTACGTCGTTGGATAGCACCAGATCCAAATCGCATTCAATCAGTTGACCTGGTTCCACTTCTTCTAATCCGGCGTGCGCGGCTAAGATCTTTTCCGCCATCGTCATAGGACGTGCCATAGGTGCTCCTTCACACTTTATACTTACCATTTCGAGGTACTCCCACCAATGCTATTAAGTTGATGAAAGCACATGCATAATCCGGTTAATTGTACCACCCGTATGAGAGCACCAAAAAGAGGAGCCCATATTAGACCCCTCAAAGTGACGCATTTTACAGATTTGAAACGCGAAAACGTTGCTTATGTTAGATATAGGCTCCTAATGCGCCAAAGATTGCTGCTGTGGTAATGCCGCCGATTGCCAGACCAACAATCACGCCGCCCGCAATCCACACGACAAAGCCAATAAGAGCAAATTTGACCGCATCGTTTTTAACCTGCGGCACTTTATCTACGTTGCACACCCACGCAAGCACGACACCAGGAATGCCCAACAAAGCACCGATGACTGCCCATGCAAACTTCATGCCGCCGGTAAGCTGTTGGAGTGGAGTTGGGACATATATTGGTTGAACGGCTGGCTGTGGGGTATAACCAGTTTGCGGTTGTGATGTGAAAGGAGGCGGAACAGGGCTTCCTTGAGCAGTCGGCGGAGCGCCAACTGGTTGCGGCGCGTGTACTTGCGGTGCAGCAGGCTCGGGCTGCGGCGCTTGCGGAGCGACCGCCTCAGGTTGCGGTGCCTGGGTCTGTGGTGCAGCCGGCTCGGGTTGCGGTGCCGGGGCTTGCGGTGCGGCCGGCTCAGATGTTTGATTTTGCAACGGTTGTTCGTTCATAATAGCCTTCTCTCAAAACGCGCAAACGCTTATATCATGTAGCAAAAAGCGAGCAGAAAAGCTCGCTTATAGTATAAACTTTCTTGTTCGCATTCTCGTATCAGCGCACCATCGTTGCTGATAAATCATGATTTCTTAAGACAATATTCTGGAAAACCAGTGTTGCGATCATCGATCACCTATGAAAGTGCAGAGCAAAGCGCGTCGAGTAGCGTAATAGCAAAATGCTGAGCCGATCGACCTTCACCAGCCCCTTCCCAAACAATTCCCGGAAGCTCAATGGCAATGCGCGCCGGCTTAAGCGCCTCCCCTGCATCAAACGCAGATTCCAAGCGAAGTGCAAGTGAACTATCAGGCTCAAAAGTTACGCGCGGTACTTGCGCCGTCTGCTCCTCAGGAAGCACGATATGCACTAAAAGCATGTTCTCATCAGGTGCAACTAATAACGAGTCCGCACTTACTATCTTTGAAGCAGGATTGGTGGCAAGCGCCAAGTTAGACATACGAGAGGCCACCGAACGCGTAAACTCATCAGTGCCAAACAGGCAAAGCGCGTTGCGCTCAAGCACATCAGCTGCGCGGGCAAAGCCTAAATGATTAGTGCCATGAACCGCCTCTTTGCCTTCCCAGGAATGATGCAAATTGCGAAGCGCCGCATACGTATATGCACCCGCAATGCCATCAGAAGGAAGCCCGAGATTCAATTGGAATTTACGCAGCGCTAGTTCCGTGAAGGCGCCAAAGATGCCATCGGTTTCACCGCACGCAAACCCGAGTGCGCCGAGCGCTTGTTGCAACTGCAAAACATCATGCCCATGAAAATAGGGCATGCGCAGATACAACGTTCGATCGCCTAAGTTAAAAGAGGCATCTACCAAAGCCACCCAAACGCGCTCGTTGACATCGTCGACAGGCTCAAGACCAGCCTGCTCGCAAAATATACGCAACGCCTGGGCGGTTGTTTCGCCAAAATTGCCATCTATATCGGTTTCTTTAAGTAAACCAATGAGCGCTAGACGTTGTTGTACGTCCTCAACGGCTACTCCCTGGTCATATTTTTTAATCGTTTCCATATGCTATTGCAACCTATTCACAAACCAATCGGCCATAGATATCAAAAGATCGCGAGCATCTGTCTGTGCCACCTGCTCGACCAAAGACTGTTTTGCCTGTTCAGTTAAGCGTGAGGCGTAGTCGCGAGCATATTGAATGCTGCCCGTCTTTTCCATGATGTCAACCGCTTCAGCGAGCACCTTTGGATCTTTTTCGTGAGAAGACAAGATCTCAATTAAACGTGCGCGATCCTGATCGTTTGCGTGCTGAATTGCATGCACCACGACCAACGTGCGCTTGCCTTCGGTGATGTCGTTACGGAAGTCTTTTTTCGTACTTTCCTCTGACCCTATAAGGTTCAGCAAGTCATCTTGAATTTGGAATGCAAGACCAGTGGCAAGCCCATATTGGCGAAGCGCTTCGATCTCTTTGTCAGTACCACCACCCACAATAGCTCCAACAGCAAGCGGCACCGCACCTGAATAATGCGCGGTTTTGTGAGTTGCCATAACCAGGTAGTCATCGGGAGTGATGTCATATCGACCATCACGCGCCCAGCCAATATCAAGCGCCTGTCCTTCAATGGTGCGACGCGTCATATTAATAAGCTCAGAAATCACGCGCACTTTTGTTGTGTCATCGAGACTATCATCATCAACAACTGTACCATTAACCGTAGAAAGCGCCAGGTCGCCTACGTTGATAGCAATACCCAAACCCTCACTTAAGTGCATACAAGGCTTGCCACGACGAAGCTCAGCCTCATCGGCTATGTCATCGTGGATGAGCGCTGCGGTATGAAAATGCTCAATTGCAGCAGCGGCTGAAGTGGCCTTATCCATATCGCCACCAACTGCTCTGCACGCTGCAAAACAAATGAGAGGACGGTGTCGTTTACCAGCATTTTCGCTATAGCTTTTCAGCGGGTCGTACAAATAACGATCCATGTCCGGATGTGACCCCTGGGGAATAAATGTATTCACTAAATCGCCAACAGGATCAGCAAAATGTGCAAGATACGATTCAAATGTTGCAGGATAATCAGATGCAGATTCTATAATTGAATTGATAGTATCCATGAGCGCTTTCTTGTGTTGTCGTGTGCTAGTTCAACTGACCATGGTACCACAACGAAAGAGCCAAGATATGCGCACTTGATGCTCAATAATGAATTTAGTATTAATCGTGCATATTACAAAAAAGCGCCCAACAGGCGCTTTTTGAAATTGATGAACTGGTAGGAGCGATGGGACTCGAACCCATAAGCCTTGCGGCGGCGGATTTTAAGTCCGCTGCGTCTGCCAATTCCGCCACGCTCCCAAATTATCAACGCAGACTATAGTATCAAACTTCGTCAAGACAAACCACTAAGAGTTGGTAAACGTTTTAGACTTACAGACCACGGCTGCCTTATAAAACCTCACCATGCGCTTCAGCCAAAACAATGCCTTGCAAAATGTCGGATTCGCTTACCACAAATTCCGAGACATCAAACAGATCCATTACCGTTTGCAAAATGAGCATTCCTGCAATAATAACCGGTGCCCGTCCTGGATCAAGACCCACAACCTCTGCACGCTGCGCAGTTGGCAAGGCTGCTAGCTTTTGCTCAACTAAGTCAACATCTTGCCTGCTCACGCGAGCACCATGCACCCGCTTTGTATCATATACCACCATTTCTTCACGTATAGATACGACCGTTGTTGCAGTCCCGGCAACACAAACAACTTTGTCAGGAACCGCCCCTTCGCCTGCAAGCTCTGCAAAAAAAGGTTGCATCGTTTCGCGAATCCAGGTGCGCGCTTGGCTTATTTCTTCTTCGGTTGGTGGATCGGCGAAGAAAAACTTTTCTGTTACGCGACGGCATCCAACATCAAAAGAGTGCGCGCGCAAAACGCGCCCTCCAGCTTGTCCAACGATAACCTCAGTTGAACCGCCACCAATATCAACTACAGCAATTTGCTCATAAGGAAAGCTACTAGAAACACCAGCAAATGAAAGCTCTGCTTCTCGCTCTCCTGGAATAATGATCAATCGAACACCCAATTGCTCAATACGCTTGATAAAATCTGTGCCATTTTGCGCATCGCGAGCCGCCGAGGTTGCCATAGCAATAATCGGAATAGAACGGCCATACGCAACTTCTTGCTCTTTTGCGAGGCAAAGATAGTTCTTTATAGCGTCCTCAGCACGCGCTATTGCGCTTTCTTTCAAGACGCCTGTCGCATCTACATCTTCGCCCAAATTGACAATAGTATATGCTCGCTCAACGTCTTGTACTGACCCATCACTTAACACATCAGCAATCAGCATTCGGCAGGTAACAGTACCAATATCAATAGCGCCAAAACGTCCAGGTTGTAAGGTCATTCTGCTTCCGTTTCAAGTGATTCTTGCGCATCGCCAACGCCAAAAACTACATCCAAAAATGGCGAATACCATGTTTGTGGTGCGGGGACACTTCCTGCTACCACATTGGCTACGAAGGGATCCTCGGCCTCTTCTAGGTCAATACCGCGAACATTGGCCGTTTCTTCGCCTTCTTTGATCCAGCCGAGTTCTTCATGCGCACGCGCTTCAATGCCTGATTGAGTCTGCAAGTCGGCCACATCTGCTGCTAATCGAGCATTGCGTTGCTCAAGAGCCGCATACTCAGCTTGCAGTTGGTCATGCTCGCGTGAAGCAATATAGAGATCTTTTGCGGGTTGATACAAAAACACCCACGACAAGGCAAGCACAGCAGCAATAGTGCCAAGAACGACCGGCGCTTTAATCAAGTGTTGTTTTGTGCCCAAAAAACCAAAGCGACGCTTTGCTGTTGATCGTGAAGTACTTTGCTGCATGCGAGCTGCCTGTTTATGCTTGGAGCCCATCTGCGCTTTATAAAGCGCTGCACGCGGAGCTCCATCAGCTGAAGCGGGCGAATCTGAGCCATATTGCTTATTAAAGCGCGCCTCGGCTTTCTTTTTCGTGCGATTGCGCTTTTTCGATTGCGCTTTTTTGGCGCTCGCTTTTTTGGAGCCTTTTTGTGTTCCTCTGCTTGAGGTGGCGCCAGCTTCATCTTCTGCGCAATCTTGCTCGTAATCATCTGGACCATATACGGCAATCATTCCCAATGATTTTGATGAAGAACTTCTGCGCGAACGCGATGAAGGCGCACTTCCAAATCCGTCAACCAATGAAGGCACACGAGTAGACCCGACGCTGCTGCGTCGTGCTTCGTCAAACGAAAGTATATTCGTCTTTTTTGCCAACGGAAATGGCTCCTTTGCGCATTGGGTGTAGTTATAGTTCGTTTGATGCAAGAAGCTGTTATTTAGAATACCACAGCACAACCATTTTTTCGCTCAGCTTTTGCCGCATTGTAAGAAACATCGGCACAAACAGTAACGGTTTTGATATTTAGTTTGACTGCGCCTCCAAAACATCTATGGCTTCACCAAGCGATCTCATGATGTTTCGCCTGGAAAGCGCACCGATCAGTTTACCATCGCGAATAACCGGCACCTTTTTAATGCGTTTGGTTGCAAACAGAGCGCATACCTCATCAAGCGGCGTATCCCATGAAACCGAAACCACTCGCTTTGTAGCAACAGCCATCACGTTGAGATTCATCAAGTCTTTAAGACGCGAAATGGATGTTTCGTCATCGGTATAGCGATAAATATTAAGCGTTGAGTCTAAGAGCGAAATTTCGGTCTTGCCCAAATAGCTTGCAACATCGCCATCAGAGACAAAGCCAACCAAATCACCTGCGGCGTTAACTACCGGCACCCCACTGGTTTGGTTTTTGTCCATCAAGCGAATTACATCTTTCATAGTCGCTGTGTCCAATGCGCACACCGGCTCGCGATTCATCACATCTACCGCGCGATAAATCCTATCTTCGCCAAAATTCTCCTCGGTGGTTGCATCAGCGACGACGCCATCAATACCAGCTGCATAATCAGTCAGCTCTTCTCCTCGCTCTACTGAGCCAGCACTTGCTTGCGCAGGTGCTTTTTTCTCACGAGCGAAGAAGATGATGACCAAAGCCGCTATACACATTAGCCCAAAGGTTGTGATATATGCCATATGGTCGCCCAAATACGACTGCTCAAATGCAGAAGCATTTGGAGCTAGGAGCGGTGCGAGCGCTGATACAGAAACCAAAACCGCAGTACCAAACGATCCAGCCACTTGATTCATAGTGTTAGAGAGCGCTTGTGCATGTTGTATCACGCGATTGTCGAGCGAATTGACGCCCCAGGTATTAAGCGGAGTCATCGTGAATTGCAGACCAACAACCAATGTCGTATAGGTAAGCACCACCGTAATAAAGTTTGCGTCAATCCCCAAACGAGCCAAGCCAGATGCGCCTAAAACAGCAACGACAACACCAGGAACTGCAATTTTTCGCACGCCGAAACGGTCGAACAAGCGGCCGCTAATCAGTCCCATAAAAGCACCAATTACCGCACCAGGCAGCATCGCTAAACCTGACATAGTTGCCGTAAAGCCCAAAATACCCTGGATATACAGCGGAGTAATGACTTCGGTACCCATAAGTGCTGCTTGCACAATAATGACAACCAAAGCCGCAGTTGCATACTTTCGCGTTTTTAAAATGCGCACATTTAACATGGGCTGCTCAAGGGTTAACTGGCGGCGAACATAGCACGCAACCAGTACAATACCAACACCGATGAGCCCTAATGTGATCAGCATGTTATCCGTAGAGGCAAAGGTCGAGAAACCATAAAGCAAACTCACTAAACCAAGTGTGGAAAGCACAACCGATACCACATCGAAACTTGTTCGAGCAAAATTGCCATAGTTGCGAAGCACACGTGCAGCAAAGATAACAACTATCACACCAAGTAAGGTTATTAACGCAAAAAGCATGCGCCAGCCGATGCTATCAACGAGCAAACCAGAAAGAGATGGACCGACCGCCGGCGCAAACCCAATAATGAGACCGATTACACCCATTGCGGTTCCGCGTTTTTCGCGCGGGAACACCAACAAGATCACGGTAAACACCATCGGCATAACCGCACCCGTACAAGCAGCTTGCAAAATGCGACCGAGCAATATCACCCAAAAATTCGGCGCGATTGCCGCCAAAAAGCTTCCAACCGTAAAGACGGAAAGCGCACTAATAAACAGTTGTCTTGTGGTAAAACGTCCGACCAAATAGGCCGACAAAGGAATAATAACTGCCTCAACCAATGCATAGACTGACGTAAGCCACTGTGCTGTTGTTGCACTCACGCCCATATTAGCCATAATTGCTGGAAGCGCTGGCGAAAGCATCGTCAGATTCAAGACCGCCAAAAGCGTTCCTGTGAGCAGAACGCCAACCATCACTAATTCTTTTCTTCCTACACCTAATGCCATATGCACCACTCCTATGCTCAAATATCTCGCGTGCAAAACGCCTCTTCGTCACCTTATGACAACTTCGCCTTCCCACGAGTCTGTGAAAAGGCGAAGTTAAGATTCTACTAGATTATGCAGATTTTAAGCGCGGCACATTTCGGCAAATGGCGCAACGAAACAGTGCGAAAATACTACAGGTTCAATCCCGCAATGTAGCTGCGCCACTTTTCGAACGATTCATCAGAAATAGCATGCTCCATCATGCACGCCTCCGCCTCAGCTCGCTCAGGCTCTATGCCTAAGGCTTTCGTAAGGAAGGCAAAAAGCATCTGATGCCGATCGAGCACAGCAGATCCATAAGCATATCCGGTCTCAGTCAGCGTAATGTCTCCATAGTAAGGCTGATCAGCTAAGCCTTTTTCTTTTAAGACGCCCACGGCTTTGTTTACCGACGCTTTCGAGACACCCATTTTGGCCGCGAGATCAACCGAACGAACAGCTGTATCCGCGGAACCCCCGAGCATCACTAGAGCTTCCAAGTAATCTTCGTACGACTTTGACATCTTTTCCACAGAGCGCCTCCTCAATACTAGCGCCTATGGTAGCACAAAGGCCTGAGCGAGACACATTCCTGTCACAGCTCATGTTTCATGTGCGCACAACCGCTGCAACCACCACAGCTACCTGAGCAGCCACATCCTGATAAGCCGCCCGACGTGTCCTTGTCGGCATGGCAATCACAAAGCCCCTTTTTGACCAGCCGCTTCACCGCAAGAAGTGCCAATACCACAATAATTAAGCCGAGCACCACGGTGGCGGGAGTTATTTCTAATGGCATCATATTTCAATCCCTCTTTAATGCTTTACAAGATTTGTAGTGTTTTGTTGCATGTGGCTGCTCAAAAAGGGTGCACACTGGAAAAGCTTTACAAGGTGTGCACCCATATCACTCATTAAGCTGCGCTTTGATGAGCCTTCTTAAGCGTGCGCGATTCTTTGGTTTCGTAATTTGGCGTTGGCCTAAAGATGAGATAGAGCATCCCAACTGCAACCGCGATGGCTACAACCGTCCAGAAATTGAAACCAACTTCGCCAACAACAAGACCACCAAGCTGATAGATCATCAAGCCGACGCACCAGGCAAATACAGTCATGTATCCAATGGCTGCCCATGTCCATTTTGCAGACATCATCTGACGACGAATCGTGCCGATAGCAGCAAAGCACGGAGCGCACAACAGATTGAACGCGCAAAATGCCATGATTGCAACTGAGGAGCCGCCCATTAACGCTGCAAATGAAGCCCACAACGACGGATCGGTCTCTCCCACTTCGCCCAAGCTCGTGATAATACCAACCGTGGCAACCACGTTTTCTTTCGCAACCAAACCGGTGATGGTAGTAACCGTTGATTCCCAATTACCAAATCCAAGTGGCGCAAAAATCCATGCCAACAGATTGCCCAGGCCAGCCATAAGCGAATACTGAATATAGTCATCCATTTCTGTATCAAGCAGCCCAAATGAGCCTTCGTACATGCCGAAGTTGAGTAAAAACCAGATAACCATAGAGGACAAGAAGATAATCGTTCCAGCTTTAACAACATAGCTCTTAACGCGCTCCCACATTGATAAGAGTACATTTTTTACCGTCGGCAGGTGGTATTGCGGAAGCTCCATGATAAAGGGAGCAGCTTCTCCCGCAAAAGCTTTCAGTTTCTTGAGCATGATGCATGAGATAATAATGGCGAATAATCCTAAGAAGTAAAATACTGGAGCAACCCACCACGTAGCCTCATAATCGCCACCTGCCAGAGCGCCAAACACCAATGCGATAATCGGCAATTTTGCACCGCAGGGGATCATCGTTGTGGTCATGATAGTCATGCGACGATCTTTTTCGTTTTCAATAGTCTTGGTTACCATAACAGCAGGCACACCACAGCCAGACGCAATCAGCATAGGTATAAACGACTTACCCGAAAGTCCGAATCGGCGGAATATGCGATCCATGATGAAGGCAACACGCGCCATATATCCGCAGCCTTCTAAAAAGCCCAGCAGAATAAAGAGCACGATAATCTGCGGAATGAAGCCGATTACTGCGCCTACACCAGCAATAATGCCATCGAGAATCAAACTCGTAAGCCAAGGTGCGCAGTCAATCGATTCGAGCCATTCGCCCACGACAACGGGAACGCCAACATGGTAAATGCCATATTCAGCAGGATCAGGCTCTTCAAGTTCGCCAGCCTCAAATGCTGCCACACCCTCAGAGGTCTCTAAAATGCCTTCGAATTCTTCGACAGCAGCTTCATACTGTTCAGTTCCGGTATAGAGCCAACCGTCGCCAAACAGACCATCGTTTGCCCAGTCGGTTACCAACGTACCAACGGTGGAAACCGAGATGTAGTACACCAAAAACATGATGATCACGAAGATCGGCAAACCCAAAACACGATTGGTGACAATCTTGTCGATCTTTTGCGTCATAGTCTCAGTCTGCGGCTTACGCTCAACGCACTTATCGCACACCTCAGCAATATTTTCATAACGCTCATTGGTGATAATAGACTCAATGTCTTCGTCTTCTACAGCCTCAAGTCCATCGCGAATTGCCGCTATAGCTGAGATTTTGCTCGCATCAAGGTTCAGCGAATCAATGGTTTTTTGTTCGCCCTCCAAAAGCTTAATGGCATACCAGCGCACAGAACGACCAGCAATGGCGTTGCCTGCACAATCGATTACTTTGGCCAAAGATTCTTCGACAGCATTTGAGAAGCGCATCTGCGATGCAGGTGAGATCGCTTTTTTCGCCTGCTCTATTGCAGCTTGCATCAGCTCTTTAACGCCGCGTCCGCGCAACGCAGAGATGGGAACAATCGGGCACCCCAACTCTTGTGAAAGCGTATCAACATCAATGTGATCGCCATTTTTCTATACCAGATCCATCATGTTAAGCGCAATAACCACCGGAATTCCCACGTTAATGATTTGAGTTGTGAGATATAAGTTGCGCTCAAGGTTCGTTGCGTCAACCAAATTAACGACAACATCAGGCTGAGAGCTTAATAAATACTCACGTGTAACAACCTCTTCAGGCGAATAAGGAGACAGTGAGTACACTCCCGGCAAGTCCGTGATAGTCACGTCTTTATCGACAGAGTACTTACCTTCTTTTTTCTCAACGGTGACACCAGGCCAGTTGCCAACATATTGGCTTGCACCCGTGAGATCGTTGAACAGTGTCGTCTTGCCGCAATTAGGATTGCCGGCAAGGGCTACATTGATTCCCATCTTCGTCCTTTCTGGATATATTCTTGAGTTAACCGCTAATTGTTAGCTGTAGTTAACTCCAACTCAAACAAAAAGCGCCGAGCGCTTACTATGATGTCTCTCTCGTGAAAGCACATTCGCCTTACTATTGCGGCACTACAACCACGCTTTCTGCCTCACTCTTGCGAAGTGATAGCTCATAACCGCGAACCGTCACCTCAATAGGATCACCCAGCGGAGCTACTTTACGAACAAAGATATTGGTTCCTTTAGTGATGCCCATGTCCATAATGTGACGCTTAAGCGCCCCTTCTCCTGTCAATTTGACAACCGTCGCGTTCTGGCCAATCGGGATATCTCGCAAGGTTATTGCATCATTGTTTTGCGCTTGATCCATTCGCCATCTCCTTTCCTCTTTGACTTTAAGCCTCAACAGCCTTAAACCTCAACAGTAATATTGAGTGCCACGCTGCGATTGAGTGCAAGCTGCGTGCCTTTTATTTGCACAATCACATCTCCGCCATGTTCAGAAACAACCGACACTGCAGCATGCTCAACAAATCCAAGGTTTCGCAGATGTTGGCGAAGTTCGCCTTTGCCGCGCACCTTAACCACTCGCCCAAGCTGTCCGCCGTGCAAAAACGAAAGAGGCATTTGTTGCGCTCTGCCTGCGGTTTGCTTTCGTTGCTCAACAGCAGTGTTTGCGAATGCTGGCATTTCTTGTGTCATGGTTGCGTTCATAGCTGGCTCCTTTTGTCCCCAAGTTTCAAAGCGTCGTTTTTGTCGGCGACGAGCTCACCCGTAAACGATCCCCTTCAAACTTTCGCATAAGTTAACCTTATGCAACTAAAAGTATGCTACTACTAACTTTTCAAAATGGAAACCGTGGTTAACATTTTCTCCAAACTTTTTTGTAAACGGTACGTGGCGCCTCTAGTCCATCCACATTCACCGCGTGTTTTGAAGCATTTGCTATTTTGCGCGCATTTGCGCAAATGAGGGCTATTATATTGTCAGCAGATAATTAACCCTCAAGCAGAAAGTGCCTGATATGTCAGACAATCTTTATCTCGATACGCGTGGTCGCTGCCCGCAAGCTGTTCCTTTCACGCAAGCCGTAATCAATGGTTTAGCAGATGGTGGCGGTCTGTATGTCCCCGAGCATATTCCAACACTTACTCTTGATGAAATATGTGAGCTTGCACATATGCCTTATGCCAAGCGCGCATTGTTTATCTATCAAATCTTTGGCGTTGATCTTCCTGATGATCAAATTGAGCAACTCATGGAAAAGTCTTACGGCAGCAATTTTGACACCGAAGAGATTTGCCCCATCACCAGCCTTGATGCTCAAACTCATGTCCTGGAGCTTTGGCATGGACCAACGAGCGCATTCAAAGATATGGCGTTGCAGTGTCTGCCTCATTTCTTTTCAGCAAGCGCTGCCAAGCTGCGCGCAGAAGGCACCCTTGAACATGAATTCTTAATTCTAGTTGCCACATCAGGTGACACAGGAAAAGCTGCCCTTGAAGGTTTTTGCAATGTTGATGGAGTGTCTATTGGCGTTATGTATCCTCATGGCGGCGTAAGCGACATTCAATACAAACAAATGGCAACCCAAAAAGGCGACAATGTCTGCGTTTGGAGCGTTGAAGGCAATTTTGACGACTGCCAAACAGGCGCTAAGAACGTGTTTGGTGACGCCCAGTATGCCCAAGAGCTAAGTGAGCGCTTCAATATTTCACTTTCGAGCGCAAACTCCATCAACTGGGGACGTCTTATGCCTCAAATTGTGTATTACATTTCGGCCTACTCTCAGCTTGCAGCTGAAGGCAAATTGGAAGCAGGAGATCTTCTTGATATCTGCGTGCCCACAGGAAACTTCGGCAATATTTTAGCCGCCTACTATGCCAAACGCATGGGTGTACCCATTGGTATGCTCTTTTGCGCAAGTAACGAAAACCGCGTTTTAACCGACTTCATCAATACGGGTACCTACGATATTTCTGATCGTGAATTTATTCTCACCCCCTCCCCGTCAATGGATATCTTAGTTTCGTCAAACTTAGAGCGTCAGCTCTTTGAACTTACTGGTCGAGACGCTGAAGCAATTACCGCATGGATGAGCGATCTTAAGCAAGAGAAGTGCTTCCGTGTGGACGCTGAAACTTTTGCTCGTGTTCGCGAACAATTCAGCGCCGATTCTGTGGACAATCAAACCTGTCTTAAAACCATCAAAGCAATTTTCGACGAGCACAACTACCTGGTTGACCCTCACACCGCAGTTGCTCTTCATGTTGCAAACAACCTTCGAGGCGAAAACCCCGTTTTGGTTGCAAGCACGGCTCATTGGGCTAAATTTGGTAACAATGTATACCGTGCGCTGCATGATATGCTGCCCGAACAACCACTGCCTGAAAGCGTTGCAGCACTGAGTGGTTGTGAGCTGAACAATCTTATCGCCCAAGAGACTGGCATGTTTGATATTCCTTCCGGCTTAGCAGAACTTGACCAGCTTCCCATTCGCTTCACCGAGACCATTAAGAGTTCTACGTCAGACATCGAAGATGCCGTCGGTGCATTTCTCGTCGAGCAACAAAACTAATGGAGACACAATGCAGAAGCTCGATCAATTAAAACCACTTGTACGAATGGCAATTGTTAACCCGAAGTCACAAGAAAATGCCATGTTTAGCAGGGGTATTGCGCTTCTCTGTCAAGGCGTTTTAGACACCGGATCGCTGAATGCTGCTGCAAAAAATATGAGCATGGCATATAGCAAAGCTTGGCGGATTATTCGCGAATCGGAAGAGTCGTTAGGCGTCCAGCTTTTAGTACGCAATGGCGCACACGGAAGCACGCTTACCGAAGAATGCCAAACCTTGCTGAAGCTCTACAATGCCTTAGAGTCTTTCACGCAACAACAGGCAGAAGACTTTTATCGAAATGAAATAAACTAGTTCGCTCTGCGCATGCTTGTTCACACAAGAACAAGCATGCCAATGCCTGACGATATAAAAGGGGCATAAGCAAACGTATCCTTCATCGTCAATGACCCTCGAGCAACACCCACCGCGCTATATAATGCGGCAGCGCCGATACCAAGCATGACAGCATATGGGGAAACCTTGCCACAAGCAACACAGAACGCAAAGAGCAATCGTATGTCTCCCCCTCCAACGCACTGCGTTTTGCCTTTTCGCATAAACCATAACGACACACACATGACGCAACAGAACACTATCGCGTATTCAAGTCCTGCAAGCAGACCCTGAGCACCAGCATATATAAGCTGAAACATGCCGCCAGACAAAGCCAGCACCCAGCAGCATTCTTTCGGAATAACACGTGCCGCTAAATCACAAAGCGTTATTTCACTGAGCACAAGACAAACAAATAAGAACAAAACACCTAAGGGTATTTGCCGATAACGCACTAAAAAGAGAAGCGACACAGCAAATACCACACCAAGTGCCACGCTCGCCCAAATTACAAACCGTCTGCTTTCCAGCGCTAATACACGCTGCGTCAAAATAGCACTCTCTTCGCCATCATGGCGTTCAATCCGTTTTATTACGCGATCTATCAGCCATTTCGTTAACTTATATAACAACCTAGACGGACGTAAATCAGAGTGCATTATGAATACGCATTCGCTCTTGTTTTATCTGACCCTGAGATACTGTCTGCATCAATTCACGCTTTGCTTTTTTCTTTCCTTTTCTTTTCGCACGCTCAACAGCTTGCAAAGAGTGCGGACGGTTGCGCAGTTGTATCCTTATCTCCCAGCCATCGCTTGAAGATCTCTGCTGCTTAATACCAACATCATCTAATTCGACATCGGTCAGATCACTCATATATTTCAAAGGTATTTTCAGCTCTAATACCGAAGGGGTTGTGGTGCAATTTGATTCTTTAGACGAGAAAGGATCGGCGGTAAGAGTTTGCGATGCAAAAGTAGAGGAATATACATCTGATGAGGTTATAGGTGCAGCCGTCTCTAGCTGAACTTGTTCTTCTTTGCCCGCAAAACTCGTTTCTTTATCAAATGGATGCATGCATTCATAGCAAACCTGCGCATCATCAAAAGAAATTGCCTGACATACTGGACATGCTTTCATCCCTAGTTCCTTTCTTTGCAGCTAAGTAGCACAACATCATCTTGTTCGTACCACGCGGTTCCACACGAAGTGAACCGCTCTAACACCGCCACAGCCTGCCTGTTCCGCAAACGCCTGAAAGGACCAACGTTTTGGTGAACCTGAAGTACGCGACCATCTGCATCTAAAAAAGCGACATCGAGGTGATGCCTCATGCCGACCGTGTGCACATCGTTGCAAGGCATAAGCAAAAGCGTTTTGTCGTGTGGGCGTGTAAAAAGCAATCCTCGCGTTCTGGCAAGATGTGTTCCCGCCAAAATAAAGCGTTGCTCAACTTCGGGAGCATCTAAGCGCTGCCGTGGTCGTCTTTGTAATCTTTTGTCCACTTTGGTTTTCATTGTGTCTCTCCTATCGTTTCTGTTTGATACTGCATAACAACGCTCGTCGACAAACCAACCTGCACATACATCACCAATAGCCACCGATACGTTCCGTGCTGCTTTATATAAGATCGACATGGCCAAGCTGTAGTGCCAACTTCGACCCATTGATTATCAGCAAGTTTGTTGCCGATGCTTTTTTGTGCTTCCTCTAAAGACAAGGGCACACTAAAGCCAATTAAGTGCGCTGCTGTGTTTACTTGCACTTCTTGATAGTCACACGCCTTTACAACTTCTTCTTCAAAGCCCGAAGGAAGTAAAGGCGATTTATCTTGAATAGAGCCCTGATCAAGAACGTCAAAATCAGAGTTTGCTTCTGCGTAAGCTTGAAAGCTAAATTCGCTCAATCCCTCGGAAATCATCGATGGTTTGCTCAGTTGATATGCCACCTCTCCTGCTATTACAAAACCCATAGCACCCACAAGCATCACGACCGCACGCAAGAATCGCGCTTTGCAAACTGAGGTTTCCGTTTGTTGTGCACTCATATAAAAACTCCTGGCTTATAGCAATCAAGCACAATGCTTTCTTGGTGTTGCAAAGGCCAAAGCGATATCCCAAAAAAACTTGAACGAAAGTTAAGACCAAAAAGCGTTGGATAAAAATCTAGTGTGCCAACAAAGCTGGTATATCCAAGATCTTCTCCTTCGATCTCTAAAGAGATGGCTATGTTTGGTTCGTTGAACTCTTGATTGAGGCAATCAAGCACCTCAGCTGCTGCATCATGCGTCGTGTTCCCAGCCGCCAAAGACGCACAATGTACACGCGTGAACTGGCGAAATGAATTATCAAAAGCCGCACACTCAGCCATAAACATCAAAGCATTAAGCGCAATAAGCGCCACGGCCAATAGCACTGGAAAAGCTACAGCAAACTCAATCGTCATTTGACCGCGTTCACACATAAGCCACCTCATTGCCATACTCGAACACGCACAAGCGTGCTTTCAAGCGAGCGCAGTGAATTGGCGACCCATCCAATGCCCTCATGTGCGAGATCTTTAATTGGCTGGGGCAGCGCAATTTCAATAGGAAACGAAAGCGCCCCGTCGAATATCTCAATTTGCGCAATTTCAAATGAATCCATGTGCTCAAGCGCTTCTGTTGCCTTATCTTCGATGTTCGTGATAACCCCTACCACTGGGTTATCTGCCAACTCGGGGTTTTGCGAGATCTCGCTTTTAACCTCAATAAGATTGGCGAAAAAATCACCTTCGCCATACTTGGCCACATGAGCAGTATTAACAATAACCGGTTTGAGTGCATCTAGGTTGGCAGGTGCTAGTCCAACTGATTGCACCAAGTTAGAAAACGCATCAGCAGCCCACCTACCCAGTCCGCTTTCACTCATAAGCGGCAAGCTATCAAGCGCGTTTTGCAAGCCATCACTTAATGCCTGTTGGCCATCAGCATATGCATGAAGCATGTTCGACCAGGCCTTCAATACAATTTTACTTGCGCCGACAGCGCTCGATTCATCTGCTAAACCATCCAGCAAAGAAGCGATGATAGAACCTGTTTCACCAGCTGGCTCAGCTATAAGCGTTGCACCAGATATAGCAAGGCGCACTCCTACTTCTTTATGATTCTCGATGAATTTGCTCACAAACCCACGAGAAGTATCAGCTGCAGAGAGGTTTGCAACCACGACAATTGCTCCAGCGCGTCCAGGAGGCTGCGCGTCAATTCGGCAATTTCTGGCAGCCTCAAAAGCATCGCCGAGCACATGCAATAATTCATCAGCGATTTCTTTAGTCTCTTGAATGTGTGGTGCTGCTTCATTGCGCGCCTTTTGATAGTCTTCAGCAGCCTGAGCAACGGCGTTATAGTGATATTCAAAACCATTGTCTATAGAACTGGATGCTGCGGCAACTTTTCCCAGACTCGAAGCGCTAAAGTCGCAGGTTTGACACGTATCAAAGTTTTGACTCTCAGCCTCTTGAAGGCTTCCCAACCGTATGAATTCTTGCGCCTGGGGACAACCCTTCCATGCATGTATCACCAAGCTGTCGTCCTTATCCGTAATAGGGTAACAACTCATGGTATAAAGCGATGTCAGTCGCATCTCTTCAGTATTTTTGGGCAGTTTCGGAAAAAATGCCTCAAAGGTGTCAAGACTCTCGTGCACATATCCGTCTTCAAGCATATCTACTGCATACTCATACAATTGTTTTCGCATATGAGAACGAACCTGTTCATCAATCGAGTCTGAAGCAGGCGTTTCCTGTTCGAGCCGCTTGGCATAATAGCTACGCGCACGATCAAGTGGCACCTGAAATGACCAGGTATCAGCCGACGAATAAACAGGGTTTTCCGCCCCACTAAGTTCGGCAAGCGTAGATGCACGCTCTGACATGCAATACGATGGATCGTCCCCACAATCTCTCATGAATGCGCGCTCTTTAGCCTCACGCGCTTCCTGCGTCTGTTCTTCGGCCGCTTGCGAAGCTTCTCTGAGCTCTTCCGACCGTTCGTCAATTTTTGTTTGCGCTGCCAGAGTTTCGTCACTGCTGCCAAGTTGCGTTAACGATCCCTCAAACGGCGCAAGCAACGTCATAGCAATATAATTTGAGTCGCTTTTATTATTTGCCTGAGCTACCAACATTGCATTTGCGCACGCTATGAAAGGAAGTGCACGCTGAAGCTTTTCTAATCCATTTTGGGCGGCACGAGAAAAACTATCGCGCGCATCAGCAATTTTCTTCCCAAGCGAAATAAGAGGTTCAGAAAGTGGTGCTGACACAGGTGTGCATGCTGCAACTACTCCCAATCCGCTTGAAACTAAACTGGTTAAAGAAAGGCTCAACACAACAGCATCACACAAGCGAACAACTACCATATATTCGCCGATTTCATTTTCTGCTGCCAAAGCTGCAGCATCAGCAACAAATTGGATCTCGGATGATTTCGTTGCTATTCGATACACGCGCCCAGCCGAAAAGATTAAGCAGAGGCACAACAGAAGTGAAATTGCCATACCAACCGATGTAAAACCTTGTTCGTCTCTCAGTGCGTCGAAAAGATATCGCCTGGATTTTTCCATACTTACCACTCACCAATCCACGTTAGCGGCGCTAGGGCATCCACCGAACCAACAACCCAAGGTGCATAAGAGGGCAGCTCACAAGCTACCGATACTTCAAAATTACCCTCTTCGTCTGTGAGACCTAAAGTGTTCGCTGCGATGTTTAAAATGGGCAAAGGACGAACCTGATGAGCAATACGCACACTTACTTTTTGTTCACACTCATCACCCACAAGCGCTATATTCCAGCTACATGCCGGCTCATGAACATGAAAAATATCGAGAGGCGGAATAGCGCCTAATCTATGTCGAACAAATTTTTGGCAACTCTCGTCCACAGATCCTAACGAATCGGTTTTTGTTGCAAGCAGCCTACACACCTCTGTTGCCGTGCCCTCCATAACCACACGGTCATACAGCAATATGGCAGGCTGAAGCAAGAGCAACAAAGCAAGGAAAAATACGGGCAACAAAACCGCAGCTTCCACTGTTGCCTGACCTCGATCAGCGCCAACCCTTATTTCATTGCGCAAGATTTTGAGCAGATGCGACTCTTTTCTAGTAGAGCAAAACATCAACGCATCCCCCCACTGCACTAGATTGGATATGATGAGATGCACTTAAAACAGCATGGTCTTCAAATTCTCCACTAGCAACACTTCGCCACAAAAGGCCAAGGCCGATAATAAGCGCAAGAAATGCAGCACTAATAAGGGCATATTCGACAGTCGATTGTCCCGTTTCCTTTAGCATATCGACTCACTACAAACCGTTTATGCCAGTCGCTATTGCATTCCAGAGCTCTTCAATCTTAGGCTTGAAAAGCGTGATGGCAATGATGGCGACCACTACAAGGACCCCAACTAATATGGCATATTCTGTGGTGCCTTGCCCTCGCTCATTGCGACGTACACAAAAGCACTTGCAGCTCAGATATGAACAGAGTTTTCGCGTGAACAGCATATAATATTCTCCTTAAGGTATGAGGTTTTCTGTTTCGAAATATGCAGGTCAAAAACCTTGCATCAGTTCAAGCAACACCGGACCGAGCACCAGCAAAAGCATAGCTGGCAAGATTAAAACCCCTGTTGGTATCATCATCTTGACGGGCGCTTTGGCTACCTGCTCCTCAATGCGACTCCTGTACATCGCGCGAGCCTGCGCAGCTGCTTCTTCCAAAACCTTACTCATCGATAAGCCAAATCGAAGTGCACGAATCATCGCCTCAACAGTGCGTTCAAACGCTGCCGAATGATACGACGTTGCCAAATCACGAAGCGCCTCTTCACGCGATAGCAGCCCCATCGTCCACATGCGCTGTGCACTTGCGCAGTCCGCCGCCAATACGCCTTCAAAATGTTCAGCGTAAAGCTGAAAGCTTCTGTCGAATGAAAGACCGCTGCGCATGCCAAGCGAAATAACCTCAAGCATTTCAGGCAACTGCGCCTCTAGCTGATCTCGATGCTGCTGAGCAGTTTGCGCAACTGCACGAAATGGAGCACTAAATCCGCCCAAAAAGCCAAGTACCAATCCAACGCACGCAAGTTCGGCGGTAAACATGCATCCGATCAAACATCCAAGCGCTCCAAAAACACTTGCCAACATCAAAGACGTACGCAGGATAGCTTTTGGCGTGATAGATCGTTTTAGTTCCAGAGGAACTGATTGCTGATCCCACCAGCGTTTAATTGCCCCACATGCCCTACTTTCGCCAGATGGTTGCGCTGACTCTGACAGTGCACATACTTTTGCCTGACGAACCAAAAGCCCTATGAGGTCTTTCGACTGCGGCCGTGCGTCTTGTTGAGACAGCTCAAGGGATTTTGATGCAACATACTTTCGTTGCGCCTGCTTGTACATGTGCCTCATCCATGCAAAACCAAGCAATCCACCTGCTCCTGCAGCGCTTAAAGGTGTTGCGATCAACAAAAATGAAAGGGGGGTGATCATACTTATCCCACCTCAACGTTCAGCATTCGGCGAACCATGATGACGCCAGCTGCCTGCATTGCAAACGCAATCGCTAAAAGCACCCAGCCAAGCGGACGAGCGAAAAACGGAGCGAGAAACCCCTCGGACACAAGCGAAAACAACGCGATCAAAACAAAGGGTAACACCGTGACAATACGAGCCGAAAGCTTTGCTTGAGCAGTTTGTACTCTCAAGGAACGACGCAGATCAAGTTCATCCTTAAGCGTATTGCGAGCCGACTCAAGCACAGAGACAACACTGCCACCTGCCTGGTGCTGAACATCCAGCGCAACCGAAATAAAAGACAAACCAGAAACTACTCCGTCTTCACGAAAAACCGCAAGCGCCTCCGATGCTGATTGACCGACTTCAAGTCTTCGAGCTGCCCGGTCAAACAGATAATGCAGCGTCCCTGTTGTTTCTTGGGCAATTTGCCGAAATGTCTGCAAAAGCGTAAAGCCAGATTGAAAGCATACTTCCATCGACCGCAAGACTTCGGGCAGGGCTTCTCGTATTGCTTCGTCGCGCGCATCGCGTTTTGAATTAAGCCACACACAACAAAGCGCAATAGCACAAGCACACACCGCAAGCGCCGCTACCAAAGAAGCGCTCATGCTTCCAACGATACAACCAAGCACGCACAGTCCCGCTATAAACACCGACAAAAGCGACGTCTTCGTAGTATCAAAGTGCGCCATTTTGCACGCAATTACCCCTTCGTTTACAAATGTCGATATTGCAGATATGCGCAGCAACATTTGGGCTACCCAACGAAAGGCACCAACGCCATTTCTGAGATACCACGCCCACGACCCTCTCTGGTAAACGCCACTTTTTTGTGCATGAAAGCCAGCAATCAACGTATGACTTTTCATGCCTAACACACACGCTAAGCCAAACGCGCTTGCAAGCGCGCCTGCAATATAGAGATGCGTTGCCTCCACGCTTTCACCTCCCCTCGTGTTGCACATGTCTTCTTAACAACCTCTTCTATCCAGACAGGCTCTGCATACCAACATCCCTGTGCCTGCACAGAATTTCGCTCATATAAAAGTTCGGTTTGACACAATCGTTTCTCGACATCGAACCGATATTGCGCAATATGAGAGACATATCGTCGACCGTCGAGCGCACGTGATGTCTGAATTACTAAATCAAACGCACTTGCAATTGTTGATTCAATAACATCAACAGGGAGATCTACCGCATAGCGAACCATTGTGGTTAAACGAGCCACGGCATCTGCTGGCGAATTAGCATGCAGCGTGGTGAGCGATCCGTCGTGTCCTGTCGTCATGGCTTGCAACATATCGAGTGCCTCTCCAGCCCTACACTCCCCCACGATAATTCGATCGGGTCGCATTCTGAGCGCATTGATAACAAGATCGCGAATAGTTATTTCTCCAAATCCTTCTGCATTGCGAGGGCGAGCCTCTAAGCGAACCACATGCGGGTGTGTCAAAAAGCGCAGCTCAGCAGAATCTTCTATAGTAATGATGCGCTCGGTTGCTGGAACTACCGCTGAAAGCGCATTTAAAAGCGTTGTTTTACCTGAGCCAGTACCTCCCGAAACCGCAAGATTCTTTCTTGCAAGCACCGCCCAAATAAAAAGCTGTACAACCTCAGGCTCAAGCGTTTCGCTTGTATGCATTTCATTGAGCGTGATAATGCCTCTTGAAAACTTACGAATGGTTACAACAGGACCTTCCAGGGCAAGTGGCGGAATTGCCACATGGACGCGATGCCCTTCAGGCAATCTCGCATTCACAAGTGGGGATGCTTCGTCAACTCGCCTTCCCAAAGGACCTAAGATCCGATCAATGAGCGCTCGAAGTTGATCGATATCAGCAAACATCTGATCACTTTCAAAGATTTTGCCATCTCGTTCATAAAAAATACGATTTGGCCCATTGATCATAATCTCGGTTATGCTGTCGTCAGCCAAAAGTGGCTCAAGCGGTCCCATGCCAAACGTTTCATCCATAAAACGTTGCACGAGTTTTTCGCGCTGCGCATCTCCGGTTAATGCCCAGCAGGCATCTTCAAACACCTGAGCACAAGCGCGCTTCAACTCACTTCGTGCACGCAGCGGATTATCGCGAGCAATAAGGGCAATGTCATCCATCGAGACAATACTGCGAACTTGTGCTTTAAGCGTTCCTAAGCCCCGCAAAGGCTCATCGGCCACCTTTAATCTATTGCCCTCAGCAGCCCGGACACGACTTGCCAGTGACATCAGGCACCTCCATTCATGAGCTTGCGCCGTTTACGTCGTGACAGTTTTCGCCTGCGAGCGCGACCGCTTCTTTGACGTTGCCACTGATCTTTATCGATTCCAGGCAGCACCTCTACCAATAATTGCTCAAGGCTTTGGCATAATGCATTTTGCGAAGCAAGCAGCTCACCGACCAAACCAGCAGCAAGCAACTCACCCACCTCTTGACCGCCTTCAGATATTTCAACCGCAGGAATACCATGCAACGCAAAAGACACATCAATGGAGGTAAAAGGAGCCCCCTTTGCATAACGATTCACGCCAACTAAAAATGGACTTGCAGCAATTCCGCAGCGTGCGCACAGATCAAGTGCTCGTTTATTTGACATAATTGCAGTTGGTCTCTGATCCACTAAAAACAATGCTTTAGAACTTCGCTCAAGCAACATGGCATGGTATTCCGCCCATGAAGATCCCGTATTCAAAATGACTACTTCAAACGAAGATGCCAGCTGATCAATGACCGAGCAGAGCACATTAGCCGCCGCCTCAGCCTCTTCAATGTGGCGCGGAGCACCCAGCAATGCCGGTTTTTGCTCGTCTGTAATTACACCGGTTAGCAAACCTGCGTTGGTAGCCACATCAGTAATACGAATAGCGTCGGGTCGCCCCGAAAGTTCAGCTAAGTCGCCAAACTGCAAATCCGCATCAACCAAGACAGTCTTTTTCCCAAGGCCGCACGCCAAATAGGCCAAGAGCAAAGAGATTGCGCTCTTGCCTGTTCCGCCACTTCCACTAACCACGCTCATAACAAAGCCTGAAGTCTTTTTTGCCGCCGCAACGGCATCAGAAACACTTGCAACACGCTCAGCAGATTTCGCTAAAGGCTCGCTATCTGTTTGCACGGCAGTTTGCGATTGCACCGGAGGCGTTTGCAGAGGCGGTTGTTCTGAAGTTAGCGAGTGAGCTGCCAGCTCACGATCATGATGTCGCTGCTTTCTGCTGGCATATCGCCGAGCAAAACCAGACAGAGTAAGCGATGCGTCAATACCCGTTGTCTTCACCCTACTCATCAAAGATCCCGATTCCTGATGCGTAAGCAAGCAAACACAACATGCCGGCTTGTCTTTTTTGATGGCGGCAGCAAGGTTTATAGGCGCAACATCGTCTGAAGAGATAACCCAAACCTCTTCGACGCCATCTTGAACCCCAAGATAGTTTCTAACCGAAAGTCCCTCATTAAACACTTTAAGCCACGGCTGGGTTGAGAAATTCTCACCAGACAAACCAAGCTGCTCGGGATAGCGCTGAGATACTTGGTCGATGCACAAAACTACAGCTGGGGTATTCATTGGTTCTCCTCATGTTTGGCAGATAACTCAACTTGGGTTGTAGGAAGCGTGAAATATAGTTCTGCTGAAGCAACCGCAGCCACCATTTCTTGAACAGACGAAGGCTTTACGGCAAGCGTGATCCACGAGATGTTCGCAGTAGACGAACTTTCGGAAGAAACATCGGTGGCCACAACCAAAATATCTTGGCCGATCAGCTTGGTAGAGGTAGCACCGGTTGCATACACATCCACTCGAGATCCTGGCGCTAATGCCCCACCAACGGCTTGCACATTTTGCGCAGGAACAGAAAGAGCCGTAAGCCCTTGAGGGATAGAAAGCGTTTGCATACCTTGCGAAAAACGTTTTTCGAGCAAAACTTCACCCGCATAAATATCAGAAGAAGCTCGCATACCCGCAACATCTTGACTGTTTGCGAATGCGCCGGCTGGCAGCAAATCTGCAAGCCATGTCCTCGTTTCAGTGCAACTCTCATCAATTGTTTCTCCAGCAGCTATATCTCGTTTTGCTACACAGACCTCAATCTGCTCTCCTCCATAACGAGCGAGTGCCTCATTGCGCTCTTCAATTACTTGATTGCGAAGAACTTGGGTATAAGCAAAGACGCAGCATGCGCATAAAACGCCACACAAAAGACCAACAATCAGCGATTTGTTTCGCTTCATGGCTTCAAACTCCTCAACAAACAACCTGGATACAAGACGCTTTTTAAAAGCGACGTTTACTATCCAAGCAGACGCGCGATCAAATTTTTTCACGCACTTTTAATTTATTTGTCCGATTTATTCGCGAAAAGCCAAAAGCATGAGCCACCAATTTGTAGGCAACTACGCATGAATCACCCCAAGTTTTCATGCAAATTGCGCGCAAATCTAACGCCAATCTCTTATGAAGTACCTTCTGTGGATTATTCGCGCATCCGCGCAAAGAAATATTTGCTAATTGCAAACTAATATGAGACAATTACAAACCGTCGCATACGAAACATGTGACACCAACATAACGTGGTCGATTGGCGCAGCGGGAGCGCAGGTGCCTTACAAGCACAAGGTCGCAGGTTCAAATCCTGCATCGACCACCATTGAAATTGATCTGCTCATCGTTTGCACGGTGGGCAGTTTTTTATACACCCAGCCCTATTGTGATATGCGACATATAGAAACAAAAGCGCATTGCAAAAATGCCCATCAGACACAATCCTGTTGCAGCGCAGAGTCCAACAATAAGGGCACTGTCTTAACGAGAGGTCACCACTTGCACCTCTTCTTCAGGATCCCGCGGCAGTTTTTGGATCATTTTCCAAGCAAGTACATGAGCTGCTACGACCAGCACCACAAACGCCGCAAACGCCAACCAATAAGCAGGCACCAGTTCAGCAACTGACACCAATGAATTGCTCATGGCCAACACATCGCATATCTGCAGCGCATATACAATTGCATTCACTAGCAACGCAACAACAGAAATAGCCAAAAGCTGCATTCCTTTTCGTCTGCTCAGAAAGCGACAACCTGCACACGCATAGGAGGTCATTGTTAAGAGTGGCCCTCCGACAAACGCATTGCACATGACCGCTACGGGCGCTTGCCACATGTTCCATGAAAGAATCGTTCGCGAAGAGTACGCAAAGCCAACTGAAAGAATAAATACCATTGCTGACAGGGCGATGGCTATATACCAAACGCGCAAAAGGAGCCGATTGGGTTTTTCGCTAAATGAATACAACCAATACAGTCCCGTAAATGCCAAAAAGACCACTGCAGCAAAACCTCATTCGACAAAGGAGAGGTGCCAAGCGAAGAAAAAACATAAAGCGCGTTCGCGGGATTGCCAAGGTGCGTTGCAGATGCAATGAGCCCCACCATCGAAACGATAAGTGGAATGCAAAGATATTTATTTATGCGCGCAATTTCATGCTCGGTTGCCTTTCCGACTATGATGGGTAGCCCCATAATCAGCACCGCTAACGCACCAGTTGGCGCAAGCGTAGTAAACAACACAAGCGTGATTTCACCAAGAGCTGTCTCGAATCCCGAAATCACGATCAGCATCCTATCTATCGATAGTATTTGGGATACACAACATCAATCCCGAGTTCAGCCTGCATACCCTCTAAGGTGGCCCTCGTAAGATGCGCAAGCGATATATAAAAGGGATACTCAGCCGCCTGTTCGAGCTCTTCTAGAAAGTGAGATGACCAGGTAAGCAAGTGGTCTTGCAGATACGATTCAACCAAATCAGGCCTTTGGGTGGCCAGCGTCGACAAAAGAGCAAGCATCAAACCAATGTGATCCTCTGGCGAGCGCTCATCACTTATACGCTCAATACCGTGCGAGCGCATCCATGCCCGAAGCGCCAACGTAGTTTCGCCAAATACCACACATTCATGATCGGTATACACCGAACCCCAAGGTGGCGCTGGTTTTTTACCGGGTCCTACAAAGAGCCTGCGATATTCCCACATCATATCATCAGAAATAACAGCCGCACTCACGCCCGCCGTATCATCATGAGGCACAAGGCATGCCTGCATGTTTGCAAGATCAGTTTGCGCGAGGGACTGCTCAACAAAAGGCCACTCTGAAGCTGCGGCTTGCACATCCAGCGCCGCCAACGCATCAAAAGAAGCCTGCGCAGTACCTGTGCGCGGATCTTGAAGGAAAAACGGCGCCAGCATGTCTCCCACCAGCGAAATTTGCGCACACATTTCTACGTTGATCATATCTAAAACTCCTCAAAAGCCCGTTGCTTTTAAGCTGAAGCAAACTTACATCTTTCATGCAATCATTGCACTTCGGCAATGTTTCCAATACTGACCTGGTCAGACCCGCTTGGTTGAGCATCTAAACACGGCGTTAAAAACAGACTTGGAAGCGTTTGGCTTGCGGGTGGCAATGGCGCCACGTCAATCACTTCGCCTTTTTGGCGCATCTGCTCAAGCGTCCCAAAGCTCAGCGCCCGTGAAGGGCATGCCAGAACACAAACCGGGCTTTCGCCTGCAGCTACCTGTTGCGCACATCCATCGCACTTTACCGAGTGTCCCTTTTTCGGATCAACCTTAGGTGCGCTATAGGGACAAGATAAATGACAATAGCCACACCCGATGCACTTTTCGACATCAACACTTACCAGACCAGTGTCAACGTTTTTATGCATGGCTTGAGTGGGGCAAACTTCCACGCATACCGGATCAGTACAATGATTGCAGCTCAACGACATATAATAGACAAAACAATCGGTGCTTACACATCCCGTCTCATCTTTTGTCGTTGCGCCTCCTACCACTTCATACACTTTGCGAAATGCAACACCAACATCTAAGTCGTTTGCATCCTTGCAGGCCACAACACACGTTTTGCATCCCGTACAGCGCGACATATCCAAGTGAAATGCATACTGCGGCACAACTGCTCACCCCCCTCCTAGTTCCCAGCGGCAATGTTACTGGTAAAAAGAGCGGGGCACGCTCATATTTACGCACCCCGCTATTCCAGCTAAAAAGCAATCATGCTATTGCTTATTCTACTTCAAGTGGATTAGCAATTTCCCCATCAGTAGAACCAAATTTCTTGGAGTCTGCTGTAGCCGTCATAAAGTAGTTCGGCTCAGTCTCTGCTGGATCAGGAAGCGGAGCCACGTTGCCACGCTCTCCAAGAGCACTCATTTGATCAACGTCGCCAAACTTCAATGCACGAGCCGGGCAAGCCATCACGCAAGCTGGTTTCTCGCCTGCAGCAACGAGATCAGCACAGCCATCACAGCGCACGGCTTTTTTAGTCTCAGCGTTAACTTTCGGAGCACCGTAAGGACATGACTGCACGCACGTTCCACACCCAATGCAGAGCTCTTCATCAACTGACATAAGACCAGTCTCGTCATCCTTTGAGATGGCGCCTTGCGGACAATTTGCCATACAAATGGGCTTGTCACAGTGATTGCAGCTCACTGATGTGTAGTAGCTAAAGCATGAAGTGGTGCAGCAGCCGGTATCGTCTTTGACCGTTTCGCCACCGGTGTATTCAAATACTTTACGATATGCAATACCGGTATCTAAATTGTTTTTATCTTTGCAAGCGAACACGCATGTTTTGCAGCCAGTGCAGCGAGTTCCATCAAAGTAAAATGCAAGTTGTGCCATTTTCTATCACCCTTTCTGATACTCGCAGCTTAAGCTTTGGTTACCTGGCAGATGTTGGTGTGCTGAGGGTTGCCTTTAGCAAACGGAGACGGGCGATGCGTGGTCAGCGTGTTAATGCAGCCACCCTTGTCAACGCGATCACCATTCATGTCAGCATCATGCCATGCACCTTGTGCGGTAGCCACCGTACCAGGAATAACGCGCGGCGTTACCTTAGCAAGCAGCTCTATTTCGCCAAATTGATTCTTCACGCGAACCAAGTCACCTTGCTTAATGCCACGAGGCTCAGCGTCGGTCGGATTAATCCAAGCTTCTTGCGGATTGAGTTCTTTGAGGATCTCAATGCCACCCCATGAAGAATGCAGACGACCACGATAGTGGAAACCAGATAGCTGCAAAGGATATTCCTCAGTTGTGGTCTCAACGCCATACCATTCAGGAGCATATACCGGGATAGGAGCCACAAAGTCATCCTCTAGGAAGTCATGAGCTGCAATGTAGTCAGCCAGCTTCTCAGAATAGATTTCGATCTTTCCAGATGGCGTCTCCAGCGGATTTGCAACCGGATCCTCGCGGAATTTGTCCATTACAACGACGGTGCCCTTGGGGTTTTTGCGCGTGTAAACGCCCATCTCGACAAACTCGTCATAAGTTGGCAGATCAGCATCCTTTTCGCGTGCTTTCTCGTAGCACTCCTTTTGCCAATCAACCTGCGTCTTGCCTTCGGTAAAGGCTTCCTCTTTGCCCAATGCAGCAGCAATAAGAGCGGCGGCATCATAGGCGCTCTTGCGCTCGAACTTCGGAGCATACGGCTCAGAGCCAGCGAACATATAACCGTGGTCACCGCCGGTTGCAATCATGGAGGGTTGCTCTAAGCGGAACAGGTCAGGCAAAATGACGTCAGAATACTTCAGCGAGTCAGTCATGAGGATGTCAGAGCCCAATACGAACTGGCACTTTGACTCATCAGACATAACGTCATGTACCCAGTTGATGTCAGAGTTTTGGTTGGTGATGCAGTTGCCAGCGTAGTTGATAACGAACTTGATGTCGCAAGGCAGCTGCTCTACACCGGTGACGCCGTCGGCCTTTTCGGTCATCTCGTGACCGCGGTCAATAGCATCAACCATAGAGAATACTGAAATCTTTGCCTTAACAGGATTCTCTCCATCAGGCATGCTGGGGATAGAAAGTGAGTAAGAACCTTCGCGAAGACCATTGCTGGTGCCCGGAAGACCAATGTTGCCCGTAAGAATCGGAAGCATGCAGATTGAAATACCATTCAGCTCGCCGTTGCTGCGACGCTGCGGTCCCCAACCTTGGTCAACAAACATTGCCTTGGCGTTAGCAATCTCATCAGCCAAGCTGCGAATCTTATCAGCAGCAATACCGGTGATAGGAGCAGCCCACTCAGGAGTCTTTTCAACCATGTCATAGCCGGTGCCCATAATGTAGTCTTTGTAAGACTTGTTTTGACCTTGAGCTGACTCAGGCATCGTGTCTTCATCAAAACCAACGCAATACGTATCCAAGAACTCTTTATCAACCTGGTCATTTGCGATAAGTTCATGCGCAATTGCAGAAACGAGCGCAGCGTCAGTACCAGGATTGATGGGCAACCACTCGTCCGAGCGTCCAGCAACCGAGTCGTTGAAGCGCGGATCAATAACATAGATCTTGCCCTTGGTGGCTTCGCGCATTGCTACATAGTCATGATGCGAAACAGCGCCACCCTGACGGGTCTCAACCGGACTCGTGCCAAACATTAAGATCAAGTCAGAATCTTTAGCAGCATTCAGCGAAGAGCCAGCGCCAACCGTTGCGCCAAACATGTAAGGCGTAATCCACATAAGCTGTGCCAAGCTATAGTTGCCATAGAATGCAAGATAGCCATTACCAAGTGAATTGAGCAACCTAAACCACGGACGAGCAGTTACACCATAATTGCCGGTGCAATAGTTCATATACACTGCTTCTGGGCCATAGTTATCAATAACCTCTTGGTAGTTCTTTGCGATGATCTCAATAGCTTCATCCCAAGAAATCTGCTCGTATTTACCATCGCCACGCTTGGTGCCTTCTGCACGCTTCATAGGATAGTTAATGCGATCGGGATGGTTGACCCATGCGCGATATGCGCGACCACGCAAGCATGCGCGCGGCTGCACGTCGTCCATGTCATCAGTGTCAGTTGCATAAGTTTCAACGCGAACGATTTCGTCATCAACCACATGCAGCTTCAATGCGCAACGACCCGGGCAATTGATTGCACAGTGGTTCCAAACGATTTTCTCCTCAACCGGAGCTGCAGGCGTGCTCTCGCCCGTACCCGTCTCAGCAAGATCTTCTGTCTGTGACGAGCAGCCAAACAAAGCGCCACTTCCCAAAGCAGCTGCGCTCAGTCCGGCTAAGGCGGATCCCTGCACGAATGTGCGGCGACTCAATGCATTTGACATTGCGTTCCCCCTCCTCTTTGGTTAAACCACACAAGCGCACCCTCTCCATTTTGTACGCTTGCCTCACTTACAAACCCCCAACAACTTAACGTGTGCACTTCGCAAACAAAGATACGTTGCTTTGCGGGCTTGCTTGCACTAAACAGTATCTCTATTGTTAGCAATCCGTGTCACATAACGTATTTGAAATTTTAAATTTGCCTGGTCAGAGCCATTTTCGCTTCAAGCAATTATACAGGTGTTGTTCTACAATAGTAACCACTACACGCACGCAGTTCGGGGAGGAAATGTGCAAAGCCAGCGTCCTCAGGATCACGCTACTGTCCTGAGCTCACCAATTTGGAGCATGCTTAAGCCAAACGTCGCTTCTTTGGGCTATGGTCTTTTTCTCGCTATCAATGCTGCGAGTGTATGGGGTAGCGTATTTCCCTTTCTGCCCCTCGTATTTCAAACCTCACAAATTGTTTTCTGGTTCTTTCTTTCGCAATCGCTTGTCTTTTCCGCGAGCTTTTTTGCAAGCATGCTCGGCTCCTACTTCTTCCCACGGGCAACACGCGCGTTTTTGGTACAACTTACCACGGCACCTTATCTGTTGGGTTGGTGTGCGCTCATCAGCGCAATTTATGTGCACGAGTTTGCATTGTTATTAGTAATTCTTGGCGGAGCTTTACTTGGTTTGGGTTCGGCTGGTTTCTACATGCTTTGGCAACGTCTTTTCGCCTCGATGTCTTCCGAAACTGGTGACCACAATCTGATACGAGGCACGGTATATGGTGCAATTTTTTACTTCTCGCTCTACCTGATTCCCGTTGCCGTTACAGCCTTTTTAATTCCCTTGGTTTTCTTGCCCCTCTTTGCCCTCGCGATTGTCTTAAAAAGTCGCACCATTAACTTCAACCAGCCCATGTTCGAAGACGTTCCACGAGAGCATCCACAAGTGTATCGACGCGTTATTAAAGACTACTGGCGAAGCGCCCTTTGCGTTGGATCGCTCGGTTTTTGTACGGGCATCATGCGCGCACTTGCCATCGGCAACCCTTCAGTTGGCTCACTTGTTAATGCGCTTTCAATGGGCGCAACACTGCTTGCAGCCTTAGTACTTTTGTTTGTATGGCGGCGAAAAGACCTCCATATGACTGTTGTCAGCGCTTTTCGAACCTTTTTCCCCTTCGTCATTACATCGTTTATGCTCCTTCCCTTTTTGCCGAGCGAATATGAGCGTTGGCTCGCAGCGGTGCTCTATGCTGTTTATAGTGTAGCCATTATGGTGATGATGATTCAGTGCGCACAAGCCTCGCGCAATCGCGGTATTAACCCGGTGTTCATCTACGGATTCTTTGGCTGCATTGTCTATGTGTTGCACGATATTGGTTTTTTAGGTGGCACCTTAGCTGAAACCATTCGCGTCACCGGAATTGCACCGCTTGCGGTTGTCGCTTTAGTGGCAATGTATTTGTTGGGGCTTATGTATTTTGTTGGCCAAGGTGGTTTCAAGCGCATCTTTTCGCAAAACAGCTGGTCGCCGACTAGCGATAACCCGCTTGGCGAGCGAGCTGCCAGCATTGAGTTGGTAGCGCTTTCGCCAAAACCTGAATATGATAAAGATCGCGAAACCAAACGCCACAAAAACGGAGATGCGGCTGTCATCTATCAAGACCGCATGTCAAAACAAGCCGCTCTTGTGCAGCGTCATTACCGACTCAGCGCGCGAGAAACCGAAGTTATGGAGCTTATTGCGCGCGGCAACACCGTTTCCCGTATTGCTGAGGAATTAGTGGTGTCAGAAAACACCATACGCACCCATTCAAAACGCATTTATGCCAAGCTTGGCATTCATAAAAAACAAGAGCTGTTAGATCTTATTGATTCGTTCGATCCCGCAGAATTGCAAGATTAATTTTGTTCGTCTTGGACTTCTTGGATTTCCTGTTCGCCCTCTGTAATATCGCCTGACTGCTCTAAAGAAATAGGCTCGCCCACAAACGTTGATGGCACTTCTAGGAGCACCTTAAAAAAGTCTTTGGTTCGTGCGGGAATTTCGCGAATATCATAAAACGGTTGGTTTTCGTAATCTCGATAATCACTGGGCACGCCAATTGCTTCAAGCCCTAAACCATGGGCTGCAAAAAGCGCACGATATAAATGGTAAGTTTGCGTGGCCACGATAATGCGCTCAGCACCAAATACATGTTTTGCCCGATACATGCTTTCATAGGTAGAAAACCCAGCATGATCACAGAATACGTCTTCGGAGGGCACACCGCGCGAAATAGCGTAGTCCTTCATGGCTTTGACTTCATTGTATGCAACGGTCGAATTGTCCCCGCTCATAATGATTTTAGGAGCCGCACCAGCAAAATAGAGATCAATTCCGTCATCAAGACGATCCTGCAAAATGCGAGAAGGCGTGCCATCAGCAAACACCGACGCACCTAAAACCACAATGGCGTCACCATCATAAGAAGCTGCTTGCTCTGGAGCAACAATGTCATCTTTAGTTTGCTGAATAATGGCAAAGTTGGTTCCAGCCACAACAATGCTTCCCACAATGGCAACTGCAAGGATAATTGCAAGCATCGTGGTGTACCACCTTCGTTTTCTGTTTCCATCGCGCGTCATAGGGTCACATCTTAGCAAATGATTCCTATAAGCACTCATTTTCGCGAAAGATTTATGAAACAGTTCACGAGGAAACCAAATGACTGACATCAAATCAGACCATGGCAAACTAAAACTTGGTGGCGATTATCCCACAAACTCAGCGCGCACTAAAAACTCCACATTGCCAGCTGGTCCTACGATTGAGGAACGAACCACCCCATCGCGCGCGTCCTCTCGCGCTTTTTCGGTGCCACAAACACGAAAACCCTCTGCAGCCAATGCAGCGCATACCTCTTCAACTGTACGCTCACGAACGGCTTCATCGCGCACAACACCTCGTTCAGTCTCGCCGGCCTGAGACTCAAACTGGGGCTTCACTAGACCAATGAAAACACTTCCCGGTGCTGATAGCTGTGCAAAAACCGGCGCCAGTGACGCAAGCCCAATAAAGCTCAGATCAGCAACGAGCACATCAAAAGGTGCGCCTAAAGCATCCGGATCTGCAAGCTTAATATTCGTTCGCTCAAAAATGCTCACGCGATCATCTTGACGAAGCTGCCAAGCAAGTTGCCCATAGTTGACATCAACACACGTCACACTTGCAGCACCAGCCTGAAGCAAGCAGTCAGTAAATCCACCGGTTGATGAGCCAATATCAATGCATTTCAATCCTTCAACGGACTGCCCAAATGCATTAAGCGCACCCTGTAGCTTATGACCCCCACGCGAAACAAAACGCTTGCCACCGCGAACAAAAATGTCCGCATCAGGGCGCACTTTCAACGCTGCACTACTTACGTACACATCATCCACGCGAACTTCGCGAGCTAACACCGATCGAAGTACTGCATCTCTATTAACAAAATAGCCCTGATCAACAAGCAAATCGTCAAGACGCACCTTCTTCTGTGGCTTAAGCGCTTTTGAAGAAGGTGCGTCGAAGTGTTTATCGTGTTGCACAGTCATGCCGCACAAACAATCCCAAGGAAGAGTTACGGCAAGAGCAACTGAGCAATTTGCACAGCGTTTAAGGCCGCACCTTTGCGGATTTGATCAGCAACAATCCAGAAAGCCAAACCATTATCAACGGTCGGATCTTTGCGCAGTCGACCAACATACGTTTCATCAGTTCCCGCCAAAAGACCTGGCATGGGATACACGTTTTCGCCCACCTCATCAAGCATTACCACACCTGGTGCTTGCTCAAGAGCCGCTCGCGCTGCATCAACAGACACAGGTGCTACAAATTCAACATTGAGCGATTCACCATGGCAGCGCAAGACCGGCACGCGAACACAGGTGGCGGCAACTTTGATGTTGTCATCACCCATGATCTTTTTGGTCTCAACAACCATCTTCCACTCTTCTTTAGTGGAATCATCCTCTAAGAACTTATCAATATGCGGAATGCAGTTAAAGGCAATTCTGTGCTGGAATGCCGATACCGTCAGTTCGTCTTCGGGGGTGCCATCCAAATACTCTCGCGTTTGATCAAACAGCTCAGCCATAGCAGGAGCACCAGCACCTGATGCTGCCTGATATGTTGAAACCACCACGCGCTCAATAGGCGCAATATTATAAAGGGGCTTTAAGGCAACTACCATCTGAATAGTAGAGCAGTTCGGATTAGCAATTACACCATTATGCCAGCTGATATCTTGCGGGTTTACTTCAGGCACCACCAGCGGGACGTCTTCATCCATGCGAAAAGCACTGGAGTTATCAATCATGACAGCACCAGCAGCCACAACCGCATCGCGCATTTCTTTAGAAACGCTTGCACCTGCAGAGAAAAGCGCAATGTCAACTCCCTCAAACGACTCAGGAGTCATTTCTTGCACTTCAAGCTCACCAGCAGCAACGTCTCCGCAGCCTAAAAACGGCAGCTTTTTGCCTGCGCTTCGAGCACTTGCAAGCGCGCGCACCTCTGATGCAGGGAAATCAAGATCATGCAGTACCTGCAAAAACTCAGCTCCAACCGCGCCTGTAGCTCCAGCCACAGCAACTACCGGGCGTGCGGGCATTTCTTTCGTCCAGGCCATAAAGGGCTCCTCTCTTACTAACGTCCCTTGTTCATCTTTGCAGCAATTTCTTCGGCTGAAAGCTGCGTTTCTTCAAATACGCTCTCTGAATCAAGATCAAATGCTTTATGCAGACAACGCACGGCAGCAGCTGCCTGAGCACCATCAACCACAACCGACAAGCGAATTGGCGAAGTTGAAATAACCAAAATGTTGATCTGATTCTCACCCAAGACCTGGAACGCTTTAGCAGCGACACCTGGCGAAGACTTCATTCCCGTGCCCACCAGGCTAACCTTTGCGATGTCTTCGTCAACTACATATTCGTTGGCATTAATATCACTTAAGATGCGGTCAAGCGTTTCGCATGCGCGTTTTTTATCAGCACCTGGGCAGGTAAACGAAATGTCGGTAATACCATCTTCGGAGATGTTTTGAATGATCATGTCAACATTTACGTTATTGCCAGCAAGTGCACCAAACACCTTTGCAGCAACACCCATTGTGTCCGGAACACCGCGGATGGTGAACTTAATTTCGGAAGTGTCGTGCGCAATACCGGTGATGACCGCTTCTTCCATATCCAACTCCTCTTTGATATACGTTCCCTCAGCATCAGAGAATGCCGAGCGTGAATGAATAACAACATTCCATTTGCGTGCGAATTCGACAGCACGCATTTGCAAAACACCAGCACCAGCACCTGAAAGCTCAAGCATATCTTCGTATGAGACCTGATCAAGCTTACGAGCACGCGGACAAATACGTGGATCAGCCGAATATACGCCATCTACATCCGAGTAAATTTCGCATACATCAGCATCAATACCCCAAGCAACAGCTACTGCTGTTGTGTCAGAGCCGCCACGTCCCAGCGTAGTGATATCTCCGTTTGCGTCAATTCCCTGAAAGCCTGCCACGACGGGAATGATGCCCTTTTCCAGCGCCTCCATAATGCGCTCGTTGTGCACCTTAACAATCTTCGCTTTGTTGTGAGTGCCGTCAGTTTCAATACCAGCCTGACGACCCGTAAAGCTCATAGCCTTATAGCCACGAGCCTCAATGGCCATTGCAAGCAATGTCATGGACACTTGCTCGCCGGTTGACAACAAACGATCCATTTCTCGTGCGGGAGGATTATCGGTCAGCGAGGCGGCTAACCCTACCAATTCATCAGTTGTTTTGCCCATAGCAGACACAACGGCAACCACATCATGACCAGCTTGTTTTTTGGCGATGAGTTTTTTGGCTACCATCTGAATGCGCTCAGGCGACGCAACTGAAGTGCCCCCAAATTTCGCTACAATTAACGACATGGTGTTCTTTCTTATCGCGTGCGTACACAATTGCAAGTCACTATAACAAATTCAGGCTACAAACTCACATTTCAAACGCACTCGTAACACACTTTTCACGGGGAACGCCATCAGATGACGGTGTATGGCAGCTGCTTTTTATTGCTCAGGCATGCGTGCCAACAAAATAAAGCCCAGCACGAAAAGCACCGCAATAGACATCACACCAACCGAAGCATTGCCGGTGATCTGAGTGAATAGGCTCACCAAAAACGTTCCCATTACCGCAGCGTATTTACCAAAAATATCAAAAAAGCCATAGTATTCGTTAGCATTTTCTTTCGGTATCAGCTTGCCGAATTCAGAACGCGAAAGCGCCTGGATGCCACCTTGGAACATCCCTACGCAAATTGCGAGAATCCAAAACTCCAGCGCAGTCCGCAAGAAAAATGCAGCAAATCCGGTAATACAGAAATATGCAAAGACGCCAACAAGAAGCATGCGCTTAGTGCCAAACTTGTTAGCCAACCTGCCATAAGCAATAGCCGAAGGGAACGCCACGAACTGCGTTACCAAAAGTGCCAACACCAACTGTGTGGCGTCAATACCCAAATCGGTTCCGTAACTTGTAGACATCTTGATTATGGTATGCACACCATCGATATAGAAGAAAAATGCCAGCATAAAAAGACGGAGGCGCTTGTCTTTAATGATCTTTTTCATCGTGCGACCAAGTCCGGCAAAAGTTTGCTTGATCACATGGGTATGCGCCGGCTTAAAGTGGCTTTGATGCACATTGCGAATGAGCGGAATGCTAAACCCTATCCACCACAGCGCCGTAATCAAAAACGCTAATTTCATACCGAGCGCCATGTCAATGCCAAACGATGAACCAAACAAAACGATAACGAGCGAAATGATAAATGGAATGCAGGAGCCAATATAGCCATATGCATACCCAAGCGACGATACTTCGTCATAATTTTCTTCAGTGGTGGCGTCCACTAAGAAAGCATCATAAAAGACCATCGAACCATTGAGCATGATAGCAGCCACCACATACACCACCAAAAATGGCAATGCCTGCGCTGGGATGCCAAGCGCGGCGCAAGCGACAGCTCCTGTTCCGACCGTTCCAACAAAGAACTTCTTTTTGTTTCCTTGAAGGTCAGCCAAGCTACCCAAAAAGGGCATCAAAAGCGCCAAGATTAACGATGCGATTGTTTCAGCGTAGCCCCAAGCAACCACAACAGTGGATCCCTCTTCAACCAATGAAGCAAAATATACCGGGATAAGCGCGGTTGACAGCAATACAAACGCTGAGTTTCCTACGTCATACATAATCCAACTACGCTCTTGGCGGGTCAGCTTTTTTCCAAGAAGACCTGGCATGACAACCTTGCCTTTCTGTTGTTTTCATTTCGGAGCGGTTCAGTTACTAAACAAAGCCTTGCTCATTGTATATGATTGAGTAAACACGTTGCTTGTATACTGCGGAAACGGAGCAAACAATGCCAGCAATCATCACACATGATTTTTTTGGACGAGACGTCTATGACTCACTTTACAAAACCATTGGCAGCTCAAAAAACGAGGCCGATGCCTTCTTATTGGGAAATCAAGGACCAGACCCTCTTTTCTACTGTGCTGTCAGTCCCTCTTTAGCGAAATATAGCAAGCTTGGCTCTCGGCTTCATCACGAGAATCCAAATGAAGTGCTTGCTGCATTTAAGTCGTCTTTGTCTATACTTTCCGAAACCGAAAAGCCTGTTGGGCGCGCATATGCGCTCGGCTTTTTATGCCACTACCTGCTCGATAGTTCCATGCATCCCTTTGTTTACTATAACGAATATGCTTTGTGCGACGCAGGAGAGCCAGACCTCGATCGAACGCATGCTTCAGAAGTGCACGCGGTAATAGAAAGCGAATTAGACGAACTGGTTTTATTTAGTAAGCGCCAGCAAACCATTAGCGAATTCAACCCGGCCACCTCTATCCTTAAAGCAAGTGATGAGGTTTTGCGAATCATCTCAAAGATGTATGCCTATGTGGCGATGGTGGTCTATGGCATCACCATTCCTCAAGATCTGTTCGAACGCTCCGTTCGCGACTTTCGCCTGGTGCAGCGCGCATTTTATTCTCCATCCGGAATCAAACGAGCACTTGTTGGCTCACTTGAGCGCACATTGCGCCCCTATTCATTCTTCCAGTCAATGAGTCATCGCCCGATTGAGCTTCACGAGAGCATCTTTGATAACCGCAATCACAGTGCATGGAAAAACCCGTTCACCGATGATATTCGCAACGATGGTTTTTGGGATATCTATCATCAGGCATTATCTAGCGCCAGGCAAGCGCTGTCCGTGTTTGACCGAAATGACTTTACTGTCGAAGCCGCGCGCAGTCTCACTCATGATTTAGATTTTTCTGGTGAGCCCACCGTGGCTGTTGTTGTTGACGTACAAAACCTAGAAGCTTAGAAATACATGCTAGAAGTTGTTCTGACTATACCGTTTTGGCTTGAGCTTGCCGCATCGCTTACCGGTGGCTTATCAGGCGCAATGTCTGCTGTTCGCGCACGCTATGATCTGTTTGGCGTGGCATGCATTGCTATTGTTACCGGTCTAGCTGGCGGCATTATTCGCGATATCCTACTACAGCAATATGGCATTTACGCGTTCCAAAAGCCTTCGCTCATTCTTGCGTGCGTTATTGCAGGTGTAGTCGTTTTCTATTTCGGCAAACTAACTACCTATCTTGATCCTATTGTTGATTTGCTCGACAACCTATCAGTAGCTCTGTGGGCCATCGTTAGCGTTGGTAAATCAATGTCAGCGGGACTAGATATTATTCCGGCAACCATCCTTGGAACTATTACTGCTGTTGGCGGCGGTATTTGTCGCGATATTTGCATGAATCGCGAACCCGAAGCGTTTCAGGCAGGTCCGCTTTACGGGTCGGCTGCTCTTTTGGGCAGTTTAGTCTTTGCGCTCATGAGGCAAAACCATATTTTGAGCGACTATGCCGCTCCTACTTGTGTGGTGCTTGTGCTTGGAATACGCTATGCATCGCTGTTCTTTGGCTTCAAAACACGTCCGCCACACGATTACTCAAATGTCATCACCAAGCCGGTCAAATCGGTTGCCAAGCGTATGAAACCGCCAAAAGGTAAAGTCCAGCGCGACAAAGAACGTCACCATTACGAAAAGCTTGCGCGTTTTTGGAAACGCCTTCATGGACAACAAGTCACAGCACAAACTGAAACTTCACCAAGTCAAACGGGGTCTTTAAGTCGTACCGGCAACATAGCCCACACAGGAAAAATCGCTCGCGTTGGTCAAATAACTTCAACAGGCAATGCAGATACTACCTCACAGAACAAAGCAAACACGACTTCCTTGGAGGCATCTGAGGTACAAACGAGCCAAGCGGTTGCTGACCCTTCAGATAGAATTGTTGTCAGTCGCGAAGAGTTGCATCAAATCTTTGGAAAGACGCAGGAGCAGAAGCCCGAAAAGGATCCTTTCGAGCCAAGCGACAACCCCTATGACTTTTAGAGAAGAGCTTAGACGTTCTTCAAAAGAATGTTATTCATGGTATCAGCAGCATGTTCACATGCGTCACAGCAGCGCTCCATGCGCTCAAAAATCTGCGACCACACCAACACGCGCAAAGTATTTTCGCGATCGTCAGTATGGAGGCGACGAATTACGCGCATAAAGAGCTGGTCGCCCTCTTCCTCATAGGTGTTCACGTCAATAATGCGCTGCTTGAAAGTCTTTGATTTCTTGAAGTTTCTAAAGTCCTCCATCGCCCTATCAAGCGCTTCGCAACTTTGTTTAATAAGGCAGGCGAAATCGTGTGCACCTGGATAAATAAGATGCACATCATAAATATAAAAGCGTTGAATAACGTCTTCGATATAGTCAAGAATGGTATCAAGCGTGTAGACAAGCTCGATAATGTCTTCACGCTCAACAGGTGTCATAAAGTCTGTAGCAACCGCTTTGAATACCGCATGCGTAATTTCATCACCTTGGTGCTCGATTTCATGCGCACGCTCCATAACCGAGACAAGCCCTTGCGCGTTGGTGAATCCTTCAATGGCCTCAATGAGAATTTGCGCCTCTTGCACGGCCAACTCCGTCTGCTTTTCGAAAGCATCAAAGTAGTCGAACCGATTTTTCTTGCCCATCTGAGCTCCTTTGTACCAGATCTACAAAAGGTAATTCCCTTTGTGCGCCTATATCACCATCAAGAATAGGTGCGCAAATGCAAACCCTAAAAGACCGCAGCCCGGGAAGGTGAGCACCCACGTCTTGACCATATCAATTGCAATACTCCACTTTACAGCGCTTTTACGCTTTGCAGCACCTACACCCATGATAGCAGTGGTGTTGGTGTGAGTTGTCGAAACTGGCAAGCCTGCAAATGTTGAAAGCATGAGACAGAAAAATGTTGCGAGCGAAGCGGCAAAGCCTTGAAATGGTTCCAGCTTAACCATGTCCATGCCCACGCTTTTAATAATGCGCTCACCGCCAGCCGCCGTGCCAATGCCCATATTGAGTGCGCAAAGCAACATCAACCAGATCGGTAGCACCATCTGGTCAGCCTGCCCAACACCGGTAGCAAGCGTAATAGCCAGCACGAAAATACTCATGAATTTCTGACCGTCTTGTGCGCCGTGCATGAAAGCAACGCCTGCACCTGAAAGAATTTGAGCGCGGCGAAACGCCTTTGCGCTCCGATGACGATCCGTGTCACGGAAAAGACCAACAATGGCTTTGGAATTGATCCAACCCAGCAGAAAACCGAGAAGCGTTGAGAGCAAAATACCATAGATTACTTTAACCCATTCGGCGCCGTTAATGGCTCCAAAACCACCTTGCAATGCTATGGCGGCACCTGTTAAACCAGCAATAAGCGAATGGCTTTGTGATGTAGGAATACCAAAATACCAAGCAGAAGCGCCCCACACAATTATAGCAACCATAGCAGCCATAAGCGCGACTAAAGCATGCTCGGAATTGCCGCCAAAATCAACCATATTAAAGATGGTTGCAGCAACCGCTGCGGTAAATAAAGACACCACAAACAAGCCGACAAAATTGCAGATTGCAGCCATAATAATTGCTGCTCGTGGGCGCATAGCGCGCGTTGAAACCACCGTTGCAATAGCGTTTGGCGCATCCGTTGCACCATTTACAATGATGACACCAATATTAAGTAGCGTCACCACAACCAACACGGGGTTAGACATAAGCTGAGCAACAAAGGTAGCCCACTCAATAGTCACATGCATCCTTCCACACGCTTTAACATTGCGGTGATTCAATAGTGTAGCGTAAACCCGCAAGGATAAGACGCGTCATATAAAAGGTTACACAATTGCTAAGTTATAAGGTCACAAGAAGCCGCTTATGCTTGCGCATATGCCGCAAAAACGCGTCTGCGTTCAGCTTTGATAGTTGTTGGGTTGCCATGTCCTGGAAGCACCAGCGTTTCATCGGGAAGCACCGCTAAATGCTTCAAGGATTTGCGCATGTCTTCCATACTGCCACCTGAAAAATCAGTACGACCAATAGTTCCCTCAAAGAGCGTATCGCCTGAAATCAGCACTGGCACCCCGTCGCTATGATTGCCAAATTGTGGAGCTAAAAACAAACACATGCTTCCCAAGCTATGACCGGGAGTGACCAGCACTTTCCAAGGCATCGTGCCAATTTCAATCACATCCCCATCCTCAACACGCACGTCCACCTCGCACGGTTCAAAATAGCGCCCATCAGCAGGTATAGGTTGTTCGCGGCTGATTATTTTGGCGTCAATGGCCGAAGCAATCACGGGAGCATTTGTGAGTTTGCGCAGCTCACAAGCTGCCCCGCAGTGATCAAAATGCGCATGAGTAAGCACAATAGCATCAATTGAGCGCTCGCCTGCTGCAGCTACAATAGCCTCTGCATCGCACGTAGGGTCCACCACCATAGTGGTCTGACCGTCTGAAATGATGTAGTCGTTATTCTCAAGCATTCCCAAAACAACTACTTCAATATCAACGCAAGCACCCTCAATGGTATATGCATGTGCCATCTTTGCTCCTTTTCGCTATTTATTCGGCACCATGCGGCGCGCATCAAAAACGCCCTCAACAGTGCTGAGTTTTTTAATGATTGTCTCAATAATTGAAACGTCTGAAACCTGGAATAAGAAACGCATCTCAACCATGCCATCGCGATGCGACGTGGTAGATGACGAAAGCACGTTAGCGCCCATCTCGGATAACACCACAACAATGTCGCGAAGCAACCCCATGCGATCAAGCGCATCAATAAACACTTCAACCTTAAATGAAGTGTTTTTGGGCATATCTCGCTCCCACGACACTTCGATAATGCGCTCTGGTGACTGCATGAGGTCTTTTGCGTTGGGACAGTCAGCCCGATGCACTGAAACACCACGCCCTCGTGTTACAAAGCCCAAGATCTCATCACCCGGAACGGGATTACAACAGCGAGAAAGGCGAACCAAAACATCGTCAATACCTTTAACCACAACACCGTTTGACGTATGCGCTTCATGCTTTTTGGGATGCTTCACGCTCGTGATCATCGGCGGCAGCTTGCCTGTTGACATTGCGCCAGCAAGCGTTGATAAGCCCTCTTCGGCTTCATTGCCCTTGTCGACGAGAATCTTGAGCAAACGGTTCGCAACGTGTGTGGCGCTTTCTTTGCCGGTGCCGATATGCACCAACATGTCATCAGCATCATTAAAGCCAAGTGTATCAGCCACCGACTTCAATGCACGCATAGACTGTGCGCTCGAAATACCCAAGCCGTGTTTGCGCATTTCACGCGTGAGCTTATCGCGGCCATTTTGCAGGTCATCGCCGCGGCTAACCTTGCTAAAATATGAACGAATCTTGTTGCGCGCAGAAGGCGTTTTGACCAAATTGAGCCAGTCGCGTGACGGGCTTGCACTTTTTTGCGTCAGCACTTCAACACGATCTCCCAGCTGTAGTTCATAAGACAGCGGCACGATTGAGCCGTTCACCTTCGCCCCAACACAATGGTTTCCTACTTCGGTGTGGATAGCATAAGCAAAATCAACTGGCGTCGAACCGGCACGCAAGCTCATGACCTCACCTTTTGGCGTAAAGACGAACACCTCGGTTGGCGCTAAGTCAACCTTTAGATCTTTTAAGAACTCACGCGAATCTTGCGACTCATCCTGCCAGTCAACCATCTGTCGAAGCCATGCAAGCTGCTGATCAAGCGCATCTCCCGAGCCTTTGCCACCCTTTTCTTTGTAGCGCCAGTGTGCAGCAACGCCATATTCGCTTTGATGATGCATATCTTCGGTACGAATTTGCACCTCAAGGGGTCGCCCTGCCGGACCTATAACGGTGGTATGCAAGCTTTGATACATGTTGAATTTCGGCATGGCAATATAGTCTTTGAAGCGGCCCGGCATAGGATGCCAAAGGGTGTGCACCGCACCAAGCGCCGAATAACAATCGCGCACCGTTTTAACGATCACGCGCACTGCAATCAAGTCATATATCTCTGAAAAGCCTTTGCCTTTCTTCGTCATTTTCTGATAGATGGAATACAAATGTTTTGGCCTGCCCATAATCTGAGCCTGTATGCCAACTTTATCCATCTCTTCGTGAAGAATGGAAATAATTTGATCAAGATAATCTTCGCGGCTCGCACGACTTTCAGTCACCATGCGCGAGACTTGCTTAAATTTGTTTGGCTCCATGTAATAAAACGCCAAATCTTCCAACTCCCATTTGATGGAGTTGATGCCAAGTCGATGTGCAATAGGAGCATAAATCTCAAGTGTTTCGCGCGACTTAAAAATGCGCCTATCTTCGCGCAATGCACCAAGCGTGCGCATGTTATGCAATCGGTCAGCAAGTTTGATGACGACCACGCGTATATCTTTGCTCATGGCGACAAACATTTTGCGCATCGTGGCAGCTTGCTCATCAGTGAGGCTTTCAACCTCAATTCGCGTAATTTTGGTCACACCATCAACCAGCTGAGCAATCTGGGGATTGAATGTTTCAGCAACCTGCTCAGATGTCACTTTCGTATCCTCAACCGTATCGTGCAAAAGCGCCGCGCAAAGCGTTTCGACATCCATACGCAAATCAGCCAAGATGATGGCTACTTCAACCGGATGAGCAATAAACGGTTCGCCGCTTTTTCTGCATTGTCCGGCGTGTGCCTCGGAAGCGAAGGTGAATGCTTTTGCCAAAAGCGCCTCGTCTTCTTCCGACAAATATGTTGAGGTTAAACGCTGCAACTCCGCAAAGCGTTCCTCAGGTGTAAAAACGCGCTGCTCGGTTACCCTTGCATCAGGCGCGAATGATTTCGGCATCACATGAGGTTGCCCTAAGCATGTCTGCGATGTTTGCTTTTTGTTGTGCTCTGCAGGCGTCTGCCCACTTGTGGACTCGTTTTTTCGATCTGTCACACCTGCCCCTTTCCTCGTTATCCTCTGGATGCATCTGTGCCACGAAGCCCGTCGATGTTTTGCTCAGGCAAAATCGGACGCGTTAAACGCATACGCAATTGTTCTTTATTGCAACGCATAACCCAGTCTCTAAATGCGCAGAAAATCTCGTGCTCGCTTAACCCCTCACGATAGCGCACACTGTCGGTCAGCTCAACTTTCGATGTAGTCTCAATCACGTGCACCGAACGCACCGCCCCAGCTGAGCCATAGACCGTGTGCGTTTCAATAAGACCCAGCTCGCGAAAGACCGCCACACCACAGGCGGCTGCTTGTGGCGTAACAACACAGAGTTCATTTGAGGCTGCTTGAGCCAACTCGGCATTTCCGATAGCAAAAAACTCCTGGTCACCATCACGCTGCATCGATCGCAACTTACGATAGACTTGCGCCATGCAATCATGATTTGGCGTCATTTCGCTCAAAATCTTATCGTTAATTGCGCCATCATCTTTCCCAAAGAGCAAATGGATTATGGCCTCTTCGCCATCACGACCAGCTCGCCCGCTCATTTGATTGAATTCGATCTCGTTAAAGGGCAAGTGATACAAAACCACATGGCGAATATTGGGAATATCAATGCCTTCGCCAAATGCTGAAGTAGCAACCAGCACCGACAACGCGTCTTGACGGAACAGCTTTTCTACGCGATTGCGCTCAGCGCGCGAAAGTCCCGCATTGTAAAAACCAATCAGAGGTGCAAGCTGCGGAACGCGTTTACGAAGCAGTCTCGCAAGCGCAACCGAACCTTCACGCGAGTTGACGTAAATGACCGTTTTTTCGCCTGACGCTATCAAGTTTGCAAGATAGTCATCGCGATTACGCATACCGCGCCTGTCGTCAACTTGCAAATTAGGACGATCCGCTTCGTCATATATAGCCACGTCTATAGGTAATTCGCGACAGATTGCTGAAGCCACTTCGTCGTCTGCAGTTGCCGTAAGCGCAAGCGTTACTGGTGATCCTAATTTAGCAAGCGAAGCGCCGATACGTGCATAAGCACTGCGCTGACCAGCTTTCGCCATACCAATATGGTGAGCCTCGTCAACGACGACAAAATCAATAGCGCCACTTTGCGCAAACTCATCAGCATGCCAGGCCAAAAACTCTGGCGTTGTAAGCAGGATGTCGCAGCTACCCTGCGCCAGTGAAGCAAAAATACGAGCGCGCTCTTCCGGGGAGCTTTCGCCGGTGATGACCTCAATGGAGATGCCGAAAGCACTCAGCGCGCATCGCAAATGAAATGCCTGATCAGCAATGAGAGCTCGCAGCGGGTACACGAAAAGCGACGCTTTGTGGGTTGTCAAAGCGCGAAGTGCCGCACTCACTTGAAACGTGAGCGACTTTCCGCGACCTGTTGCCATAATGCCCAGCACGCTTTTGTTTTGCGATATTTTGTCAAGAATTTTGCGCTGTGCAGGATGGAGCTGTTTGTCACCAATCAAGGCTTTTACCAGCGCATCTTTGAGCCCTTCGGGGTCTTTTGCGGCAACTTGTTCCCACGTTTGACGCGCCTGTTCCAAAGATGCCTCGTATGCTTCGACATCTTCTGGTCTGTGCTCGACGTCTTTGCATAATTCGACATCGGACGTGGCATAAAGGTCTGCCACAAACGTTAAGTGGTTTGGATCGCAACACGCCTCAAGGCCAGCACAGCTTCGTGCCGGCGTAAGCGACTGCAGCATGGCTTTTACGCTCTTGCGACCACGCCATTCGTCAATTTGCACCTCGAATGCGGCATTCACCACACTATCGGTTGACATGAGCGCTTCAATATCGGTGCAGTGAAACATGATTGCAGAAACTTGCGCGCTTCCATCGGTGAGCTGGCACGAAAAATGATTCTTCTCCGCTCCTACTGCGCGCGAATTCGCCAAACTAACGTTGCGGGCTAAATAAACTGGCGTAAGCCATTCCTGCCCAAACGGTGCGAGTTTTTCCAGCTGCGAGACGTTTTCTAAAGTTAGCTCTTCAAGCGCCACGCAGGCATCAATCTCAATGAGAGGATGGAAGGCGCGCTCTTCGAGCATATCCATATACTGACAGAGCCGCCGCTCAAATTCGCCCAGTTTATCGGCCGGAAGCGTCACGCCCACCGCAGCTTCATGACCGCCAAAACGCGTGAGCAAATCAGAAGCGCTTTCAACCGCTTTAAACAGGTTCACCTGGCCAACGCTTCTACCCGAACCGCGAGCTTGATCTCCGACTATGGTGAAAAGCAGACAGGGCACGCCGTAGTTATTTACCAGGCGAGATGCCACGATTCCTTTTACGCCTTCATGCCAGCCTTCGCCCGCGACAACTAACGCGCGCTGTCCGTGGTAATTTTCGGCTGCTTGTTCTTTGGCGATCTCGGAAAGCTCCGCCTCAATTGTACGCCGCTGGTCATTAACTGCCTCTAGCTCCAACGCCAATTTCGTCGCTTGCTCATAGTCGTCGCACATCAGCAGATCAAGCGCAAGTTGCGCATCACCCATGCGACCTGCCGCGTTCAAACGCGGAATAAGCGAGAAGCTCAAATTGGTGGCCGTAATTTGCTTGTCGCCCGCACCCGTCACCGCCAAAAGCGCAGCGATACAAGGGCGCGGATTATCGTTAATTCGCGCAATGCCATCAGCAACAAGTGCGCGATTCTCATCACGCATAGGCATGAGGTCGGCCACAGTGCCAAGCGTTGCGAAATCGGTATAAGAAAGCCATAGATGAGGCTGACCTAACCTACAGCCTAAAAGCTGTACGAGTTTTAAGGCAACTCCCACACCGGCCAAAATAGCACTTGGGCAGGTAGGATCGCATTTCGGATCCGCCACCGGCACGCCAACAGGCACCAATTCGGAAGGCTCATGATGATCAGTAATTGCCAGCTTTATGCCAGCGTCCAATACCAACTGCGCTTCATCTTTACAAGCGATACCGCAGTCGACTGTCACGATAAAATCCGGGTTATAGATCTTCGCGCGCTCAAGAGCAGCAGCGCTCAGTGCGTAGCCCTCTTCAAAACGCAAAGGGATAAAAGGAGTTGCATGTGCGCCCAAAGCACGCAGGCCACGCGTAAGTACCGTGGTGGCAGAGATACCATCGAGGTCAAAGTCGCCGAATACTAAAATGCGATCTTTGCGTTTTATGGCTGCCTCTAAAGCATCAGCAACCTCGGTCATGCCGGGAATGTCATTGGGATTAAGCCAATCGCGCTCAAGTGAGGGATTAAGCAGCTTATAAGCCTGCTCATCATCGGTGATACCCCGCGCTACGAGTGTTTCTGCCAAAAAATGAGGCAAACCCGTAGACGCCTGGAGGCGTTCGACCACAGCCGGGTCTGCGGCCTTAATGTTAAATTGGGCTGACATGAAAATTCCTTGCGTATGTGTTCGTTTTGCTTGCTAACATTGTCCCACATCCCGCCCGCTCTGTCATTGCCCTAAGGAGAAGGTGTTTTAAATCGGCAAAACCGCCGTACCCGCAACCTACGCTGCCCGCGCCCGTCCCGCGACCTGCGACAACCCGCGCCCGCCCGTCCCGCGACCTGCGACAACCCGCGCCCGCCCGTCCCGCGACCTGCGACAACCCGCGCCCGCCACCAGGGCATCGGCGTGAACCTTGGGTACCCGATTAAAAACTGACGAGTTCTTGGTAGGTTTTGGCTGGAAAAGTGCCCTCGTCGGTGATTTCAACAGCAAATTGGTTTAAAAAGGCCTCTCGTCGGGGATTTCGGCTCCGAAAACACGCGAATTTCCCCGACGAGAGGCCTTTTCCTGCCAAAACTCGTAAAAAACTGCATTGGTTGTCCGGCGAGGGTTCGCCAAGCGCTTTACAGGTTCTCCGCGATATAGCGACCAGTCTTGCTCTCGGGACATGCCGCTACACGCTCGGGCGTACCTGCGCAAACGACCGCACCACCCATGTCGCCACCGCCTGGTCCCATGTCGATAATGTAGTCAGCGTTCACCATGACGTCGGTATCGTGCTCGATCACCACCACGGTGGCACCGCGCTGGACGAGCCCCTCCAAGACACCGAGCAATACCTCAACATCAAGCGGATGCAAACCAACCGTTGGCTCGTCAAACACAAACAGCGCATCAGTTTGTGAGCGCTTCATCTCACTCGCCAACTTAAGCCGCTGCGCCTCACCACCTGACAAAGCGGTTGTGGCCTCACCAAGCGTTAAATATCCCAGCCCAAGATCATGCAGCGTTTGCAGTTTTCCCACAACACTTGGCAAGCCCTCTATGCACGATATTGCCTGGTCAATCGTAAGCGACAGCATTTCTGGCAGCGAGAGCGTATCAACTTTCACCCACGTATCTTCACTTGCACTACCCAAAGCTTCCTCGCGCAACACCTGCTCATGATTGCGACGAATAGTTATTGGGCGAACGCTTCGCTGGATGCTATACGCGCGCGGTGCATATCGGCTCCCCTGACACGTAGGACAGACAACATCCACATCAGGCAAAAACTGCACATCGAGCGAAACCGTGCCTGTTCCATCACATTCGGGACATCGAAGCGAGCCGGTGTTGTACGAAAAGTCGCCTGCCTTAAGGTGGCACGCTTTGGCCTCAGGAAGAGCAGCATATGCTTTGCGAAGTCCGTCCAGCACACCCGCATAAGTTGCAACCGTAGAGCGAACATTCGCGCCTATTGGCGTAGCGTCAATAAGGTTCACACGCTTAATTTGAGGCGCCTCGCATGCAAATACATGCTTCGGCAAAGCTGCACCCGCAAGATGAGCCTGCAGCGCAGGCACCAAACTCTCAAGCACAAGCGTAGTTTTACCTGAGCCCGAAACACCTGTCACAACGCTCAAACGTCCTTGAGGAATATGCACCTCAAGCGGTTTAACCGTATGAAGCTTATCCGTATGCAAATAGATATCCCCCAGCAAAAACATCGTGCGCTCGTCCACGCGATCTCGCACATAAACCTTATGCTTCCCTGAGAGAAATGCGCCAATTCGTGAGTTGGGATTGTGCTCGATTTGTTCAATGCTACCCTGCGCAATAACACGTCCGCCATCAGCACCAGAGGCCGGTCCTATCTCTATGAGCGTGTCGGCTTGCTTGAGCACTTGCACATCATGGTCAACCATCACAACCGAATTTCCATCTGCGAGCAGGTCGTCCATGACACCCAATAACCCTTCGACATTGAGCGGGTGCAAACCGATGGAAGGCTCATCAAGCACATACAAAACCCCTGTTGTACGCGAACGAACCGCACGAGCTAGAGCAACGCGCTGGCGCTCGCCGGTTGAGAGCGTAGCAGACGCCCTATCGAGCGAAAGATACGACAGTCCGAGCTGCATCAAGCGCTCCATAGGCTCTGCCATTTCGGCGACGATCGTTTTTGCCATTGCACGCAAATCGGAATCCGCACACGTAGCAGGCAGCTGCTCAACCCAATGCTTTAACTCCGCAAGCGTCTTTTCACTTGCTTGCGCCAAGTTGATACCACACAACTGCGGCGCCAATGCCGCCTCAGACAAGCGCGTGCCGTGACATTGCGGGCACGTTTGCTCGCTCAAAAACTTATTAACGCGCGCCAGACCCTTCTCGTCTTTTACCTTCGCAAGCGCATTTTCCACAGTATGAACCGCGCTATAGTAGGTAAAATCCAGTTCAGCGGCGGTGCCACCGTTTTTCGGAGTATACAAAATGTGCTTTTTTACCGCAGGACCGTGAAGCACGATTTCTTTCTCTTGATCCGTAAGATCTCGGTAGGGCACATCGGTCCGCACGCCCATTTCGTGTGCCACCTGCACCATAAGCGACCACATCAGCTGTCGCCATGGTGCAACCGCACCCTCTTCAAGCGTCAAAGATTCATCCAGAATAAGCGTAGACTCATCAACTTGGCGAACAACGCCTGTTCCATGACAAAATTGGCAAGCACCAGCCGAATTAAACGACAAGTCCTCAGCGCTTGGCGCGAAAAACTGCACGCCACATACCGGGCACGTGAGCGGAAGATCGCGCGCAACATTGATGCTCGGATCTACCATGTGTCCGTTAGGGCAACGATGCGAAGCTAAGCGCGAAAACATCAAGCGCACGTAGTTGAGCAACTCCGTTGAAGTGCCAAATGTCGAATGCACGCCCGGAACACTTGGACGCTGACGAAGCGCCAGCGCGGCAGGCACATGCAAAACTTCATCAACATCTGCCCTGCTCGTTTGCGAAATACGCCGACGCGTGTAAGTTGAAAGCGCCTCTAAATAGCGCCGAGAACCCTCAGCGTAGAGCACACCGAGCGCAAGCGAACTTTTCCCAGATCCCGAAACACCCGCAATGCCCACTAATTCGTGCAGCGGAATATCCACGTCGATGTTTTTGAGGTTGTGAACGCGCGCGCCACGCACCTCAATGGCGCGCGGCGCACAGTACTTATTTTCTTGAAACTCCATTAGCGTTTGTTAAATGGCACAATCGTTGCTGGGAATCCGTTTTCGTACAAAAGCTTCGGCTCGCCAACAATGAGCGGCTTGAAGTAATCGAGCGCTTCTTGCGTAATACCTTGATAATCAGGCAAAATCCACTCTTTCGGGAACGGCTTGACGAAGTTGGCGAACTCTTTAGCAGGTCCTGCGAAGAAATCAGCTTCGTACAAGCCAGCCTGTTTTGCACGCTCGTTGCGTTTAATGCCAACCACTTGACCGGTAAACGCGGGGTCAGCGCTGCGCATATGCGCACTCATGCCTAAGTCGTAAGCCTCTTGCACGTCTACCGCCGACTGCGTAAAGTTGCTCGAACGCGCAAGGCGAGACAAATCTTGAACCACACCACGCGGAGCTATGCCTGCATCCAAAACCATCTGGCGAATGCACTGCGCAGCTCCACCCAACACAGCATGGGCAAAACCATCATTTGCAGAATCTCCCGCAGAAACATAACTTCCATCCGCATAATGAATGCCCTCTGAAACAACGATATAGCATTCGCCCGTTTCATCCATCTTGCGCTTTACCTGCGCTAAGAAGGCATCCTTGTCAAAATCTACCTCGGGCAACACGAGCAGATCAACGTTGCCAGACAAACAGCAACTTGCCGCCAGCCAACCCGCGTCACGACCCATCGTCTCTAAGACAAATATCTCGGGACGCGTATAGGCGTCATAATCAAGGCGCGTCGCGCGCGTTACCAAGTTCGCCAACTTTGCGGCGCTTGGAAATCCCGGACAATGGTCGACCGGAACAAGATCGTTATCAACCGTCTTCGGGATACCAATAAATCGCTTGCCAGGCGCATTTTCTACCGCCCACTCAGAAAGGGCATCCACCGTATCCATTGAGTCGTTTCCGCCAATGTAGAACATGGTGGAAATGTCATGCTTGTCCATGACCTCCATTAAGCGCACAAAATCGGCATCGTTTCCACGCTTGAGTTTATAGCGACACGTTCCAAGTGCTGACGATGGCGTTTGTTTTAGAATGCGAATTTCGCGCTCAGGTAAATCAGTAAGATCATACAGATCATCATTGAGTACGCCTTCTATGCCATGCAATCCACCAAACACTTTTTCGTAGAGCGGATTGAGTTGATTAGCTCGCACAACACCCGCAAGTGAGTCATTGATAACAGCAGTAGGTCCTCCTGATTGGGCCACCAGACAATTACTCATATGGCTATGCCTCCTTCCATAGTGGGCTTCAGGTTGCCTGTAAGTAAGTATCCGCAATTTGGCGAAGACACCAACACACAATGCGTAATTGTCACAAAACCCTAACCATCACGGAAACACTTAGTGAAACAGTGCTTTTCCGCAGCCTATGCGCTCATCGAAATGAAACGATACGGAATTTCGCGTTCGTCATAAATGGACAAAATGGCATCAAGAGGAACATGGAGCGTTGCGGTGTTGTCATTAGGATGAACGCCCAATCCACTATAGCTTCGCAAGTCTTCATCGAAAACGACTTGCACGATCCCTTCGGGATCATTCAGCGCTCCAAATGGCGTTACTGCTCCTGCGATAACTCCCAAGTATTTCGCCAAATCGTCCTCAGACGCAAAGCGCAACGGGCGTGCCTCAAGAGATGCGCGCAGCTCTTTAATATTTGCAGGCTTATCTTCCGGCATGACAACAAGGTAATAGTTGCGTTTTTTATCGTCGCGCAAAAACAGGTTCTTCACAACCTCGTTTGCAAACGGCAGCGCCAACGCATCCATACCCTCCATGGTAAATACCGCCTCATGCTCCACGATATCAAAGTCAACCCCGCGTTGTTTGAGCAGTTCGACAACCTCTTGTTTTCTCATCATCTCAGCCATCTGGTATACCTCCCACCGTCTCTTTTCAATCCTTGTCGGTTTCTTATTCTCCCAGTATCTCCGCCGCCTCTAACCAGGCTTGTTCAAGCTCATCAATCTCTGCTTGATATGACTCAATTTGTTTTTGCAGCTCACTGAGCGCCGCAAAATCCGTCGGATCCGCCGCATTCATTTCAGCTTGAGCAGCCTCAACCTTCTTTTGCAACGTGCCCATCTTGCGCTCATTTGATTCCATGAGTTTACGAAGCTTGCGAATTTCTCCGCCGGAGAGCTTCGCTTTCTGGTCGGCAGTTTCACCTTCCGATTGCTTTGCACCTGACGCATCTTGGGTACGCTGGACTGCCTTATCCGCCCGCGAAAACGCTCCTCTTTGCCCATCAGCCTCAGCACTCAGTTCAAGATACTCTGCAACACCACCGGGAAGATGGCGAAGCTTGCCATCGATCAGCGCGAACTGATGATCAGTTACACGCTCCATCAGATACCTATCATGGGTCACCAAAAGCAGCGTTCCGGGCCAAAAATCAAGCAAGTCCTCAACCGCGGCAAGCATGTCGGTATCCAAATCGTTGCCAGGCTCGTCTAGCACGAGCACATTTGGTTCGTCCAACAAAATGAGCATCAAAGCCAAACGGCGCTTTTGACCACCAGACAAATCACACACCGGCTCATTTAAGTCGGCATTCGAAAACCCCAGCCGCTCAAGCAGCTGCCCGGGAGTCATCTCCTTACCATCGAGCATAGTGCGGCGAGAATACCTGCCAATGACCTGGCGAACTCTGTCGTCGCCAAACTTCGCTAAGTCATCCAAGTGCTGCGAAAGCACCGCAAAACGCACGGTTTTGCCAATCTTAACCACGCCACTCGTTGGCTCAAGCGCGCCTTCAATAACGCGCAACAGCGTAGTTTTGCCCACACCGTTTGTGCCAACAATGCCATATCTATCTCCCGGACCGATTATCCAATCCACATCATCAAGCACACTTTTTGTGCCATCTTTTGTCGGAAACGAAACGCTTACCCCTTCAAGCTCGACAACCTGCTTACCGAGCCGCGCCATGGCCATGCGCTTGAGTTCAAGTTCATTGCGAAGGGGTGGCACATCAGCAATAAGCGCCTGAGCAGCGGCAACATGAAACTTCGGCTTCGTTGTTCGCGCACGTGCTCCGCGAGAAAGCCACGCTAACTCTCGGCGAAGCGCATTTTGGCGTTTTTGCTCAGCAAGCGCAGCTAACCGATCGCGCTCAACACGAGCCATAATATAGGCCGAAAAGCCGCCCTCAAATGGTTCCACCTGACCATCGTGAACTTCCCACATGCTCGTACAAACTTCGTCCAAAAACCAACGATCGTGAGTAACCACCAAAAGAGCGCCTGCGCCCTCACGCCATCGATTTTTCAAATGCCCAGCTAACCAGGTAATAGCACGAACATCCAAATGGTTGGTAGGCTCGTCAAGAGCCAAGATATCCCAATCGCCTATAAGCAATCTTGCCAGGTCTACCCGTCTGCGCTGACCACCAGAAAGCGTTCCAACCTCTGCATTCCAATCAACATCAGACAAAAGTCCAGAAATTATATCGCGAATACGAGCGTCGCCCGCCCATTCGTACTCAGCCCTATCGCCCACAACCGCACGACTTACGCTATCACTTTCGCGCAGATCATCGGTTTGACCTAAAACGCCAACGCGGACAACACCATTTTTCAATACTCGACCACAATCAGGCTCAAGCGAGCCAGAAAGCAAACGCAACAGCGTGGATTTACCGTCGCCGTTGCGTCCAACAATACCAATACGATCGCCTTCGTTTACGCCAAGAGATACGCTTTCAAAAACCTTCTTAGTTGGGAAATCTACGCCAACTTTTTCACATCCAAGCAAAAATGCCATGACAGCCTTTCCTTAAACCTTCAAGCTGAGCGTATATTAACTAATTAAACGTTTGCTGCGTTTTTTCAAGTCCGTCCGCAATAAGGGATAACGCAGCTTGAGCACCACGATCGGTGGCATATTTGAAATCTTCTAGTCCCTCTTTGCGTGGTCGAGACAATACCCAATCTACCACCGGCATTCTTCCGGGTGGCCTGCCAATACCAACACGAACGCGATACCAGTCCCGGTTGCCCAGCTTGTCGCAAATGGAGCGCAAGCCGTTGTGGCCAGCATGTCCTCCACCAAATTTTACGCGAACTGCATCAGGGGCAATATCAAGCTCATCATGAATGACGATCAGATGATCCGGATCAATTCCATAAGCGTTCATGAGCTGTTTTACCGGACCGCCCGATGTGTTCATATAGCTTTGCGGTTTGGCTAAAACCACATCTTCGTCTTTGTAGACACCCTTTGCGCTCAGTGCGCCACATTCGGTTTTCCAATAACGCGCGCCCACTGCATCAGCAATAAGATCGAGCGTATCGAATCCGGCATTGTGGCGCGTGTGCTCATACTCGTTTCCGGGATTGCCCAAACCAACCACTAAATACATGAACAACCTTTATTCGAACAAGCGCGATACAGAACCGTTGGTGTAAACGTTATTTATGGTCTGTCCGCATAATGGAGCCACGGAAAGCACCTTGATTTTGCCGGTTTGACGATCAAGCGGAACGGGAACGGCATCAGTTACCACAACTTCTTCGATGCAAGAGTTCTCAATGCGATCATATGCCGGACCGCTAAACAAGCCATGCGTAGCACATGCATACACTTTTGAAGCACCCTTCGCCTTCAATGTGGTAGCAGCAGCAACGAGCGAACCAGCGGTGTCAATCATGTCGTCGTTGAGAATGCAGATCTTGTCAGTTACATCACCAATCAAAGCAGTGATTTCAGCTTGGTTATGCTTTGGGCGATCCTTATGCATAATTGCCAAATCGCATCCAAGCATTGTCGAGAATTTTTTAGCTGCTTTTGCGCGTCCCACATCAGGAGAAACAACCACGAGCTGCTCGGTGTCAAATGACATATTCTTGAAATAGTCAACGAAAATCGGCATTGCAGTCATATGGTTTACCGGTATTGAGAAGAAGCCCTGAATTGCATCTTGGTGTAGGTCAATCGTAATAACGTTGGTAACACCTGCAGCTGAAAGCAGATCTGCTACCAAGCGCGCTGTAATAGGCTCACGAGGAGCCGCTTTTCGATCTTGGCGGGCATAGCCATAATGAGCAACCACCGCACACACGCTGCGTGCTGAAGCACGTTTCGCCGCATCAGCCATAATGAGCAGCTCCATAAGTGCGTCGTTTACATCATAGCCATTTCCAGCACAAACCGACTGAATCAAAAAGACATCAGCGCCGCGCACGCTTTGATGATACCGAGCATAAATTTCGCCATTTGCGAACTTTTCAAGCTTTACATTTCCCAGTTCAACGCCAAGATTACTTGCAATTCTGTCTGCCAGCTCTGGGTTTACCGACCCAGTAAATACTGCCATGCTCTTTTGCATCTCCGTCATGTACGGGCTCCTGTCTTAAATTCGACAACGTGGTGCATCTTTATGTGCTCAGCACCATTTCTCATGTGAAACGTATTATAGCGTCTTTAAAGATGAGCAATACGCTGATGTCAACTTTACCGAATCGCTTTATTACTTGGATTGTTTGGATTGCTGTGCGCGCTTTTTCGCCGCCCAACCAGGAATTTCTCGTTGCTCGGGACGGGTAAGCGCCAACGCGTCTTCCGCTACATCTTTGGTGATACACGATCCAGCCCCCACAATAGCACCATCGCCGATGCTTACCGGAGCCACCATCATCGTGTCGCTTCCAACAAAGACATCATTGCCAATCTTGGTTTGCCATTTGTTTTTGCCATCATAGTTGCACGTGATAGAGCCAGCGCCAATATTGACTCCTTCACCCATAGTGGTATCGCCAATGTAGGACAAATGCGGTACCTTCGAGCCTTTGCCAATGGTTGATTTTTTAATCTCAACATGCGTGCCAGCTTTTGCCCCTTCGCACAGATGAGCTCCAGGGCGAAGATATGCGCGCGGACCACACGTGGCACCATCATCAAGCCGCGCTTCAACAGCCACCGTCTCATCAAGCACGCAACCACGCCCAACAAAGGTGTCAGTCAGGCGAGAATCTGGACCTATGACACTGTCTTCGCCAATGTGCGTACTACCCATAAGCGAAACGTTTGGCAAAATCTCTACGTCCTGGTCAATTGTTACATCCGGACCAATCCAAACAAGGGATGGATCCACCATAGTCACACCTGCTTGCATGTGTGCGCGGTTAATGCGCTGTTGCAAGCAAGCGGTTGCTTCTGCCAGCTGGATGCGAGAATTAACCCCTAAGCACTCCGTTGCGTCTTGGGTCTGCAGCGCCAAAACCTTGCGTCCCTTGTTGCGGCAGATCTCCAACACGTCAGTCAAATAAAACTCGCCCTGAGCGTTGTTGTTATCAACTTGCGCAAGCGCCTCAAACAACGAACGCGCGTCAAAACAATAAAACCCAGAGTTGCATTCACAGATGCGCGCTTCTTCTATGCTGGCATCTTTTTGCTCAACAATGCGCTTTACCTGGCCGTCAGTATCGCGAACAATTCGACCATACCCAAAGGGGTCGTCAAGCGTCATAGTCAAAACAACGCATGCTGCATCCTCTTGCTCGCGCAATGACACCAAATCAGCAATGGTTTGCGAAGTGATAAGCGGACAGTCTCCCGACAAAACGACAAGCGATCCGTCGAAATCTGCAAGTTCATCAGCACAAACTAAAACCGCACCTGCAGTGCCATTTTGTTCTTCTTGCACCACCACATCAGCCACATCTTCAACAAGCGGAATCACTTGTTCGCGCATATGCCCAACAACCGCTACCTGTCGGTTTACGCCAGCATCTTTCGCCGCATGCGTGACCCATTGCACCAGTGGTCGCCCAAAAATCTCATGGGCAACTTTCGGCTTTTTTGATTTCATGCGAGTTCCAGCACCTGCGGCAAGAATAATGGCAGCAGCTTCCATGCGCGCTCCTTGTATCCAGTTTGTGTAGCCTAACCATACATTTTGGTTTTCATTAAGCAGGCTGCACAGGCAACATTAGTAAACAACTGGAGTTCAGTATAACGCTGAGCCTTAAGAATTGTTTGCTGTATCGGTTTGCGGGTCGGCGTCTTCTGGAGACATCCCAATGGCATCTAAGCCTTCATCGCGCTGCTGTTCTTCAAGCGTGCGCTCAAAAAGCTGCTCAAACGCATCGTCTTCTACAGTTCGAACCATTGCTCGACGAAGTGCATCTTGACCACCTTCGCGCAAAAGCACATCGCGCATACCAATAAGCGGTCCTTCATCAACATTGGTATAGAGTTCCTCGCGAAGTGCTTCTCGCAAATCTTCGCGACCCTCTTCTCGCAACACACGCATGAGCTCGTCGTAAACCGCATCTCGGATGTCGCCAAACGAGCCACCTCCCAGCAGGCCTGTAGCGCCCAAATCAACCACAATCTCAAAGGTATTGCGGCGTGATTTCGCCTCTTCAATGCGCTGCTGGACGCTTGGACGCTCAACCGTCTCCAAAATCTTTTCGCTCTCACGCACAAAGTTACGATCGGCAGTTTGCAGGTTATCGGTATCCATAAGTGATAGGTATGCCACACCTTGTTTGTGTGCACGGCGTGCTTGAAGCATCAAGAACACAAAGCCTAAAATGCCTGCTAAAAGCGATGCGGAGAGAATGCCCAACTTGGCAATAGCAATATGCATTTCGTCGACAAAGGCCAAGTTCGCCACGAAAATTGCCATGGTAAAACCGACGCCACCTAAAATAGCGGCACCCAACATATGCATCCAGTTGACGTTTTCAGGCAAGCTTGCAAGCTTGGTTTTTACCACCAAAAAGCTCATAAGCATGATGCCGATCGGTTTGCCAAACAACAGGCCAAAAAGCACGCCATAGAGCACCGGATCAACAAAGACTGAGCCCATATCTATGCCCATAAAACTCACGTCGGCATTCGTCAGCGCAAACAGGGGCAAAATCCCGAAGTATACCCACGGGTAAAGCTTTTGCTCTAAGCGCGTTGCGGGAGGTACAACCTGACGAGCCACTTGAGATAGTGAGTTAACGGTCTTGATGTACTCATCTTGCGCTATGACAGGTACCTCAGGTTGATAATTCTCTTTTGCCTGACGCAGCTTGTCGGTTGACCAGGCAGTAAAAATACGCAGATTGACGCGCGAACCTGACGGAATGGCGAAAGCCAAAAGAACACCTGCAATAGTGGAATGGATACCCGACATAAACACGCAATACCAAAGCACAACACCCATAATCAAATACGGTACAAGCGCATAAATATGCATGCGATTCATAACAATAAGGGCAAGCATGACTACCAATGCAAGCATCAGCCACAGAGGAGACGGGCTTTGACCATAGAAAATAGCAATGATCAAGATTGCGATGATGTCGTCAGCAACTGCAAGCGTGCTCAAAAATACACGCACGCCACCTGGCACACGATTTCCCAGAAGCGCCAAAATACCTAACGCAAATGCAATGTCGGTTGCCGTTGGTACTCCCCAACCATGTGAAGCCGAAGGATTGTTTGCGTTGAAAATGAGATAGATCACAATTGGCATAGCAACGCCACCAACCGCACCCATAATGGGAAGCAGCGCTTGGCGAATGTTAGTCAGCTCACCAACGGTTAGTTCGTATTTCACTTCCAAGCCAACAAGCAAGAAAAAGATTGCCATGAACACATCGTTAATGATGTGCGCAAGCGACATCGTTGCTTGCTTCTCACCAAAAATAAAACCTACGTCAGTGTGCCAAAAATGTAAAAACCCTTCGTAGGCTGGCGTGTTTGCAATAATGAGCGCAACCACGGCAGCCAGCAACATAACTGCTGCTGCTTTTGTTGAGGAATGAGTAAACTGAATGAGTTTCTTATAACGTTTTTGGTGCCCTTGCACCTCGTTAATAAAGAGGTACTTTGAATGGCCATCTCGTTTTCTTAATTCCATTAAGCTTCACCAAAACCAGGTCAATTTACAAAGCAATATCCTTTCTATTATCGCGCAAAATATGATTTTTCATGCGAAAGTCTTATTGTTTTTTGGGTTGTTTTTTAATCGTTTTCTTCAACCTTGCAAGATCAAAAGACAGACCACCCAAATTACGATATGCTTGTTTTGTGCCAGTTCACACATCTGCGAATTGTATTTCGCAAAGCCTGAACCGACACAGTTGTATTCGAGACTTAAGTAAGAGGTGGTCGCAATGAGCATTACTGTCGCTGGGCGCCGCATGCCCGTAACGGACGCATTGCGTGAGTACGCCGAAGAAAAAATCGGCAGCTCCATGAAAGTTATGGATATCTCCCCGCTAGATGCGGAAATCGTATTATTTGTAGAAAAAAATCCTGCTAACCCTCGTCCAGCTGTTTGCGAAGTCACGCTGCGCACAAAAGGACATATCATTCGCGTTGAAGAAAGCGAAGAGGATATGTATGCAGCAATTGACGTGGCTGCAGCAAAAGTAGTTCGTCAGCTCCGCAAGTTCAAGACGAAAGTACTTGATCGCAAACTGCGTGCTGCAGGCGAAGCGCCCGTTGTTGCTCCTGTTGCTCAAGAGCTTGACGTAGAGAGCCTTATGGAAGAGCTTTCTGCTGATGATGAGGTTGTACGCGTTAAAGAGATCAGCTTTGAACCTCTCACAGAAGAGGAAGCTCTCGTTAAGATCGACCTTTTGGGACATGACTTCTTCGCATACACCGATCGCGATACCAATTTGGTCAACGTCTTATATCGACGCGACGATGGCGGTTATGGGTTGCTTAAGCAAAAAGACGGCGAATAAAGTTTGACGTAAACACACTTGTGCTACTATTAGCGGCGTTGTTTTCATAGAAAGGACAGCCTCATGGCAACCATCGATATCATTAAAGAAGTGCTTTCCGACAATCTCGACATTGAGCCGGAAACCGTAACAATTGAATCAACCTTTGATTCTCTTGGCATTGACTCACTGGATATGGTTGAGCTCATTTGCGATCTGGAAGACAAGTGCGACGTTGATTTTGGTGAGCCGGAAGGCTTGGTAACCATTGGTGACCTGGTAACTTACATCGATTCGCTGTAAGGATAAGCGACGCTTCATAGTCGCTGACGTCTAATTTGCATGAAAGAGCTGCTCGAACCGGGCGGCTCTTTTTCATCTGCGTCATCAAGCCACAGACTCAAGTAGCTTTTCTATACGCGCTTTTGGTACTGCACCAACTATGCTCTCTTTCATGCGACCCTCATTAAATAGCGCAACGGTAGGCACGCTCACCACATCAAAAGAAAATGCCACATCAGGGTATTTGGCGGCATCCATCTTGGCAAACGCGATATCAGGATACTCGGCAGCCACCTCTTCAAGCACCATCTCCATCATCTTGCACGGACCGCATCCCTCGCTCCAAAAATCTACCAATACTGGTTTATGTGCATTAGTAACTTCGCTATCAAAATTTGCTTTGGTTAATTCAATCATCGAAAACTCCTTGGTATATCGAATGCGCATCACTACGAAAGTACGCCACTACGACGCAGCACAGCCTTGATGTCCCCGATGGCATACAAGCTTCCAAAAAAGCAGATCACATCATGAGCAGAGGCATAGTTTAATGCAGAGGCAAATGCCTCGTCATAGTTTGTCGCCTCCACTACCTTTAAGGTTTGGTGGTCAAGACCTTGGTGGTTACATACGGCAGCTTTAAGCTGAGATGCCAAAAGCGCTCGTGGGTTATTCGGTGTTACCACGACAAACGCATCTGCCAGATCCGCTACTGCCTCAATCATAGCGTCAAAGTCTTTGTCGGCTAAAACGCTCATGACAAATACAACTCGTCTGCCAGGGAAAACATCTCGCAGCGATTGCGCTAATGCTTGAGCACCTTGCGGGTTATGACCCCCATCAACAATTATGGCAGGCAAAGTTTGCCCTGCTTGACCAGGCGCTACCACTTCAAAACGGCCAGGCCACGTCGCTTGAGCTATGCCAGCATAAATTGCATCATCTGATAGAGCGAAGCCACGCTCGCGCAAAGCCAACGCAGCCTCAATAGCCAACGCGGCGTTTTCTGTCTGGTATGTTGCCAATAGCGTGGTTTGCAAATCGCTAAAAGTCTTATAAGAGAAACACCTCGTGAAAACGGCATTTTGCTCTTCGATACCGCAATCTTTAAGATCCGTATCACACACAAAGCGCGCAGCGCTAACACTCTCAATTACCTGGCGAACCTCGTCTGCTTGTGGTGCACTTACAACATCAGCACCAGGTTTTATAATAGCGGCTTTTTCTTGGGCAATTGCCTCAAGCGTGTCTCCCAAAATTGCCGTATGATCCAAGGCGATGCGTGTTATCACATCCACTTCAGCCCGATCAATGACATTGGTGGAATCTAAGCGACCACCCAACCCCACCTCAAGCACAACGATATCGCAGCTTTGCTGAGCAAAATAAACGAGCGCAACTGCGCACATCAACTCAAACTCAGTGAGATGATCTCCCGTCTTTTCTGCCTGCGCTTCAGCAACTGCACGCACCTTTAGCGTTACATCACGCAAATCGTCTAAAGCAATGGCTTTGCCATTTATCTGGATTCGCTCTTCGAAGCGCTCGATATAAGGCGAGGTAAAAAGACCAGTCTTCAGTCCGGCAGCCTGACAAATTGAAGCAAGATAGGCACACGTTGAACCTTTGCCATTGGTTCCCGCAACATGCACAAACGATAGCGCATCTTGCGGGCGCCCGAGCGCATCTAAGGCTGCAGCAATGCGCTCAAGTCCAAGCCGCGATGTTTGCCACCGCGGCTCATTTATATAGGCTATCGGATCAAAATCTACTTCAAGCATCATGTTTACCTAACACGCCAAAGATTGTATGCGCGTTAGTTTATCTTAGCTTTACACCAGGTTTAGCTGGCTTGCTTCATTTTAAGATAGTCGGCAATACCAGCTGCCGCCCGCTTGCCAGCGCCCATAGCCAAAATGACCGTTGCCGCGCCACTAACTGCATCTCCGCCTGCATAAACGCCAGGTTTTGATGTTGCGCATGTTTCTTCGTCAACCACCATGAGGTTGCGCGAAGTCACTTCAAGCCCGGGGGTTGTTTTTGCAATGAGCGGGTTGGTTTTTGATCCAACCGCAATCACCATCATGTCAGCGTCGATAACAAAGTTTGAGTCAGGCACTTCGACTACGCTTTGACGTCCGCTTTCGTCAGGCTCAGAAAGCTGCATTGACACGCACTCAACGCCATCAATCCAACCATCATCGTCAACCAAAATACAAACTGGATTGGTCAAAAGTTGCAGTTGAATGCCTTCTTGCACCGCATGATGAATCTCTTCAGCGCGCGCTGGCATTTGCTCCAGGCCGCGACGATAAACGAGCGTCACCTCGGCACCCAAGCGCCGAGCGGTACGAGCTGCATCCATTGCAACATTGCCGCCACCAACAACCACGCAGTGTTTGCCAGCATACACCGGCGTGTCGAATCTGGGGAACTGATAAGCCTTCATAAGATTGACGCGCGTGAGCAACTCGTTTGCCACCATGACGCCATTAGCGCCTTCGCCTTCAATACCCAAATAGCTCGGCAAACCGGCACCCGTGCCCACAAATACAGCATCAAAGCCACATTCATCCATAAGCTCGTCAATATCATAGAGCTTTCCAACTACAACGTCGGTTTTAAACTCAACACCAACATCTTCAAGCTTATGTATTTCTTGCGCTACCAGCGTTTTCGGCAAACGAAACTCTGGAATGCCGTACGTCAAAACGCCACCGGTCTCATGGAGCGCTTCAAAAACGCTGACATCACAACCGCGTTGCGCAAGTTCGCCAGCACAGGTCAAAGAAGCAGGACCTGACCCAACGACCGCAACACGATAGCCATCCAGATCTTCGGACTCTGTTAAAGAAGCGTCGCTTGACTGAGTTGCTGCTTCCGCTTGCGGATCTTGTGCGTCTTGGCACATTACCTGATCGGGATGAGCCGTTGCCCAGTCCGCTACAAAGCGCTCCAAGCGACCAATGCCCACCGGTTGCCCTTTGCGCCCGCGCGTGCATTTGCCTTCGCATTGCGTCTCTTGAGGACACGCTCGACCACACACAGCCGGCAGCGTATTAGCGCGATGCACAAGCTCATATGCTTGGGCGAAATTGCCCAACGCCACCTGTTCGATAAATTGCGGAATAGGAACTCCTACCGGACAACCACTCATGCAAGGCTTTTTCGGACATTGGATACAACGACGTGCCTCTTGTTGCGCTTGTTCTTCGTTATAGCCAAGCGCTACTTCGCAAAAGTTATGCGAGCGAGTTTCGGGGTCAAGCTCAGGCATGACCACTTTCTCGTTGTCTTTGTTGACTTTATAGACGCAAGGCATATCTATCCCGCCTTCCGGCGCAGCGGCTGCTGTTCGTGGATTTCTTTTCCGCCACCACACGAACGACCTTCGCTTGCGAGCTTATGCGCTGCTAAGTCGCGTGCATATTGCTCGGGTTCACGATATTGCACACCACGACGTAGTGCGTCTGCAAAATCAACAAGATGCCCATCAAAGTCAGGACCGTCAACGCAAGCGTGCAGATATTGATCTCCAACTTTAACGCGACATACGCCACACATACCCGTGCCGTCAATCATCAGCGGATTCATAGAAACCCACGTTTTGATGCCATGCGGCTTGGTTAACTCAGAGACTTTCTGCATCATAATGACCGGACCGATTGCAACAACCAAATCATAGTTCGCGCCTGCTTCAATTTGCTTTGCCAGCACTTGCGTAACCAAACCTCGATGGCCATTTGAGCCGTCATCGGTAACTACGAACTGAGACTTAGAGACCGCTTCAATTTCATCTTGCAACATGATCAAATCAGCCGTGCGAAAACCAGTGATAACATCAACTTGTGCGCCATGCTCATGCAACCACTTAGCCTGCGGATAGGCAATAGCTGTTCCCAAGCCACCGCCAATAATGCAAGCGCGCGCTACCCCATCAAGTTCGGTGGGGTTGCCCAAAGGTCCGACAAAGTCTTGCAAGTATTGTCCTTCGTGCATAGTTGCAAGACGCATCGTAGTTGCACCTACTGCCTGAAAAACAATTGTCACCGTACCCGCTTCAGGGTCACAATCATTCATGGTCAATGGAACGCGCTCTCCGCGCTCATCGATACGCAACATGATAAATTGGCCAGGCTTAATGCGCTTTGCAATTTCCGGCGCCTCAATAACCATGCGCGTGACATCTTTGTTTAACTGCTCCGCTTTGAGAATCTTAAACATCGCTCATCATCCTTTTCAACCATTTCCGCCTCCATCTACCCCGTAGTAGGTGGGACAAAAATGGTACCCTCCTTGAAAATGGCTGCTCATTATAGCAAACTAACGAGCCTCGGCAACGCAAAGAAAATTGAATCCCGAAGAGTAGCAAATAGTACCTTAAGCGGTTGCTTTTGTACAGTAAACGGTAGTTTTTCCTGCTATTCAGCCTGATATAACCATACGGAAACACTCAACGAATCGCAAGAAGCGAGCATGGGTCGTCAAAGCTGCGAAACAAAGGTTTAACTATTTCGTAAATTTTTGTTAGCAACAGCTGCGCATGAGCAGAATTTGAAGGGCTTTTCGTTACTCTCTTGTTACCTTTGGTGCCAAAGAGGTTCTGACAAGCGAAAATGAACATGCCATTTGCCGCCACTCTAAAAAACGTGTTACCGTCCCGTTACCTTTAATGTATGCAAAATGACAACATCTCGTCCACGAACGTAAAGCCAACACCTCATCTTTTATATAAGCGTGCTAGCCTTTTAATAGTGCGTATACAGCCTACCCAACAAGCCTCTTCCTATACGCACGCAAATTCGCCACGCATCAATACAAGGGAGCATGCATTATGGCAAGCAAATACCTACTTACGAAGCGCCTTGAGCCAGTGCCGTTCAAACAACCAACACCTACTAACACCGCATCGGTGTATGTGCTTACCGCACAAGAATTCGTTGATTTAGGCTTGATCAGCAAAGAAATGAAGTCGGCACTCGAAACGCTCGTTTCCGCTAAGACTACCTACCTTGACTCTTTCCCTGCATGCTTTGTTGGCTCATTTGCTGTTCCAAGCAAAGTGCACCCTTTAGCCGAAGAAGAGTGTTTTGCCTTCTATTTTGATCAAACGCACCTCATTTTCTTAGACGAGGGAGATTTCTGTAAACCTGTCCTTGATGCCATAAGCAAGCAGGGGCTGCTCAAAGAACCTACCACTACCTGGTGTTTATTTGAGTTCATCAAGCTGATCACGAAAGGCGATTTGCAATATTTGTCTGATCTTGAAGACAAGATGGAAGATGTCGAAGAATCCATCATCAAACACGGCTTTAAAAATGCAAATGAAGTCATGCTTAATTTCCGCCGCAAGCTGCTTCGACTTGATACCTATTATCAGCAGCTCGTAGATATGGCTGGCGAATTTGCCGAAAACGAAAACAAGCTGCTTACTCACCAAGAAGCTGGAACATTCGTCCAACTTGAACGCAGTGCTGATAGGCTTTTGCAGCGTGCCATAACCTTAAAAGAGTATTCGCTGCAGTTGCGCGAGCTTTACCAAACAGAAATTGACACACAGCAAAATGACACCATGAAATTTTTCACCGTCATCACAACGCTCTTCGCCCCGCTTACGCTTATCACCGGTTGGTTTGGCATGAACTTCGTCAACATGCCCGGAATTGACAGCTCATGGGGCTATCCGCTTATGTGCTGTGTCATGGTGCTTATTGTTGCCATTGAACTGATCGTATTCAAGCACAAAGGCTGGCTTTAAGAGCACGTCATTTAGTCTGCGTCCAAGATCTGTCCGAGCAGCGTAAAGTCCTGTTCAAGCGAAGTTCTCTTTTTGGGATCATACAGCGCGGCTGCCGGATGATACACCGGCAAGACCTTAAACTTTCCTGTTTGCTGCAACTGACCATGCAAATGCGTGATACCCACATCAGTGCGTAAAATAAACTTTGTGGCGAAATTGCCCAGCGTCACAATGATTTCCGGATCAATCACACGCGTTTGCATACGCAAAAACGGAGCGCACAGTTGAATCTCTTCAGGCTTTGGATCTCTGTTTGAAGGCGGACGGCACTTCAATACATTTGCAATAAATACCTGGTCGCGCTCTAAATGCGCTAACGCCAAAAGCTCGTTTAAGTACTTGCCCGCAGCACCTACAAAAGGTCTGCCTTGCAAATCTTCATTTTTGCCCGGCGCCTCCCCAATAATCATAACGCGAGCGTTCGGGTCACCATCACCAAACACCGTTTGCGTTCGTCCATCTGCCAGCGGACAGGCATGGCAAGTGCGAACTCGTTGCTCAAGTTCGCTTAAGCTCATCGGTTTTTCACTCATCACTTCGCCTCTCACCTGCGCTGTTACATATAAATACGAGGCATGCGAGAGTTTCCAAACGCAATAGCCATTTCATAGTTAATCGTATCTAGTGTATAAGCAAGGTCATCTAACGTGATAACCGACATCCCTTGTCGGCCAACTAGCAAAACCTCATCACCCACCTGGGGGTTCAAACGACGGCGCGATCCATAAGAGCGCATATCAACTTCAAACATGCACTGGTCCATGCAAATATTGCCAACCTGCGCACACCGCTCTCCCTGCAAGATAACGTCTGTTTTACCCGACAAGCCACGACGAAATCCATCGGCATACCCCACCGGAATGGTGCAAATCATCACCGAACCAGGACTGCGATAATGCAGCCCATAGCTAACGCCTTCGCTCATAGGAACCGCACGCAAGTCGGTGATTCGCGCATGTACGCTCATTGCGGGCTTAAGCTCTATCAAAGGACGCGTCACCGAAGAGGGATGCAGTCCATACAGGCCAATACCAAGTCGCACCATGTCAAAGTGCACATCCGAGAAACGCATGGTGGCTGCAGAGTTCGCCGCATGCACAATACCCGGATCAAAACCAGCAAGTCGCATGGCATTAATTGCCTCGACAAAGCGCTTCACCTGTATGCCAAAATCAAGCGTTTCCGTTTCATCAGCAGTAGCAAAATGGGTAAATGTGCCCACAAGATCTAATGCACGATGAAAGCTCACTTGGCTCATAAATTCGACAACTTCATCAAAGCGCACCCCAATGCGATTCATGCCCGTATTGACCGCCAAATGGTACGGAGCGCGCAACCTAAATGCATCGGCAGCCTCAGCATAGGCAATGGCGAACTGGGGATCATACACACTCGGCATCACCTTGTATGCCAAAAGCAATGGGATGGCTGTCATAGGCGGCTGCGACAGAATCAAAATAGGTGCATTAATATAGTTTTCTCGCAGCTCAATTGCCTCATCGACCGTGGCAACAGCCAAATAGTCCGCGCCGGAATTAAGTGCTGTCTTTGCACAGCGAACAGCACCGTGGCCATAAGCATCGGCTTTCACAACAGCCATCAAATGCGTTCCTGGAGCTATGCTTCTGCGAACAGTTTTTGTGTTGTGGCGAATGGCATTCAGATCAATTTCAACCCACGACCAACGTCTGTCAATCTCAGGAATAGCAGCGAGTTTCTCTGGATCAAACGAGATAACGCCGCGCTCGTTTGGTCTTGCTCCATCAGCGGCAAATTGCAAAACCGCTCGCGTGTCAGGGCGGGTATCCGCCTGCCAACTCAAAGGAGCAGCAGGCACCGATGCACGTGCTGCGCGTGTAGAATCTGCAGATGTGCTGCGCGAAGTTGCATGAAAGTCCATGGCGCTTTTTGCCGACTCAAAATCATGAGGCCGGTTCTTCGAAAAACCCGTAAATCCGTTTGGAAGATCATTCGCTGCCATGGCAGGTATACCTTTCACACTTTTTGATCAGTTCCGCTGAAAGCGTAACCTTTTAAAACAATCTCACAGTCACCGGTGCGCATCCTTACATTAATGACCGCCACCTCCGGTCATCTTGATTGCATGCTCAAGTACACCAACGATACCTTCCCAATTTTCACGCGCCGCCTTTTCCGATCCTGGCAGATTAATTACCAAATGACGTCCGCGCTGCATGCACACCGCTCGTGAAAGCATAGCATATGGCGTAATAGTCAGCGAATGCGCTCTCATGCCTTCAGCAATGCCTGGAACCATGCGATCGCACACATCCATCGTAGCTTCAGGAGTAACATCGCGAAGCGACAATCCGCTTCCACCGCAGGTCAAAACCACATCCGCATCCAGCGTGTCACATGCATACACAATAGCCGCTGAAATATCTGCTCGCTCATCTTTTACGACAGAGCGATCAAGACATGTCCATCCTTCGTTTTCAATAAGCATCTCAAGGGCACTACCAGCACTATCTTCTGCTAAATTGCGCGTGTCAGAACAGGTAACAATGGCAAAGTTTATAGACGTCATTACAGACAAACCTCCTCGGGCACATCAAGCAAGATGCACTCAACAACCGAACCTGCGCTGCGACCGCTGCCGCCCTCAGGAAGCACCGCCAAGCAATTACTCCGTTGCAAAACACCAAACAATCCTGAGCTTTGATTCTGCGCTGGCGTCACAACATAGCCTTCGTCATCTTTTGACAAGGTTGAACGCAAATAAATCCGACGTGGGTCTTTTTTCTTTGCATCGGTTGCCAAGCGCGCCATAACATGTGGGCGCTCAAAGATGCTATAGCCTTGCATTTTGCGAAGAGCAGGGCGAATAAGCAGCTCAAATCCCACATATGCTGCCGCTGGATTGCCTGGCAAGCCGAACACGGGTACATCATGCACCAAGCCAAACGTCTGAGCCTTACCTGGACGAATGTTAACCAACGTCATATATAACTCCCCAAGCTGCTCAACGGCAGGCTTGATAAAGTCAAAATCACCATCTGAAGCGCCACCGCTGGTAACAATAAAGTCGAAGCGCTTTGTAGCGCCACAAATTTCGTCTTTCAGCGCTTCCAAATCGTCCTTAACGAGCGGAAGAATAGTTACCTTAGCACCAGCCGCGCGCGCTGAAGCTGCAAGCGCATAACTGTTTGAATTGCGAATTTTACCTGGGGTCGGAACCACCGTCGGATCAACTAGTTCAGATCCAATGGATATAATCGCTACATTAGGACGACGATAGACCGGAACCTCAACGATGCCGCAGCTGGCCAAAAAGCCCACACCTGCACAGTTGATAACTTCGCCCTTTTTCACAACCACGTCGCCCGCTTGCGCCTCTTCGCCAGCCGCACGAACGTTTGAGCCAAGCTTTGTCGGCGCATCAAAAGACACGATGCTGCCAGGCAGGCCATCGCCTTCAACCACGCCAACTATTTCATATTTGACGACCGAGTCTGCATCCGCAGGGAGCGAGGCGCCCGTCATAATGCGAACACATTCCCCCTCTGCAATAACTCCCTCAAAAACATCTCCAGCAGCAACTTCTGCAATTACTCGCAACTTCACAGGAGCATCAGGACAGGCAGCTACAAGTTGCTCAGTGCGAAGGGCGAATCCATCCATCGCTGAATGAGCAAAGGGAGCAACATCTATATCACTCGTTAAATCTGCTGCAGCAACACGCCCCGCAGCATCCAACACCGAAACCGTTTCAACATCAAGCTTGTGCACCTTAGATAAAACCAAATCACGCGCCTGCTCAAGCGCTAACATTTCTGGCACAACTACCCCTTTCGCAAACACCTTATGCCGGTTTAATACGACGAACAGCCGCCTTCGTAAGCGAAGACGGCTGCGTAGGCACAATGAGGGCGCTTTACGCGCGTTTCATTATTCTCGCGCGAACCATTATAGCGCTTTAAGGATAAACACAAAGCAATAGGTTGTTTGGCTTGCAAAGCTCGTTGGTTGCGAAACTAGCCGCGCATACCTCCCATACCACCACGGCCGCCGCCCATGCCGCCCATACCCGCATTCTGGGAAGGCGTGGTAGACGCGACTGCTTCTGTGGCATTTCCGCCTGATAGCGTGCCACTATCGGCATATCCGTCTTCGTCAGCGTTTTGCGGCGTTCCTCCAACCACAACCGAATAGGTTGTTCCTTCGCTCATCTGAGGAGTTGATGCTATAACTTGACCAAATGACTTTGCAGCATTGAGCGAAACTAAGACATTACCCTGATCATCAACTATTGCAACATTTTGACCAGCTTGCCCTGAGGCCATAGCTGACAAGAAAGGCTGGTCTCCTCCGGTAAAGGTCTCGGCCATGCCAGCGGCACCAACCATGAGCACCGTACCACCCGATACCGTTGCCGACAACTCATAATCCAGAGCACTATCTGCACCAGAATCCGGTTCGTTAACAAGCACAATGCCGCCATTAATCTCAAGGTTGCCATTGCTGTCAACGCCATCGCCACCAGCATTGATAATCACCACGCCGCCGTTAATTTGCAGCAAGCAATCTTCGCTGACTTCTGACATGCCGCCGGCCATATCCCCGCGACCTCCGAAACCGCCACGTCCGCCGCCGTCAGCTGGAAACTCGCCCGTTGGCATCTGGTTATCTGCGGGCATCTGTCCATCTGTTGGCATCTGCCCATCTGCAGGCATCTCGCCTGCTGGCGGCTCTGGCGCACCCTCAGGCGCCATGGCTCCCGGATCCTCGGTTGTCGCTTGATCTGTTGAGGTCTCGTCATCACTCAAATCAGCAACGGCGGCATTTAAAGCATCATCGCTTGCGGTAATATAGGAATTACCTCCGTTGACAATCACTTCTTGTGCCTCATAGCCTTCAACACAAGCAACAATGTCAACGTTACCTTCGTCTACCACCAACTTGGTTTCCGCATGAAATGCATCGTCACCTGCATCAATAGTAATGTTTCCACCTTGCAGTGCACCCTCAAGATCACTGTGTATTGCATCATCAGCAGCAGTAATATCTATCTGTCCTCCACCAACGCGGACATATGTTTTGCCTTGAATGCCGTCATCTTGTGCATCAATACTAAATTCGCCACCATCAATAGAGACAAAACCTTGCGTTTGCTTTGTGTCTTTGTTGGACTTAATACCATCGGCGCCTGCCGTCAAATCAAAGATGCCATCAGCAATCTTGACACAATCACGACCGCGCAACGCATCGCCAGCCGCATTAACCTCATACTCGCCCCCTGTAATCACCAGGTCGTCTTTGGAATAAATGCCATTATCGTAGCTTGCATCAACGCGCAGCGAGCCCGAACCATTCAGCGTCAAATCCGCGCGCGCAAACACCGTAGCAGAAGGCTCATCGCTACCATCCTCCAACACGTATTCCGTGCCATCAGAAAGTTTATTATCTGACCCTTCGGCAAGCGTAATAAAGCACTTGTCGGCCTGTTTTACATACAGAGCTGGACCGGTTTCGTTATGAAGGGTGACACCATCAAATACGATTTGCACTTTTGCGTCTTCAGGCGCCTCAACTACGAGCTGACCATCAGTAAGCTCGCCGCTTACCACATAGGTTCCCTCGGTGTTGATAGTAACGGTGACACCATCTGCCAATGCGCCCGCACCCTCAACCTCAGCCGCTGCACCTCCAAGCACAATGTGCGTTGCCGCTGCCTCGTCATAGGTAGGATCAGTGTCTCGTTTCGAATAGTCCAAATCGAGCGCTTGTACATCAAAAGCCGCAGCCACCTGCTCAAACGTATCGTATGCGACATCATTATTTGCGGTCGTGTCATCTGTCTGGACTTCAGTTTGCTCAGTTGTGCCCGACACCTCAGCTGAATCTGTCTGGGCAGCCGAGCACCCACTCAAAACGCACCCGCTTACCAGCGCACCGGTCAAAAGTGACGCAACGGCTGTTTTCTTTAAGCACGGCACAAGCCGACCCTCGCTATGCTTGCTGTTATAGTTCATATATCCTCCCATAATGCATTTTCTTAGAGTGTTTCGCGACCAAGGGACAGTCTGCCACACGAAATCTTGAGGTTGCCATTCAAGCAACGTAACTCGTCTATCATCTGCTTTTCGCAACCAGGCTCTTTGAGGCGGATTGCATATTCGAGCTGAAACAGACTACCCATATTGGTCGTGCGAACTTCAACCAACTCGCTTTCGGCGGTATAGCGAGAAAGCACCTCATCAAATACCCCGTCATATTCAAGGTCTTCGGGAATGGTAATCTTGAGCGCTTTTTCGGGCTCTTTGGGCTTACCAAATGAAGAAAGCACATAAGCCACGTTGACCACACCAACGATAACCGTAAACAAGCAAGCGAGAATCAAAAAGCCCATGCCTGTCGCCAGACCGATTGCCATGGCGAAAAACACGCTGCCGATATCTTTTGCGCTCCCTGGTATAGAACGGAATCTCACCAGGTTAAACACGCCCATGACCGCAATGCCGGCGCCTAAGTTTCCGTTAACCAGCATGATGACCATCTGCACAATAAGCGGCAACAATGCCAACGTTATGACAAAGTTTTTGGAATGCGCGTGGCGAAACATATAGATGCCCGCAACCGCCGCACCAAGCACGATTGACGTTAAACAACACAGCAAAAATGACTCGGTAGTGATACTTGTCACCATAGATTCGCTTGCACCATAAATTGACGTTAGAGCTGCATCAAGCACAGCGCTCCTCCTCTCTTACCAGCACGTTTTCACTCAACAAACGCACTTTGCCACTCTGTTTGTAAGCTTCGCCATATTTAGAAAAAGACTGCGGGCGAATATCGCACTCATCAAGCGCCTCAACCAACCACAGCGGATAAGGTCCTGCCACCTTTATCTCCATCACAACGCACGTTGGGTCTAGAATGGGTCGTTGGGTGCTTGAAAGCGCCTCGCCCCCAGACAAAGCCAAATCCTGATACACAAGACGAGAATCAAACGTGATTCGTACGTTTTCTTCAGAAGCAAATTGTTCTTTAAGCGTCAACGCAATGCGGTTGCACGAGATCAACATGGAGGGACAAAGGTTTTCCCAGCGCGTACAAAAAGCATCAATCTCGCGCGCAATTTGTACAGAACGAGCCGTCAGCTCAGTATCTTCAAGCGTATATACGTCAAGAGGAAATGCCCTTACCGCCTCCTCATAGGTATGGGTTTTAGCGAGATAAGCTTGCGCGGCTTTTCGCGCACACGACAAACGACGCTTATACACAATACCCTTGAACTTTTTCTTAAGCTCAATAAAGACCGTATCAGCCGACTCAGCGGGCAGCCGATCCAACTCGTCTTGCGCAAGTCGCTCATACCAGCGCATACGCAACTTCTCCTTATAAAGCGGCTTATCAAGAGAACGCTCTATAAGCTCTCGCTGTGGCGTATCGAAATACAAGCTGTTAATGCGTGTTTCGCCATAATCATCAACGCGCATATACGAATCCATCAGCACACGAAAGCGCTGATACTGCGATGCGCTTAATACATACTTCACTTCTTTTCGCTCAAATACACCTATGTAGTCACTCATATTTCGCCAATCTGTCAAATGTGCACTTCACGCTGTTTTGGTTGATGTTTCGTATATGAAGTGCACCAAGCTTTTGCACAAGCCCAATCAACAAGCTCGTCTTGCAGACTTAAACTGTGCGACGCTATACTAAAAACCTACCCTGAAATTTCACTGAAAGGCGCCTTTGTCTTTCAGGTTCTTTTCAACATCGCGCGTACAATTAGGGTAAACATGACGAAACTGTCTCACGTACAAAGTGTGACGTCCCTGATGAAAGGCTTTCTATGCGCATTTTGATTGTTGAAGATGATGTGCGATTAGCTTCAGCGTTAAAGCATATTTTGGAGGAGAACCACTATCTGGTTGATATGGTTCATGATGGCGAAGAAGGGCTCACCTACGCCCAGTATGACGCCTATGATGTCATCATTTTAGATGTCATGCTGCCAAAGCGTGACGGTTTTTCAGTTGCTACAGAACTGCGTCGGCGCGCTATCAACACACCCATTCTGCTCTTGACCGCCCGTGATACCGTGCCCGACAAAATCACCGGACTTGATAGTGGTGCCGACGATTACATGACTAAGCCTTTCGCACCTGCTGAGCTGCTTGCTCACCTCCGAGCCTTAACCCGCCGGCAAGGTGAAGTTATTTTTGAAAAACTCACGGCAGGAGATTTGTCGCTTGCCCTCGCAAGCCATGATCTTTCATGCACCACAACTAATAAAACCATTCATCTGTCTCATAAAGAGTTTGAGCTGGCTAAAGTATTTCTCACCAACCCCGGACATGTGGTCTCCAAAGACACACTCATCGAAAAAGTCTGGGGCATTGACTCAAACGCTGAGGACAACAACGTAGAGGCCTATGTATCTTTTCTGCGCAAAAAGATTCGCTTCTTAGGATCAGCGTGTACCATTGAAACACTTCGTAAGACCGGGTATCGTCTTGACATTGGCAACAATGCCGAACAAGACGCCAACACGCAAAGCTAACCAGAAAGCCTGGACATGCTCAAACGACTTCGCTTCAAGTTTATTGTGCTCAATATGAGTTGCGTTGCGCTCGTACTTGCGCTTTTGTGTGTGGTGATTTGCACCATAAATTACCAATCAACCCTTGACCATGTTCAGCGGTCCTTAGATCTCGCCATAAACCATGCCGAAGATCCACGAACTAAATTTCACGGGCCTAAAGAACAAGATGGCGAACCTGTGCCGCTTGAAATTGGTGGCGAAAAATCAGACATGTCCGTTCCCGTTGCTGCTTTTATCTTGCAACCAGATGGTACCCTTGAAGAAATCCCTTCAAAAACAACTGCATCTATTGCAAGCGATGTCTTAGAGCAAGCAACTCAAGACGTCATGGACGCTCCCGATGGATACGGGCAATTACCAAAGCTTTCGCTGATGTATGAAAAGCGTATGGCAAACGACGTTATCTTGCTGGCGTTCACCGACTTAAGCTACGTTAACACCTGGCATTCATTAGCACTATATTTAGCAGGCGCCTCAGTGTTGGCATTAGCGGTTCTTCTTGTCATCAATATCTTTTTTGCCCGCTGGGCACTCAAGCCCGTAGCGTCCGCATGGCAACAGCAGCGCCAATTTGTTGCAGATGCATCACACGATCTCAAGACGCCTCTGACGGTTATTTTGGCGAACACCTCTATTCTGCTCGAACACCCTGAGAAAAGCATCGCGAGCCAAACGCAATGGGTGGACAGCACTCAGCACGAAGCTCAACATATGCAAGCGCTGGTAAACGACCTGCTTTTGTTAGCAAAGCTCGACGAAGAGCAAGCTGCCACAAACGGACCTCTCCTACAAGAAACCATCTCTGAAAAGCTCGATCTGTCAGATGTGGTAGAAGGGGAACTTTTGCAGTTCGAATCCGTTGCTTTTGAGCGCGATATAGAGATGGAAAATGAGATAGAACCAAACTTGGAAGTTACCGGCAACGTAGTCCGGCTGTGTCGCGTTGTCTCAACGCTTATTGATAATGCGTGTAAATACACTCACCCCGGTCAACGCGTAACCGTAACGCTTACCAAATCAGGACGCTTCGCCAAGCTCAGCGTAAACAACACCGGCACGATTATCTCCGCAGAAGACTTACCACATATCTTCGACCGTTTTTATCGCGCCGACAAAGCTCGCACGCGCGATGCTGGCGGCCACGGTCTGGGGCTTGCTATCGCGCAATCAATAGCACATGAGCATAAAGGCAGCTTAAGCGCAAAAAGCAATGAGCGCGAAGGCACCACCTTCACGCTCACTTTACCACTTGCTCTCTAGGCATTCGCCCAATTAAACATAGAACAGCATTTCGTTATAGGTCGGCATCGGCCAATACTTGCGATCGACCAATACCTCCATGGCGTCAACCGATCGTCGCAGTGCATCCATACGCGGCACGATTTCAGCTGCATACACATTTGCGCGCTCTTGTCCGTCCTCAATCGTTTGAGCGCGCTTGTGTTCCGCGCGAAGGTCTTCCAAGCATTCGTTGATTGCCTGAAGTCCCTCTAATAACTGATTGAGCAGGCCTTTTTGCTGAGCCACAGGAGCATCAGCGCTCACCTGCAAAACAGCATTAATATTCTGCGCCACATCAGTTGCATATGCGGTGATGGCAGGAATGAACTGGCGAAGCACCATGCGCTTCATGGTACGAACTTCAATGTTGAGCAGCTTGGTATACTTTTCAAGCTTGACTTCATATCGGCTTCGCACTTCAGTTTCTGATAGCACGCCAAAACGCTCAAAGAGCTCGATACTCTTTGGCTCCACAAAACACGGAAGCGCTTCTGCCGTCGTGAGATGATTTGCCAGACCACGACGCGTAGCCTCTTCAACCCACTCTTCACCATAACCATCGCCATTGAATATGATGCGCTGATGCTTCGTCAGCATTGCTTTGATGTAGTCAATGGCGCGTTCTTCAAACTCTTCTGCAGGAACGCTTTCCATGGCATCGGCAAAGTCGCTCAAGCTTTTTGCCATAGCGGTATTGAGAATCATGTTGCAATCAGAGAGGTTTACCGCAGAACCAGGCATACGGAATTCAAACTTATTGCCAGTAAAAGCGAAGGGGCTCGTGCGATTTCGATCTGTATTGTCCTTGAGGAAGTTCGGCAACACATCAACGCCTAAGTCAACCGCAACGCGCTCGGCAGAGGTGTAGTCATGCTCGTCTATGAGCGCGTCCACCACTTCGCTTAGTTCGTCACCTAAAAACATTGAGACGATGGCAGGAGGTGCCTCATGAGCGCCGAGGCGATGATCGTTTCCTGCGGAAGCAACCGACATACGCAACAGCTCTTGATAGTCGTCAACGGCTTGAATAACGCCTGTTAAAAACACCAAAAAACGCAAGTTATCAATGGGGCTTTCGCCAGGATCAAGCAAGTTAGTCTTGTCGGTGGCAATTGACCAGTTGTTATGTTTGCCCGAGCCATTAATGCCCTCAAAGGGCTTTTCGTGCAACAGGCATACCAAACCATGGTGGCTTGCCAACAGGCGCATCTTTTCCATAGTGAGCAAATTCTCATCAATGGCTCGATTGGTGTTGGAAAAAATTGGCGCTAACTCATGTTGAGCAGGTGCTACCTCATTATGCTTGGTGCGCGCAGGCACTCCAAGCTTCCAAAGCTCAGTATCAAGCTCCTTCATAAATTCATTTACGGTAGGACGAATTGAACCAAAATAATGCTCTTCAAGTTCCTGGCCTTTGCACGGCGTATAACCAAACAAGGTTCGATTGCACATCATTAAGTCTTGGCGTTTAGCGTAATCAGCCTCAGATACCAAAAAGTATTCTTGTTCAGCTCCTACCGTTGTCACGATGCGCTGCTTCGGCTCGCCAAAAAGAGCCAACACGCGATTAGCCTGCTCTTCAATGGCTTTCATGGAACGCAGAAGTGGCGTCTTTTTATCGAGCGCCTCACCGGTGTAGCTACAAAATGCGGTAGGAATACAAAGTACTTCATCTTTTATGAAAGCGTAGCTAGTAGGATCCCATGCTGTATAACCACGCGCTTCAAATGTTGCACGCAAACCACCTGATGGGAAGCTTGAAGCATCGGGCTCACCTTGAATGAGCTCCTTACCCGAAAAACTCATAATGGCACGACCATCGCTTTTCGGATCAAGAAAGCCATCATGCTTTTCTGACGTAATTCCCGAAAGTGGCTGGAACCAGTGAGTGTAGTGTGTGGCGCCTTTTTCGATTGCCCATTCTTTCATGGCATGCGCTACAACATTTGCCACCTCAGGATCAAGCGGTTGACCCTCTTTTATTGTTTTGAGCAAACTTTTATAGGTTGCAGAAGGCAAATGCTCCTGCATAGTGTGCTCGTTGAAAACCATTGAGCCATAAATGTCTGAAACGTTGGTCATGAAAGCTCCTCACCAGGTGACATTCCAACACCGCTTTTGCATGTTCGATAATAGTATCTGGATACCATACCACGTCATAGGCGTATAGCGCACCTTTCGTAACATGAATCAGCTAAAATGCAGCACATATTGCACGATGAGAGGCGAAGAGTATTTATGCACACGCAGATGCGAGCCTCAAAGTGGTCTTGAAAAGACCAAATGCTACTTCCTGTCTTATACAAGTGGAAGCTCGTACATGGATAAGGTAATGTCTCCTAGTGCGGGATAATGAAGCACAACATCTCCTTTGTGTACAAAGCCCACGGATTCATAAAGTCCTTTGCCACGCACATTATGAGGAAACGTATCCAGGCGAAGCGTGTGTGTGCCCAGTTCGCGCTCTGCGTCAATGGTGGCTTGCACGAGGCGGCGCGCGAAGCCCTGCCCATGGTATTTTGGCAGCGTTGCAACAACATGCAACACTCCCATCTGATCTGGCGATACATCCACATCCCAGGAGACCTTATCGTACCCTTCGGCTCCCTGAGAATTTAAGATGAGCGCGCATGCCAGTTCTTCTACGCCAGATATTTCGTCATAAACCCAGCCCAAATAAACTCGGTCATGCTCAAGCGAAGTTTGCAAAAACTCAGGAGATGGATGCACCCCATGCTCCCACAGTACATCAAACTCAGTGCCTTTCATTTGATCTATCATCTTGGTGTAAAAATCTAAAACCGCATCAAAATCTTGTGGAGTTCCAAGACGTATTTCTAGCATCGCGCGCTCTTCCTATCTGGTTATTCGCTTGCATAATTATGTCATGCTGCACAAATATTACCAATCAATTTCATCGTAACAAATGCCCTGTTTCTCTAGTACTGCAAACAGCTCTTGTGGAGCAATGGCTTTTACGCGCGACGCGCTAAAGTCCTTCACGTTTCTTGTCACAATATAGTCAGCTTGTACCTTATGAGCGCACTGTGCTACCAACGCATCTTCAAAATCTGGCCACTGTTCTTTTAGCGCATATAGAGCATCATCTGGAGATATACCAACCAATTGCAGATATTCCAAATTATCCTCAATGATTATCTGAGCCTCTTTTGCACCATAATACTTTTTCAGAAGATGATACAAATCGGTCAGCATGTTGACGCTTAGGTACAACTCAACCTCCTGCGCAACACCAAGAATAAAAACTCTTCTTGATAACTCATAAAAAGGTTCTCGACGACAAACATAGTCAAGAAGGATGTTGATATCAATCATGAGCTTCATAACGTTCCTTCATGCGCATGTCTTTAACTTCAGTATCTGAAATCGTGCTTAGATCTGATATCTGCATTCTCTCAAGTGCAGCCAGACGATGCTTGATTTCCGCCTGGCTTACGTTTCTCTTCTTAGCGAACGGAAGCGTCTGGTTCTTGGCAACATATTCAAACAATTCCCGGACAGCAGCCGAAGGCGAGTAACCCTCTGAGCGCAATATGAGCGTTGCCTTTTCTTTTATTTCGCTATCTAGACGAACAGTAAGCATTGATTCCATAATGCCTCCTCTGTTGTAATACGTGTAATACAGTATAGGGGGCATACTTACACCAATCAAGGGATAAGCTACAAATCGGTCTGGGGATTGAAGTCTTTGGCGTGGAGAGAACAGGGTTATAGGACAAAAAGAACTGCAACAAAAACCAACCACAACAAAGCCCGCCTGATTTCAGACGGGCTTTGCACAAAGCAACCAGCAAATGCCAGCCGCCGCTTTTTGGCGAAGTAAACCTTAGCGCTTCGAGAACTGCGGGCGCTTGCGAGCTTTCTTCAGACCATACTTCTTGCGTTCAACCATACGGGCGTCACGCGTGAGGAAACCGGCCTTCTTGAGCTCAGCACGATAATCGCCAGCCTCAAGCAGTGCGCGAGAGATGCCATGACGCAGAGCACCAGCTTGACCAGAAATGCCACCACCATTGATGTTGGCAATTACGTCAAAGTGATCTTGCGTATCGGTCACCTTAAACGGCGCCTTAGCGATGTCAACGAGAGCCTGACGGCCGAAATACTGCAGAGCATCGCGCTTGTTGACGATGATCTTGCCCGTGCCCGGAACAAGGCGAACGCGAGCAACTGCGTCCTTGCGACGACCGGTGCCGTAATACATTGCTTCACCTGTCATGACTAACCCTCCATCTCGATCTTGCGAGGCTGCTGAGCCATATGCGGATGCTCTGCACCAGCGTATACCTTGAGCTTCTTGCCCATGGCACGACCCAACGTGTTCTTCGGCAACATACCCTTTACTGCGTGCTCAATAACGCGCTCAGGATGCTTTGCCATTGCCTCATCAAAGGTCTCAGACTTCAGGCCACCCGGATAACCACTGTGACGATAGTAGCTTTTGGTAGCTGCTTTGGTACCAGTAACGCGGATCTTGTCTGCGTTGATGATAACCACGAAGTCACCCGTGTCCACATGCGGCGTGTATTGCGGCTTGTGCTTACCCTTCAAAATCTGCGCGGCCTTTGCTGCGACGCGACCAAGAACTTGGTCCTCAGCGTCGATCAAGACCCATTCGCGCTCAACTTCGTTGGGCTTTGCGTAATACGTCTTCACTGTATTCCTCCAATAAGTGCTTGTTTGTTTTCAAAAGTGCAACGTGCGTTGGTGCTGGTTTCCTACGCCAGCGCGTTCGGTGTGGGCCTGGACTCCCTCCTTGAACGCTCCTTCGCAGAGATTGCGATTACGGGGCTTTTGAAAGCAACTTTAGAAGTGTAGTTCGTCTTGAGGATAAAAGTCAACGAAAAACCCTGTGTAGTGGATTGTTTTACGCGGGATTTGCACAAACAAAGCATTCATATCATCGTCTGCGCCACTCTCTACATCAGGCACATCCCCCGCAAAACAATCGCACGTTGTGTCTACTCGCTCGCTTCAAGCGCTTGCGCAATGTCCGCAATCAGATCGTCAGTGTCCTCAATGCCACAAGACAAACGAATCAAATCAGGCGAAATTCCCGCAGCAGCCAGCTCTTCGTCATTCATCTGACGATGTGTGGCGTTCGCCGGATGCAATACACACGTCCGCGCATCGGCAACATGTGTTGCGATCTGGGCAATCTTGAGGTGCTTCATGAATTTCTCGGCTGCTTCTCTGCCACCAGCAACACCGAAACTCACAACGCCGCTTGCACCCGAAGCTAAGTATTTTTGCGCGCGCTCAAATTCGCTATCGTCTTCAAGGCCTGGATAGCGAACCCAAGCAACTTTAGGATGAGATTGCAAAAACTTCGCCACCGCAAGACCATTTTTGTTGTGCTGAGCCATACGCAAGTGCAAGCTTTCCAAGCCAAGGTTGATGAGGAAGGCGTTTTGCGGAGACTGAATTGAGCCGAGATCGCGCATCAACTGGGCAGTTGCCTTAGTAATGTATGCGCCTTCAAGGCCGAAGCGCTCTGTGTATACCACGCCGTGGTAGGTGTCGTCTGCTTGCGTAAGACCAGGGAATTTGTCAGGATATGCAGTCCAGTCAAACTTGCCTGAATCCACGATAACGCCGCCAACGCTTGCACCATGGCCATCGATATATTTCGTGGTAGAGTGCGTCACAATGTCAGCGCCCCATTCAATAGGTCTGCAGTTAATAGGCGTTGGGAACGTGTTGTCCACAATAAGCGGCACACCATGAGCGTGTGCAGCAGCAGCGAAACGCTCAATATCAAGTACTGCAAGCGCTGGGTTGGCAACTGTTTCGCCAAAAACTGCTTTGGTGTTGGGCTGAAATGCTGCCTCAAGCTCTTCATCTGTGCAGTCCGGAGCAACAAACGTACACTCAAGCCCCATCCGTTTCATCGTATGTGCCAACAAATTATAGGTGCCACCATAGATTGCCGAGGACGCAACGATGTGATCTCCTGCGCCTGCAATATTAAAAACGGCGAAGAAATTAGCGGCTTGTCCTGATGAGGTCAGCATAGCCGCAGTACCACCTTCAAGTTCGGCAATCTTTGCAGCCACAAAATCATTGGTAGGATTTTGCAAACGCGTATAGAAATAGCCTGCCTCTTCAAGGTCAAAGAGCTTTCCCATATGCTCTGAAGTGTCGTATTTCCACGTCGTGGATTGATAGATTGGAATTTGTCGAGGTTCACCGTCTCCCGGACGATAACCTCCCTGAACACAAATGGTTTGTATTGATTCGCTCATGTTCTGTTCTGACCTTTCATGTTGCACAACATCAAACACTCATTCGCAATGGTTTTTTGCACGCCGCTTATTATAAGTGGGCATGTTTATATATCGGTAGTGATCAGTTTTCAATAGCTTGTTATCAACTAATCATATAACCAGGCTTTCTATTTTTCGCTATTATTACAACAGCAATTTCAACAACTTCGCGCTATTGACGCTATAAGTGAGCCGCAAAATAAGTAATCAAAGGAGTCTTTGTGCCAATTCGTATACCTGATGCACTTCCCGCAACCGAGACGCTTGAAAAAGAGAATATCTTTGTCATGACAAAAAACCGCGCAATGCACCAAGATATTCGTACCCTTAAGCTGCTGCTTCTCAATCTCATGCCAACGAAAATTGTTACCGAGACTCAAATCTTGCGAAAGCTCTCCAACACGCCACTTCAAGTTGAAGTTGAACTCTTACAAACCGTCAGCCATGATGCCAAAAATGTTTCCGAAGAACATTTGGCAACGTTTTACAGATCGTTCGACCAGATCAAAGACGAACGCTTCGACGGTATGATTATTACAGGAGCTCCGGTTGAGCTTCTCGATTTTGAAGAGGTTGATTACTGGGACGAGCTCTGTGAGATTATGGAGTGGTCCAGAACCAATGTACACTCTACGTTGCACATTTGCTGGGGAGCGCAAGCGGCAATCTATTATCACTATGGCGTAAACAAGCATGCCTTAGATGCCAAATGCTCTGGCGTTTTTCCTCATCAAGTCTTAAAGCCATCTTCACCGCTTCTGCGTGGTTTTGATGATGTCTTCTTCGCTCCACACTCGCGCTATACCGAAGTGAATGCAGCCGACATCGAAGCGAATGATAAGTTGGAGCTTCTAGCCATCTCCGACGAAGCAGGCGTTTATGCGGCAAAAAGCGAAGATTCGCGACACTTCTTTGTATTTGGTCATCCCGAATATGATGCTGACACGCTTCGTCTGGAATACGAACGCGATATCTCGCGCGGTTTAGATATTGCTGTGCCGGCACACTATTTCCCCTATGACGATCCCACGCAAAAGCCCACTTCAACCTGGAGGTCTCATGCGCAACTACTCTACACCAACTGGCTGAATTACTACGTCTACCAGACCACACCATACGATCTCAGCCAAGTTGGCGAAGCGGAATATGCTGCGTCCGATCAAAACTCATCGAGCAAGCGCGCCGCTTATACCGTTGTTCCAACAACAAAAAGTGCGCCTGGTGTGACTCGTTCGTCAACACCCAAGCGCACTGATGAATTTATTCGTCCCGAAAAAGAAGACGATGACGGTTATGACCCGTTTAGCGATAGACCACCCACAAAAGAGCCGCTCTTTGAGCGTGACCCTTGGGATTAGCTACCGTATTAGGTTGCGGCCTAGTCCTCAGTCAGATAGAACATAAGGTCGGCTGCTTTGTTGATGGAGTCTTCGCTCACAACCCACTGACCATTTTCTTGCGTGAGATCCAAAGAGACCGTGCACTCTGCCAGCTCAGTGGTATTAAGCGCCTCTTGTGCATACTGCTTGAGATACTCATATGCCTCTTCTTCAGATGATGCAGTTACATCATCGGGAATTGCTTGGAGAAGAGCGAGTGCGAAGCTTGGCACGTCATAGTTCTCAACATCAATGAATGCAATAGCGCTATCACCGGTAACTGAAATAATGGGATCTGAAGTGTCAACTTCCACACTTTCAGCCATCCAGTGAATAAACTCAACAGGATCAATGCCAATATCAGACAACGACACCCCGTCAGTTGCATCGGTAAACAGCGTATCGGCCTGCGATGCCCAGGTTTCTACAAAAGCAGAGTCGCTATCTAAGTTAAGCAGTGCCTCTTCAGCAGCATTCATGACTGCTTGCTCATCGGAGTCCAAATCAGCACTTGAACTTGAGCTTGAAGAGCTTGAGCTCGAATTAGAACTTGAGCTTGAACCGGAATTTGAGCTTGAGTATGAATAATCATACAAGTCGTCATAGTTGTCGCATGCGTCGTATGCGTAATTAAGTGCGGCAATGCCTATAGCAAACATGGCAATGTAGGCGATCAGTGCGATCACTGAGAACACAATACCTATAATGCCACAAATCTTAGCGCCAGTAGCTTTGCCTTCTTTGCCGAACTGACGGATATATTGACCAGCTAAAACAATGGCTACAATGCCCAAAATAAGGCTGATAAGAACAGTGCCAGAAAAAACAATTGAGCAGATGCCGCAGATCAATGCGCCAACTGCCTTGCCATTGTTTTGTGGCTGTTGCACAGCAGGTTGGCCATAAATCGGAACGCCTTGTTGTGTGCTATAAGCTGCAGCATAAGGTTGCGCAGGCTGTGCTGGTTGCTGTGCGCAAGGATTCGACACAGGCTGAGCAGGTTGTGCTGGCTGTGCGGGCTGCTGCGGTTGCGCGGGCTGAGCAGGTTGTGCTGGTTGTTGTGGCTGTGCCGGTTGAGCAGGCTGGCCAGGTGCAGCAGGCTGAGGTACCTCAGGCGTTGCTGGTTGAGCCGGCTCTACAGGTTGCTCTGGCGTTGCCGGCTGAACTGGTTGCGCCGGTTGCTCAGGTGCGCCCGGGGTTTGCGGGGCATTCGTTGCTTCGTCTGACATAATACAACTCCTCTATAGTCGAAACAGTAGCTTCTAATCGTAATCAAGCCGATCACAGTATATGCCATTTTCTCCTTAGTTCTCTATGGCAGCTTATATTTCGCCCGCAGATTTGTCAGTTCTTTAAACAAAGGATTAGTTTTTACAGGTGTATGCTTTATCAGACCTATAATAGTCAGCGCTGTTGTTAAAGACATATCATCTGAAGGGATGTACATGGATACTTCTGCACCATCTAACGCGCAAAACGACAAGTCTTCTAAGCCATGGTTTAAGCGTCTTTCTTTAACAACATGGATTTTTATCGCACTGATTCTAGGCATCCTTGCAGGTGTTGCATTACAAGGCTCTCCTGAAATTGCCGACACCTATATCAAGCCGTTCGGAACAATATTTCTAAATCTCATCAAGATGATCGTTGTTCCCCTCGTTTTGTTTTCGATCATCGCGGGTGTGGTTTCGCTTGACGACGTAAAGAAAGTAGGCGCCATCGGCGGCAAGACCGTCCTGTTTTATCTGGCAACAACTGCCTGCGCAGTCACACTCGGTCTTGTGTTCGCCAACATTATGAATGTCGGCGCTGGCTACACTATACCAACCGATGATATCTCTTACGAAGCCACCACACCCCCGTCGCTTATCGACACACTTGTCAACATGTTCCCCAGCAATTTTGTTCAGCCCATGGCTGATGCAACCATGCTGCAAGTTATCGTGATTGCTGTCGTATTTGGATTCGGAATGATTGCCGCGGGCAAAAAAGCTCAGCCAGTCATTGCGGTTTGCAACTCTCTTTCAGATGTTTGCATCGCCATAATGCGCGGCATTATCCTTGTTGCCCCCTTAGGCGTATTCGGGCTTATTTGCCCGGTCATTGCGAACAATGGCATCGATGTACTTCGGCCGCTTCTGTGGCTTATCGTCGTTGCTTACCTTGCTATGATCTGCCAGATTGTGCTTGTGTATTCAGGCATCATCAAGCTTTTCGCGCGCATCAGTCCACTGAAGTTTTTGAAAAGCGAGTTGCCGGTTATGGGCTTTGCTTTTGCATCGGCGTCATCGGTTGGCACGTTGCCGCTCAATATGGAATGCACAGAAAAACTGGGCGTCTCAAAGGAAGTAACTTCGTTTGTGTTGCCGTTGGGTGCAACTATCAACATGGACGGCACTGCCATCTACCAGGGAGTATGCGCGATTTTTATCGCTCAAGTTTTTGGATTTGACCTCAGCCTTGGCCAACAATTGACCGTTGTCATGACCTGCTTGCTTGCCTCCATTGGCACCGCAGGAGTTCCTGGCAGCGGCATGATCATGCTAGCTATGGTGCTCACATCGGTGGGCTTACCTGTTGAGGGCGTAGCTCTTGTGGCAGGCGTTGACCGTATCTTGGACATGATGCGCACCGTCGTCAATGTCACAGGCGATGCCGCCGTTGCAACATCAGTGGATGCTATTCAGAAGCGCAAAAATGTGCGCGCTTACACGCGTTAGCACCACGCGTCCACGCAATAAAATCATCAGCGCAGACATCAGCTAGCGAGTACACAGCACGATCAGCAAGCTGGGCGAGCTCCTCATAGGTTCCAGCCAAGTCGTCGTCGTAAACCCCCAGCGTGTGATATTGCGCGTGACGAAGCGTTGCAAGCGCATAAGCAGCATCCTCAACACCCCAGGTAAAGCGAAGTGCTGTTCCCATCTCATCACGCGCGCGATCGTATACGGCCGCCGATCGCTTAGACTGCCCGACATCGTCCACAGAGACAATTGCCTGGAGATACGGCGTAAAGCCACAATGCTTGAGTGCTGCTTCTAAGAGGGACTTAGGCGTCGAAGATGCCACCGAAACGTGCACGCCCGCCTCCACCAAACCACGCACCAACTCAAGCGCACCTGGTAACGCGCATGCTTTCGTGGTGTAAAACGCCATCATGGACGCATAAATCATGTCGACTACCTCTTGCGCAGATTCGCCCAGACCAAAGCGCTCGAAGAAGATCTGCCCGACTTCAGGAATTGAGCTTGCGGCAATTTCATCAACGTCAGCAACGCTCAACGTTGCACCCGCACGCGCCGCAAGACCATCCTCAACTTCACGCCATACTCCCATCGAGTCTATAAGCGTGCCATCGCAATCGAAAATAACTCCAATCTGATCTGGAGCAACGCAAATCTCACCACGTGCACTCATGCCAACTATTCCTTCACGCCATACTGCTCATAGTAAGCATTAATTGCATCGAGCGTGGAATTATCAATCACCACGCGCCCGCCTACTTCTCGGTTGTGCAAATACTCAACTACCTCGGCCATAGAGACAATTGAAGCCACCGGGAAGCCATACTTTTCCTGCACTTCTTGCTGAGCGGTCACTTGACCACCCTTTCCTACCTCCATACGATTAAGCGACACGACAAGTCCCACTACATCGACATCTGCTGCCGCACGCAACAAAGGATAGGTCTCATCAATTGATTTGCCAGAGGTGGTTACATCCTCAACCATTACCACACGATCACCGTCATGAAGCTGAGCACCCAACATGTTGCCAGCATCTGCTCCATGATCTTTGACTTCCTTGCGGTTGGCGCAATAGCGAACCTCTTTGCCGTACAGCTCTTCAAGCGCCATTGCGGTGATAACAGCAAGAGGAATACCCTTATAAGCCGGTCCGAACACTACATCAAAATCCAGGCCGAATGCATCATTGATTGCTTGTGCGTAATACAAACCTAATCGATGCAATTGCTGGCCGGTTACATATGCGCCTGCGTTCATGAAAAAGGGCGATTTTCGACCGCTCTTGAGGGTGAATTCGCCAAATTTCAGCACGTCGCTTTCAACCATAAACTCGATGAATTCCTGCTTATAGCGCTCCATCAGCTATCCTTTCGTCAGTGAGATTGATCTTGTATGCGGTGCTTGCCTGACCATGATAGCATCGTTTTGACCTCCAAATACTGCCATAAGATGAGCTTTTGCTGTCATGCGGCGTAAACAACTCTGAGCATTTCCGATCATCGGTTGACGCTTGCAACATCCGTTTCGGCAAGCAAGCCTGAGATGAGGTCAATAGCTTCCTGTCGTGAATGGATGCCCATTTTCCCATACGCGCTTTTCGAATACGTGGCAATACTGTTTTCGCTCAAATAGAGCTTTTTTGCTATGGCTTTTCGTGTGTTGCCCTGAGAAATGTAAAAGATCACCTCAGCTTCTCGCGCAGAAAGATTATAGGTGTCTCGAATCACCGCAATGCTTTCGTCGCTCTCCAAAGGAGCCGGAGTCTCCCGAAGCTTTGCTTGCTTTATATGCGCTCTCCCCCAAGAGAACATGAGAAAGAAACATCCAATGGTGAGAAAAAACGAACTACCAAGCGCTAACACCATGATGAGAAGATCTATATCCACAAAACTCGAAAGGATTTGAAGATAATCCCAAGCTCCAAACATAAGCGCACGGCTTGCCAATACTACCGGCAGCAACACAAACGCAAAGGGAAATTCCAATGGACATTGTTCACGACAAGCAAGCTGAATGAGAACAATAAAAGAAATAAAGAGCGCTAAAGAACGCGTCATAAGAAGAAGTGTTCGTGCCGCTTGAAAATCTATGAGACCGAAAAGCGAAATACAATATAAACAGGCTATGCACGCCGTAACGAAAAATACCACGCCATAAGGTAAGAATTGATCCTTCTTCTTAGCAACTTGCATCAGCACAAGAAGCACGATAAGCGAGCAAAAACCCAAAACCCTATGTTCGGCATACTGAAGAGAATACTGAGCCATTCCCTCGGTCAACACACTGTAAAAGATGCTCGTACACAAAATATAGACCAGCAAAATAATGAATACCGCAAATTCAGGATAAGAAGAAATGCGTGCTTTAGGTGATCGCACTAAACCAAATACAAGTTCGCGTGTTTTGTTGGTGACAACAAGCGGCAGCAAGAAAAGCGTAGAAGCAAAAGGAATCAGCATGAACAAAGATCCCTCATATAAGTTCAATGACGCAGTTAACCAAGATAATCCTGTTCCGAAAACCGAGGACAAAATCAACGCAAGCGGCACATCAAGACAAAGCCTATCTATAGAAAGGTCTGAAGAGAGCTTCGCCCAAAACAAAAAGAGCAACAGAGTGATAAAAGCAAACAGCAAGACGTTGATGATATAAGGAAGAGAAAAGACGCCACTCGTTGCAATAGATACTAAATGACTAATAGCAAAAACAGTCACACAGCCCGTAAGGATTGCGAGCAAGACCATCTTTTGGCAAGGTATCCCGCCTTTCTTTTGCACGACCCACAAAATGCCGTACAGCACCATCACGCAAGCAATTTCCAAACAAGCCGTAGACACTTCCCACGTGGGTGTCGCATGCACATAGCCCCAGTAAGCAGGAAGCGACAAAAGACCAATGACATAGGATGTGAACAAAGCAAAACCAATGATATATAAGATGCGTGATGCCCGTGAAGAATGATCCATTCGATATCCGTCCCTCCTATCTAAAGTATAACGTGACGTTTCGCCTTACAAGATTACTATTCTTAAGGCAAAGCAAGATATATCCAAAATGGGTGAAGCAAAAATACAACAATCTCGTTTTTGGGTGTTCTGAGAATCCCCTACACGAAGCAAACTCAATGCAGGTTCATAGAACTGGATCAAACCTGAATGAGATCGAAAGGGGAATCTTATGAAAAACCTCAACCGCCGGAACTTCCTTATGGGAGGCGCACTTTTAGGAGCGGGAGCTATTGCCGGACTCAGTGGTTGCTCTGCTCAAAATCTCTCAACATCAAAAGACGAGGGCACACTAGCCGAAACTGGCAGCGACCTGCCTCTGCCCATGGATATCACCATGGACATCATCGAAGAAAGTTCAGTAGAGCTTGGTGAAATCACTGAATACACTGATGGAGGTACCTACGACATCCTCGTTATTGGAGCAGGTTGCGCAGGCGTACCGGCAGTGGTCACTGCGCTCGAAGAGGGCGCTACCGTTGCATGCTTTCAGAAAGAATCAAAACCTGCGGCAAATGGATTCGGCGCTAGCGCCGTTAACCTTGACGCATCAACTCCAGCTGGTCTGCAACATTGGATCCAAGAATGGAACGTGGCAAACAGCTACCGCATTCGCCGAGATCTATTCATGCATCATATCAATTATTCTGGAGAAGCAGTCTCATGGTTTACGAAACTGATTAACGACGCAGGTCTAACCGGATCGACCTATAAAACCACTGGCACCATTGCTTATCCAGATGGCGAAATGGCAGCCACCTTTGAAATATCTTCACCTGGCAACCAAACCTGCATGGAAAAGCTAGCAGAAATAGCGGAAGCAGATGGCGCAAAGTTCTTCTATAGCACCCCCGCAGTTCAGCTCATCCAAGAATCCGATGGTACCGTTATTGGTGCTTTTGGAAAAACAGCTGACGGCGAATACATCAAAGTTACTGCAACCAAAGGCGTTATATTAGCTGCCGGGGATTACATGAACAATGACGCTTTTGTTAACCACTACAATCGAGACATTCGCGATAAATGGCTCCTCCTCCAAAGCAACCGAACCGGCGACGGCCATATTCTCGGCTGCATGGCTGGTTCTCGCTTAGTGCAAGCTCCTCATCCGCGATCGGTCCACGGTCTAATCCCTTGGTTTATGCAGTCTCCGCTTCTTATGGTCAACAAAGACGGACAGCGTTTCATGAATGAAAAAGTTCCAATGACCTCTTGGAACGCGGCTGCACGTAATGATGTTTCTGAGGGCGAACAGAACATCTTGTATCGATTCTTCGATGCTGATTATGAAACAAAGTATGCAGGTACCGGAGCTATTCCTCCCAAAGACGCACTGCTGGATCCTTGCATTGATGAAGAAAAGCCCACCTCAGTTTACGACTTCCATAATGCTTGCCATCGTGCCGACACTATCGAAGAGCTCTGCGACGAAGTTGGTCTCCCTGTTGACGAAGTTAAAAAGACCATTGCTCGCTGGAATGAGCTATGCCAAAGCGGTGCCGACGTTGATTTCGGACAGCAAGCTGCTGATATGAAACCCATTGATACTCCTCCGTATTATTGCATCAAGGATCTTTTGGGTGTTGCTGACATCAACGGCGGTTTCTTAGTAAATGATAAATACCAAGCAATAACACAATCAGGAGAGATCATTCCGCATCTCTATGGCGCAGGCGTCTGCGCGGACAACGTCTGCGGTGGCGTAATGTGGACAATGCCCGGTGGATTCTCCAACTCGCATTGCTATGCAGCTGGACGCTACACGGTCATTCATGCACTTACCGGATCGGATAAACCATCAAAGCCTGTTTCATTTGATGAAGTAGCAGAATACTACAAGGTTGACGGCAAATTCCAGTGGGAAGACCCTGATACCGCTCGCCACGAAATTGAGATTTGGTAAGCCGACCAAGAGCTGAGCATTTCGTCCCATATCAGTTATCTGACCAAAGAGCTGCAACAGAAGCTGCAGCTCTTTGGTTTTTAGTGCGATCGCCACCAGCGCAGCGACCGTCAGAATTGCAACGGTTGCTGGAGCCGTGCTTTGAGAAAGTAGTTGCAGACCGAGCAACCTTCTCCCTTCTATCTCTTGACTGCATGGACGACGCGAATTCCTTGTCAAGGAAAATCAACCGGTATGTCATTCGATTCGCTTTAAATACGCAGCCAGATACAAAGGAATAGTGATCTTCTTATCAACCACGCCAATATTTCCTGAGGAAAGCTTGTAACCAACTGGGATATCTTTGCGTTCGAGCAACGAGTTAAGTGATGCCGTAGCACCCTTCTTCGCCTTCACTTCGACCGGAACGACATGTGCATCTCGTTCTAACAAGAACTCTATTTCGATGTTGCCTTTTTCACTCATCCAGTAATGCAGATCGCACCCACTTTTGTAGAGCATATCGGCCACCACGTTCTCGTAGATACCGCCTTTCATGGGACCGGCTAATTTATCATGAGCTACCGCTGCCATCATCTCGAAGCCATACATAGCGCACAGCAGACCCGGATCGCTGAGATACACGCGGAATCTACTCTCATCCTCGTACGCTCGCAAAGGGAACTGCGGGGTGGTCACGAAGCGGCAATACCTTATCAAACTTGCATCACGCAGCCAGTCGAGAGAACCGAGAAACTTACGTGCAGTCCCCTTCTTCTCTACAACACCATACTTGAACTTGGTATTCTCTTTAGCCAGTTGGCGCGGTATAGATAGGTAGCATTCCCGCGCCTTGTTGCGTTCAGAAGGGTTGGCGAACTTTGCGATGTCGTCAAGATGTGAGTTGAGGATCATTTCTTGTTCGGAGAACGCCGTTGCGAAGTTCTGCGAATCTACAAACGCCTGAACCACAGCTGGCATCCCACCGATCACCATGAACTCGCGCAGCCTCTCAAGCATTTTCTCGTGCACAGCGCCAGCAAGGGGCTCTAGCTTATCGAAGTGTTCCCGTAGCGCATCCGTGCTACTTTCACCAAACCCAATCGCCCAAAGATATTCCTCGAAGTCAAGACCGAGCATCTCCATTTGCCGTTCGTATCCAACAGGAATCGATATGACCTCTCTGCATGAAAGACCGAGCAGCGACCCAGACGCTATAACGTCGATGGTGTTGTCTTGCGCGAGGAATTTGAGCGCTGTTCTAGCTTCAGGACATTCTTGAATCTCATCAAGGAACAAAAGAGTTGAGTGCGGAATAAAACGAATGTTGGGGATGAACAGGGTTAGCCGCTTCTTGATCTCAGCACTTGAAAGGTCACCAGAGAATGCCGTCTTCAACTCAGGAGACTCAATGAAATTTACGTAGATGAAGCTCTTGTATTCCTCTTTACCGAATTGAGTGATCGTGTATGTCTTGCCAACCTGCCGCGCACCTTTCACAAGAAGGCAATCTTCTTTATGTTGTTGGCGCCATTCCTTAAGCTGAGTTGTTATCTTTCTCCTAAGCAATTTTCACCCTCACCTTGATGAATGCATATTTTCCAAGGCTTTTATAGCATCCAAAGCATATTTTCCAAGGTTATTTTTACACGAAATGCAGATTTTCCAGACTTAGGAACCTTACATGTGGGCATAACGATCGCTTTCAGTAGTTCTTGTTTACCCAACCTAGCAGGGCTTCCTCAGAAAGTGAACTTGTTCAAACATGAAAAATTGAAGAGCCCTTTGGGTGTGGCTGGCATTGTTCATCCCCCGAAGAATCGGCAGCTAGCCGCTGTGCTCCGCTAGAGTGCGACCGGGAATACCAGAACCTGCTTTTAACTACGCAGAATACGAGGATACACGGCGAAAATGACCCACACGTTTCGGACGTTTCTGCTCCAATACTGTCAAAATCTCAGCGGCCTGCAAACAACGAGTATCAAAAAACTCTTCAAAGCTGCCGAAGAGAATTGTCCACGCCTTCGAGAGCCTCTCACCCTCCTGGCTGCCTGCGACAAGAGAGAGGGCTATCTTCTAAAAGTATCCGAGGGAACAACCATGAAGGACGCCTACTCGCGCTTCTTCAACCAGTTACATTCCTCAAACCAACCCATCGAAGAATACTTGGCAACGCTTTCCAGTGACAATCGATACAGCCGCGTTCTCACAGCTTGAAAAGCGGAATCTGCTCGCCAGACATCCAATCAAGGCCTGTTGAGAAATGTTGCTTCTGCCATTTTGAAACTGTTGAGAGAGACGGGAATGACGCGAGCCGAAGCCTGTCGTATAGCCCAGCTGAACAAAGGTAATCCTCTACGCCTTCTTGAAGGGCGATCCAAGCAAACTCAGCCGTTCGACCGCGCTTCGAGCCTACGACGCTATTGCGAACGCTTGCCAAACGCCTTGAGTTGCACTCCCCAACAGCATCATCTCCTCCCCATGAAACCAATAACGCTATACTTATACTCACGAGCAGCGTCACCTGCTACAAAGTAACTTTAACGAAGGGAAATTCGTGAGCAAAAACAACAACACGCAAAACGTCACTGTTGACCTGGTCATCACCGCTCACGATATGCAGGATTGCTTGGACGAATGCCTCGCGTCGCTTACGAATCAGACCTATGGACATTTTCGCGGATATATCATCGAGGATGGATCTTTAGATGATACCGCCGCCATAGCGCAGCGTTTCGCCCAAACGGACGAGCGCTTTAGCTTATTCCAAACGCCCGGCATCGGAGCGGCGGCGGCGCGAAATTTCGGAATGGATAAGGTGGATGCTCCCTATTTCATGCTGCTTGACGGCGACGATATCTTCCATCCCACCATGCTTGAGCAGCTGGTGGATGCCGCCGTGAGCACCGAAGCTGATCTGGTCGTTTGCGACATGGTGCAATTCGTCCACGACCCCACGCGCGCCCATGAGCAGCGCACGTACGTGGCAGCGCCGTGGTCACTCAAGAAAAGTCAGCTGCCAGATCCAAGCTCTGCAGACTGGAAGGTGCACCCATGGGTCAATTGGCACACGATCCCGGGAAACTTGTTCGCAGCGTTCATGGGCTGGCCGTGGGACAAGCTCTATCGCAGCGCATTTATTCGCAAGCATGACCTGCGCTTTCCTGAAGACCTTTCCAATAGCGAAGATATGCTCTTCACCTATGAGGCCCTCGTGCTAGCTGATCGGATCGCGGTAGTTGATGACGCGCTGATAGATCACCGGATCGAGCGTACGGGATCCGTTTCCAGTTCGCGCGCCCGCGAGCCACTGGCGTTTTATGAAGGGCTCAAGCGCATGAGAGACTTCTTGCAAACGCTGCCGTCCGGCGAAGGCAACGGTGCCCAAAATGCGTGGGGAGCCCTTCGCCAACCTTTTTTGAACTGGGCTTTTGACTGGACGCTCTGGAATATTGAGACCTTGGCAGACCCCGCCGTGCAAGCGCAACTGATCAAGATGCTTCATGACGATCAGTTCGCGCTGCTTGAACTTCGAGCCCACAACCCCGCTTATTTCACCGGGTATCCGCGCACCATGGCTCGGTATGCCTCGCTTTTGGACGACCAGCCTGACCTTGATGCGAACACCGGACCGCTCGGTGCGCTTGACCAGCTGCCCTACGGTTCGTTCAAGCCGTGGTGCCAGGCGAATATCGTTGAGAAGCTTGCCATCAAAAGGCGGATGCGCAAGAACAAGCCGAGCGAGTGGTAAGTCTTTAGTTAAGCGAATGGTACGTCTTGAGCCGAGCGAGTGATGATCGCGCGCTGAACCATGAGCAGGTTGGCAACCGCTCACTTCCCCGGTGGCACCAATCTTGATTTGATCCAACTGGGGCCTGCCAAGAAAAGCCTGCCCAACCGATAGGTCCGCGAGCCTGTCATCTCGTCATACACACCACGGACGCGCTTGAATACTTCACCAATGAACAGATCGAAATCAAGGCGCTCGGCGAAGCTGAGCTTATCACGATAGGCATCCACGTCCGCCTCATCGATCTCGAACAAATAGCGCGCCGCCACATGATAGGTATCGAAGGTCCGCGCACAAAACGCGTCGCAAAACGCTTGTGAGTATTCCTGACCATGCTCGTAGAGCCACGCGCGCATGGTTTGCGCCACGCGGAACAGCCCGTCCACGTTACGCATGCTGAATCGCTGCGTCATGATGGAGCCTTCGCGCATGCGGCGCATGTAGAGCGGCTCTTTGAGGAATCCGACGCGCTTTGGTGCTACGATCAGCTGCATCAAGAAGAGCAGATCCTCGTGGATGATCCCCTCAAGAAACGTCAGTTGTGCCTGCTCAAGCAGCTGTCTTCGCACGGCGAACAGGCATGCTGAGGGACGAAATGACTTCGTTTCCTCGAACAGAACGTAGAACTCAGGCCCGCTATGCACGCCCACGATGTCCACGCGACTCTCTTGATCCTCGTAACGCTCACGGCGCAAGCGCGCGTTTTCGTAAAAGGTCTTCGCTCCAAAGAAGAGCAGGTCAAGATCGTCTTCGTCTGCGCGCGCAGCAATGCGAGCCAGCGCGTCATCAACATAATAATCATCAGAGTCCAAAAACAGCACATAGTCACCGCGCACCTGGGAAAGCCCCACATTGCGCACGGCCGACAGCCCGGAATTGTGCGGAAGCTCTATGAGGCGAAACCGAGGATCGTCGCCTATGGCAGCGCGAGCGCGCTGGCGCGTCTCATCCGTTGAAGCATCATCAACAACGAGCACCTCGAAATTCGCAAACGTCTGCCTCTTGAGCGCTTGCAAGCACTCGCCGATGTATGCCTCCACGTTATACGCTGCGACTATGATAGAGAACTTCACGCTAACCCCTTGCGCTGAATCCACTGACCAACATGCCCCGCTCAACGGTGAGGATGCTAGTTTTCCACCTCGATACCAGCCTGCTCACGCGCATGCTCGCTCGATTTTGCAAGCTCCTCATAAGCATCGCGCAACTTCTCGACATCTGCATCCTTTACCTTATCAAGACGCTTGTCTAACAGACGCTGCACCTCTGCATAGTTTTTGCGAATGGTCTTCTTCTCTTCTTTATCCAGCTCTTTGCCAAGCTTTGAGACCGCCGCCTGCGCAGCAGATGCCATACGCTGGGCATCATAGCGAAGCGTCAGCAAATCTCTTCGCGCATTATCCTGCGCAGCATATTCGTCAGCATCGCGCATTGCCTGCTCAATTTCTGCATCTGACATGCGCTTTGAGTCGTCAATGGTAATTGATTGCTCTTTGCCGGTGTCAAGATCTTTAGCCGAAACCGTCAGAATGCCATTTGCATCAATGTCGAAGGTAACTTCAATTTGAGGAACACCAGCACGAGCACGCTTGATGCCCTTCAAGCGAAACGTTCCGACCAGCTTGTTGTCTTTTGCCATCGGGCGCTCGCCTTGCAATACCTTGACATCAACGCTGGTCTGATATGACATTGCAGTCGAAAATATTTGCGAATAATGAACCGGTAAGGTGGTGTTGCGCTCAACAATGCGCGTGGCAACTCCGCCAACCGTCTCAATGGACAAGCTCAATGGCGTCACGTCCAAAAGCAGCAAGCTATCTGCACGAACGATACCGGTGTTTGCTTCTGCCAACGTTGCTGCCTGCATTGCAGCGCCGCATGCAACGCACTCGTCAGGGTTGATAGAAGAGGCCGGCTCTTTGCCGGTCAGCGCTTTCACATGAGCTTGCACAGCAGGAATGCGCGTTGATCCACCGACCAACAAAACACACCCCAACTCAGAAGCCGCAATGCCTGCATCGTTGAGTGCGGATTCAACAGGATGGGTGGTTCGCTCAACCAAATCTTTCGTCATCGCATCAAAAGCAGCACGGGTGAGTGTTGTCTCAAAATGAAGCGGACCGGTTGCATTCTGGGACAAAAACGGCAGATTTACCGTCGTAGACTCAACCGAAGACAGCTCCTTTTTTGCCTGCTCAGCAGCTTCTCGAACGCGCTGCATGGCCGCTAGATTATGCGTAATATCTTCGCCAGTTTGACGCTTAAACTCATCCACTAAATGCGTGGTGAGTCGCTCGTCGAAGTCATCTCCGCCTAAGTGGTTGTCACCCGAAGTTGCCAAGACCTCAATAACGTCTCCACCAATTTCGATAATTGACACATCGAAGGTGCCACCGCCCAAGTCATAGACCATAACCTTTTGCGGATCCCCATTATCAAGGCCATATGCCAAAGCTGCCGCTGTCGGCTCGTTGATAATACGCATGACGTCAAGACCAGCAATCCTGCCTGCGTCTTTTGTCGCCTGGCGCTGCGCATCATCAAAATAGGCCGGAACGGTAATAACCGCTTGCGTTACCTCTTGACCCAAAAAGGCTTGTGCATCCTGGCGAAGTTTTCGCACAATCATTGCCGAGAGCTCTTGTGCGGTGTAGCGCTTGCCGTCGATGTTCGCTCGCCAATCGCTTCCCATATGGCGCTTCACTGATGCGATCGTGCGTTGTGGATTCACCGCTGCTTGACGCTGAGCAACAGCTCCTACGAGCCGTTCGCCATCTTTAGAAAATGCCAGTACAGAAGGCGTTGTGCGCTCCCCTTCGGCATTTACGATAACGCTCGGTCGTCCACCCTCAACCGTTGCCACACAACTATTAGTGGTGCCAAGGTCAATTCCAATCGTTGCAGCCATAACCGCTTCCTTTCATATCGGCCAAGCCTCTTCGCCAAGCCGGATTCCCGCCTAAAATCCAATACAAAATCTGGGCAACATCATGCATCCATACTGAGCACAACAGCACAAACAGCACAAACGCGTCGGATCCATAACGCCCATATTAAATCCACGCGCTTCTCCCGCTTCTTGATACACCTGGCCACCATAGCGAATATACTCAAGCATCTGCATATACTCTTGATTGTCAGGCTCCATGCGGGCTGCGCGTCGAATTTGTTCGAGCGCCATCATTGAATTGCCTGCGAGATGATGTGCCCACGCACTGACGTAATACCACCGTGCGTTGCGGCCATCACTGGTAACCGCATTCAATTCGCTTACCGCCAAAGCATATTGCCCGGCATTTATATGTTCTATTGCCTGGCGAACTAACGGCAAATCATCAGGTTGCGGTGTAGGTTTGTTAATGCCTCGCGGTGCAGAAGACGGGCCGCCAAAACCAAATAAGTCATCAAAGTTGATAGTTGTCCAACCATACGGACCTTGTTGGTTGGGATCTTGATAGTCGTCGCCTTTATAGCCATATGCAAAAGGATTGTCGTGACCGGTTGATTGAGGTCCTGTCTGCGAATACCCGCTCTGCCCCTGACGCGCTTGCTGCTGTGCGGCTTGACGACGATCCTGAGCAGCATATTTGTCAGGATTCATAATCCGATCATACGCTTCGTTAATTTGATTCATGCGCTCTTCGGCGGCAGGATCATTGGGATTGAGATCAGGGTGATTTTCGCGAGCCTTCTTGCGATATGCCTTCTTAACTTCGTCAAGCGAGGCATTGCGACTCACTCCCAAAACCTCATAGGGATCTTTAATCACCAGACTGCTCCTTCAATTTTATTTGATAGGCGTTATAGTCATGCCAAACACCTGCATATACCACGCTTTGCAAAACATGCACATCGCGTTCAAGCGGAAGCTTTTCGAAAGCCAGCGCCACTTCGCTTGCAAGCATCACCACATCTTCGTAGGCGTCTTGCTCGGCAATATCATGCAATACAAAAGGATTATAGTTGCCCGAGGCTCGATCTTTGTCCATATCCAACAAAGCATCCATCATGTACACAAGCCGTCCAAGCTTCATACCGAATGCTCGCAATTCGTCTGCCCAAAAATCATCACGCCATGCAAAGATTTCACCTAAAGCAATACCAAATTGCGATGCGGCTTCATCTAAGGGTGCATCCACATCTGCTGCTTGCTCAAGCGCCTGTATCCGAGAAAGCGTCTGCTCAAGCGTTTCGCACTGACGAGGATAAGTTGCGCGCACCTCTCGATAGCGTCCAAGCAGCATCTGCGCATATATTCGCTTGTCAAAGGCGTGGTCATCGTGGTAATCATCTAAGCACTTGTGGTAAATCAACGCCACCGTCATAGCGGCAGCATAATCAACGGCTGAAGTTGAAACGGTGGTTCTTGCATGCACCATATGGGGCAAGCATCGTTTTTGCGATGATTGCTCGTCCACTTCATAAAGCGATCCCACAAGCATCGCCAAAAAGGCCATATCATAGGTCAGACCGAAACGCGCGAGCTGACCTTGGCTGTCTCCTATTGCATGACACAGCCCGCAATAAAACGACAAGTAACGCAAACGATCTTGTTCTTCAAGTTGATCAAAATGTGGTGTGACATACCCAAACATGCTTTAGGCACGGGCCTTCGCAATTAAAGACTCAAGCGCATGAAAACCCTTAACAATAGTGTCGAATGTCTCAGGAGGCTCATTTGCAAATACCTGCTCATGCTGCTTGCGAACAGTTTGTTCAATCACGCCTAACAATTCATGACCTTTCTGCGTGACGAAGAGCTCGCAGGCACGCCGATCTTTGTCGTTGCGCCTCCGCTCGATAAAGCCATGCGTTTCAAGTTTTCGACAAATAGCAGAAAAATTCGTCCTCAAAATGCCCGCACGTACCGACAAGTCCGACAGCGTTACACCAGGTCGTTTTTGCAGCATAATAAGCACATGCAGCTGCTGTAACGTCAGACCATATTCTTGACACACTGGAGCTACACTCTCGCGCAACAAGTTTTTCATGTCGTAGGCTAGAATAACCAGTTCGCGTTCGAATTCGTCCACATACATACAAACACCTTATGACTTATGCATGTCTTCGGTTTTGCACTTTGGGCAAACTACGCGCATCGTGCCTTTGCCTTTTGGGACTGACAAAATTTGGCCACATCCTTTGCAGCGAAAATAATCGGTATCGGGATGCTCGCGCTTGATCTTCGCCAGCGAAATTGCGCTCATGGGCTTTTCGAAGATTTTCACAAACGCGGCATTTTCGCGTTCGCGCGCGCCGGCGTTGCGCGAGTATGCTCGAATAATAGCAACAAGCAACAGTACGATTGACAGCCATTGCAAAAGCGCCAAGCCTGGAATAAATGACACGAACATCAAAATGACGCCTAGAATGACTAAAAAGTTTGAGAGCGCATCAATGCCATGGCGACCTTGCATAAAATGGGCCATACGCTCTTTCATATTCGACATAGCAAACCTCCTTGCCAGGGCAACAAAAACGCTCCCCGTCAAAAGCATTTGCGTTGCGGCTAGTTATAAGAATATAACTAATATAGCACACTGCGCATTTTGCTTTTCACGGGGAGCGAGCGTGAGCGTTACACCCTCCCTTGACAGATTCATCTCAGGTGACAGATGCACCCCTTTGTACCAGGGCAGCTGCAGCAAAGAAGCGTTTTGCTAGTCTTCAACGCGAATAACGCTTGGTTCGTCGCGCAAAACATCTTCAAGTTGTGCAATTTCATCCAAGACGGCACGCACATTAGATTCGCGAGCTGTATGGGTCACATATGCCAAATTCACAATGCCGCCAGACTTTTGTCCGCGCTGGATTACCGAGCGAACTGACACGTCGTGCTTGGCAAACACGCCGGCAGTTGCTGACAAAACACCGGGTCGGTCTGCAACCGTAAAGCGGATGTAGTATTTCGTCTTCAAATCAGCCATGGGCACAATGGGAAGATCATCGGTGCAGGTGCAGCCAACTAGCGGTGAAACACCAGCTTGCAGACGACGTGCCATATCCAACACATCACCCATAACCGCACTCGCAGCGGGACCGGCACCAGCACCCGGACCAAAGAACATCGTCTCGCCTACCGCATCGCCTACGACATAAATGGCATTCATTACGCCATTTACCGTGGCGAGTTGATGTGTGAGCGGCAACATCGTAGGATGCACACGCACATCAATTCCTTCAGCGGTGCGATGTGCAATAGCCAACAGTTTCACACAATAGCCCATATCGCGCGCGGCCTCCAAATCAACCGGCGAGATATGCGTGATGCCTTCAGTAAAAACTTCATCAAGGGTAACGCGTGAATTAAAGGCAATCGAAGCTAAGATGGCAATCTTTGCAGCCGCATCATAGCCACCAACATCAGCAGTAGGATCAGCTTCAGCAAAACCTTTTAGCTGAGCTTCGCGCAAAACTTCGCTATAGTCACTTCCCTGCTCGGCCATGTTGGTCAGCATATAGTTTGTCGTGCCATTCACAATACCCATCACGCTGAGGATCTCATTAGAAATTAAGCAGTGCTTAAGCGGGTCGATAATGGGAATGCCGCCACCAACGCTTGCTTCAAATGCGATTTCTTTACCTGCGGCCGAAGCTGCCTCCATGATCTCTTGGCCATGCGTAGCCATGAGCGCTTTGTTGGCAGTTACCACATTTTTACCAGCTGCAAGCGCTCCTAAAACCACGTTTCGCGCAACCGTGGTGCCACCAATCAGTTCGATAACGATATCGATATCAGGATCAGAAAGAATTTCTTGATAATCATCGGTGAAAATGTCAGATACGCCATGCGCTTGAGCCTGCTCAGGATTTCTGGAGCACACACGCACAAGCTCCAAGTTGATGCCGTAATGACGAGCAAAGCTATCCGCATGCGCATTCAAAATATCAATGCATCCGCCACCGACGGTGCCTGTTCCCACTAATCCGAGTTTAATGGTCATGCCTTCTTCTCCTTAAGCGTTATAGAGGCGAAAATCCCTTTAGTTATTATAAATCGCGCTGGTTTATAAGTCGCGCTAGTTTATAAGTCGCGCTGGTAGATATCCTCATAGGTTTCTCTGCGCGTGGTTACGCGTGCCTGACCGTCTTTGACAAACACAATGGCCGGTCGAGGTTGACCATTGTAGTTACTTGCCATCGTTTGACAATATGCGCCAGTACCAAAGACCGCTACGATGTCACCGAGTTCGGGATGCTGTAAAGGCATATCCACCACAACCGCATCTCCGCTTTCGCAATGCTTACCGCACAGCGTCACGATCTCAGTACGAGGCTGGTCAGCCTTGTTTGCAATGGTGGGCTCGTAGTCTGCATGATACAAAGCCGTGCGGATGTTGTCCGACATACCACCATCTATAGCAACATATTTGCGAACATTGGGAAGCGTCTTGAGGATACCAACGGTATAAAGCGTAAGCCCCGCATTCGCTACTAAAGAACGTCCTGGCTCAACCAAAAGACGTGGCAAATCAACTCCGTATTCGCCACAATACTCCTTAACGGCACTCACCGTGCACTCGGCGAATTCCTCAATTGAAGACGGGGTATGTTCGGCAACGTATGCAACACCTAAGCCGCCACCCATATCAAGCTCTTCGATGACATAATCATATTCCTGCTTAATACGCGCCATAAGCTCAACCATAACCTGCACTGCCTCGCGGAATGAATGCAGCGCAAAAATCTGCGATCCAATATGGCAATGCAAACCAGCCAAGCGAACGTTTGGAGCAGCCAACACATCAGCCACGCAGGTAAAGGCAAAATCGTTCAGCATGGTAAAGCCAAACTTGGAGTCTTCGCATCCCGTGCGGATATACTCATGCGTATCAGCTTCTACACCAGGAGTAATGCGCATATAGATGGGCTGTACAACGCCCAGCTCGCCAGCAATTTCTGAAACGCGCGCAAGCTCGATGCGACTGTCTACCACAATGCGACCCACCCCTGCAGCAATTGCCTCGCGCAATTCCTGAGGCGTCTTGTTGTTGCCATGCACAAACACGCGCTCTGCCGGAAAATCAACTGAGCGTGCACAGGCAAGTTCGCCACCACCGGAGACATCAAGACACAATCCTTCGTCTGCCACAATGCGGACTACTTCTTTATTCAAGAAAGCTTTCGAGGCATAAATGACATCGGAGTTCTCATAGCGTGAGCGAAATGCCTGCAAATAGGTTTCCATGCGATGGCGAAGATCCGCTTCGTCCATGACATAGAGCGCGGTGCCTTGCTCATGCGCCAACTCAACCATATCAACGCCACCCACATACAAATGACCATCTTTTACTTCTGCGGTCAAAGGCAAAACTGCACCCAAATCGGTTGTGGTGCGATTGTCCGGCTGCTTTGACAAGTCAGATGCAGGTAAAGCCATAGCTTCTCCTCCTTACCCAACAGTACTTATTTCTTGATTTATTGCGTCACATCTTACCAGCGAGCGATTCCAACGAAGTGCTTATTCATAAAAGACGCGGTAAGAGTAGGCAGATGGCACTCATGATTCAAGTATAATTACGAGCATCCACAAAACTGAAAGGATACTCATGGCTAAACCAGAACCTTCCGTTGACCAATGGCTTAAAGAGGCAAAGCTTGATCCGTCCGCATCTCAATGCGGCATGTATCTCACTCACAACGGCGTTGTCCGCATCACCCCAAAACAACAGGTACGCGAAGGGGTTGAAGGACTTGGCGAAGTTTCGCAAGTTGAATTCTCTTACGATGAGGCTGGAGTAGAGGCTGCCGTCGCCGAAGCGCTTACCTGGGACGGCGTTTATTATGTACGCGTCTGGCTTAATGAAGGCGTTCTTAATGTGGGCGACTCCATCATGTATGTGCTCATTGGTGCCGATATTCGCCCCCACTGCATTGATGCGCTGCAAAAGCTTGTTGGCAAGATCAAAAACGATCTCGTTGTCGAAAAAGAGATTTACGCTTCCTAGATTCTATCAAGATCGTAACAGCACGTTAAACGTGTTGTCGCAACTTCCTTCTCTGGGTTATCTCGATCTTTGCATGCTTGTATTGTTCAGTTAATACATCATGAACTATCGGTGTTGCATTGCGCGCGCGTAACCTAGAGGAGGAATTTTTATGGGCAAATTTAAGCGGCTTTGTCTCATCGTATTTATCATCGCTGCCATCATCGGCGTCGGCATGCTGGCCGTCCAATGGTTTTCGTTTGACGCCCTCATGCCAACTTACAGCTTCTTTGCCACGATGCCTTGGTTTTTTGTCGTTGAAGCCATCCTGCTTATCATCGTCGCAATCGGCGTGATCTATTTGCTTGGCAAAGCGCTTTTTACTCCTGGCATCGGACGAAACCTCACCATTGTGCGAGATCAGGGAAGCGTTTCTATCACGCGCGAAGCGCTCGCGTCAACGGTCACGCACGTTGTAGACGCCCACCCCGGACTCTCAGTAGAGCGCGTTCGTATTCATATCCTCAAACCGCGCAACCCTCGCATTAATGTGGAGGTTCGCGTCGATCCGGGCTCGCATAGCCAATTGGCACATCTCGGCGAAACGCTTCAACAAGAAATCACAGCTGCCCTTGAAGCTTTCAGCGGAGCTCCTGTTAACCATGTCAAGGTGGTCTTTTCTGGCAATGCAGAAGCAATCACGCCCGCATTCACCCATGAAGCGCTTGAGCACCTCGAGCAGTACACAAGCACAACAAACTCTGGCGAAAAGGTAGCTGTTGTCAACATTGACTCAAACTCAAAACCCGCAAAACGAGTTTCACAAGAAAGCGAAGATGCGCACAAAGAGGGTGAAGAACAATGAGTACTTCACCACAAAAAACTGACATTAAAAAGACCACGCCACAAATAAATAATGCATCTCGTACCTTGGACGAATCGGATGCAAATGCCAGCATTCGCCAAGCGCTTATCCTGGCATTCGAAAAGCATGGGCATGCTCTCATATATGGCTTGCTGGGCTTTCTTATTGCCTTGCTCATTTTACTCATTGGTTTTTGGCCAACGTTTTTGTTGAGCATTTTCGCCGCAATAGGCGTGCTTATCGGCACCTATCAAGACGGCAGCATTCAACTCAAGCGACTCCTGGCGCGCCTTTTGCGCAATTTCAGATAACGCGTAACGCGAAGTGTAAACATAAAGATACTGACCCCCTATACGGCTTAAGAAAGAGGATTCTATGACTACAAAGCAAAATTCAACCAACTCAAAAACAACCGAAAAAGCACCTGTTGACTTCGAGGAAGTTGAAGTAAGCATCGACGAGGAGCCCAAAGAAAAAAATGAGCCTATCTATAAGCTCACCATCACCGAAAACGTCGTTGAAAAGATTTCTGCAAAAGCGGTTCAAAAAGTTGATGGCATCGTAGCAATGAAAGGTGGGTTATTCTCCACCATCCAAGAAGGCCTCGGCGGTAGCTCTGAAACCAAAGGCGTCAGTGCAGATTTGCTCGACGAAGGCAATGTCAGTGTAGATTTAGACGTTATTTTGGAATATGGTAAATCTGCCGTAGAAATCTTTGAGAATATTAAAGGTATCGTTGTTGAAGATGTCGAATCAATGACCGGCCTTCATGTGTCAGAGCTTGTGGTCAATGTTGTCGATGTGATGAGCCAAGAAGAGTACAACAAAAAGCGCAAAAACACCGAGCCTGAAGACGAAGAGGATCAAGACGCATAAAGCAGGGAGCCGCCGTGAAGCTTTTGGAGTATATAGATCAGAATCTGGCAAGCTTTGATGATCTGCCCTTTACTCCACTTGACTCGGCTGCTCTCGCATCGTTTTGCATGGTGCGCTCCGATTTGCTTGTTCCACCTCTTGAAAGCCGCTTGTCATTTGCGAGCGACAAAATGCTCGTAAAGAATATCGAAGCGCACACAACCAAGCCCGCACATTTCATTGACTTTGTGCGCGCCGAACTATACCCGAGTTTGTTTGTTGGCTTAGAGCCAGCCAAAGCAAAACAGCTCATGTTGGCACTTGCCGCAAGCCCACGCTATCGAAATATGAACGTGCAAGATGCACTTGATCTGTTTGATGTAGAGCGTCAAACGCAATTTTTCGCCGTAACCTATATTGAACCTGGAAAGTTTGTCTATCTGGGATTTCGCGGTACTGATGCCACGTTTACCGGGTGGCGAGAAAACTTCAATATGGTATTTTCAGATGCTGTTCCCTCCCAGCTTCAAGCACTTCGCTATCTTGAAGCCATTGCAAAAGAAGTCCCTGAGAAAATCTATCTTGGCGGTCATTCAAAAGGTGGGAATTTGGCAGCATATGCAGCACTTCACGCTCCTTGTGAGATCCAAGACAGAATTGCGGGCGTCTATTTGCATGATGCGCCCGGGTTTACTACAGATACCGTTGATCCATCGCGCTGGAAATCGCTTGCTGGACGCATTCATCGCAGCGTGCCGCAGGAGTCTTTTGTTGGCATGCTTATGGACACCCCTGTGCCCTACCATGTCGTGCAAAGCGATGGCGTAGGCATTATGCAGCATAGCCCCTTCACCTGGGAAATTGACGAAACTACCAACGATTTTGTTTACCTTGAGGCGCTCCAAGATAGCGCGTTGTACAACGCCTCGGTTTTTGATGTGTGGATCAGTCAGTACTCCCGCCAAGAAGCCGCTGAAATTGTCGATGCGCTCTTTGAGGCTATCGAGGTCTCAGGTGCACGAGATGCCAAAGACGTGCTCTTTGCCGGTCCTCATAGCATCGGGCTTATTACATCAACCGCGCGGCATTTGGACAGCGCCTCGCGCACAACGCTTCTCAATGCGCTCGGATCCCTTGCAAACATTGCGGGTGCGGGCATCGGACCGGAACTTGCCGGTCGCATTACCCACACCCACAAAAACTCGTAGCAAAAATCTGTTGCTCAACTCGCGAAGTACTTAGCACAGGTTACTTAGCCCGCGAAGTAACCAACGCATGTTGCCTAGCCCGCGAAGTAATCGACGCCCGCCTCAAATATCGGCTGATACAAATCACCTGGCACGTTTTTGTAGAGACCATAACCTGCGCGCTCGGAATGACCCATCTTACCAAAAACGCGACCATTGGGGCTGGTGATGCCCTCAATTGCCCAAACCGAACCATTCGGATTAACCGACAAGTCCAGCGAAGGCACACCATGCTCATCAACATACTGCGTTGCAATTTGGCCATTGGCTGCCATCTGGGCCAAAAGCTCAGGCGAGGCAACGAATCGACCTTCGCCATGACTAATTGCCACCGTATGGATGTCTCCCACCTGACAGCGCGACAGCCACGGAGAAAGGTTTGATGCCACCCTTGTATGCACCAAACGGCTTTGGTGGCGACCAATCTCATTAAAGGTGAGCGTGGGGCATTCATCATCCATCGGGCGAATATCGCCATAAGGAACAAGACCGAGCTTAACCAGCGCTTGGAAGCCATTGCAGATGCCCAAAATAAGGCCATCACGGTTTTGCAACAGATCACGAACCGCCTCGGTTACCTCAGGTGCGCGGAAAAATGCCGTAATGAACTTCGCTGAGCCATCAGGCTCATCTCCACCTGAGAAGCCACCGGGCAGCATGATAATCTGCGAATTGCGAATGGCCTCAACGAGCGCTTTTGTGCTCTCGGCCACCGCAGCAGGCTCCAAATTATTAATGACCAGCGTCTGAGCAAGAGCACCTGCGCGCTCGAAAGCTTGCGCTGTATCAAATTCGCAATTTGTCCCAGGGAAGACAGGAATAATGACGCGCGGCTTTGCGATAACGCCGTTATAGGTGAGCGGCACGCCACCCTCAAAGGTTTGCGTCTCTACTGTCTCAAGTGCGGCTTTATCGGTGCTACGATACGGGAATACTGATTCGATGGCACCTTCCCAAACCTCTTGCATGTCCGCCAAATCTATCGTTTGATCTGCGCAAACAAACTCATAAGCCGCAGTCGTGGTGCCAAGCTTTTCAACCAAAACACCCGGCAGTGACTCTGGCAGAGATGCCCCGTCAGCAAGCTCTACAACAAAGCTACCATATGCAGGCTCAAAGAGAGAAGATACGCTTACCCCTTCTGAGCAGCTAAAGCCTATCTGGTTTCCGACGCACATCTTAAAGAGCGTCTCGGCAAGAGCACCATAACCTGGCGTTGCACATGCTAAAACCGAGCCTGTGCGGATAAGCGACGTCACCAAATCCATTGCTGCATTTTGCGCGTCAGCACAAGCGATAAGCGCATTTTCTTGCGAAGGCTTTGGGGTGATGCGGATAACACTATGTTCGGTGCCCTTAAATTCGCAAGACACAATCGAATCAACCGAACCGACCGCAGTTGCAAATGAAACCAACGTGGGAGGCACATCTAGTGACTCAAACGAACCAGACATTGAGTCCTTGCCGCCAATTGCACCAACTTGCAGGTTGATCTGCGCCTCTAAGGCACCGAGCACTGACGCCACTGGCTTGCCCCAGCGAGTCGAATCCGTGCGAAGTCGCTCGAAATATTCTTGGAAGGTCAAATACATATCGCTTCGAGCAAAACCAGTTGCAACAAGACGCGCAACGCTTTCCACCACCGCTAAATATGCGCCGACAAACTGATTTGCTTCGCTGAGATACGGGTTAAAGCCCCATGCCATACCTGAGCAGGTGGTAGTTTCCCCAAGCACCGGCAGTTTCGCAACCATGGCTTGCGAAGGCGTTAGTTGTGTTTTGCCACCAAAAGGCATCAACACGGTTGCCGCGCCAATGGTTGAGTCAAAGCGCTCAGAAAGACCCTTATTAGAAGCGATATTGAGATCAGAAACGACTTGTTTCATGCGCGATTCTAGTGATTGCGAATCGTCGCCCCAAGGCAACGAATAGTGACCGCCAGGGACAACGCGTACACGCTGATGTTTTGGAGCACCATTTGACGCCAAGAACGCACGGCTAACATCGACGATAGTCTGATTGTTCCAGACCATACGCACGCGCTTCTCTTCAGTCACCGTAGCAATCGGCGTGGCTTCTAGGTTCTCTTCGTGGGCAAGCGCTATAAAAGCATCAACGTCTTTGGGATCCAATGCAACTGCCATGCGCTCTTGAGATTCAGAAATAGCGAGCTCAGTACCATCAAGCCCTTCATATTTTTTCGGCACACGATTCAAATCAATAGACAAGCCATCTGCCAGCTCACCTACTGCTACCGAAACGCCACCGGCACCAAAATCGTTGCAGCGCTTGATCATCTGGCAGGCATCTTTGCGCCTAAACAGACGTTGAATCTTACGCTCAACAGGGGCGTTGCCTTTTTGTACTTCCGCGCCACAGCTCTCAAGCGAATCGGTGTTATGCGCCTTTGACGATCCTGTTGCACCACCAATGCCATCGCGACCAGTGCGACCACCAAGGAGCACAATCACATCCCCTGGAGCAGGTGTTTCGCGACGAACATGATCAGCGGGTGTGGCACCCACAACGGCACCAATCTCCATGCGCTTTGCAGCATATCCTGGATGATAGAGCTCATTAACCTGACCAGTTGCCAAGCCAATTTGGTTGCCATATGACGAGTAACCTGCTGCAGCCGTGGTAACCAACTTGCGCTGCGGCAGCTTATGCGCCAGCGTTTGCTCTACTGGAACCGTAGGATCAGCAGCACCCGTCACGCGCATTGCCTGATAGACATAACTGCGCCCTGAAAGCGGATCGCGAATAGCGCCACCCACACACGTTGCAGCGCCACCAAATGGCTCAATCTCAGTAGGATGGTTGTGGGTCTCGTTTTTGAACAAGTACAACCAGTCTTGCTCTTCGCCATCTACATCAACTTTTACCTTAACCGTGCAAGCGTTGATCTCTTCGGATTCATCCAACCCGGTTAAAATGCCTTTTTCCTTCAACCAACGCGCACCAATGGTGCCCATATCCATCAGACACAGCGGTTTTTCATCGCGCCCCAGCTCATGTCGCATAGCTTGGTAGTGCTCAAAGGCGCGCGATACCATCTCGTCTTCAATTTCAACGTCATCAAGCACCGTTCCGAAGGTGGTATGACGACAATGATCCGACCAATAGGTATCAATCATCTTGATTTCTGTAATGGTGGGTACACGACCCTCTTCGCGAAAATACTGCTGGCAAAATTGCAGGTCAGCCAAGTCCATCGCAAGCCCTCGGTCGGTCAAGAAAGCCCCAAGCTGCTCATCGGTGAAATCCAAAAAGCCCTCGATGCTTTCAACCATTTCAGGTTGCGGTTGATCGAGAATAAGCGTTGAGGGCACCTCAAGGGCTGCCTCACGCGACTCGATAGGATTGATGACATAGCGCTTGATAGCATCAATGTCAGATTCACTCAAATCGCCTGATAGCACATAGATATGAGCATTGCGAACCAGCGGTCGCTCACCTTGGCTGATAAGCTGGATACATTCGCTCGCAGAATCTGCGCGCTGATCAAATTGACCAGGCAGCGGCTCTACGGCAAACACGATCTCACTTTCTGAAACCGGCAGATCTGCGCTGACGGTATCGCTTTGCGGCTCACTAAAAACCGTAGGAATACACTGAGCAAAAAGCTCTTCACTCATTCCTTCAACGTCGTAGCGATTTAAAAGTCGCACCGACTCAAGACCTTTAATTCCCAAAATATCATGCAACTCATGCGCTAAAGCACGAGCCTCAATATCAAACCCCGGCTTCTTCTCGACGTAGACGCGTGAGACCATTGATCCCCCTTCAGGTGTACTTATGCAATGCTATTTGGATGCGCTCTTTGTATCATCGTGAGCGGTCTTATCTTCTTTCGCCGCTTCTTTTTGAGCTTTTTTCTGTGCGCGAGTTTCCTCAGCTTTTGAAAGCCTAAAACCGCTGCCAAACAAGCCACGAGGTTTGCTTGTCGACTCAGCGGCTTGAACCTCAGCAGCAACCGGCTCTTCTGTCTGCTTCTTTGCAGCAGCGCGCGCCTGCTTTTGTGCCGCGTGCAGCTCTTTGCTCTTCTTTGACTCCATTTCAGCTTGGTATTCACGACGCAATTTGCGAACCTTGCGAATATCCACATACAAAGCGCCAAAGATGCAAAGGTATGCCGTAATCAACAAGCCAAAGGCCACGGGATCGGGCACATGTGACTGCACAAGCCATGAGAGTGCTGTAAAGACAACCGCAGCAATCAAAAGACCCCACCACAAGCGCTTGGTACGCTTAAATTCTGCAGTGGGCGGATTGTAGTATTTCCGATCAAGCTCTGCTTGCTTTGCACGCTCAGCGCGTTCGCGCGCCTTGCGTTCTTGCTTCTTTTCTTTCTTAGACTTCGTGGTTGGCTCAAGACGAACCGATGAAGCAGCCTTTGATTTTGGCTTCATGGATGCAGCGCTTTTGCGCGTCTGACCAAGTTTTTCGTCGGTGTTATATCGATCGTTGAGCGGATTGCGTTGACTCATGATACTCCTCTAGCGCACCGGCTCAAATGGTTTGCCGGTAATCTTTTCGTATGCCTGAATATATTTTTCGCTGGTCTTGTCGATGATCTCTTGCGGCAAGCGCGGCGGATTGCCAGTGCGATCCCAGTTTGCGTTGAGCCAGTCACGCACAAACTGCTTGTCAAAAGATGGTTGATCACGACCCGGCTCGTACTCATCACCTGGCCAAAAACGGGATGAGTCGGGCGTTAGAACCTCATCGGCAAGGATGATTTCGCCATCCAAAATGCCAAATTCAAATTTGGTATCCGCAATGATAATGCCCTGTTTCTCAGCATGATCGCGAGCGGTCTCATAGACCTTAATTGATAGATCGCGAAGCTTTGTTGCGTTCTCCTCACCAATGATTTCTGCACAACGCTGAAAGCTGATATTTTCGTCGTGGTCGCCAATTTCGGCTTTGGTTGAGGGAGTAAAGATGGGGCTGGGAAGCTTTGATGAGTTGACCAGGCCTTCTGGCAACTCAATACCGCAAACAGTGCCCTCTTTCTCGTATTCTTTCAGGCCGCTTCCTGCCAAATACCCACGCACAATGCACTCAGTCGGGAACATGTCAGCCTTTTTGACCAGCATAAAACGTCCTGCAAGATAATCTGCATAGGGCGCAAATTGCTCGGGAAGATCCTTTACATCGCACGAGATGAGATGATTCTCAACAACGCCATCTAAAAGCTCAAACCAAAAGCGAGAAATCTGGGTGAGAACTTGCCCTTTATAGGGAATCTCGTCCTCAAGAATGTAGTCAAAAGCAGAAATGCGATCAGTGGCAACCAACAAAAGCGAGTCGCCCAAATCATACAAATCGCGTACTTTTCCTTGCGCATCGGGCTTGATATCAATGCCAGACATACGGTTCCCTTTCTCCGTGTAATCAGTTGCTTTGCTTAAGAGACGCACAAAGGATGTGCCTCTCTTAAGCAAATATGCCTTCACTCCTTATAGCTTTCGCTATTATCAACTATTTCGTGTCTTTTCGCGACTTCCCCCGCGATTTATGCGATTTAAGGTTTCGTAAGACGTCGTCTTGGTACAGAGGGATATGGATGGTAAAACATGCACCCTTGTTTTTCACGCCCTCAACTTGCACCCAGCCATTATGACGATCTACGATCTCTTTTACCACCGACAAGCCAATTCCGAGCCCCCCGCTTTCACGCGTACGACCTGCATCCGCTCTCCAGAAGCGAGAAAATACCATCTTTGCTTCTTCAGGGGAAAGCCCAATGCCGGTATCGGCCACTTGAATTGCTGCCATCGTATCAAGCGCATAGACACGCACATAAATCCTGCCACCTTCAGGCGTATAACGAACCGCATTTGAAATGAGATTTGCAGCGGCTTGGCGAATCATGTCAGCGTCTCCGAGCACGCGCACATCCGGCTCCATTTCATAGCTCAGCGTCAATCCTGAATCGGCGACAAATGCCTCATGCGTTGCCACGATTGATTCGAGCAACTGACCAACATCTACCACTTCCATCTTGATGGGCGTTGAGCGATTCTCCAAACGCGAAAGCTTCAAGATGGCATCCACCAAGCGGCTCAGACGCTGAACCTCAGAATTAACTGTTTCCAAGCGCTCTTCGTCTGCTTCAAATACGCCATCCACCATAGCTTCTACGGTAGACTGAATAGCCATTAAAGGCGTGCGCAGCTCATGAGCTACGTCCGTGGTAAGGCGACGCTCCAGATCGCGGTCTTTTTCAACCGAGTCTGCCATTTCGTCAAATGTTTCGCCCAAACGAGCAATCTCATCGTCACCATGCAGATTGGTTCTTGCCGAAAGGTCGCCTTCTTTAATAGCCTTGGCGGTCGTGGTCATTCGGTTGATAGGACTTACCAATGCGCGAGCGAACAAAAAGCCGATGCAGGATGCCAAAATGATGGCCAGCATAGCCGCAAAAATCATTGCCTGATACGAATTGTCACGAAACTCTTCATCAGAGCGCGTTAGCAAAGCCTCTGATCCGTACACCCAAACACGCACCGACCCGACTGCAATGCCATCTACCACAATCGGAGAAGTTTCAATGCCATCAGCATTTGCCGGAGGCGCTAATGTTTTGCCGGTGTTCGCAGTTTCGTCTTGAACTTTAACCGCCGCAGAATCATACACAATACGGTGATCAAGATTGTCAGATATTAAAATGCCTACACCTGATGACATGCTTTCAGCATATTGGGCAATCTGGATCACTTCTTGATCATAGAGTGTGCCCTTTTCCTTATATACTTTTTCAATACGTGCCGCAGTAGACTCGGCAAGCGATGTCATATTCTCCTGCGTATAGGTCTGGAAATGCTGCTCCCATACGAATGAAAGCACCCCTAAAGCCACCAACGCTGTCATTGCAGCGATAAGAGCAAAGGTTGCAGTTACACGGGTGGTATATGTCAAACGAGCCCACGGCCAGCGAAAATGCTTGGCATCAGTGGGCTCAAAATGTATATTTTGCGCTCCTGTTGTGTCAGGAGATGGCGCAGTTTTTGCTTCAGTTTCTGATTGCTGTGTCACAACGATCGTTTCTTAGTGCGCAACGCAAACTACTACTGACCAGCTTTTGTGGGATCCTCAAAACGATATCCCACGCCATGTACGGTATGCAGCCACTTCGGATTACGCGGATTGTCACCGATCTTTGCGCGAAGGTTTTTCACGTGTGAGTCAATGGTGCGCTCATAACCCTCAAAGTCATATCCGAGCACCTTTTCAACCAACTCCATACGAGAATAAACGCGACCCGGATAACGTGAAAGCGTTGTGAGCAGCTTAAACTCTGAAGCGGTCAGATCAATTTCTTCGCCAGAAACCAAAACCTTATGGCCTGAAACGTCAATGGTTAATTCGCCAAATTCAAGCACCTCACGCTGCGGTTCTGAATCTGCATGAACGCGACGAAGCAAAGCGCGTGAACGAGCAACCAACTCGCGCGGACTAAACGGTTTAACCAAATAGTCGTCCGCACCCAGCTCAAGACCAATAATACGATCTTCAACTTCACCTTTTGCCGTCAACATAATGATAGGCACATCCGAGTTATCACGTATTGCACGACAAACACGCTCGCCCGGAACATGCGGCAACATGAGGTCTAAAATCACCAGATCAAAATGGTGCTTAGAGAATTCTTCGAGGGCCTCTTGTCCGTCTCCTACAGCAGTGACCCAATAGTTTTCACGCTCAAGATATGCGGTAACTGCATCACGAATGGCTTTTTCATCTTCAACAAGTAGAATGCGTCGTGTTTCATTACTCATAGGAAACTCCTTATTCGGTGCCACGTTGCAATTAAAAGTAACTCAGTCTTGTTTGCATTTATTGTATCAATTTGTAAGTATACCTCCACAACCTGTACAGGAAATGACACAATAACCATCATGACAACGAAAAGACCTGTGCGCGCGCACCGCGCACCTTCACATAGCACACAAGCAAAGTACACCACACAGCATACGACTACCCAAACCACTCGCAAAAAGCACTCAGCGCATGCTCGTCCAAGCGTTCAAGCGCAAGCCGCATCAAGAACATCAGGCGGCATCACTCGCAGGCATTTTATCTATGGCGCGGTGGGCGTTGGTGCTCTCGCAACAGTCGGAGGTGGCGTAGCGCTTGCTGCTGCCAAAAGAAATGAAGCCCCGGCTGACGATATCGTCGTGCTCGAAGTGCCTACCGACAATGTCACAACTTCAGATTCGCTCTCCCTTGTGGAAGACGCCACAACGCTTATGACGTGCGTGGGCGACTACACGCTGCCTTATGGTTCTCTGGTCTGGTCAAATAGCGATGACATTGCAGTTTGCCTTACCCCAACCGAGCAAGCGAACCCCCTTACGCAAGTGGCCATTCTCTCACTTGCCACGGGCACGTCCACCGTTGTCCTAGACAAAGCACAAGGCCATAGCGAAGGCTTCGACATCTTTGACGTTCGCGCTTCTTCATCAGGTGTTATCTGGGTTGAAGCTGACATCATGGACAACATGTGGCGCGTTTATACCGCCTCTTTAGCGGGTGGGCCTGAAACGCCCTCGCTTGAAAACATCACATGCGTGGCCGAAGGTGACACTATTGACTGGGAAACTCCTTCGCTGGCCGCTGTTGGCTCTTGGGCGTTTTGGCAGGTTCTCCCAACCGCTGAGGGCAATGCGCGCGCAGAAGATTCACTGCTCTATCGTGCTGCATTTGGTCAGGATGACGCTCAGGTTGTCTACACCTCACACGGGCGCATGTCGACACCGGTCTATGCGCAAACCGACGCAGTTGTTATTTCGCCACGCGCAGAGGCAGCTGGCGTCTACTACCAGCTCACCTGCCTTGACGCAGAATCTGGAGAGGTGCGCGATTCGCTCGTTTTGCCCCTTAATATGAAGCCACTAGAAGCAGCTTATGGACCTACTGGCTTCTCGTTTTCCTTCGATGCATGGTATAGCTATGGCGATGGTATCTCAGGCATTGGCACCTATGTACCCGCAAATCCCGTATTTGATGGCAATTACGCCGACCAGCTCTGGTTCTGCTTTGATCGCACCCCGACCGCAGCACCGGCATGGTGCGGGTCATACTTCATGGTGAAATCAACTACTGCAGTTTGCGGCGTTAATCTTGATAGCGGCGAATACTTCGCGTTTGACGTCGAAAGTGGAGCTGACACGTATGGTGACTATCTCGCCACATCGGGCACACACACAAATGTGGTCACCTTCTCCAACGTAGACGATACGCCGCTTGAAGGTGACCCCATTCATAAATGCAATGTTCGCGTTTGGGCGCCTATTGCTTAAAACTCTAAGGTTTCCAGTCGATCGAAAACAACATCAACGCGAGTTAAGAAGTCCCAGGGATCAAAGATCTCATCGAGCACTTCTTTGGTGAGATGCGCATCTGGATCGGCCTCTAAGCGTTCGCGATAGCTCGGACCATTCACGGCATTTTGGATATCTTCCCACACCTTCATAGCGTTGCGCTGCACAATGACATAGGCGTCTTCGCGGCTAATGCCGGTATCCACCAATGCAAGCAGCACCTTCGATGAGAAAATAAGACCCTTTGTGCGCCACAGGTTATGCTCCATTTTGGCGGGATATACTTGCAGGCCATCTAGCATCCACTGCATCTTGCCGAACATATAATCCAGCGCAATAAAGCTATCCGCCAATGCTACGCGCTCAGCGCCCGAATGCGAAATATCGCGCTCATACCACAATGCTACGTCGTCAAATGCAACTTGCGCGTTAGCCTTTACCACACGAGCAAGGCCGCAGACGCGCTCAGCGGTAATAGGATTGCGCTTATGTGGCATAGCAGAAGACCCTTTTTGGCCTTTGGTGAAAGGCTCTTCGGCCTCAATAACATCAGATTGTTGTAGCAAGCGCACTTGCATGGCAATGGACTCAAGTGTTGAAGCAGTCACCGCAAGTGCCGCCATAACCTGTGCATGGCGATCGCGTGCCAGCACTTGCGTTGAAAGCGGATCAGGGGTAAGTCCGAGGCGTTCGCAAACATATTGCTCTACGAACGGATCGATGCTTGAATAGGTGCCCACCGCGCCCGAAATTGCACCGGTTGCAGCCACTTCACGAGCCTCCATCATGCGTTTTTGCGCACGCTTCAACGCCCATGCCCAGCTTCCAAATTTCATGCCAAAGGTCATAGGCTCAGCATGAATACCATGCGTGCGACCTACACACAGCACATCTTTAAGCTCAAAAGCGCGGCGCTTGCACGTCTCACCTAGTGCCTTGATGTCTTCAAGAATGATATCGATTGCTTGCACAATCTGATAAGACAGCGCCGTATCGCCTAAGTCTGACGAGGTCATACCATAGTGAACCCAACGACTTGGTGGCTCTTGGCCTTCTTCGATATCCGCATCAATGTATTCAGCCATGTTTGTGGTGAATGCAATAACATCATGGTTGGTGACTTTTTCAATTTCATCAATGCGCTCTACTGTGAAATCTGCATGATCACGAATCCACTGAGCCTCTTCTTTGGTAATACCAGATTTGCCCAGTTCAGCTTGAGCCTCACAGGCGAGCACTTCAATTTCTTTCCAGATGGAAAACTTATTTTGAAGTTCCCAAATATCCCCCATTGCACGTCGCGTATATCGATCAATCACGCCTCTGTCCTTTCTCTTGATCCGCGCGTTTTATCATGCACTTTGAATAATTATCTACCGCACAAACCACTCGGTTGTATCCTATTATAGAGCGCGAAAAACAGCTCTCACCTCGTCAAGCACATCAGAATCGGCAGCCACAATTGCTTTGTCGTCTGCGTAAAGTACGGTGTCAGGTGCAACCACTGCAATATCATCGCGCGTGGAAACCGCAACGATGATACTCCCCTCAGGCATGGCAATCTGGCTCACCTCAATACCCTCTTCGTTTGAGTGGTGCTTCATTTTTGGAACCACAACTTTGGTCAACAAGACATTGCCATGCGTCAGCAAGCCCGCAACGCTCATTGATCCAAGCAATGCCTCTTCTTCGATCAAATTCGCAATAAGAGAGGTTGACGAAACGAACTCAATTCCAACCTCTTTAAAAATGCGAATATTCTTCGGGCTGTTGACGCGCGCGATACAGCGCGGTACGTTGAATACGCGCTGCGCGATTTCGCACGAAACAAGATTATCGTCGTCTTGTCCAGTAGTAGCAACGAATACATCAGCGCGCCTGATGCCAGCGTCTTCTTGATATTTTGAGTCGCAGCCATCGCCGTGAATGACCATATATCTGCCCTCTAAAACCTCAGAGAGCATATCTGCGGTATCAAGATCCTCTTCGATAACAGCAACTGCATTATCGCTTTGCAGCAATACGCCGGCTAAGTATGCGCCAATTTTTCCGCCACCAGCAATCACAATATACATTGCTTATAAAACTCCTAGTCCTGAATGTATTTAGAGAACGAATCGATGAGCTCGTGGCGCACGCATGCCAAAACCGAGTCTCCGTTATATAAAATTGAATCGCGATTTGGAATAGAACTTGCCGAACCATCACCGCGCTCAAAAGCAATAATGCGAATATCATGATCGCGCTCAAGTTCGCCAACGCGAATGGTGCGCTTGTCAACGCAAGAAAGATTGAGAGAAAAGCGTAACACCTCAAACTCGCCAAAGGTATCAATATGCGCACCATGACCCGAAACGATTTTTGAGAATACGTCCTCAGCAACAAGTGATGTGCCACACACATAATCAATGCCCAGTTGCATATAGGCGCGTTCGTGGTCAGGGTTGTACAAGCGCGCAATTACATGCGGTACACCAAACAAACGCGAAGCAACCTCAGCTACCATAAGATTGGTGTTGTCGAATTGGGTTACCGCTGCCACAACATCGCAATCTTCAATGCCAGCTTTAATGAGCATCTCTTCATCGAAACCAACACCTTGCACAGTAGAGCCATTGAAATTTCTTCCCAGGTTTGCAAAGGCTTCGATCTTTTTATCTATTACGCAAACGTTGCTGCCATTATCTGAGAGCATGTTAGCCAGACGAGAGCCAACGCGGCCACATCCGACAACAATAACGTTGCTCATGGTGCTCCTTTCATGCGCGAATACACACGTTGTTAGCCATTATAGTTGCTTGCTAACAAAAATGAGGCTCGATGAGCCTCATGTGTCATGTTGTTTGTTGTTTTAGCAACGCAAAACTAAAAAACCTTGTTGGCAGTGCGCCCCTCTTAGATGAGCTGCATTTGAGCAAGCGTCTTGTTGTACCAATCAGCTGCATGCGGCGGGCAATACTTCGCGGCGTTTTCGTACGTAAGCGAATAGCCATAACTTGCACCGAGACCAGCTACATGAGCATTAATGGCGTCAGTCCAGTTAGACCAGCTACTCTCGCCCCAACCCCACGCATTGTAGGGAAGAAAACAGCTGCCGCCTTTTGAGCTTTCCGTATTGGAAATAGCAGGTGAGAAACGCGGATCAACACCATTTTCCCAAGCAGCAAGTGCAAAGGTGGCGCCTTGGCCAGCTAATGCAGACCCTGCCAAATAAGCATCAATGCGCGCTGTCCACTCGGCAACAAAGGCATCTTTGCCGACAGACCAATCAACTTCACTTAAGCTGGAAGTATTTTCTTCTACGACCTCTTGCTCTTGAACAACCACTTCAACTTGAGCTGCGCGTGCCTCTTCAGCTGCAGCAATGCGAGCCTCTTCCTCTTCGCGAGCAGCTTGCTCAGCAGCAAGGCGCGCGGCCTCTTCCTCAGCTTCGATATCGGCAATGCCAGCAGAGATATCACGAGGAGCGCTTGACTGCAACGAAGAAGTTTCAACAACAGCGGTATCAGATGCCGAAGTTGCAAGAGATGATGATTCAGAAGCCTCTGCGCGCTGTTCAGCAATACCGAACGAGTCTATGCCTTCGGGTGCACCAGAGACACCAGAAGCTACACCCATACCAATGCTTGCAACAAGCGCACATGCAGCAACGCCGACAAGAGCAACGCGTGCTGCGACGTTTGGTTTTTGTTGTTGGTAACGCTTGTGCGCCACGGTCAAACCTTTCCAGTTGGCAAAAAAGTGCACAACACAACACCGCCGAAGCGGTTGACAGCGTAGTAAATTGTGAGTGGGATTGCTGCCGTGATGGGCTGATATGTCAAATGATGTTGCCTATTGTATCGAAAGCACGCTTTTTAAGCAAAGAAATGTGGAGGCTGCTTCACGTTTTGTTCGCTTGACAAACACATCTTTTACGTAGTTGCAGATGGCGCTCGTAGCTTCATGGACGCCACCTTATCGAACGAATAATGAATGGTTGGTTAACGGTCGTTTTACGCGTCCAAACTACAAACGCTCAACCTTCATGCTTAAAATTCGACGGCGACGCATGGATAAAATTTTGAAAATATATCCTTGGTATTCAAAGGTATCGCCCACTTCGGGAACCGAGTCAAAATTGCTCATAAGCCAACCAGCCATAGTCTCATAATCAGGGGATTCTGCTACTGGCCAACCCAAAAGTTCAGCATCCTCTACCGGGAAGCGACCATCAATTTTCCAGCTATTCTCTCCGCTCGTTTCAATGTAGGGATTTTCGCGATCAGTCTCATCAACAATTTCGCCAACAATTTCTTCAACGATATCTTCAACGGTAATCAAGCCGTCCGTTCCGCCATATTCGTCAACTACAATTGCCATCTGCTGACGATTGGTCTGCATCTCAGCAAGGAGCGGATAGGCGTCTTTGGTTTCGGGTACAAATAGCGCTTCAAACGCAAACTCAGATGCCAGGAGCTCTTCGTCGCCGTCCATAAGCGCGCCCATCAAATCTTTATAGTGAACGATGCCAATAATGTGGTCGATGTCCTCATGAAATACCGGCAAGCGCGAATATCCTGTTCCTTGCATGCGCTCAAGCGCCTGACGAACCGTCATGGTATCTTCGACCAAAATCATATCAACGCGGGGTGTCATGATCTCATGCACCGACATATCCCCTAGATCTAAGATCTCATGGATCATGCGTTTTTCATCATCTAAAAGCTCTTCGTTGTCGGTGACCATATATTTGATCTCTTCTTCAGAAACAGCTTGGCGCTCATCGGCGTCTTTGATGCCCATTAAGCGCGAAATGCCATTTGCTGAAACAGAAGTCAGCCACACGAGCGGTGTCGCTATTTTTTGAAATACCATCAAAGGTCCGGCAACTGACTTGCTGATCTTTTCGGCGTCGGCAAGCGCCATGCGTTTGGGAACCAACTCGCCAATGACAATGCTGAGATACGACACTAATAATGTGATAAGAATAGGTGCCAAGGCGGGGGCTACAGCTGAAAGCCATGCAACTCCAAAGCTCGACATCCATTGCGCCAGCGGGTCCGAGAGGTTGGTCGCTGCAGCAGCAGATGCAAAAAATCCAACGAGCGTGATGGCAACTTGAATGGTGGCTAGAAATTGTCCCGAGTTACTGGCAAGCTCATACGCGCGCTGGGCTTTCTTGTCACCCTCTTCGGCTTCATGTGCCAACGTAAGTAAGCGAACATTAACGAGCGCCATCTCTGACATAGAGAAATACCCGTTGACAACGACAAGCGCCAATGTAACGACGATACTTATACCAATTTCCATACTGACTTATTCAACTCCTAGAAAACCTATATGACATACAGGGCGATAGCTAAAAACTGCAAAACACTGCCCAGAAGCACCCATATGTGAAAAATGGAATGCATATAAGGAATACGCTTGAGTACATAAAAGATACAACCAACGGTATAGCAAAGACCACCAATTGCCAAAAGCCACAAAGCTGGCGTTTCCATATTTGCAATAAGCTGTGGCAAAAATGCAACGACTGACCAGCCGAGCAGCAAATACAAAAGGGCAGATATCCAGCGGGGGCGAAAAACCCAAAATGCTTCGCACGCCACCCCTGCAAGGGCAACAGCCCACACAAAAATGCACAGATAAATACCACCTGCATTGCCAAGCGTGATCAGACAAAAAGGCGTATAGGTGCCCGCAATGAAAAGATATATACAGCTGTGGTCAAGCACTTTAAATACACGCTTAGCTTTTTCAGTAGCAAGGGCGTGATAAAGCGTTGACATGGTATATTCCAACAACATTGTCAAGGTGTAGACCAACGCAGCAAAAAGATATATGCCGCCCCCATCTTGAACGGCATGTACTACCAATATTGGAATAGCTGCAATAGCCAACAGAGCGCCAACGCCATGAGTTACAGAATTGAAGATTTCTTCGCCTAAGGTATATTCGCGAATGTTGTGCTTTTTGTTCTCAGAGCTTGCTGGGGTGTCAGAAGCCTCATGACGATGCTCATGCAAGGTACGCGCATTCTTCGGTTTAAATTGCGAAGGCGTCCAAGAAGTTGGTAAAGATGTTGGTTGTTCACTCATGTGCCTACCCTACCACATTACGCCGTGGTTTTACCCAGGCAAGCCACGCTTGTGCATCTTCTTCACGAGCATCAATAATTCTTACCGTAGTTCCTCCAACACCAGCAGCGGTAACCGCAGTAACGGTGGCAGTATGCGCCCTGCGTTGAAACGGATTAGTCTTTGTGTAGCCAAATTGGATTTTTTTGCGAGGAAAACTGACAGTCTCGCGCGAAAAACCACCGTTTGTCACTTGCATAAAGTGCTGGTTAAAGGCAAAACCAGAGCTCTTCGCCCAAAGCAGCGCACTAATGATATCCAGCACAAACAGCGTAAATGCCAGCGCGAATCCAATAATGCAAGCTGGGTTTGCGAACATGACAAACACTGCTATATCAGGATCATTTGCCGCTGCAGGAATAATAAAAGCATTGAGCACTGCCGCAAACGCACCAACAGCCACTGCAAGCCAAAAACCGCTTCCCTGAATAATGCTTCGGCGAATGATAGCGCGTCTCAGGGCAACCGGAGCAACTGGCGTAATCTGAGCAGGGACATCGGCAAACTCTGGGATTATCCCTGCCAAAATCACCGGGACACGCGACAGCTTCACGAAGGGATGAATAATTAATCCCTGGTTTACAGACGTATTTTTTTGCTGCTCGCTACTATTGGAAGAGACAGCATCAATCTTGCCAAGTGAAAGTTCGCAATAGCCAAACAAGCGGCGTATAAACGATTGCTTTACCACAATGCTTTGTACGCGATCGACATCAACGCCTTGGAATTGATGTTGTAGCAATCCATATTCAACCTCAATGCGATTACCGCGTCTGCGCGCTTTAAAACCACCGTAGGAAATGCATGACCCAACTGCTGACAATGCCCAAAACACTACCATGACGCCAATAAAAACAACCGCTCCAACTGCAATAATCTGAGGTGTTGCTGAAAGCGCGGCATTAACCGCAACATCTTCCCAGCTGCCCTGTGCTGGTGTAGCTAACCCGTCCAAAATCTGAAAGAGCTGACTGATCAGGCCAATAATACCAACGACAAGCATTATGAAGGTTGTGCTGTTAGAAAGACCGGTAAGAACAAGTTCTTTGTTAGACATCCCATATTCATACGACACTGGCGTCAAGTCCCCGCCAGACCCTCCAAAAACACCACCTACACTTTGCCAGATTTCTGCGGGAGCATCCAAGATATTGCCTGGTTCTTGAGCAGGCACTGCAGCCGGCACGCCTGTTGCTGGCGCAACAGGATATGATGCAGCAGGATACGACGCTTGAGGATCAACACTACCAGCCCCAGATACTGCTTGTGCGCTGGTTAGATAATGCTTTCGCGCAAAAAGTTCGCTGCGAAGCTGCTCGGCTTGAGTCTTGCTGACATAAGGAATAACAATTGCCTTGTTGTTTGAGCCGCCAGCAGTATCAATGCTTACGGAGCACACCCCAAAAATGCGCTGAAATAACGTAGCTCGCTGATCAACCGATTGAACACGCTGATAAGGAACGTGCACGCGCTGTTTGTTAAAAATGCCTGAGTGAAGGCTAAATTCTTCAGGCGTGAGCTCATAGTACAAATGCTTGTAAGACCACCAGCGCACCAACATCGAAAGCCCGATGATTACCACTAACAAAACAGCGATAAGCAAAAGTATGCCTATGACTAAAAGCATCTCGCTTCTTGGCTGGAAGTGCAGCTCTGTAATCAACCCAATAAGCGATGAGGCAAATGAAACACCCGCAACAAAAAGAATATAGAAGGCTATGCGCAAGCCACCGAGCCAAATATAGCTATGATGCACATGGATTTTTTCTGGCTGCATTGGTTGCTGCGCGTAAGAAGTGTAGTTTTGCGCTTCCATGCTTACACATCCTCTTGTGCAAGACGAGCCAGCTCAGCGGCGCGATCGCGAAGCTGCTCAGCTTCTTCGCTCCTCAAACCAGGAATCTCATGCTCCCCTGCTGCAGTTGCAACCGTCACGCTCGACAAGCCAAATAGACGAAGAATTGGTCCTTGACGCGTATCGGTATTTTGCACGCGAATAAAGGGAATGATAAAACGCTTACGCCAGATAATGCCACGAGCGATATCTAAGTAGTCTTCGCTGACTTCATAACGCCAACGCACAAAACGAATAGGTGGCAAAACAACTAAACACAAAATCAGAACGACCGCATAGATAAGCGTCATGACGCCAACCACAAGCCAAGCCCACGAAGCAGATCGATCCGCAAAACCAACAATAACAAAGCCAATCACACAACACAGATATACAAGCGTTGAAGTTATCGCATCATTAAGGCGCCAAACAGTCTTAATGCGAGGGTCCAGCTGGTTTAAGGGAAGTGGTTTCATGGGTTCCTCCTGAGTTTTACAAACGCGAATATATTAGCAGAATACCCAGCACTCTCTTTGTGTCAGCAAGTCTTGGGTGCGTTATACTCAAGTCTATTCCATATGCATTAATGTTTAATTAATGTTGCACGCAAATCAATATGCTTTATGTAGCACACATACTAGTAGGCAAAGGAGAACTCTTTATGACCAACGATGAACTCATGCAAGCAATAAAAGATGCCATGAAAGCCAAGGATAAAACACGCCTTTCAATTCTTCGTCAAGTTCATGGTGAACTTAAAAATATCGAAGTCAATGAGCGACGCGAAGTTACCGACGCCGACGTTGATGCCATGCTCAAGCGCACCATCAAGCAAACCAAAGAAACACTTGATGGCTCCCTAAAGGCAAACAACAACCAAGAGCGCACCGATATGCTTGCTGAGCAGGTGAAAATTCTTGAAAGCTTTTTGCCTAAGCAAGTTTCTGGAGACGAACTTGTTGCGCTTATTGATACAACGCTCACCGAAACGGGCGCCACATCTAAAAAGGATATGGGCAAAGTGATGGGTGCGCTTACCCAAGCCACCGGCGGAAACTTCGACAAAGCTGCCGCTGCAAAAATACTTGGCGAGAAGCTTGCATAAACAAGGACAAAAATTAATCGAGTGTTTTGGCCTCATCCCAAAGCTGGTTTTGTTCGACGCATGACATATCTTCGATACGTTTACCTTGCTGAGCGCACATCTTTTCCATGTAAGCCCAACGCGACCGAAACTTCATGCAGCACTGACGAAGCGCACTTTCGCTATCTATACCCATGCGCCGCGCCACGTTAACGAGCGAGAACAAGACATCGCCAAATTCCATCTCGACCGCTTGTACCGCCTGATGCGCCGACATACCCGTTGCCTGCAAAGCAGCAGGAGCCGGCGCATCAACATCGACTTTTCCTTGAGCTGTTTTCGGAGCAAACTCATAAGCCTCTTTCAGCTCGGCAATTTCTTCGCCAACCTTGTCCCAAATATCGGCAATGCTATCCCATTCAAACCCTGCAGAAGCTGCCTTGCGCGAAAGCTTTTGTGCCTGCATCAGCGCGGGAAATGACGAAGGCACGCTCTCAAGAAGACCTGTCGGCTTTTTCGCCGTTGCCCCTTCTGCAAGTTTCACCTGATCCCACAAATCAAGCACATCTGATGCATGCTTAGCTTGCGCGTCACCAAAAACATGTGGATGACGACGAATCATCTTAGCATTCACATCAGAAGCCACATCATCGATCGTAAACTCCCCCGCATCGGCTGCAATCTGGCTCTGCAACACCACTTGCAACAACACATCGCCAAGCTCTTCGCGAAGATGCGCCACATCATTTTGCTCAATCGCATCAACCGCCTCATAGGCTTCTTCGATCATGTTCTTTGCAATTGATGCATGTGTCTGTGCCTGATCCCACGGGCATCCATCAGGTGCTCGCAGCGCTGAAATAGTAGCTACAAACTGGTCAAAAGCAGGGTGAGGCTGAGGGTTTTCCACCCGATGTTGCGCTGATGTTGTATCTGACGTTTCCAAAACAATTCCTTTCGTCAACTTTGTCATCAGTATAACGTTTGCCGCGAGTGCTATCCTGGTAGCAACGAAAGGACAGCAAAAATGTCGAACGCCTCCGCAGAACCTCGTTTGCAAGCAATGCAAAATTCCACCTCACTACGCCTGAGCTGCTGGGCAGTTCGCTTAACCTATCTCTTTGTTTTTGTTGTCAACGTGCAATGCGCGCTTTCTTTTATCTTGTGCCCCCAAGGCTATGCGCCCGCTTATCAACTCAGCGGCGTAGCTGGTCAAGCAGCCGTTGCCGGCATCGGCGTTGCCTTTCTTATGTGGAACGTCACTTATCCGGCAGTTATCTTTCGTCCCGCTTCATTTTATTCGCTTGGCGTTGTGGTTCTTGTGCAGCAACTCGTCGGGCTTATCGGCGAGTGCTTTATATGGGCACAACTCCCCAGTACCGGATTTGAACTACTGAGAAATAGCATTGCGCGCTTCGTTCTGTTTGATGGCGTTGGTCTCATATGCATGGGAGCGGCGTTTGTCTGGTTTTCCATCATGCGACAGCGTGTCTTGAAACAATCATAAAAGGAGCACCTATGATTTCACCTCAACAAACAGCTCTACTCATCATTGATATGCAATATGGTTTTGTTGAACCCGACTCTCCCCTTTGTATAGCCGGCGCAGCTCAAACGGTTGACGCGTGTGCTCGCGTTCTTAGTAAAGCGCGCGAGATCAGCATGCCTGTTGTGCATATCACCAGAGACTATGCTTCTGACGGCTCCGACATCGAAGCTGTTCGCTGGGCACTCTGGGCATCTGCCGGCAAGCCACTTTCGCTCGATTGCGCGCAAGTAAACTCCGCAGAAGAAATTGCGCCGCTTGGTCCTTGTGCTGGCGAGTATTGCATTGTCAAACCGCGCTTCTCGGCCTTTTTTGCCACCAAGCTTGATCTTTTGCTTCGCAGACTTGGCGTAACGAGCGTGGTACTCATGGGGACCACTACACCGAATTGCATTCGCACCACCTGCTATGATGCCCTCTCGCTTGACTATAATGTTGCTGTTTTACAAGACTGCACCTCATCACGTACGCCCGAAGTTCAAGCTGCCAATATTGAAGATATGCGTGTCATTGGTGCTCATATCTTCTCAAGCGAGGAGTTTTTGCAGCACGATGTGAGCCTGGTGCCCGATGTTGTAGGCGACATGCGCGCAGAGATGCTCGAATTCGCTCGCGAAGATTAAGAATTTTATGCTGAACTATCTTGACTGCCTAGACGATAAGCGTCTGGACATGTACGCGCGACTCACCGATGTTGCCTTGCGCTCAAAAATTGAGTCTGAACAGGGTATTTGCATTGTTGAATCCGCTAAGGTCATAGAGCGCGCGCTTGATGCGGGGCTGCGTCCTGTCTCTTTGCTGCTCGAGCAGCATCGCGTTTGTGCACACAAGCAGCTTATTGAACGATTTGAATCTCTTTGGCCAGATGTGCCTATCTATGTTGCTCCGCGAGAAGAGCTTGCCAACCTTACCGGCTTCGACTTAACGCGTGGAGCCTTGGCAGCATTTTTTCGCCCTACGCTTCAAAGCGCTGCTGAGATTTTGGAGCGTGCGCATCGTGTGGCTATTCTTGAGGATATAACCAACCACACTAACGTTGGCGCAATTTTTAGGAGTGCGGCTGCGCTTGGTATGGATGCGGTGCTTATAACCCCAGGTTGTTATGACCCGCTCTACCGACGTGCATTGCGAGTTTCCATGGGTGCGGTGTTTCAAGTCCCTTGGGCATATATCGGATGCGACGTTAAGGGCACAGCAAAGCATGGCAACGTTGCCCGCGCAGGTGGTTGGAGCGAAACAGGTGTTGAGCTTTTACACAACAGCGAATTTCGCGTTGCCGCTTTAGCGCTGACAGGTGATTCTATCTCACTTGATGATCCCTGCCTACAAGCCGCAGATAAGCTTGCCCTTGTGCTTGGCACCGAGGGCGAAGGCTTATCCGAGCACACCATAAAAAGATGCGACTACACCGTTAAGATCCCCATGTCGCACGGCGTTGACTCGCTCAATGTTGCGGCTGCAAGCGCTGTTGCTTTTTGGCAAGTACGAACGGCTTGCAATTAGGCTGGAGCACTTAGTTGTCTTTGTTAGATGAGCGTTTTTCTTCCTCTTTGCGACGTTCTTTGCGGCGATGCAAAGCCTCATAAATAAGTGCTACCGCAAATGCAACTATCGCGATGCCTACAAAAATCACTGGCGCATTTTCATAGGCAACAGACCCTTCGCTAGTGGTGGCATATGCCATCATCGGAGAGGCGAAAACACATGACAGTGCAAAAAGGGCGCTTAATGCAAGCTGCTTAAGACCTACAAGTTTCCCCACCAAAACTCTCATCAAACAACCTCTATTTCGCAATTAACACTGGAATCTTTGAGCCTTGCAAAATCTTGTGGCTCACACTTCCGAAATACTCCTTAATGCCTTCAAGCCCGCGATTTCCTACGACAACAAGATCATAGGAGCGCTGGTCGATCAGTTTGAGAATCTCTGTTGCGGGATTAGTGCCTGTTAAAAGCAGCGAGTCAGTACGCTTCGCCACCTCAGCATCGAGTGTGCCCTCAGCCTCTTCGAGCAGTGTTTCGCCATCTGAAAGCATCATGTCCAAGATTTGCGCAAATGCCGCTTTTTGAGAGTCATCAAGAAGTGGGATAGGTACAACATATGCCAAATCCATATGAGCATCAGGGTTTACTTTTGCCAAATCAGCGCCGAGTGCTAAAGCGCGTTTTCCGCCTTCACTTTCGTCATAGGCTACTAAGATTTTGTTGACTGCCATAAGATGCTCCTTTCAAACAATGCTGCACAGAGCATTTGTGCTACCTTTAGTATACCCACATAACGATGCCAATATGGTTGCGATAAGACAACGAATTTGGTTATCCATACGCCGCTGCGTTGCCGCGCCTGACAAGAAACATCGACGAGGCACATCTCTTTGCGCTACCATAGCTATTCGAGCAATTCTACTATGCAATCAATCTGAAATTTAAAGGAGCGTCACGTGAGCATTGATACCGCAACTGGTCAAGAAGCGCCAGCTGAGCTATCTTCCGAACGTGTAAAAACTATTTTTTCCAGCATCGCTGACAAATACGAGCGGTTCAACGCAATCTCGAGTTTCGGCGCCTACAAACTGTGGGTAGCAGGCATGATGAAGCAAGCTCCCATCAGCAAAAACGATGACGTTTTGGACCTTGCAGGCGGCACAGGAGAAATCTCTTTCGCCGTCGCAAAAGCCAAACAGCCTACGCATGTTCAATGCACCGACCTGGTTCCTGAAATGCTTGAAGTTGCAAAGGAGCACTACCAAAATGGAGCCGCAGGTTCAGTACCGGTTGATTTTGAGGTAGTTGATGCGCAAGACATTCCCTACCCCGACAACAGCTACGATGCTATTACTGTGGCCTATGGTATTCGCAATATGCCCCAGCGCGAACAAGGACTTGCTGAAATGTTTCGCGTACTCAAACCAGGCGGATCGCTTATCTGTCTAGAGTTTTCAACGCCACCAAACAAGCTCTGGCGCGGACTATATCATTTCTACTTGAAGCATCTTATCCCCTTCTGGGGTGGCCTTATCACCAAGGACAAAGACGGCTTTGTATATCTTTCGAACTCCATTAAAGCTTTCCCCAATCAAGAAGGACTTGCTCGCCTTATGAAGCAAGCCGGCTTTACTGAAGTCACGTGGAAAAACTATACCGGCGGCATCGCTGCAGTACATGTAGCAAAAAAGCCCATTGCCAAAGTGGCAGAGTAGCGTCTTCGGTGTTTGCGGCGTTTGCGTCATCTCCGGCGTCTTCGGTACTTCCGACGTTTCTGACATTGCCGATGTTTCTGACGCTTCCGGCGTTTCTGACGCTTCCGGCACTTCCGAGAAACTTTTTCTGAAGTTTTGGCTGGAAAAGTGCTCTCGTCGGGGTTTTCGACAGCAAAATGGCTTAAAAAGTGCCCTCGTCGGTGTTTTGGGGTTGCTTTCGGCTCCAAAATGGGGGTGATTTCACCGACGAGAGCACTTTTCCAGCCAAAACTTGCAAATTTCTTATCTGCGGAGGGGTTGCAGCACCAAAGTCTTGCAAGGCTCCCCAAGGTCTTGCGAGAAACAACAAAACAGAGTTGGCGCTCTCTCGGGGGTTATAGGACGAGAGCTACGGGACGAAGCTACAGGACGGGGTTATAAGCCGGGATTGCAGGGCGGGAGTCATCGGACAGAGGCTGCAGGAAAAAATAATCCCCCTGTTAGGCGACACGCAAATGCGGTACCTAACAGGGGATAACATCAGTGAGCGCTTCTTTGTGCTAGTAAGAGGGAGGGAACACTATGCTTAAGCGCTCAAGCCGAAAGTAAGAAGCTTATGCCTTTGCCATTTCTTCGCCAGCAATGCGACCGAAGCATACTGCGAATGAAACATAGCAGCCGCATCCCGGATAGTTGCCCGGCTTACCGAAGATGTTGCTTCCAACATCGTTGCCTGCAGCGTACAGACCAGGGATAACCTCGCCCCACACGTCGAGCACTTGCGCCTTGTCGTTGATAACAACGCCGCCGTGGGTCTCAGCCATGTTGTCCTCGGGAACTTCCATGTAACCCTCGTCGTCCATATCCCAGCTATAGAACACATCGTTGTATTGAACGTTGTAGTGATACTGCTGAGCTTTTGCGATCGGATAGTAGTAAGACATCTGCGTCAAGTCAGCACCAATTGCCATAGCAGCTTTGATGCCCTCACCTACGCAAGCATCAGACATGTAGCACTTCTTGCCCACTGCCTCGGGAACGAACTTCTTCTGCATTTCTTCACCAGCGCAGAATCCGCCAGTTGCCAGCATAACGCCCTTGTTTGCCTTGATGTACTCGGCACCATTTGCGCCTTCTACCTCAACACCAATAACAGCGCCTTCGTCATTCATAACGAAGCGAACAAACGCGGTGTCAAAGACTGATTCGATCTGATCAGCGCGAGCATTGATTGCCTCATAGAGCGGCAAGAACAGCTCAGGACCAGAGTTTGCCGTGTTGTCCGGAATGGCCTTTGCCCAGTGCGTACGCGGAAGTGCAGTTTCTTTAGAAATGCCGAACTTCTCATAGTCGCAGCCCGTTGCATCCAAGCAGCCAGCGCCACCCGAAGAACCACTGGTTGCACCAGTGCCGCCTGCAGCACGTGCATACTCAAAGAGATCCTGGTCGGTGTGCTCTTTGCTCAAGTCCTCGAGCCAGTCAACGTTGGCTCCGCAGCGATCAGCATAGGTGCGAGCGATATAGTCCGGGCAAGCACCGTCGGTGCAGGTCATAATCCAATCATACATATCATCTGCCGCATCTTCGTAACCAAGCTCTTTTTGAACACGCGTGCCAGCACCCATGATAGCGCCACCGCAGCGAGCCATAGAGCCGCCCGGCAGAGCCTCTTTTTCTACGATGAGAACTGATGCGCCATTGTCTGCAGCCTCAATAGCGGTTGCAGCACCAGCTGCACCATAGCCCAGAACAACAACATCTGCCTCGCGAGCCCACACGATGCCGTTAGTGGCATCTTCGCCGGTGGTTGCCAGCGTGTCCTCTGCAGGTGCAGCAGGCTCAGCTGATGAGCAACCGGCAAGACCAAAGCCCATGGTTGCGCCCAAAAGGCCAGCTCCAGCTAAGAAGCTACGACGTGATAATTTCTTCTCCATCTCTCCACTCCCTTCCTTGGGTGAATATCTGCTATCAAACGACTTTCCCTTGTCGTAGTAGCCAAGAATTGGTGCACGCCTTATGCGTGGCAGGTGTAGCACGAATAAACATCCGTGTGATGACAAGACTTGCAGTAACGCGTGGCCGTCTTATCGACTGCGGTAGTTGAGTGCATCTTGTGACAGCTGATGCATTCAGTTGCAGCATGATCTTCGTTTTCGGGCAGCTGGTGCGGGTTCACAACCGTACCTTCGCTGTCGGTCAAAACGGTGCACTCAGCAGTCTTAGTTGCCAATTCCGCCTGATCGTGGCATGACTGGCACACCGCGTCATCAACACTTGTGGTCACGAGCGCTGATGCCGCCTTATCGCTTCCCATTTCGGCACCTTCATGCGCAGCAACCAATCCCGCCTCATCGGCGTGACATGTTGCGCACGTAAGATCTGCATGCTGAGATGCTGTGCATGCTGAGTCTTGCTGACTTGAAGCCTCTTTGTCATGACACATTGCACAATCGCTCTCAGCGGTCCACGTAAATGCAACGCCTTGCGTCGAGTTGTCTTGAGCATCTTCGCCTTTTACCGCTGAAGCGTTTTCGCCTGTCTCTGACAAATCGCGCTCTTGAGGCGCGCAACCAAAGAAGGCCGCGCTTGCAATCAGGGCGATCAGTGCGATCACAACGCAAGACATCTTTGCCTGAGCTGCTTTTTCCACCATCCTTCTCCTTTCCCCTCTAAACCCTTTGGTGATACTTTTCCAAAGCAGTTAGATTCCCAAAAATCGGAATGGCGAATTTATACAAAAGCCTAAAAGCCCACGTCAACAGGGTCTCAATTTTTGAAAATGGACGTTTTTCCCTCCATCTGCGCTCAATGCTCCCTATAATCACCGCTAACAACAACTATTCGTGAGACCAGATCAAAGAGAACTGTTCGGCCGTTAGAGGAGGGACTATGGACGAGCAGAATCACTTCCCTTTCGTTCTAACCGATGAATTTCGCAAACTTTGGGAAGCCGCAAATCAAACGTATGTAGGATGGGAAGATCTCGACAAGTTCAACCTGCCTGTCGGCGCAAATAAAGAGCAAATCTGGAAAACACTCACCGCACTTCGACGACATGCTGGAGTGTGCTTACCATTTCGCCCCTACACACCACATTCCGATGGCGAAGTTGCATGGCTCACTCCCCCTCACGATATGGATCAAGCGCTTGTTTTACTTAAAACACAAGGCAGCTCTCGGACGGTGGAATACCAGACATTTGCAGCATTTCATGAGTCTCGCAAACTGAGCATCATGCTCAACGAGTTTATTACCGCTCTGGCTGTTGACGGTTACAAGATTGATCCGCATGAGGGCTTCGCTAAATACCTCACCCAACAAACTCCCCACACGCCAGAAGAAAGCGCCTTAAATACTCTTGTCCAGGCATTTTTCAGGACAATTTCTCTTTTGGATGAGCCAATAACTCCTGAGTATCTTGACAGTTTAAATGCACTCTTGATAGCTGACGAACCCAGCGAAGAGAGCCGTATCATGCTTCCGCTCATAGAAAGCGAGCGCGACAAATACGTAAACAAGGATTACTACACACCAGAAACCACTAAGCAAACCATCTGCAGTATCTTAAATGACCCCGCGCTTAATCCAGTTGTTGCAGAGCTGCAGGTCAAATATTTTCTCGTCGCGCAAAAGCCTTATAAGCAACTCAATGCTTCAACTGCGCTTTTGCTCAGACGTGTCTACTACGAAAAACGAAACATAGGACTACTTGCCAACTTGTCTACGCTCACGGCGCTCTCACAATGGCAGCACAAAGCTTATAGCCTCGATATACCAAGTCACGAACACACGCTTAACCCGCATGATTGTGGTGAAGGTTTCGACGCAACTGAATTTACCTATTGCAACGTTTTAATTTACGCAAACGAACTTCGCCGTCTTCAACGCAAAATTGCTGCAACGCAAGTAAGTATTACCACCGCGCGTGAGCAGGTTGAAGCTTCGCCGTTGCTCAATAAACGTCAAAAAGATCTCATAAACAAGATGATCGAAAACCCGCTTTACAACATCACCATAGAGCAAGCAGCACAGATGTGCCATGTCTCATATTCAAGTGCTCGAACCGATTTATTAGGCTTAGTTAAGCAGGGGTTTTTCGTGCTCGACTGCCCCGATATGGCAAACCAAGCACAAGTTTTTCGCGTCGGACCAAGCACGATCTCATTGCTGGGAATGTCTTATCCGCGCGTGTTAGAGCCCCAAGCCACCACCGATTAAGCCTCCACGCGCAACATCCTATACCCAACACCAACGTGAGTTTGTATATATATTGGATGCGCCGGATCAGGCTCAATTTTTTTGCGAAGCGTTGTCATAAATACGCGAAGTGAGGGCAAATCAGACGCAAGCGCCTGGCCCCAAACCTCTTTTAAGATATAGGTGTGCGTAAGTACCTTTCCCGTATTGTGCGCAAGCAAGCAAAGCAGCTTATATTCGATAGGCGTCAGATGGATCTCTTGCCCATCCACGCAAACGCATCCAGCGGCATAATCTATGGTCAAACCACCATTGCAATAACACGATGCCTCATCGCTGCAAGCAGATAATCCAGTTCCCTTTGACGCTGTTGACCTACGCAAAGCCACCCGAATGCGCGCCAGAAATTCGTCAACAGAGAAAGGCTTTGTCAGATAATCATCAGCACCCGCATCAAGGGCTCCCACCTTATCGGTATCTTCTTGTCGCGCCGACACGACAATGATGGGCACCTGTGACCACGATCGCACATTTTTGATTATCTCTATCCCATCCATATCGGGAAGGCCTAGATCCAACACGATCACATCGGGTGTTCGAGATACCACTTTAAGCAATGCTTGCGAGCCATTTTCTGCCACGTCGAATGCAAGATCGTGCAGTTTTAGCGCAGTGGTAACCAAATTGCGAATAGCCGCATCGTCTTCAACTACCAAAACATATCCCGTTGATGCATTAGTCATCTATCTGCTCCTCTGCATCATTGAGCGCATCTTGCATTACTACTTGATCCACCATGACTGCAGGTAGGTCAAACCAAAAAGTACAGCCATGCGGCTTTACGTCCTGACTAACTAGTTGCGAGCCGTGCGCGCGAACGATCGACTGACACAGCGGAAGCCCAAGCCCCATACCGCGCTTCACATCTCCAATCGCATGGCTGGTAGCAGGCGATGTAGCACCAAGCCCCGGCCCATCATCGGTAACCGAAAAGCGCACGCGCGGCGCCCGCGTAGGGTCATCGACCAGGTTTGCTGAAATGACAATCGTGCTTCCCTCAGGGGTGTAGGCAACTGCGTTGTTTACCAAGTTAATAAGCACTTGCATCATCAAGCGCGCGTCCATCATGGCCATCAGCAAATCATCAGAGATATCAACGCGAATGGTGTGCTTTGATGCATGCCTGCTCACATGCGAAAGCGCCTCAGCAATAATTTCGCTGGCAAGTTCAGGCTGCTGCTCAATGCGCACGCTCCCCTCATCTATGCGCGTCACCGAAAGCAGGTTTTCCACCATGGTCACCAACCACGTTGCATCTTCGTGCATATCGCTTAAAAGCTGGCGTTTTTGCTCTTCTGACAGCGCGCCATCATCGTGAAGCAACATGTCTGCATCGCCGGAAATAGAGGTTAATGGCGTGCGGAGATCGTGCGAAATTGTCCGCAGCAAAGTAGAGCGCAGCGATTCCTTTTCAACACGCACTGCCATTTCGCGACGTTCTCGTACAAACGACAAGCGCTCAAGTGCTTGACCGCACTCATCAGCAAGCATCAACAGCAAGTTTCGCTCAAACGAACCCATCTCGGTATCGGCATCCATAACCACACCTATAACGCCGCCGAACCGCTCTTTGCCGCGCACCGGAATGTACCAGCACCGCGCATGTGGCAGTGTATCAGTTGTACGCCCCGCCGGTTCATTGTTGGTGGCAACCCAAGCAGCAACAGCACGCTCATCTGGCGAAACGAGCACAGATGATCCGACATCACTTGCGGTGCCCGCCACATCATAGACCTGCGGATCCCCCACACGCCCCGTATCATCTGCCTCATATACCACCACCGGGCAATTCGTCAGCTTGATAACCTGACTTGCCATCACGCGAAAACAATCAGCCACATTAGCCGCATTTGTCAGCTCTCGATTGCTTCCCAAAAGCACCTCAGTGCGATATACCCGTCGTGCAATCTGTGCGTTTTGACGCTTCATGCGCAATGTCAAAAGCGAAGCCACTAAAATAGAGGCAAACATCATGGCGAAAATAAACGAATTGCTCAGCCCATATGCAGCGAACGAAAGCCGCGGCTGAATAAAGAAAAAGTTGTACGCCAACAAGCTTCCCAAAGACACGACAATCGTATAGAAAACGCCTTGAGCACGCGTAGCAAAAAGAAGAGCCACCAGCGTATAAAGCATGGGCATTATGTATCCTGATACGCCCACCTCAGATACGAAAAGTCCGCCTAAGGTAGAAAGTGCAACGGCAGCAAGGGCACGGCCAAAATCGGCCATCGTCGGCTTAAAGAGCGAAGAGGCTAACCGTGTGCTAAATTGCGCTGGAAAATCGCGCATGGGCACTACCGTGACTACCGTATTAGACACGCCACTTATCAAACGCTCGGATAAATTTCCGGCATCGCCAAAAACGCGCTGCAAAAAAGCACCAGGCAGACGGCGAAGACCCACAGCACTTCCCACCACCAGTTGTGTGGCGCCACAAATCTGTGCATATTGGATGAGCTGCTGAGCAATGTCGTCGCCTTGCAACATGACCACTTGCGCCCCAAGCTCTTCGGCCATATTGAGGTGTTCAGTCAAGCGATGTCGCTCTTTTGCATCTGGCCCATCTTCATCATCTGCATACTCAAAAGCCACCGCAATAAATGAAGCATAGAGCGACTGCGCTAAATTGGCAGCGGCGCGTACGACCTTAAACGAGCCCTCATCTGCTGTGACATACACCAGCACGCATTCTCCTGCAGATGCTGTTGGCGAAAGCGTATGGTCTTGACTTTGGTGTGCCATACGATCAGCCATGCGCCTAATTGATATTTCGCGCAAAGCAGAGAGATTTTGCTTAGTAAAAAAGTGATCGAGCGCAGTACCAGCACGCTCGGGAGCATAGATCTTGCCGGCACGTAAACGGTCGATCAGGTCATCGGGCTCAATATCAACAAGCTCAACTTCGTCAGCCTGGTCAAATACAAAATCAGGAATGCGTTCATGGACGCGCACATGTGTGATGGCGGCAACTTTGTCATTGAGTCCTTCAAGATGCTGCACGTTAACGGTCGTATAAACATTAATGCCTGCGCGCAAAAGCTCTTCGACATCTTGATAGCGCTTTTTATGCCTGCTCCCTGGCGCGTTTGTGTGTGCTAGCTCATCAACAAGCACCACCTGTGGGCGCCGCTTCAAAATGGCATCAACATCCAACTCGTGAAGCTCAAGGGAACGATGGCGAACAAGCTTGGTAGGAATCTGCTCAAGCCCCGTGGCAAGCGCCATGGTATCAGCGCGCGTGTGTGGCTCAAGATAGCCAACGACAACATCTACCCCGCGCTCGCGTGCTGCACGTGCCGCCTCAAGCATCCCGTAGGTCTTGCCCACGCCCGCCGCATATCCAAAAAAGACGCGTAAAATGCCTCGACGCGGTGCGCCATTCTCACCTGAACCTTCAGTTCCCGGCGACATGATGGGCTCGGTCAAGGCATCTCCGTTTCTCTTATGGGTTACCAAAAATTGGATTGCAAGAAATCCCTAAGGATTGCGGTCATCATATCACACCGTCCAGCATCAAATTGACCTTCACCACATTGACGCGTGGTGTTCCAAACAAACCGAAAACAGGACGTTGGGTGCACGTTGCCACAATGTCATTAATCTCTTGTTCACTCAGACCTGTTGTGCGCGCCAAACGCGGAATTTGATAACGCGCAGCAGCCAAGGAAATCTCAGGATCATAGCCACTTCCCGAGCATGTCACCAAGTCACTCGGCACTGGTGCGTTTCCTTGTTCAGGATGCGCTGCTCGCACAGTATCCACGCGCGCGGCCACCACGTCGTCAAATTCTTGACTCGCAGGCGAAAGTGAATCAGGGCCAGACCAAAGCATCTCATTTCCTTGATCATCGACAATAGGCGCACCCTCAGTGTCAGTGAGCACGCAAGGGTTCATCGGGCGGCCCCACATATGGCGCTCATCAGAAAAGGGCTGACCTATGAGCGTTGAGTAGAGCTTTCCATCATTACCCTCAATCACGCTCCCGTTGGCTTGAGATGGCATCGCAATTTGAGCAACAAGCGTTGAAACACCCAGGTAAACCCCGCCAATTAAAAGCGTCATGATGGCGAACAAAACCACCGCGCGAACCCATACTTTTGCCTTGCGAGAAATGACTGCAACGTTTACTTCACGCATTTAAACCAGACCCTTTCGCACGCCTAAAACAGACCCACTGCAGCAAGCAGCATGTCAAGAAGCTTGATACAAATAAAAGGCAACACCAAACCACCGACACCATACACCGCAAGGTTTAAAGACAGCAGCTTAGATGAGGCAACTTCGCGATATTTCACTCCGCGCAATGCAAGCGGAATCAGGGCAACGATAATAAATGCATTGTAGATAGCCGCTGCTAAAATTGCTGTTTGCGGATTGGTCAGATGCATAACGTTAAGCAACTCAATCTCAGGAAAGAGCGGGACAAACAGCGCCGGAATGATAGCGAAATATTTCGCCATGTCGTTAGCGATAGAAAAGGTGGTTAGTGCGCCGCGCGTCATGAGCAGTTGCTTTCCGATGCGCACAACCTCTATAAGCTTGGTGGGGTCAGAATCAAGATCTACCATATTGCCGGCCTCTTTTGCAGCTTGTGTGCCACTATTCATGGCAACTGCCACATCGGCCTGAGCAAGTGCAGGAGCGTCATTGGTGCCGTCACCAGTCATGGCGACCATATGGCCTTCGCGTTGATAACGCTCGATAGCCGCAAGTTTTGTAGCTGGCGTTGCCTCAGCGATAAAATCATCCACCCCAGCTTGTGCAGCTATAGCCGCTGCAGTCATGGGATTGTCGCCTGTCACCATAACCGTCTTGGTACCCATTCGACGAAGGTCTGCGAAGTTTTCCTTAATGCCTTGCTTTATGACGTCACGCAGATCAATCACGCCAATAATTTCGCCATCGCGTGCGACCAACAGCGGTGTTCCGCCTGCACGTGAGATGTCTTCAACTGCGCGTTTGCACGCGTCGGAATAGATACCGCCAGCTGCCTCCACATACGCACAAACAGCATCAGCCGCACCTTTGCGAATCTCATGTCCGTGATAGTTCACGCCACTCATACGCGTTGTCGCAGAAAAGGGAATAAACTCCATGGTGCCGTCATCTTGTGCGGTCTTATCCCCAATGTCATAGAGCTCTTGTGCAAGCGCTACAACACTACGACCTTCAGGCGTTTCATCAGTCAAACTTGAGAGCTGCGCGGCTTCAGCAACATCGCGTTTTGTTGCACCATCAACTGCAACAAAGTCTACAGCTTGGCGGTTGCCCAGTGTAATGGTGCCTGTTTTGTCTAGCAGCAAAACATCAACGTCTCCTGCTGCCTCAACCGCACGTCCACTCATAGCAAGCACATTAGCTTTGTTCAAACGGCTCATGCCCGCAATTCCAATCGCAGAAAGCAAAGCGCCGATGGTGGTAGGTGTCAAGCATACAAACAATGCCACAAGCGAAGTTAAGGTAATGGGATTTGAGCTCAGTCCCGCCTCGGTGCTGCTAAAAGAGCTAAATGCATACAGCGCCATCGCAACCGTCAAAAAAACCAGCGTAAGAGCAACAAGCAGCACCTCCAAAGCAGTCTCGTTGGGGGTCTTTTTGCGCGACGCGCTCTCAACCATAGCAATCATCTGATCGAGAAAGCTATTGCCCGCCTCAGCGCTCACTTCAACAACCAACCAGTCTGAAAGCAGTGTTGTGCCACCCGTAACAGAGGAGCGGTCTCCGCCTGATTCGCGAATAACAGGTGCGGATTCTCCGGTAATAGCGCTCTCGTCAACCGAGGCTGCACCTTTTAACACTTCGCCATCAGCAGGGATTTGTTCGCCAGCGGATACAAAGAAAATATCCTTTTTCTTAAGCGAAGACGAATCCACCTCTTTGGCCTGCTCCATATAAAACTGCACCGGGTTGTCCTCATGCATGCCGCGCGCCATATCGGCTTGCGTAATCTTGTGCGCAACCACGTCGCGCTTTGCTGCACGAAGCGAATCGGCTTGCGCTTTCCCGCGACCTTGCGCCAAAGCTTCAGCGAAGTTGGCGAAAAGCACGCTTAACCAGAGCACTACGCATACACTTGCAACAAAGACTGGATTTGTGCCCGTTATGCCCGCAAGCGCACAGACAAACAAGATCGTGGTCATGATGGCCGAAAGATACACCATAAACATAACCGGATTAGCTGTTTGCGAACGCGGATTGAGCTTGATAAATGACTGGCGAATTGCATCCCATGTTGCACTGTGCGGTGCTGCTTCAGGAGCCGCAGGAGCAGAGATTGTTTGTTTCGACATCATCATGACACCACCAAATCTAACCTAACATCTGCAGCTGACCAGCAACAGGACCAAGCGCTAGTGCCGGGAACAGCGCCAAGGCACCAACAACAATAATGATCAGGAGCAGCAATGCACCAAAAAGCACGCTATCGGTTGCCAGCGTGCCAGCACTTGTCGCCACGCGCGCACGCTTTGCAAGGCTTCCTGCTAATAAAAGAACGCATACGATGGGAATAAAGCGGCTGGCCAGCATAACAAACGCAAGCAGCGTGTTTAAAAACTCGGTGTTAACTTCAAAGCCAGAAAGCGCTGAGCCATTAGCCGCAGCCGTAGAGATGGCTGCATAGAGCACCTGCGTAAAACCGAGTGCGCCTTGCGCGTTAAGCTGCGTGGTCGTTTGAGGATCAAGTGCCATCAAAGCCGCGGCCACGAGCGCCAAAATAGGCGTTGTGATAGTTACCAAAGCAGCCATGCGCATTTCAGACGGTCCGATCTTTTTGCCCATATACTCAGGCGTGCGACCAACCATAAGACCAGCCACAAAAACCGTCAGAATGGCGAAGCAAAGCATCGAGCATAAACCTGAGCCAACGCCGCCAAATACAACCTCGCCCATACCCATGAGCACAAGCGACACCAGCGTGGTGATTGGCGTCATGCCAACAAGCGATGCATTAGCAGAACCATTTGAGGTACCCGTTGCAAGCATCGTCCAAAACGCTGAGCTCTGAACACCAAAGCGCGTTTCTTTGCCTTCCATATTGCCGGCCGATTGATTTGTGCCGCCGATATATACGTTGCCATCTTGCGTGAGCGCCGGCGTTGCAGCCTGCTCAGAGATGCCAACAATTGCGAGTGCTGCTACAAACAAAACCAACATGACGCCCAAAATGACATAGCCTTGCTTGCGATTGCTCACATAACGACCAAAGGCAAACACCAGCGCAATAGGAATAACGATTATAGATACGCTTTGCACGACATTCGAAAGCGGTGTGGGGTTTTCTAAGATGCTTGCACCATTTGCTCCCATATAGCCGCCACCATTGCTGCCAAGTTGTTTGGGTGCAACTTGACTTGCAACCGGGCCGAGCGGCAGGGCAAGCTGCGTGATTTCGTCACTTGTTGCGGCGCCGTCCTCAGAAGGCTCTTGTGTTGTTGCCGCGCTTTGGTCTTGGCTTTGGTCTGCTTCACTTTGGTCTTGAGCGCTTTGGTCATCTAACGACAGCGGCTCAAGCAAACTTACCGACTGGTACTCATCAAAGGTCTGAGGAACGCCTTGGCTTACGTTGACAAGCGTTACTGCCAAACACAACGGCAATATCACATAAAGCACCGCGCGCGTTACATCCGCCCAAAAGTTGCCCACGCGACCCTCATCGTCGTCATCGGTCATCATGCCGCGAAAGAGCGCATACACAACCGCAATGCCAACAGCAGGCGTTACAACGTTTTGAACCGCAAGCCCAACCGCCTGCGATAAGTAGCTCATGGTTTGTTCGCCCGAATATGCTTGCCAATTAGCATTAGCCACATAACTCGCAGCAGTATTGAGGGCAAGATCCCAACTCAGCGATGGCAAATGTTCAGGATTTCCTGGTAAAACGCCTTGCAGCATGAGGATGGCGAACAACCCAATAAACGACACAACCGAAAATGCAATAACGCACAGCAAATAACGTTTCCACGGCATGAAACGTTGCGGGTTTGTTCCAAGCGCTTTATAAATCACACGCTCGACCGGCTGCAATACCCGACCAATACCTGTTCGCTCACCTGCCATAACACGATTAAGATACCCGCTGAGCGCATAGCCACAAACAAGCGCTAACGCCAAAATAATCGCACAGGCAAACCAGGCTTGTACCATGGTATTTTGATCAAACTCTATCATCTTGCACCACCTTACTCGCGTATCCCTTGACGCTTTTGCCTAGCGACCATCGCCGCCACGCAATAAAACGACAAGCAGATACACCGCACAAGCCAGTCCCGCCGTACCAACAAAACCCGTAAGAAATGACATGGTTGCCTGCCTTTCATCTGACAGGATCAGCATACGGCGACGCATATAAATGCCCCATTAAGGTTTTAAGATGAGTATTAAGATTGTATAAAGATGAAATCGAAACACCCAGTATTGCACTATAGGCACAGGCGAACACACATAAAACCATGTCGTTGGTGTGCTATCATAAACAAATGACTTTATTAGCAAATACTCGCATGAAAAGCATGAGCGTAAAACAAAATGCGCTATATCTTTTATCTGCTGGTATGTTCTTTACCTTTCAATCTTTTTTTGCGCTCCCAAGTCCAGAGCAGGCAGACATAACAAACCCTCTCTCTGTGCCACGTTTCTTTTTCTCCTTTTTGGGTTCTGCATTCATAACACAATTACTATTTTCGATACTTAAGCCAAAGAATCAGCGAGCGCTACTTTCGTCTGTTATGCCGCTAGTTCTGTTGCTTGTTTTTGGCATGGTAATTTCAAGTCTCTATTATTTGGGTAATATCGGAAGTCCTATCCTTATCCCCCTTGGAGCTGCTTGTGCAGGGTGTGGTTTTGCGCAACTTTTTCTCAAATGGACGCGAGCTTATAGTTATCTCTCAAAAAAAGAGGCTTTCTTCTATGTTTGTGTCTCGCTGCTCATTGCTTCAGCTCTTCGAATAATTACAGCTCCACTGATAGAAGGAAACGCAAACATGTTTATCATGACTGCGGGCTTTCTGATTGCTGCCCTCCCCTTAGAAAAACTCGACCAACCTCAGAAAGATAGCACAGCACCAACAAAGCCAACAACCAGAATTCACCTTATTAAATATAACAGCGATATCCTATTACCCCTTGGAGGTTGCGCATTAAGCTATATTATCGTAGGTTTTATTTGGGGAAGCTCCCTTATTGGAAAAGACGTATCATCGCTATCGGACTTCCTCAGCAATCAAACCGCCAACATTATAGGAATAATAATTTTTTCTATTGCTATCGCACGAAATGATTCACCGCAGATTCTCGTAAAAATATATACATTTATTGGGGCTGCTCTTTTATTACTGGGATGGCTTTTCTTTATGATTCCGCTTCCGCCCTCTTTGCCCTTGTCAACCATTGCGAAAGGCATCGGAGATGCTTTTTTCAATATTATTTTATGGGCGAGCCTTTGCACTATTACAAAACGAGCTTTTGGGGATCTCAGTGCAGCTAGCCTCATAAATGCGGCCTTTATAGCTCTCTTTATGTTATGTATGTTTACATCAAGCTTGCTTGGAAAAGATTTTGCACAGCATATTCCTCCCATCGCTACCGTTATATATCTTGTGCTTTTCGCGCTTTTCGAAATCAAGCACAATAAAAGACAACACCCGCAAAGCATTCGTAATTACGAGGATATAAGTCAGCAAATTGCACGCGACTACGGTTTAACCGAACGAGAAACAGAAGTGCTTTCTCTCTTGTCGCGCGGAAGATCTTCAAGCTTCATTGCCGAACAACTAACCATATCTCCGCATACTGCTAAAACCTACACGAAGCGCATTTATGAGAAGATCGGCGTGCACTCCAAAGAAGAGCTATTAACGTTTGTTGATACTTATTAACAAACACGGCATCAATAAAGCAAAGCATGCTTATTTAATTGTTTGCTCAATGCAAAAAAGTGGCGACGTGCACTTGCACCTGTCGCCACTTTGGAGGGTTCTTTGTTAACTCGTTAACCCCTCGTTGCTAGAGAGCGCCCACTATCTTTCCCGCAACTCGGCCATGTGTCATTGCCATGCCAATTGAGGTACCTGCCGTCGGAGTGGAATATGCGTTTCCATAGCGCTGACCCAAACAATTGCCAACTGCATAGAGTCCCTTAATACGGCTGTAGTCAGGTCGAATGCAATTCAACTTCTCATCAGTCATCAAACCACACAGTGTGATCAAACCAGCACTGCCCGTACCAGCATTGCTGGAAGGTGCAACATAGTAAGGAGGCTCATCAATGGGAATCATATGCCATGCGTCTTTGCCGAAATCAGTATCAGCGCCTGCGTAGCACAGTTCGTTATAATGCTTAATCGACTCCAGCGCAGTTTTAAGCGATTCTCCTTCATAACCCGCATATTTTAGGGCAGTTTCCAAGTCGTCCGATCCATACACCTGAGCAGGCATTCGTTCGGTAATCGTACAAGACCGAACAAAAGCCCCTTCTGCGCCCGCTGGAACAACTTCAGCCATGTCCGTTACCAAATCCTCATAATACTGGGGTCGCGTATAATTTGGTGCACCGTGATCAATGCTGGCGTTTTGTACAGTAGTCAGCCATTTACTATCTGTAACCGTAGCGATAATCCCAATAGGCTGACGTATGCTTGCAGCAAAAGAACCGACTGTAGACCCTTCGTCCATGTAGCGCTTTCCTTCAGCATTAAGCCACAGGAATGGCGCAGTACCCCAAGGGCCGCCTCCGCCACCACCCATACTCGCGGTAGGACGCGGACCTGGTTCAATATAGGCGCCTGCCCAACAGCCCATTTTATGACCCGAGCCGTCGTTCATTGTCATTGTCGTTACCGAGTTTGGCTCGATACCTTGACGAGAGCACCATTCTGGAACCTCTGAAATCAGCTGCCAAATCATCTGACCATTCTGTCCGAAATCGCCCGTTGCTAGAATAACGCCTTTAGCAGCTTCAAATTTAACTATGTCATCTGCTTCGTTTTTAGCCAGAACACCCGTCACATCACCCGCCTCATTTTGCGTACAGACAACAGCGGTAGTATTGTAGTACCACGTCGCGCCTAACTCTTCAGCACGCTTCACAGAGAAGCTTTCTGCTTCGCTAAGGTTGGAATACATGCCTACACCATCAGCAGGCTCATCGTGATAAGGACCCCAAAACATTGCATCTCCAACCCATGTCTTGTACCCAGATTGGATAATCGGATAGTCTTGAGGTTCACGGCCATACGCTACATGCAGACCAAGTTCTCCTTTTGGCCCCATTTCAAGCATATGGTGGTCACTGGGAATAAGAGAATAAAAATTATCGAACATCTCTCCAGAATTCTCGACATACAGACGGATGATTTCTGGACTCACACGATTCCCGCCACGCTTGCAATACTCTTGAACAATTTCACCTACGTTATAAGGTCCATACCCTTGTTCCTGAAGCCACTGAGAGTTGTAGTGACCAATTTCTTGTCCATAGCAATGGAGATAACCAGTTTCCGAATCAGGCGCTCGCGTCTCTAAAACAGCAACTGTCGCCCCTTTTTCAGCGGCCGCAAGCGCTGCTTGAATGCCTGCATGACCCGAGCCGCAAACAACGACATCCACAGAGACAACGTCAGTGATTTCATCGTCAGAAATCTCTGGCTTCTCACCGAGCCAATCCTCATTACACATATAACCGTTTGGCACTTGAGCCGTTGATGCCAACGCTTGCTCTTGTGCTTCTTGCTGCGACTGTGGCGAACAACCTGCAAGCGCAACCCCAGAGGCAGCCAAAACACCTGTTGTCAAAGCCCCCTTAAAAAAGCTCCTTCGATTCATTGCTCCCATAAGTTTCCCTTCCTCGCGATTAGACGAACCCTTCGCTCGCCCAATCAAGACAATGGGATATTTTTGGCAAACAAGAAAGCTTCAAAACGGGGGATTTTTTGAGAATACCCCGTTTGGATTACAGGGTATAAAAGGCCAATTCGCCTTATAGCTACAGAGCTACACCTGAGTCAACCATATCAATAAGCTGCTGTTTTGAATGAATGTGCAACTTCTTATAAATGCTCTTTACGTGTTCGCGAACGGTATTTTCAGACACGAAGAGCCTCTTGGCAATGCTTGCTCGTGTGTGCCCTTGCGCCAAATAGCGAAACACTTCGCTTTCGCGCTCTGTTAGTCGATAGCGACGTGCTAGTTCTGCACAGCGAGCCGCATGAGGATCTAACACCTGATCATGCGCTTCGTCAACTGATGTGTGCTCGTTGGCGTCAGAGACTGCAGATGCTCTCATACGAACCTCAGGCTGCGATACCGTCTCAGCAGCATCTTCGCCCACACCCCTATCGCCTGTCGAAGTACTTGTTCCCGCTGCCTCCCAAATCACCTTGTTGCTGAGGAGCAAAATAGCCGCTATGGCAACAAGAAATGCCACCAGCACCACACTATTCATAAGCGATTGGGAATCGTTGCCACCAAGCGGAATGAGCACTTGTCCAACAACAACGCCAATAGCATGCCCCACATCAAGCACCCCCCAAGCCGCTGGGAACAAAAACGAAAGCGAAACAATAGTGCGCCGGTGCGTGCCCACAAGCACTAAAAGCACAAAAACTTTCAGCATCTGCCAGGCGAAAAGCGTTGCCGACAACCAAATCGGGGCAAGATCAAGCCACACGATATTAAGCAGTATGACCGCCAACACAAACACCGCAAATCCTTTAAGGAGCGTCAAAGTTTGTATGCGCTTGCGGCCAATTGCAAGTATCACCACAAGCACCAAAGAGATTGCCATGCCCACCTTCGCAATGCTCTCATTAATGGTGCGCATGATCTCTTCCGTGCAGCCGTTCGCGGTGGTTCCCGCAACAATGCCAAGTGCAATTGCGAATAGCGCAATACCGGCCGCCAACTTGGCAAATTCTGAAGGATGTTTCGGTCGAATGAGCAAGGGGCTTGATTCCAGTGACACTTTTCGCATGCTTGCCATGAAACAAATAAGCGAACCAGCACCTGCAAGCGAAACCAAAACAGGAATGCCTAACTCTGCGCCGTTCATAAATAGGTAGTCAACAAAGATGCCGACAAGCATGCCTGTGCACGCACACCATAAAGCATCGCTTCGTGAATAATTCACGAGCGCCGTTGCCCACACATATGCCATCGCTGAAACCGAAAAGCCCACCACAAGAGCTGCTAGATAAATCCCCCAAAGCGGCAAAAGCGTTCGCGATAACAACACAATAGCAATCGTGCTGATTAGAATCGCAAGCGCGCCAAGCTCGAGCATCCACGTGGGAGAAAATGCCGCGCGATCTTTCCTGTATGACACAAGACAAAAAACAAGCAGCAAGCTTGCGCTCACATCGCCTGCTGCCAAGGGCGAAAAACCGAGATCCGCCGAAGACGGAAAGAGAAATGAAACCGCTGCATTTTGCCATGCGAAAAAGAGACCAAAACCCACTATGGTCAAAACAGCGCGTGAAATTGACATGTTTTGCGTCACGGTTCCCTCCCTTCCCCGAAACGTGTTACGAAATTAAATTACGCCCTTTTTTAGCTGACGACAAGCGATTTTTCAAAAACCACCCGTTTGTGGTTACCGCAATAAGGTTACCTTTTGCGTCGAAGAGGCGGTAGCGTATCTGCACGCTTGGAGAGGGCAAAGCTACCGCGAGGGTAAAAGACCCAAGGAGGGTTCATGAAACATTCAACCACAGGCGTATCTCGCCGCTCGTTCCTCAAAGGCGCCGCACTTGCTGGTGTGGGCGCAGCAGCAACCTCTATGATTGCTGGTTGCGCGCCGTCTGCAAAAAGCGACGCGCAAGATGCCGAAGATCTTGCTGCTACCGGCTCTGGCACTTCAGCATCTGGCAACCCTGCATGGCTGGGCGATGCTCCTGTCATTGACGAAGCTGACGTTGTAAGTACTATCGACACCGAGCTTTTAGTCATTGGTGGCGGAGAAAGCGGTTTGCCTGCCGCACGTCGCGCAGCTGAGCTTGGCATGAAGGTTGTCGTCATGGAAAAGCAGCCTGAAGACACGTGGGCACCTATTGGCTGCGATGTTGGAACGATCAATTCGCAAACCTACCTCAACACCGGCGCAGAAGCAGTGGACGAGATGCAAGTTCTCAACGAGTGGCAACTGCGCAGCTACTGCCGCACTATGCCATCAGTTGCAAAGATGTATGCAACGCGCTCTGGCGAGGCATATGACTGGATTTGCGAACTCGCTCCACAGGAAGACCTCGACGAGTACCAGGTATTCTACAGCTTCCCGAATGGCCGTAACCGCGTTGCGGTCAATCACTCCGGCTACACATCATTCCCAGGCACGGTGTCTCACCGCGACTTCAACAACAAGCTCGGCAATGGCGAAAACCAGCCAGCTTGGGGTCCGATCATGCGCTACAGCATCGAGAAGTCTCAGGAACTGGGCGCAGAATGGCTCTTCTCTACCTCAGCTCTCGTGTTGATTCAAGACGAAGAAGGCAGCGTAACTGGCGCTTACGGCGAAGGCCCGGACGGAATTGTTCGCGTGAATGCTGATGCAGTTTTGTTGGCATGCGGCGACTTCTCAGGTAATGGCGAGATGGTTTTGGCGCTCAATGACGAGGTTCGCCAACTTGCCGAAACTTCCGACATTGACACTTCTGACCCGTCAAGCTTCATGGGCATGGGCCAAGATGGCATGGGTCACAAGCTGGCTTGCTGGGCAGGCGGCGTTATGGAGCCCGGTCCGCGTGCTGCTATGAACTTCGGTAACGGCATGGGAGCTCCTGGCTTAACTGCAATCGGTAACTATCCGGTATTTGGTTCAGACGGCAAGCGTTTCTATAACGACTCACAGCTGCAATTCGGCGGCCAAGGGTTCTTCGCCCGCCGTCCTCGTGGCGAAATGATGTGCACCATTGCTGATGGCAAATGGGAAGAGAACATCATGAATCAAGGCTACGAACACAACATGTCTTCAACCACCTGCGCTCGTGAGTGGGATCTGGTAAAAGAGTGCATGGAAAACTACACCACCGGCCCTGATGGTTTTGAGGTCTACGGTTTTACTGGCTATGGCATGAACAAGTCAAAGATGTATGCAGCAGAAACGCTTGAGGAGCTTGCCGACATCCTTGGTTATGAAGGCGAAGCAAAGCAAGGCCTACTTGATGAGATTGCCCACTACAACGAGATGTGTACAGCTGGCAAAGATACCGACTGGGGTCGCGATGAGTCACTTATGACGCCCCTTGATACGCCGCCGTTCTTTGGCATGGCTGGATCTGCTGACAAGGGTCGCGTTGCCTCTGGCATGGTGCAAATGTCTGGCGTTCTCGTAAACGACAACCAGCAGGTACGTCGCGTTGACGACAGCATCATCAAGGGCTTGTATGCGTGCGGCAACACCGCTGGTGGTCGCTATGCAATCCAGTACCACACCGCACTTGCCGGCAACTCTGTTGGTCTGGCGATTACGCAAGGCTATTGCACCGGCGAACACATTGCGCAAAACCTTGAAGCTGACAAAGCCTACGCCGATGAGTATGCCGCAAAACTGGCTGAGCTGGCAGAGCAGCGCGCCAACCAACCTCAGGGCGGCCCGCCGATGTAGGCCTTAGGGCACCTAAAAGCTTTACTCCCTCCCTCCATAGAGAGTCGTGTAGCTCATACTCGCTGCACCCTCCGACCCCGCGACTACCCTCCCATTGTCGCGGGGTCATTTTGTTTGCAGCCACGTTTCACGCCCGCTACAGTTCGGCACAAAGACAGCGTTTGCAAACACAAACCACCTAAACACAAACTACCATGAGATAGGTTGTGCGAAAAAGGAGGAAACTATGTCGCATAAAGAACAATATCAGCACGTCATTGAGCTACAGAAACGCGTCATTGACGAGATGAAGCATTTGGAAGATGAACAGGTCATCCCCTCAGCACTTGAACATGCAAAAGAAAAGGCAATCGCCTGGGCTGAAGCAGTGGAAAAAGAAGACGGCAACGACAAGTCGTATCGCGAGTGGCCGCCCAAGCAGTTTGCACACGAACTCAAAAAGAATATCACCTTATTTGGCAATCATGAGGGAACACAAACTATTCGCGAATACGAAGAGGCTGTTGGCAAGATCAAATACCACGCCGATCACGAAGAAGTCTAAATCTAAGTTTGCTGTAATTCGTTATACGAACGGGCACCCAGTCTAGCCTGAGCGCCCGTTCGTACCCCTGCCGCAGCCACCACAGACACCTGCGGCTCAATAATCCTACTCGGGCTAAATCCTATACGTTGCATCAAGATCACGCTGTTGTTGGCGCACCGACTCGGTAAGTTCGAGCGCACTTTCAACAATCAGCTCATATTCGCCGCTATGGCGAATATAGGCATTAATGTCGCCCGTATTCGCCCACATCATCTCACCATCAACCGACAGCGTTGCACATCCAAATGCCATGCGTCCACACACCGGATCATCACCTGATGCTGCATGATACCAATCAACTACCAGCGGGTTTTCGCCACCAGGCTTCGCGAAATCATAGGTGGTCAGGCGCGTAAAACCATGCTCAATAAGCCACGCAGATGCCACCTCAAACAACTCACTATCACGCGCATCGTTAATGCAAACCAGCTCAAAGCGCACAACACCGCATCGATTCGCCAGCCGAAGCGTGCGAAGAAGCGTCTCGGGCGTTTGCCCCGCAATCCCAATCGCTACCTTCATACCGATGTTTGTAATCGCCGCCTGCTCAAACAGGATGTCCGTTTTGCCCATTTCGGCTTCGGGTGATCGAACACCTAACGCATCTGCCTCGCGCACATCACACGTGAAATAGCGCATCATCACTTGCGGTCTGTCGTATGCTCTCAGCTCATTGGTGTGACCAACGGTCAAGCCACCCGGATCGGCTGTGACAAATACCGGCGTTTCGGGCGTAATTGGCAACAAGCGCTTAAGCCCGAGCATCAAGCGACGAAAATCCTCAGCAGAAAGCGAACTGATTGTTCCTCCACCGAGAGTCAAAGAGCGAATGTCCCATGCGGGCGATTCCTCTGAAAAGCTTTCGATTTCTCGCAAAACCGCATCCACGTATGCGCGCTTTATAGTGGGATTTACGCCTGATAAAACACTGGTATCAATGTCTGCTGCAGGCGTCACAACAAAAGGAATATTGATAAATACATCAAACGTTTGCATTGCCCCTCCAACAAAGCTTGAGTGCTCACATTAAACAGCAACAGCAGATAAGCATTACTCATGCGCTGTTTAAAGCCACTCTTTTTTTAGGTTTGTATGATTCCCTTGCGGGTTGTTTTTTAGCCTAGCATATATGCATTCACCCGTTGCGGGGGGGTCTTTTGCGCACCCGCTTTTATTCGCCAGCTTTTATTCGCCAGCTTTATGCACCTGCTTTTGTTCGCCATCTTTTGCGCAGACAATTCCTGCACGTCAAGACATGTTAGTAAGGCTCATCAAGGTTGGCATGCGCATAAGCATCAGCGTCAAGACCAAAGAAGCGCTCTTGCGCATACCGATCAAGCGCCACCAGCGCAATCATGCCTGCATTATCGCCGCAAGCAGACAACGGCGGCATAATAAGGCGAACACCCAAACGCTCACACATCTGCTCATATGCCTGGCGAAGACGCGGATTAGCCGCAACCCCGCCGCCGAGACAAAACGTTTTCGCGCCTGTTTGCTTGAGCGCATCAGTTGCTTTCTTGATCTGCACATCTACCACTGCTTGCTGAAAGCTCGCACAAATATCCGGGATATTAAGCTCACGACCTGCTGCGCGTTCGTTATTGATATAGGTCACCACTGCAGTTTTGAGCCCCGACAAAGAAAAACGCAAATCTCCCGAATGCATCATTGCACGCGGAAAAGCAATGGCATCGGGGTTTCCTTGTGCTGCCTCGCGCGAAATGACCGGACCTCCCGGATATCCCAACCCAAGCGCTTTGGCCACCTTGTCAAACGCTTCGCCCACCGCATCATCAATGGTCGAACCGAGCGTTTCGTAATTGCCCCAATCTTTCATATAAACCAACAGCGTATTGCCGCCCGATACCAGCGACACCACAGCTGGTGGTTCAAAGTCAGGAGCGCCAATCTTATTTGCATAAAGATGGCCCTCCAAATGATGGACACCGATAAATGGCACCTCCAGTGCCCAAGCGGCACCTTTGGCAAATGCCACGCCCACAACAAGCGCTCCCACCAAACCGGGCGCATACGTGACAGCAATCGCGTCAAGGTTTTTCCAGGTAAGCTGCGCCCGATCAAGACATTCATCACACACGCCACAAATTGCTTCAATATGCTTGCGGCTAGCAATTTCGGGAACCACGCCACCAAAACGCGCGTGAAAATCAATTTGCGACGCCACCACATCAGAGAGCAGCTCCCCGCTGCCATCAACCAACGCAGCCGCCGTCTCGTCACAAGAAGACTCGATTGCCAAAATACGAGGTGACGGCAGTTTGTTGGCCACCTCATCGGTGACCTGCGTTGTCCGAGCGGCATCAATTTGCAGCTCCATGCCGGCGACATCATGCGTTGCAATCGGCAAAGGCCCTTGCATAATGAGCGCGTCTTCGCCATCCGAATAATAATGAGGTCGCGTCCCAAGCGCGCGAAAACCGAGCGCTTCATAGAGCGCCTGGGCACCCGTATTTGCCGCACGTACCTCTAAGCTGCACTCCTGCGCGCCCAAATCACGCGCATCCGCAGCCACCCGTGCCAGAAGCTCGCGTGCAATTCCACGACGCCGAGCATTCGTATCTACGCCAACCTTGAGAATTTGCACTTGGCCATCTACAACCCATCCGCCCGCATAGCCTAACAGCTTGTCGTCGCCGCCATAAGCTGCCCACCACACGCGATCTGTGCGCGGTAATTCGTCAACAACCAAAGCCTCTGACCAGGCATCACTGCCCATGATTTCGCGCTCAAGTTCAGCCACTTCTTTTGCATGAGCAGCATCGAGCGGCTTATAGGTGACACCTCTCACGTCAGCTTGAGCATTCAGGATTGCGCTGTCATGCAGCGTTGCGCGCTGGTCTCGTCGAAGGCTTGCCTCAGCAACATCATTTACGCCTGTTGTTAAATTGCGCGGATCGTTTTTCGCCAGGCGAATGCGCTCGTTTTCCTCAGCGTCGGACAATCTAGTATAGACTGGCAACGCAAACGCGGGGTTGTTTCGCGCGACATCAAACGGGTCAGCTTGGTTTGCCCGCCACGCCGATTGAAGCGCCAATAACAAACCCCGACCCGTTGGCGTCCAGAGCGCCTCATCGGCAAACTGTCCGCAGGGCGAAAACAAATCTGCGTATTTTTTAAGGCCGTCGCCCATAAGAACGAGCGCACTTCCTGCCGGCTCTTGAAGAGCCGGTGCACCGAGCATGTCAGCACCTTCGTCACCCATAAGCTCAAGCGCCGCTTGGTCTGCTTTCACTACTCGATCAGCCTCAAGTCGCTCTACGACATGCGGTGCGGGCGCTCCTGCGCGCTCATCAGCATCGCTGTTGTGCGCGGCACTTTCGTCAGCGACGTCATCTTGTAACATATACCGAACCGGATAGACTTCTTTGCGCATAGCATCGGCAATAACCGCAACAGGTCCGCGAAGCCCACACGCCCAGCCTTGCCATGCCACCGCATCAAGCGTTGAGACGCCAATGAGCGCAACACCCAAAGCCGAAGCGATGCCTTTCGCCGTTGCCATAGCAATGCGCACGCCGGTAAACGACCCCGGTCCGCGACCAACGCACACACAGGCAATCTCGTCTCGCGTTATACCCAAATCAGCAAGCGTCTCATCAATCACTGGAAGCAATTTCGTATTTGACGCCCTGTGGGCAGCAACTTCAACCGACGCGACTACACACACCTCTCGCGTTGCACGATGCAAGCGACCCACGCCAAGCGCGATCACTTCATTTGCCGTGTCAAATGCCAAAACGACCGGATCGGCCGCTTCCGTATTCACGTACGTCATATGCAATTACCTATGCTTTCATCAGGCGTGACTTAGAATCCGTTGCCCAAACATGCAACAGTTGTCGCGCGCGGTCACCTATCGAGCGTACCGTAATTTTGCGGCTATTGTTTTCGTCTTGACTGCAAGAAATAACAATTTCCAGATATGAATATGGCATAGCGTCAAGGAACTTTTCGCCCCATTCAATCACCGAAATGCCATCACCATCAATGGTTTCATAAAAGCCAATATCTTCAAGCTGATCAGGCTCGTCAAGCCGATAGAGGTCAAAGTGATACAAGGGCAACCCGCCAGGCGTGCCTGGATAAGCGAGCAAAATATTGAACGTAGGCGAGACAATGGCGTCACGAATGCCCAATGCATAAGCCAACCCTTGCACAAATTGTGTCTTGCCTGCTCCCAGGTCTCCCGACAGCACAATTGTGTCGCCTTCGTGCAGGTACTGCGCCAACGTTGCCGCCAGCTGTTTTGTGGATTCAGGCGAAATTGTTTTTCGCGTATATGTCAGACTGCTTCCCATGCATCTATCATACCACGGCAACAAACCATCGGTTTCACGTGCGAAAAAAGTACGGAAACTCTTCTTGGCGGGCGCGGCAATCTTGGCACGCGCAGCAGTCTTGGCGGACTCGCCAGACTCCACACACGCGCCAAGCTCCACGCATGCGCCAGGCTTTACACATGCGCCTAGCTCCGCCGCTCACGAAAGACCGATTGCGCGCTCCGCCGCTTCAACCACATGCGCCATCGTTGTCGACGTTGTCACCGATCCAATACCACCAGGCACCGGCGTGATGGCTCCCACTACAGGCTCGACGGTTGCGAAATCAACATCGCCACACATGTTTCCTTCGCCATCAAAATTGATGCCCACATCAATAACTACCTGACCAGCGCTAAAACACTCCTTGCCATAACCGCGCGCCCTACCGGTAGCACATACCACGATATCAGCGCCACGCATCAACTCAGCCAAATCAGCAGTGCGCGAGTGACACATGGTCACCGTGGCATGGCGAGCGAGCAAAAGCTGAGCCACCGGTTTGCCGATCACCAAGCTGCGTCCAACCACCACAACATGCGCACCATGCAGCGGCACCTCATAATAATCAAGCATTCGCATAACCGCTGCTGCCGTTGCGGGCGCAAACCCAGCGCCCTGACCAACAAAGATCGAGGCCAGCGACGCACGCGTTATGCCGTCAATGTCTTTTTCGGGCGAAAGCAAATCGCAAATCGCATTCTCGTCAATAGAGGGAGGGAGCGGGCGAAAGAGCAAGCAGCCATGAATAGTCACCTCTTTGTTGATGGCATCAATAACCGTCGCGAGCTCTTCGGTGCAAGCTGTCTCGTTTAACACCATTGAACGCACATCAATACCGAGCGACTCAGCACGTTTAAGCGCAGTACGTTCATAAGATAGATCATCGGGGCGCTGTCCTACACGCACAATTGCAAGGGTCGGATTGACATTATGTTCATGCAAACGAGCAACACGTAACTCAAGATCACGAGCCATTGCCTCAACAACCGGTTTTCCCTTAAGCAACTCAGCCATGAAGTTTCCTATTCCTTTTCATTAAGAAATTTCGTCTTTGACATAGGCGAAAAGCTCATCGCAAGCCGCGCGCGTGTTCGCAGCCAAAATGGCAGCCTCATCGCGATACCAGTTCGCCTTTGTTTCGTCATCCATCGACTTGGCATTAATGAAAATATTGAGTGATGCGCCATCAGAGGCAGCACGAGCAAAAGCTACTGCAACACCCACATCAGATAGCGCCATACGAGACCCGTTGTATGCTAAAAAGGACGTCTGCTCAACGACATCAGCCACACGCTGCATAATCTCAAGCGGCACATCACATGCCCCAATGAGCGCCGCTTGTAACGCATCGTTTTTTGCAACGCGATCCTGCGGCGTATCCTTGGGCATCTTATAAGCTGCCGCCAACGGCTCAAAGGCGCGTGCGTCTTCATCAATGAGCTCTAGCAAGCGTTCGCGAAGTACTGCAAGTTTTTCCAATGTGATATAAACATCGGCTTCCACCTGGGCATACGACTTTTTTCCCAAAGTGAGATTACCTACCATAGAAGCAAGCGAGGATGCCAAAACACCTACGTAGGCACTCGCGCCCCCGCCACCAGGGGTCGGATCTGCGCTTGCCAAAGACTCAATAAATCGTGTATCCATAAGACATCCTCCGACTTCCCAAAAATATGGGCGCGTCTTTTAAGCAAAACGCGCCCACCTAATTCATGTCGCCATTAAAAGAGGCCGCTGATTTTTCCTGTCTCATCGACATCAATGCGCTCGGCAGCAGGCACCTTCGGCAATCCCGGCATCGTCATGATGTCGCCTGTCAAAGCAACGACAAAGCCTGCACCTGCTGATACCTTTACATTGCGCACAACAATACGGAAGTTGCGCGGGGCACCAAGTAGTTTCGCATCATCCGAAAAGCTGTATTGTGTTTTCGCCATACATACGGGCATATGGCCGAACCCGAGCTTTTCGAGTTTCGCAATCTCTGCAGCCGCCTTAGGTTCAAAATCAACACCATCAGCGTGATAGATCTTTTGCGCAATAGCCTCAATCTTTTCCGCTAAAGACATATCGTCGGTGTAGGCAAGCGTAAAGTTATTGGGCTGCTCGCACAAACGCACAACCTCTTCAGCAAGCGCAACACCGCCTTCGCCACCCTTTGCCCAAACTTCGGACAAAGCAACGTTAACTCCCAGTTCACGACAGCGTTTTTCGACAAGTTCAAGCTCTGCCTCAGTATCTGTTGGGAAGCGATTTATAGCCACCACACACGGAAGCTTGTAAACCTGGGTGATATTTTCCACATGCTGCAATAAATTGGGCAAACCGGCATCAAGCGCCTCAAGGTTCTCTTCGTTCAGGTCAGCTTTTGCCACGCCTCCGTGGTTTTTGAGCGCTCGCACAGTAGCAACAACCACAACGGCATCTGGATTCAAGCCGGCCAGCCTACATTTAATGTCGAGGAATTTCTCGGCGCCCAAATCTGCACCAAAGCCAGCCTCGGTCACACAGTAGTCACCAAGTGACATAGCCATGCGCGTTGCCATAATAGAGTTGCAACCATGCGCAATATTCGCAAACGGTCCGCCATGCACAAACGCCGGCGTTCCCTCAAGCGTCTGAACCAAATTGGGCTTCAACGCGTCTTTGAGCAACGCCGCCATCGCACCTTGTGCATTGAGATCACCTGCGGTTACTGGCTGGTCATCTCGCGTATAACCAACAACAATGCGAGCCAGGCGCTCCTTCAAATCAGAAATTGAGGTAGCCAAGCAAAAGATTGCCATGATTTCGCTCGCCACCGTAATATCAAATCCGTCTTCGCGCGGCATACCATGAGCTTTGCCGCCTAAACCATCAACCACATTACGAAGTTGACGATCATTCATATCAACGACGCGTTTCCAGGTGATCTTGCGAACATCAATGCCGAGTTCGTTGCCTTGCTGAATATGATTGTCAAGCATTGCCGCCAAGAGATTATTCGCAGCGCCAATTGCGTGAAAGTCACCCGTGAAATGCAAGTTGATATCTTCCATGGGGATAACTTGAGCATATCCGCCGCCAGCAGCGCCACCCTTCACGCCGAAAACCGGGCCAAGGGACGGCTCGCGCAATGCCACAACCACGTTCTTGCCCAAAAGCGACAATGCGTCCGCCAGGCCAACAGTAGTAGTCGTCTTGCCTTCGCCAGCAGGTGTCGGATTGATTGCGGTAACCAAAATGAGCTTACCAGGTTCGTGGGGCTGATCAACAAGCAGGTTGTAGTCAACCTTCGCCTTATTTGAGCCATACAATTCCAAGTAAGACTCAGGCACGCCGGCTTTTTCAGCAATCTCGGTAATGTGCTTAGGGGTTGTTGCTTGGGCAATTTCAATGTCGGTTAACATGTCGGGCCCTCACTCTCCTTCTTGTTGATACCCAAAATTTTACGCGCGCTGATCTTGTGGATCATGGCACAAGCTAACTGATGCACCACAGCGCGGAAACACCAGTATACATGGCAAAACCTTAGGCGTTCTGCTCTGAGAGTAAATTGTGTTCAAAGACCAGACGAAGTCCTAAAAGAGTCAAATTTCTATCAACTTCTGTGATCATTTGCGAATGCGGAGCAATGCGCACAGCTAAACCACCAGTTGCAACAACGGTTGCTTCGTAACCGAGTTGATCGTATATGCGCCGGACAAGCCCATCGGCTCGATCTGCCTCACCGTACAAGATACCAATTTGCAACGCTTGAGAAGTGTTTGTACCGATAGCTGCTTTGGGATCTTCGATATGAATACCTGCAAGCATGCTGGCATGACTAAAAAGTGCGCTTGCCGCTGTCTCCAAACCTGGCGCAATTACACCACCACAAAAGCATCCGTCTTTGTCGATGACCTCAATATTGGTTGCAGTACCAAAGTCGACCACCACAACAGGCGCTCCATAGCGCGCACGTGCCGCCACCGCATCGGCGATGCGATCTGAACCGATTTCGGCCGGGCGCGGATAGTTGGTGGCAAACAGATCGCCTGCAGTTTGCGCCGTGCAGACAAGTGCATGGGTGCCAGTTACAAGCCACGACACCTCATCCCACGCATCTGTCAGATGTGGCACAACCGAGGCAAGCGACATGCCGCTCAAAGCCTCGTTTGCAATGTGTTCGCTCTGTAAAAGCGCCGTCAGTTTAACACGCAAGTCATCACCGGTATGACTTTTGTTCGTTGCAAACCGCCAGCGAAAGCGCAGTTCTTCGCCTTCAAAAACACCTATAACCGTTTGAGTATTTCCCACGTCTACAGCTAGCAGCATAATTCTGTATGTTCCTTAGTTAGACAACTGTTTAGCACATATTGTTGCAATTATTAACATATTTTGTGTTACCCTAAACATTATCAAAAAACGGGATAAATCGTACGTAATTCGCAAAACGTGCTTCCCACCAATAATGCATAAGATTCGTGCAGAAGGAAGGCATACTATGAACGAAACTCCACATCGCATCCTTGTTGTTGACGATGAGCCCTCTATTACAGAGTTCGTAAGCTATGCACTGAAAAAGGAAGGTTTCTTCAGCGACGTTGTTGACAATGGCGAAGACGCTCTTGCTTTAGCCAGTAAAAATTCTTATGACCTGTTCATTCTAGACATCATGCTACCTGGCATGGATGGATACGAATTATGCCGTCGTCTGCGTTCAAAAACTACCGTTCCGGTTCTTTTCCTATCAGCCCGCGATACTGAACTAGACAAGGTAGTAGGTCTAGAAATCGGCGGAGATGATTACCTCGCAAAGCCCTTTGGCGTTCGCGAACTGATTGCCCGCGTGCGCGCTTTGCTTCGTCGCGGCTCTGGTGGAGACTTCCCGGGCGCCAGCCATGCAATAACTGCCAGCAATATTACGCTTGACGAAGATGCCCATACCGCTTCAGGCGAGCATGGTGAAATCGAGCTTACCCCTCGCGAGTTCGAGCTTTTAGCAAGCTTGATGAAAAATGCTGGCAAGGTTGTTTCTCGCGAAGACCTCCTGCGCGACGCATGGGGCTGGGAATATCTGACCGAAACCAAAACGGTTGATACGCACATTAAGCGCTTGCGTGACAAAATTGAGTCCGCTGGCTATGATCCGGCACTTGTCGAAACCGTACGTGGTTACGGCTACCGCTTCAAGGCATAGACGCTTTCGACAGAATAAGCGCTTGCAACAAAGCGAGCGTTTTCGACAGAGCGAGCGCATTCGACACAGTAAGCATTCTCGACATAACTTGATTTTACAGAGCTTGACTTTAACCCTCGGCCATGCGCCGGGGGTTTTCATATCGCTTTAAGACTACTCCGCTTATAATTTATGGGGTTTGATATACTAATTTAGTTTGATGTTCGAAATAAATCCCTCATGAAAGAAGGCTGATCCATGGGATGTTGCATTGTTGGGTGCGGAAAAGGGCTCCCTTTACTTGATGTCACCAATGATGAATTGGCGGAACTGGTGGACACAAGTGACGAATGGATTAGTTCTCGAACCGGCATCCGCTCTCGCCGTATTTCAGTTGAGGAGAGCTCTCTTGATTTAGCTGAAGTAGCAGCTCGTCAAGCGCTTGGCTGGGATGGCGAAACCCCTGGTTTTAAGGATCAGCCCGCATTTGCACCCGAAGACATTGATCTTGTGCTTTTTGCAACGCTCACCCCTGACGCGCTCTTGCCAAGTTCGGCTGCATTGCTTCGCCGTCGACTAGGTTTAACCAATGCGGTTGCGTTCGATCTGAACGCCGCATGCTCGGGCTTTGTCTACAGCTTGACCGTGGCCGAGGCGCTCATGGTTGCCTCCCAATCTGGTACGAACGGCTCAAAGGGTCGCAACAAATATCGCCACGCGCTCGTAGTGGGCGCTGAGAGACTTTCGCGCATTACCAACTGGGACGATCGCAACACATGCGTGCTCTTCGGCGACGGCGCAGGTGCTGTCGTTGTCGAATGGCGCGACGATGCCCCTGGTATCATCAGCAGCTACATCCACAATGACGACGATACAACCAACTCATTGGTATGTCCCGCGTCGTTCGACTCCCCTTTCGTTTTTGACGACAATGGCGTTAATGCTGCACTTGCAAATGATCCAGCCGGGATCTTAGCCGATGCATCACTTGACCGCATCGACCAAGAGTTGGGTGTTGCTGAAGGCGTTGCCGCTGGCGAACCGCGCCAAGCCATCCGTATGGACGGACAAAAGGTGTTCAAGTTTGCTGGGAATGCCTTAACTAACGCAGTACTGGAAGTACTTGATCGCGCCGACCTAACCTTGGACGACATCGCGCTTATCGTTCCTCATCAAGCAAATGAACGCATTATCAAATTTGCTGCAAAGAAGCTTGGTTTGGGTCTTGAGCGATTCCAGATCTCCATCGCGCACCGCGGCAACTCTTCGGCGGCATGCGTACCTATGACGTTGTCCGACGCATATGACAGCGGCAAGATTTCTTCTGGCGACAAAGTGATTATGGTTGCGTTTGGCGCGGGCTTGACCTCGGGGGCTGTGCTGTACGAAGCATAAGCTTGCGTGCGCGACGCGCGTGCGACCTGGTGCGACCTGGGCTTTCCCGGTGCGACCTGGGCTTTCCCGCGCGTAACCCGTGCGCGACTCTTGCGTCAACAAAAAACTTGCAGGTTTTTTGCAAGTTTTGGCTGGAAAAGGCCTCTCGTCGGGGATTTGGACAATAATCTGGCTTATAAAGTGCTCTTGTCGGCGAAATCCACCTGTTTTAGGAGACGAAATCGCCGACGAGAGCACTTTTCCAGCCAAAACCTCGAAATTTTTTCGTCGCTTGCATTCCAAGAATCGCGCCACCAGGCATTATGGAACAAGGGGGCATATCCCTTGGCACCCTGCAGGGCGCCAAGGCATCGCCAAAGGCGCCACCAGAGGCGCCGCCGCAGGGGGTACCGGAGTCGCTGCCCTTGGTGCCACCTCTAGCGACGCCTTGTCTTAGCGCTGCGGAACTGCCAAGCGCACACCTCGAGCGCAGAATGCTGCGGCGACAACTTTAATCACATCCACCAGCACAAACGGCGCGACAGTCGCTACAAAAGCAGCCTCAGGGCTGACGCCGGAAACCGCCATATATTGTGCCCAACCGCAGACATAAGCAACAGCAACATATAAAAGTGCTGCGATGATGTCTACCGCCATACCTCTGACATGGGATTTCTCAAGTCGATCACCCATGGCACTTTTCATCACATGCAAAAAGACGAGCGCCACAGCTGCCCCTAGAAGATATCCCCAAAGATATCCGCCCGTAGGACCGGCCAACACGCCAATACCGCCTCGCATTCCAGAAAACACCGGAACTCCGATGGCACCAAGCAACAAATACCCACCAACAGCAGCCATGCACTGTTTTGGCGGAAGTACCAAAATGGCGAAAGCTACTGCAAAAATCTGCAACGTAAACGGAATTGGTCCAAAGGGTATAACCACCCATGCAGATACCGCCATAATCGCAATACAAAGACCAACAAACGCAATGAATCGCGTCTTAGACACTGGCTTTGCTTTTAACTTTGCCATATCTTGAGCCTGTACTTCTTCATTCATATACGTTTTCCTTTCCTCTCCCTTAAAACGTAACTGTCATTTCGCCACGCTCCAATTTGCGAAGACGCTTCATCTCCAGCAAAATAAAAATGAGTGTGGTGAAAATTGAAAGAAAATCAGCTGCAGGAGTGGCGAAATATAGCGCATCTAAGCTGGTAAGATGCCACGGCAGCGACGGCAAAATATGCGGAAACACAAACAGAAGCGGAACCAAGAAAAGAATCTGGCGCGTAAGCGACAAAAAGATTGACTTGAGCGGCTGGCCTGTAGCCTGAAAGTAATTCGCTCCCACAATTTGAAAACCAATGAAAGGCAACATCGCGAGCTGAACGCGTAAGGCGAAGCCCGTAAATCCTCGCAAGTTTTCATCCGTCATGCCAAAGAAGCCAACAATTGCATCGGGGAACAAATGCACAGCAGCCCACAAAATTACCGCAATGCCTGTAGCGCCAGCAATACCACACCAAAGCGTTTTCTTCACGCGCGCGTAAAGCTTAGCACCATAATTGAAGCCTAACAGCGGCTGGATGGCGATAGACATACCAATGAGCGGAAGCACCGAAAACATCGAAACGCGCTGCACCACACCAATTGAGGCCAGTGCACCCTCGGCACCGTACACGCTTTGGGTACCATACAAGTTGAGTAAGTTATTGAGAACGAAATTCACCACAGCCATGCCTGCCTGAACTGCAAAGCTCGCCAAACCAAGCGACAAAATCATGCGCACGGTTGAAGCTTTTAGACGCATGCAACTTAACTTGAGCTTCATAGGGACATTCTTGGTGAAGATGAAATAATAGAGCACCGTCGCGCAGGAAACCGCCTGGCCACAGATGGTCGCAAAAGCGCTACCCTCAACACCCCAGCCAAGCACCATAACAAACAGGTAATTAAAAGCGGTGCAAGCAACCGCACCTACCACCATCGTCAGCAGCGCTCTATTTGGAGCACCTGCCGTACGAATGAAGTTATTAACGCCCATACCAATGCACTGAAAAATAAACCCAACCGAAATAATTTGGATGAAATGCTGCGCGTAGAGCCAGTCCTCAGCAGTTGCTCCTGAAACCGTCAGCAGAGCATTAATTGTTGTAGGAACATGCGCCACACAAATAACAATGATGGCGAAAATAATAGAAAGCGTAACCGTATTTCCGAGCGAACGATTAGCCTCATCGCGATTGCCCTCGCCCATACGTAGCGCCGCAAGCGCGTTGCCGCCATTGCCAACCAACATCGCAATAGCCATAAATACCGTCATGATAGGCATTGCCACCGTTGCAGTAGCAAGGCCAATCTCGCCCATGGCGTTTCCTAAAAAGATTGAATCGATGAGATTGTACGCACCATTTACCAGCATTCCCAAAATGGATGGAACGGCGAATTCAACGATCAGCTTAGGAATTGAGGCCGATCCCATACGTGTGACTTTGTCAGGTTTTTGTGTCGCCATAACACCTCTGTAGCCTTTCATGCGCATACTTCGCGATGAAAATAATGTGTCTGTTGGAACAGATGAGCAATATCCTCGTTTTCACAGCAAGAAACATAATTTTAGCGTTATAGGATTGCGCGAATAAGGGAACCTGCCGGAGGTGTTACAGGTTTGACGCAGACGGTAAGCTACATACAAGGAACTACATGCGCTTCGCCGGATGCGATATGAACCTCTTCGCCGCGATCATTGCGAAGCACCAACTGACCAGCATTATCAATGCCAGTTACGCATCCCTGTCCGAGGATATTACCAATGCGATCCTCGACGATGATCTGCTGACCTTGAAGCGCTGCATGCTGATTGTAAAGCTCTACAAACGAAGCGAATCCCTCGCGCAACCACTGCTGATACAGCGTTTGCAAAGCCGACAACTCCGCCTCAAATACCACGTCAAGCGCGCCTTTTGTATCAAGCGATGAAATTGCTGGAGCAATTTCGGTCACATAAGCCACGCGATTTTTATCCATTCTCACCGGGGCATCTTCAACAGGCGCCACCACGTTAATGCCAATGCCTACGCAAATGCCCCCAGCATGAGCTTCCAGCGAAATGCCGCACAGCTTATTGAATGCGGCTCGAGATTCTGATGCGTTTGAGTACTGGTCTTGCCGAAGAGCCGCTGGTGGAGCATATACCACATCGTTTGGCCATTTCACCTGTACAAAGCGAGATTGCGAAGGATCAGCCAGAGCTGCCAGAGCTCGTCGAACCGCAAGCGCCACCACCAAACTGAGCGTAGGCAACTCTGCCTGCGATACACAAGGTCGCAGCAAAAATGACGCATACAGCCCGCCTTCAGGGCTTGTCCAGGTGCGCCCTTGGCGACCATATCCGCCAGTTTGTTTGCTTGCACGCACGACCAAACCCTCTGGCTCGCCTGCTTCAAGCGCGCGTTTTACCAGGTCATTAGTAGAAGTTACCTCATCAAACGATCGGACGGTAAACATGGTGTATGCCTCAAAAAAACGAAAACTAGTGCTGTTCAATTTTGTGAGACCAGCCAACACGAGCTGATTTCTCAAGCGCATCATGCGCTATCGATTTGCCGTCAGCCAACACATGAGATGGACGAATCTCTTCAAGGGGCGTAACCACAAAATCTCGCTCAAGCAAGCGTGGATGAGGAAGGGTCAGCTGCTCATCGTCGGATACATACAGCTGATAATCCAAAATGTCCAAATCGCAGGTTCGCGGGCCATTCTCAATTTCGCGAACACGACCCAGACTATTTTCTATAGCCTGCAAATACTTCAGCAGTTCGCGCGGAGGCAAACCGGTGCGCACAAGCAAAACTGCGTTCACAAACGTATCCTGCTCAAGATAATATGCAGGCTCACTTTCGTAATACGAAGAAATATCAATGATGTCGGTGTCAGGAATGGTGCAAATACCCGAAATTGCCTGGTTGATCATGGCAATCTTTCCTTCGAGCTCCTCACCAGGCTCTGCAACCAAAGCAACGTTACACCCAAGACTAATAAAAGCAAAGGGTCGCAAGTCTTTCAGCGCCTCAGCTGTCTTGGCCACATTATGCGTGCGAATAATAGTAGCGCCTGCCTCACAAGCGAGCAGTGCCATCTGTGCGGAAACCTGATCGCGATCAGTTGGATTTGGCAAATCGTACATGGTACCCAAGAAGCTCTTTCTAGAAACCGCCACCATGATCGGATAACCAAGTCGGGCAAACTCGAAATAGTTGTAGACCAGCATTCGGGTCTGATCAGCAGTTTTGCCAAACCCAGGACCTGGATCAAGGCAGATGCGATCCTTTGCAATGCCAGCATTTTCAAGACGAAGCGCGCCATCGCGTAGATATTCGCGCACGTCATTGACAACGTCTTGGTATGTTGGATCATCCTGCATGGTCTGCGGCGTACCCTGCATATGCATCAGCACAACACCACAATCATAAGCCGCTACGACCTTTACCATCTCAGGATCGCGAAAACCTGAAACATCGTTAATAATTGAAGCTCCTACCTCAAGGCAAGCCTGCGCGACCTGAGCATGACGGGTGTCGACGCTTACACAAACACCCTCAGCAACGAGCGCAATCACAACAGGCAAAATACGCTCAAGTTCTTCTTCGGGGGTTACCGGATCGGCGTTTGGGCGAGTGGACTCTCCCCCCACATCAATGATAAGCGCACCCTCATCAATCATGCGATGCGCTTGCTCCATGGCAGCATCGAGCTCAAGATATTTGCCACCATCAGAAAATGAATCGGGCGTGATGTTAAGGATGCCCATAATAATGGGCATCCTTGCGTCAAAACTAAAACTACCGCAGTGCCAAATCACTCGTTGGTACCTTTCGGGTCATCGGAGTTTGCATTAGAGCTTGCTTGTGATTCAGAGTTCGCTTCGGATTTCGCATCAGAACTCGCATCGGTGCCTGCGTGAGACATATCAGCGGCACCACCCTGACCAGGCTGAGGAGCCGCATAGGGATCTTCGCCTTCTGGAGCAGGCGCTTCAGGGGTGGAATCCATCACATCTTCGCGAACAATCTCAGCATCAACTTGTGCCTGCGTTGGCATATCCGAGAGATCAGCATGCGTAGCAGCTGGCCTAAATGGACCGTTTGCATTCTGGTCGCCCGGCTCGACCATCTCGTCGCGCCAATTCGGATTAGCTAACTGCTCATCGCGCGCACGGGCTGCAGCCTCTTCGGCTTCTTTGCGTGCCTTGATTTCATCTTCGTGAGCCAAGTACTCATCCCACTCATTATTGAGGAGCGCCTCACACGCTTCGCCCTCAACAGTCTCGCGCTCCAAAAGAACGCTGGCCATAAGGTCCATCTGTTCTTTGTGGCTCGTCAAGATATCATAAGCGCGATCGTGCGCTTCCTTCATAATGCGCGCAACCTCTTCGTCAATACGGCGAGCCGTCTCTTCTGAGTAGTCCTGCGTATTGCCATAATCCCTGCCCAAGAAAACCTCATGATTGGGCTGACCGAATACTTGCGTTCCTAAAGGCGACATACCGTATTGGGTAACAATAGCGCGTGCCATCTTTGACGCACGTTCAAGGTCGTTGCTAGCACCTGTCGTAATGTCGTCGCAGAAAATCTCTTCGGCAACGCGACCGCCCATAAAGACAGCCAGCTCATCGCGCATCTCGCCAAGCGAATTGAGCACTTTGTCCTCTTTTGGAATTGACAAGGTGTAACCCAAAGCACGACCGCGCGAAATGATTGAAATCTTGTGCACCGGATCAGCATGATCAAGCAAATGCCCCACAAGTGCATGTCCGCTCTCGTGGTAAGCAATCGTATGCTTGGTCTTTTCGTCCATGACTCTGCCCTTGCGCTCAGGACCGGCAATCACGCGTTCCATAGATTCGCTAACCTCTTGTTGCGTGATAATCTTCTTGCCGCGGCGTGCCGTCAAAAGCGCACTCTCATTCATGAGATTAGCGAGGTCAGCACCGGTAAAGCCAGGCGTAAGCTTAGCAACCTTCGAAAGATCAACATCGCTTCCAAGCGGCTTATCCTTCGAGTGGACCTGCAAAATCCTTTCGCGACCTTTAACATCAGGTGCATCAACCACAATTTGGCGGTCAAAACGACCCGGGCGAAGCAGAGCCGGATCCAAAACGTCTGCGCGGTTGGTGGCAGCAATGAGAACAACCGAGTCGTTCGCCTCAAAACCGTCCATCTCAACAAGAAGCTGGTTTAAGGTCTGCTCGCGCTCATCATGACCTCCGCCAAGACCAGTGCCACGTTGGCGACCGACCGCATCGATCTCGTCAATAAAGATGATTGCCGGCGCAGCTTCTTTTGCGTCTTTGAACAAATCGCGAACGCGCGAAGCACCAACACCTACAAACATCTCAACAAAGTCAGAACCGGAAATGCTGAAAAACGGCACGCCAGCTTCACCGGCTACCGCACGAGCAAGAAGCGTCTTACCAGTGCCCGGAGGACCCACCAAAAGGCAGCCGCGCGGAATTTTTGCACCCATGGATTGATACTTTGACGGATTAGCCAAGAAATCCTTAATCTCTTGCATCTCTTCGACAGCCTCATCAACACCGGCAACGTCTGAAAACTTTACGTTGGGACGTTCCTCGAGCGTCTTTTTCGCCTTGTTTTTACCAAAGCTCATTTGTGAACTGTTCGCCTTTTGCATCTGCGAGAAGAAGAAGAACAGGAACAAGCCGATGAGCAGGATAGGAAGCAAAGTCAAGAAAATGTCACCAAAGGGGCTTGGCAGTTGCACCTCATAAGGAATGTCTGGATGCTTCGCCATAAGATCGCCCAAAGAGCCATCCACGGTTGCGACATAGTTGTGCTCGCTACCCAACTCAACCATGTCAATGTCGGTTATTCCCATGCCAGAAGCAGGTTTGTCGGTAGCACCGTTTATGATGGTTGCCATGCGGGCGTCGAGAGCTGAAAAAGCGGAGTTGAAAGCATCTGCCGTTGCCGAGCCAGCCGTAATGGCCGGATAATAGGTGCCCGACACCGTGCCATCGCCAACGTTATATACCACATTGTTGACGCGATTCTGTTCAACTGCCTGCTCAAACTCAGACATAATCAAACGGTCGGTCGTTGTCGGACCGCCTTCGTCTGACAATGTCATAAACTGCTGACCCACAAAAAACGCAACAAGCAAAAACAACAGCACCGAAATTATGGTGGTTCTTATATTTGGTTGCGATGGTTGTGGTCTATTAGAATTGTTTTGTGCCATATGTAAAATCTCTTATTCGTAAATCTCGGGTTTCAAAACACCAATATAGGGCAAATTGCGATATTGCTCTGCATAGTCCAGACCATAGCCTACTATGAATTTATCGGGACATTCAAAACCGGTATACAAACAGTTTATTTCTGCCTGCGTTTTGGTCATCTTTCTCAGCAGTGTAACCACCTCAAGCGATGCAGGGTTGCGCGTTGCAAGATTCTCTAGCAAAAATTGCAAGGTCAAACCTGAGTCCAAAATATCTTCGGCAATAATGACATGCTTGCCTGAAATATTAGAGGACAGGTCTTTGATAATGCGCACGACACCTGAACTTTTCACGCCGTTGCCATATGAAGACACCGCCATGTAATCCATCTCAAGGGGCAGATCAATAGCGCGCACCAAATCAGCCATAAAGATTGCAGCCCCGCGAAGTACCGAAATCACCACGATTCCCTCTTCGACTCGGTCTGCATAATCTTTGGTTAGGGCAGCGCCTATTTCTTGTACACGCGAAATGATCTCATCTTCGCTGAAAATGATTTCTGAAATATCACTATGCACGATATCAACCTCTTTGCTCTACGCTAAAGTTAATTCGCACTAGTGTACCATTGCTATTTTTTGAGATGAGACCCAATCAGGCGAAGCTTACAACAAGCCATCATTTTTCCACGGGATTAGCCACAAAAATGTCAGGAAGTTCACGCATAAGACGACCAACCGGCAAACCAATTACGTTATCCATGTCGCCATCAACGCGCTCAATAAGTTTCGCACCCTCACCTTGCGCCGCATACGCGCCCGCTTTGTCGAAAGACTCACCTTTGCGCAGATAGTCGGCAATTTCGTCATCGGTCAAGGATTTGAAAGTGACCTTCGTCCGGTCAACAAAGGTGCGAAATCCAAGCGAGATATTCTCTGCCTCGGGAGCGGCAATTAACCACACCGACACGCCCGTAAGCACCTCATGAGTGCGTCCCGACAGCTTTCGCAGCATGTGCTTTGCTTCCGACAGGTTTGCTGGCTTACCAAAGATTTCGCCATCCAAAACAACTACGGTATCAGCTCCCAAAACTGCCGCCATTCCGGTGTAGTTTTCTGCGAGCACCTCCTGCACCACCGCACCCGCTTTACGCTCAGCGAGCTTTTTGACTGCCTCTTCAGGATTGGCCAGCAAATCTGGCTCGAGCGACTCATCTACAGGTGTTTGCGGCGTTCGCACAACAAAGGAGATGTTTGCCTGATTGAGCAAATCGCGGCGGCGCGGCGATGCGCTCGCCAAAATAATATCAACCTGCTCAGGTTGCGGCGCGCTCTCGGGCTGCTGGGCGCTTTCTGGCTGAGGGGCGCTCTCAGGTTGCGGTGTAGTATTCTCTTTGGTCATATACTGCTCCTTTACAGGGGTGTCTCTCTATTCATTCGCGCAAATCTTGCAAGGTTCGCCGTCAAAAGCGCACGGCCTACTCCCTCAAGCAAGCCGCGTATTAGTCACGCTTGCGACGAGCACGAAATGCAGCCATCGGCTCAATTCGCACGCCACACTTATTGGCGCTTACGGCAAGATTGCCCTGGATATTTGTCACATATCCGCTGTTCACCTGCATATTTTGCCATGCTCCAAGCACGCCTTCAACCGATGCGGTCTCCACACGGGTCTCACCGGGAAGCATCGCTTGCAAAATGCGCACGATCAAACGACGCAAAAGCGGCACCGGAGTTTCGCCCAAGCTTACCGCAAGCACACATCCTCCGGCCTGATCTGCCTCATCAATCCAATCAACAGCGCGCTCAGATAAATCATCGACCATAGATTCTAGCATGTCATCTTCGTCAGCTATCAGATTCATTGTGCGCACGAGCGTTTCGGTGAGCTGGGGATTTCGCTCTTTTGCCCGGGGAACAATTTCATGGCGAACATAGGAGCGAAACCGATCAGTGTGCGCGTTGGTGGCATCTTCTCGCCATAAACAATTGTGCTCGTCTCGCGCACACACTTCGTCATGTGCTGCTCGAAGCTCTAAGTAGGCACGCAGCTGCTCTCGACTCATGTCCAAAAGTGGGCGAACCACCGGACCGTTTTGGTACAACATAGAGCGAAAACCGCCCGGACCTGTACCCACAATTGAGCGCATATAAAAGTTTTCGATACGATCGTCTGCCGTATGAGCTGTTACGATTTTTCCTGATGAAACAGGATATGCCTCGTGCATGCACATACTAGCCAGCGCCTCGTTCGCGGCAAGATAGCGCTCTCGCCTGGCCACTGCCTCAATGTTTTCGCCACTGCGCTGCGCTTCGCCTAAGATGTCAATCTCGCACAAAAACAAAGGGATATCTAAAAGGCGCGCCAGCTCTGCCACAAACTGCGCGTCTTTGTCTGCGTCTTCGCCGCGAAGTTGGTGGTTGACGTGCAGCATCGCAAGCGGACCGGTCATACCCTCATCTCGAAGGTCGGCCATCAGATAAGCAAGCGCAGTAGAATCCGATCCACCTGAAACCATCAACAAACACGGCGTTTCTGAATCAAGCAATGTGTGTGTTGCTATGGTCTGTTGTGCTTGTTCTGCTATATGCTGGATGTCGTATTGAGGCGCATGACTCATACGCTTTTCCCTCCTGTATGAACGTTAGCGCTAACGTCGCGCAGCTCAGATGACTGCGAAGCGTGCGCGGCTGGCACTTTTGTGATAAGTGCAATAGTCTCAATGTGTTCAGTATGCGGAAACATATCTACCGGCACCACGCGCTCAAGCTGATACCCCTGACGAATAAGATAGGCAATGTCGCGTTTTTGGGTAGTGGGATTGCACGAGATATAAACCACGCGCTCGGGAGCCAAACGTGCCACCGAATCCAAAAACTCCTCGGTAGATCCAGCGCGCGGCGGATCCATTAACACCACGTCAACATGCTCCTGGCGCTCTGCCATTTCGCACAAAAACTCAGTGGCGTCTCTCGCGAAAAATCGCGCATTCTCGATGCCATTGTGGCGTGCATTTTCTTTTGCATCGCGAATAGCAGATCGAACCGAGTCTACACCTATCACGCGGTGGGCTCCCATGCGAGCTGCCACCAAACCGATAGTCCCAGTTCCGCAATAGGCATCCAGCACCACGCACGCATCATCAAGGGCGGCAAGTTCGAGCGCTGTTTTGTAAAGCACTTCAGTTTGGACAGCGTTGACCTGGTAAAACGACTGCGAAGAAATCCTAAAACTCAAACCGCACAGCTTATCTAAGATAAACCCCGATCCGTAAAGCACGCGCTCTTTTTCGCCCAAAACCACGTTAGTCTGACGCTCGTTGATGTTTTGAACGATAGTCGTTATAAAAGGACAGCGCTTGACCAATTCGCGACAAAACGCCTTAGATCCTACAAGCGTTTGAGCATTTGTCACAATCGTAACTAAGACCTCACCAGAGGTATGCCCAACGCGCACAATCACATGGCGAATAAGCCCGCTACCAGTGTTTTCGTTATAAGGCTCATACCCAAACGATGCCATCAAGTCCTTGATGGCACAAATAACCTGCTTTGCTTGTTCGTTTTCTATCAAGCATTGATCAGTTGGTATTATCTCATGGGTTCCTTGCGCATACATGCCGCACAAAACCTCATGCGTCAGCGCATTTTTCTTGCCCTTTTGCTTAGCAGATGAAGTTCGCTTGGAAGCCGAAGTTCGCGTGGCATTTTGCGAAGATGCCTGCTTGGAATAAAGGCGCCTACCTGGAGCAAAGGGTGATGTGACCTTGTTGCGATAGTGAAAAGGATCGGCCATTCCTACGACCGCATCCACGCACGTTGCGTCCAATATATCTGCATAAAGCTCTTGGATGGTCGCACGCTTGCTTGCCAGCTGTTCTTGATAGGGCACGTCAATTTGCTGACACCCGCCACACAGATGAGCAACCGGACAGCGCGACGAAGGGCAAGGCGCAACCTTTATGCCCGGCTTTACAGATTTTTGTTTACGTTTGTCTGATTGCTTGCGATTTGCCATAAAAACTCGTTCATTCAGCCTGTTTCAAGAGTACACTATAGTATACGCGACACGGTGTTGAGACAGACCGTGCAAAACCGATAGGAGATTTCATGACTAAGTTCTCAAACGTCATTGTTCGTCGACCGGGCAAATCGCTCTGCGATGGCATCACCAGTGCTCCTGAACTAGGACAGCCAATTTATGAGCGTGCAATTGAAGAGCATGATGACTACATTGAGGCACTCAAGAAGTGCGGCGTCGAAGTGACCGTTCTGCCCGCCTTAGAGCAATACCCCGATTCGTGCTTCGTTGAGGATCCGGCAGTCATTACGCGCATGGGCGCGATCATCACCAACCCGGGTGCTTCAACTCGCAATGGCGAAAAAGACGAAATCGAGCCGACTATTCGCCAGTTCTTTGACGACGAACATGTCAAGCACATCGAAGCTCCGGGCACCCTTGATGGTGGCGACGTCATGATGGTAGGCGACCACTTCTATGTTGGCCGTTCTGCACGCACCAATGAAGAGGGCATTCGTCAGTTTATTGAGATCCTTGAAGGCTGGGGTCTTGAAGGTTCTGAAGTTCCGCTCGAAGAGGTGCTGCATCTCAAGACCGGCGTGAACTATATTGAAGATAACAACATGTTGGTGTCTGGCGAATTTATCGAAAAGCCTGACTTTGCCCAGTACAACAAAGTAATTGTGCCCGAAGACGAAGCTTATGGCGCAAACTGCATTTGGGTAAACGGAACCGTGATTGTTCCCGAAGGATATCCAACCGTGCTGAAAGCCATTCAGGATTTAGGCTATGAGACGCTTGTTGTTGATACGTCAGAATATCGCAAGGTTGATGGTGGCCTGAGCTGCTTGAGCCTGCGCTTTTAGGCCAATTTGCTAGCAAAGGTGCGCCGGCCGTCTGACGGCTGCGTCTTTGTAGCCTGACAGCGCGCTACAGCAACTGTGCACTTACAAATTGACCAGGTTTACGTATGTGACCTGGTCTTTTTTTATTGCTTGCTTCTCTTGAGAAAGGGTGATGTATATAAGAGATGGCAAACCTCACTCAAATAACAATTACTGTTATCAAATTGGTAACAGAACAATATCAGCCACCCTACTAAAACACGTTAGAGCGAATTAATCTCATCGATTTGCGTATAGTAGTTATAGCGAATTGGTTAGTAATGTAGTTATGCAAAAGTTGCAAAGCAACAAAGCATTGGGGTAACCAAATTAACCAAGAAGCCATCTCAAGAAAGGAGTATTCCCATGCGTTTCATACTTCGTTGGTTGGTCACAGCTATTGCAGTGGGAGTTGCTGTATGGCTTGTTCCGGGTATCGAGGTAATTGGTGGTTCGCAAGCTTGGGTTGGCATCGTAGTATTTGGTTTGTTCTTGTCGCTGATCAACATCAGCATCAAGCCTATAATGCAACTACTGAGCTTACCGATTTCAGTGCTAACGTTGGGTATTTTTTACCTGGTAGTCAATACGCTTTTGCTCTATATAGCAGCATGGTTGGCAAACGGGATTTTCCAAGTTGGCTTCATTATTGATTCGTTCGGAAGCGCGTTTGTGGCCTCCATCGTAATCAGTATTATTTCTTCGCTGGTCAATGCCATTCTTGGCACCAGCGCTGAAGCATAAACCGCACCTTCACACAAGAGCATACCCGCCAAGCACCCCCTTAGGTGTAACCCCCTCTCCTTCTTCTCCCTTTCTCCTTCTCCTCTCTTCTTGGTGGGTTTGCTCTTCTACATAAAAAGAGACGTGCACCCCCACCGCACGTCTCTTTTTTGTCCTATAAGCCTAAAGCCGCAGCCGAGAAACCCATGGTGCGCAGCCGAGAAGCCGCGCTTTCGCACCCTATAAGGCTAACCGGTAAATGTTTGCCGCGTCCTCCATGGTGAGTTTTTTGAAGCTACCAAAAGGCTCGCCTTTGTTAATCTTGAGTGTTGGCAACATAAAATCAATGGCATCTTCAATGGTGTCTTCGGAAATCCCCAGTTCGCCAAGGGTTGTCGGCATGCCAAGTGAAGCGAAGAACGCACGCGTCTCGTCAATAGCTGAAAGCGCATCAGCCTCAACATCACCCGTCGGGCGCAAGCCAAAGACCTCACGACCATAGAAGGCGAACCTGTCAGGATTTTCGCTATACACATATTCCATCCACGCCGGGAACATCACCGCAAGACCCGCTCCGTGCGTGATTTCAGTGTCGTATGCCGACAATTCGTGCTCCATACCATGCGTTGCCCAGTCCTCATGACGGCCAACGCCCGCGTAGCCCTGATGGCAGAGCATGCCTGCCCACATGATATTTGCGCGAGCATCGTAGTTATCCGGCTCAGCCAATACGCGAGGAGCCTCAGCGCGTACCGTGTTCATGATGGAAAGACACAAATTGTCCGTCACCGGTACCGATCCTACATCGTCAAAGAATCGCTCAAGCAAATGGCAAAACATATCCGTAATGCCTGCAGCTGTTTGAAACGGCGGCAACGTAAAGGTTAATTCCGGGTTCATAAATGCAATCTTGGGGCGCTGCCCGTTATTGGCATAGCCAGTTTTCATGCCCAGTTCATCGTTGGAAATAACCGCGTTTTTGGAGGCTTCTGACCCTGCCGCAGGTATGGTGAGCACAACCGCAATCGGCAAGATATCAGTGCGCGGTTCTTTGCTCTCATAAATCTCCCAAACATCACCTTCATAGCGAGCACCGACCGCAATTGCTTTCGCCGAATCAATTACCGAGCCGCCGCCAATGGCGCACACCCAATCAACACCGTGTTCCTTGCACAGAGCCACACCTTCGCGCACCAGTCTGATCTCTGGATTTGGCCGAACACCACCAAGCTCTACCCACGCAATTCCCGCGGACTCAAGCGAGGCCTTAATACGATCAAGCAGACCGCTTTCCTTGGCGCTTTTGCCACCATAATGCAGCAACACTTTTTGGGCGCCACGTTCAGCAAGTTTCTCGCCGGTTTTGCACTCTGCTTCTTTTCCAAAGACAAAGTAAGTTGGCGAGACAAATTCAAAGTTTTCCATGATCACTCCAGTTCATAAGGGTCGACACCACAAACGAGCTCGCAGAGAGGGCAACCCTATGACCGCCTTCAGCGTCTGTGCCGACCACACAAGCTGCAAAGTAGTATAGCGCACACCCGCGCGATATTTGCTAAGCTATCGTTATGGACAAACGCTCGCCAACATATAAACCTCAACAGCCCTATCAAGCGCGCTATGCAAAGCATTTCGCAACATGGCGTGCATTTTTTGATAAACACGCTTTCGCACTTGCGCTTCTTCGCGGGAGCAATAAAGCTCTCACCTGGGTGTTTTATGTTGCGTATGCCTTATTGCTTATTTGGGCGTTTTCGTGCTCTTTAGCTGCTTTGGCAATCTTTATGCTTGCGCCGGCTTTAGGCTTTGTGCTTATGAGCTGGTTTCGTTCGCGCTTCAACGCTCCCCGCCCGGCAACCGCATGCGGTATTTCGCCTTTAGTAGAGCGAGATGGCGAAGGCAAATCTTTTCCAAGTCGCCACATGTTTTCTGCTGCAGCCATTGCCACTCTCTGGTTTGCATATATGCCCCTTGCGGCTTGCTTGCTATGGCTTTGCGCGTTTTGCCTTGGGTTTTGTCGAATTGTTGGCGGCCTGCATTTCGCTCGCGATGTCGTTGCAGGCGCTTTTTTCGGATTGCTCTGCGGGCTTGTCAGCTATGCGCTTTTCGCGTTTTGCTAGCCAAGCGCCACATCCAAGATCATCATCACTAAAAAGCCTGCCATCACACCAAGTGTTCCCGCATTAGAGTGTTCGCCCAAATGTGCTTCGGGGATGAGCTCTTCAACCACCACATACATCATGGCTCCAGCAGAAAATGCGAGCATCCACGGCATGTAAGGCGTAATCACGCTCGCGAAGAGCACCACCAAGACACCAAACACCGGCTCAGCCAAGCCAGAAAGCGCTCCCATGCCAAAAGCTTTTATCGGCTTCATTCCCTCCTGCATAAGCGGCAACGACACCGCCGCTCCTTCTGGGATGTTCTGAATACCAATGCCCAAAGCAAGAGCTGTTGCCATACCAAACATTACCGGATCGCCTTCGCCTTGAAATGCTATGGCGAACAAAAGACCCACACTCATACCCTCAGGAATGTTATGAAGCGTCACAGCAGTAAAGAGCAACGTTGGGCGATCCCACTTACTAGGCAAGCCCTCAGGGGTATCTTCTTCAGGATGCATGTGAGGTATAAGCTGATGCAGCACCAGCAAAAAGACCACACCCAATACAAAGCCGCCAGCAGCAGGAATCCAGCCAACCTGACCCGACTCCTCAGCGCGCTCTATTGCCGGAATCAACAATGACCACACTGAAGCAGCAATCATAACGCCCGCAGCAAATCCCATAAAGATACGCTGCAATAGACGCGAATTGCGCTTTTGAAACAAAAAGACCGAAGCGGCACCAATTGTGGTCATCAAGAAGGTGAATCCGCATCCAAAAGCTGCCCACATTAAAGCTGTTTGCATGCTTACCCCTTTCATCAATCAACCGAACACGCGCTTATTCATGCCCTCGCTTTGCGACACACCGTGCGATATCTCTTTGGCTACCTGAGTGATTTTCGCAGAAATCACCGCCGTAGAGCATTTGGACTCGATATTTGTTCACGACCTGGCAATTCCAGCCACATTATTCCAGACACAAAAAGGAAGCCTCTAGGACAAGGGGTGCTATAGGACAAAAAGTGTTATAAGACAAAAAACGGAGCCAAGATAGCTTGGCTCCGCGAAAGGAATACCGACAGTATCCTTTGATGTTTTCTATAACCATCAGCCTATGCTTTGAATGTTCGCAAAAGAAAAAGGAGACTGTATAAACTTGGCGAAGATAGTCAAAATCTCTTGCGTTTTATTCAACTGTCGGACATCGCGAATTGTAACGAGTTTCATCAACTTTGACCACCCTTTTACGAGCTTTTGTGCAGGTGATCAATGAAGATTTACCGCTATGTAATCGTCAAGTTACCTATCTGATAAATATTTTGATAATTCGTAACATTGCGAAAAATAGCCAATTATATGCAGTTTTGCATTAATTGAATTCTTTTGGCTACTCCCGGCGGCGTTGTGAGAAAGACGCAAAGCAGCTATTCGTGGTGAAAATATGAAAAAGGCACCGCTTGGGATAAGCGGCGCCTTCGAAGGAGTAAACGGATTAGAGATTTCGCTAAAAACTACTTGCCAGCGAGCGGGCTTGGGGTGCTATATACGCGCGACAAGTTCTCCTGATCGAGGTCATACAGAGCTTTTGCGTCATCACCGAAGAGCTTCATGCGCGTTACCATCGTCTCGGCATTGTCTTCTTCTTCCTGCTGCTCAGCAATAAACCAGTCCAAAAACTTCATAGTGCGATAGTCTTTCGCATCAACAGCAGCCGCATAAATTGCATCAATCAAGCTCGTAACATACTTCTCATGTTCAAGAGCCGCCTCAAGCGGGGCCAAGAAGTTATCGAATACCTTGTCAGGCTGATCGATTGCTAATAGTTTTACGTTGCAGCCGTTTTCATGCAGGTAATTACGGAAAATCAGTGCGTGATCCATTTCTTCTTTTGCTTGGATCTCATACCAGTTAGCAAAACCCTTAAGCCCTGCTTCCTCATAAAAATCAGCGAAAGACAAATACAGATACGAAGAGTACATTTCCTTGTTAATCTGGTCATTTAAAAGATCGTACACCCGTGCATCCATGAGCAACCTCCTTAATTGAGTTACTATCAAATTGATATAGGGTTATCATAACGCGCCTGCGATAATCTGATGATCTTACTGGTTTATCTTGCGTCAAATAAGCACACGTTTGAAACGAATTTGAAAACAACGGTGGCACGCCCATTGAGCGTGCCACTCAACTCGTCTGAGCGCCAAAAGTTGCGCACCGGTTATCGAAAACCGTAGCAGCGCAAAGACCATAAGCTTGTTTTGTCGCTGCCCTGTTTTTGTGTGTGCAACAATAAGCACTACAACACATGACACGTAAATGTAAGGAGCTTTCTTATGCTTCATTTCGATAGTGACTATATGGAAGGCGCGCTCCCTGCCATTATCGAGCGGCTGCACACAACCAACTTCAACCAAACCGCAGGCTACGGCACTGACGAGATTTGCGAAAGTGCCCGCGCACGCATCCGCCGCGCCTGCGATGCACCGGAGGCCAGCGTGCACTTTCTCGTTGGGGGCACACAGACTAACGCTGTCGTGCTTGATCAGCTCCTTTGCCCCTGGGAGGGCGTCCTTTCTGCTACCAGTGGCCACATAAATGCGCATGAAGCCGGAGCGGTTGAGGGGCTTGGGCACAAGATCTTACCCCTAGAACCCCACGAGGGTAAGCTCCTTGCAGCCGACGTGCGGGCTTATTGCGAAAACTTTTTCGCGGATGCCAACCGCGACCATATGGTGGCACCAGGGGTGGTCTATCTATCCCATCCCACTGAATACGGAACCATCTATTCCCTCGCGGAACTTGAGGATCTAAGCGCAGTGTGCGATGAGTTTGACCTGGCACTTTTTATGGACGGCGCACGCCTAGGCTATGGCCTGGCAGCACGAGGCGCAGATGTGACCTTGCCCGACATAGCCCGCTTGTGCGACGCTTTCTACATCGGCGGAACCAAAGTTGGCGCCCTTTTTGGCGAAGCTGTAGTATTCCCGCGACCTACAACGTGCCGTCATCGTCGCGGCTGCGACGTCAATGGTCGCCCCGCCCCCATTGACCAGCACTTCTTCACTATCACGAAGAAGCGTGGAGCCCTTTTGGCGAAGGGTCGCATGCTCGGCATCCAGTTCGACGAGCTGTTTTCTTCCGACGCCTCGCCGGACGCTAGCGCTGTCGCCGCTGCCAACCCGCCAGATACCGCTGCCACTCCACGGGATGCTGCTGCCACTCCACGGGATGCTACCACTGCCACCTCGCAGAACGCCGCTACCCACCCGAACGACGCTTTGCGCTACTTGCAAGCTGGAGCACACGGCGTTGCCTTGGCTCAGCGTCTTGCCGATGCTTTCACGGAGAAGGGCTATGAATTGGCTATCGATTCACCAACTAACCAGCTCTTCCCTATTCTTGACGATGAAACCCATGACCGACTATCACAACAGGTAACCTTTAGTTTTTGGGAGCGCACCCCAGACGGCAAAACGGTAACGCGATTTGCTTGCAGCTGGGCAACCCGTCCAGAAAATGTTGAAGCGCTCATCGCACTCTTGTAGGCTTTACCCAGATACGCGAGCCAGCTCTGACCCATATCGCAATACTTCACCAGTCGCGACATGGGTCAATTTTTATTCTTAAACGCGAGGACAGAGGATTGAAAACTACCCAGTGACCCAGCTTTCGACCTCCTTAAAACCGCACATGGTCTTCACCTGTTTTCTTTCGCGAGTTCACTTCGATCTTAAGAAATTCTCACAAGATCTCATATAAATCTTACGTCGTTGTCCCTTCGTTTTCGCCAAAATTTCACGCCGATCTCATACACAAAATTAGCATCTGATCAGGCTTTATTTTACTCAACTAACGTGATAGACTGCCGCAATCATGATCACGCTGACCGACATATCATCCCTTGAGTTTTATCGCTGTGTTCAACAACAAGCTATCAGCAATTTGCTTGAGCAACAGAGAAGCGCTGGCATGCCTCCGCCAAGCAAGCCAGCGACGAACAAGCTCAGCCCAACAAGAACGCCGAACTTCGCACGTCCTACAAGAAAAGAACTCGACTGGGTTTTGAGCCACTACGGGTCATACTTAACGCAACCGATTCATGTGATGATCCCAGACCAAGCTTTTCGCCTTCGCCATCCCGCCGTCGTCAATCATGTATGCTCCACGGTCGATCTTGCCAACATTTCCCTTCGTATTGAACCCCATATGGCTGTTGTTCTCCCCGAGATATGCTTTGCGTATCTTGCAGCATCGCTCCCACCAGCGCAAGCGCTCATGGTTGGCATGGAATTATGTGGGGCGTATCGCATCAACCGTTTTGCGGAGCGAGGTTTTACGAACGTTTCGCCTCTCACCACACAACAGGCTATAGCTCGAACTCTTCGCGGTTTGTCCGGCACGAAGAGCCTCAATAATGGCCGTCAACTGGTTAGATACCTACACAATGATTCGAGATCTCCCATGGAATCGGCGCTTGCGACCATCCTTTCGCTCCCGATCAAAAGGGGTGGTCAGGGCTTTCCGCCGATGCAACTCAATGCCAGACTAAGCGTTCCCAAAGAGGCGTATCCATTGGTGAATTCTCGCTATTTGCTTGCGGATCTTCTTTGGGAAGAGCAACGCGTTATCGTCGAGTATGACGGGATCCTTGATCACACCGGCGCCGAAAGGATCACACAGGACGCAGGAAGACGCATCGTGCTCGAGTCGATGGGCTTTACCGTCATGACACTTACAAAAAAGCAGGTCTGCAACTGGCAATCGTTTTTAGCGGTCAAAAATATCTTGGACAAATACTTAGGAATCCGACGTCGCTCATCGAAATACGATTGGTCGGAATTGCAGCATCAATTATGGAGAGATCTTCTCTTTTCCAGGTAAAACATCATCTTAACTTGTTCATGGCGCACCATCGTTGTACATTTTCGCCACAACCTGCCAGCACGTATGACCTGGGAAAATAACCTATTCGTGCTGGTCAGCTCCGAGTTTGAAACTGGCAACTTCTTCCGAATATGTACAAGACCGGCGCGTAACCGACGCACAGCCAACGCAAAGCAAGCAAGATCCAGAGGTTTACGCGTCGTATTCAGCCTTTAGCGCAGCAAATGCAGGCATCGCGCGCTCGATCACCTCAGGAGCGATGCAGTAGCTAATACGCACCCAGCCGCCCACACCAAAGCTGTCAGATGGAACCAAAAGCAACTCATGGGCTTTTGCACGCTCGCTGAACGCCTGCGCGTCTTCTTCCAAAGCACGAACCCAAAGATAAAACGCTCCTTGCGGCTCCACAAACTCATAGCCCAAATCCGCCAACCCACGCGTTAAACGCTCACGATTTGCCGCATAAGCAGCAACATCCGAGGGAACATCTACGCATGCCGCAATAGTTTTCTGCAACAATACCGGCGCGCACACATATCCAAGCGCACGACCGGCGCCAGCTATCGCGCACGATACCTCACGCGCATTATCCATCAAATCAGATACATATACATAACCAATGCGCTCACCCGGAAGCGAAAGCGCCTTTGAGTACGAATAACACACGAGCGTACGCGGCCAAATGGTGGGCACATACACGACCTCTGCACCATAGGTGATCTCGCGATAAGGCTCGTCGCTAATCAGATACAACGGCCTGCCAAGCTCTTTTTCTTTTCGCGCCAACATGCTGGCTAGAGCCTCGAGGTTCTCTCGCGAATATACCGCTCCAACTGGGTTGTTTGGCGAGTTGATAATAAGGGCGCTCGTCTTTGGCGAAATAGCCTGCTCAATCGCAGCAATATCAAGCTGGAACTCAGGAACGGTAGTAGGCACTTCAACACATGTACATCCTGCCGACTCGATCCACACCTTGTACTCAGGAAAGTACGGTGCGTTTACGATAATTTCATCTCCTGGCGAACTCAACGCAGCAAGAGAGATGGCAATAGCGGCTGCAGCACCTGCCGTCAAATAGAGCTGAGCTGGATCTGCAGGTACACCAAAGCGATCTGTAATGCTTTGCGCAATGGCGTTTTTCACCGCAGGATCACCAGAGGCAGGCGAATACCCATGCAATGCAACCGGGTCGCCCTCCAACAGCGCAGCCATAGTTTTTTTCACGATCTCAGGAGCCGGCACACTCGGATTGCCAATGCTGAAATCAAAGACGTTCTCTTCACCAATTTCTGCTTTGCGTGCCAACCCATAAGCAAACAGCTCACGAATTGCACTTGGCTCTGCTCCGAGCCCAAACATACGCTCATTGATCATTGCAAACTCCTTTGTGTTGGCGAAAGCGACACGTGAAAGACCTCTCGTGAAATTGCACGCAACTAGGTTAGCATATGGCTTGTTTAGTCATTCTGCTCAACCAGATCAATGACCTCTTGTCTATCGTGAACATCAAGTTTTTTGTAGAGGTTCGACAAATGCGAATTAACCGTGCCCGGAGTTACACCGAGCTCCTCGCAAATGCGCGCGTTCGTGCGACCCTTGGCAATAAGCATCATGGTCTCTTCCTCGCGTTTAGTCAGCCCATAATCAAGGGCAATTTGATGTCCGCGCTCATGAAAGGGTCGCTTCGCGCCAAAGCTTGAGCCACCCAAAAGCTTTGCCATGGACTTTTCGGTGAAAAGGAATAGGTAGGCGAAAAAGAGCAGCACTACACAAACGAGCGTACAAACTGAAAGCAGACGTGGTGTCATGTCGACAAACGTTCGCAAAAGACCACCGATAAAGGTTCCCGCAAGAGACCCTGATACCAAAGCAGACCAGCCAATACCGAAGGTGACCAACACCGGAAGCTGATAAAGACCGGTGATGCGGGCAAGCACGACCCAGGTAAGCAATAGCACAACGCAATAAATGCTCAACCCCAACGCATCAGCAATGCCCGTGCCAGAGTCCACAATAGGAACAAGCAAAAAGATAAGCCCCATGGTAAATACACTCGAGCGATACGCACCCGCAAAATCAAGCGAATCCGAGGAAAGCATTGGCGCGCAAATCACCACTACAGCAACTACCGATCCGATGATAAAAAACCATGGATAGCTCCCATTATCAATAATGAACAGCGGATCGAAAAGCAGCGCCTGCGCAAAAGAGCCCGTCCATGCCAATACCCCTAAAGACAGCACTGCACTAATTGAGAAAGCACCTGCCCGAAAGGGAGTGTTAGAGCTCTCTTCTGCTTCCTTGCTACTCCAAATATGAAGTCCGTGGTAAAGCGCCAACCCACTCAACAGCGGCAAAAGGACGGTACAGACAATACTTGCAGCAAGCGGCAGGGCAACCACCAGAGCGAAAATCACCGCTGAAAGCAAAAAAGAAGTCGCACTTTTTGCCATAACTTGCAAGCTGTCCATACGAGCAAAAACCTTCGACCAGCCTACGAACAATGCGCCCACACCAACACCGGCAACCGTTGAAGCAATGGAACACCAAGGTTGTTGAAAATCATCGACGTGCTCTACTGCAACTAGCACGATGCTACTTAAAAGCACCAACAGCGGCGCTGCCCACCGAACAGCCCTTATGCACATACACCGAGAAAAGACGCTTGGCACAATAGCAGCGAGTAACATAACAGCGATCATGCCTAAACTGGCGAAACCCACCACACTATTAAAATGAGAGATATCATTTCTTGTTGAATAGTGAATCGTTGTGCTGAAAAAGGTTATGAATTGCCATGCCAAAATGCAGGCAAACCCCGCTACACGCTTATCAAAAATATCTGCAAGTGTCACATTTTTCAAATGGGCGCGAATGCCCCCAACCGTTTCCGTGACACCAGAAAACGACAGTTGCCCGTCTCGTTTGTTCGGCACTCAGATCCCCTCCCGATCTCAGCCGTTTTATATCAGCCTCGCCAATCACGCATCCCGCACAAAGACAGCTCATCATGAAGGCGAAAATGCTTTTTTAGTCTACCAGTTCAAGGCAACATCGCAATACTAAAATGCTTACAAAACGATGGGCACATCTCATATGATCTATATGTATTTCCTGATCAAAAGCGCGTTTTCAAAATATGCGAAACCTACGATTACATTACAGAGCCGCAAAGGATAGGATGGGTGCATGTCGCTAGTGCGACCCCTGTGTCTTACAAAATAGGCTGCTCCGAATGCGATGGAGAGGGGCTTTATCTTTGAGGGGAGATAAGCCACAAAGGAGCGCAGGGACACGAATTAGAGGAGGAGAATTTATGGCTGAATTAACTCGTCGCACGCTGCTCCAAGGCGTTGCTGCACTTGGCGCTGCTGCCATGTTGGGTGGCTGTGCTTCGCAAACACTCACCAAAGACGAAGAGCAACTTTCGCAAACTGGTGAGAATCAATCAGCTGCCGAGCCGGTTATCGAAGTCAAGCATGCTTGGTGCAAGATGTGCGGACCTGCTCGCACCCACTGCTCAACGTTGTGCACCGTCAAAGATGGTCGCTGGGTTCACGTTGAGGGCAACCCTGAGGCTGGCAACAATTATGGCCGCGGCTCAAAAACACTGTGTGCCAAGGGAAATGCTGCTATGCACACCGTTTACTCACCCAATCGCTTGCTTTATCCGATGAAGCGCACCGGTGAGAAAGGTGAAGGCAAATTCGAGCAAATTACCTGGGATCAGGCTATCGAAGAGATCGCCGCTAAGCTCAAAGAGCAAAAAGAGCAATATGGCGCAGAAAGCTATGGTGTTTTGTCACCGCAGTTCTATGCCGTATTAGGTTCACTCGGCCGTCGCTTCTTGAACGTACACGGTTCTCCAAATTACTTGCATTCTGCAATTTGCAACTCGCAGCGTATGTTCTCGCGTCTGGTAACCCTAGGCGGTCCTAACCACATGGGCGCTACCAACACCGAACCAGGTCAGCTAGACAAATGTAAGCTGTTGGTTGTCTGGGGCTACAACTCAGAAAACTCCGCCATCAATCAGGGCAATCCAAACAAACGCCTTGATGCACAAGAAGGCGGCATGAAAGTTATCGACATTCGTCCTATGCAAGAAGGTCTCGGCTCACATGCCGATTACTGGCTGCCCATCATTCCCGGAACTGACGGCGCTTTGGCAATGGCTATCTTGAACGTCATTATCGAAGAAGATCTCTATGATCACGACTTCGTTGAGAATTGGTGCCTGGGCTTTGACGAACTGGCAGAGCATATCAAACAATATCCGCCTTCATGGGCAGCTCCTATTACCGGCATTCCTGAAGAGCAAATTATCGAAGTTGCTCGCGTTATGGGCACCACCAGCCCCATGGGCATCAACATCGGCAATGGCATCGGCGACCAGTCCGCTGACAGCCACTGGACTGTAGCATGCGTCTGCCTCATCGAAGCTATCACCGGCAACTTAGGTATCGCTGGTGGCGGCGGTGCTGGCATGGTCATGCCTGAGCCGCTCATCAAGACCAAAGGCGTTGACGTGCTTTCTGATCGCCTGCCCGCAAGCGAAGAGGACGAGGCTAATGGCTGGATGGCAGGCGTTGCTAAGCTGGTCGGCCCTGAAACCCCACGCTGGTTCCAGACTATGGAGACACAGGAATCCGGTCCGACAACCGCATACAACAAGGGTATCCAATCAATTCTGACCGAGGATCCCTATCCGCTGCGCTGCATCTTTGCTCAGTCATCTAACCCCATGTCAGCTACGCGTCAGCCCAAAACGGTTGCTGAGGCACTCAAAAAGCTTGACTACTATGTAGTTATGGACGTGGCTTGGAACTCATCATGCGATTACGCAGACATCGTTTTGCCGGCTACCACTCAATATGAGTCAGCTGACCAATTCGCCACCAAGAACTCCCCTGCTGGCACCTTTATCGGCATCAACCAGGTTATCTCTGAGCCTATGGGCGAATGCCATTCTGACTGGCAGTACTATCTCGACCTTGCTGTTGCGATGGGTTATGGCGAAGACTTCTGGAATGGTGACATCGACGCAATGCTTTCCGAGCAACTTGACGGTTCGGGCATCACACTTGAAGAGCTGCGCGAGAAGGGCTACGTCTTTAAAGAGCGCACAGACGGTGCTAAGCCCACCGAGCCTGAGTATCAAAACTACGAGAAGATGTTCGCCTCCCTGCCCGAGGGTAAGGTTCAGTGCGTCAACGAGTGGATTGGCGGCAAGCCAAATGCCGACGACACCGCTATGCTCGAGCGTCTCCCCGTCTACAAGGGTGCTCCGGAAAGCCTGGACGGAACGCCAGACATCGCAGCAGAGTATCCGCTCGTCATCTCTGACGTTCATGCATATCGCCTCTGCAACCATAGCTACTATCACGATGTACCGTATCTGCGCGAACTGCAGCCTGAGCCGTGGGTCAAGATCAACCCCGCAACCGCAAAAGAGTACGGCATCGAAGATGGTGACTGGATGCTTATCGAGTCTCCGCATGGATCTATCAAGATGGTTGCCCGTTACTTTGAAGCCATTAACCCCAACGTGCTGATGACCAAGCGCGGCTGGTGGGAGCCTTGCGAAGAGCTCGGACTTCCCGGTTATGGCGCTCTCGATGGCGGTAGCGAAGTAAACGTTTTGTATGACGACAATATGGCCAACTACGACGGCTTCACGTCATCCATGGCAAAGCAAACGCTCGTCAAGATTTCGAAGGTAGAGGGGTAAATCATGGCTGAACAATACGGATTCTACGTAGATACAAGCCGCTGCATTAAATGCTGGGCATGCGTTGTTGCCTGCAAACAGTGGCATGAAATTGAGGCAGGAACAGTGTCTCGCCGTAATGTACAAGAGACCGTTGAGGGTACGTTCCCCGAGGTTAAGCGTAACTTCGAGTCGCTCTCATGCATGCATTGCGAAAACCCGCTCTGCCTTGCCAACTGCCCACAAGGCGCCATCAGCAAACGCGACGAAGATGGCGTTGTAGTTGTTGACGAAGAGCTCTGCATTGGCTGCAAGACCTGCTCAAGCGCCTGCCCATTCGACGTACCGCAATACACCGAAGTTGAAGGCGGCGGGTTTAAGATGGACAAATGCGACACATGCTTATCTATCGGTCGTGAGGACGATCAGCCTCATTGCGTATTGACGTGCCCGGTACAAGCACTGCATTTCGGTCCGCTTTCAGAGATGGAAGAAGCTGCTAAAGCAAAAGGCGGTAGCCGCATGGACGGTGAAACAACCCCAAGCGTATTCGTCTCATAAGGCATAACACACTCCAGGCCTTTTTGGTCTGATCCATCCTCAAGACAGGCGTCGCCACTTCCCTCCCTTTTTGCGACGCCTGTCTTATACTTTACAAGAAGCGTAAATTTAAGAAACGTAGTAACTCACGCATCAGCTCACGTCCAAAAGGAGGGTTATGAATAACACCGAACTACAAGAATTCCTGCAACAAAGCACTTTTGCTTACCGCTTCTTGTCACGTGCCTTTATTGGAGCACCTGACAAGGCCTTTATTGATATTGTGCTCGATGAGCCCGCCACACAAACTTTGTTGCCTGAGTTTTATCGCGAAGCTCAAAGCGCAGATCGCGAAGCTTTGCGAACCGATTTAGCCGCTGATTACAACCAACTCTTTTTGGGCATGAGCCCGCATCCTGTTGCTCCCTATGAGTCGGTCTATACCTCAGAAGAGGGCTTGCTGATGCAAGAGGCACGCGATGAGATGGTTGAGTTATATAAGCATTATGGTCTGGCCGTTGATACCTCGTTTGATCTTCCCGAAGACCACATTGCACTTCAGCTGGAACTTGCCGCACATATCTCTCAGCTTGCACTTGACGCGTTCAGTGCCGACGATGAAGAGGGTGCTCTTTCCTTGGCGGCCGAGCTTGATATCTTTACCGATAAGCATCTGAACTGGGTAAACGCATTTTGCGATGACGTCCAAAAGCATGCACGCACATCGTTTTATTACAACCTTGCCGACCTTGCGCGAAAGACAATAGCGCTTTAAGACATCTCATTGGACGTATTCTCTGACGCTTGCAACGAGAGCGCTGCTTCGCCCAAGCGCACAATGCGCTCTCGTAAGTCGTCACAGGCGCGGAAAACAAAAGCTTTCCCTTCTTGCTCACGCACCAAATAGCCATCGCGCTCAAGCTCCAAAAAGTCCGCCCTCGCCGTGGCATACGCAACACGAAACATACGTTGATGTGGCGCAATGCGCAGCAGTGCATCAGGCTCACGAACAAGCGACGCTAAAATCGCCTTTTTCCTGTTATTGATATCCGATGACAAAATCTCATCAATGCGCTGATTGAGACGCTCAAGCTCTCCGATAGCCAACTCTAACCGATCAAGCTCTTCTAGATAAAGCTGTACGTTGACGGCAAAATACGACGTAAAGTCAAAGCCAAACCCATAGTCTTTCGACCAGTTATTAAACACCGCCTCCATGCGCGGAGTGTCCAGGTGCCCAAACGGATAATAGCCAACCGGCAGCCAACTCAAAACGGGAAAACCCCATTTGATGGCCATAATATTGCGAAGCAAAATACCTACGAGCGTGTTGAGGCAAGCAAAGACGTCGAAGTTCCAGAAAAACCACGACACATTAATAATGCGAAGAACCGGTCCGAAGCGAGACTCATCACCAAAGTCGTCGCTTGCGCGTTGACAAATGGCATCCAGGCAGTCCTTTGAACTTGGCGGCAACAAGCGCTCATCCAGCTTGCACACCTCGCCTCTGCGGGGCAACTGATTAGCATCTACTCCTTCTATGAGCTGGTAATAAAGCGTTTCGATCAGCCCGTGCGTGATTTCACGCTCTGCCAAATGTTCAGCTTCGTTGCTCAGCACAAAATAGTTTGAAATAACCCGATCGATATCATTTTCTAAGGGTGCACCAATAAAAATCTCATGGATGCGCTCTTCGGTAACTGAAATGCGATCAGCCTCTAGACCACGCGCAAGCGTTTGCTCTAAGAATCGGGTGATATAAGGAGACCCTTGCAGCGTTTGCAAAGATAAATCCAGCGGGAAATGTGTCGCACAGCGCAACTCAAGCATTTTTGAGTCAAACGAAAGCGCACTGGTGGTTACAAACCAAAAATCTGCATCGCGAAAAGGATCATCAGGTAGAAAAATTGCCGCCTGTTTGCGAATAGCAGTTAGAATCAGCCATACTTCGTCTTTGGTATAGCCCTCAGGCAACTCAAAATCATCCAAGCTTTCATGAAGCAAAAGCCCCTGATCAGCAACGGTTCGAAGCTTTCGCAAACGTTCGTCACTCAGAAATTCTACCAAGTCTTGCGCGGCAATATGCTTTAAACCCTTCGCCATATTCATTTCCAAACTCTCAATTTGAGGAGCAGTTATTATCAATAGCGGATAGTACTATTATCAGTTTAGGATAATAGTACTATCAAAACCAGATATTACTATTATCAATTTATATGATATTGATAAACAATGATCAAATCACTATAGTAACGAGTGTAAATGAGGATCGAAGGAAGCTTCAATCTGCCGCTGTGGGCATCTCCTTGTTTGAGGCTTCCATAGATCCTTTTTTATAAGGGGAACTATTGGGAAACTATTCATCACTGGATAGAACAGGCACGGAATATAGACACGCAAGCAAAGCTTGTGCCTACCAATAAAAAGGGAGCCTCCATAGAGCTGGAAACTCCCTGTTCATATCGTAAGAGAGGGCTTACGTATGAATCCAAAAAAGCCGCTAATCTTGTTTAACGACCAAGACGTCGCAGCGCATGGAACGGATCAAGAATGTGGAGACACTACCCACAAATGCATATTTGATATTCGAAAGACCGCGCTCTCCACAAACAACCAAATCCGGATCAACCGGCTCAATGAGCTGCTTGGCAAGCGTATCAGTCACACGACCAGCACGCACAATAAATTCGACGGATGGGATATTGGGGTTATCTGAAGCTTCTGCAAATATCTCAGATAAATCCTCGGCGATGCGCTGCTGGCTTTCGGCGCAAAGCGCTTCAAAATCAACTCCCGAAGCTTCATACGGTACCGAATCAATTACATGTCCGAACACCAAATCAGCGTGGTTTCCTGCAGCCAATGCAATAGCGCGCTGCGCAACAGCTTCTTGCGTTGAGCCACCATCAAGAGCAGCAAAAATGCACTTATAACGTTGAGCCATGACCTGTCCTTTCATCGGTTGATCACCCACAACAAGTATACCAGAGCGCTCAGCTTTCCAATCCTACGAGGAAGTTACAAGCAATACCAACCCAATACCTAGCAAAATGACGTACGTGCATTTCAAGAAACGTTCTTGACTGAGATGCTTTTGCAGACGCTGCCCTAAAAACGTAGCCACGATGGCTGCGGGAATACACCACGCAATCACATCAAAAACAACCGGCGTGAAGCTTCCCTGCGCAAACGCAATGCATGCATACAAGAGATTCAAAATCATCCATACCGCAGAAAGCGTCGCGCGAAATTGCTGTTTATCGGTAATTTTCTGGATGGCATATATAACAAGCAAAGCCCCACCCGAAACAAACATTCCCTGGATAAGCCCCGCTAGCCCAATAACAATCCAGAGTGCCCATTCGGGCAAAAAGCGCTGCTGTTTCGACAAAAGCCCACGCAGACCTACCACCACAATGATGACGCCATACACCTTCAAAAGCGCCGAAAGTGGCAAGAGTGTGTCCAACCAAATACCAATGAGCACAAATGGCAACATAACGCCAACCATTTTCGCCAATTCGCGCCAATGGATATGCTTATAGTTAATAAGCGCAAGCGAACCGCAAGCCAAAAAGCCCATGGTGTTGAGGATGGCCACCGAGCTCGTAAGACTCAAAAGCGTTGTTCCCACCGGCATAGCAAAGAGATTACCTGCAAAACCAGTAATAGCTTGAACCGTATACGCGAAGAAAAACGCCGCTATAAAAAGCGCCTTATCCATATATGCTACAATCCTTACCTACTTAACTATCGTTAAAACGGTATCAGATTGAACCCTCACCAGCAACTTATAGAAGCGGATGGCTATGGCTCAGTTTAGTATCACTATTGCCGGAGATTCGGCAATCAATCTTGTTTTCGGTACCACAATCTCCCCTGAAACCAACGGGGTAATTCGCGGCGCAGTTCAAACGCTTGAGGCAGACCCAATTCCGGGAGTCATAGAGCTCGTGCCTACCTTCTGCTCACTCATGGTGCTCTACGATTCGCTCGTTATCGGCGTAGACGAACTGTGCGAACGCGTTCGGGGTAAACTTCGCAACCTCACCTCGTGCGCGCAAACCGTCAAACGCATCGTCAAAATTCCGGTGTGCTATGACGAAGAATTCGCACTCGACATGGACACGGTAGCAACCCATGCTCAACTCACGCCCGAAGAGGTTATCGCCCTTCATACTGGGCACGACTACCTCATCGACATGCTTGGTTTTCTTCCTGGTTTCGCCTATCTGGGCGGACTCGATGAGCGTTTGCACACCCCGCGCCTTGCCACCCCGCGCACCCGCTTAGAGGCAGGTTCTGTTGGCATCGGTGGCGCGCAAACGGGCGTATATCCGCTCCCCTCACCTGGTGGCTGGCAAATCATCGGCAGAACGCCGGTGAGACCCTATGATCCTGATCGCAATCCGCCCATTTTGTATGCGGCAGGCGATTATATGCGTTTTGTTCCCATTTCAAAATCGGAATATTTCGCCATTGACGCGCAGGTGCAAGCAGGCACATATGTGTGCGATGTTGTGCTTGAGGAGGTGTAGGACATGGGAGTTACCGTCAACAAGCCCGGCATCCTCACCACGGTACAAGATGCTGGACGCTTCGGATATCTTGGCAGTGGCTTTTCACCTTCTGGCGTCATGGATAAACGGGCATTTCGAATTGCCAATATTTTGGTGGATAACCCAAAAGACGCCCCAGCCTTGGAGTTTGTGCTCGCAGGACCGACGCTGCGTTTTACCACCAACACCTATATTGCCATTACGGGGGGAGATTTTTCACCTCGGCTAGATGGCAAGCCGATCGCTTCGTATAAAGCGCATTTTGTGCGTCGCGGCCAAATGCTGAGCTTCGGAGCCCCTAAAACCGGTATGTATGGCTACCTTGCCGTAGCGGGCGGCTCGTTTACTCTTCCTGAAGTTATGGGGTCGCGTTCCACCAATCTTAAATGCGGCATTGGAGGAGTTGAAGGGCGCGCGCTCACTACCGGCGATTATCTTCGATTTGAAACGCGCAACTTAGATTATCTGGCAAATCTTGGCAGCCATGTCCTAGAAGACGACGCGGACTTTTATGGCTTTAATCTTGACGAAGTTGTTCTGCGCGTGATTCCCGGTCCGCAAGAATCGCTCTTTAGCGAACGCGGCATTGAAACTTTCTATTCGCAAGCCTACCAAACTACTTCCAAGTGTGATCGCATGGGATATAGGCTCGAAGGGCCTGAAATTGAAACTATTGATGGGTCTGACATCATCTCTGATGGCATTGCTCTCGGAGCCATTCAAGTGCCCAGCCATGGACGACCTATTATCATGCTTGCTGATCGTCAAACAACTGGTGGGTACGCAAAAATTGGCACCGTGGCATCGGTGGACATTCCAAAACTTGTGCAATGTAAGCCCGGTAAATCCATTCGCTTTACCCCTATAAGTGTAGAAGTTGCCCAAGAGCTTCTTCGCAAAGAGGAAGAGAACTTGCAAGCACTCGAAAAAATTGTGCGCAGGCCATGCTACGGTGGGGTTTCGCCTCGCAAAACTGCGCGCCGCCTCACACCAATTCTGGAGAAACAAGCACGTATAAGTAACGGAAACAAGCTGTGGATTGAACTCGAAGAAGATCTCAAGCATCCTCAAAAAAGACGAGAACGAGCATAAGCCCCACACTTAAAAAAACAATCGCCATCAGGTATTTCGGCATGAAGGAGACGTTATGGAGACCAAAGACATTAAAGAGCTACTCAGCATCATGGACGAGGGAGATTTGACCGCACTTCGCTTCGACGACGGCAATGTCAAAATTGAGCTAGAGCGCTCTCGCACCTCGCTTTCGTCTGCGGCAGCTCTACCCCTAGCAGAACGCGTCGGACAACTTCTGAGCGCCCGTGACGATGGCGCGAATGTGACCGAAGGCGTTCAAAGTGCAGCTCTTCCGGTTGACGAGACATCGGTCAATCTGGTTCGCAGCCCCATGATTGGCACGTTCTATACCGCTCCGAGCCCCGACGAAGAGCCTTTTGTGCGCATTGGTCAAGAAGTATTAACTGGTCAGACACTTGCTATCGTTGAAGCAATGAAGATGATGAATGAAATCACCGCTCCTGCCCCGGGCATCATCACCGAAATCCTTGCGGCAAACGGCACGCAGGTTGAATACGACCAGCCGCTTTTCCGTATTTCGACCGAGCCCACCGCCTAAGTTTGACCCATTCAAGCTTGCCTTACGCTAACTTCGCAGGAGAGATGCATGTTTAATAAGGTTCTCATAGCAAATCGTGGCGAAATTGCCGTGCGCATTATTCGCGCGTGCCGAGCCATGGATATCAAGACCGTTGCGGTCTACTCAACCGCAGATCGTCAGGCGCTTCATACGTATTTGGCCGACGAGGCGGTCTGCATAGGCCCCGCTCCAGCACGTGACTCATACCTTAATACCACCGCAATTTTGACCGCTGCAAAAGGCACGGGGGCAGACGCGATACATCCGGGCTACGGGTTTTTGTCCGAGAATGCAACGTTTGCAAAAATGTGCCGCGACAATGGCATAACCTTTATTGGCCCGTCCCCTGAAGTCATCGATCGCATGGGCAACAAAAGCGCTGCTCGTCGCACTATGATGGAGGCAGGGGTGCCCGTAGTACCCGGCACCAAAAAGGGCATTCATGATGTCGAACAAGCCATTATTGAAGCGCGCAGCATTGGCTGGCCGATCATGATCAAAGCTTCTTCTGGCGGCGGCGGCAAAGGCATGCGCGTCTCAGAAACAGAAGAGGATTTCTTCGACCAATTCAACATCGCCCAGCGCGAAAGCGTTAATGCTTTTGGCGATAACACCATGTATTTGGAACGCTGCGTACTCAATCCACGCCACGTTGAAGTGCAGATCATTGCAGACAATCACGGCAACATTGTCGCCATGGGTGAGCGCGATTGCTCAGTTCAGCGCAACCATCAGAAAATGATTGAGGAGAGCCCCTCGCCGCTTTTAGACGATACGCTGCGCGCACAAATGATGAACGATGCCGTTAAAGCTGCGCGGGCAGTTGGCTATACCTCTGCGGGTACCATCGAATTTTTGATGGACGAAAACCGCAACTATTACTTCATGGAGATGAATACCCGCATTCAGGTTGAACACTGCGTCACCGAAATGGTCACTCACACCGACCTGATGGGTGAGATGATTCGCGTAGCTGCGGGCGATCCGCTCTCATTTACGCAAAATGATATCGTTTTGCAAGGGCATGCCATCGAGTGTCGAATCAACGCCGAGATGCCCGAGCGCAACTTTATGCCGAGCCCTGGCGTGATCTCACAGATGCATCTACCGGGTGGCATGGGCGTGCGCGTCGACACCGCCGCCTACGATGGTTTTGAGATTTCGCCCTATTATGACTCGATGATTGCCAAGATTATTGTGCGCGGTCGAGATCGCAGAGAAGCAATTGCAAAAATGCGAACTGCACTTGAAGAGATGGTCATTGTTGGCGTGGATACGAACCTCGATTTCCAATTCGCCATTATGGAGAATGAAACATTTTGTGCAGGAAAAGCCGACACGAGCTTTATTGAGCGCTTCCTGAAAGGCGAAGTATAACGATGCAACAGCCAACTAAGCCCACCAACGTAGATCCGAGTGTGTGGTCGCAGCTGCTTGACGCAACCCCTGTTCAAGCACGCCATCTCATTCGCGAAGGCGCCTATCATGCTCCCACAAGCGGACTGTGTCCGGGGTTTGCCCAAGCAAACCTTATCGTGCTTCCCAAAGAGCAAGCATATGACTTTTTGCTCTTCGCGCAAAGAAATCCGAAGCCATGCCCTCTTTTGGAAGTGACCGATGTTGGTCAGCGCACCACCAAGCTTTGCGCCACCGACTGCGACATTGCCACTGACTTTCCGCGCTATCGCATCTATGAGTACGGAAAACTAGTTGCTGAGGTGGACAACGTTGTGGATTACTGGCGCGATGATCTCGTGTCATTTGTGATTGGGTGCTCATTTTCGTTTGAGAGCGAACTGATTGAGGCTGGCATTGAGATGCGTCACAACACGCAAGGCAGAAATGTCTCAATGTATCTGACTAATGTGGATTGCATTCCCGCTGGTTCAATGAGCGGCAAAATGGTTATGTCTATGCGCCCGCTTTCACCTAATCAAGTGGTGAAAGCGGTTCAAATCTCTGGCGCAATTCCCAAAGTGCACGGCGCCCCTATGCACATAGGCGACCCTGCCGCAATCGGGGTTGCCGACATCGCACACCCCGAGTTTGGCGACCCTGTTGATATCCACCCAGGCGAAGTTCCTGTTTTTTGGGCTTGTGGCGTAACCCCACAATCGGTTGTCATGAACAGCAAGCCACCTTTCGCCATCACCCATGCGCCTGGCTGCATGCTTATAACGGACACGAAAAACGTCGATTTAAAGGGATAGCTTATGTATCGCATTGACCTCAACTCTGATTTAGGAGAAAGCTTTGGCCGCTACACGCTTGGCCTTGATGATCAAATCATCCCGCTGGTTTCAAGCGTCAATATTGCATGTGGAATGCACGCAGGCGACCCGACGGTCATGCGTAAAACAGTTGAGCTGGCAGCTTGCTCCCACGTAGCCATTGGCGCTCATCCGGGTTATCCTGATCTGCAGGGATTTGGGCGACGCGACATGAATCTATCTCCTGATGAAGCCTATGCCTATACCGTCTATCAAATAGGAGCTTTGCAAGGTTTTTGCGCGGCACAACAGACAACGCTCGCACACGTTAAACCACATGGCCAGTTTTATAACAAAGCAGCGGTCGACAAGGCGCTTGCTGAGGCCATCGCACAGGCGGTTTATGACATCAACCCACGCTTGATATTAGTTGGTCTTGCGAACAGCCAACTTATTAAAGCTGGCGAGGCACTGGGGCTCACCTGCGCTCAGGAGTTTTTCGCTGATCGTAACTATACCGATGCCGGACAACTTGTTCCACGCACGCAACCTGATGCGCTTGTGGCGAGCGAGAAAGAGGCTATCGAGCGGGTCATTCGCGCAATCAAAGAAGGAGCTGTGCTCTCAAATACCGGCAAGTTGATTGAGATTCATGCCGATACGCTCTGTGTGCATGGCGATTCACCAAGCGCGCTTGCGTTCGTGCAAAAGATTCGTTTGGCGCTTGAAGCTGAAGGCATCGCCATTAAGCCCGTTGGCGCTTAAAGCGTTTCGCCACCCAAACAACCAATACCTCCACCACCGGAATGGTTAAAAAGATAGCCCATGCCGGATGCGGTGCGTTTTGCATAAATGCCATGTAGCAAAACCACGCAGTAGCTGCCAGTGGATAGAGACCGCAGAAAAGCGGCATCAATTTTTTGGTGCGCAACGTGCCGCCGATGATGTAATAAGCAGGAATAAGGAAGAACAAAAAGAGTCCAACACCCCATCCGTTAGCTGCAATACCCCAGATGAGATAGCCTACTATGACAACGAGCGGAAAAGGAAATGACAACCAGGCAGACGCAACAGGGTTTTTCTTCTTTTCATTTTTGTCGAAATGGTAGTAGGTATGCGCCTCTTGCCATGAGTCGAAGTGTTTATCGTTGATAGTGACGCCGTCAGCATTTACTCGAACGTTATCGCCCTTCCTGCCGTCCTCGACATGCACGCCATCTTTCCAAGATACATGCACCTGCCCACCTTTGCCATCAACCACATGCACGCCATCCCAGCTCACGTGCACCGAATCAGCATGGTTTGCGTGGCTGTTCTGATCAGCTTCGTTAGCGTCATCAATGACTTCGGCTACCACCTCTTCAGGCTCAACCGAAGCTTCGCTTTCGACAACATCGCCATATAACAATTCATCGAGTGAAACGTTATAGAGTGCCGCAAGTGCAATAAGGTTATCGGTATCAGGCGAAGACTCCGAGCGCTCCCATTTAGAGACCGCCTGGCGCGACACTCCAATCTTGTCTGCTAATGCCTCTTGCGATAGACCAGCATTGCGGCGACGGGCGGCGAGTCGATTAGCTATCTCGAAGTTCATATAAAGCCTTTCTTGTTGTGCTGACGCTTTCTAGCGGTCAAAAATAGTATCGCTGATCATGTCATGGTTCCACCGCTTTCAGTTGGAATTTTAGCGCAACTATAGGTAGCGATACTTCGATGTCAGGCACGTAACCTGGCTTTTTGCATAAGAATTATGGGAGATCTAGAGAACGCCTGTGCTTCATCAAAGCGCTCTATCGTCTACGAAAACCGGGGCTCGCATAATGCAAGCCCCGGTTTCGCAAACCCTTGTCAACGCAAGACCCTGTCCAAATAGTGCGCTTTAGGACAGCTGTGCTAAATAGGTTATTACTTGGTTTTGCATGTTCCAGCGTTTGCAGAAGAAGCATCTTGGGCGTCTGCCTTTGCTGCTTCGTCTTTGGCGCTTGCTGCAAACTGCGCTGCTTTTGTTGCAAACTCTTGGCGTTGTTCAGGCGTCATAGCTGCCATGGCGCTCTCGAGGGCATCATAGCGAATTGTTTTTGCTGTGGTGGATGCCTTTTGCTTGAGCTCTTCGTTAATCTGCTTGCCTTGCTCTACGGTAATCTCACCTTTAGAGATCAGTTGGCTTACTAACTCTTGCGCTTTTTCGCCAGTCATAGCCATTGCACCTACGCCAGCCAAAAAGACATCTTTCAAACCATCGCCGAAATTGTTAGCCATAATGAGCCTCCTATTTTATGCACCATTGACAAACATACCCTAGGTTTTAAGTCGCAACATGTTCTCGCTGATGCGATCTTGTTGCTTTCATAATGAATCAGCAACGAGACAATGCGTAGACAACTCAACAATTGTTCGCAAATAGATACTTACTCGTCAACATGGTCCCAATCGCAAACCAAGATGTCACCGGCAGCGTCCCGAAACGCAAACAAGCGGCTCGCCGAAGCAAACCGCTTGTTCAATATCAGATGCGAAGCTTATCGCTTAACGCTTAGTTTTATCTGCGTTTAATCACGCTGCTCTTTACGACGAGCCAAGACCAAAGCACCAGCTCCCACTAACGCAACAACCACAAGTGTCATACCACAAGCCATGAGCGGATCCCCTGTGCGAGCGAGCGCAACTTCTTGCGTCGGTGTACCTTGCGTGCTCGGCAGCATATGCAAGGTCGGGTTCTCTTGTGGCTCTTGTGGAGTTGCCGGCTGAGGCGTTTCAGGCTGTGGCTCTTGCGGAGTGGCCGGTTCCTCAGGCGCAAGCGGCTCTTCGATAGGCTCCAAAATGACCTGAATAGTATGAGCACCGCTAATGTCATCGAATGTGTACTCGGTTGCATTTAAAAGCTCTGGATGCTCAACACCGTCAATGATCACCTTAGCAACGCGATACTTAATGCCGTCAATCTCACCAACAGTCCACGTAACCGTATGGCTTGAACCTTCAACGACTTGTACCGATGCGCTAATGGTGCCAGGGCCGCCGGTAAGCTCGGTGTAAATTATGAATTGCTTGACCGTGCCCGCACCGGTCGTATCAAGTACCGGATAGTCACGCACGGGCAGATCTTCATCGCCTGGCGCACGCTTGGTGACTTCAAGTTTTACCGTGTGCTCAACACTCGGATCAAGACCAGCCGGCACCTTAAACGACTTGTCGTCTGGATCCAGCGGATAGTAGACATCATCAATCCAAATGCCATCGGGCACATAGCCATCCGGGATAGTCCAGGTGATCTCGGGCGTGGGGTCTTTTTCGATATTGATAATGCCGCCACCGGTAATTTCACCAGGGCCGCCTTCGATACCAGGCACAACCGTCACATGATCTTCGTCCTTGACCGAATCAGGATTTGCTACTTCTCCATCTTCGGCAAAGTAGACAATGACACGATGATCGTTGCTGATACCTGTAATATCAAGGTCAAGTGCTAATTGATCATGCTGTTTTGCGTCGGTCACTTCAGGCTCAAAGACCGGATCTGAAGCACGCGTTTGAGCAGCCGGTACAACCGTTGGAACGGCAGAGGTTGCAACAATCACATCACCTGAAGCCTCAGACTCAGACGCCGTTGAAACATCGGCCGCCTCTTGCACTTCATCTGCCTCGTTTTGCTCATCACCGTCTACCTGAGCTTCATCATCAACAGCCGCTACATCTGTGCTGCTGGCGCCTTGAGCAACCTCATCAGCAACAGAAACTGCCTCGGTAACGGTATTTACCACAGCTCCCGTTACAACGCCTGGGGCAACACCGGTTGCGCCCTCGTCAGCTGCCTGACCTGCATCAGAGGTGTTGTAAGCATCTGCCTTAAGGCTATCTGCTGCTTCGTCTGCCTCAGCGGACTTCGCCTTATCAGATTGCTGAGGTTCAACTGCGGCGCTCTCTTGCGGCTTTGACGTCTCTAACACATCATCGCTTTGAGCGGACTCTGCTACTTCAGCAAGCTCAGAAGTTACGACATCGCGCTCGTCATAATACTTAACGCCGTCAATCTCGATATAGGAAATATGCGAGCCAGCTGCAGGAGTGCCGAAGATGTTGACATAGCGCTGTCCTTTGTAGAAGGTGCGCGAATTGGAAACATCACCATTGCCATATTTGAGAACTGAGACGTCATAAAGCACTGGTCTTACAGTGACAACAACGTCTTTGTCTTCGCGAATGTTAGTCAACTCGAGGTCTCTGTCATCGCTTCCAGCTGCGGTTTTGCCATTAACCTCAACGTTTGCAACTTCAAATACGGCATAGTCGGGGCTATTGTAATCAGGAGTGGTTTGAATGACCGGTTCCCAAGCAATGTTGTAGTTGTCACCGCGCGAAATGGTTGTGCCACCGGTAATTGAACCCGGTCCGCCAACGATCTTGGTCGTGATATTTAAGTCTGACTGACTCATCACAGGCACACCTGATGCGGGCGCAAAATACACATCTACCACGTGGTTTGCAGCAATGTCAGGGAACGCATATTTACCAGATGCAATTACCTCCGGACTTACCGCAACGCCATCAATCATGATGCTGCTGATCAAATAGCCCGGCTCCGGATTCCATGTTACCTCGCCATAAGAACCAGCGGTCAAAACCGATGAGGGGCTCACCGTCAAACCATGAGCGCCACCGTACTTGTTCACCGTTACTGTGTAGTAGCCCTTTGAAGTTTGACCAGGCAATACTGGATAGTTAGCAAGCGTCACGACAATTTCATGGTTACCATTAATGTTTGCGAATGTATAGTCTGCCGGCGTTGGTGAAACCACCTTGCCGTCCACCTCAACGAGCGCAACATAAGCGTTCGGTCCAATCGTCCAATTAATGTCAACGTTAGCTCCCGGACGCACGCTTTGCGAAGGAGTTATTGAAGCACCGTTTGTTGCACCCTTGAGCTTAGTGGATACACCAAACATATTCGGAGCAGGTGATGGTGAAGGATCTTTTTCGATGACATAGTCAATCTCAACTTCGATATCAGTGCCATCAGGACCTGGGTATGTAACTACTACCTTATACTCGCCCGGCTCGGTCGGATCAATCTCTTCTTGTACGGTACCACCCTTGGTAATCGTAATAATAGGATCTACGCCCTCGGGAATCTTTCCGCGCGGATCATCAGGATCATTCGGATCAGGATCTCCGCCAAGCTCTTTGTCCACGATGTCTTTTAGATCGTCTTTTGTGACGGGATCATCGCCACCCTCAGGAGTAACCGTGGTCTCAATAATGATCGGATGATCTTTGTTTATCACATTTGACGGACGCGCCGTAACGCCAAGCTTGCCTTTTACGAAGCTCAAAACATAGTTTCCGTCTTGCGTTACAAAACCAGCAGACGTGCGCGACACCTTCGAGAAATTCGGCGTCAACAGATAGGTTCCAATGGAGGGATCTGCTCGGTTGATGCGCATACCACCTGCCGTTGCTGAGGTATACGTCACGCTTCCCAAAACGTCAGCAAGCGTATCTCCTGGAGCGAGCAAATTCGCAGGCCATGAGACAGGCCACGTAGTCTGTCCGTCGGTATCGCTTCCCGTTACCAAAGAAGCGTCAAAGGCGCCCGCGTTATGTTTGTAATTAGCATTGCTGCCAATTGCAGCGGCCGTATTAAAGAAGGGGATGCCGGTAATCCAGCTGCTTATAGCGCCGCCGAGGTCGTCAACATAGGTGCTCGTTATTTCAAGCGGGCGCGGCAAAATAACACCTTTTACCGTCAATGTGCCATCTGCTTAAAGACCGCTCAGCCTGTAGTCAGCTGCGTCTTTTCCTTCCAACTTGGCACCAGTCAATACCAAATCTATTTGACCGGCATCTTTAGCAACGAACTCAGCATGATCATAGGTGAGATATGCCTGAGCGCCTGCAACTGTTGCATCAGCAATATTTACCGCACCAGAAACCATGTGCGTGGTGCCATCATAGATCTTCGAGAAGCTGCGTCCAGCAACCTCGGTCGTGGAGCCATCGGCGTTAATAAATTCACCACCAGCAGGGGTACCACCAGGGGTATCAGGTGTTGCAGGATTTGTTATGTCAATCTCGAGGGGACGAATGCGGAAAATGCTTTCACCGGGAACATATTCAACAAGGTTACCATGCTGACCATCTTCTTGCTCATAGGGAGTCTGAAATACGCAATTCGAGACTACTTTATAGGTGCCAACATGCGTAGGTTCTGCATCGAGTTTGATCCAGTGATCAGGATTGTTGCGGTTGCCACCCTCTTTGAGCTGATAGTAGGTGCGATCCGGGGTTGCAGGTTCGGTGACGAATTTACCAGCAGAGTTTTTACCAATAATGGTTTCAACATCGCCACCATTTACATTTTCGCGAATATTGAGCGGCTGACCAACATACACATCAGAAGACTCAGTTGTGAGCGTCTTTCCTGATGGGTCAATGTTGATGTCAACCTTTACGAACACGTCAACATTAGCGTCGCCATTGCCGTCCGAAGAATCCACGCCGCTATCATCATCGCCCGGCATTCCGCCATATTCGATTACGTAGTAGCATTGGTTGGTATTAGCGAAGTCATTCCATTGACCACTTTGACTCGTATAAAAATGAGCACACATTTCTCCGCTAGAGTTATTCGGCTCGCCGTTTGCCCAATTGGTAAACATCGTGCCACCCTCAGGATCCGGTGCTGCCACTTGTGCTCTCAATGGCCCATAACTGGCAATCTTACCGGCTTCGGGTCCGGATACCCAATAGTAAAACTCAGTGCTTCCGGTATGCGTGGTACTCGGAATAGTGATTCCTTTTGTCTTATAGAAATCAGCATAGGTATTTTTCACTGGAGACGTGTACGGATCCCAGCTTGTTGCACCCATCCAGCAGTTCTCGTGAATCATGGTGTATACATAGTCGTGCTCTTGCTGAGAAGTAACGGTTACCAAATAACCTTGCATGCCCATGTATTTTTTGGTTTTGCACGCCTCATAAGCGGTTTCCCAATTTACCTTTTGAAGAACGGTCTCATAGTAGTGACCGTTAATGGCGTTGTAGTCATACAACGTTGAAACCGGATCAAAGCTTGCAATCATGCGTAAGCTTTTCGTAGTGGATCCATCGAGGGTAATCTCAAGGTTTTCACGCAGATAGGTTGCCCATTCGTCTGCTGTAGCACCTTCTTGAACATTAATGGAAACGTTGCCAGCTTTACTACCGGCGTAGCGTACAAATTTGCCGCTTCCATTCAAGTCAATATGGTCAGCGGTTGTAATTGCCGACGTGAACTGAATAGTAATGCCCTTAATCGGCCGCGTTGAATTTGACACAACTGTCAAATTCGGAAACTTATACGTATTCGTCGTATTTTCCTTGAGCGTTGCAGCGCCTGCTTTAATCTCAAGCACCACATCTTCCGCCGCGCTTGAATTATCATATTCTTGCACATCGTCTGCCCATGCCTGCTGGGACTGTAGCGCCCCTACAGGAATCATGAGCGAAACTGCTAACAGCATGGCCAACATGCCGCGTGACAGTTTCTTCGTCACTGTCTCCATCCTGCTCACACCCCTTGGATCTCGTTTACAGCTTTAGTGCCAGGGTCATATGCGCACTTCAAGGCGATAAAGCTTCGCAAGATACTCACGAAGCCTCAACCGCGTTGAACGCATAGCTAAACTAGGCAATATGGTAATGATTCAGTGACAATTTTTCAACGTAAGAATTACGAATGGCGAAAAGGACTTTTGTTTTAAGCAGCCCGATCTGGATGCACCGTTGTTTCTCTCCCTACAAAATCCCTCACACTAAAATCTTGTGCGGCGAAACCTTTCGTCATAAAGCGCGTAGCGCCAAGGTAAGGTGGGTGCTTGTCAAACAAACGATTGGACACATCTGCGTGGTGTAAAGCCCGCTCAGCTGAGGCTGAAACCATGCGCTCAGAAAGCGCCAAAACAGGAGCTGCAACACGCGCACCCACCGCAGTGCGCCCTGCCTTGACGTTTGCAGGTTGTATGCGCGCAACTTCGCTGCTTTGAACAGTAGCTGGAACAGGCACGCCTTGTTCGCTTTGACGACCTTCGTACAGCGTTGCTAAAACAACAGACACGATAATCATGCCCGCTCCGGCAAATCCCATAAGGGACAGGGTTTCTCCTAATATTGCAAATGAGAACAAAGCGGTAAAGACCGGCTCGCCTGTAATCAAGAGGGAAACCGTTGTGGACGAAAGCACGTTAAGCGCTGCACTTTGTAACAAGAATGCCACGCACGAGGACAGCACTGCCAAAAATATGATGGTACCCCACGCAGCAGGCTCAATAGCCACAACGTTAACGGGCGCCTCAAATGCCAATGCGCACAAAAGCGAAAGTACAAAAGCCACGCCCACCTGGGTGCCTGCGACGGTCACCGCATCAATTTGCGTGAGAAGTCGCTGCGAAAACACAATGGAAACCGCCATGGCAACAGAAGCGATAATGCCGAGTGCCTCGCCCGGGCCAAACGTCAGTGCACCGCCATTGCAGCAGAGCATATACAGACCACATACCACCGCCGCTTGGAAAGGAATAAACCCGAGCGGATAACGGTGCTTATTAACAATCGCGCCCAAGATAGGGGTAAATACCACCGGAAGCGCTACCAAAAAGCCGACCGTAGTAACTGCGGTAAAGCTAAAAGCCACGTTGCAGGCGATAAACGAGATTGCCATGCAAGTTGCTGCAGGCATCCAGGCACGGATCGAAACACCGCGCAGTTGGCGAGACATACGCGGTCCGAATACGATCACAAACAAAACGGTGGCTAAACCAAAGCGTAGCGTCATGCACCACAAAGGAGTAACTGACTCATAAGCAACCTTTGTCAAAGCGCTGCCTGACCCAAAGATAATGGTCTGTAAGATCATCGCGGCAATAAAAAGCCATCGTGCGTTTTTGATGCGTTCCATACTACAATTCCTGACTTCGCAATCTAAAATGAGCGCAAAAATCAAAACCCCCTGATAGGAGCCATTTTTTACCTATGAAAATGAGACAGTCATTATAGTAATTGGACGCTGGTTAAAAGTAAAACGAGGTTTTCTTTGAAACTCTTAAAGAATTTCTTATGTTTCCTGATCAAAGCGATTGTGCACCCGAACAAAACGATTAATATTTCAAATGTGCTCTGAGCGGACACTAGAGAAGCAAACGCGAAGCACTACAGCGAGCGCGAAACAACAAAGGAGTCAAGGTATGCCCAACCCAAAATACGAGGCATTTTTAACCATCGCGCACACCGGCAGCTTCAAGCAAGCCGCCCAAGAGCTTGGCTATACACAAGCCGGGATAAGCTACCTTATTTCTTCGCTTGAAAAAGAATTGGGCATGACGCTCTTTGTGCGCGATTACGGCGAGACATTTCTGTCAGCAGACGGTCGTGAACTCCTCCCCTGGATCCAAAAGGTCTGCACCGATGAACGTCAGCTCTCAACACGCGTCAATGAGCTCAAGCATCTCGAAAGTGGTTTGGTTCGCGTTGCAGCATTCACCTCAACATCCATTCAGTGGTTTCCCGGAATAGCAAAAGCCTTCTTGAAGCTTTACCCCAACATTGACCTCAAGCTTATCTGTAACGACGACGAGCTTGCTGTTGGCGAGGCAGTATGGAACGGCGAAGCAGACTGTGCCTTTTTCGTTTTACCTACTAAGAGGGACTTATTCACAATCCCCCTTAAGCACGATCCGCTCTATGTTGTTGTTTCGCCTGATCATCCGCTAGCGAATGCAAAATATTTCCCTAAGCGCGCCCTCGCCGAAGAACCCTACATTCAGCTTATGAGCAACTCGCGCCCCTCTGAGATGAACGAACTGTTCACCGCCAACAACGTCACGCCCAACGTGCGCTTCACCGTTGATAGCGACTATGCCGTCATGAGTATGGTTAGTGCTGGCCTTGGGTTTAGCGTATTGCCTGACCTCATTTTGCACAATCCGCCATTTCCCTTGTCCATCTTGTCGGCCGAGGTGGAAACTTCACGCGAAATTGTCATTGCAATCCGCTCAAAAGAAACGGCATCTGCAGCTACGAAGGCTTTTTTGGAAGTCACGCAAGCATGGGTTGCCAAAAACGCATCGACTGACCTATTTGACTAGAGGCTTATAAACCAAAAGAGCTTGATGCTTTGACCTTTCGATCCAACATCAAGCTCTCATATAGTTAATGCAAATCAAACGTTACGAGAACAAACCTTGCAAGAGATTTGCTTCAAAAGCGCGTCCTTTTGCATTGCGCTTTGCAAAAGCAAAGGCCTCTTCCAACGTAGCAAGCGCTATGTCGATGCGCTCGCCCGTAGAGCGACGCTTAACCTCAACCTTGCCCTCAGCAAGACCACGCTTGCCCACGATAATTTGGATAGGCCAACCGATAAGATCGGCATCAGCAAACTTCACGCCAGCGCGCTCGCTTCTATCATCAATGGCAACTTCAAAGCCCATCTTCGCCAAATCATCGGCTAACTTCTCAGCAGCAGGTTGCACTTGGTCATCTCCAACCGTGAGTGGAATAACGCATACGTGTGCAGGTGCAACTGACATCGGCCACGCAATGCCGAATTCGTCGTTGTGCTGCTCGACAATTGCCGCAACTGTTCTTGAAACACCAACACCATAGCAGCCCATAATGAACGGCTGCTCTTTGCCGTCTTCGTCCATAAATGTTGCGCCCATTGCCTTGGAGTATTTGTCTCCAAGCTGGAATACCTGAGCGACCTCAATGCCACGCGCACCTTCCAAAGCAAGGCCGCACTTCGGGCAACTATCCCCTGGACGCACCACCGAGAGGTCTTCCCACTGATCCACGGTAAAATCAACGCCGAGACGAGCGCCTACGTAGTGATAACCATCTTCGTTGGCACCAACAACCCACTGCGGCACCGCTTCCAAACTCCTATCAGCAATAACATAAGCGCTCTCAGGAAGACCAACCGGACCCATAGAACCCTTATGCAGCCCGTAGCTTTCCATTTCCTCGTCACACAAAAGCTCAAAACCGCCCGCAGCGCGTGCTGCTTTAATCTCGTTGACTTCATGGTCGCCCGGCACAAACAGTACAACGAGCTTGCCTTCATCGTTTTTGCCTGACAACGCTTTAACCGTTGATGATTCAGGAATATCCAAAAACTCCGCCAACTCGGCGATAGTGTGCACACCAGGCGTGGCGATTTTTTCAAAGGGCACATCATACACAGTCGGATGAGCAATGCACTCGCCCGCCTCGGTATTTGCGGCATAACCGCAGGTGCAATGCACAAGCTCTGCCTCGCCAGCCTCAGCAAGCGCCATAAACTCACAAGTCACAGAGCCACCGATTTGACCACCATCAGCCTCAACTGGGCGATAATCCAAACCAGCGCGATCGCAGATCTTGCCGTACGCTTCGCTCATGTCATCATAGGTTTTTTGCATTGACTCATAGCTTTCGTTAAAGCTATAGGCGTCTTTCATCATGAACTCACGGCTACGCAACAAACCAAAACGCGGACGAATCTCATCGCGGAACTTCACCTGAATTTGATAGAGCGAAACCGGCAACTCTTTATAAGAGCGCAGCTCATTGCGAACAAGTGCCACAATGAGTTCCTCATGGGTGGGCCCGAGGCAAAACTCATGGTCATGGCGATCATTGAGGCGCATCAGTTCAGGGCCGTACGCACTCCAGCGGCCACTTTCATGCCACAGCTCAGCAGGCTGAAGCGCTGGCATCATGATCTCTTGCGCACCAATTGCGTCCATCTCTTCGCGAACGATATTTTCTACCTTTGAAAGTACCTTTTGACCAAGCGGCAAAAAGGTATACACGCCTGAAGCGGTCTTGCGAATAAAGCCCGCGCGTAAAAGCAAACGATGGCTGGCAATTTCTGCGTCAGCCGGATCCTCTTTCAACGTAGGAGCATACAGCTTGCTCATTTTGATGATGTTGGGATTTGTCATAGCTTTCCTATCTCTTCCATCAATGCGTCCACAATGGCATCTTCTTCAACCTTGCGAACGATCTCTCCATGAGAAAAAATGACTCCTGAAGCCGCACCGCATGCAACGCCTATGTCGGCGTCAGCAGCCTCGCCCGGTCCGTTTACCACGCACCCCATGACAGCCATCTTAAGCGGCTTATCCAAATTGGCGATGCGAGATTCAACAGTTTGAGCCAGCTCAATCAAGTTTACCTGGCACCGGCCACACGTCGGGCAACTAATCAGCTCAGGATTTCGACGACGCAAATCAAGAGCCCCTAAAAGCGTCCAACAGGCACGCACTTCTTGCACAGGGTCATCGGTGAGCGAAATGCGCATGGTGTCTCCGATGCCCTCTTCCAGCAAAATGCCCAAACCAGCCGCTGATTTGATGGTGCCCTGAAAAACCGTTCCCGCCTCAGTCACCCCAATATGGAGCGGTATTTCTGGCAGGCGCTCACTTAAAAGCCGATAGGTTTTCACGGTGGTCATCACATCGTGCGCTTTCGCCGACACAACCAAATCATCAAAGCCTTGTTGTTGGCAATAACGAACATATTGCTCAGCCGAGGCCACCAATTTTTCGGGCAATGATAGATTGCTTTGCGCGGCTATTTCGTCATCTAACGATCCAGCGTTTACCCCAATACGAATGGGGATGTTTGCCGCTTTGGCTGCCGCTAATACTGCATCAGTGGCTTTGAGCCCACCGATGTTGCCGGGGTTTATGCGCAGCTTAGCAGCACCTCTCTGAGCAGCCTCGATAGCACTTTGGGCGTCGAAGTGAATATCGGCAACTACGGGCAAAGGCGAAGACGCGCATACCTGCTCAAACGTATCCAAACATGATCGGCGCGGAATTGCCATGCGCACAATTTCGCACCCTGCCTCAGCAAGCGCTTCAATTTGCGCCAAATTGGCAGCTGCATTATCAGCGGGAGCATTCAACATTGATTGCACCGACACCGGCGCACCGCCGCCCAACGCAACAGAACCCACCATAACTTGATGGGTAAGATCATGAGGTTGTAAAGATCGTGACGAATCTTTTTGCGTCACACTTGTTTGTGCCACGTTCATCCTTCGCTCAAAATATGAAAGGCGCCCAAACGCCGCTTAGCGTATTGTAGCGCCCTCATGTTAGTTTCACACGATATCTCACCAAACAATTAGGTGAGCAATGCGTTTTGGTTTACCAGTTTCCAAAAACAAACCGCTGAATGTCTTGGTTTGCCATTACCAGGAAAAACCCAATAAAGAGCACCATTCCCGCCACCGAAAGATAGTTAAGCGCTTTGGCGGAAACCACTTTTTTTGATGCCTTCTGGAAGATTTCAACAACAAAGCGACCGCCGTCTAAAGGCGGGATGGGCAGCAAATTCATGATTCCAAGCGAGACCGAAATCATTGCCACAAACTGAAGCGCTGTTACCAAGCCCGCATCAAACGCGTCTTTTGACATGGCTGCAATGCCAATGATGGACGTTGAGTTCGAGATAGTTTCTCCCGCTGTTGCAGGATTAAAGAGGCTCGCCACCATCTGAATGACCATGCCAATGTAAGAAAAGCCAAACTGGATAGCATCAAGAGGCGCCAATACCACATGGTGCATCACGCCGGTAGTTGGATGCTGCATATCTACTCCAATAAAAGAGAAGATGATGATAAAAAGCAGCATGGCGAACAGCAAGTTGACCGCGATACCGGCAAGCAAAATAACTGAGCGCTTCCAAAAAGGCAGGCTGCGATACTGCTGGCGATATTCAGACTCATAAAACTCATGAGCATCTGCAACCGGCGCAGACATGCCTATTTCGCGCTTCTGGGGTGTAGACAGCCCTTGTGCACGTGCTTCGCGAATTTCTTTTTTGGTTGGCACATATTCAGGCGTGCGATAGGTGTTGTATTTATCTTGCTTGGTTGGCCCTAAGATTGAGCCCCATTCCACCAGCTGTTCAAGGGCATCATATGCTTCATCATCGGTGATATTACAGTCGTGAGCAATGTCTTCCATATTTGCGGTGCCACGTGCATATACGGCAGCCAAAACCGGTTCGAGGTGATCGGATAAAGAACCTGGCTCCATGCCGCAAACTTTAGCATAGCCGCCTAGCAAAATAGGCGTTACACCAAACTTCGTGCCACCTTTAGTAAAGCCGATGCTCGGCCCTGGAAGCCCCAGCATGAACTCTGTTACGCGTACACCAAATAAGCGCGATGCCAAATAATGGCCGCCTTCATGAATAAATACCAGCAACCCCAATACAAGCGTTGCATATAAAATCATTAGCAATATATCCATACGTATATCTCTCTCGTTTACACATTACGTGTCAAAAGTTTGAAAAGTTCGCCTTATTATACGAATCTATTCATTTATGCGTGAGACTCCAGGAAAATCCTACATCTCCCGCGCAGAGAATCCATTACTTCTGTCCTATATTTGGTACAGGCTAAGACATTGGCCAAGACACAAGTAACACGAGCTGAAGTGCAGGCAAAGCACGGGCGAACGCACTAGCAAAGACAGAGGCAAAGTGTGTGAGATATGCATAAAGTCTCGGCGATACTATCTGCAATCTGCATAAGATTCACGTCAAGACGAAGCGAAATTTTTGGCAAAAACTATGAGATCGGCATGAACAATTTCGTGTGGAGCTGCCCTATTATGCATTCAGCGGATCCGCACAAGGCAAATGCATAATGTCAGGATAGTCAACAAACCCTACTGTTGCATATAACTCACGTCCCAAAGGAGTGGTTTCAAGATAAATCTTTCCAATATTTCTGATGCGCGCTTGTTCGACCAGCCATTCCACAACTGCTTTTCCTGCCCCCCGAGCCCTATGAGCAGGCGTGGTATAGATATTCATCAGGTAGGCGTTGATACCTTGAGGGTTATCAGGAGACGGCATTTCGAGTTGAATGCACATGCCCCCGCAAGCAACCGGGATACCGTCTTCATAGGCAAAGCAAGCGACGTGCTGCTCTTGCACGATTGCCGCTTCGTAATAAGCTCTGTTCGCCGCCAACAGCTTTTGCATCGTTTGGTGCGACAGAGAACCAAAAACCTCTTCAAGCACAGTTTTTCGCCAAGCCATAAGCTGGTCTAAAGACTCTAACCCAACTTGTCTGACCTCATAGCGCTCCTGGACACGTGACGTTATTTGACCATTCATCAGTATTGCCCTTCTTTCAGTACCACCGGCAAGCGCGCATCGTCCACTTTTCCATTCGTATAAAACGGGATTTCAGCAAGCTTCACAAAAAACTCCGGAATCATAAACGGGGTGAGGTGTTGTCTCATTTCCTTGCGTATAGCGCGGAGTGAAAACTCGGATGAGACAACCACATATGCAATCATATAGGCAAGACCGCTATCGTCTTCAAAAGCTCGCACACAGGCTGCCTCTATACCAGTACAACTCGCAAGCACCTTTTCAACCTCTTCGGTCTCAACGCGCTTGCCTAAAATCATTACCTGAGTATCTTTGCGATGCAGAAATACGATGTTGCCATCCGCTAGCTCATAGCCCATGTCGCCACTTCGATACAGCCTTCCACCAGGCACCTCATCTACAAAAGCAGCATTTTTTGAGGGGTTTTTATATCCCAGTGACACTCCCTCACCTTGAATACAGATCTCGCCAACCGTTCCTGCTGGTAGGGGCTTGAGATCCTCATCGCGAATGCTTACCGTGGTTTCAAGCACTGCCTTTCCAACTGGATAGGCACCATCCTCGAGAGGTTTTTGATCAGTAGCGCGATAATAAGAGCAGCAAACCGTGGTCTCACTCATCATAAAGCGAATGCGCTCAGGCGGAAAATCCGGTTCGGCTGGAACATAAGCACAACCGAGCGACAAAACAGCGAAAATGCTCGCAATCTGACTGATGCCATGGTCGCATACAATCCCCGCGAAAGCTGTGTCTTGGGGCAGCTGTTCTGCGATTTGTGCACTCAATGTTTGAAGCTGTTCAAAATTTACTCTCGCCTTTTCATCTACGGCAGCTAATGCTTCTGGATGCTTTTTTACCTGCGAAGAGAATACCTCTAAAATGACATTATCTTTTGATTGCAAGGTGTTCTGCGCATTGGTTTGCATGCGTATAACTCCTGTCAAAAATGAATCTCATATACCGAAAAGCACTACGGATACTGAGCACTTATCTGAGACTCTACCGATAACTTCGACAGGTTAAAACACTCATTTACCAAGCGATACGCAAACGAAACGACCGTGTTGCGTATTTGGAACCATCTATCAGCTACAGGCTTTACCATGCACACGCGAGAGACAAAAATGTTATGTTTCTCTAAAAGATTAGCGAATATTTTGGCGCGCAACCTGACGAGCCCATGCATCAACCTCTTGCAGTTGCGCTACGCTTTCCACGCGCTGCACACCTTGCGCCTCATGAAGCACCATTACAGCCTCAACGCATTCTGCTATTCCCAAATAGCTGCCCTCTTCGGCCAAAAATGCAGCAACGGCCACCTCGTTTGATGCGTTCATAACGCACGGCAAAGTGCCCCCTACCTCTCCTGCGTGATAGGCAAGCGCAAGTGCGCGAAACGTATCGGTATCAGGGGCTTCAAACTGCAACGTTCCCAGTTTTGTAAAATCAAGCGGCTCAACAGGGGCCGACCAGCGTTGAGGATACGAAAGCGCAAACTGAATAGGAATGCGCATATCGGTGGTACCAAGATGAGCAATAACCGATCCATCCATAAATTCAACCATGGAATGTATGGCGCTTTGCGGCTGTACAACAACTGAAATTTGCTCATAGGACATAGCAAACAGATGATGGGCCTCAATGACTTCAAGCCCTTTATTCATGAGCGTAGAGGAGTCGATTGAGATTTTTGCACCCATATTCCATGTTGGATGCGCTAGTGCTTGAGCTGGCATTATATGGGTAAGCTCACGGCGCGTCTTGCCACGGAAGGGCCCTCCTGATGCAGTGACCCACAACTTTGAAACCGACCTTGCATCTTCGCCCAATAAGCACTGATAGATTGCTCCATGCTCCGAATCAATGGGCATAAGTGCTCCAGCAGGCCCTTGCAAAGGAGCGCGGCCATCGGCTTTGCGCACCTGATCAAGCTGGCGTGCTAAGGGAATAATAAGGTCGCCACCGACCACGAGCGATTCTTTGTTGGCAAGAGCTAAAACCTTCCCCGCCTCAAGAGCAGCACAACTTGCACGAAGCCCGGCAGCACCCACTAAAGCGTTCACCACCACATCAGCCTCAGGCAACTGAGCAAGCTCCACCACTGCATCTGCCCCAAAGCCAAGCGTTCCATCACGACCCTCTTCAACCCAAGCAAGAGCCGAAGTAAGCGATGTGCCGCGCGCCTTATTACATGCTGTACTGTTCTGGCGAATCCAGGTTTCCAACTCTTGTGCCTGCGCGCTTCCCGCAAGGCGTTCATCGCCTAAAGCAACATGGCGAACACCAAACGTGCGCGCTTGTGCATATACCTCATCAATGCGTGAATGCGCAGCTAAACCAATAACTTGCAACTCATCGGGATGTTGCGCAACGACATCAAGCGTTTGCGTTCCAATAGAACCAGTAGAACCCAAAATCACAATACGCTTCATGATTAAACCTATCTTTAGTAATGTGCAAAACGCCTAGCCCGCAAAGGGAATACAGCCGCCACCAAAAAGCAGAATTGCTGAGGTGACCGAAACCAAAAACAGGGAATCGCATCTGTCTAAAAGTCCGCCATGACCTGGCATAATCGTGCCGGAGTCTTTAAATCCAGAGTTGCGCTTGATGCGGCTTTCTGCCAAATCCCCCAACACGCCCATAAGACCGCTTAAAAGACCAAACACCAAAGCCATTGGTATTGGCATAACAACACCGGGCACAAAAGACATCACCCACCAAAAGAGCATCGAGGCTACAAGGCCAGCCAAAAAGCCTTCCCAGCTCTTTTTTGGAGAGGTGCGCGGCGCAAGCTTGTGCTTTCCAAACTTCGACCCTACTAAATAGGCAAATGAATCGTTGCCCCACACGCTCAAGAACAACAACAACACCAACACGCCGCCCCAAGGATCAGGAAGCGACACGCGAATCATTAAGATGCCACTGAGCAGCATGCCGCAGTATGCGGCACCAAAAAAGCTGACACCCACATCTGGAACACGAGCACGCTGCCAAAAAACGTACCAAACGATCAGAGACAACAACAGCAACAACGTCACCATCATGGCGCCCATAAGCCCAAAGAAAAAGACTCCCACCGGGTAAAGAACAGCCGCAATAATACCAAGTGTTTCGTTAGGCAGCTTTGCGTCCGAACGCAGCATGTAATAGAACTCGCCAGCTGTGATACCAGCGGTGAGCATAAGCAAAAGCAGCGTCGTCCAGTTATTGATTATTAAACACAGAACCGACAAGGTGACATAGACAAAACCCGTGCGAAAACGCACCTGCAAATCGGTTGGATTGCGAAGCTTTTTTGGCGTCTTATTTTGAACAGACTGCTTGATTTTCTGACCGCGTGTGCGCTCTTGATCATCCATCCTACTTCACCGCCCCGAACCTACGGTCGCGACCTTGATACTCAAGGAGACATTCCAAAAATGTGTAGCGGTTAAAATCAGGCCACAAAGCATCTGAACAAACAAATTCAGAATAAGCAATCTGCCAAAGCAAAAAATTCGAAATGCGCATTTCGCCAGATGTGCGAATAATCAGATCCGGATCGGGAATGCCATAGGTATACAAGCCTTCCTCAAACAGCTGCTCATCAACGCAAAGCATCTCCTGACCAGCCTCAGCTTGCAAGACTGCCCTATCCATACACGCCTGACATGCGCGCAAAATCTCTTGTCTGCCACCATAATTGACTGCCACAATAAGCGTCATGCCATCGTTGTTGCGCGTTTTTTCCCATGCCGCATCAAACGCATCACGCGTTTCTTGCGGCAACAACGACAAATCTCCTATAGTGCGCACGCATACATGCTCTTCATGCAAGCCATCCACCTCAGCAAGCATGGTTTTGGCGAACAGATCCATCAAGCCGACAACTTCTTCTTGGGGACGCTTCCAGTTCTCAGTGGAGAACGAATAGATAGTGAGATATCGAACTCCCAGATCAGAAGCACAACGAATCGTTTCGCGCACCGCTTCAATTCCCGCCTTATGACCTTTGAGACGATTCAGTGCGCGCTTTTTTGCCCACCTGCCGTTGCCGTCCATGATGACAGCAACGGACTCTGGGATGCGCGCAAGATCTAGAGCGGTCGGATCAAGACCAGCTGGTGGATGAGGGAATATGTAGTCAAGCGGCTTGTTCATTAATCGAAAAAGAGGTCATTAAACCGCTGAGCTAGATCTCCATTACCTCAGCTTCTTTTTTCTTAAAGTGCTCTTCAACCTGAGCAATATATTTGTCGGTCAGCTTCTGAATTTCTGCTTCTGCACGACGCTGATCGTCCTCAGGTAAGCCATCGTTTTTAACCGCACGCTCAACTGCGGTATTTGCATCACGTCGAGCGTTGCGAACTGCAACACGAGCCTCTTCAGCATAGGCCTTGCACTGTTTAACCAATTCGCGACGACGCTCTTCGGTAAGCGTCGGGAACGAAAGGCGAATCACTGAGCCGTCATTGGTTGGCGTAATACCCAGATCGCTCTCTAAAATAGCATGCTCAATAGCGCCTAATGAGCCTTTATCCCAAGGCTCAATAACCAACAAATGCGCGTCAGGGGTCTTCACACCCGCAAGCTGATTAACCGGCGTCGGTGCTCCATAATAATCAACGCGAATACGATCGAGTACCATTGCGTTTGCACGACCCGTGCGCACCGAGGAAAACGCCTCACCAAGTGAGGAAAGTGCCTTTTGCATACGCTCCTCTGCGTTCAGCATAATTTCATCAACCATAGATAGGTTCCTTCCCTTTTGATTCTGGCGTTTGGCTCAAAATCTGATATATCAACATAACTTTATTCTACCGTGGTTCCTACTGATTCGCCTTTTAATGCACGCGAAATGTTACCCTTTTCGGTCAGGTCGAATACAATCATCGGCAGATCGTTGTCCATGCAAAGCGATGTGGCCGTAGAGTCCATCACATGCAGACCCTGTGACAACACATCCATATAGCTAATACGATCGTAGCGCTTAGCATCAGGATTGAGCTTCGGATCTGAATCGTACACACCATCAACTTTTGTGGCCTTCATGAGCACGTCAACATCAAGCTCGCACGCACGAAGGGCTGCCGTTGTGTCGGTGGTGAAGTATGGATTACCTGTGCCAGCAGCCAAAATAACCACACGACCCTTTTCGAGATGGCGAATAGCGCGACGGCGAATGTAGGGTTCGGAAACTTCCTGCATATTGATAGCACTTTGTACGCGAGAGAAAACACCATGACGCTCGAATGAATCTTGCAACGCCAATGCATTCATAACCGTGGCAAGCATACCGATATAGTCAGCTTGAGCGCGATCCATGCCTTCAGCAGAACCTGCCAGTCCGCGGAAAATGTTGCCGCCACCAACTACAACTGCCAACTGAACGCCCCCGTTGACAATCTCTGCTATCTGCTCTGCCAGATCATCGACAACTTTTGGATCAATACCATACCCAAGGTCTCCGGCAAGTGCTTCACCTGAAAGCTTAAGCAACACACGCTTGTACTGGTAGTCATCGGACATAGGCCTTATTCCTCTCCATACGCTGGCATAACTTGTCTATGCCTATGGTACTAGAAGAGCCGTCCATCGCACACCTAAAAAGCCGCCACACCCATGCGTTTTCATGCAATAGACAAAGCAAGGGGGCGCGCATGTCTCAGCGTGCCCCCTTTTGCGTGCTTTATGCGAGGTGGTTACCTAATAAATTTCTCTTTAGCGACTGCCAAACAAACCACCTGAGCCATTACCTGGTTGCTGCTGTTGTTGCTGTTGTTGTGCAGCTTGCTGCGAAGCCTCGTCAGAGCCTAAAGTAACTTCGACATCACTTACTTCGCCATTGCGGTTCACTTGCAATACTACCGTATCACCAGGGTTTTTACCGCGAACATCCAGCATCAAGTCGTCGGCTGATGCAACGTCACGATCATCAAATTTCGTCACAATGTCGCCAGCTTCCAGGCCAGCTGCTGCGGCGCCCGAATCGGGGCTAACGGCAGCAATATAGGCACCGGAATCAACAGCAAGTCCATAGCGCTGTGCAAGTTGCGGAGTAACCGTTGAAAGGGATACGCCAAGTTGAGCGTGCGTCGGCGTTTTGCCATCCATAATCTGCTGCGCAATGTTGACAGCATAGTTTACCGGGATTGCAAAACCAACACCTGAGTAATTGCCAGAATAGGAAGTGATCAGCGTGTTGATACCAATGAGTGCCCCTTCGGAATTAACCAAAGCGCCACCTGAGTTGCCAGGATTAATGGCAGCATCGGTTTGAATCATGTTGGCATAAACCGATGCCTGACCAGTTGCGTTGCCATACTGATCGGTTGAGGCAGGCATGATTTGCGAACGGCTCGTTGCAGAAACGATACCAGTTGCAACTGACTGCTCCAAACCAAACGGGCTACCAATTGACATAACCCATTCGCCAATAATCAAGTCGTCAGAATCTCCGATATCCATAGGTGTTAGACCGCTTGCATCGCGAGCTTTAACAACTGCGAGGTCAGAGCTGGGGTCTGTTCCAACGATGTCTGCTTCGTACTGATTGCCTTCGATGGTCACCGTTACCGCATCGGCTCCGTCAACAACGTGATTGTTGGTGACAATGTAGCCATCCTCGGTCAGTACAACACCAGAACCTAAAGAAGAAGCAATGAGCTCACCAGATTCGCTCGATGCACCAAACATGCCCATGCTTGATGAAGAATCGGTATACACATCAATAGCTACCACTGAGGGCAAGCACTTGTGGGCAACCTCTTCAGGAAGGGTCTCTGGCTCTTGAGTAATGGTTGCGCTGTCCGAATTATTCTGTGCAATAACTGGCGACTGCGAACCTAATGAAGGTGCATTTCCGACATTGGCCTGCCAAATACCAAAGCAACCGAGGCCCACCGCACACGCGACAGCCGCACCTGCAAAACCAAGCCAAAACGTCTTGCCCGTACCACTCTTCTTCTCATGCGTGTGTACATGTTGCGGGTTGATCACCGGAGCGCTTGGGCCGGATGCCACAGAAGAAGTTTGGTAGGGATTTTGATGTGGCGCAGTGTAGGTTTGTGCGCTGTAAGCAGGCGGCACTGGAGCTGATCCTGTCGTCGCTGCCGGCGCAGCTGGCGTTGCCGGGGTGCTTGCCGCTGGCGTTGCTGGTGCAGCTGGCGTTGCCGGGGCGCTTGCAGCTGGCGTTGCTGGCGTCGTTTGCTCTGTGCTTTGATCAGAAGTTACTGGAATTTGCTCAGTTGTATCAGGCTTTTGAGGTTCAGATGAGCCGCCTGTTTGAGCATCTTTCATCTCTGTCATCTTTTCACGCTCCTTATTGTCATCGTGGTCACAGAACGTCTTTGATATTCTTTCGCCACGTCTTATAACCGAAGTTGTATGGTCAGGTTATCATCGAAAAATTGCCATTTCATGGGTCGATGCTGGATTGTCATAGTTGCGTCACGGAAATACACCATCTGGTGTACAAGCTGTTACCAAAGGTCTTATCTTATGAGGTGCATGCCGCGCGGAAATCTGCAATGTCCTTTTTGTACTCAGCGAGGGTTCCATGAGGCTCTTCGATAATGAACGGAAGTTGTGCCAGCTTGGGATGCTTTATCACGCGCACCAAAGTATCAAAGCCAATCGTGCCTTGACCGATGGCCGCATGACGACCCTCATGAGACCCTTTGGGGTATTCGCTATCGTTGATATGCACTAAAGCCACGCGATCAAGTCCGATGGTCTTGTCGAAAGCATCCAAAACGCCGTCCAAATCATTCACGATGTCATAGCCTGCATTCCATAGCGCGCACGTATCTAGACCAACCGCAACATGATCTGCAAGCGTAATCTGAGACAAAATGTCCTGCATTTGCTCAAAGGTTGAGCCAATTTCGCTCCCTCTACCTGACATCATCATGAGCACGACTTTTGTTGTTTGCGATGGCGTAAGCGTGGCATTAATACCTTGCGCAAGATCAGCAATTGCCCTCTCAGCATCTTGACCTGTCGCACTTCCGCAGTGCATGGCATAAAGCTGATGCGGCGTCTGCTCCATACGCGCTAAATCTTCAGCAAATAACATGCGCGCATAATCGCGCTCTTTTTGGTCTTTTGCCGATAGATTCATGGTATAAGACGCGTATCCGACAAGGGGGCGAATATGGTGCTCATCAGCATATTCGATAAAGGAACTCACATCTTGTTCGTCAAGCTTTTTCGCATGTCCTCCGCGCGGGTTTCGCATAAAGAATTGAATGGTATTCGCATCAAGCGATTCCGCCTCAAGAGCCATAGCAAGATAGCCTTCTTTTTCTGACAGATGACATCCAATGGTCAGCATGGCACATCCTTTCCAAAAAATTGCTATTTGAAAAGGAGTATAGGAGGGGTTTTAGCTGATCAAACAAAGGCTGATGCTTTGGTTATTCGTGTGTTTACAAGTTGCAAAGATTCGATTACGAAACGCACGAGCAAACAAGGTAGCACCCGCGAGTTTCGCGAAGTGACAGCTGCGAACTTCGCTAGGAGTTTCGGCAAGCCGCACGCAGCGCACTTATCTCGCGAGCGTAACCGGAAAGTTCGTCTTGCGGCGTTTCCAAATAAAATGGGAGATGTGCAAGTTTGGGATGATTAGTCAGAGCCGAAAGCGCCTCAAAGCCAATATGACCTTCTCCAATGCGCGCGTGTCGATCTTTATGCGAAGATCGCGGATTCATGCTGTCGTTCAAATGAATTGCATGCAATCTTTCAAGCCCGATGATTCGATCGAACTCATCTAAAACGCCATCCAAGTCATCGACAATATCATATCCAGCATCCCAAACATGGCAGGTATCCAAACACACACCCACCTGCTTATCCAGATTAACACGCTCAATAATGGCTGCAATTTCTTCAAAGGTAGCGCCCACTTCGCTCCCTTTGCCCGACATAGTCTCCAGCAAAAGCGTTGTTGTCATATCGGGCGTAAGCACTTCGTTCAGCGTATCTGCAATAAGGGCAATTCCTGTTTCTGTTCCCTGGCCAACATGTGAGCCAGGGTGCATGTTATAGAGCTGACCCGGAGTAGCCTGCTCCATACGTGCAAGATCATCAGTTAAGGTCATGAGCGCAAATTCGCGCGTTTCTGACTTATTTGAGGCAGGGTTGAGCGTGTAGGGCGCATGCGCCAAGATACGCGTAATCCCCGCGTCTTGAGCAAGAGCTGCATATGCTTGCAAATCATCAAAATCAAGCGCTTTTGCCTTGCCGCCACGGGGATTGCGCGTGAAGAATTGAAAGGTGTTGCCGCCAATTGATGCAGTTTCGCGTGCCATGTTTGCATACCCTTTTGAACAGGATAAATGACAACCTATGGTAAGCATGGTACGCGGGCACTCCTCTTAAACTTCGAAAGGGCTATTAAGCGTCCTTTTTTGAAACCAACAACAAAATACCGGAGACAAAATCCAAAAACAAAAGTGTGCAGACACCAAACGCCACAGTGTTCGCCTTCGTTCCTTTGTAAATGCCCCACGAATGCACCGTCATAGGAATCATCCAAGCGAGCGGAAGAATAAACGCAGCCCTAACTATCGTTGAGAGCACATTAAAGATAAATGCAATAAGACGAAGCGTGCTATCGGAGTCGCTCATGGTATAAACCGGTCCGGCGGTGGCATATGCTGGCGCGGTATATGGCTGCCCCGCATAAGGCTGTTGCTGGGTGTAAGGTGGTTGCGGAGCTGCTTGCTGCTGGGCGTATGGCTCCGAGGCAGACGCAGGCGCAGCATACGTAGGAGGCGTATATTGCGCTTGCGGCTGCACCGGCTGCTCAGACGGTTGTGGCGCCTGTTGCGGTTGCGGCTGTACCGGCTGATCAGACGGTTGCGGCATCTGCTGCGGCTGGTCGGTCATCGTGATCTCCTTCAAATTGGATAAATAGTACCAACGAGCATTATACGGTTTTGCCGCCAGCGCCGTTTATTAAATATATCTAAAACTTCACTATCCTATAGATACCTATCCTATAGATGCGATTACTATTGCCGCAACCAGAATGAGAATGCATACAATAAGCGCTGCCACATCAAGAGACGAAATTGGGTAGTCCTTATATCCACTTTCACGCGTTCGCAAGTTAAACCCGCGCACTTCAGCTGCAATGGCTGCACTATTTGTCTTTCGCACTGAGCTCACTAAAAGCGGCACACAAAGCGGGACCATGAGACGAATCTTCTTTATGATATTCGACGTATCAAACTCTACCCCGCGTGCGGTTTGCGCCTCCATAATGACCGACATGTCATTCATGAACACCGGAATAAAATGCACGGTCGAAGTAAAAGTAAATGCATATTTATAAGGGACATGAAGCTGCTTAACGGCGGAGTTGGTGATATCGGTCATCTTGGTTGCATAAAACACCAAAAACAAGGGAATTGCAGCCGCCATCAAGCGCACGATAACCGTAAGCGCCGCCAACAAGCTTCCGCTTCCAATATAGCCCCACGGAAGCGTGATCAGCACAGCACCATACGGAGTGGTCAGCAAAATAACAACAGCCAAGATGAGCGAAAACGCAAACACCGCCTTACAAAGCCCTGCTGTTTCGCGTGCAAAACCGCACCCAATAGCAAGCGCCAATGCCAAAGCCAACATGAGCAGCAAAAACGCCAAATTGCTGCAAACGAAACACGCAATTGCAAAGAGCACTGCACAGACAAGCTTTACAGAAGGATTCAGTCGATGCAATAAAGAATTGCCGGGGATATATTCTAAAAATTTCGCCATTTTAGCGCCTCTTCCCTGGTGCACTCACTACCGCCTCAACCATCTGCTCAAGCGTATGGGCTTTTGCGATTGGCTCAGGCAATTGTGCGATATCACGTTCAAGAATCATGGAGATCTCGGTTATCTGTGGGGGCAGAATGTGAGCAGCCTTAAGCACCTCATCATCACGAAGTACCTCAAACGTCTTACCGTCAGCAACTTTGCGACCCTGCGTCATGGCAATCACGCGATTTGCGAAATCCCCTACAACCTCCATATCGTGACACACCATCACCACAGTGGTTCCGTTTTCGTTCAGCTCACGTACCACTTCCATGACTTTTTCGCACTCACGATAATCGAGGCCAGTGGTTGGTTCGTCCAGAATAATCACGGGTGGTTCAAGTACGATAATTGAAGCAAGTGCCAAAAGTTGGCGGGTTCCGCGATTGAGCAAATAGGGCTCATCGTCTGGGTTAAAGCCAAAACGCGCTATGATTTCATCGACGCGCATGTGCGCTTGTGCGTCAGCCTCGCCGAGCGCCTGGAAGCCAAAAAGCAATTCTTCGCGAACCGTGTTGCAGCAAATTTGCCGATCGGGGTTTTGGAACAAAAAGCCCATTTTGCGTGCGAGCTCGCTGGTCTTAAGCTTTGTTGTGGCAACTCCGTCAATGAGCACCTCACCGGATGTGGGTTTAAGCAACCCATTCATAAGGCGCATGGTGGTTGATTTGCCAGCGCCGTTCGTTCCTACAAACGCGACAAATTCGCCATCTGAAATGGTAAAACTCACGTCGTGCAAGACCGCCATTTCGCCATCATAAGAAGCAGAAACCTGCAAAAACTCAATCATGCTAACACCTCCGCAAGTGCCTTTGTTGCCTGCGCTACGTTGCGAACAGCAGGACCTTCGTACATGCCTTGCATGGCAAGTTTATTCATGAGCGTAGTCGAGCGCGGGCAATTCACCCCCAAAGCCAGTAATTCGTCAGAATGGGCTAAAACCGCATCGGGGCTATCTGCAAACCGAATGCGACCTTGATCAACGATAACGAGCATGTCTGCATAGTCACAAAGTAATGCGATTTTTTGCTCAACAACTATCACCGTTGTGCCATGCTGTCGCGCATAGGTACTCAGCAGCTCAAAGACCGCCACCGACGATGCAGGATCAAGCTCAGCAGTAGGCTCATCAAGAACCAATATGCGCGGGCGCATTGCAATAACTGACGCCAATGCTACCTTTTGCTTTTGACCGCCAGACAGACTATCGATTGTGCGATTTCGCAGGTCAGCTATACCCATTGCATTCAATGCCTCATCAACGCGCGCGGGAATCTCTTCGCGCGGCACAGCAAAGTTTTCTAACCCGTAGAGAATTTCATCCTCAACTACCGTAGAGACCATCTGCGAATCGATATCCTGGCACACGCTTCCAACCAGCTGCGATAAGACAGTGAGGGACGTTTCGATGGTATCAAGGCCCTCCACACTCACTTCGCCATAAAAATCTCCCGGATAGCAATGCGGAATAATGCCATTGATGGCATAGGTCAGCGTTGATTTGCCCGATCCTGCCGCGCCGGTGATGCCCACAAAGGTGCCATCAGGAATGGCAAGCGAAACGTTGTATAGCACCGGCTCGGTGCCTTCGCGATATTGAAAACTGAAATCGTTGAACTGAATCATATTGATTGCTCCCTCAGGCAGACGCAAAAGACATGCGAATTCATCTATTTCAATTTCTATTTCTTGAGCACTTTTTTGAGCGGAACCGCAAGGATTTGCACAAAGATGCAGTTAAAAAGCGCAGTCCCTAACACGATAGCAACATATGCAGCCATAGCAACCGCGAAATCTCCGCCTACTGAGACCACGTTGATGTAAACGGATAGCGCCGCAAAGGTGAACCCTGAAACGCACGTCGACAAAAATGTCGTCACAAGCGGGTTAATGTCGAGCTTGCCACCAAGATTAAGCGGAACGCGAATGAGCAAACCACAGGCCAGCGCTCCTAAAATCTCAGACGGAATATTGAGAAGCGGCGTAGCATTGAGCATGGGAATCTGACAAACCAAACCAGCGATAAGACCAATGATTACCGATTGCGCAATATTCGGACGAATGATAATAATAGCCAAGCAATATGCCGCAATGATGAAATTTGGCTTCATGCCAAACGATGCCAAAAGGCTTCCAACCGTAAGCTTAAGCACAGCACCTGCCGCCAAAAGCACTGCTACCAAAATTAAATCTTGTACGCTTAACTGCTTTTTGTCGCTTGCTTGCTTGTTGGTTGCTGCGGTGCGCGGCTGACCGCTCGTATCGCGCAGGTTTCCCGTTGCGACGCGCGGCTGACCGTTTGCATTACGCATGTTTCCCGTTGCGACGCGCGGCTGACCAGCAATGATGCGCTGTTGTCCATTTACGACTTCGTTGGTTTTGGTTGCTTCGTTTGTCATGTCAGTTTCCTTTCTTCCTTTTTCACTTAGACACGTCTTGCTTTTTAGCAAGTCAACCAAAACCATTCGCCAAATGAAAAAGGCCTGTCCTTTACACGATCTCATTCGCATAAAGGACAGGCCTTTCGGTCTGCGGTGCCACCTTTAATTGGTCTTGCGTTATACAAGACCCCCTCATGAACATGCCATCACATGCTCTGCCATTAACGCAGGCTCACGGTCCAGATACTCAGTTTGTTTTCGAAAAAAGCATCGCGTTATTCGACATCAAACCTTTCCCCTTTCCCTCGGCGATCCATTTACTATCCGGCTTCCTGCGGGAATCTCAGCTGCGCCCGCTCTCTGTGAGTGCCCATGATAGCTTGACCTTCGCCTCATCGGTTTAGGTATTTGGTTGTGGCGCATACTTTAGCATATTGATAAGCAATGACAAGAGAGATTTCGACAATTTGCTTTTTGAAATGCATTCGAAATAAAGCGAATCCTTTGTCAATGCGACGAAATTGTGCTGTTGCACAATAATTACTTGCAGGCACGCGCGTACGAGCGTACGCTAAGAAGCGAAATATGTTTCAAGATGCATTCGTGAGCTCGCTCGCGAACTCACCTCAAGGCTCCTTATGGAGTCTTTCTTCGTTATAACAAAGGATTACGTATGGGACTTTCGCGCAAACAGATTGTCATGTTGGCTGTGTTGGTGTTCGGCACCTTCGTCACCGTTTTGAACCAGACCGTCGTAGCACCAGCACTTCCTTCTATCATGGAAGAGATGAGTGTTGATGCAGCCACAGCACAGTGGCTAACCACCGGGTTCACCCTGGTCAACGCCATCATGATTCCCATTACTGCCTTTTTGAGCGACCGCTTTACTACCCGTCGCCTCTTCTTGGTGTCTATGGCAATCTTTACGCTCGGCAGCGCGCTTGCAAGTTGGGGTATTAACTTTGAGGTACTTTTATTGGGTCGTTTGGTGCAAGCTGTTGGCGCTGGTATTTTGATGCCGCTTGTAATGACGGTACTCATGTGGACATTCCCGGTTGATAAACGCGGCACCGCAATGGGCCTGTTTGGTATTGTCATTGCATTCGGGCCGGCAATTGGACCGACTGCCGCGGGCATTATCATTGACCGCGCCACATGGCATGACATGTTCGCCATTATTGCGGGACTTTCGCTTCTTGTTTTCGTGGTTGGCATTTTCGCACTTGAGCGTGGTGGCAAAACTAATAAAGACGTAACGCTCGACATTCCTTCGGTTATCTTGTCAACGCTCGGTTTTGGCGGCCTGCTCTACGGCTTGTCTCTCATCGGATCATATGGCGTGGGCGTTGATTCTGCTATCGGAACGGTCGTTGGAGTAGTTTGCATCGTGTTTTTCTTCCGTCGCCAACTGCGCATGGAACACCCCATGCTCCAAGTGCGCGTTCTGCAAAATCACAAGTTTTTAATTGCTACTATTATCGGCATGATCGTTCAAGGCGCACTCCTTGCAGCAGGCATTTTGGTGCCGATCTATCTGCAGTCTTACATGGGATTTTCTGCTACCGTGTCAGGCTTGGTTTTGCTGCCCGGTGCAGTCATTATGGGCGCCATGGGTCCGATTGCTGGTCGTCTGTTCGACCGTCACGGACCGCGCGTTTTAAGCCTCATTGGCACCGGCGTTCTAACGCTGACAACGCTTGCCTTTGTATTTTTAGGTCCGGCAACCTCGCTCGGATGGCTCACGATTGTCTATACGCTGCGCCTTTTCTCGTTGTCGCTTGTTAATATGCCTATCACTACCTGGGGTATGAATGCACTTAGCAACGAGCTCATGAACCATGGCACATCCGTCAACAACACCCTTCGCCAGGTTGCAGGTTCTCTCGGCACCGCTATTATCGTGTCGGTTTCAACTATCGCAACCAATGTCAGCCAGCCAACCCTGGGACAACCTGCCGCTAATTTCTTCGGCATCGATGCAGCCTTTGCCGTATCGACCCTTTTGTGCCTCATTGCCTTCATTATGGTAATTGCCCTAGTCAAAGACAAGCCAGGCGAAGCTCGCACGCGAGATCTGGACAACACGCGCTCAAGTGTACTTGAAGCCATCATGAAGCGCGATGTGTATACACTTCCCGAGAATGCGACGGTAGCTGAAGCTATGGAGCTGTTGGTTGATAAAAACATCAGCGCAGTTCCTCTTGTTAACGCCGCCGGTGAGGCTGTTGGTTTTGTTTCCGACGGCGACATCATGCGCTATCTCTCAAAGCGCAGTGCTATGGTGATGGACCCGGTTGTCATGATTGTCCAGACCATGCAAGCAGATGGCGACAACAAAGACTTCGCTCGCAAGCTTGACGAGCTTATGGGTAAGCCCGCAAAAAGCATTGGCGCGAAAGGCATCATCGGCGTCGATTTGCATGCCGATCTTCCTGAAGTGTGTCGCGTGCTTGGCGAAAACCATCTGAAGAAAGTGCCGGTTCTTGATAATGGGCAAATTGTTGGCGTAATCAACCGTAGTGATATTACGCGCTTTTCTATGGAGCGCTACCTTGAAGATCGTGGCGAAGAAGGTATCCCTCGCCACACCGATCATCATGATGATGACCACACCGACACGCTTCCTCCTAAGCTAGAGCAGGCCGAGCAAGACTCAGCGTTGGCTGATGACGAGGCTGTCGCAGCAAGCATTTAATGCAGGCGAACCGGGTGAGCCTGGCGAACCAGGCGGCTCCCGGCGAGCCGGACAACCCCGGCGATCCGGACGACTCCCCTACTCGCCGAGCATTTCACGCGCGTGCGCTAAAGAGGCATCGGTCACTTCGCCCGATAGCATACGCGCGATTTCAGCAGGCCGATCGTCAGAAGAAAGCGCGCGTAGCTTCGTCTCTGGAATGCCATTTTTTGCGCTCACTTTTTCAACCACATAATGGATATCGCCGCGAACCGCGACCTGCGCCAAGTGCGTCACGACAATAACTTGGTGCGTCAGCGCCAAATCTGCCAAGACATCAGCCAAGGCCACGGCAGTTGAACCGCCTACCCCTGCATCAACCTCGTCAAACACAAGCGTATCCACATGGTCAGCCTGACCGAGCACCACCTTGATTGCAAGCATGACGCGCGATACTTCGCCCCCTGATGCAATGCGCACAAGCGGGCGAGCTTGCATACCCTTCCCAGGCTGGAAGAGAAACTCCACAGCAACCGAACCGTGCTTTGTCCACTGATCACGCGGGAGATCTGCGATTTCACAGGTAAGTTTTGCTCCGCCCTTTTCAAGACGCGCAAGCTGGTCACATACCGCACGCGCAAACTGAGGTGCGGCTTTTCTGCGAGCATCCGCAAGTTCATGAGCAGCAGCCGCCAGCGCCTCTTCGGCTTGCGCTTGTGCTTTGCGAGCAGCGTTTTCGCGCTCGGCGGCATCGTCGACAAGCGAGATTAGCTCAGCGGCCTGATCGCGAGTTGCAATAACGTCTTCCATACGCGGTCCGTAGGTACGCAAAAGACCTTGCAAAAGGCTCATACGCTCCTGATCTGCGGCAAGCGATTCGCCGTCGAAGTCAATACCGTCGCAATATATGCGCGTCTCTCGAGCAACATCTTCAAGAATGTAGCCTGCTTCTCGCAGAGATTCAGCGCATGCTTTAAGCTGCTCATCAAAGTCAGCAACGCCATCCAACTCGTTGATGGCGCGCGCCAAAAGATCTGTTGCACCGTCATCGCCAGAGAGCAGTTCGGCTGCAGTATTGGTCGCCAAGGCCAAAGCTTCTGCATGCTCAGCTTTCGACAGGCTTGCCATCAGTTCCTCATATTCATCAGGGCGCGGCTGCACTTCGTCGATGCGTTTGAGAATAAAACGCGCCTCGTCAAGCTTCGCCGAAGATTCCTGCCCCGCCGCCAGCACGCGAGCCAACTCTTTTGCCGCCGCTTGCGCCTCAGCGAACGCAACCTGATACGCTTGAAGTGGCTGATTTATTGTCTCAGCTGCCCACGAGTCTAAAATGCGCAAGTGAGAAGCAGGTTTCATGAGTTGTTGGTGCTCGTGTTGACCACACAGATCGACTGTTGGCGCTATCGTTTCTGCGAGCTGCGTTACGCTTGCCATGTGACCATTAATGTTCACGCGCGATCGACCATCCGACGAAACGCGACGCGTGACTACAAACTCCGCGTCCTTGGTAGCGGGTTCTGCATCACCGGCTTGACGAGCTTTTGCTTCGCCAGCCTCGGCAGACCCGTTAGTTGCGCCAGCATCGCCAGCCTCGCCCAAGCCGTCAGCTTCGCCAAGCTCGCCAGATTCGTCAGCCTCGTCAAACCCACCAGCTTCGTCAAACCCGTCAGCTTCGCCGATTTCGTGCGACGCCGTGAGAAAAAAGCGACCCGACACAGAAAGCGCGCCTTCGCCATCACGGACCGCCGATTTGTCCGCTCGTTCACCCATAAGCAACTTCAGCGCAGATAGCAGCGCTGTTTTGCCGGCGCCCGTCTCTCCTGTCAGCACCGTTAAACCTGGCGCAGGCTCAAGCGTTGCCTCGCGGATGAGTGCGACGTTTTCAACTTGGATTTCATCTATCATGGCATACCTCTGTGTAGGCTCATTCGTAGCATCAAAATAATTTTGAGTACAGCGCAGTCATATTGGATGCGCGACGTGGCAATTTTAACGAGCGATCTATCAGTGCAATCCTGCAATCAGCACGACCCTTTAAATAGTGCATTCCTACAAGTATCACAATCAAACAGGTAGTACATTCTCGCAGGTGGTACATTCCCATAGGTAGCAACTTCCCACAGATTTATCTGTCGGTCGTTTCAGTCTGTACAACCTTTCGCCCGAAGGGAGTTTTAGTATAGCAAGAAGCCCAACAAAAGACAGTAGATTTACAATAAATTTGCGAATTATCACCGAGCAAATTCACATTCTGAACTGGTGTTATATCTATATTAAAGCCACGTTTGATTGATGTTTGATTTGCAAGAACTCAAGGTAATATCCACCTTTAGTTTTGTTGTAAACACATAAGAAGCATGCGACTTTTTGATCAATGCCCGTCTTATCGCCGTGCATTTTTCTCACCGATTGTTGTCTAAGCTATTTCACTATGAAAGCTATTCTGTATGGACAAAGCGCGTGTGAATGGTGGCTTTACGCAAAGCCAAATAACACAGCGCCCATCGCGCTTAACAAGACTCTCTTTTCCGCATGCAAGCCTTCGACATCTATAGTCGATCATCTCGAGTGCTTCATGCCATTTTTATCGCGGCCATACCACCTTATGGTTACTTCAAAAAAGGACGCGCGATCAATACCAGGCACAAAAACGCATGTATCCCAATACGCTTATCCAAACAAATCATTTCATTCAGCGACAAATAATGTCTATGTAGCAAGCCCTGAACTATCACTTCTTCAAGCTGCACATGAAATGTCTCTGCACGATCTCATTTACTTCGCCTTTTGCTTTTGTGGCTCATACGCATACTATGGCTCAAGCGCATTTCATGACCCATACGCAATTACAGGGCAACAAGATGCTGGACTGATCAGGCGTGACCCGATCACCAACCTCCGCCGGCTTCACAAATGCGCCCAGCATCATAGCGCCTTTCGAGGAAGCGGCCAACTTTCTAAGGCACTTGCATATGTGCTAGAAAACTCAGCATCCCCTCAAGAAACACTTTTAGCGATGAAGTTCACACTGCCTTATCGGCTAGGGGGCTTTAATCTGCCCGCTCCACGGCTTAACTATCAAATCCCCCTCGCAAGGCATGTCAAAAAGATTGCTGATCGCTCTTTTTACGTAGCCGATGAATACTGGCCAACAGAGCGGCTTATTGTGGAATACGACTCCAACTCATATCATCTCACGCCTGAGCAAAAAGCGCATGATGAAATTCGACGCAACGCCCTGAGCCGAGCGGGCTATAAGATAATCGTCGTAACGCAACGACAAGCCAGCAATCCCCTTGAGCTCGAAAAGGTTGCAGGCCAAATTGCGCACCATCTTCATGTTCGATTGCGACCTCAATCTCAACGCTTTCGTGAGAACCAACGGCTTCTTTTTTCGCGACGATACTAACTTTGATCGCGAGAGTCCCATGCGAAAATGTGTGAACTGGGGTTTTGTCGCAAAGGCGCTTCAATCTTGCAGGTTTAAACCGAGTTTTGGCTGGAAATTGCCCCTTGTCGGGGAAAACCGCATGTTTTCAAAGCCGAAATCACCGACGAGGGCACTTTTTAAGCCATTTTGCTGTCAGATTCCCCGACGAGGGCACTTTTCCAGCCAAAACCCCCAAAAACTCTCGGCCTCTTTCATTGGTCGCAAGAAACCGCTGGTCGCAGGCTCAACCTCCCGCCGGCGGCCGGCGGGCGGGCGTCGTGGCGGCCGGCGCTAGCGCTCGTCTTCGTCCTCTTCGACACTTACTTGATTGATGCGATCAACTAAGTCGGTGCCGCGCTCATAGAACAACAAGTTTTGGTTATGCGTAAAGTAGCGCTCGCAGCCGTGGTCGTTGATAAAGGCCATGCCGTAGCGATTAACCGAAAGATCAGTCACCAAAAGCAGCATCTCTTGTCCGTCCCCAAACGCATCTTCGACAAACTTGAAGGCATTATCGAGAGCCGAGGTCGCTTGAGCAATGTGCACATCGAGCGCATCCAACACCTGGTCAAACATCTCTTTCACGGCTGAGAGAGCAACACCTGCACCTCCAGTGGTTTCAGCACGCATGGCTTGATCGAGCAAGGCCAGCGTGCGTTCGTAGCTCACATAGCGCTCGTCTGAGAGCAGACCGGCATTGCGCTCAACTTCTATTTTGCGCTGTATCTCGGCAGCTTTAGCACGAATGAGCGGAAGCACGTCGGCTGTAGTTTCGTTTGCTTGGGCTTCGTCGCGAATTTCCGTCAAGACATTGAACGTGTATGCAGCGGCGCGATCCTCAAGCACCACCTCTTTCAAAAGCGTGCTGAGCGCATCAGTAATCAGGCCCATAAGGGAAACGCGCTCGTCAAATCCGGCTGCACGTGCGCGCTCAACAACCGTCTCATCAGCATTTCCATCCAAAATGCGATCAATCTGGTAGTCGGCACGATATTTCGTAAAGAGATCGTAGTAGACGCTGAAGCGTTTTGCGATTTCGCCATTTTGCACATACTGCTCAATAAGCAGCTCGTCCACGGGAATGTCCTGCTCCTCGTAGAGTTTCATCATGGCTGAGAGGTCATCCCACCCGCGCGCAGTAACAAATGAAGTGCCATCGACGGTGGTCTCCACGCGATAGAAGTGGTCGCGCTCAATATCGAGATACGTGATCACGGCCGGATGCACTCCGCTTTGAACGGCAAAATCGCGCCAAGCATTATAGTCGGGCTCAACATCAATACGCTTGAGGCGGTCCCATGTTGCGATGTCGAAATCATGTGCAGTGCGGTTATATTCAGGTGGATTACCAGCCGTAACAACTATCCAGCCATCAGGTACGCGGTGGCGACCAAACACCTTGTACTGCAAAAACTGCAGCATGGCGGGAGTGAGCGTTTCGGACACGCAGTTGATTTCGTCCAAAAACAATATGCCTTCACGGCGCCCCGTTGCCTCCATGCTGTCATACACGGCGGCAATAATTTCGCTCATGGTATATTCAGAGACGTCATATTCCACGCCGTCGTATACCCTTTTCTCAATAAAAGGCAGGCCAAGAGCGCTTTGTCGCGTATGGTGCGTCATCGAATACGAGACAAATCCCACATCAAGATCTTGTGCAATTTGTTCCATGATGGCAGTTTTGCCAATGCCAGGCGCACCGAGCAAAAAGACGGGTCGCTGACGCGGTGTTGAAAGACGATAGTTGCCATATTCGTCCTTCAAAAAGTACGCACGCATGGCGTTTTTGATCTGTTCTTTTGCTTGGCGAATATTCATGAATCGTCCTCCATAATAATCGTTTCCTCTAAGGCAACTTTCATTGCCCAGGGCGGTACTTGAACCTCTTCAATCCCTTCGTCAACAAAGACGAAAGCAGTATCAAAATCAGGCTTTTTCTTTGGGTAGGTTCCATGGCCGTCGGTGAAATAAATGAGGCCACCTAAGTTCGTCAACTCGCCAGTTGCCAGGGCGTTTTCGACATAGGCGAAAACCGGCCGGAAATCGGTGCCACCCAACCCTTGAATTTCCAGGGTGTCAATATAGGCATTAAGGTCAGCCAGCGATCCTATGCGCGTAACTTGCGTAACTGCGGCGTCACACTGGATGATAAGCACGTTCATATCGGCGAAAAAGCTGGTTTCATCAGCCAAGATAGAGTAGGTCTTCTCAATGAATTTGCGAACAAGGCCATCTTTTGTGGAAGCCGAGGTGTCTATGGCGATAACAAAATCGCGAATGCGTTTCTCTTCCACATATTCCAAGGGCTCGATTAGCGGCAAGTTACCATAGCGATCAAGCCCAAAGCAGTAAAACACGTAGTCAAACTCATCGTCGTTGACCCGGATTTGCTCACCCATGCGGGCGAACTTTCGCAAAAACGCCCGATAATCTTGCTTTTCGCGCGTTACCGAACGCAAGTTCATAGAGAGATTGGAGCCCTGCGTGCCCCAAAGCTGCAAGTAAGAGTCAAGCTGGACACCCATTTCGTACGCGACATTTTTCCATTGGTCGCGTGCACGATCCAGCGTGATCGAGTCGGCGAAACGGCCTGCTTGCACGCCTCTTGCCTCCTCAGGCGCATCTTTTTTGAATACGTCGTCTGAGTCCATCGCTTGATGAGATTTTCGCGTCTGCTTGACTTTCTTGGCTTCAGGCGGCATGGCCATATCGATGCCGTTTTCGCTCGCAGCTTTACCTGCCGCATCTGCGCCAGCACCGTCGGGATCCTCTTGCACCTCTTCATGCTGCTTTTTACGCGCAGCCTCTTCTTCGACGCGCATAATGTGCCAAACCGCATGGTCATCGGCATAAAACGGCTCTCGCATGGCCGCAATATCAGCATCGCTTAAGTGCCCGGCGTCTCGTTGTTCCGCGAGATAGCGATACAGTGTTTCCGCGGTGACCAGCGGTAATGCTGCTTTTATGAGCGCGGCAGTTGCGTTTTGGTGCCGCACGCGAGCAGACTGAAGCGCCGGCAGATTGAGATCAGATATGGCAAGTTCGACAACAATATCGCACGCGCAATCCCATAAAAGTTCGTCGGCATGCGCGCCAGGATAGAGATGCAAAAAGGTGTTATGAAGCACCATATGCAGATAGGTGCGCGTCAATTCTGCCTGGTCATCGGCATAGAGCTGAGCCAGTTTTTGTGGGTCGTAGCGAAGATACGTTCCGTCGGTTGCCAAGGTTGCCCCGGAAACAGGAAACGGTTTGAGGCGCGAAAAAGCGGCATTCATAAAGCGAAGATTCACGAGAAGGGAATTCTTTGCGATATCGAGTGCCTGGCGAGCGTATGAGTCGAACAATTCTGCCGACATGGTTTACTCCTTGTGCTGCTTTTTGATGCACCATTGTTGAAACCGTGAGCAAAGTGTAGCATGTGCACAAGAACGGGTAAACAGACCGCACAAGAAGTTACTATGCATCTAACTTTTTGTAATAATTGCTTGGTTTGGTTTCGCCTAGTTCTCATATAGACGCAGATGAAAGATGGATACGATCATGGATATCAGTCAGATCGCATATCAAAGTTCCACCGACAATTCTTACGAGTTGCTTAAGCAGGCGCACAAGGCAACCTACGAACTTAGTCAATCTCAAGTCAATATTGTCGACGGCGGAAAAGCCATCGAAGGCGAAGTATGGGCGCCTCAACTTGAGCCATATGAAGACTGGGCAAAAGGACCATCTGAGGGCTTTGAGCAAGGAACAGACGGAGATCTCTACCCGGTTGGCGTGCTAGGGATGGGCATATCTGATGAGCGTCGCGAAGAGCTGGTCGAACGCGCAAAATTGGTTCGACATCACCTTCAAAATCAAGGCGCCGACGCAACCAATCCTTCGTGTGCCGCCGCAAATGCAGATACCGGCGCTGCATTTGATAGTTCTGCATTTGATAGTTCTGCATTTGATAGTTCTGCATTTGATAAAGAGCTGCAGTCATTATTTAGTGTTCGACACGATAATGAAGGCTGGGCGCTTTGCGGCGTGAACTTGCGACGAATTGCCGAGTTGCTTGATGCGCGAGAGGGGCTCGTCGTTGTCCTTCCCTCCTCCATTGGAGGCGTTCCCGTGGTGCGAATTGCCGCTGAAGCTTTCGCGCGCAGGCTCGTGCAAGGGGTCGGCGTTTCTTTGTTGGTAATCCCGGACAGTGTGCGATCCATTGGCGCAGGTGCTTTTGGCGCGCTTTCGGCAACGTGCGTTTATCTGGGCGCTGACCTGGAAGTTTTGGGCGAACAAGTCTGCGACTTAGCAGGAGTATCCCCGCGACTTTGTCGTCGCGAATACGCCATCAATCCGCAAAATAAGACATATTACGTTGACAATGGTTCGCTCTATAAGCGTGGCGAAGAAGGCGATGAGCTGGTCTTTTTGGCTTCGCCTTATCCAGAGCAGATCACTATCTCCGATTCGGTGACCCAGATTGGCTCGGCAGCATTTGCGCAAGGGTGCGAGATGCCGCGAGTGGTGCGTTGCTCAAAGCGGCTTACGCGCGTAATTGCAAAGACATTCGATGATGCAGTGTGGATCTGCCCGGCATGCGCCCCCGCATACCATCAGCTGTACAGGCGCGGCGTTCGCTTGGCTGGTCAACATGCGCTTGAACAGGATGGATGCTGGTATGACTTCATCGATGGTGAAGCTGTTTTGGTGGCAGGTCCTCCTGCGCCGGCATCGGTTTCGAAGCGCTTTTCGGAAGCTGCTGCAGTTCGCGCAGCGGTTATTCGCGGCGAAAACGATAGGGACGAAGTTCCATCTTTGAGCGAAGAAGTGAACGCGGCGGTTGCGGATTTTATTGCACCACCACAGCCGACCGATTTGCTCATGTTGCCCAAAAATGTATCAGGTATGCCACTCACGCGCATTGGAGTGCGCGCGCTACCACATGCTCCAGCAACACTTATCGTGCCTGATAGCGTGCGTATTATCGAGCGCGAAAATGCATGTCGTGGCACAGTTTCACTAACGTTGCCAGAAGGCTTGCAGGCTATTGGGGAGCATTGTTTTTGGTCACGCACGCTCCAGGCGCCAGTAGAAATTCCTGCAAGCGTCACTTCTGTCGGGCAGGGATGTTTTGAGTACGCAATATGTCGGCTGGGACAAACCGGCGCAATCGTACACCTTTCTGCTGATCAGCTTTTGAGTTGCTTTTTGGTCAACCCAAGGGATGGCATCCCCTTTGATTTCGCCCGCTATGACGAACTGCTTACCTCGGGCAAAAACTTGCCGGATCGTTTAGGGGGCATGCTCCATCGCATTGCGACACCGTTTCGCCTGACCGAAACCACGCGTGACACGCTCGTGCGAATGCTTTTAGAGCGCAAACGCGAGGCTATGGAGCGCGTTGCTCAAGAAGGCGATGTGACTATGGTTGAGCAACTGGCTCATGCAGGATTCATTAATGCCGAGACGTTTGACCAGCAAATTGAGTTGCTTCGTGTGCGAAATCGAACCGATTGCGTGCTCTTTTTGATGGAGTGGCATCGCCGTCAACGCGAGCTGACCTGCGCAGAATCTTCTACATCGGAGTTCGTGCCGTCTGCCGCAGACCCCGCGCCCGCCAAGCCAGCCGCGCGCCCCGAGTCCGCCAAGCCCGCTGCGCCTGCTGCGCACCTCGCGCCTGCGACGAGGCACAACGCGCCCTCATCGCGCGATCGCTATGCGCTTTGATTGGCAGATCGTCACTAAATCAGAGGTTGTGGCTGGAAAATGCCTCTAGTCGGTGAAATCAAAGGTGTTTTTAGGGTCGAAAACCCCGACAAGAGCACTTTTCCAGCCATTTTGCGCCCGAATTCACCGACGAGGGCACTTTTCCAGCCACAACTTGCAAATTTCTTACAAAAAAACGACCTCATGCGCATGAAGACCTGGATAGTAGTTTGAGTAAAAACTTGAGTGGCGCTTTGGGTAGTGACTTGAGTAGCAGCTTGAGCCACAAACACCTCGGCTCACACAAAAAATGCGCCCACACCAAGGCGGGCGCACAAAATGCAACTTAGAGCGACACTTTGAAAGCTCGTTTTTAGAGCATCGTCGCGCGCAACTGCTCATCAGACAGCGGCGACAAATAGCTAGGCGCCACATCAAACAACGTACGGCAACCGGTCTGACCCTCAACACTCATACGATGCACCGCACGTGCGGTAGCTGCCAAAACGCTGCCAGTGAACTCAGGGTTTGAGTCCAGCTTGAGCGAAAACTCAACCACATGATTAGTGGTGCCATCAAAGCCAGTATTGCCAGAGCGAATCACCGAACCGCCATGCGGAATACCCGCATGGTTTGCATCAAGCTCCTCTTGGCTGATGAAGTTTACCGTGGTGTCGTATTCGTCGAAGTAATTTGGCATCGTAACAATGGCCTGCTCGATGGCGGACAGATCGGCACCCTCTTCAGCCACAACATAGCATTCACGCGTATGCTTTTGGCGCGTCGTCAACTCTGGGTTCTCGCCGTTGCGAACCGCCTCGAGCGCAGCCGGAACGGGCACCGTGTACTGACGCGCATCCGCAACGCCTTCAATATTGCGAATTGCGTCGCTGTGACCCTGGGAAACACCGCGGCCCCAGAAGGTGTAATCATGGCCTTCGGGCAACACTGCACCCGCATAAACGCGCGCAAGCGAGAACAAACCCGGATCCCATCCTGCAGAAATAACGCCAACTGTACCTGCTTCGCGTGCCTGAGCATCGACCTCGGCGAAGTGCTGCGGGATCTTTGCATGAGTGTCGAAGGAGTCGACGAAATTGTACAAAGCCGCACAAGCTGCCGTTTGGCGAGGGAGATCATTGGCGCTGCCGCCGCACAAGATTAAAACATCGATATCGTCGGTATGTGCAGAAAGCGCATCATCAGAATAGACCGGCACGCCTTCAGTGCGCAGCTCGAGATCGGCGGGGTTGCGTCGCGTAAACACTGCAACCAATTCAAGGTCATCGTTTTGAGCACAAGCAGCCTCAACGCCACGGCCCAGATTGCCGTAGCCAAAAATGCCTATGCGCGTGGGGGTTTGCGTGGTGGTTTGCGCAGCATTTTGTGTGGAAGCTTGCGCAGGGGTTTGATTTGCCATGGATTACTCCTTCGGTCATCTTTATTGTCTGAAATCACCTTACGCATTCACTTTCTCATACGCAACGCTTGGCAAAATGTTTTCACGTATTTGAAATACAACCCGTATGCCTGTTACCAAATTGACAGAATTTTTGAGGATATTGCGAAGACGCGAAGCAAGAGTTGTGAAGACCATAGACAAGTGCGCCGACGGCTGGCAAGCTATGCACTCATTATTCTCGCTAAAGTATAATTATGAGGAAATTACCTATGATTACCAACTTTGTTCGCGGTTTTTGCATGGCACTTGCTGACAGTGTCCCGGGCGTCTCCGGGGGCACCATCGCATTTTTGTTGGGCTTCTACGATCGTTTCATAACCTCTATCGACGATGTGCTGCACGGGACTCGCCCTGCACGCATGCAGGCTTTGCGCTTTTTGGTGAAGCTTGGTGTTGGCTGGCTTGTTGGCTTTGGTCTGGCTGCTATTGCGTTTTCAAGCCTTTTTGAAAACCACGTCTATGCAGTCAGTTCGCTGTTCATGGGCTTTATCGCCTGTTCTATCCCCTTTATCGTAAACGAGCACAAACACGATTTGCGCGGCGTACGTAACGCTTGGGCTTTTGCCTTAGTTGGATTTTGTCTGGTCGCACTCGTAACACTGGCAAGCCCCGTTGTTGGTTCAGGCGTGAAGCTCACCGTCGACGCGCTTACCCCTCAAACCTTAATTTATGTCTTCATTGCGGCTATGGTGGCTATATCTGCCATGGTGCTACCTGGTATTTCTGGCTCTACGTTGCTGTTGGTATTTGGGTTATATGCACCCATCATGGGAGCCATTCGCGCAACTCTTAGCCTCAACCTCTCTTACCTTGCCATACTTGGCGTATTTGCTCTTGGCGCACTCTGCGGACTGTTGCTCTTTACTCGCGTCATCAGGCGATGCCTCGAGCACTATCGTCCACAGATCATGCTCTTTATAATCGGGCTGATGGCAGGTTCGCTTTTAGCTATTGCACGCGGTCCACTTACGTTAGACGTGCCACTGCCAGCCATGAATTTAATGAATTTCGATCTGGGATTTGCCCTTGTGGGTGCTGCAATTGTCTGGGCGCTCAACCTGATGCGTCAGCGCGCCGAACGTCGCAAAGCCAACACGTGCGCAACCGAAAGCATTGCACCCTCAACAAGCAACTGCCCAGGTAAACCTGTGCCTCAAACTGACCCTATGGTTTCTATCCTCAACACTATTCGCTACATAAAAGACGCCTGGACAAATCCTTCGCGCACGATAAAATCGCGTCTTCGCAGTTCACATCTGCTATCATCTCGCTTAGCTCATACGCGATTGGTACGCACACGGTTTGCCAATCACCTCCTATCGCGCTATGCAGAGGACGCCGACTAAAAGAACTAAAAGGATTCGCCCACACTATGAAAGCTGTTATTCAACGCGTAAGTTGCGCACAAGTCAAAGTTGAAGATGTGGTCATTGGCGAAATCGGCCAAGGGCTTTTAATTCTGCTGGGAGTTGGGCACGACGACAACGCAGAAACCGCAAAGCGTCTATGGAGCAAAATCTCGCGCCTTCGTATTTTTGAGGACGAAGCGGGCAAAACGAACTGTTCTCTTGCAGATGTATGCGGCGAAGTATTGGTGGTATCGCAGTTCACGCTTTATGCCAATTGCAAAAAGGGAAATCGGCCATCGTTTATTGACGCTGGAGCTCCCGAACTTGCAAATGAGCTTTACGAATACTTCATCGAACTTGTGTGCAAAGACGGGTTCCCTGTCGCTACGGGAAGCTTTGGCGCCGACATGAAAGTAACGCTTACCAACGACGGACCTTTTACTATCGTGCTTGATACTGACGAACTTTAGATGCCGTTTGAGCGTTCAACTTTAAGCATCCAACCGCATGCGTAATTGCGACCATAAAACCAAGATTGTAAGCGCCTTAAAGGCTGCTGGCTTATGCGTTTTATTACACTCATGAACTTTTGTTAAGAAATTATGTACATTTGCTCTTCCGGGAGATAATTTCATCAAATATCTTGTGTAACTGTCCCATTTTTAGTACATTCTATCAGCTGCATTTTGCAGCTTCGAATCGCATTTTCGTTACTCGCTACTTGGGCACGTATGTTAGTTCGATCATGAATTCGAACTTGTTTTTGTAAGGATTTGCCCTCTTTTCAGAAGCAAGAAAAACATGCTTCAAACCATCGTTGGCACGAGCAATTGCACTACTAGCGAACACCTACCGCACGCAAAGCTTTCTCCATCACAACTGATGGCGCAGCTCGCATAACAGTTTTTTGCAGCCACCTATTGCACCACGCTCGTGCTTACCTTATTAGAATGGATTCTATGATGAAATCTCTATCTGCTCGTTTGTCTCGCATTTCGTCGCGGACAAAAACAGCAACTTTAGTTGGCATATTGGCCTTTACGTTGGCTGCATCGCCTCTTACTGCGCACGCAATTTTAGCGAAAGAGGACACAGCAGAGCCCTCCACAGAGTCTGCAGCAAGCACTAATGCTGACGAATCTCAAAACGCACCGACCCAAGGCGAAGTCGCAGCAAAGACAACCTCGCTCACGGTTTATTACTGCGAAATAATTCCTTTTGACGAGACAATCGACCATCCTTCAAACATGCGCCTGATCAAAACAGAAACATTCGATGGGCTTGCGGTTGGCGAGCAGTTTGAACCGTGGGATTATGTGCAAGATCTTGATGGCTATATGTTCTTTGACGGCTGGTCAGAGAATTATACCTTGAGCGAAAACCCTGATGAAAACAACTTGCAGCTCCATTACATGGCAACGCAAAACAACTCAGCTACCGTGAACTATTACATCATGAGCAAAGGTCAAGAAACAGATGGCGTAACCTATCAATCACTTGACTCCGATCAAGTTGACATTAACGGCGATCCTGTTCGCTTTACAAAACTTGGTGAATACCAATTAGACAATTTGCGCTTTAATCGATTTGTCGAAGGCGCTGATCACGCAGTATTGCTTGATAACTTGATGTTTGTAGATAGTTTTCCTTCATCAATTCAGGTCACCACGTCTCCTGAAGACAACGTCATCAACTTGCTGTACACGCCAACTTTAACTACTTTGCCCGATGATGTTTTGGCAGGAAGCGACGAAAATGTGCAACCGCCGGTATCAGATGACGAAGGCGATGACGACAGCACCACGGGTGGCGAAGGCGATGACGACAGCATCACAGGTGGCGCAGGTGACGGCGCGGACGATGAGGTCGCGGGTGACGCAGGCAACAACAACACCACGGGCAGCGCAGGTGACGACAACACCGTAGGTGGCACAGGCGAAAGCGAAAGCACGCCTACCCCCAACCCTGGCACCACTACCGAAACCGCTGGTGACACTGCCGCACAAAGCTCTTCTGCCATAAGCGAAAGCGCCGACACACTTCCGCAAACTGGCGACTCTTTAGGAATACTTATCGTAGCTGCAATCTTTGTAGCCAGCTCAGCAGCGACCATTCTCATCGCGCTTTACCGTAAGAGCTCAAAAGGCAACAACAAAGCGTAAGGCGTCAATACTGAGCTCATAGCGCGAGCCCCACAACGCTGATCCTAAAATACCAGCTTCATAGCACCACATACTAGCAAGCAAAACTCGACCCGCTCATTTTGGCGGGTCGATCTTATTGGTACGCTTGCCCTATTCGTCATAGGTTTGCAACCTTACCATTTCGTTTGATCTGTTACGATACCCGCATGAAGGATTTCAGGCTCCACAGTCATGCACAGCACAGCCGCGCCGTACAAAACAATGGCGCGCCACACCTTCGTCCAACCTACCAAACAACGCAATTCCAAAACACTTCTGTTGAACGGCAGCGAAAAGCAACGCGCCGCAAATCAATTATTGCGCTGGCCGCTCTTGCTGTTTTTGCCATTCTTGTTGCCGTCATTACTACGAACATAACACAGTGCCAGTCTTCAAATCTCAGCACTGCTGCAACACCGAACGTCACAGTCTACGAATCGCCCTATGATTGGGATGGCATGACTGAACAAAACGGTCGTTTCGTCTATTCGGAAAATGGCGAGGTTAAATCCCAGCTCGGCATTGATGTTTCTGAACTACAAGGAAGCATCGACTGGAACGCAGTTGCAGGCGATGACATCTCATTTGCCATGGTCAGGCTCGGCAACCGAGGATACACCGAAGGCGGCCTGTTTGCAGATGCCAATGCCCAATTTAACTTGGATGGCGCACAAGCTGCCGGACTCGAATGTGGAGCATACTTTTTTTCGCAAGCAACAACAGTTGAAGAAGCCCAGGAAGAAGCCGACTTGGCACTTGAACAACTCAACGGACGCCAACTTCAACTTCCAGTAGCCTTCGATCACGAATCAATAGCTGAAGCCAACGCTCGAGCTAACAATCTCGATCGGGAAACGCTTACCCAATGTGCGCTGGCATTTTGTGCTCGCATACAAGAGGGCGGATACGAGGTAATGATCTACGGCAATCGCATGGATCTGCTCCGTTACAACTTAAACGAACTTGAAGGCATTCCTGTTTGGCTTGCCGAATATGGTCAGCCCCACCCCACCGCTCAGATGGATTTCGTCATGTGGCAATTCAGCGGTACGGGAAGTGTTGCGGGTATCTTAACGACCGTTGACATGAACTTGCGATTCACCGACGCACTGTAAGCAGCACAAACGCAAGCTTTGCAAGATGCTTGCCCATACTTGATCTTTTCTTTACAAACCACCGCCATCCTTTATAGATAGGCTTTCTTTGTACCTACCTTGAAAGGAACACGACGCGTGGTAGATCAGCCTATGCACCCAAATAAATCTTTCCGGCGCGCTATTTCGCACCTGCTAACGCGCACTCCAAAATGCGCTGTAGCTCTTCTTATAAGCACCCTGCTTGCCAGTTTCGCACTTTCTGCTTGCACTTCGCCTGATTTAGAGAACGAAACCATTTCTGTCTATTCTCGCGAAGATGGATCTGGCACACGCGGCGCTTTCGCCTCGCTCTTTGGTCTTGAGACGAAACTCAATGGTAAGACAGTAGATACCATTACGCCTTCTGCCGTCGTAACGAATTCAACTGCAGTCATGATGACTTCAGTGGCAAGTGACCCCGCCGCTATTGGCTACATTTCCTACGGCTCGCTCAATGACACCGTAAAAGCGCTCGCTATTGATGGTGTAGTGCCTACAACCGAATCCATCAAAGACAAAAGCTACAAGGTGTTTCGCGCATTTTCGCTGGTGACCGATGAGCCCATTGACGATATTGACACTGCAGACGAAACGCAAACGCTCAAAGCTGACTTCATGCGCTTTGTCGCAAGCGCCGAAGGGCAAGCCATTATCGAAGAGGCGCACTTTGTAGGCGCCGTAGACGATCCTGTTAATTATGACCGGGCACCAGCCAGCATGCGACCGAGTGGCAAACTCGTTATTGCAGGATCATCATCGGTGGCAGGCGTTATGGAAAAACTCGCCGAGGCCTATGAGCAGCTCAATCCTGATGCCTCCATTGAGGTGCAGCAATCTGACTCCACCACCGGCATCGCCATGGTAGGTGCTCACACCTGCGACATAGGCATGATCTCGCGCGATCTCACCCAATCCGAGCAAGACAGCGGCATTGTTGCAACACCGCTCGCCTTCGACGGCATAGCAGTTATCGTCAATCCGAACCTCCCCCTTGACGACATGACAAGCCAAGAAGTAGCTCGCATATTTTCAGGCGACATCACAACTTTTGGTGAGCTGCCCTCATGGCAGCAAAGTGTTAACCAAACCAATCCAAACGGAGCATAAACCTCATGCGTCAGACATCTTTCAAAGAGGGCGCCGCGCACGTTTGCTTTACCGCGGCAGCGGCACTTTCCATCGTTGCAGTTGCTCTCATCTGCGTTTTTCTCTTCGCTAACGGCATTCCGGCCTTAGCAGAAATTGGTCTACCCGAGTTTCTGTTCGGGCAAACTTGGAAACCAACAGCCGATGAGTTCGGCATCTTCCCTATGATAATCGGCAGCATTTATGTCACTGTCGGTGCAATTATCGTGGGCGTCCCAACTGGTATCTTTACCGCAATTTTTCTCTCGCGCTTCGCTTCTTCCGGCGTCGCGCGCATTTTGCGACCAGGCATTGAGCTTTTAGCCGGCATCCCCTCTGTAGTCTACGGCTTTTTCGCCCTCATGGTTTTGGTGCCGCTTATTCGCACAACACTTCCAGGCAATGGCTTTTCGCTGCTGGCAGCTGCGCTCATCTTAGGCATCATGATTTTGCCAACCATTATTACGGTGTCGAAAAACGCCCTTGATGCAGTTCCGAAAAGCTATTACGAAGGCGCGCTCGCTCTTGGAGCAACGCATGAACGCGCGGTATTTCGCATCATGGTACCTGCTGCGTTTTCAGGCATTATGGCAGCAGTGGTTTTAGGCATTGGCCGCGCATTAGGCGAGACGATGGCCGTTGTCATGGTGGCAGGAAATCAGCCGATTATCCCCGAGTCAATCTTTAGTGGTGTGCGCACACTGACAGCAAATATCGTGCTTGAGATGGGCTATGCAGCAGACCTACACAAAGAAGCGCTCGTTGCCACTGGTGTAGTTTTGTTCGTATTGGTCATGCTCATCAGCCTGCTCTTCGCCGCCATCAAGAAACGAGGTGAACTCTCATGAGTGCGAAAATTCTCAAAGCTTGCACCTATATTGGCGTTGTTCTCAGTGTCTGCGCTCTTGTTGGAGTTGTCGGCTATATCCTGGTACAAGGTGTGCCCTACTTAAAGCCATCGCTCTTTGCTTGGGAGTACACCTCAGACAATGTCTCTCTTATGCCAGCGTTAATCAGCACGCTCATCATGGCTGCGCTCTCCTTGCTCATGGCTGTCCCCGTTGGTGTTGCATCAGCCATTTATTTGGTTGAATATGCGCGCTCCACCAGCAGATTCGTACGCATCGTGCGAATCACCACCGAGACTTTACAGGGCATCCCTTCAATTATTTATGGTTTGTTTGGACTCTTATTCTTCACCACCGCATTGGGCTGGGGGCTCTCTTTGTTGGCAGGTGCATGCACGCTTGCCATCATGGTGTTGCCGGTCATCATGCGCACCACCGAAGAGGCGCTTTTGTCGGTACCGCAATCCCTGCGACAAGGAGGATTTGCGCTCGGAGCAGGACGCGTTCGCACGGTAATACATTGCGTTTTGCCCTCTGCGCTTCCCGGAATCCTCGGTGGCGTACTCTTGGCTTTAGGTCGGTGCGTCGGCGAAGTTGCCGCGTTGCTCTTTACCGCAGGCACCGTCGCGCAAATTCCAGATTTTGGTGGCGAAGGCATTTTCGCCCTCTTTGAATCATGCAGAACCTTAGCGGTGCATATGTATGTGCTCGCAAGCGAAGGTCTTCACCTTGGCGAAACATATGCCACCTCAGTCGTGTTGTTGCTGGTCGTGGTTGTGCTTAACACCACTACAAACGCAGCAGCCAAAAAGCTCTCGAAAGAAAGGCTATAAGCATGTCGGCAATTCTTCAATCTCGTCCAACTATTGAACGTGCTTGTGCACCTGAAATGGTCTTTGACGCGACGACAACTCCAGAAATAGCCAAAATGGCCGTGTCGGATCTCAACCTTTACTATGGTAGTTTTCATGCGCTCAAAAACATTTCGGTTGATTTCCCAAAAAACCAAGTGACCGCGCTTATTGGTCCTTCTGGATGCGGCAAGTCAACGCTTCTCAAATCACTCAACCGCATGAATGATCTGGTGGACAACTGCCGCATTGAGGGCACCATCACCCTTGACGAACAAAACATTCGCACCGACATTGGCGTCAACGACCTGCGTAGACGAGTCGGCATGGTCTTTCAGCAGCCAAACCCCTTCCCCATGAGCATCTACGAAAACGTCGCTTTTGGACCAAAAACGCATGGCATTAAAAATCGCGAAGAACTTAATGCCATCGTTGAGCAGTCGCTTCGTGATGCAGCTATCTGGGACGAAGTCAAAGACCGCCTACACAAAAGCGCGCTTGGTCTTTCTGGCGGACAACAGCAACGCCTCTGCATCGCACGCGCGCTTGCCGTTTCACCCGAAGTGCTTTTGATGGACGAATCAACAAGCGCTCTTGACCCTATTTCCACGGCAAAAATTGAGGAATTAGTGACCCAACTTAAGGATCGCTTTACCGTAATCATGGTGACGCACAACATGCTCCAAGCGGTGCGCGTCTCAGACAAGACTGCATTTTTCCTCATGGGAGAGATGATTGAGTGCGAAGACACGCAAACGTTATTTACAAACCCGCGCGATAAGCGCACAGCTGACTATGTGGCAGGTCGTTTTGGATAAGATACAAATCACACACAGCTTGAGCAATTGCTTAGTATCTCAGCTACAATGCGCAATATGATTTATTACGTTGAAGATGATCCCAACATTGCCGATTTGACGATGTATGCTCTGCGTCAAGCTGGCATTGAGGTTGTTGGTTTTACAAACGCCGACGACTTTGAGCAAGCATGCATACAGCGCCTGCCAGATGCCATTTTGCTTGACATCATGCTTCCCGACAAAGACGGATTATCTATCTTGCGCGATCTTCGCGCAAATCCCGCCACCGAACATATCCCCGTCATGATGCTCTCGGCAAAGTCGGCTGAAATTGACAAGGTGACCGGCATAGATCTTGGCGCAGACGATTATTTGGCGAAACCCTATGGCATGATGGAACTTGTCAGTCGCGCTCGGGCACTTTTGCGTCGGGCATCAAAAGTGCAAAATGATGCACCTACTCAGCCTGCAGAGGATGCGATGCTGAATTGCGGTGTAATCAAGCTTGATCAAGCGGCTCATAAAATTTGGGCAGAGGATACCGAGGTAATTCTCACACCGAAAGAATTTGGCTTGCTTATTATGCTCATGGAAAACCAAAACCACGTGTTATCGCGCGCTCAACTCCTTGAACATGTTTGGGAATGGAGTTTTACCGACAATACCCGTACCGTTGATGTACACGTACAAACCCTTCGTCAAAAGCTTGGCGAAGTAAGCTCTCTGGCCGCATCTCAAGTTGAAACAATCCGCGGCATTGGCTATACGCTTCGAGGACAATAAAATGGCACGCAAGATTTTTACGCGACGCCTCTCCACAACCATCTTTGGGACGATTCTGGCATATTCGCTGTTCATCATGGTGTTTTTTGGTGGCGTGTTCTCGTTTGTCTTCTATTTCAGCAGCGAACATAGAGCTGAAGAACACCTTGAAATGATTGCCGAAAATGCTGCACATGCGCTCAACGCTGCAGAGGCAAGCACGCAATTTCCCGCTTCTTCAGCAACTGATACCACAACACACACCGAGCCTGGCGCACCAACAACTATTTCGCCTGATGCAGAAAATCTCACACCAACCGACCCCGACGCTGACGCCTTAGCAATACTTCGCTACCAATTCAATGAAGGCATTCGCTATACGCTCATCGATGCGGATGGCGATGTACTCTTTGATAGCCAAGGCGACTTAAGCGACGATCACTCGAACCGACCAGAGGTGGTTGAGGCAATTCAGACAGGCAAAAGCGCACTTGCGCGTTACTCGGATACCTTAGGACAAGATTTACTTTATGCAGCAATTGAGCTTGATTCAGGCAGCATTTTGCGCCTTTCTGAACAGCGCGAATCTATTCTGTCGTTCGCGGAATCTCTGGCGTTTCCGTTTTGTGTTGCGCTCATTATTTCTGCCGCATTCTCAAGCATTGTTGCCCGATTGATTATGCGTCATCTCGTAGCGCCGCTTGAGCGAGTTGACATAAGCGCACCTCTTGAAGCTGACACCTACGAAGAAATGCGTCCGTTTTTAGCTCGCATTGATGCGCAAAGATCCCAGCTTGAGGCGCAGAATCAAGAATTGGCGCGTGCCGAAAATCTGCGACGCGAATTTTCCGCAAATGTATCCCATGAGCTCAAAACGCCCCTGCAGGTAATTTCGGGCTATGCAGAGCTTTTGGAGAGCCCAAACATTCCAGCACAAGACGCGCATCGATTTGCTCATGTTATGGGCGAAGAGGCAACGCATATGCGCGAGCTCATTGATGACGTGCTCACCCTTTCGCGACTTGATGACCCGGTACTTGAAAACGCCGGTAAAGAGCCCGTGGAGCTTTTTGCGCTCACGAAAGCTGCCGCTGAAGCGCTTTTGCCACTAGCAGAAAAAAACGAAGTCATCGTGCGCGTTTTAGGAAGCAATACCGAAATCATTGGCAACCCGACACTCCTTGATCAACTTATTCGCAACATCATTGGTAATGCTATTGCATATAGCAATCGAGGTAGCGAAGTTACTGTTATGGTGGGCAAAACGCTCGTTGCCGAAGGGCTTAATAGTGAGCTGGATGCTCCCGAAGCATATATTCGCGTAAAAGATACGGGGATAGGAATAAGCCCTAAGGATCAAGATAAGATCTTCGAGCGATTCTACCGTGTCGACAAATCACGTTCAAAAGAACGTGGTGGAACCGGACTGGGATTGGCGATCGCCAAACATGCTGCAACATTTCATGGCGGCTCGATCAGCGTTGACAGCCAGCCGGGCAAAGGCTCAACCTTTACCATACATCTTCCTCTTTCTTAGTGTCGCCCGCACCTAAGCGATGCCGGCTTCGCCGCTTCGCGCTGCCTCTGGCACGCCATACTAAAAGAGAGCCGAACCTCGTAGATTCGACTCTCTTTTGTTTGGCCTATCGCATGCTTGCAAGTATGTTATTTATCTTACAAGCAAGTGGACGAAGCGTGCCTCTTACACCTCTTCGCGCTCTTCTTCGTCACGGCGACGTTTGATAATAGCCAATGCCAACAGCAATCCCAAAATGGACGCGATGAGCACCAACAGCGAAATATCGCCAGTCTTAGGTAGCTTCATGAGCTTCGGCAAATCTTTCAGAAGCGGTGTCTCTTCTAGCGGATTCGGCGTCTGCGGCGCATATGGCGTCTCAGGGTTGTTTGGCACAACTGGATCATCAGGTACCACCGGCTCCTCTGGCTCTTCAGGCTTGTAGATACCCAAGTCAACCGAACGACCAGCATCAGCATTCCAGCTGCCATTTTGCAGAACGGTGTAGGCATGACCGTATGCATTAGGACCTGCATTGCGCGTACCGATCACCTTCAGTACATCGGTTACGCCTTGCTCCTCAGGAGTTATCTCGCCTAAGACGTTAAGGTGTGCGTAATCATTGTCAAGGTTGTCGTCAGAACCCACATGAATCGGAACGTATGAGGTGCCTTCTGGCTTATTCATGCGAATACGATACTCATAAGGTTTGCCTTGCTCATCAACAAGCGGCATGCCCTCAAAGCTATATTCGCCGCCCTCGTTCGTAGTACGCGTAGCAACTTGTGTCCAAACGCCTTCATGCAAAATGCCGTCGTCTTCCAAGCGCTCAAGCGGAGGTTCTTGTTCGTCAGCATCTTCGCCAGCAGCCGTATCTTCCATTGCAAAGGCACGTGCCAGATGCAGGATTACCGTCTGCGTCTCGTCAGGATCAACAGGATCCGTCGGTTCGCTCGGGTCGGTCGGCTCACTAGGCACATCAGGCTCTTCTGGCGTGTCTGGCTCGCCAGGCTCGCTCGGATCAGTCGGCTCACCAGGAACATCGGGCTCTTCTGGAGTTGTCGGCTCGTCAGGATTGTCTGGAGTATCCGGATCACTGGGCTCTTCAGGCACAACAGGCGTATCATCCACATACTCTTCGGTGTAGCGTTCTGCAGCCTCAAGCGGCTCACCGGCACCATTCAAGTTTGAACCAGGCGCACCGTCTGTGATACGGCTCTTCCATCCTTGCTCAAGAGCATCAGCAACAGAAGTCGAACGACGCTCAAGCACAACAACTTGATCCGCCAAACGCTCATCCTCTTCGGTCTGCAAGCCATCTTGCTCGGGGTCAAACCAAACATGACCAGCAATATTTGCACTGTTGAAGTGCACTAAGCCAGCGTCGTTGTTATCTGACGGATTAATGCCTGCAATTGACCAACGCTCGCCATCCGGACCGTCAATAAGCATCTCTTCAGCTTCGCCCGGTAATTGCAACGTAGCCAATACAACCAAGCCGTCAATAGGCTCATCAGGCATCATGCGCGTGGTTGCTTCGTTGAGATCCGAATCAACCGTGATATCGCCACCAACATTAGCTGCCGTAACGCTAAACTCAGCCGGCACCTCAACCATATTGACGCGATAACCATAAACCACCATGACTTCTTCGTTGTCGATTACCTGCAAACCAGTGGTCTCCAGCTCATCGAACTTGTAGGTGCCATCAGCTGCCGTCAGCTGCTCACACTCATAGGCATCCTCATCCTCGTTGTTATTGAATGCCGCATCATAGATCCAGGTCTCTTCGCCATCTTCGTTGACGCTATACCAGTAACGAGTCAGCTTCATCGGCACGTTTGCAATGCCGCGCTCGTTCTCATCGAGCGTACCGCTCTGATCGGCATCATTCCAAACTGTACCTGCGATATAAGCAGGCGAAGTCTCTTTCAAGCCAGCGTCACCACCACGCTGCAAATCCATCGGACGCGGCGTGTCATAGGTAATGCCGTTGTAGGTGTCTTCGTACTGATGACCGTCGCCACTTTGAGCAGCAACACCCACCAACACATAGCCATCCGAACGAATAGCATCGCCTTCGATAAACTGTTCTGCAAGCTGTAGCATGCCATCCTCGTCACGATATACGTCAGAGTTCGTGCGAAGCGGGCTATTCGGAACTTGGAAACGAGACGGTGCAAAACCAGCAGGCGTCGTTCCCAAGGTCAACCTATAACCAGCGAGATATACATCGTCCTCAGCACCAGGTGTGCCATAAGGTACACACTGGCCATCAGCATTAAGCTGTACGAAGCTTGGCAGATCCGCAAAGGTGTACACACCCTGAATATCTGTTATTGCACCACGTGCACCAAGCGGCATAGGCATAACTGAAACCTGCGGCGTGTTTGAACCGGCCGGGATATAGCCAACCGAGTTACCGGCACCACCAGCAAGGGTCGTGATTTCCGTAGGCGCAAGCGGCTCGCCAGGCTCTACGATCTCGCCTGGGTTTTCAGGATCATCAGGATTATCGGGCGTCTCGTCGCCGCCTTCAGAACCTTCACCGCCTTCGCCAGCACCATCAGCTTCGCCTACTGCTACTACCTCAGAACCGGCAGTGCGTGCGGTAATGGAGTAGTTGGTAAGCGGATTCAAGCCGCTAAATACCAGGTTGCCTTCTTCGTCAGGACGTACCCATTCAGCATTGTCAGAAGTCGGATCATCGAGGGTATATTCCCATCCAAATTCTGCATCATTGCCACCTGGCGTACGAATAAGCGTTGCGGTTGTGCCATCAACATCGAAGTCACCTGAATCGCCATAGAAGCCAACAGCACCTAACGTTAACACTTTCATCGGCTGTTCACAGTAGATATAACCATCTGCTGCATCTTCGTCTGCACGACGGCAGCTTACGGCGAATTCCGTTGCAGGAGTTACGCCCATATCAGCCGTGAATACGCCTTCTTCTGCCGGCCACGGGGTAGCATTGCCGCCATACCAAGTTACTCCATCAAGGCTGTATTCGATGCCTTCAATTGGATGCACCACGGTAATGGTGTCTTTGGTTGCCTTCAAGTCACCAACGAGCGGCGCACCATCGCCAAAGCGAGTATTGAGCACCCACTCTCCATCGTGGTCGAGATAATACTGCACCAGATAGACCGGCTGACCAGGTACGGCAGGCTCGAGCATGCTAAAGATGGCATCCGGATCATCTAAATCGGTGCGAACGTCACGCAAACCATCGTAGTTTTGATCATCCCACACGATACCTTTAACCGTTGAGGTACCAAACGGACCAAAGCCGCCGTTCATGCGCGTCTCATCGATACCAAAGGCGATGTCAAACGCCAAGCCATTGCCCTCAATGCGATAGTCAGGCTGCGTGCCCTCATCAGCGACCGAAGCCAAGACCAGACGACCATCCAGAACTTGACGATCTTCGTCGGTATTATGCTCAGACCAAGCCAGTGCATAGTTTCCACGATCCGCATATCCAACATTTTGCGTCAGTGTCGCATCATCAATGCGGTGCACCTTCGAGTTGGTAGCATCCGTATTGCCTTCAGCATCCTCAACCTCAGAGCTGACTAATAAGTTGGTAACCGGAAGTCCAAGCACGCCTTCTGCGTCTTCGGTTGTCTCGCCTTGTACTTCTACGGTGTAACCCAGTAGCGAGTAATCATCGGCATGATCAACCGGGTCACGGCGCGTTGAAACGAGCAGGTTTTCAAATGAGTAGAAGCCGTCAGCGTCAGTCGTTGTAGTCACTACTGAGCCTTCGCTACCCAAGCCTGCTTCTTCAAGCGTGATCCACTTCTGAGCATCTTCATCCCACAGCCAGGTGCGAAGAATAACGGTCTTGTTTGCCAGACCCGATCCTTCGTCGTTGCGCAAACCATCGTAGTTCTTGTCAATCCACAAGTAACCAGAAATGGTCTGGAACGGAACATCAAGCAACGCACCATGGTTGTATGCACGGTCTGAGCCGTTTGCTAAGTCGTAGTTCACCAAGCCTGTGCGCGCAAGGCTAAACGCCTGTTGAGCATCCAAGAGCATGTTTACCATCTCATTACCTGCTCGCTTAGAGCGGCTACTCTCATCAACGCCCAAGCCCTTGTCTTGGTTGGAGTTTTGAGAAGGCAGTGCACTTACTTGGTTTGCCGGAACTGACGTGGCATCAGCGGTATCCAACAAGACGTCATACTCTTCATCACCCATGAGGTAAGCATTGCGAAGTACGAGGTCTGAGTCTACGGTGAAGTCATCACCTTGCTGATACTTAGCAATCAAGTATGCATTCAGTTTGTATTGCGGGTCCGTGACGCGAACACGATAGGCATATACCACACCTTGATTATCAACACGGGTCTGCGTGAACAGATCCTCAAAGCGATATACACCGTCTTGCTCTTCGCCATCCGGTCCTATTCCGGTAGCCGTGAGCTGGCTATGTCCAGCCTCGTCAGAACCAATACCAGTTTGGTTGTCCTGCTCATAAGCTTCCCAATCGCCCCATGCTGGGTCAGGTACCCACTCACCTTTTGCATCATCGAAGTAATAGCGCTCAAGCGTCACACGAATGCCATTGCGTCCCTCTTCTGCCTGAGACTTCGGATCATCGGGGTCAGCATCATTTTGGATACCGTCGTTGTTTGCATCAGTCCAAATAACGCCAACAATGTCACGCTGCGGAGCTGGCAGCTCACCAACGTCGCCGCCGGCTATCGTGCGCTCGCCATCTTCGTTGGTGCGCGCCGTCAACCAGTCATAGGTCACGCTGCCTGATTGACCCGTAGCAACATCACTACCAGAAACGCTCACGCGAGAGCCATGTCCAGTGCGGCTGTCAGTGGTTGTGTCGGCCAAGATGATCTGACCTTCATGAGCACGAGTGCCAGCACTGCGATCATTCGCGTTAAAGAACTCTCGTCCTTGAAGCGGCAAGCCTGCACCAGTATCAACAAAGGTGTCAGACACGTCAGAGTCGGTCGCCAGCGTCAACGCGCCGTCAGCGCCTCCAACTTTGTCTTCCTCAGCTGTTGCATGGTAGCGAGTCAACAACCAGTGATTACCATCTTCCACCTTGAGATTTGCAAGGCGAATGCGATAGCCAGCCAAGAAATGCTCGCCGTTATCGTTGGTGTAGGCTGTCGGCAAATTATCAAAGACATATTCGCCGTCTTCGTTTGTCAGTACCGTTACCGCACCATCTTTTGCCACACCATCGGTTACCACAGGAGCCAAAACGCCTGTTGCATTGCCTTCCTCGTCATATGTCATCTGCGAGGTACGGCTGTCTTCGCCAAAGCTTTCGTTTTGGAACCAATGGCCGTTAACACCGTCTTCGTTGGTGTTGTTCGGGTCGTAGTACCACTGCGTCATGATGACAGCCTGACCAGGTACGCCAGGTTCATCTTCAGCATAGGTGCCATCGTCATTTTTCGCCTGCAGACCGTCATAGTTATCGTCTTGCCAAACGCGACCTGTCACCTCTGAGCGCGGAACCTCAACAAGGCCTGCATCCCAGTGATCAATGCGATTTGCGGTGGACAAGTCATATTGCATGAGCGTGCCACCTTGGCGAATTACCGAAATATACTCATCAGAGGTGTCTTCGGTAACCTCACCGGCAACAACGATCATAGAGTTGAACGCCGTGTCATCGTAGTTAGTGGCTGCACCATCCTCGTTGAAGTAGTATGCCACTCCTCCACCGAACGGTCCGGTAATAAGCGCACGCGAATTGATGTCAGAGTCACGCTCTTCATCCGGCACCATCACGTCACCCGTCTCGCTTAAGGTGGTGGCGTTATTACGCAAGGTTACACCCCAGTCTTGGGCATGATTCTTAAGCAACGAACGATCGATGCGGATACGATATCCTGCCAAGTACTTCGGCTTATTGTCCTCTGCCATTGTTGGCGGTGCTTCAGGGTCAGCCACGTAGGTAGAAATGCCTTTGAATACATACTGACCGGATGGTGTCGTTGACTGAACGAGGTTGTTTGGCTGCTTATCAGCAGGAACCAAGACCCATTCACCGCGGCCAAGCAAGTTGTCAGAAGACGTCGTGCCGCCGACATGGCCAGTCGGACGCCACCAGTATTGTTCAAGCGATACTTGCACGCCACCGATGCCGCTTTCAAGCGAGCCTTGGATGCCGTCATAGTTCTCGTCGTTCCAGACATAGTTGCCCAGATAGCCCTTCGTACCATCAACCCAGCCAAAGGCGAGCTTGCGATAATAGCGATATCCAAGCCATGTATTGTTGTTGTCTTCCATGACCGCCACGCCTGAAGCGTTGGTAGGCACTTGCGCCAAGAACGGCTTCGTCTGACCAATACCGCCCTCATAACGAAGGTCGTTGTCCCATACATTCGAGCCATCTGCCGGCAACGCCAAAGCATCGTCATTCCACGTATACACCGTTGGCTTCAACAAGCGCGGACGCAAGTCTTCGCAGGTAATGACATAGTACTTATCTGGCTTGAGGCGGAAGCTGAATTCGCCATTTGCATTCGAATCACGCTGAGCCTTGTTGCCATCAGCATCAATAGCCGCTTCGTCTTTCCACATGTCTGTCAACGGATCATATTCATGCACCGTCACGCGCATATTCTGGAGGCGAAGCTCACGCTCCTGCTTGCCTGACGTCATCGGATCAGCAGCAGTCATGTCGATGCCGACATAGTCGAGAACACCGTTGATGTCATCGGGATCCTCTTCGGTTTGGTCATCTAACATGTCGTCGCGGAATACCACACCCGTATAGGTTACCGGGCGAGCAATACCCACGTCATAGCTGGTGGCACGAGCATCGTAGCGCTGGTGCACTAAGTCAGGCTGACCTGCCTCAAAGGCATCCTTGTCATACTCTACTGCCTTAACCTCAATGGCGTTTTGCGTTGTCACAACCATCTGGTTGTTGTTGCGCGTTACCAAAAGCGGATTGCGCGCGTCATCAGGACCGGTGATCTTGGTCGTGAGTGAATACTGGCAGTATTCACGCGGGAAGGTGAAGCGCAGCTTATACTTGCCCGGCTTCAAGTTCGACAAGATCCAATAGCCCTTGTTGTCGTAGTAGTCAGACTCGGTCACATAGCTGTACGGCTCACCTGTCGTTGCACCGATGTAGCCATCAAGTTCGTTACGCAGCGGCACACCAGTACGCGGATCGGCAACAACCCAAGCATCTTCGAAGTTGGTCAGCTCATCGTTGCGCAGCACGGCAACTTCGCCGTCACGATTACATGGCAAGCCATACTCGTTGAGCAGTTCTACCTTAACGCCATTAATACCCGGATCTTCAACCTTGCCATCAAAGTTGACGTCTTCCAAGATGTCAGCAGTATGTAGGCCATCACCGTACAAGCCCGTCCACTGCCCCGTCTCATCGTCAACCGTCTTGTCAGTAGAGATTAAGAAGCGTCCGTTTGCTGCCTTATGGTAAGTGGTTTCACGACCGAGCGAGTCGGTAACCGTCTCACCAGCTGTGTCATTTTGCAGGCCGTCCCAATCCGGATCCATCCAGACATAGTCGCCAAGATAGCCACGATCATCAGGCGCGTTAACAAAGACACCAGCCTGGCTTACCTCACGAAGCTCAACAAGCTCATCGTTTCCGTTCATGCGACCGTTTGTAGTAACACGTTGAGCGTAGGTGTTCCACTGAGTTACCTCGGCCAAACGCTCAGCCAAATCAGGATTAAGATCCGGTTGAGTGATATCAAGGTTCATGTCGAAGATCGGATCTCCAGTGAGGTTACCCGTATACTTCGGCAGGTTCAGCGGGGTATGCAAACGATATTGCAGTGTTACATAGCCTTGCGGCGGCAAGTTGATGTTGTCATCGGTAAGCTTGCCCCAGACAAAGCGGATAGACTTCAACAGCTTATCTGCCTCGGTTGGGTGCGCTGCAACATAGGCTTTAAGCGTGTTGACATTCACCATGTTAATCGTGGTCATGTCAGCATCAGTATCGCTCTTCTCAGCCATCCAATTGATAATATTGCGCTGCTCGAACGGATCTCCGCCCATAGAATAAGGCATCGTTATACCTGCTTCAGAAAGCGGTACTAACTGCGATCCGCGCGTAGCAATAGGTCCTACCCACACGCTTGCTTCGCTACCATCAATTGCAAGCACGCGACCCTCAGGGTTATCTTCGTCACGCGGATCAACCAGAATCATCTCGATAGAATCAAGATCTTGCATCCAGCCATTCCACGTTGAATTACGCTGAACAGGCTCTTTGTTGTTCAGCTGACTAACCTGTGTGTCTCCCACATACGGCATAACATCCATAAATGCTGTGCGGATGTATCCATTTGCCTTCTCCTCGTCGCCACCTTCATTAATGGCATCCAAGGTATAGGAGTAGTCCGAACCTTCAGGTGCTGCTGCCGGGCCGTTTACGTCTTTGTTAAAGCGCGTATTCAGATCTGTAGTGGACACCTTCGATTGGCTGATGGTCTCACGCGTTGCAAAGCCAATAGCTTCAAGCTGCATGGTGATCATCTTTTGGTCAGTCTTGCTATCCAAGTTTGCGTCGAAGGAGTCGCGTTCCAAAGCAACCTTGTTTTTCGACGTCTGAACAGCAGGAACGTAGCCGGTAAAGTTACCGTCTTTGTAGCCATATCCGGTTGTACGCAGAAGTTCTTGTGCCAATGCAGAGTTAGCATCGGAGCGAATGGGCATCAAAAGCTCAATAACGACCGCTTGACCCATGTCCAAACTACCGCGACGAGGAGTGCCGTCGGAATATGGCTGACCCGAGAAGCGCCAGTTCATGAACTTGCGATTGTACTTCGACGTAGCAGAAGCAATCTTGTCTTCCACCAAAAGGTCTCCGCCAACCTTTGGATTGGAAAGTTGTGCATCAGATGAACCAAGCTCATCAACGGGTGTTTGCGTCTGCAAGTCATCCGACACATTTACGATGTGATATGTCCACATCGGCGTGGTGCTATTGAGGTTGTGGGCGGGCTCTTCAACTACATCGTTGTAGAGAATCTCCCAAACCGGATCACCGTTCTCATCCATAACCTGATTGCCGTCAGCATCAAGGACCGGAATCTTGTTGCCATCACCATCAAGCATATACATTGGCTTGCCATCAGGTCCAAGCAAAGGTTCACGCGTAATGACAGCATCTGAGCGATAATCCAAGCTCAACGGATGAGTTGACTTCGAAGCCTCTGAATAAGGAACATAGGTAAAGCCATCAGATGTCAAAGCCGAAGCTGCACCGTAACCTTCAATGAAGGGGAACAGCAACGAAATTTGCGGGTTGGTACAGTAGTCAACCTGCGGTTTGCCTTGTACACCTAACGCCTCAGCCTGCTCAGCTGATAAGTTCGTCAAGGTAATTTGATAACGAAGCATGCGCGAGCCGGTGGGGTCGATCGCCAAGTCGTTCGATACCCATGAATATGACGAATTCCAGCTACCAGTAAAGTATGACTGCACCATATCAAGCTTCAAGAACGGGAACTCCGGATCGCGGAAGAAGCCCGCACGGTCACGCTCGGTTTCAACGAATTTCGTATCGTCATAGCGCGGTGTTGCACTGACGAAGTGGTTGATGTGCGAAGCGGTGGTCCACTCGGTTGCATCTCCCTCAGCCAACAGCGCAATGCCATCAGCCTCAGTGCCGGATGCATACAGATGCGAATTGATGCGCGTCATGTTATAGAGCGGCATATCCGGAATAGGACGCTGCTGAACAGACGGGTCTTCGCTGATGAGCGTCTGACTCAAAATACCTGCGGCATTCTTGGTGATGCTATCAGGCATGACGGTGCCGTTCTTGATGATCTTGTTGCCATCGTCATCCAAGATGTATTCACCATTTGACATGGTGTAGTATTCCCAACCCGTATTATGGCGGCCAGGATCCACGTCATCAGGCTCTTGCGAACCAGCTGTCGCGTCGATGGTATCTTGCGATGCGTCGTTGTCCGGCAATGCGTCAACCGCCAAACGGAAACCATGCGGTACCGCTGTGCGATGCGACTCATAGTCAGAATTGATATTGCCGTCTTCGCCAACTGCCTTGATAACCCAACGCACTTGCTTGACGTCTTCGTTGGCACCATTGTTGATCATGATGGTAGTGTTGGTCTTGTCAGAGACCTTATAACCTGTGGTAGAACCAACCATCTGCCAGGTGCCTTTTGCGTTGTCTGCCGTATTCGGGTCAGAAATGTCATCTTCGCCGTAGAAATAATCACGGTCAGCATCGGTTCCTGCAAGCGCATAGTTTTCATGATCCTGATAGGTAGAACCATTTTGCTCATCAAAGCCAGAGTTGGTGATGGTGGGATTGGTGGACGCCTTGCGAACATAGACGAATACGCGCAGCTTAGATTCAGTTACTGCAGCTTCGTTCGCCGGAACGCGTTTAGCACCAGCAGTTCCTTCCTCTACCTCATCACCTGCGGCATTGACATACTTATACTCAGCGCCGGGCACTTCCCAAACACCAGTTTGAACACGACGAATGTTAGGCTCAATGCGACCAATTGCCATGTCGGTACTCTGGAATGGCGCATCGGATACCGAAGAGCCACCCGTTGACCAGAAGGGCACTTGCCAATCCACAATAAAGCTGTTCACCGCACCACCAGTATTGATGGCCTGCGTGATATAGAACTGGTTAGAACCGCCATCGTGTCCGTCTTCTGCCAACTTAACGTTGGGGAAGCGCGGGTCTGTCAGCGGCTGACGCAGGATGGCAGTATCAGCGCGAACGCTTGCCATAGGCTTACGTACGCGGAACCAGCCAGCACGTGCAGAGATATAAACGTCGTCATAGAGACTATCTTTGTCATAGTCAATAGCATCGATGTTTTCACCTGTTACCACGTCAATAAACGCGCCGCGGTCATAGTATTTCGTACTTGCGGTCTGGAACAGGGCAGGTTTTTGAGCTGCGAAGTCAGCCACACCATATTCGCCAAGCGGATCAGCCGGGCGCGTATCTTTATACGCCGTCGTACCACGCTTAGATTCGTCAGCATACGAATCTGAATAGGCGTGAGTCCAATCCCCATCACCCATCCATTCAAGCTGACGATCCTCAGAGGTGTAGTAAGCATCCGACATATCGCCATCCCAAGAACGGATGGTATTCATTTGCTCTTGATAGCTTACTGCGCGACCGTCATTGACGGCACCTTCAGTTGCCGTGTCTTCTGAACCGAGGTTATCAACGCGCGTGCGCAACTTCACCGTGATGACGTCTTGATAGCCAAACCAGCCATCCGGATGCACGCCGGCCCAATATGCAGAAAGCAAGTTGTCATGCTTGTCGAATTCCTCGTCAGTTGCATCATCAGGAGCAGCAAGCTCGATAACGATGGTCTCACCTTCATGCGACTTTGACTTGATGGCCTCATCGCTCACAAGATCATTAGGATCATCGCGATCGGGTTTGCCATAGTCTTTGTTGGTGAAGTTATTCTCATCATAGTCAGGCTGATAGGTGATATTAACTGTCCATCCCTGTGCAATCAGCTGTTTTGGCGTGAGCTTCTCATGCACAAAGGTGCCCGTATGCCTATCTTTATAGGTGCGCTCAACGTAGAACGAATAGTCGTCGCCCTCGTAGTTAGCCAGATAACGCTCAAAGACGCTTAAGTTCTCGTCTGCGGCATTATCCATAAGCTTGTCATGATCGAAGAAGGTAACTTCTTTGGGCAAATTAATGGCGAACACCAAGCGGCCATGGTTGATGGCGCCCTGTCCACCAACACCGGCAGTACCATTGGGGTTCGACGCACGAAGCGTTGCTGCAAACCAGGGCGTCTCGTTATACTCGAGCGGCTTTTCAGCGTCTCCCTGCGCGCTTACCGTGCCATCGTTATTCATTACGTTGTTGGCTTGTGCGCCGCGACCGGTGCTACCTGATGTTGGGACGCCATACCAAGCACTTCTTCCGGCATTCGCGCCCGGAAGCTCAGAAGCTGCAAGGGTTGCACTCCACGTTGATTCGTCGCTATCAAGCGGACGATCAGACGGATCCATCTCAACTTCGTAGTTCGAACTGAGCGTCGGCGCCATGAAGCGTACCTTCAAGGTGCAATAAGCACCACCGTCAACATGGGTGGCAGCTGTGCCAAGATTCGCCGCAACAAAAGGTTCTGTCACACTTGCCACATTATTGCCGTTCAAATTATTCGTGGTAGCAGCCGACAAACCTACCTGCGTGCGATAGGTATAGTCAGAAGCGTTCAGACCGGCGTTACCTGCAGGTCCTACTAATCCAACGCTGTTCAGGCCGCTGCCAAAGGTGCCACCCGACTCGGTGTATTTGCCATAGTAGCCAGTAAGCGGGTTGTTTTGCACGCCTTCGACCGTCTGCGTTCCGTCGTTGTAATAGTTACGCGGAAGGGTACCGGTCTGCGTGAAGTAAGAACCGTTGCCGCTTCCGTATGCCGCATGCTGGACATAAGGCTTGTTGAATCCATCGGTCTCATATACCAGCTGACCTGGACGGTTTACATCATAGGTGATGTAGTCTTGCAAGTCGTTATGCAGAACAGCCGAACCGCTATATCCGGGAGGACGACCATAGCTGTAGTGATCTTGCCACGGACCGTACTGATAACGATATGAAGCGATAGGCGCGTCAAGACGCATATCGTAGTTGCGATCGGTCACATGGTGGTTGTTGCCCGATGAGGTCTCACCACGATAACGAGCCGGAGCACCCACCGTGTAGGGGTTGCCGGAGATATCAGTGTCAGCCAAGAACTTGTAGCCGGTCATCTTTGAGGTGACATACGTGCGAATGTTTCCGCTTGAGCGTGCCGCCTCAGTGTTGTTGGGCTCTTCTGGCCAATCGGGTTCATCGGATACCGCGATATCAAACTTAAACGTATCCATGTCATAGGCATCAATACGCTGCTCATCTGCGTCTGCGTGATCCAAGTCATCGCCATTAGCAATAAAGCGAATGACGAAGCGATATTCAAGGTCTTCACCCTCTATTTGATACTCGGGAGACACCTGCTCATAGGTAACCGTTGCCGTGAAGTTTTGCTTTTTCCACTCATCGGTTTGGTTGTTGTTGGTTACTTGTGCGGTGTTGCCGCGCTGTGCATTGGTGGACAGGGCAATATCCCAGTCTTCCAACTCAAAGGGTTGTTCAACGTCGACCCACTTACCATACGGAGCGCGCGTAGTGCGATGCACCGGCACAACACCCTTCGGGAGCACCGTCGTAACAACCGGCAGTACCAGTGAGCCTTTTTGTCCACCGTTGGTTGAGTAGCTTGCCGTGCGCTGTTCTTGTACCCAATTCTCCCATGAGTAGCGTGCATAGCTATCCCACCAGTAACGATTCTCAACATGAATGTTCAGCTGGCGCGTTGCCGTTTCTGCTGCCATGTAGTAATCGGTTGATGGACCTGAGATACCATTTTCGCCGATGGTATTCCACACGCGAACGAGCGGCTGACGCTGTACGGCTCGCGTGCCCGTCTCGGCATAGATGGTCGTTTCGCCATTGGTAGTAATACCGCCACCTGAACGCATGCTCGGCGCTGTTGCAAATGCCGTGGTGTCAGATGCCGCGGCTTGTTCAAGCACAACTGCAACTGCGTTTCCAAGCGTATTGGCTGCAAAGGTGCTCATCGAAGCAGTAGAGGCTTCTGGCATTTGTGCATGCTCATCAGGGTTGGTGTCGGGATCAGGATCAGGCTCGGGCTCAGGCTCGGGTGCCGGCAGTGCTTCGCCAAGCGTTACCGTTGTGCTCTGAGCGTCGCCACCCTCTTCGACAACTGAATTGGTAAGCGTGGTGTCGCCTTCCTGGATCACATATGAGTAGCTCACCTGCGTGGCTTGACCAACCTCAGCACTTTGCAGCGTAAAGGCGACCTCATGATTATCAGGAATCACGACGCGATCAAACGGCGGCCACGGCAGCTCAGGATCCCAGCCATCGGGTGCCGGACCATCAAGCGGCGAAAGCTCGCCGGTACCAGGGTTCTTAAAGTAGAGTTCGCCGGTATCGGGATCTTCGTAGTAACCATCCGGGTAGACCACGTCATCGCGCTCCGGATTCTCAATCACGGTATAGTCAACGCCATCGGCAAAGGTCAAAAGCTCCGCATTGCCTGAGAACGTATCCGTAACCGCAACTTCACCGGTAGCAACGTTGCCGTTATTGGTAAGCGATACGGTGTAGGTCAGCGTGTCGCCAACTTCAGGAGTCAGCGCAGCCGCCTCGTCAGCATTGCCCGACGTCTTAGACAGCGACACTTCTTTCGTGAGCGAGTAATCATGATTATCAGCAACGGCAATGGATGTCTTTTGAGACTCATCATCGCCAATTGAGTTAGTGATAAGCGTGTCGTCTGCCTTGATAGTGTAAGCATAGCTTACCGATGACGAAGTGCCCGCTTTAGTGGCCGGCATCGTGATCGTAGCTGTATTGTCCGCACGCTCAACTTGAGTTGCCTCGTCAAAGACTAGGTCATCTACATTTCCTGAGAATGTGTCGATGATCTGCATCTCATCGGTGTCAATTTGACCGGTGTTATTGAGCGTGACGGTATAGCGAATGGTGTCGCCAGCTTGTGCGGTGTCAGCCATGTCCGGATCGGTATTAGAAGCCGCCTTCTCAAGCACATAGGACTTGGCGAAGTTGTACTCCATGTTGTTGTCAACGCCCGGCTCATCGCTGTCGTCTTTGTCGTATCCGCCGCCTGATCCAGTGCCTGACCAGGAGCTGTCGGTATTCGTAGCGCCCTTGTATGCCAAGCCCCACAAGTTATCGATATCGTTGGCAACCACCGAGCCCATCGGATTGCCCGTGTCGGTGCGCACCGTGAGATTTTGGATGGTATAGCCGTTGATGGCGGGCATGTTGGGAGAGCCAGACTGCTGCTGATAGCTGCCCGCTGAAATATGACGGGTGCGAATCGAATATTTGTAGTCCATGCCATAGGGTTGCATGTTCTTATAACCGGTTGCAGCGCGACCTTCAAAATGATCAACGTCGAAAATCTGATAGTACGCACTTGAACGCGATGGCTCTTCCCCACCCATGGTGTCATCGCCAATAGGCTTGGTGTCAATCGGACGGGTTAAGACGCGGTCATACCACGCGCCACTTTCGTTGTTCGCGAACACATGCGATGCCAAGTTAACGGCAATTTGATATCCGTAATCGCCATAGGCGTCTGGGTCGGCTTGGTTGTTGGCACGGTTGTCAGCATTGCGTGCATACCACTTACCCAGATCCTTGTTGACTTTGATCTTGATTACCCACGGCTGAGAGCTGTCGCGATAAGCAGCGTCATGCATGGTCGTGGCCGTTGAGGGGTTATTCGAATAGGTTGACTTCGCCGTATCAGCCGCCAAGTCATCGGTGCTTAGCAGACGAGCATTGCTTCCCTTGCGATACGACGCCGTATCTTGCGATGCTGACGGAGCACGGTAACCCTTGTCTTCGCTTGCTGGAGATTGTACAACCTCAATAGAGACGAGGCTCTGGTCAATTTGCTCCCAGGTTACACCGCTCAGATATGCATCATCACCTTCGCCAGCAGGAGATCCCTTGCCGGTCATGAGATACGCCTTAGCCGTTGCCTCTGAATTCATGAGGGCAGTTAGTGCGTCCAAATCACTTACGTCAATGGAATCCGCCGCATCGTCAGCCATGAACTTCGGCTCAACACCACGCGGCATAATGTAGGTAAATTCAATACCGTCCAACGTACGGTCGCCATAGTTATATGCACGCAGTTGCGCGGTGAAGTCTTGGTTGTATTCAAGCGCGGTGGTGTACTGATCGTTGAGCGTACCACGACGATCACGCAGCCACTGACCTGCATAATCGGTGTCACCCACACGCCACCAATAGCGACCATCAACGCCACTGTCATACTTGCGAGCGCTCTTCAAGTCAGAGCCTTCAGTTTGCGAAATGAAGTCAGATGACGTTGCCAACCAGGCCTTTTGCAGATGCACACGCGTCTCTGACCACACCAGTGGCGTCTCAGATGCCCAGCGTTCGGTGCGGTTGGTTACATCACCTTGTGTACGCGGTTGCGTGACATAGGAATAATAGGTGCGCAGCTCGCGGTTCGTGAAGGCAGAACCACCGTCGTTTGCGCGCGCACTTGGACCTTCGTTAGCGCTTCCGCTATCCCACCAGTTCTCATAGCGGGTATTTGAAGGCAGCAAGTCCATGCTTTCAGCAACGCTTCCACTAAACGGACGCGGAGTATAGCGAACCTGCTGATAGTTACGTGCAGTGCGGATGTCTTCGTCCATAAAGACGATGCGCGGGTTGCCGTATGAGTCGCGGTTCTGACCACCATTAACACCCCAGTTATTCACATCCCACCAGGCGTAATAGTAATTGATGTTGGTTGCTACACCCGGAATATAGGTAAGTGAACCGTCAAACATCTCCCACGTGTCAGTCTGCTCTGGCTTGTCGCCTGAGAATGCTGCATCCAAATGGAGCGAATCGAGGTCCATCATGACCGAGCCATTATTGACATACGTTGCCGATGACGCCTCATTGTTTAAGCTGATTGCGCCGCCATTGAGCGGGTTGATGCGTCCAGCAGCAGAGTTGGAATAGGCGTAGTCATAGTAGTAGTACTCACCCATGCGCGGGAAGTATGCCGGCTCAAGCCCTGTGTTGTTGAGCGAACCAGTGCCCGTGCCGCTTCCAAGCTGGTTATAAACCTGTGGCAGGCCATCCAAAGCAGAGCGCACCGGATAGTACAACTCGATAGTGTCGCCTACCTCCATGCGTGTGCTACCAGGAGTTGTGTCGTCCACAGGACGCGTTGCTTCGTCTTCGGGCGTGATGATCGAACCACCTTGACCAGGCGTATCAGCCTCCCACGAAATCTTAAACAACGTATAGGTAGTGCTGCGCGAAACATCTTTTGCCGTGGGGTTCAAGTCGCTAAAGATACGATACGAACCAGCACCGCCAGAGGTGTAGACCATTGAGCCGCCAAAGTCAGGCTGTTCAAAGTCAGTATAGGTGTCAACCGCTTCAACTTTCAGATGCATTCCGGTTGTGCGGCTTGCCAACACATCTTTACCGTTGCGGTCTTTCCAGCTCACCGTCACTTTATTAAGCAAGTAATCCGCATCGATCTCTTCAGACTCATCGGTCTTGAGGTAATCGACCGGAACGAGCTCATAGAATACCGGGTTGAACAGTTCGCCTTCCAACTGACGAATGCCTGGGTTGGTGTTCTTAGGCACGTTGATGAGCGTGTTTTTGTAATAGAACTTCTCGCCAGGAATGTAGCCCGTCTTTTGCGCTGCATTGTTTGCATAAGGCGTTGCTGCTTGTTCTTCTGTTTGGAAGGTCTGCGTCTGGAATTGCATAACGGGCGTGCGACGATAGATGACGATGTTTTTGGTCTTCTCTTCGTCTTGCTTGGTACGCCAAACGCCATGCTCTACCGCCTCGGTATCGCTGCGCGTTACCGCACCACTTGCAGAGGCTACATTTGCTGCTGTGTAGTAATCAAGCGAGGTGGACTCGTCATGATAGTGAGTAAAGGCAGCATCAACTGCAGTTGCGGGATTCCAGCTATTCGGCTGCTCAGAAGAGGTGATCGCAGCGGTTCCAGGACGTGTGTCAGAGTAACGAGCAACGCCGACCAACGCGACATCTTCAAGCAGGTAATCGCTTGATCCATTGGCTTCAGTTGCAGGCACATCATAATACGTCCAGCGGATACCCGTAACGGTACGGAATACGTTGGCATTTGAGGAGTGACCCTCAGGAGTTGCCTCAGGAGTTGATGAAGCGCCATACTTCGCCTCAAGATCCTCATAGCTGACCCACGCACCTGCGGTATTCGCCAATGCATCGGGTGCGCTTTGTGCTAACGAGTTGAGCAATTCTCCCTGATCAGGCTCATCACCTGTTGCCACATCATTCGGTGCCTCAAAGAGGCTTTCTTCCTCGGTGGGCTCCGATATTTGATCACCATCTATGAGCGCTGCTGCTGCCATGGCTGCTTCGTCATCCGAAAGCTTCGCCAAAGCGCCATGCGTTTGCACATCTGCGGCAGCCACATTCCACTCAGCGTCATAGTATTCAATCTTGATCGGAGGACGACCCGTTTGGGTTGCTCCCGACTCATCGGTATAGGTGAGGTTTTTGCTTGCGGGCATATCGGTGCGGTAGCGAAGCGCAACCTTTTGTCCACCCTCTTGCTTAACCGTTGTATTACTTGCAGCGATATAGGGCTTCTCAGTCAACTCAAACATACGAAGACCAGCCGGATCTCCCCCGTCATTTGAGTTGGTGAAACGAACGGTCACACGCACATCGTTGGTGTGCTGCGTATAGTTCTTAATGCCCGTCACCGTAAGTTGTGCTGGGTTACCATCACCGTCAGCCTTTTGGTTGGGATTCGTCAGCGTATTGGTTGTGAACTGAGCATCCACCGTCACTGGCTTGTTCGTGTGATTGTGGAAACGCGTCGTTGAATATACACGGCTCGTAAGTTGTAGCTTGCCATCAAATGCCAGGTTGCCTTCATTAAGCGTGCTGTAATGAATAGGACCGACACCTGAGCCATTTGACGTGGTATCGGTGTGGTAACTGGTCTTGTTGTCGTAGTCACTGTAATAGTTATATACCGCTGAACCATATACGCCTTTGAGTACCGAACGATACTGCGTATAACCATGCAGCGGACGAGGTGCAGCATACAGCGTTGCGCGAACGTCTTGCCCTTTATATGCCGGCTCGTTATCGGTATATGCTTCGTTGTCGGTGGTGTTGTAATCGTCAACCGTCTCAAGCTCATCGGTCATCTGAGTAATGACGCGAATATACACTCCGGTACCAGGCTTAATCTGGCTTGCCGTAGGATTGTTGGCATCATAGGTTGAAACCGAGAACAGCAGGTTGCGGTTTTCTGCCATGCCCTCAGTGCTGCCCGATGCTGCCTGAGCAGAAATTACATCTGCACCTTCGCCATCAAAAGCGCGCGAGGTGAGTGTGCTTGTCGGATCGTAGTAAGACAAGTCTGTCTGCGGCTCAACCTTGCGCTTAGAGCCACCTGCGGCATCGGTCAGCCATGCGGTCACTTCGTGTCCGGTCGTATTGCCTGCAACACGATTACCAGCAGCATCTTGCGTTGCTATTTCCCAACCAACGATGCGCTGACCTTTATTGGCCTCAAAGCGAGCATTGAGCTGCTCAAGAGGCAACGCCTCTCCCGAACCAGCAGGGGTGTTTTGGTTGGGCTGAGCGCCCATATATAAGATGTATTCTACGTAGTCACCTGCGTACAGATTGCCATTGGTGATGTCGTTAGCAACACCAGCATCTGGGTTGTAGCTTTCTGGCGAGGTCAACGATGCATCGTCTTTGTCGTAGGCAAACACCGTGCGCTTTGTACCATCTGCATTGGTGATGGTCTTACCACGCGTCACGCTCGTCTCAAGCAAGCCCAAGCGATGATACATGTTGTAGTCCTGCGTGCTTGCAGGCTGTGTCTCAAGCTTGTCGAAGTTCGGGTCTTTGGTGGACACGTTGGTGGAAGTTAGCGTGTTGCGACGCTCCCACGGATCAAAAGCGTTGCCATCTTTGCAGAACGTTGGCGTGGACGAAGTGTCCCAGTTGCCTGCATCAAGATCGGTGGTTGTTGTCTCAGTGGCACCTTTGAAGTTATCAACCGTACGATCAACATAGACGCCATCATAGGCAAATGTGTAATCAGGCACGGTATTAGCCGGCAGGGTGTTGCCTTCTTTGTCTTTCAGTACAGCGGTGCTGCTTGATGTTGCGCTCCAATGCCACTGCCTGCTCGCCGAGAGATACTCGCCCGAATCCAGCATGGTTTCAGGATGAGCGCGGTCAGCGTTGGGAGACTCAAAGCGGAATGAGAACTTTGACACCCACGGTTGAGCATAGGTGTGGTTAACGCTGGTATCAGCTGCCCAGCCGCTGCCATTGTCAGGCAAGGTATTCGTATCTTCAACTGCTTCATACTCCACACCCGAAAGACCGAGCTCTGCATAGTGGTTGCGCAGATACTTCTCCAGGTCAATGACGTAATCTCCAGCATGAGATCCCGTAGACAGAGGCTTTTCGCTCAAAATGCCTTCGTCAATCATCTGCTGCCAGGTTAAGCTGATGGTAGGCGTTGTGGAAGCTGAACCATTGAGCCATACCTGCAATGCCCCTGCACCAAACCACAGCGCATCACGATCCGGGTCGGTGGTTACGAACTGCGAAGGCATATAGATCTTTTGCAGACGGAAGCTGTCATTAAGATCATTAGTTAAGGTCACGCCAGAAATATGCGTAATACGCTTTGAGCCATCAGCGCGCAGATCGCGATCCGCGATGTTCTTATCGCGGTCTTCGTCGTTCCAGAAACGTACCTCATACTCTGCCAAGTTCGGCTCTTTGTTGTCGATCTTGTAGTCATACATATCGACGTCGTTATCGTTTCCGTTCTTCGCGCTCAGATCATGGCGATACGCAAACGGAATGAGGTAGCCGAGATAGTACGCATCATCGGTGTAGCGATGCGGACGATCCGAGGTGTAGTAATCTGCACGCCAATTAATTGAGTTGTGCGGCGTCAAAGGCGAATCGTTATAGCGATAGTACGACGAATAGATATTGTTCTTAGCGTCGCGCGTACCATCGTTTTGTGCCATGCCACCATAGGGGTTTGTTGCGCTTTGCGGACGCGGATTGATTTGTCCTTTATAAATGTAGGGGCGACCCATGAGATAGAAGTCCGCTGCCGCCTCGGCTGCGTCCAAGTCGCATTTTTCGCCAGTAATTTCTGACGTGGTATCGCCATTGCCGACATAAGGACCCAGATCAAAGGTGTAGCGCTTGACGAACTCGTTCTTGTCCAACTCAACAGTAGCCGGCTCTGCGCCCGTGCGCGTATAGCTTTCGGTGCCGTCAGGGTTAGTCGTTGACACACCAAATGCGTTCTTGATGTCGGTTGCCTCATTTTCGTCAGGTCGACCAAACTTCAAATAGAAGTTGTTGTCGCTGCCCGCATGAGCAGCCATGTAGTCGATACCCTGATCGCTGATCTTGGTCAGCGCGAGCGAATCTCCCGAACCAGTTTGCAGATATTGGCCATCGCGCTTGATAACAATGATGCGCGTAGCCCCTTCGGTGTAATCAGGAATTGCATCCGGATCGGACGGATTTGCATTCACGGTATCCCACTTTTGCGTGGTGAGCGTGATAGAAGCGTTGTCATAGGTCTTTAAGTGACGCCATACTCCAGCATTCGGCAAGAACTTAAAGCCGGTGGACAAATAACCGTAGTATTCCAAGTCTGCATCAGGGAAGCACGTTGGCAAGGTGTCAGTCAGCGTCACCCTATCAGCAAACGAGACATACGTATCCCACCAGTCGTCTCCCTCTCGCCAGTCATAAGAGTTATAGAACGTGTCGAACTTATTGCGAATATTTTTGCGATAGAACGAAATGGCGTAATGGTAGTCGTCTGCAAAACGAGCATCCTCATAACCATAGTTACCAATGCGATTTCCATAAGCACCTGCAGAGTTAACTACGGTGTCTTTGCGAACATAGTTACCATCTTCAACAATAATTAAGCTTGAATTTGAGATGAGGTGACGCATGCGTGCCTCATGATGCAGATGGCTCCAGTAGTCACCATAGCGATGGTAGTCTTGATATGCCCAGTTCGACTTCACGCCGCTGGCATTTTGATTGTTGGCCTTCGTATAGCGCTTTACCGCCTTGTGCTGCGGACGAACATTACCGCCCTCATCTTCGCCAACTTCCATCGTGATTTCAGTTTGCGAATTAATGCCACTAGCAGCAGTGATGCGATACGTACGACCGGTCACCTCAAAGGCCATGTTGTTGACCCAGCTTGCCCAGTCGCCATTTGAAATGCCATACCAGGTACCATAGTCGGGGTTGCCCTCAGCTTGCCATGCATCGCCATTTGCATCAAACGTGCCGTCGGTAAAGAGGTTTTCGGCGTTGGCAAACTGGTTTTGGTTGATAGACACATCATAGGTGATCGACTTCACCGGATTGCCAGGCTCATCAGGATCGTTGTAATCTTCGATACCATCTTTGCGTGCATACGCATCCTCAGAAGCCGAAGAGCCAAAGCTGGCAACAGGATTACCGTCTGCGTCAGTCTTGAGAAGATTTAAGCGGAAGTACTTCTGGCCATTGATGTCGGTCTGCTTAGAGTAGGCAGAACCATCTGCCCACGCGTCGCGGATTTCCTGCTCAGAAACATAGAGTGTCTTGCCGTTGGTATAGGTAACCGTAATGCCTTCAACATAAGGCACCGCGGCAGAGCGAATCTTGACATAGTATGCGTCGAATACACTTGACGGAACATTTTGCGTCACGTGCAAAAGCGCACCAGAGTTGTAGGTGAACGAACCAACAAAGGGCATGCCTTGCTGCTCGTTGTGTCCACATGACCATTCAGGCGCATTTTGCTGCGGAGCATTATTGACTTGTCTGAAGTCACTCATGAGCGAAACTTGAGACTTATACCCCACTTCAAGCGCAGCGTTACGCTCACCATCGCAACCATTCGATGCGTTGGTGTGACGCCAATGGCAGCTGTCGTTGGAACCTTGCGTGTAGCGGTTAAAGCGATCGGTTCCCGAGACACCCGAGCCGTCGTCATAAAGGCCCGCACGGCTAACCGCGTCAAAGTACATCTTCGAGACATAAATATCTGAGTCGTCAGTGCGAACTACGGTATAGGGGTTGTTGAGCACTGGTGTGCGCAAACCATTTAAGTAGTTGGTTGTGCGTGCGCTCATGACTTCAACGGAAGCGAAGTTGGAGTCATCGAATCCGTCAAAGATAATGTTTTGAGAGCCGTTGCCTGCTGCACTGTCTTCAAAATCCATGTCTTTCCATGAATGAAGCTCGCATGTTGTCAGGTTCGCAATGCCATAGTGATAGATGAATTCTTCGCCAATTTGCAGACCCTCATCGGTGACAAGAATCTCATCAAAACGACCATCTGGATCTTCGCCAGGCGTAATCGTTGAGCTTTGCACCTTAAACGCGCGCGGCGTGCCGCTCTTTGGCGTGTAGTCATCAGAGGGCTCAAGCACAATTTTGCGCTGCTCGGTATTATTCAGATCCGGATAACCCGTAAGCTCAATAGTACCCACGGTGCCATTTTTGAATGTCTCAAACAACGAAGAGGTCACCGTGATCTTGGTGGTATGGAAGCCGGTCCAAGCGTTGACGGTTGTGCCGTCAAATTGAGCGACACTCTCCCACTTCAGCGGCATCTTAACGTTGATATCGACATCGTCGAGCGTTGAAATATTGCGCTCGTTTTCAACACGCGCCCACATCTTGAAGTCGCGGTCATAAGGCACCGTCACGCGGGTGCGATTGCCGTCGGAGTTTGCAGAGTTTGAAGAGGCATAGGTGTCGGTGTAGTTGTTTTGACCATACTGACCAAACGTATGCAGCTCAAGGGCTGGGCGGAAAATAACCAGCGAGGTCAAGCGGTTAAACGAATTCTTGGTGTCGAATTCGCCATTCTGCTTAATGGTCATACGCGCATTAAGGTCATTGATATCAGTTGAGCCAATGCGCTGATACCACCAGTTCGCCGTACCCTTTACGTCAACCTTTAGCACCTTAGCGGCATCAACCGGATCAATTTCGTCATAGACCAAATCAACGCGCTCAAGGTACAAATCAGACACCGATGCGAACTTGCCACTAGCAAGATCAACCGTTGCCGTTCCGGTGCCGTCCGCAGCAAAAGTAAAGAGTGCGCGCAGCTCATCTGCTGTAAGGGTAACGTCAGCTACCGCATTGTCACCCGTTGGCGCATGCGTTCCATCAGCGGCACGGAAGAAGAACTTCGCTTCTTTAAACGCACTCGGCTGACCCGTTTCGTTCACCTTGGTACCAAGCGCAAACAGACCCTGATCAAAGGTGATTTGCTTGGACCAGAAACCGCGAACGCCTGCAACGGGAACATCCAGATAGTCACTGAGACTGAGCACGTCTAAGCTCACAACTGCGTTATCGGAACGGGCAGCTGCCGGATTTTTGACGGTAAAGGTATAGCCCACGCCTTCGGCATAATTGGCAATCTCAACATAATCGCCGCTGGTGGACGTTGCACCGTTGCCGCCTACCTTCGCAGAACCCGGGTTGGGACGCACGCCGGTAGGTTTGGTTGCCTGCGCGGTAACTGTTGCGGTAAAGGGCTGAATATGCATGGTGGTGTTGTTCTTGCGCAACATGTTTGAGCCATACTCATTGGTGGTTGGGTATGCAGAAACATCTGCGGTTACGCGCTCGTTGAAATTCGTTCCATGTGTATCAACGCGACCTAGCATATAGACAACTGAAGCGGTGTTGTTCTTCTTGACCGCACGGCGACGCACCTGCGTATAGTGCACGCGCGTCGTTTTGATCAGCTTGCCCGGATACAATTCGTCAAGCGGAATATTCATGGTATAGACACCCGAGCCAGGAGTTGTCTCGGTCAAATAGCCTTTTGCGACAATGTCGTCCATGGTCAAACGGCCAACCGGCGTAATTGCGGCATCTGCATCCGCGTCCCCTGTGAGCGTTTGGGTGTTGTCGTAGAACTCAAGATAGTCAACAATGCCATCGCCTTGCTGCATCCAGCCGTCATAAGTTGATCCATCCAGGTCGGTAATTTCGCCATAGTGGAAGTCGTTCATGCGCACGGTGTAGGGAATGAAGCCTCGAACCACCGCGTTGCCTTCTGAGTCGGTGGTCTCAATCATGTCATTGATGACAATATCCATGTTGTAGTTGCGCATGAGGTAATCGGAATCATTTTCGAGCGCAAATGAGTACCACGCCTCTTCGGACTTTTGGTCACCCCAACGATATGGCATACGCGTAATTGACGTGGACGTATCGTTGTCGTTGGTGTAGGTGCGCGTTCCGTCGTTATAGCCATAATTTGCTGTAACCGTCGGGCGAATAGGCACATACATGCTCACCAACGTGGCTTGTTGCGTATGCGTCTGGTTGCCAGCGTTGAGACCATAGTTGGTTGCGAACGTGCCTGTCATAACAATGTCTTGCACGCGCGTTGGCGTACCATTGATTTCGACAAAGGCATTTTCGCCAGCTTCAGGAGCATTGCCATCGAAGTAATTGAGATTCAAAACTATTGACGAGAAGAATCCGTCACGCCACAAGCTACGCGGCAAAATAACATCGCCATAGGTTGGGTTATCGGTGCCATCAGATAGTGTTGGGTTGTTGTCAATATAGCTGCGAAGTTGGCTTTCGGTCAGCGTGACCGTCAGCGGCAAAGCCGCCCCGGCAACAGTCGGGTAATACGTGATAACCGCATTATCGATGCTTGCGTGATCTAGGAGCGCTTTGCTGATGCGCACTTGGCGCGTGGTAAAGTCATCTCGCAAATTAGTAAGCGGATCGGTCTGCGCCAGGCCTGCCACGGTAAACGTTGCCGGCTCCATCTTTGACTTAGAGGTATTGGAGACATAGAAGCGCCATCCAGCATCTGGCTCTTTAACAAGCGCTTCTTTGCGCTGCTTCTCATAACCAACCGGTGCGGTTTGATAATCACCGTTATAAGTAGAATATGCGCGCGCAGTAACCTGAGGACGCGTCACTACCGGATTAAATGTTGCCGAGGAAATTTCGCTTTCATGCGGCAACGACATGAATTGTCCTGCACCTGCAGTAATCCAACGACGCTCGCCATACAGCGTTTGAGCCGTATTAGGATAGGACTGGTTCGCCACGCGCATGGTACCAGTAACTTTAAGCGAACTTGCTATGGAAACATTTTTCGGCAGCGGAGACTTATAAACAAGGCGGAACTTGCCCGTGAATGTCTTTGCAGGAGTCTGGCCTGCCGGATATGATTTGCGCGGAATAGCTGCGATGCCGCGTTCTTCGAGCAACTGAGCAATGCCTTTTGCAGACGTATCGCCATTCATCTGCGCTGAGTCTGGGTCGTTGTGGCCTAAGCGATATACCACGCTATCAGCAGTGCGACTCACTTCAACCGGAAGCGTCAGCGTCTCCCATGAGGTCTTACCCGCTTTGTCGGTTACCTCAAACTGAACAACTTGGCCAGCAAGATCGTACCAGTCTGACAATGACGGGTCGGCAGCCGTTGGCGTTTGGGAAGAACGATTAACAGTAATGTCTAAGCCTTGAAGTTCGAAACCAGAAGGCAGCTGGTCAACCAGCTCTGCACCGAAGGTCGTATTAAGATCACGGCCGAAAAGCGGCACATTTGAACCGTTTGAATTCGAGCCTTCAACCACGTATGAAACCGGATAGCCCAATGGCGCTTCAGCACTGAGCGCCATTGATCCTGTTATAGGATTCACAACATATTTACTTTGTTCGAAGTTCAGCTCGGTTGCCTTGAAGGTTGAACTGACGGTGGTTTGCTTCGCCCAGGCATAGTCGTTACCTTCGCCACGACCACCGAAGTATACGGTTGCCGTCGTGCGAAGCTGTACCGGTTTATAGCTAATGCCCGACGGCGATGTGGGATCATATTCGCCAACAAAGTTAGTTGTGAAGGGCAATGCGATGAGGAACTTCTTGCTGTCGTGAACCTGATCAGCCGGCGTTCCTTCAGGGGCAGCTTGCAAAACTCCACCCATGAAATTGTGCGTCTTGTCGTTTTCGTTCGCTTCAGGATGGATGATGAGCGACATCTGTCCATCTTGGCCAGCTGTCGTATAGGTAAGTTTTTGCAGCCCTAGTTCGTCAGCATTATGGAAGTCTTCCATGTCGAGCTGATCATAAAGGTCCGACTGGGCATCGGTGATGTCATAGACCAAAATACCGCCTTGCTTGGGCATGCCTGTGTACGTCAGACCAGCACCAATTGAGGGGCGATCTACCTTCGACACCGCACCGGACGGATCCATGGACCACTGGCACACATCTTGCGTGGTCATGCCTTCGCCATAGTTGAGCACTGCACTCGGGAAGTTGAAGATGAAGCCCAGGTAGTCAATTACTGAGTCGGCACTCTCAGAGATGTTTTTAACCTCAACCTCATATGCCATGTAGTTGTAGCGATCCCACAGGATAGGCTCGCTGACGCATTTAACGGTTGGCGTCCAGTCAAGGTTGGTCTTGATATAGGTTACGCGGCGTGAAGAGCCTGTTGATGACGCAGCGCCTGGCTGGATGACTTCGTCAACACGCGAAGTGGTAGTTTCGCCATTTGCGTTGGTGTAAGCGCTCCACTTCACACCCTCCATGATGGTGCCGCCGGTGTTTTCTGGGATGTTACCCATGAAGCGTACGTTCATAGTGAGCGGGCCGAAGTTACGCGGCATGCGATAGTCGCGGTTGGGTCCGACGTAGGTGAATTGGAAGCGACCCGTCAACGTGCCGCCCGGGAAGAACGTGTTCAAGGTGGCATAGTTGGTGATATTCATGCGCAGGTCTTCAGAGTAAAGTGCCCAGCGCTGGTCGGTAAAGAAGTCCGAACCGATAGTGGCCGTCAGGCGCTGGCCGTTGTTGAGCGGGTTGCCGCCGGCGCTTGCCTGGTTTTGATCCCATTCTGCCTTGTCGTAGGTTTCTTGCATGACGCCGTTTGCGTCAAAATACAAGTACGGAATATAGAGCGTAAAGACAACCGCGTGACGAGCCTGCTCAGCAGGAACGTCGCTTGAGGTGCCCAGGTAGCCATCGGTGAAGCGCGGCGTTGCGTCCATCGTGACGGTGGGCGAGTCGGTGTCTTTGATCATGAACATGTTTGAGCCCAAGCTCTGACCGCCACCAGCAGTAGCCGTCAAGTTCGGGTCGAGAAGGCCAGCAACCGAGCCTTCTGCCAAAGGCATAATCATGCCCGAGGCATACAGCGGCTTGGGAGCGTTGGTCTCATAGAGGAAGGTTATGAGCGAATCGTCCAGCTCAGGTGTGTTGTTCAACAAGCCATCTGCGGCAGCTTGTCCATACAGCGGCGTGTTCGCGACACCAGGAAGCGCACCTCCCACGGTGCCTAATACAGATTCCGGCGAAAGCGTGATTTGTTGCTGAGCGTCGTCGGGGTTTGTGGTCTCTATCGAATCGGTGCTACCAGGGTCTGCGCCCGGCTCTTCGCCATCGTCTCCGTCTTCGCCGTCGTCGGAGTCATCACCCGAGCCGTTGCCCGAGCCGTCGCCCGAGCCATCGCCGTCAGCCGCCGGCGTGTCCACACCGCGCGCAAACGAGATGTCCATCACGCGATGGTCGGTCAACGAGAACGTATGATTTTTGATTTTGACAGAGGCTTGGACATCAAAAATAGCTTGTGCAGCTTTAAACTGCTCCGCATTCGTAGTCTTTTGTTCCAGCTGATCAGCACTATAAGGCGCCGCTACATAGAGCACGCGCTCCGTGCCTGCCGAGATTGCGCCGTCACCTCCGGTAAGCTGAAGTTGCAAGCGAGCATCCCCTGCTACATGGTAAGAAACAGGACTCAAGCCCAGATCATCAAAGGTTGCAGCATCTTTTGGATTGAGGCTTGCTAGTTGCTCTTCAGAAAGATCGGTTACGTCATACACCAACACGCCACGCTGTCCCGGCACACCAACAAAAATCTCTTCGTCTCGAGCTTCTTGCGAGGTATCAACGCTACCATCGGACAAAGTGTTCGCTTCTGGGGTGTTATCTTCGCTCACCTTGTAAGCCATCAAATCTTCGAGCGTCTGACCAAAAACTCCACGCCAATCAGCCGGATATGCCACGCTCAAAGCCACTGACTCGGCTGCAAAACCATCCTCAGGAACTGCAATATGAACAAGATGCTGCGCATAGCCCATGCCGTCAGCAAACGTGGGGTCTTCGCCAAAGCGCTCAACATCAAACGTTGCCTTTGCAGTGGTTTCGTCGTTTACCAGCGCAAAAGTTCCAACGCTCTTGCGAAGGATCGTGCCATAGAGCGTCTCCGGATTCGGATTTTCCTCTGTTGCTTGCGGCGTAAAGCTGTGAGCCTCATAGCCGAACGAAACCTCAACCGCTTGATCTGCGGGAACGTCACCCACCAAGCCAAACTCGAAATTCGGCAGGCTTGCTTGTGCGCTCATTGCGCCCGGTCGAGCATTCGGTGCGGTTGCATTGGTGATGGCGGTTTGTGCATCAATTGCTTCGCCATTTTCGTCATACGTTGGTTCACCCTCGTAGCGCAAGACGATTTTGCCCGACACGCCTGCCTGCAGATCTTCTTTGGTCAACTGAATGTAGCTGCCCTCGTGCTCTTGCCACACAGACCAACCTTCAAAAACATCGTCAGCAAACAATGCTGCGCGCATTGGCGCTTGCACGCCGCTGTTGGAATCAGCCGCCGGATCAAAGCCGCGCTGCAGCTTCCAGCTTTCCTCCGAATAGGTAGAGGCCAGATTGCCCTCGGCGTCAGTGTAGAGATACGGGATGTCGAAGGTGAGAATAACCGCATCGCCTTCAGCAGATCCGCCCAAAACGCCACCCTCAAGCGACTCGAGCAAATTGCCAAGCTCGTATTCTCCCGAAACGTTTCCTTGCTTCACGTAGAACGTGCCTTCGTCGCTGATAGGAGCGCCAAAAAGCACCAATGACGGGGTGAAGCGGTCATCGATGTCTTCAGTATCTTCGCTTACCTGAGGGAGCACGCGATCAGCCGAAACTAAGCCCTCAGGCAAGAGCGCCTGGCGGTTTTCCTCGGTGTCTTCAACCGTTGAAACTTCAGGTTCAGAGGCGTCATTTTTTTCGTCTTCAGAAACGTCAACAGCCGCCTCGTCGGCGGCATCAGCTGCTTCATCTGGGGATTCAGCGTCGTCTTCGTCCGCTGGATCATCCTGCGCTTTCGTTGTGAGCGCATCTGTTGTACCTGGAAGCGCAGGGATATCTGCTGCGGGAACCGGATCAGCCGACGCTCTATCGACAAGCGGCGACAACCCTGTTGTGTCAAACATGGTGACCGCCAGAAGCACTGACATCACCACCGATAGCGCACGCACCCATGGTCGCGACCTAAAAGGCATGGCGGCATAAAACTCATCACCAAATGGCGATGCGCCTGCCTGCTGCGCCGCGCGCCCCTGCTGCGCCGCTTTACTCTGCCGCGCGGCTTGATGCGAGCCACTTAGCGTCTGCCCTGCTTTAGCTTGGCGCGAAGTTGTTTGTTGTTCCGAAAATGCCTTGGCATTCTTCATAATTGTGACCCTTGTCCAGCTTCTCTTCGATGAGAACAGTTTCTGCACTCATCCCAACACGCACGTCGGGTTGTTATGTGCGCTAAATTTTCAATGTTCGATGGTACGTTTTTGCGGCATGACCTGCTATTTATTACAGCATCAGTGGCGGCTTTATAGATTGCCCATTCCGACAACAGTCGTCACGCTCAGATGCCTCGCCTCATCGAACTTTTGCTTTCTCAAGCAACTCGCAGAAAGACCCCTTAATAACTGCTGGGCAGACAGATTCATTCCCTCAAATGAATTATTCATCCCCACCTGCGCATACACAATTATCGCAGAGTAATCCATACGATAGCGAAAGTATATCTTTATTGCTACAGAACATCAACCAATTGGCAACACTTTTTCGGCATTTCGCCTGATTAATTGACCTATTCACTTAGTTTTCCCAGTTCAGCAATGCTCACCTTCGAAATGTAATGTTGGATATTTTGTAGCATATATGAAGAATTGCGTGAACAAACAGCCTGGCCACGCTGCACCTGCCCGCCGGCGCGCAACCGCGCCCGTCCGCGCGACCAGGCATTATGTTGCAGCTCATTTCGTAGCCGCCAAAAAGCATCTAAGAATTTGCAGGTTTTGGCTGGAAAAGTGCCCTCGTCGGTGTTTTGGGCGCCGAAATCAAGCGAATTTCCCCGACAAGGGCACTTTTTAAACCAATTTGTCATCAGATTCCCCGACAAGAGGCCTTTTCCAGCCAAAACTTCGAAATTTGCTACAAAAAATCACTTCGCGAACTCTTGAGTCTCCTTCAACCAGGCTCGCGACCTGCGGCAACCTGGCGGGAGGCCGGCGGGCTGGCGGGCGGCGGGCGTCCGACATGCGTTCGTAAGCGACCACGGCAAGAACCGCGCGCACAACACACCCCAAAAGCAAAGGCGAGGCCGCTGTGACCTCGCCTTTATCTATCATCCTTGTAAATGCGCGCCGTGTGAACTTACGTGCAAGAATTCAAATGCATGAGCTTTGAAGCTAGCACTCGAGATTTCTAAATGCCTCAGGAACTTCTTTGTATCCCTTGGATTTAACTGCACCAATGATCAGGCCAATTATCAACCAAACTACACCTACCACATAGGTCGGTATGTCAAAACCAGTGAACACAAACACCAAAATGGCAATGCCAAGGAACGGGCAGATGAGATACTTCAGCCAGTCGCCAAAGGTGTTGCGCTGCTTCTCTTTCACGAAGAAGTACAAGAACACTGCGAAGTTCAGCAGCACAAACGAAGACAACGCACCGAAGTTAACGAAGCGTGAAAGCATAACCATGTCTCCAAAGAATGCCGTCACGATCAGTGCCAAACCACCCAAAACGAGCGAAGCAACCCACGGGGTTTGATACTTCGGATGAACCTTGCCAAAGAAGCGCGGAATCACGCCGTCGCGACCCATGGAGTACAGCAAACGAGCTGATGCGGTTTGCGCATTCATGATGTTAGCGATACCAACAGCAACGATGTTTACCACCAGCAAGATGTTGCGAAGTACCACGCCACCAGCTGCTTCAGCTGCATCAAAGAAGCCAGTCTCAATTGAGATTGCCTCCCAGTCGGGCTGGATCAGCGCTGCGACATACGTCTGAGCTACGAACACAACAACCATGATGCACAGTGCGATGATGATGCCCTTGCCAATGTTCTTTTCGGGCTGATAGGTTTCCTCGGCCAGCGTTGACATGCCGTCGAAGCCCAAGAATGACAAGCATGCAATAGACACAGCCATCGCAATGAAGTGCGCGTCTACCTCGCCTGCTTTCCAAAGCGGGTCAACGGACAGCTCACCATAGCCGCCTCCGCCAAGCACAAATGATGTGCCGATTGCAATAAAGGCAATGACTGCCAAGATCTCAACGATAAAGATGATCCAGTCAATACCTTTCGACATGGAAATACCGCGGATGTTTACGAAGGTGTTAAACACGACGAAAACGATAATCCACAGATACCACGGACTTCCTGGCACGAGCGCTACACCCCAGTTTGCAACCATGACCAGCAGCAATGCGGGAACAAAAACGTAGTCCAGCAAGATAAGCCAGCCAGCAATAAAGCCAACATGAGGGTTAATGCCGCGCTGCACATATGAGTACACTGAACCCGCAATGGGGAACTTCTTCGACATCCACATGTACGAAAGTGCGGTAAAGCTAATGGCAATAAAGCCAACGATGTAAACGAGCGGCGTCATGCCGTGGCTGTTTTGCTGGATCTCGCCGTAAATGGACTGCGGGGCGATGATTACCATGAACAGCACGCCATACAAAATGACGTCGCGCAGTTGGAGCCCACGCTTGAGCTCCTGTTTGTAGCCGAAGGCCTCAATGTCTTCTCCCAGGCCTATAGTCGGCTCGACAATTTTGTCCGCCATGGTTTCCTCTCTTCTGAGTAATAAGACGAATATGATCGTTCATGTACACAGGCGCACACGCACCATCACAAGGAACAGCAAATTATGATCTCTTGCGACGCAAGTTCGCGATATGTATGTGTAATTTAGCCTACTAATGGCGAAAACTCGGGCAATTTCGGTGTGCCAATGCGCAAACTTAGCTGCACCTCACATGGTTTACATCCTTGGCTGATCTCAACATCGCTTTGAATTGACATGTACATATAGGTGTCAGCTGCCGACCATCCAGTGGCGTTCATGAGAAGACGCTGCATCTCTTTCGACGCGCACATGACCGCCTCGTTGTACTCTTGCGCGCTAGCGTTGACATACCACTTGCCCGCAGGCCCGAAGGTTTCAAGCACTGGCCAGTGTAGTTCGAAGTTTTTAAGCAGCGAAACGCGCACGGTGATTTCGGCCGGGATCTCAATGCCGGTGCCGCATAATTCGCCATCACCCATAGCGGCATGCACGTCTCCCATCTGGAGCAATGCACCTTCTACGCGCACGGGAAAATACAAACGCGTGCCTTTGGTGATGAGCTTGCAATCCATGTTGCCGCCATGGCTGCCCACGTAACCATCAATTACGTCTGGGCCGCTGGGAGCACAACCAATAACGCCAATCATGGGGTTAATGGGGAAACGCACGTTGTTAAACGTTGCCATACCACCTTCAATTGCAACCTTTTTGGTTTGATATGGCATGCCCTCAAACAAAGGCCCACAATGGTCATCGGTGGCAACTGTGCCAACAGGGGCAACGTCAATGTCGAAGATATCAACCACCAGCACATCGCCCGGCAAAGCACCTTCCACAAACACCGGACCTGCTGCCGGATTTGCGTCGTTGTAGCCATAGGACAGATCGGCCATGGTTACTTCTTCGCTGGTCAGGCGATTTGAGAAACAGTCCAACGTTTTGAACATGAGCACTTCGCCAGGCTGTGCGGTATAGACCGGTTGGTTGTCTTTGGAAAACGCATAGACTTGATCGGTGATTATTTGCATATGAGCCCCTTCTCGCACACGGATTAGACACACGATGCTTTTGGCGTCGCAAGCGTCTATAGTGCGTCTATTGTACGCGCTTTAACGAGCCTGTAAGCGCACACCACACAAGAAAGTAGGCCATACGGTCAGGTTATGAGATTAGATTTCCTCGGGCGATAGCATTCGATTGCCTTCACTGATGAAGTTCGGCTGCATAAGCGGTGCCGGATGTTAGCGCTGGTTCGCCGCTTTCATGCCGTTGCTGGTCAGCAAGTCAATTGCTAAATCGCTGACACCTTTGACGATCAGCAAAATGCCAAGCACCATGACGAAGGTAACCGTGGCGCCGAATGGATTCATGATAATCACGATGCCGCCGATGGCCACAATGGCGCTTACGACAAACATCGGGATCCATGCGCTCGCAGGAAACGCGCGCATCTCGTAAGAGCGAACTGCATCCACAATACCGCTGATCAGCAGGAAGATTCCCATGATGAGTGAGAGAAAGCCGCCGACAAACTCCGGGAAGATGAAAATGAGTAGAGCGCCAACGATCCATGCTACGCCCGTAATGAGGACAGGCGTTTCGCGATACTTGCTCGAGCCGCTGCGGAAATAAGAAATGAGCGTGATGATGCCTGTGATTGCGAAATACGCGCCGATAAGATACACCACCGTGAGCGTCGCAGTTGCAGGGGCGATTAGCAAAAATATGCCTAGGACAACACAGAGAATTGCTTGGACAATCGTGTTTGATCGCACTGTGGCGAAGAATTTATTCATGATGCCCTCCGTTTCAAAATGTGAGATTTACTAGAACCCGTCGCGCATTGCGAGCGTGTAGCAATACGCGACGTTGACATCATTATGAAACAGGTGATCATTTGGTAGCTTGCAGCAATGTCACCTTATGACAACGGATTACTTACGATGGCAGCACCGATGGCGAAGAGGTTTTACTGGCGCTGTCGCGCGCAAGCAGTGCGTGGGCGTTGCGGGCGGCGGGTGGCGGCGATGCGGGTGGCAGGTGGGAGACGCAGGTGGCGCGGCGCGTGGACGATGCCGGGTGGCGCGGGCGGCGGGTGGTGGCGATGCGGGCGGCGTAACCTGCGCGTATAATGTGTGTGATTTCGCGCTGACGGCAAAAAGTTCTTGCATTTGCTCGGTAGGTTTGGTATTGTAATTCCTTGCCCGTTAAAGGCATACATATTGCGGGGTGGAGCAGTCTGGTAGCTCGCCGGGCTCATAACCCGGAGGCCGTAGGTTCAAATCCTGCCCCCGCGACCAAACTTAACTGGCAGGTTGGATAATCTGAAATGGTTATCTGACCTGCTTTTTCTTTTCCTTTGTTGGTCGCCCAAACAAACGCTTAGTCACGTGACCACCAAATGACCACCTAACTGACCACCATTTGACCACCTGATTCGGATTGTACAACACGTATACAAACGGATTCTGGGCGAGTTTTGCAGCGTTTGTACCTCCTTGACGACGCCATTTACGAGAAGGCTTCGTCCTGCCGTCAGCAACGCTTCGCTGTAGCGATGCCTATGCTTTCACTCTGCCGGTACCAACATCCCTAGTTGGTGTCGCTCTGCCTATACCATTAAAAAGATTTAAACATATTTATAAAAAAAGACGATCTGAGCGTATCTGTGCTTCAGGTATTCATATCGGATCATAAAGTAGATCTTTCAATGGATATAGATTCTGATACAAGCATTCAAAGGCTCTGTTTCTTAATAACCTATCTAAGATCTGAGTAAGTCTGTTAGATCTAGTCTCCTTTAACGCGGACACCCAGAATCCCGCCGAATGGCATAGCGCATTCGCAGATTACAAATCAATCTAAGGAGAACGTGGATACCTGCTAGGTTATATTGTTTGCTAATGTATTGCAAACCTGATATGGAAATTGGGGTAGCAAATGAATTTTGCCGAACTAGTTAAAACAGGAGCATGCCCTACAGATATTCAGTAATATTTAGCTGAGGGAAGAACTACTATGATAACTGTGCGTATCCCTCAGAATTTTAGTAATTCAGCTAAGGAAACTGCAGCAATACGCGGAATGGATTATAACTCATTCGTGAGAATGTGCATGATTGAGCAACTGAGCAACTGGAATGGTGCTGCTGGTTTAAACGGCGCTAGACAAAATGAGAGTCACGCTTAATGCCTGTTGTTATAGGAAACAAGTTGGAAGAAATAGCTAATACATACGACTTCAATTTCATTGACCTTTGTGCGGGAATTGGTGGGTTTCACCAAGCCATGTCTAAGCTTGGCGGCAGATGCGTAGGTGCTTCAGAGATTGATGCAATGTGCATGGAAACATACCAAAAGAATTTTAATGATGTCCCTATGTTGGGTGATCTGACAGAAATTAATGATGTTGAAGATATCGAAGATTTCCAAGTGATTTGTGCTGGATTTCCCTGTCAGCCATTTAGTAAGGCGGGAAAGCAGCAAGGATTCGCCGATGAAAAGAGAGGCAAACTCTTTTTCAAGATTATGGATATCTTGGACAATCATCCTGAAGTCGAATTTATTTTGATGGAAAACGTTAGGAATTTGTCTGACAGAAAAGACTATTGGGAAACGATTGTGAAAGAACTGAAGGATCGCGATTTTGTGATCACGGAAGACCCATTGATTCTTTCGCCATCAGACTTTGGTGTTCCGCAAATTCGAGAGCGCGTCTTTATTCTCGGAATCAAGAAAGATCTAAAAAATGAAAACTTGCTTCCTAACTCAAAGATTACCGAGGACGATCTTGATCTTGAGAAGAAAAAGTGCGATGCGGAAGCGGCATTAGGAATCCTAGAAGACGATGTCGATTCTTCTTACTGCATCACTGAGGATCGCGAAGAAGCTTTATTGGCATGGGATGAATTTAGGGCCGGAACAAATATCCGAGTGATTGGGTTCCCTATCTGGATTTCGCATTTTGGCGTAGGCGAGGATAGCGATAAGAAGCATTTCGAGAAAATGGGCTTAGATGATATGCCTAAATGGAAGCAGAACTTTTTGAAGAAGAACCGTCATTTTTACCAACTCCACCGAGAGTTCATTGACCCTTGGATTGAGAAGTATCACATGCTCGACCGCATCAAGCTCCTTCAAAAATTCGAATGGAATTGTGGTGAGGACGTTGCAGATATAAAGCATGGATTAATTCAGATCAGGCAGTCGGGCGTAAGGGTGAAACGCCCGAACTTCTTCCCTGCTTTAGTCGCGATGCCGAATACGCCAATTGTCTGGGACAAAAAGATGGAGCATTTTCGAGAAATTACACCGCGCGAAGCGGCCAGACTGCAATCCTTTGATGAAGAATTTGAATTCACGGGAAGCAATAATCAAACCTATAAGCAGTTGGGTAATGCGATTAATGTAGAGATAGCAAAACAACTAGGACAAGGGCTTTTTCGGCTAAGACGCAGGGACGACGCATGAGCAAACATGACGATAAAAGCAAGAAGAAAAAGATGAAGCATTCTTCAAACTTTAAGCATAATCTGCAACCGCCAGCGGGCATTCTTAATGTATTCTCGCGGCTAAATTACAAACCGCATTATGCTCTAGCAGAATTTGTAGACAACTCTACGCAATCCTACCTGTTGCATAAACAAGAGCTTAAAGAGACAGAGCTTGATTACCAACTGAAAATAACTATTAGATACGATAGTGATACCAAATCCCTAATCGTGGATGACAATGCATTCGGGATGGAACTCGACCGATTTCTCGATGCCATAACCCTTGATGCAAAGAATCAAGACCAAATTAATAGCCGCAATGAATTCGGTATGGGGCTGAAGACGGCGGCATCTTGGTTCGGAAATGTTTGGAGTGTTTCAAGTACCGCACTTGGATCAAACAAAAGATACAGAGCCATAGTAAATATACCCATGTTGCAAGACACCGGCGAGAACGAGATTGATATTCTCATTGAAGATGCACCTATAGAGGAGCATGGGACAAGGATTTACATTGAACAGATGACCAAGGGAATGGGCCCTCGTGCTGTCGGCAAAGCCCGAAGCCTGCTTGCCAGTATGTATAGGCGAGATCTAGCAACTAATGATATTAATATCAACGTGAACGGACAGGATATTGAATTCGACGGGTATTCAGTACTTGCTTTCAGGGATCGCGAATGGCGAAAAGACCTCGATTTTAATGTTGAATTCGGAGGGAGGAATTATCGTGTTTCGGGATTCGTCGGGATAATGAATCCTGGCGGATTTCCAAAAGCTGGTTTCGCGCTGTTTAGACGTAATAGGGTAATTGTTGGTGGCGAAGATCTTAATTACAAGCCACGAGAGATTTTTGGACAAGCCCAGAGTCAAGTATCGCTGAAACTCTTTGGCGAACTGGATATGGATGATTTTCCCGTCAATCAAGCAAAAGATGGCTTCATTTGGGACGATGGTCTCGAAGATGAGTTTATAGATACTCTTAAGGACAATATACACGACTTTATAGAAATTGCTCGTATGAGCAAAGAGGAGCGCGCGAAAGAAGAAAAGTATTCGGACGAGGCTTCAGCAAGAGTCAAGGATGAAGTTAGCAAGGCAATCGATCGTTTGAATTCTTACGTTGACGAAGATGATGGCAAAGGATTTCCTTCTCGAGAAGGGGACACTGAAACTCAGATTTCCTTTGATGGAACAAATACGCTTGAAGAAATTACGGAAGCTTTCTTGAAAGACATAACAGAAAGTAACAAAGAGCCGAGCGATTTCAAAAGCCCTTCGCGCGAATATATCGTCAACGTTGATAAAGTTCTCAATAGGAAAATTACTGTTTCGTGGGAGATGGCCGGAAACGAAAAGTGGATAACTGTTGATCAGCCAAATCAAGATAGCGATATAAACGTTACCATCAATGTAAATCACAGGTTCTTTAAGCCTTATTCAAACGAAGAAGAATTCCAGGTAGTTCTTGAAAAGTTCGTAATAGCATTCGTTATTGCTGAAGTACAGGCGAGGATTAATTCAGATAAAGACGGTCACATCTTCCATAACGCAATACGAAATAACATGAACGAATATTTGGGTAAATTGAGCGAAGGTTAATCAATATGAGTGAGACCTATGAATTTTTACCTGATGACAAAACTGGTTATGTGTCTTTAAAAATTGGTAAATATAGTGATTCTGTATTCAGAAAACACAGTGATTCTTATGGGCAAGACGGCGCAAAAAAGACGCGTGGTGCAGCCATGCAGGTTCTTGAGAATTCACTATTGCAAGAAGTGAACGACGGTTCTACCAACAACATATTGTTGGTAGGTAAGGTTCAATCTGGCAAGACATCGAATTTAGAGTCGTTGGTAGGTTTGGCTTGCGATAACGATTTTGATGTTATGGTTATGTACGGAGGCTATGACAATACATTGCTTGAGCAAACCGTCAAGAGATTTAGAGACACATTTGATGCTGTAAAGGTAGACGAGCTTGGTGATCCTGAAGAGTGTGAAACTCCTATTGTGTTTACAACGGACGACAAGGACGACATTAGCATTAACAACATAGACTCAGAGGTTTTACGCGACTATATAGAAGCAAAGGTTCCTGTTTTTATAATTACTAGAAAGGGAGCGGATCGAATTAGCCAGATTGGCGATATGCTCGCTGAGGTGAGCAATTTGAATTTCCGCGCTCTCATAATTGACGATGAGGGCGACCAGGCTTCCCTGAACAATGTAAAGGACAAAAGAAACGAGGCATCAGCTACCTATGCAGCAATATGTAAAATGAAAAAAATCCTTGGTAACCCCATCTACTTCTCAGTAACGGCAACGCCACATGCCAATATCTTTCTCAGCGAATTGAGCGAGTTGAGACCCAGATCCATCCATTTGCTTCATCCAGCAGAAGGTTATTGCGGAGCTGAGGTTTACCACATCAACGACAATGATGTGGTAAAGACAATCGAAGACGAGATGGAGGAGGCATTGGAGGCCAACAGGAGCCCCGATTCTTTAAGGTATGCAATCAGACACTTCATTCTTGCTAGTGCGGTTCTTCGCCGTAGAAATGATATAAAAAGAAACAAGAAAGCTCAGATGGTTATTCATGCCTATCGCGAAGTAAGAACTCATCAGCAGATATATAGCTGGGCTAATCAGTATTTGAGTGAGTTGAAAGGATGCGTTTCAGATGCACTAGATGGCGATATGGACGCTGCGTGGCTGCTTTTTAAAGACGTGTATGAAGAATGCATTGACGAGGAGACTAAAGAGGCTAATGAGTTTAATGCTGCGCTTATTCAAGACATTGGCGAAGTGCTGAAGAAATGTTGTGTTGTCATGCAGAACGGAGACGACCAAGGGACGCGCGGCGCAAGCAAGCATAAAAGCTACCAAATCTATATTGGCGCACAATTACTAGAGCGCGGGATCACCTTCGACCACTTGCTCACTACGTACTTCACACGCTGGGCTCAGGGCGGAGGAAATATGGATACGAACCTTCAAAGGGCACGATGGTTTGGCTACCGCGAAAAATACCTTGACCTCTGCAAACTTTTTACCACAGAGGTCATTCAGGAGGAGTTCACAAATCTTGCTGAAATGGAAGACGATCTCTGGGAGCAGTTCAGCGAAGTAGAGGCTGGAGAAATGTCTATCGACGACATCGTTATTTATGCCGAAAATACGAAGCAAAAGCCGACGCGTAAGACCGTCGTTGATTATTTCCCTATCTCGGCAGACGTCTGGTCGAAACAAAGGTACGGCAATTTCGACCAGCGTTCTCTTAAAGAAGAGAACGAATGGGTTGAATACTTTATTCTTAACCACGATTTCACTGAAGAGGGATTTGGACGCAAAGACGATAAGCCATCTTGCACGGAAGCCATCGTGTCAACTGATGATCTTATCGAACTTTTTAATGGGCTAGAGTCAGTCTATGATGCATCTGGATTCAGTAAGAAAGAAGTCATGCATATTCTAAAAGGTCACGAACACGATAAAGCTGCCGTTGTAACCATGACAACAAAATCAGGGGAAGCCAGGGAGCGCAGTTTCTACAGTGATGGCGACAACGATGGAAAGATAAAGGCATTACAGCAAGGGCGCGATGAGAGGTCTAATGCGTATTTAGGAGACAAGGCTGTAGTAGACGAAGCCTACCCGATTACAGTCCAGATTTATCATATACGCCCAAAGAAGGATGATGAAGTTATGGAAGGGTACACGCAGTATATGTTTGCTATATATCAGAAGAATCGTGTTAAGAGAGGGTATGTGGCAGGATGATAGGCATAGAAGATTTCACAGGTTACCCCGATGATGGAAAGGTGCGTTTAGTAAAGAGATTGAATGGCAAAGCTGGATTTTATGTTTGCGACAATGATCCAATTTACGCAATTGAGATAGATGATGATAACAGTCGTAGGAAAGAAGTTGAAACCGCTTGTTTAAGACTTTTACTTGGAGCGAGATTACGCCCTGTCGACGATGATGGTGATGAGACCAAAGAAGGTGTAGAGCAGAGTTTTGACATCATCCGTCTCGCAAACTGGACGAACAACAGAGAATGTACTGCTTTTATTGAGCTTTGCGAAATGCATGCCAGCAAAGAAACCTCACTATCTTTTGAGGATTTCTTTTACTCACTGAATGAACTTTTCCAACCGAATAAAGAACAGAGCAAACTAAATGCTTACGGTTTATATTGCGAATTAGCACTTATTGATCAGTTGTCTGAGAAATTCCAGAGAAGTATTGATTTTACAGACTACTGGCAATTAGATGGTTCGAGTTCCAAATATGATTTTACCTTTCCGGAAGGAAATATCGAAGTCAAGAGCGCGAATAAAGATTTAGAAGTGCTAATCAAACATGACCAGATATTCAATAAGGATAAAAATTATTTAACTGCGATCTGTATAGAACGTAATCCCAGTGGTGAAACGCTTATCGATTTGATTGATAGGCTATTACATCGCGAAGGCTGCTTCACTACTCTTCGATCCAGATTAGAGTTGAATCGAAGAATGCTTCAGGTCAATGAAAAAGACTTGAGTAAAAGAATTCACGTGCGGTTCATTCGAAGTTTTGAGGCAAAGCCCATCAATCCATTTAACGAGTTATCGGACAGGGTTAGGCAACTTTCTTATCGGTTGAATCTGACTGATATGGAATATGAAAATGAAGTAGAGTTAGTTGCTCGACTTTTGTCGGAGCATTTATAAAACTCGAAGAATGGCCAGGTTTATTTAAACAGCTGTAAAGGGCACGGGGAATCCCTCGTTGCGAGATGCGTAAAACTTTTGAAATCTACTGCAGTGCGATAAATCGCATAAGAGCTGAGCCACTCAATAGCTCAGCGGAACTCGGTAATGCGCTTTATTCCATCGCCTCGCACAAGTCCATTTCGCAAGGTTTGCATAACATCGTATTACGAAATGAGATACTTGCTAATTGGATTTCTAAACCCGAATCGGATCATGTATGGGTCTAGAAATCTAGTGTTAGGATTAAGCATAGTACATGTCGCCGTTGTCGAAGAGCCATCGAGCAATGTCGATAATCCTAATGCCCTCTCGGTCATATTCTGGATGTCCTGTACGTGCGATTATCAACTTAGGATATGCGTCGCGGATCTTCATGAGGGGAGATAGTTCTCGCTCTAAAGTCTCGTCAGAACTAATATCATCGCTTACTTGAATGTATAGCTTCTCGTTTCGTTTCAACGCCACGAAGTCGATTTCTTTCTCATAGAGCATCCCTGCATACACTTCATACCCCCTGCGCAGCAACTCTATCGCAACGATATTCTCGAAGGTCCTACCCCAATCCATGTTCTTCGTGCCGAGCAATGCGTATTTGAACGATTGATCGGCGAGGTAGTATTTCTCGCCACTGGCTAGGTATTTCTTCCCGCGAATGTCGTAGCGCCGCACTTTGTAAAAGGCGAATGCGTCAGTCAAATACTCGATGTATTTGCGAACGGTCTTTTGATCGGTCGAGTTGCTGTTAGACTCCAAAACCTTCGCTACGCCATTTGGAGAGGTGATGTTAGAAATGTTATCCATGAGGAAATCCGCTACGCGATCCAGTGCAACGTCGCTTCTTATTTTGTAGCGCTGTTTGATATCTCGAACTATAAGAGTATTGAATACATCGGCTATATAGGCGTATTTCTGCCATGTCTCCTCATAAACATATGATCCCGCCATTCCGCCTAAAGACGCGAAGTCAAGGAACGCTGCGTCCAGATCCTCGCGCTCATAGTATTTGCAGAACTCCGAAAACGAGAACGGAAACACCTCTATCTTGAATGTGCGTCCTGTAAACAAAGTTGCAAGGTCGCTCGATAGAAGGAAAGCATTGGAGCCAGTAATGTATATGTCGAACATCTCCGACGCATGGAGGCTGTTGATAGCGTGCTCGAATCCATCGCACATTTGCACTTCGTCTATCATCACGAAGTTATCGACTCCGGCCTTGTGCTTATCCATGATGTAATCATGGAGCGCATGATATTCCATGAGACCTTCAGCTTCTACGAGATTGAAGTTGATGTGTATGACATTGGCATTTGGGATATTTTTTTCTATGTAGAATCGAAGAGCCTCAAGAAGCTTCGACTTTCCGCTCCTGCGGATGCCAGTGATAATCTTGATGTCCGGTGTGCGTAAAACGCTCTTCAGCGTATTAAGGTAATGGGTTCTTTCGATCAGCCTCATAAAGCCCCTTTCTTTCCTATTCCCAAATTTTAATAAATTTTGAGATTTTGGGAATAGGGTTCTAGATCATCCCGAAATATCAATTCCCGTCATCGCTGATTAGCTACTGGAACAAATAGTCCCCGTTGCCAATCAAACGGTCATCAAAGAATCAGCTGCATCTTTCAAGATTGCACAACACGCGAAGAAGCAATGACATCTCTGGTCATGAACTTTTTGGCTTAATTGCCTTACTCCAGATCAAAATCGAAGACTTCGCCAATTGGCTCAGTTATACAAAGATCCGCATTCTTATCTAATGGTGTCGTTGAGAGATTTACCACCACCAAGTGATCGCCCGCAAAATATCGGACAAGACCTGCTGCAGGGTACACGTTAAGCGAGGTACCGCCAACAATTAACAAATTCGACGTTGCAATAGCCTTAACTGCACGTGTCAAATCCTCATCATTTAACGGTTCCTCATATAGCACCACGTCAGGTTTGATAATGCCACCACATAAACACCGCGGCACGCCATCTTCAGAAGCTGCGCGTGCATGTAGGAGCTCATAAACAGAAAACGATTTATGGCACGCCTGGCAATGGTTGCGATGGACGCTTCCATGCAGCTCAATAACGTTATTGCTGCCAGCGGCTTGATGCAGCCCATCGATGTTTTGCGTTATAACCGCCTTGCATATCCCCTGAGACTCCAACTGCGCAAGTTTGCGATGGCAAGCATTGGGTTTCGCATCGAGCGCGAGCATGCGGTCGCAATAAAAATCGTAGAACTCCTGGGGATGAGCTTCAAAAAAGCTATGGCTTACCATTTCTTCAGGAGGATACGGATATTTCTGCGCAAAGAGGCCATTTGAACTGCGAAAATCTGGAATGCCGCTCTCGGTGGAAACTCCAGCTCCTCCGAAAAACACCATCTGAGCCGGTTTAGATTGCTTGATCCACCGACGTAACTGCTCGACGCTATCGCTTGTACTTTGCTGATCGTTCATCACGAGAATCCTTTTCGATGTGGAACTGCGCGCATTTAGCTTGCGAAACATTTTATCACCGGCAGGTTTAATGCCTGTCCCATAGACGCACCTTTAACCCCTTGTAATCCTTGCAATAATTCAACCTAATGCAGCTTGCATGAGAAAACATGATTTCAGGTTGCAAAAAATGCGCGAGACGAGTTGGTCGAATTCTTCAAGAATAAAAAGACCAACAAAAAAGACCCCAAGGAATAGCGGACGGGGTCTTGGCTAAAAGCCCGGTGGTGCCGCTTCGGCGGTGCCACCGTTAAACCTAGCATAAAACAAAGGAGATCAATATGCGACACGTTATTATTTTTGCTATTGCATTTATTATTTCATTTATCTTCTGGCGTATACTTCGCTGCATTCGCAATAGAAAGGACAATCAATGAGCACTGACGTACAACGCAGAGCCTTGAGCAACTATCGCAAAAAGTACAAGCAAGTATACATTCGTTTTTATCCAAACGACGAACGCGACGACAAAATCTACACGTGGCTTAAAAGCCAGACAAACACTACCGAATATCTTAAAGCTCTCATTGAAGCTGACATGAATAAGCAGAAATAGCAAAACGCTTACTTGGTCTAACGCAAAGATTTCGCATGCAATAATCTTTGCGTTAGATCGCTAGTTAGACTGCCGCCGCTCAAAATCATGTATTCTCGACTAGCGGTTCGAAGCTTCTCTTTGTTTTGAAGTCCCCCAGCTAAAAGTCTATCTGACTATCTTTCTTCTCAAAATTCCCAAAGTCAGGTTTAATGATTATTAGCTCGTGGTTCTCTTCACCCTTACCATCAGCTAGATCGTCAAAGATATCTCTTGACTGCCGCTGACGAGCTTTCGATTCCTGCTCTTGCTTGAGTTGCCCTTCGGCTTCCATATTCGCATTGTAGTTTAATGATTTCGGTAACAAAACTCTGAGTATTCTTGACAACGTTTCTGCTTCTTCGTCAACCGCAAACGGATCATAGGCAGGATCATTACCTATACACGCGTTTTTGGGCGCATAAACATAATGTGAATACCCACACTCGTAGCAAACCTCCACTCCCCAATCTCGAACCCCCTGTCCGATGGGTAATATCTCCAATTCGTTTTCGTGGCACCTCGGACAAATGCGCTTCTGCTCAGCTAGGCTCTTCAGATAATTATTAAGCGGCATAACGCTCCTTTCAGCATAAGGTTCAGCCACCAGGCAGCTTGGCGCTGCACCAAAACACTCCTACACAAATGCCTCATAGACATAAATCACTATAAGCGTTGCCTCACTACACCTGTCAGCACGCCAACACCAAAAGCTATAGCCCCAAACAAAAAGGCTTTTACTATAAAGTCAGGAAATCCGATCTTGCACCAAACAAAGAAAATAAAAGCTGCCGTAAAGAACAAGAACCATTTAAACATGGATTCAATCATGTCGCTAAGTTTTTGAAACATATTGTTCACCCAGCACTTTCATGACTGTCATTCTGGCTTCTGTTGAAGTCTTCACTAAGAAGTCTTTAGAAAAACGCTTATCAATTCTTTTAACAAAACTTGTTGAAACAATACTGATGTTAACAGCAACGAACTTCGCCATATGTACGTAGGTTGGGACAGGCTTGCTTTCTTGCGCCTCCGCTGACTTCAACTGTAATAGATGTAAAAGTTGTCATCACTTTGCGCAAAGCCTTGGCTTCATAGCGTTTATTAGCTGAATACTAAGCTATTGCGAAACCTCCAAAAATAAGTACAATACATGGCAGGCGGTCACCCGGAGCAACGGGGACGGCTGCTGAAACAGGGGAAGTGTTAGCCGTTCCTTACCGCAGGGGCGGCTTCGCTATTTTTGAGCCTAAATGCCCTGATCATCAGCGCAAAAGTCTAGCTACCGGTCAGACATCCATTGTTCCAAAACTAGTAGCTAGCCCGCTTCCAGCAGTCAGGCTGCCGCCAGTAGCCAACCCACCTCAGCGGCCAGGCTAATGCCGACAACCAACACACCCTCAGCGGCCAGGCTGCCGCCAGCAGTCAGCCAGTTTCCTTTCTCTGGTTCAAAAAACTATTCAGGAAATCCTGGGCCGCTTTCTGGCGTTTTCGGCAATGTCGGCGTTTTCGGCAATGTCAATGATCTCCGCGGTTCGTAGAACTTTTTCATAGGTTTTGGCTGGAAAAGTGCCCTCGTCGGCGTTTTCGACAGCAAAATGGTTTAAAAAGTGCCCTCGTCGGTGTTTTCGGCCCCAAAAATGGGGGTGATTTCACCGACCAGGCGCATTTTCCAGCCAAAACTTGCAAATTTCTTACGTGCGGGGTTGCAGGCATCTTTTTGCACCCTGCCAGACGATATGGCCAAGCGATGTCCGGCACTCGACCGATCTCTCTGCGCCTCGAAACGGAAACCAGCTTTTCACAACGCCTCAGCGTATCGATTTACACTCTCAATACTAACCATATGTTTTCCCCTGAAATGGCGTGATTCAAGTTGACCGCTCTTTGCGAGGGCAGAAACTGCTTCTTCGCTCAAACCAAGTTGTCGTTGTGCTTCTAGCGTCGTTATGTATCTAGTCTCTTCGATATCTTCTTCGGTTAGATCAACGCTGATGCTTACACATTCAACAACATGCTCGAATGCGGGTACCTCTCCTTGCTCGTCAATTCGTTCAGAGAACTCTAGTAAAAGCATGTCTGAAAGCATATCTATAACATCTTCGCGTGTTTCTCCCTGCGTTATAGAATCTGAAAGTTGTGGGATTTCTCCGACCCAGCCATCGCTGTCTTTAGTTATTACCGCTTCATAGGTGTAACGCATGTTGTATTCTTTCAATTGGTCAGAGCCAGGGGGTTATCCCCTGGCTCGCCCGTCACCATTCAGCTTATTTTTGGATTGATTTCCAGGTTTTAGGCTTCAATCTATCACATTTCTTTCCGGCAACGGGAACCTTTAGATTTCCTTTGACGTATCAACGGTGACTTCCTGTCTTCTTATCAGAACCATACCTATCAAGAAAAGGAAGGCATCGCACTAGCGGCCCCCCTCTACTGATCTAGTCTTTCACTCATGATAAAGCTCTCCTTTGCGCGTCAGTACTCGTTGATTGTCCTTTCTATTGTGAATGCGGCGAAGTCAGAATAAACGAGTAGGATGTGTTTCGTGGTAGCATGCAAAGAACAGAACGCGAGGGCAGTATTACTTTAGCCGCTCGAGTAAAAACCACAACGAAATTCATCAAGGAGCATACGTGACGTTTTGTATTAGAGTGTCACAATATGAGCTGCTTGATATTATTGAATACTTAAATGACATAGAGGGTGTGAACGCCTACATTAAACCTCTGATCAGGCAAGACATAGAAATAGCAAAAATATTTATTTCTTAGCGAAAGGAGCCTTACCATGAGTGAAAGGCTAGAAGATATGCCAGTAACCGAAACTTTGCTCAGCCAATTCTGCAAGGAGTTAATTAGAAAGATGGATAAGCTAGAGCAGCTAGACCTTCCAGAAGAAGCTCTCTGTATCATCAAAGAAGTCAAAGAAGATTCAACCGAGATGTACGGAGCAACTAAGGGTTAGAAACTTAAAAGCGGGGCAGCGGAAAAGCTGCCCCAGAATCCCAAATGCCTTGCGGCACCTCAATTATAACACTTTGTGACACCAAGATTATTATGTAACCGTCAGATTCTTAGGAGGTCTGACGCTTTCCTTTTCACGTGATTACGTATCCAGGAAATTGCCCAGAGCCTTAAGCCACCAAATCGTCCAGCCCATTTTGTTGGCTTGGTTGCCAGCCAGATTGTCGCTGCTCCAAAACATAGATAAAAGAAATAGGGACAGTACGACCATTACATTGCGAATTTGGCGATTCAAGCTAATGGTAAAGCTAACATTCTTAAGTTAGCGAAAAAATCCTAAACCCGCCCCGCAAGAGGCGGGGAAGGCGGCAACACTGTCCCTCATGAGAAAGGATTATATCATGCCAAGTGAAGCACAAAAGAGAGCTACAGCTAAATACAATCGCGAAAAGATGGTGCAAAAAGTTGTTCGCTTCTCGCCAAATGAGCGTGACTTACTTGCTTTTCTTGAGTCAAAAGAAAACATGGCGGGTTATATTAAAAGTCTCATAAGAGCGGATATGGAGGGTCGTCTGACCATCAAGCTTGATTGTTAGTCAGATTGCCTCTGATTCAAACCCTTAGAGCCAAAATCAACGGTCGCAGGTCGTCCTTTATCGAATCCGTATACTTCAAATATCCCTTCATACATGAATACAATTCCATTTTCGTCTTTATAGACACCGTCTGGAATGTAGCCCCCGTCAGAAGTACGTAATAAACCGTTTTCGTCTCTATACCAACCTGTTGGTAATGTCACAACAAAGTCTTTCATCTTGCTACCTCTCTATCAGTTTGATTGCCAGACAGATTGTCACTGCTCCAAAACAGTCTGCTTTTATGCTGCTACTTTTAAGGCTCTAACAGTTCGAACCTACCTGTTTGGTAAAACATTTCGTACTTGACAATGACGCCTTCAGAGGTGGTGTAAACTCCATCGGGCAAATAGCTTCCATCTTTATCATGTAAGAAGCCTTCATTGTCATAATAAGCACCTTCAGGAAGTTCACATGGGTGGTCTAATCTCCATTTTGCCATTTTTAACTCCTAGAATACGAAAGACCATATTTTGGCGTATTGTTCTTATACCATCTATGGTAAACGTCGCAAGCAGCCTCTCTGCCTTAATTAGTAAACAATGAATCGTACCTATCGTCTAAACTGCCACGCTTAGAAGCTGCCTTGTCAAAAGCTCGAATAAACCCATCTAAATCAGAATGCTGATTACTCATCGATAACTTGTACGTACCTTCTTTTGCAACAGCAACTACGGAAGTTACCGAACCATTTGAACTCTAATAATCACCTCGTAATCCGGTTTGATTACCAGTCAGGTTGTCACTGATTCAAAACCAGACTAAAACGGACTTGCTTTGGTTGATGCTGGTTTCTTGAGGGTCATATACACCCCTTAGTATTGTTTTATTTCTGCAACCTCATTATCTCGCTTTCTTCTGCCCAATAAAACCAATCTTGATCTGATTGGTCTTCAACTTCTAAAGCGTATACAATCACCGGTATCCCCGTCTCTTCATCAATGCCATCTTCGATGTCAATAATGATGCACGACTTTCCTGTAGGCAAATGCTCTACTCTGTCATATAGTTCGTACATTAAAAATCATCCTTTTTACCTCTATAAGGTCTTGCGGTTGTAAATTCTAGTTCAGACGACCCTTTTCGCAGTATCCATCCAACAACAACTTTGCTTTTTTATTTATACCTATTTCGATGTTTGCCTGGTAATGCACGGTTCCAAAACAGTTTAGCTTTGATGCCCTCACTTTTGCTGTTTTCATCGCCTGTTTGATTACCAATCAGGTTGTCACTGCTCCAAAACAATGGCTTCGCTGCGAGTGATAAATTAGTTGAGCACTACGTAAAAAACTTGGTGCCATACAGACTGGAAACCGAATGACAATAATTGACGAAAATGCTGCATTAAAGCTATCGAAGACATACAACTTCAAATGGAGACACAAGATGGCTAATAAAGAATTTGAGGATATTTGCAGTCTTGACGATCTAGGCGGTACTTTTTTCGTACCCCCCGAGACGCTCGGATTGCCACAAGTTACTTACAACGTAAGATAATTAAGTGATTATGTGAAAAAAACAGGACGAACGCTTGATGATATGACAGAAGAAGAAAAGAAGCAGTTTTGTCTATGATTGATGCTGTTGTTTAATTTACCCCGCTTCGGCGGGGTGTACGCATGCTATCAGCTAGGTCATATAATGTCTGCTCTTTGTCATTCATCAATTTTTATCTTTCTTGTTATTTTGCATTTATCGAATTCTTTGATTTCGAATGTGTACATATATCCGCGTTCGATCATCGGTCAGATTATCACTGATCCAAAACTAGTTGATATAGCTTGCTGCAATGCTATGATTCAGATAGGCGCTTTTTTTCTGACATCCAGAACTCGTAGTCTTGCTGGCTTGCGTATCGCTTGATATAGTCGTCACTTACCATACGTAGCCAATTTGTTTGTCCTTGTCTAACATTTTCGACAAAATGCTTAGCGTGTTCCGCGCTTTTGTCCCCATCTAACACAATCATATAGCCCTGCCCATCTGTATAGTCGTATCCATAAATTTTTGCCTGCTTGATTATCAACCAGATTGTCACTGCTCCAAAACGAAACTAAGAGAGGATTTTATGATCATCACTCGCTTATGAATCTTCTGAACCTTCTGAGTTGATTGTTTTCTGCATAGCATCAAAAACCTCTTCAAATTCTTGAGCAGTCTCAAAAGAATACAATTTTTTAAGAAAATTACGATCAGGTATTTCGCCATAGCGTTTACTACAACGCACAACAGATCGAGCCAGACCATCTATATAGTCTGTTTTGTCGTCGCATATGTAATCAGTGTTTTCCATACGTTTAATTATATTGTTCAGTTCGCAGTTTCATTACCAGTCAGGTTGTCACTGCTTCAAAACAACCAGGTGTCACAAAATGCTAGAATTTAGACGCCGCAAGGCATTTTGGTTTCTGGGAACAGCGTTTCCGCTGCCTCGCTTTTAATTACCGCTGGTTCTCGTTTTCCTCAGAATCTGTTTCAGGATAAACAATACCTAAAACTTCAGCTAAAGCCTCGAGAGCTTCTTGCTTACTCCTACCTATCTCAGCCTCGTGGTTCAAAAAACGTTGCATTTCGTCTTTCGTCATTTCGTTTTCCTCCATATGGTTTCCTTTCGGTTAGATTACTAGTCAGATTGTCACTGCTCTAAAACTGTTGCTACCATCCTGGAATCGGTCACATAATGGTTATTGCGTTTTCGTAGTCAAGTTCAATGGGGAGAGGGTCTTCATTACGGACATAATAAGGAGCAGATGGGATGCCTGTTGAATTTCCAGTCTTCTTATCAATCACTATCGGTGATATGCCTGGTAGAGGCAAACCATCATCACTCTTGACGCCAAAATACCAATACAAATTACCTTCTTTAATAGATGTTATATGGAATCCATTAGGAATTAGTTTGTCTACAATGCTTTTTGCTGTTTCAATTGTAATCATTTTCGTTTCCCTTTGGCGCTGCAGCAATAGTTGCTTATATTTCCATTTAGTGTCAAGTTGTCTATTCGTTTGATTACCGGTCAGGTTGCACTGCTCCAAAACACGCTCTTAGCGAACAGATAAATGGAGAACTCAGGATCCGCAGGGGAAACATCCCTATCGAATGCAGGCATGATCCCCTTGTCGTTAGTGGATTCGTCCATTTGCAACCGCCGTGTCTCAATAAAACTAACGTGTACATCATAAGCTACCCCATAGAGTCTCACAGATTACTCAACCTCGAAGAACTGCTCCCAGAGGACGGATGCATCACGGTCTAGCGCCTGGCTGATGAGAATCTCGATGAGAAGCTCGTCTCGACGGTTGCAGGTCTCTGCGTACTGGTCCTCCTTGCGGTTCACGGTGACCTTCTGTATCACGAAGCCGTTCTCGGTTCTCTCCATATAGGCCTTATAGATGCAGAACCCGGTCCAGCTGCGGTAAAAGTTGAAGGATTCGCCGTCGAAGTACATGAACCAGTGGTCCTCCATCTCCGTAGGCACATGGCTCCATGCAAGCGCCACGAAGTCCTCCTCGGAAAGCTCGATCCTCACCCTCAAGTGCGTCTTGCTGTTGCGAGGCATCCTATGCGTGTACCAGTCGCTCTTGATCGCGCGCCTCTTCACTTCCTGTCCTTCCGCTCTGGGAACAACTCGTCATTCATGTTGCCAAACCCGAGCTTCCACATCGCCATAGCCTGTGCGCCCTTGTCCAAGGCTTCTCCTCTCGCCCTTTCCTGGAGATATTCTAGGTCGGCCGAGTCATACCACATGTCCCATGGACGCACATTGCACCACCATGTTTGATTACCAGTCAGATTGTCACTGCTCCAAACGCTTCGGGCATTGCACCAAACATTTCACTAGTTTGATTACCAGTCAGATTGTCACTGCTCCAAAACTCTATCAAAAAATCAATGCACTGTTTGCAGTTTGATTACCAGTCAGATTGTCACTGCTCCAAAACTGATTGCACAGTTAAACCATGTATGGTCGAGTTTGATTACCAGTCAGATTGTTACTGCTCCAAAACTGCTTGATGAATGGCAGAAGCTTGTACTTAGTTTGATTACCAGTCAGATTGTCACTGCTCCAAAACTAGGCATTCTTAAGACGTTTGCGCTCGGTCGTTTGATTACCAGTCAGATTGTCACTGCTCCAAAACTGCGGCGCGCCTCACCAGACGCACGTCCAGTTTGATTACCAGTCAGATTGTCACTGCTCCAAAACGCATACAGTTGGGGGTCTGACTACATCAGCGTTTGATTACCAGTCAGATTGTCACTGCTCCAAAACTACCAGGTACGCTCTGCCTGTGTTGCAAGGTTTGATTACCAGTCAGATTGTCACTGCTCCAAAACTAGCTAACCCGATGGTTGAGTTTCATGTGCGTTTGATTACCAGTCAGATTGTCACTGCTCCAAAACCACGCGCACAACCGCACACACAACACCTATGTTTGATTACCAGTCAGATTGTCACTGCTCCAAAACCTCGCGATCTGGTCGCTCCCATCTTTTAAGTTTGATTACCAGTCAGATTGTCACTGCTCCAAAACCGATTTGAGACACACTCACGCTACATGGCTGTTTGATTACCAGTCAGATTGTCACTGCTCCAAAACGATACACCTAAAATGCCTACGTGGTATGCGGTTTGATTACCAGTCAGATTGTCACTGCTCCAAAACGCAAGGCATTCGGCGATTACTTGAACGGTAGTTTGATTACCAGTCAGATTGTCACTGCTCCAAAACTGATGTGGCACTCGGCTCCCCAGCGCTTGCGTTTGATTACCAGTCAGATTGTCACTGCTCCAAAACAGACCACCGACCCCCAGCCGCTCCCTTGGGGTTTGATTACCAGTCAGATTGTCACTGCTCCAAAACGAAAAGACGGAACGCCGCGCTGGACTGATAGTTTGATTACCAGTCAGATTGTCACTGCTCCAAAACCGCAAAGTGGGCGTGCGCAAGCTGCGCGGCGTTTGATTACCAGTCAGATTGTCACTGCTCCAAAACGAGAGATTGGGACACGCAGACGAAGCAACCGTTTGATTACCAGTCAGATTGTCACTGCTCCAAAACCTGCAGCGGGCGCATCGCTCAAAGGACACAGTTTGATTACCAGTCAGATTGTCACTGCTCCAAAACCCTCCTCTCACATGCACGAAAGATTCTACCGTTTGATTACCAGTCAGATTGTCACTGCTCCAAAACAGTACTCGTCTAGCTTATCTCCGTTTTCTGTTTGATTACCAGTCAGATTGTCACTGCTCCAAAACCCATCGCCATCACACATCCCTGATGACGAGTTTGATTACCAGTCAGATTGTCACTGCTCCAAAACCTATGAGGTCGGACGAGCAAGAGGACGGCAGTTTGATTACCAGTCAGATTGTCACTGCTCCAAAACGCGTCGAGCAGCTTCACCCCGCTCTTGAGGTTTGATTACCAGTCAGATTGTCACTGCTCCAAAACAATAAAAACCCAAGAATTCTATCAACTCAAGTTTGATTACCAGTCAGATTGTCACTGCTCCAAAACTGGTTTTCTTGGATGCCATGGCCTCACCTCGTTTGATTACCAGTCAGATTGTCACTGCTCCAAAACCGTTAGAGCAAATTCTTCCCTGCATAGAAGACGGACAATCTGACTTTCCCTCAGTAAGGCTCTCAACAAAGTCCTGGTCAATAAGGTATTTCCTAACATAGCTTTCACGACACAAGGAGGAAGCGTTTTCTAATAGAAGAACACTAATTCCGTGAAAAAATAGTCTATTTTGAAATTCAATTAACTCAGTCTCTGTTAAAAATGTTCTTAAATTGACAAATACAATAACTCTATCAGCTGACATATCAGCACAAAAATCAATAAACCCTATTAATTTTTCAAGGAGCGATGCGTCCTCAAAAACCTCTACTTCAAAAGAAAAAGCTTTCAAGTAACTACTAAGATTCCATTCTAGCCCAAACCTATAGTTTGCGTTCATTTGAAAACCCAATTTATGAGTAGTACTCTCCAGGAGACTACCTAATTCGTTCATCTCTTGCTGGAGGTCTCTATCTATCAGCAGCTCCTTTTCTAGCGTGGAGTAGAGCGCACCCATTAAGCATTTATGCTTCCATGGCAGCTCAAGCGGATTTGACACGACAATGAATGACTTTGAAGGGCTGACTTCGCGATCATTCTCCCAAAGCGAATAAGGCTCTAAAGCTTTCTCTCCTTGCATGGTAATTAATGACGCACAAATCCTTGCATAGAGTGCCTCATTTTTAATCTGCAGAACAGTTATACCTTTATCTGCTAGGGTAATTTGATTTTCTAGCCCTGCAAACGAAATTTTCATAACACAACGAATTCTTCCATCGTGTCAACCTCATCATAGGCTGCCCTATTTCCTGTAATGTAATCCATCGTGGCAAACTGCTTCTCGGTTACCTTCAAAACCTGAACAAGCCCTTCTGGAGGCCGATGCTTTCTCAAGCGCATTATGGATGCACCTGCAGCACCATCATTTACTACGAGTTTTGCGTAAACCGATTCTTGCATCATTAAATAGCCATCGTTAATAAGGAATTTACGAAAAAGCCTATACTCCTTTCTTTGCGAAGCACTCTCAACCGGAAGATCAAAGAAAACAAGTAACCTCATAAAACGTATCCTTGGCCCACTGCTGTCATCTGCCTTCATAACAGTTGAACCTCTTCAATATCCTCTACTGCTATTTTCTTATTCAAGGCATTCAAGCACTGTTGGACATACTGAGAAATAGCCGACGACAGGCGATAAGTTCCATCACGGTAATTTACATACGTGTTTCCGATATCACCCAACATGCGTTTTACTTCGCTATCAAATTCAGAATTTAGATAATCAACAACAGCACGATCTATCGCCGGCCTAAAAGGTTCCATAAAATCACATGCAAGATTAAACTGGTTGTATTCATTGCGATGGCATATACCAGTTTGCGTGAGATAACCACGTGATACGATTTCCCTATTAACCATTGAAAGCAAAACCGCATACCCATAGTTTAGAGCTGCGTTGAGTGGCACATCCAATTCGCGAGAAAACTCAGCTCCGAATAACGCTGCAAAATATAGCCTTGCTGCTTGCGCCTCTCTGTTGGTAGTGTCACCGGATCGCACTTCATTAGCTATTAAATAAAGCTGCTTTGCTTCATTTTCATAATCACGTTCTTCAAGAAATCTTGCTTGTTCCCGTATTTTATCTTTAACAACATGCTGCCAAACACGCTTTTTTATAGGCTCTCCCCACGCAATCTGTTCCATGACGCGCTTGCTTGTATTATGTGCACCATACAAAGGAAGATACTGCCCAATTGGGTTGCTTTTTTCATCGCTGACAACAAGCGAAATTTTATTCTTCGCAAGTTCTGCCATTAAATAAGCGCTAATAAATACCTGCATGGTTTGAAGAATAATAGTAGACACCTCAGAGAGATGAAGCTTGACAGTGTCATCTTCTTTCCGCACAACAAGATAGCCGCTTTTATACGATAACTTACAAGGGCTTTCTATATAAACAGTTCTAAAGGCCAATATGAACACGCCTTTCAAACATGCCCGTGACTGATTGGTCAATAAAAGTGATACCTTTCTCTTTGCTGAGAATCTTTGAAAAGGAGAGAAGCATAGTACCAGCGTACTTCGCTCCTCCTACAGCAGTAATGTCAACTTTATTTGCTTTACCGTTACCGATAGTAATTAAAGCCTTTAACACAGCCTCACGATCGCTTGTCTCCAAAGAAAAGAATCTGTCTTTCCAAGAATCTACGCTTAAGGCTGAAAATACTCTTGGTGAATACTTGATAAGGGATTCCACAACCGACAAGAATAATTCATCAAGCAAATTATCTTGGACACACTGACCCTCATCGAAAAGGGCTTGCGCAATTGCCGTCTCGGCCACGCTAAAGGCAAACTGCGTGGCATTTCTTACTTCTTTTTTCCCTGTAAGATAGAGCCTTGATCCTTCTATTTCTATAACTTGGTATTTATAAATTTTTGGACGGACTATCTCTATAAAGGTAAGGCTGTTATTTAACGCAAGCTGCATAGCATACTCTTCCAAAGCTTCTTCGTTTTGCTTCACGTCCGATGCAACACTTACTGGCACTGGAGCAAATTCAAGAACCTCTTTGTTCTTTTTCAGAGCTTTATAGATAAAGAAATATGCAAATTGCTCACTTGAGTAACTACCATATTTAGCAGGATCCAAACCCTTCTTTAAAGGAAGATTCATTGTCATATTTGAAAGCCGTGGCGAATAAATTGTTTGATTCCAAAACGCGCCACTTGTTTCTTCAGGCATGCGCGAAATGAAGCATTGCCTATAATTGAAATACCTTCTTAACTTATTGCATTCTTCGCCAGCTGACCAATCATCTTTGAATAACTCACCCGTTTCTTCGTCAAAACCAGACTTCAGGAAACTAGAAATGATGAACGTAGTAGTCCCCGGCGCATATCCTCTTCTCACGCGATCGCTTTCTTTTTTGATAAAGCTTTCCATCACGCGCGTATACCCGATAGGATTCTCATACATCTTTGGGTGGCGCTTGCAAATGAACCTTCCTATTTCGGATGCCAAAAGCGCATCATGAGCATGATGAAAATCATTAATCTCACGACACTTGGGCAGCTCTAGCTTTTCGCGAAGCTCATGAGATAGTCCCGACTTTACCGACAAAACCTGTGTGTCCGTATATCGCACTTTGAGATAATCCTGAATAAGCTTGATGCTTTGACGCGTTTCGACCAGCTGCCTAGCAATGAAGCTTTTCATTTGTTTGTCACTAATTTTTTCACGCGTGAGATTCTTAAACTTCTTTTCACTAATAAGGCCAGCTTGTAGTAAAGCCTCCCAATATGACTTCATTTTGCGTTGCATATCTGAAGAAAGAAGCATTTGGTTAGATTTATTTTGGTTCTCTTCCTTTAACACAAGAGCTTTGTTGTCAAAACTATCGTCTTTGATGTATGACTGCGGAAGAATATGGTCAACTTCGTACCCTGAAAGCCGTCCTATTTCTAGCGGCAATCCTGAATAAAGAGATTTACCCCCCTGCATAAAATACAGAGTTAAGCGCTCATCGAGGTCAATCTTTGCTGATGCATATTCAGAAAGCTGACCGGCAACAGAAGAGTTCCACTGTTCTGGTGACTCCTCTTTAAGTTTCTTCATGGCATCTTTCAGTCGATCATATCTACGCTGAGTTCTGGTGCCTCTTTTATCGAGATCGTCCTCACGAGCAACCTCGATAAAGATATTTGCAGGAGCATGACCAGCTATGCGAACGATCTCGTCCACTATTTTTATGGTCTGATTAATACTGCGCCTTAATGCCGGAGAGCCAGGAATGCTTTCTAGTTGCAAAGTGTCAGCATCAAGCAGTTTCTCCCTATTATGCTCATCTATAAGCGCTTTAAAACCAAGATTGTCATCGCTGAGAATCTCCATGAACACCATGGCTTTTGAAAGGCGATCGTTATTGGGATTACCGTCGCGCAAAACATCCATGATGGACATTGGACCGTTGTCGGTATTAGCCTTCAATCCTACAAGCAGCTTCTTGGACAAACGTCCCCAACCTGCAAAACGCTTCTTTACGATTTTTTTAATCTGTTCCGATGATAGTCTCTCTCCGTATTTACGCTCCAGCTTCTCTTTAAAGATGGAACGATCTTCAAAAAGTGTGCTCCATAAAATGATCTCTTCAATCATGGGGTAATCTGATTCTGGGATCTCATCTACATGAAAAACGTCTTTCGCGAAAAAGATATAAGACCCAAGCTTCGATTCAAAGCCACTTTCACCTTGACCGCCACGCACATGTACATGAGCATGCCCGCGTTCGCGCATCATCCACTCGGACACCTTCTTGTACGAGACCTTTCCCTGCCTAAACAGATCATGAACTATATCCTCACGATCTTTGTAATCAAATCTTGTCCAAGAGTCACCGTCTTGCGAAAACGTTGCTCCATTGAGCTCGTTCAGTACGCAATACTCTTCATATAAAAGCGAGCATTTTGGAAGAACAGGTTCATCTTGAAGATAGGTACAGGTGCCAGTCATCCTTTGTATAAATTCAGTCGCACTAGCATCTTTATCAATAATTGTTTCCCAATTCCATGGCTTAACGGCTGCGTTTTCCTTTCCTTCCAGCCGTTTTGACCATGCAAAACGATTGACCCCTGAAGAGTCTTTTCGCGCATTAACTTGCGTTAGCGGGCCAACATAATAAGGGATCCTGAAAGTTACTAATGAATTGATCTTTTCTTTTTCTGCTTCAAGGAAAGGATAGTATTGAGATTGGTTTGCAATGATTGCATTCATTTCCTCAAGATGCAACTGAAACGGAATTGCTCCATTATCACTTATCTTGAGGCGTCGAAGGAACCTTCCTTCAGCAAGCTGATTCGCCATTTCTTGATAACGAGGATCATCAACCGCCCCTGTACCTGCAAAGAGCTTTTCTATCGCCTTTTTGAATTCATCATAAGGCCACCCATGATCTTCATTATATTTCGTATAACCCTTGGCTTCTGATTTGTTATAGACCGTTTTCTGGGGATGGAGGTCTGTGGGAGCATAGAACTTGCCTCGGAAAAATTCATCATATTGTGCAGGCGCATATTGTTTAACTAGCTGCTTTAATAGCTTTAGATCCTTTGCATATTTTTCGTACTCCGCCACTTTATTGACAGAGATAGATTGCCCAGGAACGCTGCTCAAAATCTCCTGTAACACAAAAGACGAGTAGACTTTTTTCATTGCTTCAAAAAGCGGAATTCCAAGTTCGGGACATATTTCTTGAAAAGACTCTACATCTTCGTCTTTGGAAAGATAGATTTTGGTTTTGCCGCCCTCAGGTTTTTCTTCACCAATGAAAAAGATGTTAGACATTTCAGCGTTGAGCCCCACCAGTGCCGCAGAGAGTGCTTTCGTCATATTGTTTACAGCAGCTTTGTCTAGAACACCAAGAGCATCTGCACTGATACCAAGTGTCTTTTGTATATTCTCTTTCACATGAGATCGAGAAGAATTTGTATCACTCAGAGCCTTTTTAAGAGCCTCTTCGTGATTAAAAACATCGCAAGATGCTCCTAATTCCACACAATAGTCCTCAAGCGCAGCACAGAACTCATCAACCGCTGCATCCACGTTTGCATTCCGCGAGTTAAGGTCAATTCTTTCTTGTTGAAGGAAGTTGCCTCTATGCTTCACGATATTGTGAAATGCCAGATAGATTAAGCGGATGTCAGCCTGCTCAGTAGTTTTCATTAGCCATTCACGCAAATGGTAAATAGTGGGAAATTTTGCGAAATAATCTTTTTCGTTAAAGTCATCATCATTAAAGAGCGCGAAACGATAATCAGTCGAATAAGCTTCGTCGCGGTCTTCTGGAAAAAGACTGGCCTGGTTCATTCGAACAAAAAACTCAGGATCACATGCCTCAATGGGTCTAGCAAATAATTCCTGCAAAAGATTTAAACGCCACTTACGCCTGGTGTATCTTCTTCGCAAGCCTCGAAATGACCGTGCTTCTGCAGCAGACTGTGCTCCAGGAAAGACGCGACTACCCCATGTTGGCTTACCCTTAAAGTAGCATAGTTCACCACTTTCATCTGTAACAGCCCATCCCACTGAACCGGTTCCAATATCAAGACCTATGTTGTATTGCCCGACTTTTCTGAGATTCATGTCTTTCCTTCCGCCTCTCTCTGTGGTAGAGTTTCAGTCGACTTGATACCAGTCAAGTTGTTACTGCGAGTCAAAATAAAGACTTAGTCTTAAATGTCTCTTATAGAGACGCCGCGTAGGCGGCCTCCTTTGACTCATTAAAGCCCGAAAGGGCTTTTTTTGTTGCTTCAACCCTCTCAAATAATGCCTTTACAATATCACGAAAATTGGCGGCGCGTTGGCGCTTTTATGGGACAAGCAGCAGAATTTTTTGTTGTAATTTGGGCACATAGGGACAATAGGACACAAAAGCGCGCATAGAGCACTGGCTGACTTTATAGAAAAATGAACTTGTCTGCTGGTCAGATTGTTGCCGCTCAAAGACGAGCGTTATAAATAACTTAAGCAACAAATGGGATAAAGAGTTGCTTAATGCTATCGAAAAAGAGATTGGAATGGAAATTGAGCATTTTGGCTGACATATTAGCTGCTCAAAAGACATTACGTAATATGTTCCCAGAGAGAAACGATTGGGATCTTGTTTCTGAAGTCAATGATATGTTGTCTGAAGAGGAAGCAGCGCGCATGGACGTCGAAAGCGATATAGCTTGCCCACTCTCAGAGCAAGGGATTCCATATTACGATATATTCGAAATAATAGATGACGAAATCGCAGCTATGGGACTTGAGCCCATGCACTTCAATCCTGAACTAAGACGCGAAGACTTCATCTGATTTATTCTGAACTCGCCAAATGGGCATTTACTTTGTTTGCTGAATTTGGAATCACAAGCGAGGCTTCAAAGCAGATACACTATATTTGCTGACCCAAACCCTTCCTTCGTATTCAAAAGTCTCTAGCTGGCCAGATGCGACCATTTTGCAGGCATCCTCGAAGCTTTCACCCTGAGTGCCGCCTTCGAGATCGAATGGAAACACTAAGTACAAACCGCTATCACTCTTGAAAATTTCAAACTCGTAAACATGTAACATTTCTATATCCCTTCAGACAGGGTGGAGCGGGATTGTTTTAGTCACACTTCTTTTCTCGTTGTTTCAAACAATCTGTTATCTATTGCCGAGTGTCTGCCTAAAAGCGTTCTCTGTCCGCCTAGATGTTCCAATCAATCATGATTGACGATTGCGCTCCATATCTTCACGAATAAGACGCTTGATGTAGCCCGCCTTGTTCTCTTGGCTTTCGATCCATTCCAAAAGGTCAGGTTCGGTATTACGGTTAAAGGCTATCATCATTTTGCGCAGAGCTTTGGCTTCATAGCGTTTATTTGCGTGGTAATAAGTCATTGCGAAACCTCCAAAAATAAGTACAATACATGGCAGGCGGTCACCCGTTGCAGCGGGCTGGCTGCTTCACATAACCGATACTTATGTGATGAAGAGCCGTTCCGTCAGCTCGGGGCGGCTATTTTTTTTGACGCATGGTCAACTCAATAACCGTGATGATCGGAAAATTTGATTACCGGTCAGATTGTCACTGATCAAAACTATTAATCAATCCTATTTCATTCGATGCTAGGGTTGGTAAAATCATCGAAAAGTATAAAACGATCGATATAGAAAACATCGAACGAACAATGAACGAATACGTAGAAAGTCACGGAATAGTATGGCAAAGCACAAAATAGAAATAACTCCAGAAATGGAAGTACTTATGAATAACTTTCGTGTTAACCATCCAGAGAGCGACATGCCTCCATTGTTTTGGTTTGCAATGTCTGACGAAGAACGAGCAAGAGCAACTGACGCTCCTGTCACTTGGCGTTTTGGGGTATTACCACCAGAAGAATTAGACCGCATTCTTGAAGACGTTGAGATATAAATAGAACGCAGTTTTGGTTCCCCGCTTCGGCGGGGTTTCTTTTTATCCTATCGCCTTGCTACAGTCGCCCTTGATGATCGCACGTGATGGCACGTCCGACATGCGAGGAGTTTGATTACCTGTCAGATTGCCACTGCTTAAAAACTTCGATTACAGCGTGCGCGGTCGGTAATTGTTTGACTACAAGTCGAATCTCCACTGCCGCAATACTACAAAACTTATCAATCAAACTCATAAACAGAAACGATTAAAGGCAGCTACTACGCCAGTGAATTAACCCTGGTAGTAACTGCCTTTATTGAGTCAATAGTACCACGGAATCAAGCCCCTGCATAGAGCGCTACTTTCATGTTTACTCATTGTGCTAGAGTCGAAAGCGTGACTTATAAAAACAGCCCACAAGTCCCTATCCAGGGCGATGCAGGCTGCTAAACAATTTCATTTTACCGTCACATACACCGCAAACTCAAGGGTAGTATGCTAATTTGTTTGATTGCCGGTTAGATTGCCACTGCTTAAAAGCTCATTCAACTATTAGTGACTTGTGTAAGAGATTTTCGATAGCAAAAAACCAAGTTGTGGCTGGAAAAGGCCTCTAGTCGGGGAAATGCGAAGGATTTTGCTGCCCAAAACACCGACAAGGGCACTTTTTAAGCCATTTTGCCGTCAGATTCACCGACGAGAGCACTTTTCCAGCCACAACCTTTATTTTTCTTCGAAATTTAGTTCATCGATGTAATCATTATGAATAACGGCGGTAACTTGCATGTGGGGTCACGCTCACATGCGGTATTGCGTTGCTGACAGGATTGCACTTGCATGTGGCACAACGCGCTACGATATGACAAGCGACCATGCTACTAATTTGCATCACGGTTATGACACAAACAGAAAACCGGGCGCTATACCTGTGATACCCAGTTTTGCAATCTATTAGGCTTGCAGTTTGATTGCCAGTCGAATTCTCGCTGGTCAAAACCATATTGTGCAAGACGATCTCTATCTATAAATAGTTCTTCTTCAGCGAAGACGCGGCGTACATAGGCAACAAGCTGATGTTGTTCTTTGCATGCTCGGACTTCCCCTTTTTCAACCATCCTCGTCCACGTGGTTATTTCGGGGCAATTAATACGTTTATGTGTTCTTGCCTTAGAATTGCGCTGCTTCAATGTCGCCATCGTCAACAGGCACAACCAGCTTGCAACGCGAAGTGACTGTAAGTCCTAAGGATGAGGAACAAGTATGCGCCTGTTTAAACGCTCTATCTTGAGCAATCTGTAAGACCTTGATTTCTTTTGCATCCTTAGACTTCTCAAGCATTAGCGTAAATTTCTCATACTGATGTTGAGCGACAATGTATCGTGCAAGAAGGTCTGCATCAGGCTCACCAAACATAGTTGGCATCACAATTGTTAGCATCTGGGCATAACGATTAAAGTCTTGGATCCCGTTTGATATCAACTCCAAAAAATCAGGTGCCCTCACTTCTTTTAGTCTATCTGGAATCTGTAGCTCCTCTTCCTTTCGACGCTCTTTTTCAGCTTTAGTTAGATGAGTTTTACCGCGCTTTTCAATTACATCAACAGGTTGTTTATTACGTCCTGCCACACACACCTCCTTTCTGGGATACAAAACAAAAAAACCGCTCAAAAGCGGTTTTTAAGTGAAATAGGTAAGATATAGAAGCCTATTGGTTCTTTTTTATTTTGTTAACCACTGCGTACACTACACCAATCATAATGAATTCAGCAGCGCAAAACCAAAATATCTTTACTATAAAGTCAGGAAATCCGATCTTGCACCAAACAAAGAAAATAAAAGCTGCCGCAAAGAACAAGAACCATTTAAACATTGATTCAAGCATGTCGCTAAGTTTTTGACCCATATTGATCACCCAGCACTTTCATGGCTGTCATTCTGGCTTCTATTGAAGTCTTCACGAAGCAGCTTTTTTAGATATCCACCCATAGACTCTTTTGATTCAAGATACTCCTGAATGTCTCTATCTAATGGTAAAAATATTACTGTTACCCTACGCACATTAAGTTTGTTGTAACGCATTGACGCTTCTTGTTTTGCCCTGCTCACCATAAGGTAATCTTTCCCAACAACATAACTTACTTGTTTGTATTTATTGGTTATATTGTAATATATTTCAGGCAATATTTGTTTAACTGCCAGTTAGATTGTCAATGCTCTAAAACTGAAAGGGCTATTTTGTTGCTATAGCCCTTTCATGGAACGTCTTTACAATATCATGCACACCTAAGGCCCGTTGGTACTTCTATGGGACATGCTGCCCCCCCCTTTGCGCATTTCGATCTCGCAGGAGCTGCGCTGCCGTGCTTCAGGGCGCTTTGCCACTTTGTGAGGGTTCTACATCAGAGATTTACCTGCATCCCAAGCACCGCCAACCTCTTCTCCAACGACACGATAAATACGACGAGTAGAGTCATACACTATGGGGCGCATTTTGTCGAAATCCACACGACCTTCTTCGTCAAGTATTGATTCGTCTACGCGCGTGTTTACAATGCGACCAACGATGCGTGCGCCATGCTCGTCTCCTTGAGTGTCTGTCACTTCGCACTCCATGGTAAGAGGGAATTCTTCAATAACTGGAGCATCCACGAACTGGGATTTTGTGAAAGTCATGCCCGATGCGGCGGCTTTGTCTGTGTCATTGCCTGATGCGATTCCGAAGTAGTCCGCCTCCGCTACGTGTGCCACATCGGCTGGCGACACCGTAAACGCACCCCGCGCTACGATATTTGCTGTGGTTTTGTGGTTGCCAATGTTGAAGCAAATCTCGTGCCTGCTGCATTCACCAGCCCAAGCTGCGTTCATGGCGTTAGGGGTGCCATCCTCGCCGTAGCTTGCAATAATGAATACCGATTGCGGGAACAGTTCGCCTGCATTTCCGAGATTTTTAATTGCCATGGTTATTGTCCTTTCTGTAGCATCTTTTGCGATGTTGATTATGCTGCAGCACTAAGTCAAAAACTAGTCCTGTCTTAAAAAGATGATGTCGAAATTAACGCAATCCTGCTGTTGCCAAGAGATCCGCCAATAGCACTGCCAAGCACACAAGGCGCAGTAAAGCAGAACCCGTGAAAGGAAATTGCGCAAAAAAAGCAGTATGTCCCATAGAAGTACCAACGAGCCATTGGCGTCCGTGATATTGTGCGGACATTGTCTGAGAGAGCCGAAGAAGCAAAATAGCTTTTTCAATTTTGAAGCGGTTGCAGTCTTACTAGCAATCAAACAAAGAGGGTGCTTCTCAAGCATTAGAAAGATTGGTGAAGTAAAAATGCTACCAGGCATAACAGTTACAGACGAAGAGTTTGCCCTTTCTTTTGAGCATGAAGAGAAATGGTGGGATTTTGAAAACGGTTGCTTAAAACCTGGAGCACCAGATAATGCTGAAGATATCATTTATAAGAAATATCAGCTACAAGGCGAACTGTCGAGGCTTTACGGAATAGAAATTTCGTTCTAAATCACAATTTCAGCCATTCTAAGCCTGGCAAACAGGCTTTTTGTTTCTTAGTCACACCTTAGTGGCTTTGAAGCCGCAGCAATCTGAATGATAATCAAACGAACTAACAATCTTAAACTTACAGATTATGTTTTTAGCTTTATCGAGGAGGCATCATGATAAGCTTTGAAGAAGCGTTCGAAATTGCCGAATCTGAATTCGATCCCTATCGGTTTCCTGCTGGTGTAAAAATACTTGATAACGGGTGGATACTCTATTCTCTCCCTTATGACAACCCTCAAATTTTTCGTTATGGTGGCAACTCTCCTGTTTTTATCTCTTTAGAGAATGGGGATGTTACCACTTTGGGAATAGAGGAACTATACAACCTCGGCGGCTTTAAGAAAGATAATAGTTTTAATTTTTTTGATATTAAAAATAATGAACTTGTAACATGTTACGATGAAATCAAAGAACTTGAGAAGATATATGATATTTCGCTGATATAGTTCTAAATCTTACAGTAACAGCCCCGCTTCGGCGGAGTCGCTTTTCCCTCGCGCCATGCCACAATCGCCCTTGATGATCGCACGTGACGGTACATCCGATGTGCGAGTTTGATTACCAGTCAGATTGTTATTACTAAAAACAAAGCATCCGTGAGCCCTACCTACTATCTAGATAATAGCGCCATTCAAGTCATCTATAGTCTCCCATTGCCACCGTGGACTATCGGGGTCAAAGGGGATACCGGTTTCAAGGCTGTAAAGTATTTCCCTAATCGTATCTTCTTCTTTCCACGTAAAAGCTATGAATGGAACACTAAATGATTTACCAAAACGTTCACGATATTGCTTTATGAGATCACGACAATATAATCTTTTTTCCTCTTTATCCATGTGCCACAACCTCTAACAACTCATCTAAAACTTTACTTGAGTTAGGTTTGTCCACCAGCCAGATATCATCACTTCAAAACTTCGTGCATTATGACAGTCTAGCTAGCTTAAAGATAGCCGCAATAAATGCGCTGACCAGCATAACTATAACTACGAATATAATCTTTAGAATTTTTCCGATAACACTCAATGCTTGCATAATCGCGCCCCTTCAATGAGTTAGTCCTAAGCTACCAACAAAAACATCCGTGAATGTATTCCTGCAACGTTCTTGTTTGACTACCAACTAGATTGTCACTAGTTCAAAACCGAAAGAGCCTTTTTGCATTAGCCCTCTCAGACAACATCTTTACAATATCATGGAAATTAAGGGCTCATTGGTGCCTTTATGGGACACGCAGCCGCTTTTTTTCGCAATTTCCTCTCGCAAGATCTGCTTTACCGCGTCTTGGATGCTTTGTCGCGTCTGGGATGCTTTGCCACTAATAAACCGTTTCAAAAATCATCGGTAACAGTTCTATCGCCTGACGCATTTCACCTCCCGAAATCCTTACCCTTTTGCTTGGTGATATAGCAAAAGGAGGCTTAGGTCAGTGGCGAAAAAAGCTCGCATCATTGTGGTTGGCTGCAGCATGTTTGGGTGCGCTATAGCTCAAGCGCTCTCAACAGCCGGCCACGACGTCATAGCGGTAGACATGCAAGACGACGCCCTTGAAAGGCTCGGGAGTGACTTCGATGGCGAAACGATTACCGGCGACGGCAAAAGCGCCCTTGTGCTTGAAGAGTGCGACATACGTCGAGCAAGTCACTTGGTAGCAGCCACCGGCGATGACGCCACCAACCTCCTTATTGCCGAATTAGCGAGCGAAATCTTTGGCGTTCCTCATGTTCTTCCTTTGGTGGACGACAATGCCTTCGTAGACATTCTTTACGACATGGGCATAGAGCCCATTTGCCCCCATCGCGTCTGTGAAGAGGAGTTTTTCCGCCTCACAGGCTTGACGCGCAAGGAGGCTGACCTATGAGAGTTGTTATCGTTGGGGGCAGAACGCGCGCGGACTATCTTATGAGCGCACTTGCGGAGAGCGCAAATACCGTCGTGATCATTAACGACGATCGCCGGTTTTGCGAATACCTCTCAAGCCGCCACGAAGGCACCGTGGTGTGGGGAGACGGCACAAAGCTCTCTGTGCTCGAAGAAGCTGACGTGGCAGGCTTCGACGCCATAATTGCCCTGACGGGATTTGACGCTTGCAATCTTGCGATCTGTCAGATTGCGAAAAAATTCCTCGGCATTCGCCTCCAGCTCTGCATTGTTTCTAACCCTGAAAACACCGCGATCTTTCGCCAACTTGGCGTAACAGTTGCCATCAGCGCAACCGCCGCGCTAACACAAACTATTCGCAGTGCTATGGAACTGCCTGATGGTCGCCCGGAAAATGCATTGCAAACAACTGCAACCAACACCGAAGATTTCAACTTCGATGACGACGATCTTGACGAAAACGCCTCTTCAACGCTTCGCTCTCTTTGGGGTTCTTGGCACCGCGCAGGGAAAGACTAGGCGTGTTGGTATGCCGCAAGTTCATAACAGCCTTCTTTCATCAGGTCTCGGTTTGTACGGAGCAGAAAAACCGCGACCTCACCCCGTTGCACTCCTTGCGCGCTATGTTGGCATGGCTGTTATGTTTGTCGGTTTGGCGGCATTGGTGCCTTTGGCAGTGCTGCCGGCTTATCCCGATGAAACGCATTTAGCTCCTTGCTTTATCTTTCCTGGTCTGGGCGCCGCAATTGTGGGGTATCTCATTTATTTCGCCGCGCCTACACCAGATGCCACCGCGCGACTCACCCGCGGACAAGCTGCCGCGTGCACCGTGCTTGTTTGGGTGCTTGCGATTATTGTCTATGCGATACCTTATAGCGTTGCCGGCATGCTCTCCCCTGCTCAGGCAATCTTTGAGTCAACAAGTGGATTTACCACGACGGGTTTGACAGTAGTCGATGTAGACAGCTGCCCGGCAATCTTTTTGTTCCATCGCAGTCTCACTTGCTATCTTGGCGGCGTTGGCTTGGTGCTCATTCTTACGTGTGTAGTAACCCAAACAGGAGGTTTGGGCGTATACAATGCCGAAGGCCACACAGACCATCTTCTTCCGAGTGCAGCGAAAACAGCACGAATGATCCTGCTTATCTACAACGCGCTTATCATTGCAGGTGCGCTTGCTTACTGGATTGCTGGCATGTCGCTTTTTGATGCCATAAACATTTCCATGTGCGCCGTTCCCACGGGAGGATTCTGCACGCATAGCGAATCTATCGCCTATTGGAACAGTACTGCTATTGAGGTCATCACCATCGTACTCATGATAGCTGGCGGCACAAATTTTCTCTTGTTGTTTTTGCTGCTCCGCGGCAAGTTTAAGGCGTTTCTCACCCACATTGAAACGCCACTTTATTTTGGCACGATAGCCATTGCATCGCTTGTGGTGGCAGAGCTGCTTTTTGCTCAAGGTATAAGCTCAGATGCGATAGATTCGTTAGGCAAGGGAATTTTCCAAGTAACATCAGTGCTTACCTCAACCGGCTTTCAGACCATTCCCTCGTTTGCCGACCTCAGTCCTGCGCTGTTGTTTGTGTTTGGCCTGCTGATGATGGCAGGTGCCGAAGCGCGTTCCACCTCAGGCGGCATTAAGCTCTATCGTGTGGCTGTTGCCTCATTAGGGCTCGGCCACGATCTGCACGAACACTACGGCAACAAGCGCCACGTGAGGAGCATCAAGATTGATCGTTTCGGCAAACGCTCAGTGCTTACCGACACCGACATTACCGAGGCACAAACCTATATCGTACTTTACCTGCTATTATGCGCCGCCGGTACATTTTTGTTCATCCTTTGTGGAGCTTCGCTACAACAAGCAGCATTCGACTTCATTTCTTGCATTGGCAGCACCGGCGTCGGCACAGGATTTCTGAACGCAGAAAGCGCGCCTGCTCCCCTGCTCATTGGAAGTGCTGGAATGCTTTTAGGACGTCTTGAAATCATCCCGCTTTTTATGGGGGTTGGAACCTTAGGCTCAATGCTTTGGAGAGGAATTCGCCATGGCCGCAAATAAGCAAAAGATCTTATCGAAGCGCTCGATTACCGTAAAACACCTTGCGCGCAACCTGATTGCCTTTTTCGTGTTGTTCATAGCCGGCTTAGCTGCCGTCTGGGGTTTTTCGCTTCTTGGAGTGAACACACTGGTGGCGCTTCCCGTGTTCGTGCTTGGCGTGCTTATTGCCAGTCTTGAAACCGATTCGGGCGCGTGGGGTGCAGCGCTTGGCGTAACGTATTTGCTCTTTTATGACTTCATGTTTAGCGAACCCATTTTCACGCTGAAAGTGTTTAGCCGCACCGACATTGCAGCACTTATTATCTTTTTAATTGTTTCGCTTATCATGGGCGTTGTCACCCATCGCATGAGCCGTCAGCTGCAAGCAGCTGAACGCACGACCAAGGTTCTTGGACTTCTCAACAGATTAAGCGCGGGACTTTTGGAAAGCTCCACTCCAAAAATGGCATGCGATTTTGCTCAGGAGTTTCTAACCAAAGTGCTCAAGCGCTCCGTCACCATGAGTTTGGGTAAGCCCGACAAAAACGCAGAGCTAGCAGCGCGCGACTGCTACGAGTTACGCGCGCCAACAGGCTTTGGCGAGCCGGGCTATCGCGATACAACAACGAAATACTTGCCCCTTGGCATGAAAGGTCGTCTGCATGGCGTTGTTGCCATTGACTGCACATCGGGCAATCTAGACAATACAAGCATATCTCTTGTCAATGCCGTCATAGCGCAAACCCTCGTAGCTGCCGAGCGCAACGAGCTTATAGAGAGCAACAATGGCGAAGAAGAGCTTTAGCCTTCGAACGCTGTCGGTGCCATCAGCACTTTGCCGGTGCCGCGATATACATTGACCAAACCTTCTCCTGAAGCAGCTGATCCTAAAAGTGATTTCGAAGAGCGCTCCACCGTAAAGTTGAGCGAAGATGACCAGGCTAAAGCCTGATTGCCATCAATTTTGAGCGTGTCATTATCGAGCGTAATCTCAATGAGCTCTTCACGTGGACATGGAGATTCAAGCGCCAACGCTCCGTATCCGTTGATGGAAAGATTAAAGAAACCTTCGCCACCTGCTACGGCAGAAGATAGATTTGAGCGCATAACTACCGAATGATTCAAGCTCGAATAGCAGGCCAAAAAGAGCCCGTCATCAAGAACTATGCTGTTATTCCACTCAGCAACATCCAACAAAATAATGTGCTTGTAGGTTGGCTCTAAAACCACCAAACCGCTGCCTTTGTATTCGGGCTTTACTGCCGACTCGTTAGTAACAGCGCCACGTACCATTTTGCCCAAAAAGTCACCGGCTCCCTTTACCCCAGAGGTCAGCTCAACTTCGCCTACCATCCACTGCATAGCTCCTGCTTGCACAGTGACTGGCGCCTGGGACAGATCACAAACAACCTGGCGCCTACGCAAATTCATCTCGGAGCTAAACCATGCTGAAGCCGCAGTCTCAGGTGTCACCGACAAGTCGCGCTTCCACTCAATCACCTTAAACGCGCCAAGCTGACTCAATACAGTCACATCATCATTTGCCTCAAAGTTGCTTACCTGAAACATGCCTTCTCCTTCTTCTCACCCAAAATTTAAGCACTCCCGGTATTATACCGCTCGGCGCAAATACAAACGTGGCCCGCATAATGCAGGCCACGTGCGACAAGGAAACTCGGGAGGGAAAAGTTTCCTTAAGAGGAAAGCTTCTTATTTGTGAAGCATGCCGGTTAGCACCACAAGATTACTTGCTACCCAACACTTTGCCGATGGTATAGCCCATCAGGCAATTGCGCGTATGTGAAAGACAATTCAAGTTGTGCGGATAGGTGTTAAAGAACATGCCACCAGAAACGATGCCAGCTGCATACAGACCCTCAATTGGCTCACGATCAACCTTGAGCACCTGACAATCAGTGTTCACCAACAGACCACCTGCTGTGCACAAGCCATCAGCGAACTCTTTCGTCGCATAATACGGCGGCGTATCAATTGTCATCATCATAGAGCCCGGCATGTCGAAATCGGTGTCTTCGCCAGCAGCGCACATCTCGTTCCAGTGCTCGATTGTTTCCACGAAGGTATCTGGGTCTACGCCCATCTGCTCTGCAAGTTCTTCCAATGTGTCTGCCTTGAAAGCGTTTTCGCTCTGAGCAGCCGCAATCCAAACTTCTTTAGGACCGTAGCATGAAGAGCTTGGCGTCCAAATCTTGTCAATCTTGGTATCAAGCGCGCTGTCAACAATATAGAAGTCATAGGTACCCGGCTGATACTGAATAGCCATAGCCAGCTGACCATACGGATCGTATTCAGGCGTAAATCGTTTGCCCTGGTTATTAACGCGTACAAACGGCATAAGCTGCTCGGGATCCAACATGATTGGGTGCGGGAACTCATCCTCGGCTGCGCCAACTGCTATGCCCATTTGCAGGCCGTCGCCCGTGTTGCCAAACGCACCCGTGAGCCAAGCACCTGGCACACCACGGGGGCGACAACGCTCTTTGAGCATCTGCTCGTTAAACTCATAGCCGCCTGTTGCAAGCACAACGCCTTTAGCGCAATTGTATTGCTCATACCCATCAGCGCTTTTCACAATAACGCCCGTAACTTTGCCCGCGTCATCGGTCACCAACTGACACGCTGGGGTTTCAAAACGAATCTCAACTCCAGCATCGGTTAAGATGCCCGCCAAGATATCCGCCAACTCACCAGGAGGATACGGCAGATTCAGCGACGTATTCCACGAGCGGCTCAAGGCTGTCGGGTCATATTGCTCACGAAAATCAGGGAAGTCTCCGGCAGCAAACGTGAGCGGATAGTCGTTGAAATCTTGATTGTCGAAGTGGCTGACATACCAGTTAACTGCTTCGCCATTGTTTTCCAAATAATGCTGATAAAGGGTCATATCCGCTTGGAATGAGCAACCGATCATGGCATCTGACATCCACTCAAGAGTGTCATATTCCATACCCCAGAACTTATGAATCTCAGAATCGGTGCCTCCGATGGTGGCAGAGTTGTAATTGCCGCGATTTTGCTTTTCAACCGCAACGGTTTTCAAGCCTTGCTCGGCACATGAAAGCGCCGCTGCGTCACCTGCAGGTCCAAGCCCACACACCACGACATCAACGTCGTGCGTAGCAACGATCTCGTCTGCAGAAATAGGCTCAGCCACGAATGCAATTTTGCCTTCGCCTGCAGAACCTACGGTAACCTCTTCAACTACCGGCCAGACTGCTTTCGCCGGATCAGTGGTCTGCATGCTTGTATTAGCCGCAGCACTATCTGTGCCGCCATTTGTCGCAGCACTTGATGCTGTCTCTTGCTGCGTTTGCGGAGCGCATCCCGCCATGCCCGCTGCAGCCACAGCACCAGCGGCCATGACACCAGCTAAAAATCCGCGGCGACTAACACCTTGTGAGCTTACTTCTTGAGTTGATTGCTCCATGTTCTTCTCCTTCATGTATCTAACTCCCTCCAGTTTCTCGTGGCGACCTCTCGCACATGTCCGATCTGCCTTTCCGACCTCTTGCGTGTTTCTGATCCCTCGCGCATGTCCGAACTCTTGCGCAGTTCTTTCGTTTTGCCACGCCACGATGGGGTGCATTTTGGCACGGCACGACACAAATTAGCATCTACCGAAACGGTACATTTTTGCGAAATACCTGGTCGCAGTCTCACCGTGCTTGAAATCTTTCTCGAATTACACCTGCCAAGACGCTTCATTGCGCTACTATGCGTACTTAGGAGGGAAAGCACTTATGACCATTCAGACGTCGGCCAAATCAGCTCAAGCTGTAGGCAAAAAACGCTCCTGGGCAACCGTTATCGTTGGCTCTAGTGCGCTTTGGGCTTGGGGGTTTCTCGCATACCTCAGCCCCATTTTCATTACCGATGCACTTACGAGCCAGTTGAAGCTCGAGACAGCTTTTTTCACCTCACAAGCAACCGTGGTTGTCTTGGCGGGGTGTTTGCTTTTCGTTGGACGCAAACACGCTCTGTCCGTTGGGCGGCTGACGCTTCTTGCATGCGCTGTCGGTCTTTTCGCCGCATCGCTTTTGCTTCCGCAAGCGCTTATAACCAACAACCTTATCCTTTTGCTCGCATGCGGCATTACGAGCGGCATCGCTGCAACGTTTCTCGGTGCTGCATGGGGAACACGCTATTCGCTTGAGCCGCGCGATGTATCCAGCATTGTGCTGCTATCGTTTCTGGCAGCTTACGCGCTTTACCTTGGCATCACGCATCTGCCCAACCAGCATCTTGCAGGCTTCATAGTTGCAGCCTTGCCAATTATCTCTTGGCTTCTCTGGCTCAAAGATGCCTCTGCTCGTCATGGCCTTTCGACAGAAGTATTTCCGCAACCACGCCTACGCGGCAAAGTGCTTATGCCTGGCGAAGTAACCGCAGGTATATGGGAGTCGCGCATTTTGCCATGGCGAAGAATCGGCATCATCATTGTCGCCGCTTTCACTGGAAGCTCAGTGGCTTCTCTTATTATGGGCACTTCTTACAACGGCGCCGAAACGCTCTTTATGGCAGGTGTTGTTGTTTGTAGTTTTATCACCATCATGGCATTTGTGCCCTTTACGGCCAGTCGCGAGACCTTCACCGTCTCACAGCTTTACCGCATTACGATTTCATTTACGGTTGTTGGGCTCGTACTCATTACGATAATTGGCGAAGACGGTGTTGCAGTTGGCGGCGCACTCATTCAGGGGTGTGCCATTTTTCTGCAGGCGCTTATCTATGTCATCGTTACCCGTACAACCAGATCAGAAGGTCTATCCCCCCTGTTGTCGTTCAGTGTTGGCCAGGCGGTTATTGCAGGGGTTTTGCTTGCAGGGAACCTGCTTGGCAAACTGCTATTTGTACTTTTTGGATCAAGCACGCTTCTTCTTAGTGCCACGTGCGGTGCCGGAGTTCTTGGGTTGTTTTTTATGCTGCTTGCGCTTGTACCCAAACAAGCAGCTACATCTGCAAAGCAAAGTGCAAGCGCCTCAAGCACCTCCACCGCGCCAGTCCAAGACACCACACCCTCGTTACACGAGGCGCCTCAAGCCACAAATTGCCTGGATGCTTTCGTCAAAACCTACGGTCTTACTTCACGCGAAGCAGAAATTCTTGAGTATCTTGTTCGCGGAAGAAGCCTGCCCTATGTTGCAAACGAACTCTTTGTCACAACAGGCACGATCAAAACTCATGTTCGCCATATTTATGCAAAGACCAATGTAAATAGCCGTCAAGAGCTACTTGATGCGGTGGAGCACTTCATTACACCCATGCAACCTTTTGAGGAGCCGCTCCACATTCAAAGTGATAGCGAATAATGCCAAGGTCCATCTTGGCATAAAAACCGATGCCATGCTTTGCATGCACCCGATTATCGCCCTCGTAGCTCAAGACAAACTTTTGTTGATTTACTGCGGTTGGCGCTAACAAAGCGGCTTCTACCCCGCGCAAAAACCAATCAGGCGCATCGCGCAAATTCGAAGACACATCGGAAGGTGTTTTTGTCTTGTGAGCGCGTCCAGATGTTTCCCCATAACCAAGCGCAATGACGGCTGTAAGTTTTTCATCATCTTTTATTTCATAGGCATGGGGCACTTTTTGGTAGGTCATACCAACCCAGCAAGAGTTCAAACCGAGCTGCTGCGCCATGAGCACAATGTGTTCCCCGTAATAGCCGCAATCTTCATCCAGCGTTGAGCCTTTAGGGCCGATCATGGCCACGTAGTTGCGAACTCCTGAGAATTTACCGTATTTTGCCATGCGACAATCAAATGCTTCAGGTTCATCAACAACAAGCTGCATGTGCAAACCCGATTGCGCGTTGCATGAGGCAATTTCATGCTTTAATTGCGAAACAATCTCTTCAGGAAGCGGCTTGTCAGAAAATGCACGAACCGAATGACGCTCTTTAATTGCTTGCATGATATCCATAGGCCACCTCTTCTCAGCAAAATTACGCTGCTTGGGTCATGAGAATAATGTTTTACCCATTCTAGCGACCTCTGTTAAGTTTTCCGATCTTGTTAATATCATGACAAAATTACACATATATCTTAACGTTCTGTGAAATCTTGTCGTTATGCGAATACCATCGAAAACCCCTCACACAAAAAGATGCAGCCCACAGAGGAGCTGCATCTTTCGAGCGAGGCACGAAGAGCCTTCTGCTTTATGTGTTGGCATACGATCTGCTATGCGCGCGCAAGATAATCTAAATTAGAAAATCCAAGGCTGCACGATAGTGATCGGAAGTGCCGCACTCACAATCAGCAAACGAAGTACAAAGCCACCGACCAGTACTCCGAGATCGGAAAATCCGCTGATCATCTGCCCGGTACGAGAAGTCTCCATCTCGTGACCAGCAAACCAGAGCATCCAGTACTCAAGCACAATTGGAATAACCAAACCAAGTGCAATAAAGAGTACCCAAAATGCTATGGCCCAGTTGCCACAGATAATCGTCATGACGCTGTCCCAGCCAGCTTGCGAGGGGTTAGCGGCTGTGATGAACAGCAGCGCCATAACTAATGCAATCTCAACCACGGGCAGCCAAAAGTGAAACTTCTTAAGCGATACAACGGTGTTAAACTCATCAGGTGCCACAAACACACCAGCTAACAGCACGGCAGCCATGCCGGTTGACACCGCCGACACGAGGAACAAAACGGGCAAAAGCGCGTTGTTCCAGAGCGGGAATCCTTGGCAGACACCCAGCAAGCAGCCAGTGTATACTGCCACACAAATGCCCATAACCATGCCAACGATATCAAGCCATTTCGGGCTTTCTTTGTGCATGAAGTCCATGATGAGCACAATGAGCGTCACTACAACAAAGACCGCCAAGAATACAACGCCCCACGTCATGACAGAACCAAAGTTCGTCAACAACAATGCGAAACGCAGCGGATGCATAAAGCCTGCAAAAGCGTCAGCCATCAGCAAGCACAAGCCAATGATAACGACGACCGGCGCAATGATGTGCCCGACGCGGATGAGCTTTTTGCATTCCGGATGGCGGAAGCGAATAAATACGGATGTGACGAAGGCGCCACCACCCAAACCAGCTAAGAAGAGATACCACGCAATGATGGATCCCCAAATGGGTTCGTAGGTCATCTCAATCACCTCACGTAATAGATCTTCGCGCGCGTAAGATCGCCCGCAATCGGATGAGCGTCGCGCTCAACAATTGCCTTCGACAATTCTGAGTTCGGATCATCCAAATCTCCAAATATACGAGCATGCGTCGGACATGCCTCCACACAGGTACAAGACGTCGTACCATTTTCAGTTTGCACCGCACAGAAACGGCACTTATCAACGGCACCGGTCTTGGAATTGCGCACACGCACCTGGTAAGGGCACGCGGACATGCAATACAAACAACCAATGCAACGTCCCTGGTCAGCTTCTACAATGCCATCAGCACCCATATGTGCAGCACCGGTTGGACACACGCTTGCACAGGGAGCATCTTCGCAATGCATACATTGCAGTGGCACTGACTCTACGCTGACCGTCGGATAGGTTCCGGTCTCTTTATGCTCGTAGCGAATAAATCCTTCATCAGGCAAAAGATCATTCTGCCTCTGGCACGCCGTGCGACAGCTATAGCAGCCAATGCATTTGGTCGTGTCGATCAACATTCCATAGCGTGTCATCATGCACCTGCCTTCGTTATCGTGACCATGCTCTCCTGCAAAAGCGGTGCGCCGTAGCCGGTCTCAAGGGCAAATGGTACAAAGCTTGCCTGGCGAACACCCAGGTCATTTGCGTTCTTTTCGTCTTCGTTCTCAACACCATAGTGGCAAGCCATATAAACTGCCGAAGGCTCAATGAGCTGCGTTACATGTGCATTGAGCGTGGCGGTTGCATGATCATTGGATACCGCAACCTTGTCGCCTTCCGCAATGCCTGCACGCGCGGCTTCGTCAGCGTTAATCCAAATACCTTCCAAGTCGTATTCTTTGGCAATGCTTGCAAGCGGTGCCAGGTCGGTTAACTCGGTGGCGAATAGCAGCGCTTGGTTTCCCGTCGTCAAACGATACAGACCTTCGGTCTCATCAGAGGCAACCGGTGCAACCCAAACAGGGCAAGCACTCACGCCTGCTGCATCAGCTACAGCGCTCACGCACTCAACCTTACCCGAAGCTGTTGGCCATACAGCAACCGTAGCCTCATCGGTAACACCTTGGTTGGTTTTGCCGAAAGCAACCGTTCCAACTGCGCATGCGCCATCATAATCAGTGTTCAAGCAATCGCACAGAGCAGCTGCCGCTTCCTCAACCGTTTGAGGGAATGCTGTTGTAAGACCAGCAGACGAAGCGATGGAGGTCATAATGTCTGCCACCGAGCGCGCATTATCAACGGCCGGCTCTACCACTGCAGAAGACACAGCCACAACCGGTGTCTTTGCGCCAGATACAACCGGAATTTGCGCACTTTCGCTCCATACGAGCTCAGGCAAAACATAAGTGCACTGCTTCGCTGTTTCTGTCATGGTGGGCGTTACTGCTACCGTGAGCGAGCAAGCTGCCAGCGCTTGTTCTACGTACGTTGGATCTGGGTACTCAGCAACCACGTTGGCGTCGACCAAAATCAATCCGCGAACGCTGCCATCATGTGCCAGGCGAATAAGCGTTGCAGCTGATCCGTCTACAGCCAGCGGAGCTTCGGTTGCCGTGATGTCAGTTACGGTCGTTGCAACGGGTGCAAAGGCACAACTCGTCCAATCAACAGGCGCTGCGACATAAGCGCCACCCTTGGTATTCCAGCATCCTAAAACGGTGTTTGTCAGCGCAACTGCACGAGCAAGTTCGCCCGTGTTGGCATACGAACCGCCAAACATTGCCATCCACGTGACATCAATGCATGCCGCCGGAGCAGCTTTTGCCAATGATTGCGAAAGTGAGACGATCGAATCAGCCGGTGCGCCGGTAATTTCGGCTGCCCACTGAGGTGTATAGTCGCTCAAAGCGGCTTTCCACTGATCAAGGCCTTCCATTGAAGCTGCAGCTGCTTGATAAAGCGTCGCGTTATTAAGCAGCTCATGTGCCAGCGACAGCACGAGTGCAAGCTCGGTGCCTGCATGAACGCCGAGATACTCGGTAGCCAAGCTTGACGATTGGCTCATGCGGTTGTCAACCATCACGATCTGCGCACCCGCCTCTTTTGCGGCCTCAAGACCTGCAATGGTTCCTGGATCAGGGCTGTCAACCGTGCTCGCGCCTAAGATAACAATCACTTTTGCGTTCGCATAATCAGGCTCATATGAGCTATATCCGGTAGCGAGCGCTAAACCTGATGCAATAGAGGTGTTTGCAGCAGATGCGCTTACATAGGTGTTGGGGCTACCATATGCTGCCAACAAGCGTGAGGTATACCATTGTGCAGTTGAGGTGCCATCAGTAATAGCTGCTATAGCTTGTGGGCCTTCGTCAGTTGCAATTGTTTTAAGGGATGAAGCAATCTCAGTGATTGCGGTATCCCAGTCAATTTCGTCATAAAATCCTGCAGCGTTCTTGCGAAGCGGCGTATTGAGGCGGTTTTCTGCCTGGCTTTCAGTTGCCGAACCAAAACCACGTGCACACAAAGTTCCAGCTGCATAAGGATGGGTCGCGTTGCCGATTACCTTATCTAAGGAACCGTCAACTACGTATGCGGCATAACCGCATTGTTTCGGACAGGCGCTACACTGCGTGTTGACAACCGAAGCGGTGTGCTCGGCAGCTTGCGCAGCGTCTGTTGCACAGCCATACAGCGTCGTACCAGATGCTGCTAAAGCAGCAGTGGCGGCACTGGCGGCTACAAATCCGCGCCTGGTAATTGCCTTAGTCATCATTGCTCTATCCTCTCTATTAGAAGGTACATCGTCAGGCGTTATCGCCTACGACAAGCCTTCGACGAGGGTGGCATCTGGAATAAGCGTTGCCGTTGAAGCAACTCCGTTGTCCAGTACCTTTTGCGCAATGTCTTCCCAGTCAACAAACTTGATTGCACCGTTGGGGCATTGCTCAGCGCAACGACCACAAGAGATGCACTTAGTTGAGGTGCCCGTCTGCGCATTAACGCGTGGCATATTCCACGGGCATGCAGCGGTGCACATACCGCAACCGATGCACACTTCGTCATCTACTACGCGTGCGCCTGTTTCGGGGTCTGCATAAATTGCATGCACGGGACAGTAATTTGCACATTGCGGGTCAGCACATTGCAAACAACCCTGAACGGTAAACTGGCAATCGCCATAAATGCCGCCGCCGGTTCCAATGCCTTCGCCATAGTTATAGTGTTCCCAAACATGAACGCGTGAAATGGACTGCTGGGTAACACCATCATTTTTCAGCGTGCACATCATTTCGCAACGCTGGCAACCAGAGCAACGTGCTCGATCGGTCACAATCATCTTGGTGGGGGTGGTACGCAAATCAATGCGTCCTGAAGCAATAGCTTGACTGGTTACTCCCCAGGAAGCCAAAACGCCGCCAACCACTAAACCTGCAACGCCGCATCCTGCCATTGCTAAGACAGATCTACGCGTGAAGTTTGAGTGTTTTGGTGCCGCATCCGTTGTGTTGGATGCAGGTGTTGATGCAGAAGTTTCTGCAGTGTTAGTAGCTGCCGCAGCAGCCTCGGTCGTAGTTGTAGAAGCCTCAGTACTAGCCTCAGTTATTTGGGCCTTGGGCTCTACCGACTCATTTTTATGGGTGTCAGTCATCGTGAACTCCCCTCGCTCTAATAATTCGCTCGTAAGAGAACTCGAGATTACTAACGCCGCGCAACGATGAGCATATTAACCATCAATGGAGGCTTTGTGTACCCTAATTGAGGGGTTTTTGAAGCTGTTTTTTCTCTGCTGGCTCACGGTTATGTTCCGGTAAACAACTCGTCATAATTTGTCCCCTCATTTCGGGGACATCCCCTCTTTTTCGCTCATTTATAGTACAAAGCAACAACAACTCCAGATTACCAGCGTGCCGCGCAACAAAGAGCACACGAAGAGATTTGGAGCTTCATCATGGCAGATACGAAACTGGATCCGACCAAGTCGTATGGCTGGACCGGACGCATCCTTAGGGTCAACCTGACCGATGGAACCATCACCACTGAATCAACCGAGCCTTATAAAGACTATCTCGGTGGCATGGGTCTGGCGAACAAAATTATGTACGACGAAGTGCCCGCTGGCACTGATCCGCTCTCAGTTGAGAACAAGGTTGTTTTTGCTGTCGGTCCGCTGACTGCATCTGGTGTCCCGCTTGCTGGACGTACAACCATCTGTTCACTTTCAACCTATACTAAAGACCATCAAGTAGTAGATGCCCACTGCGGCGGCATGCTTGGTGCTGGCATCAAAAAAGCCGGTTATGACGCAGTCATTTTGGAAGGCGCGTCCGACGAGCCGGTATACCTGAAAATTGACGACGACGATGTTGAAATTAAATCAGCTGATAAAGTATGGGGTCTTGGCACCCGCGCTACCACTGAAGCACTTTCACGTCGCGAAGGTACCGACTTTTGCGTTGCAACCATCGGTCCTGCTGGTGAAAACCTGCTTCCTTATTCATGCTTGATCAACTCACGTAACCACTCAGCAGGCGCTGGCTTGGGTGCCGTCATGGGCTCAAAGAAGATCAAGGCGCTCGTTGTCCGCGGCACGAAACCAATTTATGTTGCCGATCCTGAAGAGCTGGCAAACCTTTCCGATTACATGCTTCGCGAAATTGTTGGATCAAACAACAACCATGTCGTACCCTCAACTCAGCAAGAGTGGGCAGAGTACTTCGACAAGGGTTCTCGTTGGACCGCACGCGATGGCCTGTACTGGGCACTTGCTGAAGGCGGCCCTATTAACACCGGTGAGCCTAAGCCAGGTGAGATCAACACGGTTGGCTATCGTTGCATGAAATCAACGAAAGACGACGGCCCGGCTGCTGAACAATACACCATTAAGATGAATGGTTGCCACGGCTGCCCGATCCACTGCTATTCAGACATGCGCGTTGGCGAAGTTGCCGCAGATGGCGGTTACGAAACTACCGGTAATACGTGCGTACCAAACTTCCCCTTCAAATATATGATTGGCATTTTGGGCGACAACACCACCGTTCAAGATGATAGCGAAGAATCCCTCATTTGGAACCAGGTAATTGGTTCTACCGTGGACGATTTGGGTCTGTGGTGTAACTATGCACAGCTGTATCGTGATATCGCTCACTGCTATGCAACTGGTGTTTTTGAGCGCGTTCTTCCCGAAGAGGAATACAACTCAATTGACTGGGATATGTTTATTAACAATGATCCTTCAAAGATGCCGGCTTTGCTTACTAAGATTGCTCAGAACGACTCAGAACTTGCTTATGTTGGACATGGCACCTATGTATGGACAGAGCGCTGGGACGACATGAAGTGGAATGACACCGTTGCCTCTTGCATGATCAGCCCGCGCGGCTGGCCGGTGCACCATTCACAGGAATGCTTCGGTCAGGTTGGCATGCTCTACAACACGCTGTTTAACCGCGACGACATGATCCACTCAGCTGTTAACCTGCAAGGTTGCGGCCTGCCTATTGAGCTTAAGAAGGCCATTGGCGCAGAAATCTTCGGTAGCGAAGAGGCGGTTGACCCCGATAAGGACTACACGCCAATGAACGAGTACAAGGCGAACTTTGTCTGGTGGAGCGTTGTCACCGACGTGCTTCATGACTCGCTGACCTTGTGCAACTGGGTATGGCCGATGGCTATGAGCCCGACAAAAGAGCGCGACTATCGTGGCGACCTTGATCTTGAGGCGAAGTTCATGAAGGCCGTTACCGGCGAGGACTACACCACCGAGGATCTCTATAAGTCTGGTGCAAAGATCATGACACTGCAGCGCGCAAATACTGCACGTGGCATGACTGACGAAGCTGGCAACATGGGCACCAACGACTTCCGCAATATCCACGACGTCTATACCGAGTGGCCGTTTACCAAAGATCCTGATATTGAAGTGTTCACCGAAGGCACCGATAAGATGGACAAGGAAGATATCCAAAAAGGCTTGACCATGGTATATGAGTGCTTTGGCTGGGATCCAGAACTAGGCTGCCCAACTGCAGAGTGCCTGGACTACTACGATATGCCTGACGTTAAAGAAGACCTCACTGAGCTTGGACTTCTCCCTGACGCTCAATAATTCGCCCTCCAACACTGACCCTGATTGAGGGTCTCCCGAAAACCCCACCTTTATCCCGAGGGTGGGGTTTTCGCATGTTGATCACGGCGAAGATTATTCGCTATATGCTTCTAAGTATTCCAGAATCTCTTGGCGAGAATGCATGCCACATTTCCCATAGATGCGCTTGATATGCGTGTGCGCTGTAGCCGGTGTGATATGAAGCTCTTCTGCAACCTTTTTTTGCGTATGCCCTAATGCATAGAGGGTAAGAACATCCATCTCGCGATCTGACAACAAGAAATGCTCTCCCATTTGGCGAACATTTTGACGCATTGAGTCGCTCAAGCTGGTAGGTAAATTGCTGATCTCGCTTTCGGCTTGAGGCGTTTCAACAACCTCTGGCACATCTGCCTGAATCACCGGTGCTGTAGGTGAGCATCCTTCAGTACATTTGATGCACCGCTGAGCACGCGCCAACATAAGCGCTTCGTATGCCGCCTCCAAGTCGGCTGAGTGCTGATCAGCCGCCCTTCGAGCGCTTTCCAATAGTTGTTGTTGTGCCTGCTCAAGCGCTTCATTGCTCAACTCAATATCATGCTGTGCTTGCGCAATGGCCTCTGCCTTCTCAGCCTCGTTTCGCTCTATATCAAGCGAATATTCGCCCTGCTCTGCTGAGATGAATTGAATCAATACCACCAGCGCAGAGAATAGAATCAGTGCACTGAGAAGCGAGTTAATAAACAGATCGTTGCCGGTTAAGGGATAAAAATACAAAAGCAGCATGCGTGCTATCGAACGCGATCCAAAGCAGACTATCCAGCCAACCATCGCATACACATAGGGGTCTCTGTCTCCAAAGCGCGTAAAAGCAATGATCACATAGAAACAGTATGCGCAGATTAAAATATTGAGCGTGTTAACAACCGACGCGCCAATCTCCCATTGCTGATCAAACGCACCAAATAGAACCAGAGAAATTGAGGCCAACGATACCATGACCACGAGATACACAATGGTCATCACGCGTTCACGGCGCCGCACAACCAAAATGAGCATAAAGGCACAAACAACAAGCGTTATAACGACATATGCTAATCGCGTTGGCGGCGTAAAAGCTATAGGCAATCCGTCTGGATAACCGCGCAAGAATCCATCCACAAAACTCAGCGTTGCCACGCCCACGGTACAAGCCGCCAAAAATCGTGTATCTTGCATCCTGTTGCGCGCAAACGTAAAGAATGTTCGTGCGTGAGAATGCGCTCGTCCTGACAGCTTTTGTCTGTGCTGCTCGGCTGGTCCTATTAACACCAACTGCGCTACAATCATAACTGCGCCTATGATATTTTGTACGCGAAGCGGAGCAAACGAGATGATGTAAACCAAAATCACGCTCACCGTAAACGCGCAGAACACAAACAGTGCGGCAGTAACTTCATCGCTTCCGCGCATGCTTCGCAACCAATAAAACATGCACAGCGACAGCGCGAGTGTGGATATAACACTCAGCACAAAGCTTTCTGTTAAAAGCGACTGATCAGTGTTATCCACCAGCGACAACGCAATAGAGCAGCCTGCAGCAACAGCAACACTTATGGCGAAGAGCAGCTGCACGACATTGGATGGGAGCTCTGAGCGTGTTCGTCCAAAGATCAGCAGCAATACAACCAAGAGAACACAGACAACGAGCATGGCGCCATCCGTAAAGATGCCATCGTCGGTGGACGAGTAGCTTCCGTAACATGCAACAATCAGAGCTGTTCGAGCGCACACAATCCCGACAAGCATTGGCCAGAACTGCCTCAATCTTGTCGTGATGCCACTATATACCGCATTCATATGGATCCTCCCCTAATCCAGCATTGCTTGCGCGCGAACTACCGGCACGAAAGCCTTGTTCCCTCCAGCGCACAAAGACAAGCGCTTTCATCATAATTCATTACTGTAGGCAAAGGGCAACAAGAATGAATTTGTTACTCATACCTTGGCAAATACGTCGCAATTTCTTTGTTGATCATAGTCTTTCTCCCCTCCCATAAAGCTACGCAATCTTTGTTGAAACCTTTGTCTGTGCTGTCAATCGTGCCTTTGCTAACAAGTTTTTTAAAGTTACTAATCCGTTTCTCAACGTCACCTGAAAGAGGGTAATTGGAGTGAATTTGTCATGGTATCTTTTCGCCATCAGATAGGTTCACGAAGAAGGGGCTAGTCATGAGCGAAGGTCGAGACATCTATCACGAGCCACCACAAAAGGTATTACTGCGCACCGCAGATGTTTATCAAACTAATGTTGATAACGGCGTTGTGGGATATTCCGATACCCTGCTTGCCATTGTGGCGAACTTCAAAAACAACGGAATCCCGGAAGGCGCTAATGCGCAATCCATGGTCGGCAAATCTAAACGCGGCGAAGTGGCGTTTCGACTTTTTGCAAGAATTGACTCGGCAACTCACCTCATTGAAGCAGCTGGCTTTAAAACTCGAGGCTGCCTTGCCATGACCGGTTGCGCGAGTGCAGCATGCGCCATGATTGAAGGCAAAAGCCTTGAAGAAGCGCTCGAAATTACCACCGAGGATATACGTAAAGCCGTGGATGGCGTGCCTGCAAACAAGGCAAACACACTCACATTTGCTGTTGAGGCTATCCGCGCGCTCGTTGGTGATTTTTGGGTGCGACAAGGTGTGACGCTTGCTGAGCTTGACCAGCGCGTACCCTGCGATACCTATTCGGTTGCTTGTCTTATGTGCGAGCATTGCTCACTGCGCGACATTCGCACCGATATGCTTATGGCAGAGTGGGATGACGATGCGTCTGTTTCTGCCTGCAATGATGCAGACAAAAGATTGATTGAAGAGATTGCAGTTACGGGCGGTGAATAACGATGAGCGAAGAAGACGATATCCGCCAAGCAGTCATTGACCTTTTAGCGGCACAAGAAGCAGGCGAAGATGTTTCAGATCTTTTGCCGCAGTTTGATAGCGGCGCTGCCCCGTTCAACAAGGTTGCTTCGCCAGCGGATTTTACTGGTGCTTTCGCTGCCGGCGCTCAGACTGCCGATGCCGAGAATGCTGCTGCCACCGAAAACGCCGGCGCTGATGCTGCCGGCACCGACGCTGCTAATCCTGAGACCGTCGACGCCAAGAATACCGGCGCTGATGCCGCTGATGCCGCCGAACTCGACACCGCCGAAACACGGGCTGCCGCAATTGCATATGCGCTCGACATTGCGCGAGCTTATTCGCAAGCGAGCAGGTTGCTCACCCCGACCGACTGGGAGGCGTGTGGCGCTGTCCCGAGTTTTATGACGTGCGAAGATCTTGAAATGGCAGTATACGACCACTTGATGGAATACCAACAAGCTTGCAACCTTGATCCCTCACTTGCACCGTTGGTGCCCTCCTCATCTGAAGGGGATGCTCGCAAAGGTTCTGGCGCTTTGTCAGATGGATCCAACGGCACTCAACGGCATGCCAACCCTCATACCCATTCTAAGTATTCGTCTTCTCCGGGTCGTGCGGTAGGAATGTCGGGCTTCAAACGACACGCTCAAGCTTCTGCAGAAGGTGCTCTCAGCGCCCAAGAACCAGAAGAAAGTCCCGCAGCTTCGCCCGCACCTAGTCCAGATCCATCACCGGATCCAACATCGGAGCCGCCCGCGTGCTCAGACGACAATCCCGCAGCTGAGTCCGCTTCCGAGCCGACGCCCGACCCGAGCGAAAACTATCCTGAGTGCGCAGGAATTCGCCTTCTCATGGGAGCAGATAGTTATTATCTCTACGATGCAAATGTTATGACTGACACTTATGCACGCTGGTCTTATTTGGCTGCAGAAGATGATCCGGTGGCTGCATTTGTAGAATGCGTTCGCGACGAATCTCGCACCTATCCGCGTCCAATGGCTATCACTAATCTTGCCAATCCGCCATTTCGCATGGATGCCGAGGCGGTGGAGGCTGCGTTTGCACGTGCGCTTGAACAAGGGCGCGCCGATGACATTGAACGTATTGAAGCAACGAATGGCGATGTCTACTTTTACTCAACTGCATATCTCACGCCAACTCGGGCACAAAGCCTTGCGCAATATGATGCAGTAGAGCGCGCTTTTAACGTGTAGCAAACGAAGCACGCCTGAGTTACAACAAAAAAGGTCAGCCAAGAAACCTTGACTGACCTGACTGTGAAAGTGGTGCGGGCGAGAGGACTTGAACCTCCATGGGGTTGCCCCCATACGGACCTGAACCGTACGCGTCTGCCAATTCCGCCACGCCCGCATATGTCTCTTTGCAAAGCAAAAAGCGTCGTTTATCATATCGTACTTAATCTTTTGAAGCAAGTACTTTTATTCGCAAGCGCCCTATTCATATGCGCTCGTTTCACCTGCAGCCAGCGCTTCTGTAGGAGTGTCTTTTATATACTGCACCGCCGAAATTGCGGGAGCCAACAACAGGGCTGTTGTAACTGCGAGCAAAATGAGATTCACTGGCTCATTGGTTACGAGCGCACTTGGTATGCCATGAGCCATCATAACAGGCCCTAAATAGAGAATGTCAAAGACGGTATGCATAAGCGCTATCAGCCACAATGACTTCGTTCTAATATAAAACGCTGCCATAATTAAACCAAAGAGTGCCGTCTGGAAAAACTTGATAATGGTCTGAAGTTGCACCATTGCGTGTCCAGAAGTTAACCCTGCAATAGAAATGTGCAAAAACGCAAACAAGATTGCAGAAAGCAACGCCGCCTTAAACACAGCATTCGTTTGCAAAGGCGAACTGTCAATAAGCCTCGTTCTCTTTGAATCAAAAGCGATCACAAAAGCATTAATGGCAAGCACGCGGAACAGCGCTTCTTCAAAAATGCCCGTAACAAGACAAACAGCGCATACAACACACAAGCGCAAAGCAAGTTCATTGAGCTCAAAACCTCGTAAACCAACACGAACTAAATAAAATGTCACGACACCACTTAAAGCAGCAACGAGCAAGACATAGATAATCCAGCGCCCTAACACCCCCGCCGACTTTGGCTTTGCTAAGGCTTTTCTGTCTGATAATTTAACGATCACCAGCATTAATGCGCTTAAGAGCAAGCCTTGCATAAAAGAGAGCACAAGCGTTTTGCCAGGCAGAGCTTGAAAGATAAATGTCGTCAGAATAAATGCAACAATAAATGCGAAAACCGGATGAAGTGGCACAGCATGAGAAGATGGCGAAGCAGAAGCATGCGCGTCATCTTGAGCGTTAACCATAGCCACCCCTAAGTTATGCTTGACACTACGTTATTGGTGATTGATTTAGTATACTTTGACTCTCTTTTTCATTTGTGTACGTCGCAAGGAATTCCTATAGTTTTGGACACCATATGACCACTCTCAACACACCCGCATCAAAAACCAGCAGCACAAAAGACACTCCTGTTTCAAAAGGCTTGTCCTCTTTTACGCTCAAAATCATTGCCATCATTGGCATGACATGCAATCACGCTGGTTATATTTTTTATTCCCAATTTCCCTTCGAAATTACGTTTGTCTGCTTCGCAATAGGCGGCGTAACCTTTCCCACCATGGCGTTTTTGCTGGTAGAAGGTTATAAACACACCTCAAACATTCGCAAATACGCAATGCGACTTTTCGTTTTTGCGCTCATCTCGCAAATCCCCTTCAGCCTCTTTTTAGCAGGGCTTGAAGCGAACGTGCTCTTTACGCTTTTGCTCGGTTTGTTGGCAATCTATCTCTTTGACAACATGCAAAATCGCATCCTGTTCTGGCTTGCCTTTGTTGGCATTGTCGCAATTAGCTCACTATGCGACTGGGGTATGCTCGGGCCTGTTGTTATTCTTATCCTGCATGCTGTTCCACATAACAAAGAGCGCATCATTTTCGCCATTGGGTTGATCATCTTAAGCGTCGGATTCCCATCGCTACTTGCCTATTTCGCCACGCTTGACCTCATACAGCTTCCTTTTGCGCTCTACGCATTCGTGGGGAGCGGACTGTGCATTCCACTGCTGCTTGCCTACAATGGTTCACGAGGAAAACCACTCAAGTGGTTCTTTTACGCCTATTACCCTTGCCATATTTTGGTGTTGGGCTTGGCAAAAGGATTCATTTTTGGCGATTGGACGCTTGCGCTCTAAAACGTTGCAGAGTACGTCTATGAGGTGCTATTCGCCATCGGCACTTTTGTCTTCAGTGCTATTCGCCATCGGAGGCAGCACGAGGCGATTGCCAGTCCGCACCCAGCACTACTAAAAAGTCTCCATCAAAAGCAAACGTGCCATCGTTTAAGAACAAGGTTCCACACCCTAGCTTGCGCTGCAACTCTTGCGCAAGCTCTTGCTGAGCACTTGCGCCATAAATAACCATGGTCTGCGGATAGTCAAACGTATCGGCATTGCCCGAGTCAACTTGATAGCCCATTTCTTGAATGACGCGAGATGCTTCTTCGCCCGCCCCATTGATGCCATTTCCGTTGCGCACAGTAACCAAGCCGCTGCGCCTGATAGAGCCATCGGCGTTCAAGCTCGAGTCTCGCCCTTCAAACTGCCCCGTGCCAGCATCAGCCAAAATGGTGCCCGACGTTTCTTCGACGATATCCTCTTCAGTCGGTGGTAATCCCTGGTCAACGCGACGCATCATCTCAGCCCACGCCGTCTCGTCGGTAATTTCGTACCAAATGTTGTTGATATATTCAGACGTTGTTGGCTCCATGGCGGTATACATATTGGTTGCAGTATCAAGCCCCTGCATGGCTTGAGCCAAGCCGATAATGTCAGTCAAAGACAAGTCCGTCGTGACATATTGCGAAAGCGTCTGCACCGTAGAGGTCATAGTGACAATATCGGAAGAGAGCAACTTCTTAGCAATAGCCGAAAGAACAAGACGCTGGTTTGCTGCACGGTATGAGTCACCATCACCCATCTCGTCATAGGCGTGGCGTGACCGACAAAGAATAAGCGCCTGATCTCCGTTAAGCGTCTGCAAACCTGCATCCAAATGTCCGCCCGCATCCGCATCGTCTATCGTCATCGGAACGTCTACTTCAATGCCTCCAAGGGCATTAACAACATCGCGGAAGCCATCGAAATTGATTTCAGCATAGTGCGAAATCGGCACGCCAGCCATCTTTGAAACCACTTCAACACTTAAGCTTGGGCCTTCAAGCGCATGAGCGGCATTGAGTTTTTGCTGACCGTATTCGCCCATGTCAACCAGCGTATCTCTGTGGATTGACACGAGCGTGAGTTTCTTGTCCACCGGGTCAATTCGCGCAAGCATTATAGAGTCAGTGCGATACGATTCCCCAAAGTCACCCGACGCATCACGCTCAGCAGAACCATCGGTTCCCATAAGCAACATGTAAAATGGCTCGTTTGCCATATCGGTTTCTACTAATACGTTGCGAAGGTCGTCATCAATCCCTGCGCCGAAATTGCCAAAAATGCCACCAATGTAGCCAAATGCAGCCACACCAGCAAAAAGAACCACCGCAACAACAGCTGCCGCAATTACCACAATCTTTTTGCGACGCTGTGCTTGGCGCGCAACATATTGCTGTCGTGTCATCCGAGGAGTGGGCGACGTGCGTGCAGTTTCATCGTCGCTAGTTGCTCGATGCGTTCGCGCACTTGGGCGCTGTGACGCTTGCGCATGCGAAGGATATGAGGCGCCGCCCCTTTGGGCACCACCATAAAATGACGCCGATGAGCGTCCTACAGATTCGCCATATTGTTCTTGAGAGCGTGTGCGAGAATAACGTGACGCGGGAGTTTGAGATCGCGAAGACATGCGACGCGTGGCGCCAGCGTGATTATGCGGGCGTGCGTCGTCATGGGCATAATAGTCTGATTCATTAGTGCGTTTATAGTCCATAGCCGTATTTTGACATGCTCGCGCAACTTGTTGCAACCCATTATGCGCAACTCTGATAAAACCTCACAGCCACCGGCACATATGGGGCTGTGTTTATACCCCAAGTTTAGATGCCATCGCCTCGTTTGCAGACAGCTCAGCTGTGTCATCTAAAGGAGATAGCGGCTCGTGTGCCACCCCACTGCGACGCGTGTGGCGCTTAAGCGCTTCTTCGAGCAAGTGATCTGCAATCTCAGGGTTTTTCGCCAACAACGGACCGTGCAAATAGGTGCCGATAAGATTTTTGTAAAGAACGCCGTCGGCGTGTGTTTGCTCATTGTTTCCGCAGCCGACCGAAGAAACAACCTGGCCAAACGGACGCACCTCTTCGCCAAGATACGTTCGTCCTGCATGATTTTCATACCCTACAACCGGATGTGTTGCTAAAGGAGACGAAAGTGCGATGTTGTTGGTCAGCCTATCTGCTGAAGTCCCAGGTCGGCGTGTAGTCATATCAATAAGACCGAGCCCTTTTACGGTCTGCCCGTCTAACAGCCACTCGTGGCCAAGCATCTGATAGCTGCCACAGATAGCCAAAAGCGGACCGTTGTCGTTCACGTACTCATACAGCTCATCGCGCATGGCGACCACGTCAGCTGAAGCAAGGCGCTGTTCGCGGTCGGGGCTTCCGCCCATCATGATCAGATCAACTTGCGACAGGTCAATTGTGTCTCCATGCTGTACGCGAACCACTTCAACGGGAATTCCTCGCCAACGAAGGCGCTGCTCCAATACGCGCACATTGCCCCCATCGCCGTAGAGGTTGAGTAGGTCAGGGAACAAATGCGCAATCACAACGGGGTTTTCATGCGCGGCGGTTGTGCTTGCGGCGGCTGGGGTCGCGCTGGCCGCTGCGTCGACCGGAGCAGCTTCGGCTGGAGCCGCGTCAGCCGTGGCCGCTGCTGCGGCTTCAAGCGCACTTTTCACCAGCGGCAACGACGTATAATTCGCAATCAAATAGGCATTGTGCGAAGCGGAGATCTCTTTCATCTTGCCAAGCAGCTCTTCTGCGCTATCCACCACGTCCGCAGCGATGTCAGCATATTTGAGGCGAACTTGCATGTCTTTGCCACGAATGCCGCCTGCAAAAACTTGCATCTGTCCACTTTGTGCAAGTTCCTCAAAATCAATGTCCCACAACCAAGAAACGTCTCGACCATCTGCCTCTTTGTCATTGATGAAAAAGGCCACAACTTTTGGTTGCGAATCTTGCGCTACTATCTTGAGATTCTGATTAAAACCCGTCGGGTTTTTCGCCAAATTGAGCAGCACGTGACGCCCCGCAACATCAAACGTTTCAAGACGTCCATTTTGCGGGTTAAATGCATCAATTGCTTGCTGAATTTTATCGCCCGAACAGCCGAGAAGCTGGCCGCCTACTCCAACAGCTAAGAGGTTGTAGACCATATAGGCGCCATTAAAGGGTGCGTGCAGAGAAATGCAAGCGTCCTGATCAGCGGCGCGATGAGGTGCATTGGGCGTCAAATTGGCACCGTTTCGCACTACATCGAAGGACAACTGATCAGACTCAAGCACCACATTTTCTGCAGCAAAATTGAGCGCTGGTCTACTAAAGCCGCAGTTCGGACACGTGTATTCGCCCAATTGACCGTATTGACGAAACTCATAGGTGAACATGGTTGAGCAACGCTGGCACATGGTCGCATCGGTTACGGTATTTTGTGCAAGCCCCATAGACTCACTGACGCCAAATGCAATAGACGGCGTCTTTTCGCGACCTGGCGCACACGCTGCCTGCTCAGCAATATAAGCACACAGCGGATCATCTGCGTTGTACACCAAAATGCTCTCAGGCGAAGACGCCAACGCCCCCACGATACTATCCTGAATGCGATCGATCTCGCCACAGCGATCAAGCTGATCACGAAACAAATTGAGCAGCAACACATACTTTGCTTTGAGCTGCGGCAATACCTTTGCAAGCCACAGTTCATCGCTCTCGAAAACGCCCCAATCTGCCTGCTTTGCATGCAAAAGCGAGGTTGCAATACCGGAATCAAGATTTGCGCCCGTGCGATTGCACACAACACTCATGCCTGCGCACTCAAGCACATCGGCAAGTAAGTTTGTGACGGTGGTTTTGCCATTGGTACCAACGACGACAACCGACCCGCGCTCAAGTTTAGCCCGAGCGTCTCCTATGACACACGGATCCACATACAGTGCAACTTTTCCCGGAAAGTTTGCTGCCGGCCTATGAAAGAGGTGCTTTAAACCCCAGGTAGATGCCGCACTTATAACGCGCGCACCCGCGTATCGCAGTCCCATGAACCTTATGCTCCTTATGACTTAGAGCCCTTCTGCCTCGAAACGCTTTTCAAGCGCTTCTTGGTGAATGGCGCAACTCAGTGCCGTTTCTTTGGTAATTTTGCCAGCCTTCACCAATTCGTGCAAACTCTGATCCATCGTGCGCATACCTTCTGCACCACCTGCTGCAATAACGCTATCGATTTGATGCGTCTTGCCTTCGCGAATCAGATTACGAATTGCCGTATTTGCAACCATGACCTCGAACGCCGGCACCACGCCACCATCAATGGCTGGCACCAACTGCTGGCTGACAACCGCCTGAAGCACCATAGACAGCTGCACGCGAATTTGTCGCTGCTGGTTTGCCGGGAATGCATCAATGATGCGATCGACCGTATTGGCTGCGCCGGTGGTGTGCAACGTCGAGAAGAGCAGCTGCGCCATTTCGGCGGCCGTAACAGCCGTAGAAATAGTATCTTGATCTCGCATTTCTCCAAGCAAGATAATATCGGGAGATTCGCGCATGGCTGAGCGAAGCGCTTCGTCATAGGTGGCAACGTCGGTGGGAATCTCGCGCTGGGTGACAATGCAACCACCATGACGATGCACATACTCAATCGGGTCTTCCATGGTGATAATATGCCCCGAGCGAGTTTGATTGAGCTTGTCAATAATGCACGCAAGCGTCGTGGACTTACCCGCACCCGCAGGTCCGGTTACCAGCACCAAGCCTTTTTGATAATCAGCACAGCGCATAACCGTATCCGGAATATTAAACTCATCTGGCGACGGCAGCGTGAAAGGAATTACGCGAATGACCGCACCAAATGAACCGCGCTGGCGAAATACGTTCACGCGAAAACGACCAACACCTGCAAGCGCAAACGAAAAGTCATCATCATGATTGTGCGCCATCAAAAACGGCTCGATGTTGCGATGAGCAATGCGATAAATTTCGCGAACAATTGCTTCAGTATCATCGGGCATGAGCGCCGACTCGGTTGATCGAACCTGACGGCTGCCGCTTTGGTAAGTCAACGGCAAACCAGCTATAACAAATATGTCAGATGCTTGAGCATCCACCATGGCTTGCAATAATTCTTCCAGCTTCATCTTGCGTCTCCTAACCTTGGCTTACATGCCACTCCACAGAGTCTCCCCTGTGCCTTCGTCGTTCCATTGTGTTGTTGTTTTCCACGATACTATCGAATAGGTGCCGCCGTTGTGCACCTCAATTACCACACTTAACAAACGGCCATGTGCAGTCTCAAACTCAACCGCAACGCCTAAAGCGTCTGTTGTGTCGTCTACGACACCAACGGTGCCAGCTATCTGAGCAACCTCTTCACCTTCGAGCGTGCGTGCTGATACGTTCACAAAACTGCCTTGTGCCTTTGCTGCAGTCTCTGCCGCACTGACACAATCGGGCAGCGCTTGCGTCACAACAGTTTTGAGATCGGAGCCTTCCGCGCTTGCCGATGCTGCGCTAGCTTGTGTCTGGTTTTCGCGATAAGGCAAAAGCGCATTGTCGAGCGATGCAACAAACGCCTGACCTGCCACTTCGTCAATGTAGATCTCGGTGGTAGCAGCCGCCTGCCTGTTTACCAAAGCGCGTGATGCCTCTGCCGTTGCCACACAAAGCACGGCCATAACCGCCAAGCACACGACAATGACCAGCGTAAATAACGAGATCGGTCCCATGCGAACACTGCCGCGTCCCTTCGCCATTATGCCACCTCGCTTTCATTTGTGGCTGCATCTTGTGAGCCCGAAGTGGTCGCGATGCCAGGAGTTGCTTGAGCAGCATCAACCTCTGCAGAGGTGTTAGACACATAACACGCCGTCTGCAGCGAATAAAGCGTTTCGCCCTCAAACACAACGGTAATAAGTGCGCGATACAGCGTGCCAGCCGCCATGGCCTCTGGCGTCACATCGCAGCGCACGGTAAAGATTTCAGTTTCGGGGGAATCAGCTGTTGAGGTGCGCCCCGCAAGACCTGTCGCTACACTCACGTCATGCGCGCCGTATACCCTCGTAGGGTCGGCAGCAAAAAGCTCAGCTTCATTGGCTGCAAGAGTTAGGGCTTGTTCTTGACGTGTATTGGCAATGCCAATCTCGTTCGCGGAACCAAACATGCTCATAAACAGCGCCAAACACGCTGCCAAAAACACGAGCAGTATAAGCGCCTCCACAACAAAGGCCGCTCCCGACCACGAAGCATATCGAGTTTTTTGCACGCGAGCTTGTGGGCGCTCCCACGCTTTTGCACTAACTTGCATGCGCCTCACCTCCCGCCTCGGTTCGCAATGCCACAACAGCAGAGCCGTCATCGGTCTCAACGGTAACCACGCCGTCATCTATGGTGAAGTCAAACAGCTCTGATGCCACAATGACGGTGGCTTTGGTGGGGTCATAGGGCGCATCTGCCAACGAATACTCTTGCACTATGTTGCCTTCGTACTGATAAATACGCGTTTCAAATTCGCCTGTTGCGAAACGTTCAGTCAGCACCAAAGCCCGACCTTCAGGACCTTCACCTTCGCCGATAGCGCCAACTGCATCATCTGCGCGAATATAATTCGCCAAAAGGTTGACCGCCAAACGACTATCATCAGAAATGTCACGCATGGTGGTAAGCGCACTATAGACTTTCGTGCCAGCCACAATAGCAATCAACAACGTGACAATGAACAGGGCGAACAGAAGCCCGGTAAACACTCTGTTGAGATCTCGCTTTTGGTGGCTTTTGTCATCGAGTGCACTCACCGAGGCAACCGATGATTGTACGACTTCCAAAAATTGTGTATCTGGGCTGCTCATCGAGGCACCACCACCACACTCGGAATCACGTTATTCGCGAAAACCTCATAGGTAATCACATAGTCTTGCTCGTTAATGCGAAGACCGTAGTTCTCTTCGAGATACTGAAGCGTCTGCGGATACGAGCCTTCAATTGCGCAGCATTGCATAGCCGCATCCAAAATGGCTTCGCGCACCGAAGCAGCGCTTTGCTGGCGCGCTTGAGCAGATGCCGTGCTAAAAGCAAAACTTGCAAGCACCACAACGAGCACCGCCAACACCACCGCGCAGATGATGTTTCGCCGCTTGCGCACGATGTCTTTATGTGTCAGTTCGCGATACATTGCGCTACCCAATCGATCCCATAATGCCAATGAGCGGCAGCATGACCGAGATAAGCGTGGCACCTACCGCAATGGTCAAAAACGCTGCAAGAGCAGGTTCTGTTGCATCAACCACCCTATCAAGCTGATCTACCGCATCATCGAAAAACGTTGACGAAAGCCTGTCGAGCACCTCTTCTAAACTGCCCGATCGCATGCCGATAGTGAGCATACGAGCATACACTGGCTCAAAGATTTCGTGCTTGCTAATTGCTTGCGCCAAAGAAAGCGGATGCGCCGGATCAATCATAGATGCGTACGCCGCTTGCACCTTTTCGCGCAGTTGCGGATGATCAATAGTTGCCAATGCCTCATGCATAGCATCATCGGTATTAACACCCGATGCGGTGTAAGTTGAAAGCGCCGAAGTAAAGCGCGACAAGGCAAGCTGATACATGGCTCGTTTGGTGAAAGGCAGCTTTTCGAATAAAGCCAGAATTGCCTCTCTGCCACCTTCAGACTTGCTCGCGACAACACCTACCAGCGCAAACACGGTACCCACCAATACAACGGCAAGCGCGATCCAGCCTATGACCAAAGAGGCATCCACTGCGGCAAACGAGCCCGACGTCAACCCTCCTGTAAGCGAGTCATACACTTGCACAAATACGGGCAGAATGACCGCAACCGTAAATGCCAAAATGACGCTCATGACGCACAAGAGCGCAGCAGGATAACCAATGCTTGAGCGGATTTTGGTGAAAAGGCGATCTTCCTCGTCGTAGTACACGCTCAGCGAACGAAGAACCTGTTCAAGGCGACCAGATTGTTCGCCAATTGAAACCATGTCCAGGGCATATTGCGGAAATGCTTGCGTGGCGCGCATGGCAGAGGAGAGCGATTCGCCATCGGTCAAGCGCGCATACATCACGTCACAGGCACGCTTAAAAGGCGTATCTGCCATGTTTTCAGAAAGCATATGAACCGCTTCGTCGGTTTGAATGCCTGCTGACTGCATCAGCGCAACGCTTTCGCAAAACGCACTCAGCGCGCCGCTTTCTAGCAGTGTCTTTGCCATTGGTAACGCTCCTTGCCTCTCATCGGCTGTAGTGTATACGCTACAGCTTCACCCTCACTTAATATACGTATCGATCGGTATAGGTGGTTCCATCACCCACCGTGCTTCCGCCTCCGGAAGCCGCAAACGTCGTGTCAATCCGGGTCCAAGTGTCCGGATTAATGGTTATCTGTACGCTCACCCATTGCCCATCAAGGTAGACCATATTCCATGCATGATAGAGATTATCAGGAGACACGTATCCTGTAATAATCTGACACGGAATGCCTAAACTGCGAAACATTGCAGCTGCAAGCGACGCATAATCAAAGCAAACGCCACTCTTTGACGAAAGCGTATCGTCTGGATGCGGATAGTACCCAGTCGTTTGTGCAAGTTCGGCTGCTTTTCCCGTGTCATAGCTGATAGATTCAGTGATCCACTCATAAATAGCACGCGCCACATCACCTTCGTTTTGAGCGCCTTGCGCTAATTCACGCGCCTTTTTGACGCAAGCGCTGTCATCGGTGTAGTCGCAATAAATATTCGGACGCAAAAACGGCACGAATTGGTTTTCAAGCGCTACATCAATCGTGGTAGAAAACACCTCTACATAGTTGTTGCCTGAGGTGTTTTGCAATACCGCAAGCGTATACGAACCATCGCCCATGTTAAGCGGACAGATAATAGGTGTACCGTCTCCGGAAAGATCGTAGTTATAGCTCATCTCTCCTTTGATCACCTGAAACTTCAGCTTTGCAGCATTTTGCGCCGATGCTCCGACATAACCAAGCGATGCATTTGACGTGTCAATGAGCGCATCGTTTGCACCGATAGCTGCATTTGCATCAAACGTTGCCGTCTCAATTGAAGCAGGCATCTCAAAAGCAGGGCCAGACGTTTCACCTGCATCAAGTTCGCCGCCCTCACTTGTTTGGTTAGAAGTGCTTGAAATGTCACCCGATGATGAATTCGACGTTTGTGGCTCTTGTGGCTGAGACCCATCACTCGACCCACCCGAACAAGCGCATAAACACATACTAAGCAGCAAAGCAAATGCCACTAGCGTACAGCGTTGTATGCGTGTTGCGGTGAGCACGACTGACATGTAAGCTAACTCAATTCAGCCGAAATCACGCCAATAATGAGCTCGTAAGCATCTTTTGTCTGGTCTAGCAAAGCCGGTGCGGCTTCCAAGTTGGCCGGATTGCCATTTTCGTCTGGGCGAAGCGCATCAGCGAGCGCTGAACTTGCTTCACACAACGGCGTAAAGCCCAAGTCGCGTCCAATTCCTTTGAGGGTATGAGCCGCGCGAAATGCCTCTGCGTTATCTTTCGACTCCCAAGAATCAATTAGCAGCTGAAAGCTGGTGTCTTGTATAAAAATACCCATAAACTTTTTGATGCGATCATCAGTCAGCAGACGCCCACGGACACCTTCTAAGTCTCCGCCGAATTGCTCATAGCAGCTTTCAAGCGACATGTCGCTCAACTCCTCTCAACCAGGTCAAAGCCAAATCTGCCCATTTGCTTTGCCTTACTTGGTAGCGCCTTTCTCATCCTGCAAATCAGCCAGATCAATTGCAGATAACGCAGTATCTTTTACATCAAACTCCACAAGCATGTCTTCCATGTCGTCATAGAAGGCATATTGACCACGGCCGGCACGCTTCACCGCATAGAGAGCCTGATCGGCATGACGAAACATCGTGTCATAATCTGCCGACTCGCCACGAGCAAGCGCCACTCCCATACTAATGGAAATCTTGAATCCTTCAAATTCTCCACCAATAGAATCATAAATACGCGCAATTGGAGCCCGCGGATCTGTATTGAGCTCCATGCACATCAAAAATTCGTCACCACCAACGCGTGCTACGATGTCATTATCGCGAACACTGTCTTTAAGCTGGGTGGCTAGATATCGTAACACCTGATCTCCAAACAGGTGTCCCCAGGTATCGTTGGCTTGCTTGAAGTTATCCAAGTCAATGAGCATGAAAACAAAGGTGTGATCGGGGTGTGCCTCCATGCGCTCAACAATTGTTTTGCGCGCAAAAGCATGATTGGTAAGTCCGGTCAGCTGGTCGTGCGTTGCTTTATGCTGCAACTCAACCATGTGCTGGTGGCTTTCATGAATATCAACCATCTTGCCAATGGAGCCGGTATAGGCAGGAATATCATCATTTGACCAGATAGCATGCGCAGTAAAGTGATACCAGCGCATCTTCCCGTCAACCATGCCCTCAAAGTCCATGCGCACAATTGGATCTTCTGGTGTTGTATTGCGAAGAGCATCGTGCACTTGCTCAAGCACCTCTTCGCCAAACGCTTCCAAAATGCGCTTATCGTGATAAGGGTCTTTTATGACCTGCTCGCTGTTCAGTTCGCTATGACCCCAGTCCGACACCACCATCATAGGCGGATCCTCGGTGTATTCATACTGAGTTTCATTAGACATAGAGGCGAAGAATCGGTACTTCATTCGCTCGTATTCCAGCATTGACAACGTGCGCGAAGATGCTGCCGTATACTCAGGACGCGCGACACTTTCAACAATACGGTCAACCGTGCGATTTGAATGATCCGTAAGTGATGTTGTTCCAAGCTGCCCGCGAATTTCTTCGGAGCACTCTTGGAAGCACTCGAGCAAAAATGGATTGAACTGGCCGCATTCGCCATTCAAAATCATATCCATTGCTTTTTCGTGCGAATAGGCATCCTTGTAAACACGCTTGCTCGTCAAAGCATCGTAGACATCTGCCAGCGCCACCGCTTGTGCAGAAATGGGAATCTCATCACCTTTTAAGCCGTCAGGATATCCGCGGCCATCATAGCGCTCATGGTGCCATCTACAAATCTCATAAGCCACCTTAACAAGCGGCTCATCTTGATAAAGAGGCAAGTCATCAAGCATTTGTGCGCCAATAATGGTATGGGTTTTCATGCGCTCAAATTCTTCGTCGGTGAGCCTGCCTGGCTTGTTGAGCACTTCATCAGGAATAGAAATTTTGCCAATGTCATGAAGCGCCGAAGCCATAGAAATCAGCGAGATTTGCTCTGTGGTCAAGTTGTATTGGTTGGTTCGTTTAGCAATCTGGTGCAGCAATATGTCGGTCATCGTGCTTACATGCAAAACATGCATGCCGCTTTCGCCATTGCGAAATTCAACGATGTGACCCAAAACCGCAACCATGAGGCTGTTGCCTTTTTCGCGCTCATGAATTTGATCAGCCACCATGCCCACTAGTGCGCGGTGCTTCGCATAAAGCATGAGCGTGTTGTTAACGCGACGTCGAACAATATTCGCATCGAACGGACGACTGATAAAATCGGTAACGCCCAGTTCATAGGCGCGTTCAATATACGATGATGCCTTTTCAGACGACACCATAATGACGGGGATTTCTTTAATCCAGTCATTTTTGTTCATGACGGCAAGCACTTCAAAGCCGTCCATTTCAGGCATGACTATGTCCAACAAAACGAGTGAAATCGCCGAGCCCATGGTTTGGATATAGCCCACACCTTCAAGACCATTTTCGGCCTCAATAATGTTGTATTCTTCGCCAATCATATCCGCCAACAGTGCGCGGTTCATGGCTGAATCATCTACGATGAGAATTGTTTGCTTTGCATCCGCAGCGGAGTGCATGAAAATGAGCCTCCCTCAACAACCTCGCTGGTATGTAGGCTGTTTTGCTTCCCCGAAGCCGCTATTCCAGGCAGAAAATATCACGTAACCTCATAAAGGCAGTTTATGCCTTAGCACTGGAGCCGGGGCAGCACTAGCAAGAAGAGCTTGTACGCTTTCCATACTAGGCATACCCCGGCTTTTCACCAGTATTTACCCCAAATGCAGTATAACCTATACGCATCCGTATTTTGTGTAGAAACCACTCTTTTAAGTGAACCTAAAGCGACAAAATCTGGGAAAGTATTCTTAAGCCTGATTCCTGGCTTCATCTCGTTTTTTCTAGAGAGTCTGAAATCTAGGATTGTTCGCTTGCGAGAGAATTTGTGAGCTCTATCAACTCTTGTTTAGTGCTGACGGCGAACTTTTGATAGATGTGTCGCGTATGACCTTTAACCGTGCTGTGAGACAAACAGAAACGTTCTTCAATTGCAGGCAAACTATATCCCTGCACTAATAGCTCAAAGATTTCTACTTCTCGAGGTGTCAATTTGTGCGAGTGAGCCAATTTATGCAGAAAATCCGAGCGATCAATTTTCCATTGCGGACCATTATTTGAAGCAGGAGGAGCCTCATCTATTTCGGGGATATCCCTAAAATCGAAGTCACCCACGGGCTTTCGCATAAGCAGCAGACCAACCGAAAGCATGTAGATAACCATCAACACCAAGGCCGTCATAGAAAGCGCTCCAGCTGTCATTTGCTTCTCAAGAAGAGCAGCTATGGGGGCAGCAATCAACAGAAGCATATTCATAAGCAACCATCCACAGAGAAATGTCATCAAAGAATCTGTGGTGTTTTTACGCCCTATTTCAAAAAGTGCGATCCATATGATGGTGTAAAAGAACGTCCAGCTAGCCTGAACGATTGAGACCGAGAGCACCCTCAAGATAGGTCCTTGAGCTGGGAGGAGAACCACACCCACAGAGGTTAATAAAAGAAGCGGTACCATTATTTGTCGGACGCTTGGACAAAAGTGCCTTCGCGCAAGATACCAAACTAATAGCAACATTCCGACTACCCGAACACCAGCGAGAGACCACAGAGATAACAAAGGATTGTTATTAGGGAAGTCGAAAAAGACGAGGATACGAAAGAGCATAGCATAACAGCCCATTAAAACCACGAGGGCTGCAGGCAGCATTCCAAACATTAGCTCAAATGTTTTGCGTGGCGATCTGCTGTTGGAGTCGCAGGTGCCTTGCTCAGAAAAACACAAAGACGAGTTGGCTTGATTGTCTTTGGAAGTTTCGATATCTGTTGGTATCAAAAGCGGGAAACAGCTTGCACAAATAATGAGAAGGAAAAAGGGTCCTTGCAACGCGAAAGGAAGCACGTCAATCACAACGAAGTAAATCACAGCTAATAATGCGCTTACCGCAATAGTTTTGTTTCGTTGTGTTCGCGCTAACTTGGAGAGAAAAAATCCCCAATACGCGAGAACATAAGCATGAGAAATTCCAATTAATATTTGACTTATCGCATAGAAAACTACTGTGTTTGAACCATACAGCATGAGCGAGCTTCCGGCACAGAGCAAAACAGAAGCAGTGACCAGAAAGCGCTTTGCGAAAATATGAATTCCCTTTGCCAAAAGGAAAACCATGACAGCCAAAGCAACAACGGAAAGAATACGCGCGAGCCAGAGTACCATAAAGGGATAGTTCTCGATTGCGGCATAAGACAATGAGAAGTCTGGGGTTTTGCGCAAGAGACCAAGTGAAGCGATCTGGAAACTAAAGCAGAGAAACTGTGCGGTTTGCTTCGCCGTTTTTCCTGGTAAAAGGTCGCTTAATACCATTACCCACCCCTTTAGGTCGATATGACCCCACAGCGCAAATCGGCTAAAACCAACCTATTGGGACGGTTATTTTAACCAAATGCCAAGCCATACTCATTTGCAGCGGGGTTCGCAGCGGCGTGATGGGCAAATCGGTCTGTTGCGATACCCCGTGAAGGCAACAAATTCTAAGGAAGGGATAATACCATGAACATGTCTCGTCGTCGATTCTTGAAGGGAGCAGCTCTCGGAACTGCCAGTATGGGAGCACTGTCCGCAGGGCTTTTGAGCGGATGCGCACCTCAAAACAGCACAGAAGGCGCTTCTGGGGAAAGCAATGCGTCTGCAGAAAAAAACACTGCCAACGACTATCCGGTTCTGAAGCAGAGTTCTATGGACGCACCTACTGAGTCTTTCGAGGGCGATGTAGTAGTACTTGGCTGTGGACCTGGTGGTATTGCTTGTTCAACTCGACTTGCTGAGCAGGGCGCAAAGGTTCTCCTCGTTGAGAAGACAGACAAAATCGGCGGAACAGGTACAGTAGCTTCGGGCAACTGCTATATCTCTCTCAATTCTAAATTTCAGCTTGATCAAGGCTTCGAGGCTGACATTCCAGCCTTCTATGAAGAGTGGCTGGTAGCTGTTCACTATCATTGCGATCACGGTATCCTGAGCACCTATCTGCGCAACTGCGGCGAAACCGTAGACTGGTTAATGGATTATGGCTTCGACTTTGAAATGAGAGAGCATCCCGCGGTACCGGGCTTGCAGGGCTTTGCCTATCGTATTTCTCAACCGAAAAAGGATAGTGGCGTTCGCGAAAAGGCATACAACGCTATGGTTGACAAAGTGAAAGAGGCAGGTGGCGCTTTCCATACCGGCTGCACAGGCACAACGCTCATCCTCGACGATGATGGCGCGGTAGTAGGTCTTCGTGCCGAACGTGGTTCCGACACGGTTGACTTCATGGGCAAGGCCGTTGTAATTGCAACCGGTGGCTATGCTGCCAATCGCGAGATGATCAACGAGTACTGCAAGGTTCCGCTGCTTGGTCGCGACCCGGTCCTCAACAATGGCGAGGGCGCCCAGATGTCATGGGCCGCTGGAGCTAAGAAACCTTGGAATCTCGGCATCCTCTGCGTTGATACTCGTTATCCTATTGACGAAAACTACAACACCTACGACACGGGACTTCGCCCTCTCGGCACCAAAAGTGACGTGCTTCAGGTGGATCAGCTAGGCAAGCGCTTCCATTCAGAGTCTGCTTTCTGGTGGGTGCCAACCTATGGTGGCGCGAATGCCGTCGAGTACGATCAACCCTGGATCTTTACGATCGTCGACCAAAAAGCAATGGATGATTTGGCTGCCGACAATTCTAATGTAACCGAGGATTACCTGGAGTCCATGATTGGCGCGGGCGTGCTCTTCAAGGGTGATACTGTTGAAGAACTCGCTGCCGCTGCAGGATGGGATCCTGAAGTATTCGCTAATCAATTCAAGGACTACAACGATTTGTGCAAGGCTGGCGAAGACCCCATCTTCTTCAAGCCCGCCGAAGATCTCGTAGAGTATGGCGAAGGCCCTTACTACGCTGTGCGTTTGGCACCAACACCGTTTGGTACCTGCGGAGACTTGTGCGTGACTACAGACATGGAGGTCTGTGGCACGGAGCCGGGTTCTGTAGTTAAAGGTCTGTATGCTGTAGGCACTGAAACAGTTGGAACAATGCACAACGATTACTATTGGGCTCTTGGACAGACCGTGGGCTGGGCGCATACTTCTGGTCGCCTAGCCGGCGAAGCTATTGCCAAGTCAATCCTCTAACTATTCACGGACAAAGCGTTTTTTCTCCCTCCGTCGTCTTGTCCATATAGTCTTTCGAGCCCAGATAGCGCTGAGTCGAATTGCGCACGCACTCCAACATAACCTCGCATTTTGTCGAATTCTGCAAAATGCGAGGTTTACTAGAGATGAAGGTTCAAAGCCTTGGTTCACATTCACAAATGAGCTTCTCAAAGGCTCTATGCGCTATAGCGCCTCTGCTTGTTTGCAGGGGCGCTATAACTTGGGAGGGTAGGAGGGATTTACCGTGTTTAAAACTATTTTCCTTGTGCTGCACTTTCGCCGGCAACATAACCAAATGTAACCGCACGACCAACTGACATACCGGGAATGCCTGCCGGGTAATCAACACCACCATAGAAAGGTCCTGCTGTGTTGCCTGCTACAAACAGACCCTTGATCGGCTCCATGTTTTCGTCCAAAGCATGCAGTTGAGCATCTACGTCGATACCGCCAAGAATTGCCGATACGCGAACATGTCTGTGGGTACCAATATAGGGCGGCGTGTCAATTGGCTGCATGTAAGCTCCCTGCTTGCCAAAAGCACTGTCTATGCCGGCTTCGCACATCTTGTTGTATTCATTGACCGTCTTTAAGAAATTATCCACGTCTTTAATTTGAAGCTTTTCTGCAAGCTCTTCTAAGGTGTCACACATATACGTATCAATTAAGCTCTCAATAACACCTGTGCGCTCAACATCCTCTTCAGGCATATAAACCATCAGTTTTTCAAGTGTTGGTGGTTTGGAGTCTGCATACTTCTGTTCATATGCGGCGTCAAAAATCTGGCAATACTGACCTTTGTCCTCTGTCCAATCGCGCATGAGGTTATTGATGAACATCATAGAGCCGTTCGTTTTTTCATCACAGAAACGATTGCCTTGCATATCAACGTTCAAGAATGGAATATCGGCAGTAAACATCGGGCCGGAATCCATGTCATGAATCATCTTGGTGTGACCTACGCGCTCCATATGGGCGCCTGCCCACAAAGCCATTTTGTGACCATCGCCGGTCTTGTTCACCTGTTTAAAATCAAATCCCACACAATCCGGGCAGAACACCTCAACCATCTCTTCGTCGTTTTGGTAATCACCCGTTGCCAAAATAACGCCGTTTGCAGCGTTGAACTGAGCATACCCGCCATTTTTGATTTCGCAAATCACGCCAGTGACTGCTCCCGATTCATCCTGAACCAGCTGCACGCCAGGATACTCATAAAAAATGTCGATTGATGGATCAGCTTCTGCAACCTCAGCAAAGTTTTCGATGCCATCTTGCCACATGATAGGCTTGGTACCCGGAGCAACAACAACCGCGTGTGCAACCGCGTCAGTACCTTCAAAAGTAACATCGCTTTCAGAGCGAATAATAGGAGGCAGCGAACCTGCTTGCCCGTATTCATAAACCGCCATAACGGCTTCACCTGAACGGCGAACATACATATCAACCAATTCACGCTTTGGGCGTAAATCGCTTTCCGCCATGATCTTGTTGATGTAGGCAAGCACGCCTTCCTCGTTGCTCTGCTCCAAATCAACACCAGAACAAGAATTACCTTGAGAAATGCCTTTGATCTCTTTTTGTACGATTGCAACTTTGGCGCCATTTTTAACCGCACCTATAGCGGCTCCCATGCCTGCAGCACCAAGACCTACCACGACAACGTCATAATCATGCGTTTCATCAACCTCAGTGATAGGCTCTGGTTTTTGCATAAAGCGATAACCTGAAGTCTCTTCGGCCGCTTGTCCCCCTTCGTTTGCTGGGGCAGCTTGAGACGCACATCCTGCCAAGCCGACCGCAGCGGTACTTACTGCTGCAACGGCTCCTAGCCCTAAAAATCCCCTACGCGAAAGATTCGCTTCCCTCATAGTGACCTCCTTGCGGTCTCTCGTCATATCTGTTGCAGTAAGCCGGTTTAGATTTCAACGACAAGCGCGATGTCCTTTATGACGGCCTTCGCAGTGACCTTCGTGGTAGCCTTCGCGATGCCTTCGTTCCCGCCTTAAGCAACAGCTCTTCCTAAAAAACGCTTGAGCGCTTTTCCTGGCTCGTATGATGACGGACAAAAGAGGTCTCAAACATCAGCTGCTCACGCTTATATTACTAACCCTCAAAAAATAACCCAGAGCAAGATTTTCAGTTCAGCGTTTTGATTACATGCGCAAATAGGGTTTTGTATACTCGTAGCGGGAGGTTTTGATGCAGACCAAAATAAAGAGCATATATGCAGCGTTGGCTGCAGTTTCGCTATCCTTTTTCGGAGTAGGTTTTCACAAAGCGTGGGTATATGCCTGCACGCCAATGTTTCGCGGGGAGGTTTTAGGTCCGTTTCCACTCAGAACATGGTTTGAATTGTGTTGCGCTATAGCCGCCATTGCCTTTGCGCTCTTTGCTTTACAAACAAAGCATGATCAAATGCGCAACGCATTGCTTCCCATTGCAGTATGGTGTCAAATACTTTCAGCGGGCTTGTTGGCAATCTCTGTTATCTGCTCTGAATTAAGCTTGCTGTTGTGCACTCTTGCCTGTTTCATAGGTGCCTGTGGCGTTATTAGCATGTCGCTTTTATGGGTTGACGTATATGCGTTTCTCAACCCCTTGCGTGTCGCCCTCTTTTATTCTGGCGGCATTTTGTTAGCTTGTCTTATCAACTTCGCCGTACAAGAAAACCCGCCTCTTCGTTTGGCAATCCTCGGCATGATTCTGCCCTTTTTCACTGTTTGGTGCCTCAAGCGAAGCCAGCTTTGTATTACTTCAGAAGGCGAAACGACTGGAGCACTCCCCCAAAAATTGCAACTATTGCCCTGGAAAGCCCTTTTGTTTATCGCTGCATATGCCTTTGCGTATGGAGTCTCTGCAAAGGTAGCTCCCATAGCTCCGAGTGCAATTGTCTTTATCACCATGCTGCCAGCGCTCATAGTTTTCTTCAGCGTCCTTTGTAGTGCGAAACGATTCAATTTCGAACTGATATATCGCTGGGCGTTTCCGCTTATGGTTTTAGGATTTCTTGCAGTTGCCGCCATTCCAAATATAGACAAAGGTGTCTCAGCGGCTCTTGTTGGCATTAGCTACATCTCAAGCGAAATGCTTGTTGTCTTGATTGTTTGCGGGCTTTGTTATCGAACTGGCGCAAACGCGTTTTGGCTATTTGGCATCATTAAGGGTTGTCAGTATCTTGCCAAATTCATGGGTCTGATTCTCATGAATTTCATAGTTTCGCATGAGGCTGCCTCACAAGTTTCTCTTATTGCAGCCATCATTGTAGTCGCGCTCATCGTTTTAGCCAGTGTTATTTTCGCCACAGAGCGCAGCTTGTTTTCTAAGTGGGGAGCTAAAAGCTTCACGATACAAGAAGACAACCGCAGCGCTGAAGAAACCGAGCCTCTTGTTGCGAGAATCTCTGATCGCGTTGAAGGATTAGCTGAAGTATATGACCTCACGCAACGTGAAACCGAAGTACTTATGTTGCTTGCCCGCGGTAAAACCGTCCGCGGCATAGGCTCGGATATGTTTATTGCCGAAGGGACAGTCAAAGCGCATATCCAGCATATTTATCAAAAGCTTGGCGTTCATAACCGAAGTGAACTCTTGAAATTCTTAGGCGTGTCATCTTAGCAGGGTTGGCGCCATCAGCGCACAAAAACCCTGCAACGGCCTCTTCCAAAGGAAGGAGGGGAGTTAAATTGAAGAGGCCGCTGCAAGGGGGTCTTCCTTGCGATGGACTCAGAAAGACCCCGCGAAGCCAACGCTTAAGCGTTTTCTAAGAAGTGCTTGGCGGCAATGTAGCCAGAAATCCAAGCGTAACCGCAACTATGACCAGCTGCATCGGAATAGTACGGGCTCACAAAGTAACCACCGCTATCCTGTCCTCCGCAGTACAGCCCTTTAATAATGCGCCCCTCGTCATCAAGAGCTTGACAGTTGCCGCTTACCTTGATGCCGTCTAACGTACCAAAGATAGTTGGGGTAATGCGCAGTGCATAAAACGGTCCATCCGAAAGGCTATGAAGCATAGCCGGGTCTTTACCTTGGCGAACATCTTGTCCACTTGCAATGCTGGCGAGATACTCTTCTATCGTCTTGCCGAACACGGCAGAGTCGAGACCAATAGCATCACCTAGACCGGCAAGAGTATCAGCTTTCCACGCCTGATTATGGTTGATGGCATTTTCGAGCTCCTCGTTAAGCGTGGGATAACCCGGGTGGTTAACACGACTATATTGCTGCTCATTAAGCGTAAGGCGATGCAAGTTTTCATCGGAAAGCACGCCGAGAATACCGTCTTTAACCATGGCATCAACGTCGCCTTGCGTAAAGACAAGGTAGGCATAGCCAACTGAAGCCAAAGCAGGGCCGGCGTTCTCTAGAATGCTGCTCATAAACATCTGCTCGTTGATGAAGCGTTCACCAGCAGGATTGACGGCCAAGAAGCCAGGTTGGTTGAGGTATTTCAAATAACCTGAGAAGATATCAATCTTGTCATTACCGCAATACTCAGAGAATTCGGGAATAATTTCAGGATCCAGATGACCTCCAACTTCACGACACATCTGGATGCCGTCACCGGTATTACGCGAGACGCCATTTAAGTAGAAGTTTGAGCTTCCGCATATCTCTTTGAGCATGGATTTGTTTCCGCCGAACCCGCCAGTTGCAACATGTACCGCTTTCGCATGAACAGTAACCGTCGTTGTGTCTTGTCGAACAGCATTGACACCACAGACAACGCCGTCTTCCACGATAAGGCTCTCAGCGGCCGTTTCAAGCATCAGCTGGCCTCCTTGAGGAATGATAAACGTATCATAGAGCGCCTGGATTTTGTCGGTGCCCTTACGCTGACGCACACAAGGACGACCAATATTAACACCTTCAAAGCCTTCACAGTCGGTCTGCTGGTAGAGCGAACTGAGCTTGTTAACAACGCCGGCGCTAGATTCAAGCACATTTCGCACGAGCGGCCCGTTAGTTTTCCAATGAGCAAAGTTCATCTGATAGTTATACTGCTCATCAATGTCATAAATCTGCTCGGCTTCAATTTGAAGATCGCTCCCAACGCAGAGGAACGAAGAGGCGCAAGCCGACAGGCCGCCGATCTTTCCGCATTTCTCAATAATTGCTACGGTTTTGCCGCCCTCCAGCGCTGTGAGCGCTGCCATGGTGCCTGATCCACCAGAGCCAACAATGGCTAAATCAACAGTAATCTCTTCGTTGCCGCCGACGTGTTCTGTGGGCTCTACGAATCCGCGCAAATCGGCGCCGGCCTGCTCCAAGCACTGTTGAACGCCTGATAGAATAGCACCAGTAGTCATGGTGCAACCCGTCACAGCATCTACAGTAAGAGACTGCTGATCTACCACAGCTGCAGGAATGCGCTCAATACAGGGTTCAAAGAAACCTGGGGTCTCGGAGGTGTCGAGTACTTCCACTGACACGATAGAGTTCTGATCAACGGTCACTTCCACTCGTGTTGGTTGAATATCTGCCGGCGAGAAAAAGCGAGTTCCTTCAACCGTTCCGGCCTTCCATTTTCCATAAGCTTCACCCTGATAGGTGCCAGGCGTCATGTTCTGCGTCACAGACACATCGCGCGCCTCAAGCTTTACGCCTCCTTCAGACAAAGCAGCTTTTGCGGCATTAATTACCGCCATGCTCGTTACCGTAGCGCCAGAAATCGCATCTACATCTGCGGTGTTGTGGGCAAGCATTCGCTGAGGCAACAGGCTAACAGCACGACCACCAATACCTTCTGTTTCAAGGTCGCCGACAACATCAACGCTCACTAATTCGAGGTTGTCGACAACAAGAGTTGCCGTAATTTCGCCGCCATACCCTTCGGCTGTTGCGGTGAACGTTCCCGCCGTTGCCCCATTGCCCGTGTTGGCAATCTTAGATCCCTGACTAGAACAGCCGCTAAGCCCTACCGGCGCTAACCCGATGGCGCCAACCGTTGCCGCAACACCTGCGGTGGCGAAAGCTCCTTTTAAAAACCCGCGTCGTGTTGTTATAGGAGCACCTTTACGCGCGCCAAAATCGGTATCATGAGATACTTCAATGCTCATCTTTTTCCCTTTCTCCTTTATCTCCTTTGATTTGAGCCAGATGGCTAATCCATAGTGGAGCGCACGGATACAAAGGACATCCCATGAAACAACGGAAGTGCGGTATTTTCCTCCTATAAAAAATAGTACTTTCCGAGATGAAGACGGTATAATCGATAAACTAATGACGTTCTTGCACGACTTGCCCAGCAAAGAGGGAATGCATGTTTTCAAGCTTAAAAGACCAGAATACTCGTACTGCAAGTACGCCAAAAATTGTCTGTGCCACAGCCGGTATGTCATGCTTTTGGCAATTGTTGCGCTATAGCAATATAAACGCGGTTTTTACCCCGTGGGCTTCGTCCCAAGATGGAGCCATGGCAAGCTACCTTCTACTTCTTGCGCTGGTAGCTGCCTTTTGTCTTTGCTTGGCCTTCGTGCCAAAGCTGCGCAAACAAGTCCCCTCTGTCCGCACAATTATCGGAGCTTCGCTAGCCTCAAGTCTCGTCCTAGGCTTTGCGCCGCTGGCGTCAGCCAATATGACTGACTCTCCGCTTGCTATTATCTTTACCCTCTTGCTGGCCATTGGTTTTGTCGTTTTAATAAGAGCCTGGACAATTTATTTAGCGAATACCATACAAGAGTCCTTCTCTTCAGCTCTTATGATCTTGCTTCTTTCGTCCATGGCCACGCTATTACTCAGCCTTGCCATCTCAGTGGCGGGCTCTTTGTCTCCGCTGCTTCGCGCGCCACTTCCCCTTCTTTCCGCAGTGCTTTTAATCGTCTGTCTCCACATGACGGATGATTCCTTGGCTATAAAATGCGCTTTTAAAAACGAGAAGGAGCGCTCTTGTTCTCCTTTGTCGCTTCGGTGGCTTTTTTGGCTCATATTTCTTTTAGTGCTGTCGACTCTCGCCAAAGGAGCCATCACCCCTGTGCCACTTGGGATCTTTGACAGCCCCGACCGCATTTATAGCACCCTTATAACAGTGATTGTGGGGCTTGTACTGGCAATGATTGCTAATGTTTTCGACGGAAGAAGAACACTCATTGCCTATTGTGCCTGCATTTCAGTATCTGTAGTGCTTGCCGCTGGTTTCTTTGCGCTGGGCTTTATTGGCGAAAAAGCCGCATTTATAAGTGCAGCATGCATGGTCACCAGTCGCGCGTGGGTTGAAGCGATGCTTCTCCTATCAGCCATTTTATGGGGCATGGATCGATGGGGTGTTTTCCCGTCGGTTGTGACGTTTTTCATCCTTCCCGAACTTGCGTCCAGTTTCATACGACGCTTTCTTTTGCCCTGGATTGCACAAGGCTCAAGCATTCCTTTATTTTCGCTCATGGAAGCTTTGTCTTTGCCTCTCGGCGTGTTGTTCCTTGTCGTATGTTGCCTTGTTTTAGGAAAGCTCGCATTCAATGGCATGGTAGAGGATGCTTCCGACACGAAGGTCACAGAGGCAGAGTCTGGCAGCATAAGCCTTGATGGGTTCGCAAAGAAGTACAGCCTGACTGCCCGAGAAACCGAGATTGTGGGATATCTGTTGCGAGGATACAGCTTGCCCCTTATTGCAGAGGAAGAAGTGTTATCGCTGAGCACCGTCCAAACACACTGTCGTAATATCTATCGGAAACTTGGCATTCATTCAAAATCCGAGTTGATCAAACTTGTCGAAGCGAACTAATTCTGCACACGCGCATCGACTCTAACCTATCATTTTGTCGAATTCTGCAAAATGCAAGGTTTACTAGAGATCGACCTCGAAACTCCCTTTGGACAGGCGGCGCGAAAACGCCCCGCACATTATCGAAGTAAAAACCGCGTGACGTTTTCCCATTGTCCCCTGATTGTCCCCGCTCCCCTCCGATTCGGCCAAAATCTTCCCGAAACAACAAAACAGGTCGGCGAGCAAAATGCCTGCCGACCTGCGATAATTCTGGAGCCAACGAGCGGATTCGAACCGCTGACCTACGCATTACGAGTGCGTTGCTCTACCAGCTGAGCCACGTTGGCAAGATGCGCTCATCACAAGCGCGAACATGAAGTATAGCGAATCAACCAAAAACAAACAAGACACATTCGCGAAATACCCGCAAGCGACCAGCAACAAGCCAGCAGCTATAGTCTTGCCAACAAACTAGCATTCCTCTGGGTTTATGCGATATCCGATCCCCCACACCGTCTCTATAATGAGCGGTTGTGTGGGATCGTCTTCAACTTTAGCTCGCAACTTTTTGATGAAAACCGTAATACTGCTGGTTTCGCCAACAAATTCCGGACCCCAGACCGCCTCAACAAGCTGTTCGCGCGAAAACACCACTCCGGGGTTATGCGCCAACACCGACATTATGTTGAACTCTTTCGGGGTGAGCGGAATCAATGTGCCATCCTTGACCAGGCGATGTTGTCCGGTATCTAATTCAAGCCGACCAACCGTAATCACGTTATTAGACAGAGGCGCAGCAGGTTGCATATGAGCGCGACGAAGCAGTGCTTCGATGTGCATAAGCAGCTCACGTGGGTCAAAAGGCTTCACCATGTAGTCATCGCCGCCAGCAGCAAAACCTACACCTTTATCAACAATATCGCCTTTTGCAGAGAGGAAAATGACCGGGACAGTAACTCCTTTTGCACGCAGTTCGCGACATGCCGTAAAACCATCAACTTTGGGCATCATAACGTCCATAATAATGAGATCGGGCTTGCACGCTTCAACAATCCGTAGTGCCTCCGCGCCATTTTCGGCATAGGCGAATTCATAGCCTGCATCCACCACCATATCGCGCACGAGTCGCTCAATGCGAGGTTCATCATCAACAAGTAAGATCTTCATCATCATCCCCCTCGTCAACAGCAACATACGGAATTCTCACCGTAAAGGTGCTTCCCCCTTTTACCTGGCTCTCTACTGTTACGCTGCCTCCATGAAGCTCAACCATATTGCGCACAACCACGAGCCCAAGGCCAGTTCCTCTATAGCGCCTATTAGCCGACTGACCTGCTTGTTTATAAAGCTCAAAGATCTCGTCAATGTCCTCTGGGGCAATACCCATGCCATCGTCTTCGACTTCTATCACGATATCCGTGTCGTCAAAGGACACCGCCAGCTCTACCTGACCGCCGCGATGCGTATACTTGATTGCGTTGTTGACCAGGTTTTCTATCACACGACGAAGTTTTTCCCAATCAGCCATTGTGATGGGGACATCCGCTCCAACGCTTGTGCGCAATGCCACCTCTTTGTCTTCAGCAATCGGCTCAAGTGAGCGCTTGACCAGCCCGACCAAGTCCACAAAGTCAACAGGCTCGGGCAAAAGCTCGTCTTTTTTCGCCGCATGCTTCGATATTGCCAAAATGTTATTCACCATGCTCAAAAGAAGCGTCGCGTTCATTTCAATCTCGCACACAGCATCGCGCGTTTTTTCGTCAAGCTCGGTATTCTCCGACAAGATGCGCGCATAAGCCAAAATCGACGTTAGCGGAGTGCGCAGCTCATGACTGACGATGGCGAAAAATTCGTTTTTGTAAGCAACCTCTTCTCCCAGCTTATCTATAGCAAGTTTTAACTCGCGCTTTTGATAGTTGAGCAGCTCATTTAAGACCATAAGATCATCGGTCTTTTCGCGAACTTGTCCTTCAAGGTCGTCATAGAGCGCTTGTAAATCATGCGCCATTTTGTCGAAATCGTACGTCAGCTCAGTCAGCTCATTAGGGTGTTTCGTAAACATGCGCTTGTTGCTGAGCGCGTAGTTGAAGTTGCCATCACCCACCTTTTCGGCTGCGTTGCGCAACTCATCAATAGGCCGCAAAACCAATTTGCTGGTAACGAAATAAACTCCCGCAAATGCAGCAACCATCATGCAAAGCACCATGATGACCTGCTGTATGACGCTTGTTTGCACACCGCTTTGATAAATCTCCATAGGCTCAGTAATTGACATTGCGCCACCAACTTCGCCCACAACCATGCCCTCTTTGGGATACCCATATTGATCAAGCTCCCCTATTGGTAGTCCGTGACATTCAAGGCATGACTCAGTTACATAAAGCGGCTCAGAATAGCGAAAAACGCTTTCGCCCTCAGCATTTTTCTCAACGCGATAATAAGCCTTAAGATTCGGATCTGCGTTAAAAGCATCAAGCGCCGCTTGCTCAAATTCGTCTGGAGAATTAGCCATCTGACGAGGCGTATTGTTGGTAAAGCGAATGGAGTAGTCAGTTTCGGTTGTAAAGAGCATCGAAATAGACTTCGCTGCAACTACGCATACTAAATGCTTTGTACGGAATGATCCGTCTTCGGCTCGATTGATGACATTTTGATTCATGTCAACAAAATCCCAGGCCGCACGCATTTCCGCGGCTAGCACCTCCGCTTTTTCGCGCGCTTCTGTTTGCACCTGCTCGTTTTGTAGATAGACGTTCCATGCAATATCAACACCCATCAACACAATCATGATGGCAGCAATGGATAAAAATATCTTGAATCGAATGCCATAGCGAAATGCGCTTTTACACTTGTCGCTTTTCGCAGGTTTGTCGCCCCTCACGACTCCTCCTTCGCCAATTTAGATTATTATCTCTGATCTTTGATTGATGACGAAAGACCTCAGCGCGAAGGTAATTCTTTTTTAATATTTGTAAGCGTTTTTTAATACAAAGTTCTGCGACAAAACATTGAACACAGAAGATCTTGTTGCCAAAATTGAGCCAACAAGCAAGATTGGAGGCGAGGAGGAACCCACCAATCTTAGCGCTTGGAGAGGGTGTATTTACACAGAGGAGGAGAGTTCTATGACGAAACGTTCTTTGAACAACGTCGCCGAACCGAAGCTAACGCGCCGCACCTTTGTTGGTGCAGCTGCAGCAACTGCTGCTGTTGTTGGCTTGGCTGGCTGCTCATCAGCCACCGACCAAGGTGCCACCGACGCACCTGAGGGAGAGGGCGAACTGCCAACTACGGGCGAAGATCCCTATGCGAATGCAGAAATCTTCTATTCAACCTGTCCGCCAGAATGCCAGCATCACAATCTCAAGGGATATGTAGTTGACGGCAAACTGGTTAAAGTTGAATCGTCTGAGCTAAACGACTGCGCTGCTTGTGCACGCGGCATTGCTCGCACCTACATGACCAACGATCCCGATCGTTTGACCGTGCCGCTTTTGCGCGACGGTGACAAAGGTAGTGGCAAGTTCAAGGAAATTACCTGGGACGAAGCATTCGATCTTATCCAAGAGAAGTTCGACGACGCTATTGCAACCGATGGTGTTGAGTCCATCTGCTATGTAACCGGCTCTGGCAACTTCGGTGCTATGCATGGTCCTGTTGCTTCAGCATTCTTCGCACATCTCGGCGGCGCTTCAACCACCGTTGGCAGCCTCTGCTGCGCAGGCACAAGTGCTGCTATTGTGCCGATTTATGGTCAGCGCTTCTTGGACACGCGCAACCAAATTGAAAATTCCACCTACTGCGTTATCTGGGGCAATAATCCTGCCATCTCAAAGCAGGGCTATTTCCAGCGCTTCGAAAAAGTGGTCGAAAACGGCGGCAAGCTTGTCGTAATTGACCCGGTTTACACCGAGTCGGCCGCAAAAGCAACCGACTGGTTGGCTCCGTGGCCTGGCACCGACGCAGCTCTTGGTCTGGCAATGCTAAACACGATCATCCAAGAGAAGCTCTACGACGAAGAGTTCATGCTGGCACACACGTGTGCACCCTGCTTGGTTGACAAATCAACCGGCGAGCCGGTTATGGAAGATGCCGAAGACAAAGCATCGTTTATGGTTTATGACACCACCAGCGGCGAAATTGTTCGCCATGATACCGAAGGCGCAACCCCAGCTCTTACGCTTGAAGGTCTGCCTGAGGCAGATTCATACAACACCGAGTTTGAGCTGATTGCTGCTAATGCAGCACCGTGGACTGCTGATGCAGCTGCTGAAGAGTGCGGTGTTGACGCGGCAGACATTGAGCGTATTGCTCGCGAATATGCACAAGCCGAGCACGCCATGATCATCCAAAACATGGGTGGCTTCATGCGCACCGAAAACGGCACCTATGCAACAGCTGTTGGCGCTTATCTCGCTGCATTCTGTGGTCAAGTTGGCCACATCGGCGATGGCGTGTCGGATGCTGGCGGCATGAACGAAGTCAAGACGGGTGCTCCTATCGAGGTTCCCAAGCTTGATCATGAAGTTCCTGCAATCCCTCGCTTCAAGTTCGGCGAAGCAATCTTGAACGAAGACCCGCTCAAGGTGAACGTGCTCTGGTCAATGACTGGCAGCCCGATGACGCAGTGGCCTAACACCAACATGGTTCGCAAGGCACTGGAAAAGATTCCGTTTGTTGTTACCGTTGAGCACTATATGACCTCAACCGCGCTCTATTCTGACCTCGTGCTTCCTTGCACGGGCATGTTCGAGATGGAAGGCGTACTTGCAAATGCTCGTTCTCACTGGATTCAGCTTGTCGAAAAAGCTGTTGACGGTCCAGGCGAATCAAAGTCTGACCTTGAGATTTTCACCGAGCTGGCAAAGCGCTATGGCTTCGGAGATGCATTTGACGTGCCAATGGACACGTTGATCTCTAACGTGTTGGAGCCTACCGGTGTAACCCTTGAGGAACTCAAGGAGAAAAAGGCCATTGACGTGGTAGGTCCTGACTATATCCCCTACAAGGATGGCGAATTCTTGACTGCCTCTAAGAAAGCAGAATTCTGGGTACCAGCATGGAAGAAGGACGGCTTCGACCCGATTGTTACCTATACTCGCTCAGAGGAAGACGCTCGCAACGACAACGAACTTGCTGCCAAGTATCCGCTGTTCAGCGTACAGCAAAAGACCTATCGCGGCGTGCATTCAACATTCCACGCCCTTCCCTGGATGGACGAAGTGTGCGATACCGAAGCTCACATCCTCATCCACACCGACGACGCTGAGGCGCGCGGCATCAAAGACGGCGATAAAGTTGTTGTCTTTAACGATCGTGGCGAGCATCATGGCGTAGCCCGCGTAAACGGCCTCATTAAGCAAGGCGTTGTTGGCCTACAAAACGGCTGGTGGGAGCAGCAAGGCGGCTCTTCAAGCCACGTAACAAATGACAAGTGGAAGACCCTCGGTGGCACCCACTGCTGCAACCAAACCCTCGTTGATGTGAAGAAGGAGGCGTAACACCATGGCTATCGGTTTCTGGATGAACAACAAAAACTGCTACGGCTGCAAAACGTGCTCTATTGCATGCAAAAGCGAAAAGCAACTTGGCAAAGGTGTTTTGCTTCGCGAAGTAACTACTATTCGCCAAGATGACCCCATGGCTTTTTCATTCATTTCTATGTCATGCAATCATTGCGAACAGCCTGCATGTCTTGAGAACTGCCCCGTTGGTGCTTACACCAAACTTGAAGATGGCACTGTTATACAAGACCACAGCAAGTGCATTGGATGCAAGACCTGCGTAAGCGCATGCCCCTATGGCGCCCCAAGTTACGACGAAGAGTCATCCACCACGTATAAGTGCGATGGCTGCTATGATCGTCGTCAGCGTGGAGAAATGCCTGCTTGCGTGAGCGCATGCCCTGGTGCCAATATCGCACTTGACGAGATGGACGCACTTCAAAGCTCGCATGCTGCCGACATCGTATCTGATACGAATTCAGGCACGAGCCCCAACTTCGTGATCACCGTTGACAAAGCATTGTCCGAAGAGCCTGATGATGCGGTTATCGCTGACCAGAAGTAATTGCGCACTACGCTAAAAGCGCACTGCAACGCGACACATAGCAATGCTACGCTCCCCAACGCCCTTTTGGTGTTGGGGAGTTTTTTCTGGAGCCGAGCCCTACGAGAGGCGCTTGTCATTTTTCTGGCGATGGCGAATGACAATATTTCGCCAGACCACATATACACCCAACACAAATGCGCCGATATAGCCAAGCACGCCAAGCACCGGCACGCCTAATAGTTTCGGAGCCATATTCGTGGTGCACAACATCGACGAGCCTACAAACAAGCCAGCCGAAATAAGCGCCATGGCGATAGTCCCGCTTACTGAATACAGCGCAGCAAGCGCATTGGCTGGAATGTCTAAATCAGCCCCTACAGAAATCTGACCTCGGTTAAGCATCTGCAGCGTATGGGAAGCCTGCGTTGGGAGTCGGGTCAAAGAATCCGCAGATGAAAGCGCAGCAATAGCTAATTCGCGCGCTTTCGCCTCAATGGTTTCCCGCTTAAAATCATGGCTTCGTACGTGGTGCGAAATGATCTTTACGATGCTTTCCTGGGGTGCAATCTCAACAAGAACGCCCTCTACTGCAACCATACTTCGCGCCAAAAGCGTAAACGCTGGCGGAAGCGACATATTTTGCGTTCGCAACAACTCAAGTATTTGCGTCAGCACAGCGCCCACGTCAATTTCGGCAATATCTATGGTGCTATAGAGCGTCAACAAATTGGCGAGCTGCTCTAACAACAGACCATGATCCACCTCACCGTGCGTCGTTGAACAAGCCAACAGAGCCTGCATCACCGCAAAGGGATCGTTTTCCGCTGCGGCATGCATCATTCTCATGATCGTTCCGCGCTCGCTGGCGTTCAGTGTTCCAACCATGCCCAGATCAATCCAGACAATCTCGCCGTCACGTACCAAGATGTTACCAGCATGAGGATCAGCGTGGAAAAACCCGTTTTCGACAACTTGCGTCACATAGCTTTCGGCAAGCCTGTGCCCAAGCTCGGCCGGATCAAGACCCTCAGCACGAATGACGTCCAATTCGTTGATCATAGGTCCTTCGACATACTCCATAACCAATATGTCATCAGAGCTTAATACCGGATACGGCTTCGGGCACTCAACCCCCGACTGATCAGCCAAAAGTCGACTAAACTTCTGGAGGTTTTCAAGCTCGACACAAAAATTGATTTCCTGCTTGGTTGTGCGCTCAAGTTCGTCAACCAAATCAACGAGCGAAAGCTTAATGCCATCAGTTGCATTGGTCAGACCAACAAGCGCCACCGCATGGCGAATAAGCGCCAAATCCGAAAGCATCCGTTCAGATACATAGGGCCTGCGAACTTTGATAGCCACCCACGTGCCCGGCTCCAAAACCGCCTCTGAAACAGGAGTGTATTCGCCAGCCGCATTGCGCGGCCCACGAGCGCCTTGAGCAATGCGCGCCTTATGCACTTGGGCTATTGACGCTGAACCGAGCGGCGTTGGTTCAAGAACATCAAACGTCTCTGACCAGGGGTGCCCCAAAGACGCATTGAGCGTTGCTTCCACGGTTTCAAAGGGCATAGGCGGCACATCAGCGCGAAGTTGTTTAAACGCATCAGCATAAGCCTGCGGAATGATGTCGCTTCTGTTCGCGGCAATCTGACCCATTTTGACAAAGGTGGGACCTAAATCTTCCAGCAGGTGCGTTGCCTTTTGCGGAGTTAGACCTGATAGTACATGGTATTTGCGAACTATATGCTCTATTTCATGAAGACGCTTTTTGCTCTCGGCGCCATCATCGCGACGCGTTTCGCGCACAAACTGTACGAACTCTTTCAACGTTGGCATAAAGCACCTCCTTAGATCCACTCTTTGGGTATACTTTGCTTATACTTCATATAACTTAACCAGCGGCATCTATATTGTTTAGCATTTCGCTTAGCAGTAGCAGCTCGGTTTGGAATTGGTTACCCGATAGACAAGTTCTGCCTGGGCTTTATAGGGGGAAATAACTACATGGTAATGACGCACTTCAAAACAGCTTCGGGGCTTGGCTATAAGATCATGCTTCTGATAGCAGCTGCCATTTGGGGTTTGGGAACCGTTGTTATCAAGTCAACAGTGGACGATTTCCCGCCCGCTTGGATGGTAGGTGTTCGCTTCGTTATAGCTGGTGTCTTGCTTGGCGTTATCACCCTGCACCGCAGGCGCACCGTAGATGCATCGCATCTGCGTGCCGGTGCTATTTTGGGTGTCTTTCTCTTTTTGTCATATTGGACAAATTCCACCGGCCTTACCGACACCACAGCATCTAACAGCTCTTTTCTGACCACGCTTTATGTGGTAATCATCCCGTTTTTGGGGTGGCTTATCACGAGCAAAAAACCAACCGCCTATAACATTGTTGCCGCGCTAGTGTGCGTTGCTGGAGTCGGATGCGTTTCCTATGCTGGCGCAAGCGGTTTTAGTCTGCGCTTTGGCGACCTCATCACCCTCCTTTCGGCGCTCTTTCTCAGCATCCATGTGCTCCTCACGGCAAAATATGCCCCAGGTCGCGACATGACACTTTTAACTGTCATCCAGTTTTTGGTTGCTGGAGCGCTTGGCTTTCTGATCGGCGGCATTACTGAGACTACGCCAAACTTCACGACGCTTTCAACTGACACCTTAATCAACCTCGCCTACTTAGGCGTGTTTGCTTCGTGTGTCGCGCTGCTGTTCCAAAACACGGCCGTAGCACATGTTGACCCAGCTCCGGCGTCGCTGTTTTTAGCAACCGAATCCGTGTTTGGCGTTTGCTTTTCCATCTTGCTGTTAGGAGAGATGCTCACCCTCCCGCTCTTTGTTGGATTTGCCCTTATCTTCGCCGGAATTGTCATTAGTGAATATCTTCCTTTGCGTGCAGAAAAAAAGATTGCAGCAAATCAAAAATCGCCTGAGCAGCTTGCCCCGATGGATGTTGAGGCGGTGCTTGGCGAGCTGGACGAACTCGGTGAATCGAGCCATCAGTAATTAGTTGCGCGTGTTTTGCATGGCAAGGTAAATCTCGCTAGGCAAAAGATGGTTGTAGCGCAAAAGACGGCTATAGCGCAAAGCGGTTTGAGAAATCCTGAGGCGTTTTTTCCGCGGCTTCGGCATTGTCAGCAGCTTCGGCGGCTTCCGTGGGTTCGGCAGCTTCGACGGGTTCGACGGCTTCCGCGGCTTCGGCGGTTCGTAGAACTTTTTCATAGGTTTTGGCTGGAAAAGTGCCCTTGTCGGGGTTTTCGACAGCAAAATGGTTGGAAAAGTGCCCTTGTCGGTGTTTTCGGCCCCCAAATGGGGGTGATTTCGCCGACAAGGGGCATTTTCCAGCCAAAACTTGCAAATCTCTTATCTGTGGAGAGGGCTGCGATGAGGCTTGCGGGGGGATTGCAGCACCAAAACCTTGCAAGCAACAGCGAAGCATGGGGGTTGCGGAGACTACAGAGGGGACTAAGGCTCCAGATGCTTCCTGGACACGTAATCGCGTGAAAAGGGAGGTGCCCGGAGCTTCAACTCGCAAAAGAAATGCCGACACGCACCAGATGAAGAGGATGGTGGCGCATGCCGGCTTATGACAGGAGGTCGTGGGGTACAACGACCATCTATCGTTCGAAAATATCTCCGTTGAAACTTTGGCGCATGGTCTGCAAGATTTGATGCGGGTTGTTTCGTAACTCAACCGCATGCGGGTCCATGACATAGCGATGCACTTGTCCGTCCATCACATATGATGCCTTGACGCTATCAAGCAAAACGATGGCGTCTTCAGGGCAAATGTCCCGGCAACTTGCGCACTTTACACAATCGGCAGGATAGTGATTAATGCCAATCACTCCGTCAGCCTCGTCAAACTTCGTCAAAGCGCCCGTCGGACAAAACGTCGCGCACATCCGGCATGAGACACATTTGGCGCCATTGATCACCACCGAACCCCACAGCCTGTTTTCAAGCATCTCGCTTTGAGCTTGACCAAGGTCTGCCAGCGCGTTTAACAGCCGCTCTCGCCTATCAGGCAAAAAATGCGGCAACGTGCCGTCTTTCATAACGCGCATGGGCGCGGTGTTGTTTGAGGGGTTTGCAGAGGCTTGGTCAGTCGTGGTGTGGGTCTCTTGGCCTGCCTCGGTGCGCGCTTCTTGGTCGGTCGCGGCATGGGTCGCGGCGTGGGTCGCGGCGTGAGCCGCTGTGCCGGCCTCGGCGCGAGCCTCACTGCCGGCCGCTGTGCGAATAGGCGCATTTCCAAGAGGCATGCTGCCAGTCGAAAGCGCTTCAACCTCCATGCGTGCAGAACTACCCCACGCATCCATCAGGCCATTTACGGTCTTTGCCACCAAATGAGCAGTGGACAGTCCGTGTTGTTGCTCGCAATGCTCGCACGAGCCGCACACACAGCGCACGCGTTGTACGCCCTGGGCTACAAGCGCGGCAACCAAAGACTCATCGACGCGCCCTAAACACACAACTCGCGCTGCACTATCAAGTGCCGTAAGCTTAGTTGCCTGCTCTGATTCAGCAAGCGCATCGAGCAGCGGTGCACAAGCTATAACCACTTCGTTTCCCTCGCGATGCTCCAAACATTGAGCAAGCAACATAGCATCAGTTGGGTTACGAGCCTCAAGCGCACACGTTGGACACACGGTTGCACACGTGCCACATCCTACGCATTGGGCGGCATCGACGACCAACTGGCCATCAACAAGCGAAATGCATCCAGATGTACAAGCATCAGCGCACTTTAGGCATGACACGTTTCGATTGCGAACTTTCGCGCATCGCTCCTGATGAACCGTAATAGCAGATCCATCAATTGCCTCAAACGCGCCAATGATGCTGCGGTTTGATCGCGCGTCAACCGACATCTTACTCACCTGCTTTATCAAGCGGATTTAACACAGTTTCCACACTTCGTTCAACTTGCTGCACGCCCTCTAGCACCTCTTGTTCGGCATCGGCGAGCGTGACTTTGTGTCCTGCGCGCACCAAAAATGGCATCGAGATTGCTTTAGTCGGACACGCATCAACACACGCGCGACAACGAGTACAATCAGCCATCGTGCGTTCGCCAAATTCTGGGTGGCGAATGTTAATGTCGGCTTCGCATGCCATTGCACATCTGCCGCAAGCGCTCTCTTTGGCGGTCTCTAAACACTTGCTATCATCAATGGTTGGCACCCATGTTTTAGAGAAGCGCGAGAACAAATTCATAAGGCCTGCCAACGGGCAAAAACGCGTGCACCATTTGCGCAGCAACACCAGCTCAACCACTAAAAGCGCCGGGATCAAGATGACCGACCACGTCACGTCACCAGCTGAGAACAAACGCCATACCACAAGCACCGTAGCAAACGTCAAGCCAACTGGACATACCAGACAAAATACTGGGAACCCAAAGATGGCCGTGGACAAAAGCGCACCACCTAAGACCGCATGTCGGCTATCGAGCTTGCCATGCTTTACTGGCTTGCAGCCCCCGCACGTCATGCAATTATGCGTGCATCCCTCTTCGCTTGCTGCAGCATTTTTTACCGACACGCCTTTTGCCTCAAGCTCTTGGCGCGAAATTGCCAGCATCTCATCGTGTTTTGCCTGCTCGAGCTCTTTGCGTTTTTTCGGAGAGCGAAAGAATGCGCGAAGCCTATCAAACACGCCAACTGGGCATGCCCATGCGCAAAATGCACGACCAAGCACCACAAAGAACAAAATCATGGCAACAAGGCTGATGAGTGCACGCGGAATCATCGTCTTGGTTGCAATCATCGTGCCTAAAGCGCCAAGTGGGCATAATAGCGAAAAGTCGCCCCAGCCAAATCCGGAGAGCGTGCCGAATGAGACACCCAAGATCAGACCAGCAGCCAGTACAACAAAAATTGCAGCAGCAATGAATGTGCGTAGATTCTTCGTCTTCATGCAAGTCCCCTATTCTGCCTCAACCGGCTCAACAATAATGGCACGATACGTAGCGCCACTCACAATTGATCCTGCTGACAGCGATTTGCATACCGACTCACACGCGCCGCAGCCATTGCACTTATCAGCCTCTACATAAACGCGCGGGTTCGTATCGGTGCCTTCAAGGCGGATAGCATCATATTTACAAGCGTCATAGCAGGCACGACAGCCCGTATCGCGGAATGCAAGACAGCTATATTCATCAATTTTGGCAATACCGATAATGACGTTGCCGCGCTCGCCCGTCTCAGGATTTCCCAGCTCCGCATCAGCGGGCAGCTGCAAAGCGTTTGTCGGGCAAACCTGCGTACACAGCGGAACACCACCGTTTTCTTCACGACAAAAATCGCAATAATTTGACGAAAAGTCCAGCTGAGGAGAGCGCATGCCCAAAAGGCCATCCTCAATAGATGCAGGAATGATAATCTTACGCGGGCACGCTTCATAACAACGCTCGCAACGAATGCACGCGCTCACCAGCGCCGATTCGTCCTGTCCTCCAGGCGGTCGATTCAGTGGCGTGTGACCCGCATAGCGCAAAGCACCCAATCCTAAAAGTGCTGCTGTTGACCCAACCCCAATAAACAGTGAACGGCGCGACATGCTCATTGGCTCATGCGCGCGCTTTTCGGACGGCTCGTGAGCTGCCTGCTCAGCGGCCACATCCTTTTGTTCGGCCATATGCTCCTCCTCTTCAAAACACACATAACCAGTTTGATCAGTTTGAAAATCCATGAACAACGGGGCTTGTCGTTGAAGCTATGTGCGGAGCAAGAATATGATCAAGCCCCATCTATCATGAGTTTTCAGAACTCTTTGGCGAACAAGGCGCTATGCAACCGACCAGAATTGCATGGGGCGCCTTATCCGCTTCACGCTCTTAGTAGAACGGTAGCGCGCTAATTGCTACTACATACAGCAGCGCACGCCATACAAACGAGCCAACGATCGCGCAGATCAAAGCTACAACAGCAACACCTAACAGCTTGGTGCCTTCGCACTTGAGCTTGCCGGCCATAGCCAGACCAGAGATGATTGCCGGAACCAAGCAGCCAACAATAACGTTGCCCAGCCAAAACGGCAGTGCCAAAGATCCGCTCAAAATGGCACCGGTGAATGAAGCAACATCTACCATGCCAACGTCAGGCAGCGTGGGATCGAAGTAGTACTGCACATCGGTATACATATCGGTCATACCATTGATGACAACCGCATAGATGATGGTGATAACACCGGTTACTACTGCGCCAACGAAAGCTGCACGCATGCACATCTTGCCAGCGGCATCTACGTCATCAACCTTGACGACAGCTGCAATAATGGCTGCTGCCAGACCGCCCAGCAAAATGGTGTTTGCAGCATAGTAGGCTGGTAGAAGCGGCGTATTCCACACCAGAAGAGCCGCCATAAGATAGCTGTCGCCCGTTGCAATCGGCAGCGCAATGCTCACCACGATAGCAACTACTGCGCACCACTTCGGAGCAAAACCGCTCTCGGAGCGACGCATCATCAAGAAATACAGCACCAATGCAAGCGCAAACAGCACAACAAAGATAAGCTCGATGGTGATACCAGAGGTGATATGACCAAAGCCATTGAACATGCGCTCCCAGTGCTGGAGGTGCATAAATACACTCAAGCCACCAATGCCCAAAGCTACCAATGCAGAAATGAGCGAAGCAAGTTGCATCTTTTTGCCCAGGCCCATCAGCGTCAGGATGCCTTGCATCAAAAAGATGCCGCCAGCCAGGCAATTAAAGAAGGTGAAGAGAATCAAAGGCCATTGCAATTCCATCTTTTATTCCCTCCATTTACGGCCTTCACGAAGCAGGTACATGATCTTGGGATCGTTACCCGTGTTCGTGAGGTGGTGAATATCATCATCGGTATAGGCTTCCACGTAATCCTTGAGCTTGACGCGAGTCTTCGTCATTTCGTCATACTGGCAGCCAGGCGTATCAGGATGAGCCGGTGCTTCGAAATTCTCGACACCCTCATCCAAGTCACCAAAGAAGCGAGCACGTGCGCCACACTGAGCAACACATTGCGGCAGCTCACCTTGAGCGATACGCTGTTCGCACATGGTGCACTTCTCAACAACGCGCTCTTCCTCATTGAGGTAGCGAACGCCATACGGGCACGCCATTGCGCAGAACTGACAACCGATGCATTTCTCTTTATTGATCTGAATGGTTCCGTCTTCAGCAACGTAAGATGCCTCGGTCGGACACACTTTTACACACTCAGGGTTTTCGCAATGCTGGCATTGCACCGGAAGGAAGTACATCTCCACATCCGGGAACGTGCCCGAGCCACCTTCGGTAGGATGGGGCCCAACGCGCAGGGTCTTGATCCAGAAGTTGCCCACATCAACACCGTTAATTGCCTTACACGCAACGGTGCAAGCAAGACATCCGGTGCAGCGGTTCAAGTCCGTAATAATTGCGTAATTCGACATGCTGAAAACCTCCTTCCTATTCCTTAATCAAGCTGCGAGCAGTTTGTAAGCCCTTTGCGTTGAGGTTTGCGAAGGTAAGTTCAACCTTTGAATCCTCAAGACGCGGGTCATTTGACATCCATTCCTTCAGGCGCGGGTCATTTGCGTTTGTAATAACCTCATTGCCTTCCTGATCACACGGTACAGGGTTGCCAAACGGCGAATTCTCAGCCGTTGCCTTGTAAACAACAACCGGATTACCACGCAGCTGTGAAGCACCGCAGATCCAGCATTGAGCGTACTTGTCCATCGTGCAGTTGATGCCAACCAACTCAAAGCCGTGTGATGCGGTATCAACCTCGGGGTACCACCATGCATGGTTTGCATTTGCCGTGCCCTCTTTGATGCCGTAGTACAAGTCAACTACTTCGCGGATTGCACCCCATGGCGTGCGAACCCAGACCCAGTCGCCTTGCTCGAGTCCCAGACGTGCAGCGTCGTTGGGGTTGATCTCGAAGCGCGGGCTTGGCCACAGCTCACGGCACCACGGCAGCTGGCGATGCTCGGAGTGGAAATACACTGGCTGGCGAGCGCCTGACGTGCAGATAAAGGTTGCCTCCGGGTTCTCCTTGACAGCCTTCTTGTAGGCTTCCAAGTTGTCCGGTTCGCCATCGTCTGCGTTAGCGCCAACACCGAACGGATCAACAATGGCCGTGAAGGACTTGTTGAGGTAGTTGTCAGAGTTGTACTGAGCGCCATCAACCAACTCAGCGTCATACCATTCAGGGTTAGCAACGCGAGAGTTCTTCGGCTCAAACCAGTGCGGGAATTTGTCGATATCAGGAATGTCACCTGCATATGCAGCACGTTCAGGTGAGCAAACCTCGGCAAAGGACTCAACATCGTCGCCAATGTAGGACTCAGCAATGGTTGACCAGATCTCAACTTTGCCGGTAGGAGTACCGAATGCGCACTTCTCGTCTACGGCAGCATAGAGGTTGTAACCTGCCTGCTGACGGCGGTAGCCCATCTCCCAACGGCGATAGGTGCCCCAGCGCTCGGGATGCCACTTGCGGCAGTCGAACCAACCCTCTTCCTGGAACTTAGCCGCATATTGCGGGAAGTCAGGACCATCCGGGAACTCTTCGGTCTTCCACCAGTCGGTTGCGTCTTTGAGTACGCGATACTCTTGCTCTTCGTAACCAACGGTACCGCCGTTTTGTACGAAGTCATGGTAGTCAAGGTTGAGCCACTCGTCATATTCAGGGTCACGATCGTTGAACGGAACGCCCATTGACTTGTGCAGACAAACCACAAACGTCGGGTCAAATACGCAGTCGGCAATCGGCTCAACAGCACGTTGACCAGCACCAAAGATGCCACCAGCACCCTGTGATACACGACCGGTGTTAACCTCAAGCCAGTGCAAGCACGGGAATACATAGTCGGCACAGCCGTTGTTGGGGCAAGACCACAGGTTGATGTCAACCCAGAAGTCAAGCTGCGTGAGTGCGTCCCATGCCTCAAGCAAGTTGGACTGGTTCATGAAGTCACCAGACATGCAGATGCCACCATGGAGCTTATACGGTGAGTCAATCTCGCGAATTGCGTCCCAGATAGAGCTTGCGTCAGTCCAGCTGTTCCAGAAGCGAAGCAGCGGGAAGCGCTCAGCAGAAATCTGGTCCTCGTTTGCCTCAAACGGGGTCTTCAAACCAGGATAGCTGCGTGAGCTCTTGTAGTCGCCACCCTTGCGCTCTGCAATCCACCATGCCTCTTCGTCGGTGGGAACGTGATTGCCATAGCGCTCAGCAAGCGGAGACTTTTCGTCAATAAGATACTGAACGAAGTTTTGGATCAACGGAATCTGATCTTCAATAGTGAGGTCGCGCGGGGTGTTGCCCAGCTCCATCGTACCGATGCCCTCACGAATACCCCAGTCAACCGGATCGTGATCGGTCTTCATCATGTTGGCACGACCGCAGCAACCGTCAACCTGAGCTTTTGATGAACCGCGGTTGCCTGCAGGTTCGTCAGAGTTGCCCGTCAAGCATGCAATAAGTTGCAGTGCGCGGGTGTTTTGTACTACGTGACCTGTTTGGTCAGGAGCCAACTGATAGTGAATGCCGCCGTTGCCATGTAAGGGGTTCAAACGCGTGGTGTAAATGCGAACAGCCTCTTCAATCTTGTCCGCCGGAACCTCGGTTACCTCTGATACATAGTCAAGCGTGTAGTCTTCTAGGGAATGAGCGAACTCTTCCCAAACCGTATTAGCTTCAATGGTCTTGCCATTTGCCAGCTTGATTTCTACACCGTTGGGGAACAGTGCGGGCTTTTTGGGCAGACCAGCCGGGTTTGACTTGGCGCCCTTCTCGTTGCCTTCGCCTGTCCAATAAGCGTCATAGGTTGCATCGGCCGGGTCAGCAAACTTTGAAGGATCAGGCAGCCATGCATCAGCGATGATGGGCTTGTAGGGATGCTCAATCCACACGCCTGTCGTTGGGATCTTGTGCTTTTCGCCTTCCCACTGGCATTCCTCTGCGTCCCAGTACGTTGGCTTGTTGTTGTTCTCGTCCCAGCAGATGAAGCGACGATAAGAATACTCTGGATCAGCGGGCTCCCAATACTGGCTTACCCATTCGCGATCCAAGTCAGCCTCGGTGATGAGGCGGCTTTCCATGTGGATGCCACCGTTCATTTCCAGGAAGTAGCCCTTAACAGTCTTGCCGTCTTCCTCGGGGTTCCACAAGAAAGGACCGTTGGTCCAGCGCTCGGCGAAAGCGCGGTCATATGCGTCGTTGTCCAAGATCCACTTGAGCCAACCGCATGACAAGCACAAGTCAGTGCCAACACGAATCGGAAGCCACAAATCAGCTTCTTTTCCTAGTGGCGTCATACGCGGGTCGACCAGGATGTGCTTATAAGAACGCTGCGAGCAGTCTACAACGGTACGGTTAGTTGAGTCGTAGTTTGAATACTCAGCAGCAGTACCCCATTGCAGATAGACGATCGGACCTTGCTCAACTTCCATCCACGGAGAGCCCTTTTCGTCGGTCAAAACGCCGCCGAAGTGACGCGGGCCTTTGCAGATCTCATATGCTGAGTGGAAGTTATGCGTGCCAAAGACTGACTTCAACGTGCCATAAGGCGGCTGAGCCCAAACGCGGGACGTGCCACCCATTGAAAAGATTGATTTTCCACCATACTTGTCAATAAGCTCGTTGTACTTTGCACCGATCTCGTCCATTGCGTCAGCGAAGCCAACACGAACCCAACCGGGATCGTCCTCACCCTTCGGGTTGGTACGCTTCATGACATAACGCAAACGATCAGGGTGATACAGTGCCAGCATGGAAGATTGTGACTTCGCGCAGCAGTGACCACGGCTGTGGGCGTTTGATTCGTCACCCTCGACCTTGATCACCTTGTTATCCTGCACGGTCACCCACACACCGCACTCGCATTTGCCGCATGCGCGGCAGCAGGAACGAATACGCTCAACTTCACCGGCAGATTCGTCTGTGCCTTCAGCAAGTGCGCTCGAAGGTACAGAAGCAAAGCTCAATGTGCTTGCAGCACCTGCGATAGCAGCAGCCTTCAAAAAGCTACGACGAGTTAGTGAAAGTTTCGCCATATTCCCCTCCTCTCTTTTCGTTTCTCTCTTTCAGCGTGTTTGCCGCTGTCACACAACCAACGAAAGCTTGGGAGGAGTTACATCGAAGGGGACGATGTTTTAACGCCTTGTGCGCTTCGCACTCTTACCGGTCACGTCGACGGCTTCGTCTGCCGACCGTTTCGACTGCGTCTGCCGATCGTGTCGTCGGCCGCTCCAGCCGATCGTTTCGTCGGCCGCTCCAGCCGATCGTCTGTGACCACAAAAGCGTCCAAGGCGCTTGGAGGGAAGGGGAACCTTCGTTTGGTTGCGTGATGGCGACAAACCTCGCTGCCTCACATGATTCAGTTTATTGACGATGGCGCCTGCTCAGTCATAACGTGCGTATGTTTGTAGGTTCTTGAATCATCCAAAAGGTCATCCTGCCCGGATTATTTCACCTATTTACCTGCTTCTATACTTTTTTGCGAAGAGGATAACCAAACAGAGAGGACAAAAAGATGGAAAAGAAGCTGCATCCTTCCCCGCTTCTGATCTTAGACTTGGACGAGCGCATTGATTCTCGCGAACTTCGCGCTGAAATTGACCGCTGCTATTCCTATATTGGCACGCCGGTTATTCGCACCCACGCTCCCAGCGAGAGCAACCCGGATGCTCCTGTGAGCAACATCATGCGACTCAACATCAACAACCTGGGAACGCATCGCTATCTCGATTCGTCAGATGATGGCGCCGATGCGCTGTGGAACGATGTCTTGCTCCACTGGCTCTACAACCAGATTCACAAACTCGATAATCAGATGAAGATCTACAACCTTCGCCAACGCGAAGAAGGCGCGCCCGACTTGATGTTTGAGTGGCTTGAAATCAACTTAGAAAGCGGCAAACTGATTGCTCGCATCAAGCTGGATTCAGCAAGTGGCGTGTCCCCGGAGGTCTGCACTAATCTTGATGCGCTTCGCTCTGCATTAAATGCTGGCGCGCTTGGCCAAGACGTTGTTTCTGTGAGCATGCCAAGTGCCGCGTCTTTTGAAGCGCAAAAGCGCGAGGGCATGGCGGCAAAGGCCAAACGAGATGCTGAGGCTGCTGCTGAAGCTGCCCGCGTTGCCGCAGAAGAGCAGGCTCAAATAGATGCCGCCGAGGCTCAGGCAGACGCTTTGTTCTTGGAGTCTCCTTCGCTTGTTGAGCAAGCCGCCAAAGAACAGGCTGCTCAACGCGACGCGCAAGATCCCATTTTGAAAGCGCGTGTTGAAGCTGATTTGGCGCGTCCGGAAAACGAAATGACCGCAGAAGAGATTGTGGCGAAACGCATTGCCGAAGAAGCTGAGCTCCACGAAAAAATGGAGGCACGCTACACGCTTCCTGAAGCTGATTACGAGTTGGAATTCTTGCAGTGGACCATTCATTATGCAGATGGTACTGAGCGTGATTTTGACTCAACGACCAGCGCTTTTGTAGCTTAAGGAGGTATGAGTGATGCAAGAAGAAATCGCGCGCGCAAACGATCGACTCATCAAGGTCGTAGGTGCTGGTCGCACAGGAAAAACCGAAGCGCTAGTGGCCCGCTGCGTACAGCTTGTGCGCGAGGGCATTGACCTGGCTTCTGTGCTAGTTGTTACCTCAACTGCAGATGGCGCTCAAGCTTTTCGCGAGCGCTTTGCTTTCGCCCTGAACCAAGCTGACGTGCTTGACGATGCTGCCACGACCTCATCTGCCGCAACCTCACCTGCCGCAACCTCACCAGCCATGACCTCACCTGCCGATGCTCTCAACGTTTTAAGCGTATTGAAAGTATGCAGCTCAATTCTTGCTACAGAGCGCGCTCAAGCAGCTACTGGCCGCACGCCGCGCCAACTAACCGCATTTGAGCGTAACTTCTTTTTGGAGGATCTCAAAACGCTCGGCACGCCAACGCGCCGACTGCGCGGCATGCTTCGCCACTTTGAACAGCGCTTATGCGATTGTGTGGACACAGATAAAGTCTATGATTTGGGCGAAGAGCAGCAAGTTTATGAGCATGCGCAAAAGCTTTTGAAGTTCATGGGTGCTGTTTTGCCTGAGGAAATACCTTTTCTTTGTGCGCACTATCTTTCGAGTCAGGCAGGGGCGCAGGACGCACAAGCCTATGAGTATGTTTTGGTTGACGACTACCAAAATCTTTCGCGCGCACAACAGCAATGCATGTGCTTGTTGGCAAAGCAGCAGCTGATTGTTGCTGGCAACGCCGCACAAACCGTTGCTTGCGCAACAAACTATCCACACCCAGAAGGCTTTGCAGACTTCGATACCCTACGCCACGGCGTTCGCGTCTTCCAACTAGATTGCGCGTACGGTTCGTCTGAAGTAACAGCGTTTGCAGATGCCATCATTGCACACGACCCGCAGGGTGGCCCGGTTGCTGCATCACGCGTCGAGAACGCAAGCGCCGCAGGCGGTGTGCTTTCGATCAAATGGAATACGCCGCAAGAAGAGTTTAATGGGCTCACGAAATATCTTCGCCTGTTCAAAGACGCAAATCCTGACCTTTTTGAGCGCGATATTTTTGTGATTGCCCCGAACAAACAGTGGGCTCGCGCACTAGAAACCATGCTGGTCAAGCGCGGCTTTAAAGTTGCTAAGGCCGGATTTGATGCGCTGAGCGGAGATCCGCGAACGCTGCAAAAGGCCGAGGCACTTATGGCATATACACTGCTCAACCTCGCGGCAAATCCCTCCGATGGCGCTGCATGGCGCGCCTGGTGCGGCTACGGAAACTACCTGACAAACTCAGATGCGTGGAATAGCTTGCTGGCGTTTGCAGATGAGCGCGACTCAAGCTTAGTTGAGTCTCTGTCGGTGCTGAGTGATTTGAAAGCATCAGATGCCGAGGAGCCTTTCCTTCGCGCATATGTGTTAGCTGATCGTTTTGACGAAGGTCGCCAGCTTGTCGCCGACGCGAAAAAGCGCAAAGGCCATGCGCTCCTTCATGCTGTCGGTGCTGACGAGCAGGCTGCGTTTGCCCAGTTCGCCGCATCACTTGATGGTGATGAGGATGCTGTGAGTGTCTATGCGCTGATTCGCCAAGCGCAGCTAGAGCCACAGTTTGATTCCGATCCGCACGCTATTCGTCTTGGCTCGTACGAGTCACTCGTAGGCTGCAGTGCTCAGCTGATTGTAGCTGCAGGATGTGTGGACGGCTTTATGCCAAATCGCAATGCATTTGAAATTGTTTCCACTGATGAAGAGCGAGCAGAAATCCTCAACAACCAGCGAGAACTGTTTGTGCAAGGCATCGAAAAAGCCACTGACACGCTCGTTTTGTCAACGTTTAGCAATGCGCCTCTTGAGCTTGCTGAAGACACAAAGATGCAGATGGTTCGCGTTCGCTCTGTAAATGACGATCGTGTCGCAATTGTGCGTCCGACCTGCTATATCGCCGAAGCAGGAGCACAAGCGCCCAGCACCGTCGGCGGACAGGCACTCCCTGCTGAGCTTGAGCAGAGCTAGGCTAAGGTGCAACACGCCGTCAAAGCCCGCCGCTAGCGGCTGACCCGCCCCTGGCAGCCAGGCCGCTTTCAGCGATCAACCCGCCCCCGGCAGCCAACCTGCCACAAGCCGCCAACCCGCCCCCAGCGACTAGGCAGTTTCCTTTCTCTGGTTGAAAAAGCGGTTCAGGAGATCCTGGGCCGCTTTTTTCATAGGTTTTGGCTGGAAAAGTGCCCTTGTCGGGGTTTTCGACAGCAAAATGGCTGGAAAAGTGCCCTTGTCGGTGTTTTTGGGACCGAAAACACCCCCCATTTCACCGACAAGGGGCATTTTCCAGCCAAAACTTGCAAATTTCTTATCTGCGGAGAGGGCTGCGATGAGGGGTTGCAGCACCAAAACCTTGCGAGAAACAACCAAGCGGGGGGTGCTGAAGAGATTACAGGGAGTCATAGGTGCTCGTGGGAGCCGCAGGAGACTCGCAGGCATTCTATAGGTGGCCCGCAGACATAAAAATGGCGAAAGGAGCCGGTTTGGCTAGTCCTTTCGCCATGTGGTCTAACGATCAGCGGTTTCAGCGGGCACCTACGTTACCTGATGGGCGCTTTTCGGGCTCCGAGCGCCTATGCCGCTTGTTGTGCACTTTCGAGCAACTCTGTGAGCACCACTTGATCCTGCTCAAGCTGGCCAATTGTCAGCTGAGCGAGTCCTTGGTAGAACATCGTTCGAGCATACATGCGCATGTCGGCCACAAGCATGGGCACCCAGTTAAGCAGGTGGTCTTCCAAAAATGCGCTCATCTTCTCAACGCACTCAAATGCTTCATCGTCGTTGTTCTCGCGAAGAGCCTCAGCGCAGCGCAAGCTCATACGCTGCATAAACTCCAGCTCAAGCGCGATGTGGTCTTCGCCCTCAGTCCAACTGCCACGCTTCAAACCGTTATCGCGAAGCGTTTGCAGCACCTCAGCACGAGCCTCCTGCATCAGTAAGCGACGCTCGGAAGTGTAAACACTCTCAAACGGGTATGCAGCCGAATATCCATTAACGCCGTGTCCAATAAAGGTTCGCACATAATCAATTGCCAGCTCCGTCACCGAGTCATCCCAGGTGTTTTTCAGATACGCGAACAGCTGGTGATATCCCTCGTCGGCTTTCGTGTTTCCTGTTGCCGTCGGAAAACGCATTCCGCGCAATTCATCAAGCGTTTTGGTGTCCACTTCGACGCGATACAGACGCGCCAGCATGCCATACACCTGTGCGCGCATCTCCATCAATTCCGCCACGTCAACAGACTCTTTTTGCAACTCTTCCATCATTTACCCCCTTGCCGCTTTCACTTCAGGCAGCAAACGCATTCCCAAATCGGTCATGTTCCACGCGCGATCACGCCAAATAATCGCATCGGTCTGCTCGAGCATGTCGATAAAGTGACCGCCAAAACGACGTGGCTTTTTCACGATGTCGAAGGTATCGACCAAGTTTTCAATCTCTTCGCGTGAACGCGGCTTTTCGGCGACGAAGTCCATAACAGACTCATAAACCTCAAGGTATTTGACGTCTTCGCCAAGCACGATTTTGCGGAACGGATCGCCGCCCATCAGCAAGTCATACACCTCAAGGCCAGCATCGGTCGCATGCCACACAGGATCCACCGACTCGGTAATCTCCAGATATGCCACGCCTGCCTCGATGTCCTCTTGTTCATCGGCAGTTTCAGGCATTTCCAGGCACAACGCGCCTGCTCGTTCAAGCATGCGACACAGCGTCATAGGCGAATATACGCTGCGGTTGTGCTGCTGCCACTCGTTAACCTGGGCGGTGATCTCGGTTGACGGGCAGCCGCCTTCGCAAAGCTTAACAATCCCCATAAGCACCGGACGACGCGCAGGGTTTCGGTGAACCATCGACAGAATTGCCTGCTGAGCACTTCCTTGACGTGCTGGCGTAAAGACAGCCTCACGGCGCATGCCTTCTGGCATATTGCGAATTAGCGGGTAATCGACAATGTCATAGGGATTGTCGTCATCCATTTCGTCTTGATTGAGCTCTTCGTTGTCAACAGCGAGCGGGTCAAACTCCTCTTCAAAGGAAATGATCTCAAGCGCATCCATTGCGTCTGCGGCGTCACTAAACGGTGATGCCATACAGCACACCTCCTCAAATTGTTTTGCGGTATCCTCTTCGTGTTTCAGTATAGAATCCCCGCATAACGCCCTATCATCCCACGAGGTCTATTCTTGGCAGGCTCGCATCATACTATGGGCGTGAACTGCGTCTTTGGCGAAACATCGATCAGTCATCCAAGCATTTTTAAGCCTTGACCAACCCGCGCATTCCTCGCATAATCAATCTTACGTTGAAGCATGGCGGAGCACCCGATATGCATTGGGGGCACTAATGACCAACGTAGCTTCTGGCAAAAAGTTATTTGCCATCGCCATTTTGGCCTGCCTGTGCGCAGCACTCATCGCTGTTCCGGCATACGCGTTTTACTACGTGCATGACGAAGCAGTTTCGGACGCAGCTGATGGTAAGGGCGCAATTGAGATCTTTTGCGTCGTTGACGAAACCGCTACTGGCGGCGCTGTCACCTCAAGCCTGATCTTCGTTCCGGAGGGCAGCAATGCTGCAGTTTGCCTTGATGAGGCTATTATGTCCAGCCAGGATCAAAATGGTCTCGACGCTATTCATAACTATGACGTCGAAAGCTTAGCCGACCGCCTTGCAGGCGCCAACTACACCGTTGAGGTATATGGCGCTGGCACGCAAGAGCCCGGCACGCAAACCACGTACGACACCGCTTCTAAAGGTGGCGAAGACACTACTTTAGAGCGCTTCGACAACGTGGTTATCACCGTGCAGGCTTAAGTTGAGTAATTTGGCTCGGCTTAAGACTACGCACGAATGAAGACAGGGCGCACATCTAGTCGACCAGCTATCTTGTGCGCCCCTTTTTTCTTATCAGGACGACACACACCTATCATCCTGAGGGTATGATTTTTACAAAACCCCATTACAACGACGTGTTCTCTTGGGCGCTTATTCAAAAATTTCTCTGTCTCACCCTGTACCGAAGCCCAAATCATACGTATCATAATGCGCGGGAGAAAATCTATTTGAAGGGGCTTTGTATGGGGGTACGTGTTCCGCGCATCACAATTAATGCCGATTTTGGTGACGACTCTGCATTCGGAGAATTGAATGCGCTATCAATTGGGTACGGCTTGCACCAAGCATGGGTGCTGACAGCCATCTTTAATGCGACAAAGTTTTATGGCTCACATGCCATGATCGAAGGCCTCTACAACACGCACGTGACGCTTACCTTTTTCGTGTCAATTCTTGTTTATGCTGCGTGCCTGTTGTTCGCTGGCTTAACCGACCAAAAATTCTTGCGCTTGTATGTATCAAAGCGCGTACTGGCGGTTGGCGCCATCATTTGTAGCATCGGCACCTTATGTTTATTGCTTCCCCCCTCTTCAAGCTCACTTGCTATCGAAATCATTGCTGGTTTTCTTACTGGCATCGGATCGGCCATCTTGCTGATCTTTTGGGGAACCGCATTTGCGCGCTGCGATGCGTCTTCTATCGTGCTCAACACAGGCGTGGCCATTACCATCTCCGTTGCAGTATATTGTGCGGCGCTAAACTTTTTGCCCTTTCCCTTCGCGGGAATCTTTGTGGGGATAGTGCCACTGCTTGAGCTGGCTATTCTCTACAAATACACACCCGACCCCTACAACAAACGCAACGAGCTACCTATTTTTAAACCGCTGCCTGTCAACCACGCGAAATTCATCATCCGATTCGGCTTGCCCGTGTTCGCGTTCGGCATCGCTCTTGGCGTTATGCGCCAAATCTCTGTGCAATACATCATTCCCTCAAGCGACACGAGTATGCAACTTGCTATCTTGCTTGGCGCTGGATTTGCTACCGTATTGGTTTTGCTCACCATCGTAGCTCTTGGCGGCGCGAATAAGTGGAACGTATATTTTCGCCCGCTCATTCCCTTTATCGCGCTGACCGTATTACTCATTCCAGTGTCGGTTTCTGGCAACACCACCTTTGTCGATTTTCTACTTGTTACCGGCTATTTATGTTTTGAGGCGCTGCTTTGGATTTTCTTTGGCGAAATCTCGCAGCGTTTCCGCTTATCGCCCGTTTTTGTCTTTGGCATCGGTCGCGGGCTTCTCGCCGTTGCCATTTTGGCGGCATCTCTTTTGCCTGCCGCACTTGTGAACTGGCTTAATGGCACTCCATTTCGCGAAGAAATCTTACTTATGGTGGCCATGGCGGTTATGGTTTTGGCATATGCGCTCCTTCCGCGCGAGCGCGAGATTGAAGCCATCGTCATTCCCTGCCCGCTCGTTCGCCAGGTATATAACAATATCGATCAGCCTGCACAAAATGCCCAAAGCGCTCCGAGCTTTATTCAGACCTCTGCTACGCAGAACGTCGAGGGCACTTCTGTTGTTGTGGCCGCACTTACCTCTGAAGCTAGCCAGCCTCAACCCGACCAGCCAGCAAGCGGCGCTGCGGATACGGCTGTCGTATCAGTTGCCACGCCAAATAACACTCCAACCCAAACAGACACGCCTCAGCAATCAAGCGACGCACCCATAAGCGATGCTCGCCGCGCGATGCTCGGTCAGCAGCTCTCTGACGACACCTCTGAGCAAAAACGCGGTCGCTTCCGTGCCAAATGCGAAACGGTCGCAAACACCTATTTCTTGTCGCGCCGTGAACCTGAGGTGATGTTTTTCTTGGCCAAAGGGCATAACTCTTCCTACATCCAAGAAAAGCTCTTCATTTCTGAAGGAACCGCCAAAACCCATATTCGCCATATTTATCGAAAGCTTGACGTTCACACCCAGCAAGAACTCATGCGTTTGGTGGAATCAGCGGATTTCGAAGAGTAGGCATTCAAAGCGTAAGCAAATTTCGAGGAGTAGCCAACAGTAATCATTATGAGCGTTTCGAAGCGCACCTTAACCTTAATAATTGCCAATGCGTTATTAAGATTTCAGCCGCAATCCTTAACATTCGTGGCGATTGCGTAAAGTATGGAGAAATTTAACGAATTTTATGGCATGATTAAGGCTTGCATAGTCGTTAAGCGAAACGCAGCAACTAACATACAACCAAGCAAACGGCATGCAGCCTAATCGGCCTTATTTGCACTCCTTTTGTGCAGGCGCTAACCATAAAGGCGTCTCGAAATCGGCAGTGCATTTTTTAACGCCGCGCCGACATGGCTGCCCCACGCAAAGGAGACACCATGGGCTTTCTTTCGAAGTTCGAAGGCAGAATGGAAGATACGTTTGAAGGAGCAGCGGACAAGATGTTCGACGCCCCTATTTCTCCCGTTCAAATAGCGAAAAAAGCAGAAAAGCAGATGCGCCGTGAAAAGATGGTAGGTGCAGGAAAGCAGTTTGCCCCAACCCTTTATACGGTGCTCGTAAACGCTGACGATGATCAGCGTTTGTTTGGCTATTATCCTACGCTTGCCGGAGAAACTGAGACCTATCTTGCTGCGAAAGCCACCGAACAAGGCTTGGTTATGGACGGTCAACCTCTTGTGCGTTTTATTGTTGACGATTCCTTAAAGCATGGAAAGTTTGATGTGATCGCTGAAGCTGTTGCTGCTCCTATCGTCGCACAGTTGCGCAACGAAGAAATGCAGCGCTATGGCTTGGCTGCCCCGGCTGCTCCGTCGTTTGGCGGCTATGGTCAAGCTGGTTATCCGCAACAAGCATATGGTGCTCCGCATGCATCTTATCCTGCAGGGTATGCTGGCGGCGCTGGTGCTGCACAGGGATACCCGCAAGCGCAAGCGTATGGCCAGCCCGGATATGCACCGCAGCCACAAGCTCATGCACAATCCTATGATGACTTCGCGCCTGAAAACCTTAGCAATCAGCCGCTTCCCTATGTGCCAGAAGATGAGCTTGATTACTCAATCGATTATGGCGAATACACTTTTAACAGCCGTGACTTCAATGCCGCCGGCTATGACGAATATCGCGATTCTGTTCCGCTGCCTGGTCGTCAGGTTGCGCAAAATTCACAGCAGCGTGCAAGCCAACCCTTGCAGCAACGCGCAAGCCAGCCACTCGATCAGCGTGCGAGCCAACCGCTCCAGCAACGCCCCAGTCAGCCCTTGCAGCAGCGTGCAAGCCAGCCGCTTAATCCTGCCGCCGCAGCAGCGGGCGCAGCAGCTGGAGCCGCCATTGCCGCCGCTGGTGTTGGCGCTGCCGCAGGCGTTGGTGCCGCTGCAGCTCCTGGTGCCACCGGCGCCGCTGCAAATGGCGTAGCACAAGCAGCAGCCGCAGCTCAGCCAGGACAAACGGTTGCCTTTGTAGGCGGCGTTCCGCAAGGAGCTGTGCAAGCTCGCCTGGTTGACACCAATACGCAACGCGCATATGACCTGGTTGGATCCCGATTGTCGCTTGGCCGCGAGTCCAAAAACTCCATCACCATTCCCGACATCAACGCTTCCCGCAGCCATGCTGAGTTAACACTTTCGCCACAAGGCGTTTGGGTGCTTACTGATCTTGGCTCCACTAATGGTACTTTCGTAAATGGTCGCGAAATTGCTTCGCAGCCGCTTACGAATGGGGACCGCATTACTATCGGCACCACCAATTTCGTTTTCTCACAGGCCTAAATTCGCCACTTAACGTAAACGATTTAATGCAGCGCAATTGAAAGGGTAGCTCGTGGTTGATATTGTTCTTCTCATCATCCGTCTCCTTTTCGTTGCGCTGTTGTATTTATTTCTCTTCGCCATCATGCGTACCGGCATTGGCCTGGTTAAAGGCCAGCGAAAAAAGGAACGCACGTGGACGCTTTCGGTTGAGCGAGGCCCCAAAGAACTGCGCGGCGTATCGGTTGTTGTACGCGGTCCGGTAATTGTTGGACGCGCACCTGGTGCCGACATCGTTATTGGCGCTGGTTATGTTTCTGGACGTCACGCGCGCTTTTCGCTCATGGGACAAAATCTGTTTGTGGAAGACCTCGGCTCAACTAACGGCACCGGTGTTGACGGGCAACTCATTGATGGACCGACCGCACTTCACAACAACGATGTCGTAAATGTGGGCGATGTGGCCATTCGCGTAAGGTATGCCTAGTATGGCGAAGTCGCGCTCCTACACCTCCACCCCGCGAACGCGTAAAAATGCGCTGACCACCTTTGGCAGCCGCACCGATATCGGATGCGTTCGCGATCACAACGAAGACAGCCTCATTGTCGCTCCACCCCTTTATGTGGTGGCAGATGGCATGGGTGGTCATGCTGCGGGCGAAGTTGCTTCCGAAATTGCAGTAGGCGTACTCGAGCAACAAGCCCCGCCTCATCCCGACAGCGAACAGCTCGAGCGCGCGGTTGAAGAAGCCAATCGCGAAGTCATTTTGGCGCAGCATGACGGTCGCGGTCGCGAAGGCATGGGCACCACTGTAACGGCGGCAATGCTTGAAGGAGAGCGACTCGTTATTGCGCAAGTTGGCGACTCGCGCGCCTACCTGCTGCATCACGGACATCTCCAGCAGCTCACACGCGATCATTCGCTTATGGCGGACATGATTGAAGCCGGACAGCTCACTCCTGAAGAAGCACGATTCCATCCGAATCGCTCCGTTATTACCAGGGCACTTGGCTCTGATCCGCTCATGCGTCCCGATATTTTTGAAATCAACGTCGAAGCAGGCGACAGGCTCCTGCTTTGTTCCGATGGTCTATCAGGTATGCTTCGTGACCCGGAAATTGAAAGCACGCTTCGCCGTGTGCGAGATCCACAGCGTTGCGCGTCTCAGTTGGTCAACGAAGCTATTGCTGCTGGCGGACACGACAACGTCACCGTCATTGTGGTTGATGTAGTAGGTCAATCCCAAAAGAAACTGAAACGCGTTAAGCTCAAAGCGCGCCTAACGGTAGTGTTCATCCTGCTTTTGCTGGCAGCGCTCATAGCTGGTGCCGCCTGGGGTGGATACACCTACTTAAATTCCCGCGCCTATCTTTCGTCGGTTGATGGCAAAGTTGCAATTTACACCGGCGTCCCTGGAAGCGTTATGGGTCTATCGTTCTCTGAGCTTAACAAAGTGACCGACGTCTCAGTGGACGATCTACAACCAGGTACCGCATATAGACTTGAAGCTGGCATTCAGGTGGATAACCTTGCTACCGCAGAGAATTTAGTTCGCGAATACGAAAGTGAAGCAGCCGCGCGTCAAGCTGAAGGAAACGACGCAGCCTCCAACCAGGCTCAAGATGCCTCTAATCAAGCCCAAGATGCTGACTCTTCGTCGCAAGCTGAGAATAGCTCTACGCCAACGCAGCCGGAGGCAACCTCATGACGCGGCGTAATTTAGAACTCGTGCTCCTTCTTATTGCAGCGCCTTTGGTAGTGCTGCTTTTTGCCATGATGGCCATAAACCAAGGGCTTTCGCTCAACATGAATACCCTGGGTGTGCCCGCCGGCATTTTCGCGGCATTTTTCATTGCTCATCTGGTCATTCGCAAGCTTGCTCCCGGAGCAGATCCCGCGCTTTTGCCCATTTCATTTGCGCTTTCCGGCACCGGCATAGCTTTTGTCACGCGCCTCGTACCAGATTTAGCGGTCAACCAGCTCATGTGGCTGTTCCTTGGAATAGGCTGCATGGTTTTGGTGCTGGCACTCTGTCGTAATCTCGACAAGATTGTCAATTACAAATATACCCTCATGATCGTGGGTTTTGCGCTCTTGCTTTCGCCGCTTATACCAGGTCTTGGTCAAGAAATTTACGGCTCGCGCATCTGGTTGCACATTGGTAGCTTCTCTTTTCAACCGGGCGAATTGGCTAAGATCATCATCGTGTTGTTCTTGGCAGGATACCTTGCTCAAAACCGCGAAATGCTCTCGGTGTTTACCTGGCGCATAGGCCCATTTCGTTTGCCAGACATTCGCACCTTATTGCCGCTTTTATTCATGTGGCTTGTTGCATTGCTTATTGTGGTCTTCGAAAAAGACCTGGGCAGTGCCGTAGTGTTCTTCTTCTTGTTCTTGATTATGCTTTATGCCGCAACTGGCAAAAAGTTCTACCTTGTCATTGGTTTGGGGCTCATTGCTATTGGTTGCGTGGGCGCTTATATGGCATTTGACCACGTGCAAGTGCGTGTTAATACCTGGTTGGATCCGTTCGCGGACGCACAAAATACCGGCTATCAACTCACTCAAGCACTCTATTCCATTGCCGATGGTGATCTGTTCGGTGTCGGTCTTGGTCGCGGTTTAGCGGGAGATATCCCCATCCCTGTTGTTGAAAGTGACTTTATTTTCGCTGACATTGCCGAAGAGATCGGTCTTTTGGGCGCATCGGGCGTGCTGCTTTTGTTCTTGTGCTTCGCCATTCGTGGTTTCGTAACCGCCGCGCGAGCAAAAAGCGACGTCAGCTCATTTGCCGCGGTGGGCTTGACCTCCATGATTGTTGTGCAGGCCTTCATCATTGTTGGCGGCGTCACCAAACTTATCCCGCTTACTGGCTTGACCTTGCCTTTCATTAGCCAAGGTGGCTCTTCGCTTTTGGCGAGCTTTATTGCTGTCGGTCTTTTGCTGAGATGTGGTGACGAAGGCACTGGCGTTGGTTCTGAAATGACAAGCGCCACGGGCACCATCAACGTCAACAGCGTGCTTGGACGCGTGTCAATGGGCAAACGCCTCACGAACTGCATGCTTCTTTTCTCGCTCATGTTCGCGCTTTTGGTGGCAAACCTCACCTTCATCATGGTTGTTCAGGCTTCTTACTATCAAAACCTGCCAGGCAACAACCACACGCTTATGAAAGAGGCTCATAACGAGCGAGGCACCATCTCAACCTATGATGGCGTCGTTTTAGCACAAAGTGTCGAAAACGAAAACGGCACCTATGATCGTGTTTACCCAGCTGGAGACTTAGCAGCTCACATAGTCGGCTATGCCTCATCGCGCTTTGGCACATCTGGCATAGAGTCCGCCTACAACGACACCTTAAAAGGAGAGCGAAACTTCGCCACCTTTACGGATGTTTTAAATTACATGGCAGGCGCATCATCACCCGGAAACGACGTGACCCTCACCATCAACTCGAAGATTCAGCGTGCCGCGCAAGATGCGCTCGTTGATCGAGTGGGCGCGTGTGTGGTGCTCGATCCCAACACCGGTGCGGTGCTAGCGATGGCTTCTTCGCCCACATATAACGCCGCAGATTTTGAGAGCCTGCTTAAAGCGGCCAATTCAGGCGATGCCGAAGACGACTCCATCTTGCTCAACCGCGCAACGCAAGCACTCTATGCGCCCGGCTCAACATTTAAGGTTGTAACGCTAACAACCGCGCTTGAAGATGGTGTTGCCACCGCTGACGAGGTATTCTCCTCCCCCGGCACCATGGATATCGGTAATGCGCCGGTTTCAAACTTCGACAAAAACGACTACGGCAACATTACGCTTGCGCGCGCCACCGAGCTTTCGTCTAATACGGTATTTGGACAAGTTGGCGCAGAGCTTGGGGCGGAGCGTTTGGTCAACGGCGCTGATGCGTTCGGCTTTAACCACGATATCGAATTTGCGCTGCCGCTCTACACATCTCTCATGCCCGATCCGCAAGACATGACCGAATGGGAAACCGCATGGGCAGCAGCAGGTGAGCCGGTAGGCGAAAACAATACCGACAATCATCCAAGCCCCGCCGGCCCTCAAGCGACCGTGCTTGAGATGGCACTTGTTGGTGCAGGCATCGCAAACGACGGCGTCATCATGCAACCGTATTTGGTTGATGGTGTGTACAACGCAAATGGCGAACGTTCGCTAACTGCTACGCCAACCAAATTATTCCAAGCCACCAGCAAAGAAACTGCTCAAGAGGTCAAGGATATTTTGGAAGGCGTCGTTAAACAAGGCACCGGTACGGCAGCCGCAATAGAAGGCGTCGACGTTGCTGGCAAAACGGGCACCGCCGAAAAAGAAGATAGTAACGACAGCTGGTTTGTCGGCATGGCTCCCGCTGACAATCCGCAAGTAGTTGTGGCCGTCATCATTGAAGATGGCGAAGAGGGAGTTGGCGCCTCAAAAGCGCAAAATGTGTTAAGAGTTGCATTGCAGGTGCAAGGACTTCTCTAAATATAGTATGCTGGTGCGAAGTATTATTTAATTTATAATGAATTTACATCGCGAATAACCCAGCATGTGACCAAAAGGAGTTTAAACGTGACCGGAAGCATGATTGGCAGGGTTTTTAATAACCGCTACCAAATTACCGAACGAATCGGCATCGGTGGCATGGCCGAGGTTTACCAAGCTCAAGACAATGTCTTGGGTAGGTTAGTTGCGGTCAAAGTCATGTTGCCCCAATACGCTGCAGATCCCAGCTTCACTCAGCGCTTCAAACAGGAAGCTGCTGCAGCTGCTAACCTGCAAAGTCCCTTCATCGTTAATGTCTATGACTGGGGTCAAGACGAAGGTACCTACTATATTGTCATGGAGTACGTTCGCGGCTCTGACCTCAAGACTGCCATTATTGAGCGCGGCGCAATCAACCAACGCAAAGTTGCTGAAATTGGTTCACAAGTATGCCAAGCGCTTTCTGTTGCGCACGGTCTCGACATTGTGCACCGCGACATCAAGCCGCAAAATATCATGGTGCAGCCTGATGGCAACGTTAAAGTCATGGACTTCGGCATCGCTCGCGCTAAAAACTCGGTGATGTCGAAAACCTCTTCGGTTCTAGGAACTGCACACTATATCTCACCTGAACAAGCGCAGGGCAAAGATCTTACCGCAGCTAGCGATATTTACTCGCTCGGCGTTGTTCTGTATGAAGCAACCACCGGACAACTTCCCTTCGACGGACCAGATGCGGTCAGTGTTGCTCTTATGCAAGTGCAAGACCCGCCTGTTCCTCCGCGCGAGATTAATCCTGATATTGATCCGGGGCTTGAAGCCATCATCATGAAGGCGTTGGCGAAAAACCCAGCCGATCGTTTCACCACAGCCAAAGAAATGCGCATGGCTTTGGTGGATTACTTGCAAGGTCGTCCAATCAATCTAGTCGGATTCACCTCAGCTGAAACACGCGTGATGCCCGGCGTCGTTCCTCCGATGCCGCTGCCAGGCACCGATCAGACCATGCAGATGCCTGGTCTGTCCACGAGCACAACAAACCCGGTCAAGCCTGGTCGCAACAATACGTCTTTCACCGCCGAAGAGCCGCCTAAGAAAAGCAAGGCGAAAGGCATTGCGCTTGCCATTGGCGCGGTTGCAGTAATTATTGCCATTGCTGCTCTCGTCATGAGTTTTATGGGCAACGGTCAACCCCAAGAAAGCACCACCACCAACGTCATGCCTGATGTGACTGGTAAAACAATTGAGGTTGCAACCACCGAGCTTGAAGATGCCGGTTTCGAAATTGGTAATGTTGAAGAAGCAACTAACAACACGGTTGAAGAAGGTAAGGTAGTTACCCAAGATCCTAAAGGTGGCACCAAACAAGAAGAAGGCACCAAAGTAAACCTGGTGGTCAGCGCTGGTGTTGGTCAGTCCCCTGTACCAAACGTTGTTGGCATGTCTGAAGATCAAGCTAAACGCGAAATTGAAAAAGCTGGCTTCAACGCGGTAGCTGGAACTGCTGAGTATTCCGATACTACCGAAGAAGGCAAAGTTGCTCGCCAAGATCCGGCCGCTGATAGCGAAGCCGAAAAAGGCGCTTCAGTTACCTATTACCTCTCCCTTGGCAAAAAGGAAGAAGCAACGCTGACGGTGCCAAACGTAATTGGCATGAGCCAAGATGCCGCCGTTCAAGCACTTAATGCCCAAGGTATTGAGGTTTCAAATTACGGCGACTACTACACGCAAGAAAGCGAGCGCCCTGCTGGCGAAGTTGTGAGTTGCCAGCCTGCCGTAGGCACTAAGATTAAGCCGGGCACGTCAGTTGCACTGACAGTGAGTTCTGGACCTGCAACGGCAAACTTCACCATCGCGGTTAATGCAAATGGCGGCGGTACTGTATCTGCCAATCCAACAACGGTCGAAGAAGGCGGCACGGCTACTGTTACCATTGCGCCTAATGACGGATATGAAGTGCAATCAGTTACCGGGTTAGACGATGTGCCTGCAAGTGGCGGTACCTTCACGCTTACTAACGTCACATCGAATGTAAATATTTCAGTTACCTTTGTGCAAAAACAAACCACCGGTGACGTGCCAAACCCTAATCCAACTGACGGCGACAAAAAGAATGGCGAAAACTAGCCTCGCCGAATAGCACTAGAGAACTTCAATAAAATCCTGCATGACAAAACCCCGCACAAAGATGCGGGGTTTTGCTTTACGTGCGCGTACTTTACACGCGCGCTTTACGCGATGAAAACTTTGCTTAGCTTACCAACGCCACCACTACAACCGCCACGGCAATAACCAGCAGCATGGTAAGCATGCGCCCATCTTCGTCCATCTTAAACGTAGGTTTCTGAGAAGTGTCTCGCATACGCGAACCGACAGCCCAAATGAGCAGCATAGTAAACGCCACCAAGCCTGCGGTATTGATCACCCATGCGACAACATTGAGCGCTTCCATGTCACTTTGTTTCGCAAAGTCGATAAAGAGAAATGACAAAAACGTTACGCCAGCCGCAACAAAGACCCAAGCCACTCGTACTGCAGACTTGATAGTAACTTCAGTGTAAGCAAGCTCCTTTTTGCCTTTGTTGCTCTTTTTGCCTGATCGCTTGCGGCTCTCTTTGGTATCTACCAGTTCAGGCTTGCCAACCAACCACAGCCAATCTCCCTTGCTGAGCTTTGTTGCTATAGCAATTGATATGGCAAAACATGCAGCAGTCATAAGCAAAATCGTCAAATTCATTGCAGCTCCCCGTGATAATAACGAACCATGCATCAGTCTCTCAGTACACACAAACACGTGCTTTTCGTGCCGTCTTCTGGCTATTGAGACACAGGCATTGCGGCTAAAAGCTCTTTATTGCGTATTGCATTGTAGGTGATCGCCGCGAAACAAATCCCGGGATCAGGAGGACAACTCATGCAATTTGTAACATCTGCGCAAGTTTTTACCTGTTCGAACAAACCTAGGATTTGCAAGGTTTCATTTCTTTGCTAAACCTGTCACAGACAACCTTCCCGGCATTTTCTTGACCATTACAAAAATAGGTATTGACTAATACACATCATACAATCATAATAATCTTTGCTGCTTATACGTGCGCCGTTACCTCAGCTGGATAGAGGGACTGACTACGAATCAGTACGTCGGGGGTTCGAATCCCTCACGGCGCACCATTTAGCAATCTTGACCGCTACGACTGGAAACAGCACGTGCGGTTTTTTATTGGTCGGAGAAAGGAACATTGTTGAAGGTTCGAAAACCGAAACCTCACAGTTTGTAGTCCTTCGGCTTATCCCTTACTGGCAGCCGAAGGAAGGCTGCGAACGTGTATTACAGTAAGGGGATTTCATGCTCTATCTCTCTCAGATGATGGGGAAACCCGTCGTGGATGCAGATGGCGAAAAGATCGGTACCATTTCTGATCTCGCTATTTCCACCGGTGAAGTTTTCCCACGAATAACCTCACTTGCATTCCAAGGTCCTGGCAAAGTGCCGTTTATGATCTCATGGCGCAAGTACGTAGAAGATTTCAACGAAGATGGCATAACGCTGGCGGTTGCCGCGCACGACATTCGCTTTAGCTATTTACAGCCTGACGAGGTTCTACTTGCACGAGACCTTTTGAACCGTCAGATTGTAGACACGCAAGGTTTGAAAGTTGTTCGTGTAAACGACCTCAAGCTTTCTGTTTCTGGTTCGCAACTTCGCCTTCTTGGTGCAGAAGTTGGTGCACGCGGTATTTTGCGTGGCCTGCACCCGCTCCTTGAACGCGCAACAGTTGCCGTCGCCAAGCTCTTCAACAAGCGCATTGACGAACAAATTATTGCTTGGAATTACATGGACTTGCTGGACCGAGACCTCTCTGAAGTGCAGCTTTCGGTTACGCACAAACGCCTAGATGAGCTGCACCCTGCCGATGTGGCCGACATCTTAGAGCAGCTTGATCCTCAGCAGCGAGCAAACGTGTTTCAGCATCTCGATGAAGCGCAAGCTACTGAGGCCATCTCGGAGATGGAAGATGAATATCAAGCAGATTTCTTCGAAGACCTCGACGATGCGCGCGCCGCAGGCTTGCTCGGCAACATGGATCCTGACGACGCTGCCGACATCGTTCGTGATCTTTCTTACGAGAAAGCTGAAACCCTTTTACGCTTAATGGGTGTCGAAGATGCAAGTGGTATCCGTCGCCTTTTGGGCTATAAAGATGGCACCGCTGGCGGCATGATGACCACACAGTTTGTGGCAGTTGAGGACGATACCACTGTTGGCGAAACGATCGAGGTACTTCGCGAACTTGATGAAGACCACCCCACCGTGCACTACGTATATGTCTTAGATGATTACGGCAAACTCAGTGGTTTGTTGTCGCTGCGAACGCTCGTATTAACCGACGACGCCAAGCAAGTAAGCGAAGTCATGTACGATGACGTGATCTCGGTAACTCCTGATGAGACTGAAGAAGACGTGGCATCTGACATCTTCAAATATGACATACCCGCCATGCCGGTTGTTGACGAAAACGGCGTCATGCTCGGTATCGTCACCGTAGACGACGCATGGGACGCTATCGAAGAAGACGTCACCAGCGACAAAACGAAGTCGCGCGTACTCAAAGGTGTAGGCATCGGCATTGCAGCACTTATTGGACTGGCGCTCTATACGTTGGCATTACTGCAGGTAGTAGGCGTGTTGGGAGTCTAAGATGACTGAAAAAACTCACCAACATGGCCGCACCATATCTCGCAACAAAACAAATCGCGAATGGGGTGCGTTTGTAACTGGTCACGCTCGCATTGCGGGAGACGATGCCGCAAACACAGCTGCAGCAACTGAGCTGAGCTCGCAAGAAGAGACCCCGCGCCAAAAGTCAAAATTGCTTTTGGTGCTTGCAGCTATGGGTCCGGGAATTGTTACCGCCATGGCGGGCAACGATGCTGGCGGTATTTCCACCTACTCCACGGTTGGCGCTCAATTTGGTTTCGCCACATTATGGGTCATACCGCTTATGTGCATCTTGCTGATTGTGGTTGAGATGACCGCAGCGCGCATGGGCGCAGTAACCGGCAAGGGCTTCGCCGCCCTTATTCGAGAGCGTTTCGGCATTCGCCTGACCGCTTTTGCAATGTTGGCGCTCCTTATTGGCAATGTATGCACGACGTTTTCCGAGTTCGCTGGCATTGCAAGCGGCATGGAAATGTTTGGCGTGTCGAAATATGTTGCGGTGCCCGTGGCTGCTGTGGCGGTTTGGTTGCTCGTAGTGGGCGGCTCATATAAGCGCGTGCAAAAAGTCTTTCTTATTCTGTCGTTTGTCTTTTTAACCTATGTTGTTGCAGCTTTTATGGCTGAACCAAACTGGGAACAGGCGCTCGAGGATACGGTCGTTGTGCATCTGGTTCAAGATCAGCAGTTTTTGTCGCTGGTTATTGCCATGATTGGCACCACTATTGCACCGTGGATGATGTTTTTCAACCAAAGTAATGTGGTGGAAAAAGGCCTCTCTGTCAAAGACATGTTTTCGCAAAAGGTGGATGTCATTGCAGGCACCATTGCAGCGTGTCTCGTTGCATGGTTCATCATCGTAACCACCGGTACGGTTCTTTTCCCTGAAGGCATCCAGATTGATAGCGCAGCAGATGCCGCAGCAGCACTTGCGCCTTTTGCGGGGCAGTATGCTGAGGTGCTATTCGCTATCGGGCTGATTGCGGCATCGTTTTTGGCTGCATGCGTCTTGCCGCTGACCACCGCTTTTGTCATTTGCGAAGCATTCGGCTGGGAAGCTGGCGTGTCGTTCAAATGGCGTGAGGCACCCACTTTTAAAGGCATTTTCACCTTTGTCATTGCCTTTTCAATGGTGGTTGTGCTCATTCCCAACGTAGACCTCATGGGCATGATGCTAACTGCTCAGTTCGTAAACGGCATTGTGCTGCCAGTGCTTCTGGTATTTATGGCCATTATTGCTGCTGACAAGCGCGTGATGGGAGCATATGCTTCCCGACCGATTTCACGCGTGCTCATTTGGCTTACCGTGGGAATTGTTACGGTGCTTACAGCAGCGCTTCTGATCATGCAGCTGTTAGGAATTGGATAGATACGCAAAGGAGCTGCGCCGATAAACCATCAAACGCAGCCCCCTTGTTTGCTAAAGTGCCCGCCATAATATGCTCTCGCGCAGTGGTTTGCGCATTGTTGTGGTTTGGGGTATTACAGAGCCGACAAGCTTGCTATCGGCCTCTATGCAGTAACGAGACGTTCGCCTTCCTCTTGGAGACGAGTTGCCAAAAACTGCCTGCTATTGTCTCCATTGCTCACGCATTCTAGAAGTGATGCAACCGTTAGGCTTGATAGGAAAGCGTCCATGCTTTCTTCAATTAGGTCGTAGGTTTGCTTAATTTCTTGCACCATCTGACCACCTTTGCGTGCACTACGGCGTTCACGCGTGGCCATCTTTGAATCTTCGTCAAGCGCATTGATTACGTCTAAAACGCTTATCTCGGAAGGATCCTGCGCTAAGCGATAGCCGCCATGTTTGCCAGGACGCGCTTCAATAATGTTTGCATTACGCAACAGTTGCGCAAGCTGGATTAAATAGTCGCGAGGAATTGACATATCTTCTGCTATGTCACGAGATGAGCACGTGGTTCCACGCGCCGCAAGATACAATACGGCACGCATTCCATAATCTGTAGAAGCTTTGAATTGCATTGATTATCTCCTAACTCGGCGCCTCACTTTGGTGCTCAAAGCACTTCGGTAAGCAACCGTTTCATCGTGGTTGCATCCATTCATTCTGCCCGTTATATTTAGAAACGACGCACTACACGCCAGGTCTCTTAACCTATACTGCCCATGAAATTTTGGATTAGTAAACCTGAAAGTGCTTATGAGGCCTCTGATCGAATTTCTTGAGTAGGAGCAGCCCTAACTTCACCACGAGTGTACTCAATGCTTTAGACGATTATCAAGGTTAATGATGTGTTTGCAGGTTATATCGAATTAATTTGGTTACTTATATGACATACAGTCATCATATCGAAATTTGGTCGTTACCTGACCATTACTTTAGGATGGTACGCGATTGTTGCTTTTAGGCGTCCCATTTTTGGGATAGCGATTATTTGATTACATGGGGTTATGTTAATGGAGTTCAAATGGTAGCAATTTCAAATGAGACTCATCTGACCACAAAACAGGACATGCGTCGCGCACTCATTGAACGCAGAAATGCTATAGATCCCACGAATCGATCATCGCGCAGTGCCGCTATTTGCACAAAAGTTCATACCTTTTTGCTTAATACATTTGATCATGCTGCTAAACGCGTGGCCGTCTATTTTGCTATGAACTCTGAAGTAGATCTCATGCCGCTTGTAAAGCAACTTTTTCGCGAAGGATATAGCATTTGTTATCCGCTGATGGTAGCGCTGCCCGACTCAAAGCAGATGAGCTTTTTTGAAGTGAGCCAAGCAGATTTTGAGAAGGCAAACGGAGGCGTGTTGAACAGACAATTACATGCGTTTGATCAAAAAGAGTTGCAAGGACTTGAAGAGTTACAAGGACTTAGTTTGCGCGAAGTTGAACCAACAGAGATAGACGCAATTGTGGTGCCGCTGGTGGGGTTTGACGAGTGCGGTTATCGTCTTGGCTATGGTGGCGGGAACTATGATCAGTTTTTGCCAAAGCTTCGAGATGACGCTGCCATTGTTGGCGTAGCCTTTGAGGAGCAGCGCGTCTGTTCGGTACCGCGCGAGGCGCACGACTTAAAACTTCCTTTGATTATTGCTGGCTAACATACCAAATAAAATGGGTGCCAGCAGTGCTGACACCCATCAAGAAGCTCTTATGCGCCAATAATGTGCGCGCTTACTCTTTGTGCGCTTCTTAGTTCTTTTTCGCCTTCGGCTTTATCTTGTGCAAGATGGTAACCGCAATAACTATACCTACGACTCCAAAGATGAGCGAGACCCACGGATTGAGCGTAAATCCTGCGATGATATAACCAACAAAGCAGAACACCATAACGAGTGAGGCATAGGGAATCTGCGTTGCAACATGGCGAAGATGATTACACTTCGCACCAGCAGAAGACAAAATCGTCGTATCTGAAATTGGCGAGATGTGGTCACCATAAACCGAACCAGCCAACGTTGCGCCAATTGCAACCAAGAACAGCGGATCGTCCGCCTCAAACACACCAATTACGATCGGCAGAATAAGTGCAATGGTGCCCCATGAAGTGCCCATCGAAAAGCCAATGAATGCTGCAACAATAAAGATGACAGCCGGCAAAAGTGCCAGACCAACACCCATGTTACCTAAGAAGCTTGACACAAACTCGCCCGTGCCCAAAAGGTAGCGGCACGTTCCGCCCAAACTCCATGCCAGCACCAAAATCATAATGGCGCCTACCATTGAGCGAACACCTTCGCTCATAGAATCCATGAAGCCAGAAAGCGTTGTCAAGCCGCGCGGCAAGAACATCGCTGCCGCTGCAACAAGAGCAACACATACGCCAACGCACAGACCCGTAACGGGATCTTCGCCAACAGCGGTAGCAAAATCAACGCCCTCGAAGAAACCGCCCACATAAAGCATACCCAAAATTGAGAAGATAATCAGCACCACAATGGGGATGATAAGGTCATAAACCTTGCCCTTGTCAGAGATGTTGAGGCCTTTGTACTCCTCAACCGTTTCTTGTGCGGCATCGTCAATGTCGGTTACCTCGGTCACCACGCTATTCAGATGCGGATGGGCCTCTTCGAAGTCCTCAACTGACTTGTCGCCCAACCCTGCGGTGGCAACTGCGTGCAATGCGCTGCCTTCTGATGGGATGTCTTTGCGAGCTTCTTCTTCTGCAGCACGCATGGAGCCAAAGTCTTCATTTGACGCCAGCATAAAGAAGACAAAGAAGATCGTGAGCAGCGCGTAGAAGTTGTACGGGATAGAAGCCACGAAGGTGTTAAAACCGCCTTCACCAATATAGCCACCAACAGCAACCGCCCAGGACGATACCGGCGCGATGATGCAAACCGGAGCAGCTGTGGAGTCGATGATCCAAGCAAGCTTCTCATGACTGATATGGAAGCGATCCGTCACCGGACGCATAACTGCGCCAACCGTGAGGCAGTTGAAGTAGTCGTCAACAAAAATGATAATGCCCAGAATTGCCGTAAGAATCTGAGCCATCTTTGCGTTTTTGATATGAGTTGATACCCATTCAGCATAGGCACGCGATCCACCAGCCGTTGCAATTACGACGGTAAGCGCACCTAATAGCGCAAGGAATAACAACAGCGCTCCATTGCCGGCTATTTGCTCGGCCATCATGCGCGGCACCATGACAAAGGCCGCAATGAGTTGGTCAAAGCCGACGCCCGCCAAAGTGAACTGGTAAATGATCATGCCCACAAAGACACCAATAGTAAGTGACGAATACACTTCTTTGGTGACCAACGCCAACACAAGCGCCAGAATCGGAGGCACGATTGACCATAGACCAGTTGCGATCAGGTCAAATCCTTCCATGTTTGTCCCCTTCTCATAGGATGTGCGAATTGACGCTGGTCCGCATGCCCCTTCGACACACTCTTTACGGCACAAAATGTTACGAGGACGCAAGCCGAACAGCATTTATTCGCGATACGTGCGAATAGTATACGATGACAAGCGTCCTCAATCGAGTACATACCTGATAAATGTAGGTTTGCAAGCGCTAACGTTTTATGGCGCTGCCCGTCTTATACGTCAGCAGCAGCTCCGACCTCTGCGCTCTTGAGTTCCTCGGCTTCCAATTCGCGCTCGTACTCACGATCGATGGCGCCTTCGACCGTAGGCTTTTCGATCTGGAAGGGTACGCTTGGAGTAAACAGGCTCACTACCGGCACCACAACAAGCGACAAAATCATCGCCAATGCACCGCAGTTAATCGGGCTTGCAATCAGGGGCGTGCCAACCATGCCCATGATCATGTTAACGGCAGTTAAACCAACACCGATCACAAACGAGCACCACACAGCGGCTTTAGAAATCTTGCCGGAGTACAGACCCCACAAGAACGGACCTAAGAACGCGCCGGCCAAAGCGCCCCATGAGTAACCCATGAGCTGTGCGATGAATACGATAGATGAGTGGTACTGCAAAAGAGCAATCAGCATCGAAATCAAAACAAAGACGACGAGCAGAATACGCATTGAGATGAGCTGCTTTTTCTCAGACATGTCTTTTACGATGTTGCCTTTGATCATGTCAATCGTCAGCGTTGATGACGACGTTAGCACCAGCGATGACAGCGTAGACATTGACGCTGAAAGCACCAACACAATTACCAGACCAATGAGAAGATCAGGCAGTGTTGAAAGCATCGTTGGGATAACCGAGTCATAGATAGGCGTGCCGTTTGCAGCGTATTCAATCTGGTCGGTATAAAGGCGACCAAAGCCTCCCAAGAAATATGAGCCGCCTGCAACGACGAACGCAAAAATAGTTGAAATGATAGCGCCTTGCTTTACCGCAGGACCGCTTTTGATAGCGTAGAATTTCTGAACCATTTGCGGCAGACCCCACGTGCCAAGCGACGTCAGAATAACAACGCCTAATAAGTTAAATAAATCTGGTCCAAAGAAACTAATGAATGCACCTTGCATTTGAGTGCCTTCGGCAGGAATTTGCGAAAGCTGAATTATAGCCTCAGAAAAACCGCCATTGCTTAAAATTACCGCCACTATTACCGCCGTGATACCAAGCAGCATGACGATACCCTGAATAAAGTCGTTCATAACGGTAGCCATATATCCACCGAGTACAACATAGATGCACGTTACAACCGCCATGCCTATAACACAAACGTCGTAGGGCAGGTTAAACGCCATGCCAAACAAACGCGACAAGCCGTTGTAAACCGATGCGGTATAGGGAATCAAGAAGACGAAAATGATGGCAGCCGCAGCAATGCGTAATGCTTTTGAGTTGTAGCGCTTGCCAAAAAACTCAGGCATCGTCTGCGCACCTAAACGATGTGTCATCTCTCGAGCGCGCGGGCCTAAAATCCACCAAGCAAGCAAGCTGCCTAAAATGGCATTTCCAATGCCAGCCCAGGTTGCTGCAATACCATACTTAAATCCAAATTGGCCTGCATAACCTACGAAAACTACCGCTGAAAAATAGCTCGTACCATAGGCGAAGGCGCTCATCCACGGTCCGACATTTCGCCCACCTAATACAAACCCATCAACGGTTTTGGTGGATCTGCGGCAATAAAGTCCAATGCCGACGGCTACGGCTATAAAGACCACCACAAGTAAAATCTTAACAACCATCTTCTTTCCTTTACTCCTCTTCCCGGATGCTCATTTATCGAGCACCCATCCCAACAAAGTGGTTCTCAAGTTGTTTTTCAAGGAGAGCTGACGGTTGTAGCCTTACACGCAAATAGGCTCTTGAGACAATATGCACATCACCAGCAGGTTCAGCATATGCAACGAGGCCTTTGCTTTGTAACCCTTCGTCAACTCGCCCCATCGAAGGCGCACACGACACACAGTCGCGGGCAAAAAAATAGCACCCGAACGACGTGGTTCGTGTGCTAAAAATATCGATCAGAGGCTGAGCTGATGAAGGACAGGCATGCAGATTTCTGAGCGAAATGCTCGCTCATAATTGCACAAGCCGCCTCGCCACAACATTGCTGAGCCACGTGCTGGCTCATTACAGCGCAAGCTGTATCAGTGTGTGCGATATGTCCGTCCAAGAAAAACATGCGCCTACTCTAGCACACTCCGTAAATGCTGTGAAACAAAATTTGGGTATTTTGGTTAGCATTACCACAGAGTGTGCTAGCTGCGGGTGCGAAAAGGCTTCACAGCGTGTGCTAGCTGCACGTCCTAAAAGGCTTCGCAGCGTGCGCTCGCTGCAGGCGCAACGACACTTAGTAGCGGCTATCAAAAATGCGCTTCGTCTTTTTCTCGCTGCGAGGCAACTCACCCATCGGAACACCTTTGGCATCCGGGGAGCAACCGCACTTCGCCTTGAACAGCAATGCAAGCTGTTCTTCGGCGCGCGTCTTGGCTTCGCCTTCAAGCGGAGTTTCAAACAACACCGTCAAGATATCTTTGCCAGAAATGTTTTCAATCATGACTTGGTATTCTGAACTGGCGCCATCGGTGATAGCGATAACTTCTTCCACTTGAGCTGGGAAGATATTGCAACCCTTCACCTTGAACATGTCGTCGGTACGACCAGTCAGCGTATCAATGCGCGGATGACGATGCCCGCACATACAGGTGCAATCCCCTGGCAAAATGCGCGTTAAATCATGCGTGCGATAACGAATGAGCGGAGCGCCTTGCTTGCGAAGGGTGGTCAAAACCAACTCGCCGACTTCGCCATCTGGCAAATTCTTGCCCGTTACCGGATCTACAATCTCAATGTAGACATAGTCGTCCCACACATGCATTCCGTGATGTTCGTCACATGAAATACCAATACCCGGTCCATATACCTCGGTCAGGCCATAAATATCATAAATCTCAATTCCCAGTTCATTGGAAATGCGGTTGCGCATCTTTTCGCCCCAACGCTCAGAACCAATGACGCCTTTGCGGAGATGAAGCTGATCACGAAGGTTGCGCTGCGCAATTTCTTCAGCCAACAAAAGCGCATAGGAACTGGTTGCGCACAGAACCGTCGACTTTAAGTCTTGCATCATCTTGAGCTGCTTTTCGGTATTTCCCGGACCCATCGGAATTGCCATGGCACCTAATCGTTCCGCTCCAAGCTGAAAGCCGATACCGGCAGTCCAAAGACCATAGCCCGGGGTGATCTGGATTCGATCAAGCGGCGTGATGCCGGCAACTTCATAACAACGAGCAAATTGTGTTGCCCAGTCTATAACGTCTTGCTGGGTGTAAGGAATAATTACAGGGGTTCCTGTTGTGCCTGATGAACTGTGAATGCGTACGATTTCTTCGTCAGGCACTGCTTGTAATCCAAGCGGATAGGCTGCGCGAAGATCATCTTTTTCGGAAAATGGCAGCTTCTCAAAATCCTCTTGAGACTGCACATCTGACAGATCAATATCGGCGAATTTCTTTGCGTAGAAATCAGAACGAGCCTTCAAGCTCTTAAACTGACCTTTTATTAACTCAAGTTGCTCATCGGTCATGCGCATGCGTTGCTTCTTTCTCATGGATTATGCACTACACGTCTTGAAGGCGTGTCCATGCGATTGTATCAAATGCACTTTCGCACGGCGCACCACAAGAATAAAGCGACCTGTTAACTCTACCAATGCTCGGCTAGATCGATAAGCTCTTGGTGGCTATGCACACCAAGCTTCGCATATATATGCATGATATGCGTCTTGACCGTGTTATGGCTCAGGCAAAGCTCCTCTTGAATGAAACGGTTGTTGCGCCCTTTCGCCATGAGCAAAAATATCTCGCTTTCACGTTGCGTGAGGTCGTACTCGTTGCCTATCTCTTTACAAATATGCTCGAACTCTATTGCTCTGTCGGACACAACAAGACTTTGAGCAGGCTGTATACCGCGAATGGTGGCTTCAAAACTCAGCCCTGCTAGCGCTACAATCTGATACGCCACAAACACAAAAATTATGATGCAGGTAATAAGGGGCAAAACATCGGGGCTTTGAGCATATGCGCTGTTCACCACATGACCCAATGTCGTTCCACACAATACGCCGCCTTGCAATGCAAACTGTCCCCACGCGACCATCGATAACGCCGCATATATATTCTGCCTGCCTATGGCGGCAAGCAAGCACCAAACGAGCGCCTGAAAACACTCTGAACCAGAACTGAGCAACACGTTCGTAAACGTATCGGGAGCATGCGGAACTAAAGAGATTAACAATCCTGCCAAAATCATGAGAACCGCTACCCGATAAAGAACATCGAAATCAAAGCGCGGCTTGCCCATGAGCATGGTAGTTAGCACGAGCAAAAGCAAAAGGCCAGAAAGGGCAGAGATTGCAGGTGCACCATTGACTGATCTAAACGTGAGCGAATAACCAAAAGCCAAGCTAAACAATAAAATTGCCACGAATACTTTATGGGAGAAAGGCAACACCGAAGACGGTTGTTCAACTGACAACACGCTCAGCTCTCTGCCGGTTTCATGAGCCGCTACAAACTGTGGGCGAGCCGGTGCTATCGCCAGCGTCAGACTTCCCACACACATTACGGCCAACAATGCCGCAGATAGAACCCCATCGGGGCTTCCGCCCACAAAAGTGCGCAACGCTGCTGTTGCGATAAAAGCCGCAAAGACGCTTTTCATGCACGTGCTTGTGGGAAGCGACACAAGTGCGCTGCCGACAATAATGCAAGCCCAAGCCCGTGCAACAGCCAAAATAGGCGCGCCAACCAATAGCACAACAGGCGAGCCTATGCGCAAGCCAATCATCAACAGGACTGCAGCCACTACAGCCATACATCCCGCCGCCAACGAAAGCGCTTTAAGCTGCAGCTTTTTCGGGTACATATAGCACATGACTGCGACAACAAAAAATGTTGCAACTTTCGCAATTGAACTTGCCTCGCGAGCAATGGGAACGAGTTGCGCCAGAGCAGGATGTAGCCCAATGTTGAGCGTCCAATCGCCCAAAACGATAAGCGTCATGGCGCTCGCACAACTAAGCGCAGCAAACAGCACATCGTGGCGATGTGTGCGTGTTGTTGTTTTCTCGTCTGTTATTTGCACCTGCCCTCCTTGGTGCGAGCGTACCTTGTCCCAGTTCAAACGCCATCACCCTATTCGCCTGATTTCGTATTGTATGCCAATTCTTTAAAAATCACCGCGTTTGCCTGATGACCATTTTTCGCTCATGGATAAAGCTGTTTTTGTTGCTTGATGAGGGGCGACAAAAAATGAACCTTCACAGATCAAAGCAACAAAAATAATGAAACCTCATAGATCAAAACGAGAGGAAGGGGAGGCATATTTATGCTTAATCGTCGAGATTTTCTTAAAGGAGCGTTTGTTGCTGGCACTGCAGTTGCAGGAGGCGCTGTTGTTGCGGGATGTTCGCCCAGCACATCAGACGGCTCTTCGCAAAACACGCAAAACGCAAATGCTTCGCAAACAGATGACACGCTCGCTTCTACGGGCAGCAAAAACTCAAACGCAAACTCATGGTTGCCAGAGCGCGTTGAGGTAAAACCTGAAGATGTAGTCGAGACGCTTGAGACCAAGCTGCTCATTGTTGGCGCTGGTAACGCCGGCATGATTGCAGCTGCGACCGCCTGCGATGAAGGCTTGGATTTCTTGGTTGTTGACGCAGGTACAACGACTGCTCGCGGACGTTCTTATATTGGCGCCGTCAACACAACGCACACGAAAGAGGCCGGCGTAACTGTTGACGAAAACAAGCTGCTCAACGAGTTAACCCGCTATGCTTCTGGCAAGTGCGATCAGCGCGTTATCAAGCTTTGGATCAAAGAGAGCGCAGAAATGATCGACTGGCTGGATGGCATCATGGTTCCTGCTGGCTATATCCCCACGCTCGACACCGCGATTGATGCTGCGTGCGGCGGCACTGACTATTTCGTCCCGGTTGTTCATCATGGTCATCGCGCAGGCGATGGCGTGGATCCTTCAAAGCATCGCAACGACGTTCTTGAGGCCTATATTGCCGAGAAAGGCCATGAAGTTCTTTATGGTTACAACCTCGTTGCTCTTGAGCGCGATGGCGAAGGCCCTGTCACCGGTGCTTATTTTGAGACGCCGGAAGGCTATGTTTTAATCCAAGCCGAAAACACGCTTTTGGCTACTGGCGGATATGCTGCAAATGCCGACATGATTCGCGCACTTGCCCCAGATGTTCCCACGCGCGTGACCACCGGCAATTTCATCCCGACAAACACAGGTCAAGGCATCATTTGCGCTCTGCAAATTGGCGCTATCAAAGATGTCGAGACTTCCACGATGATCTTCGACCGCGGTGCTTGTGTTCCCGGCACGGCGGCTGGATATGTCGAAGGCACCGACCAGTTCCCCTCAAACATCGACTTCAACATGGGAAGTCAGCCGTTCTTGAAGGTCAATATCAATGGCGAGCGCTTCGCGAACGAAAGCTGCCCTTATGACACGATGCTCAACCAAGGAAGCTTGCAGCCAAATGGTGTGTATTGCCAGATCATGGACTCAAGCATGAAAGAAGACATCGCGCGCTTTGCCACGATTGGCTGCTCCAAAACCACCATCCAAAACTTCGACAACTGGTTCGAAGGCGGCCAAGTTGCGCCGTCAATGGGTCCAACCCTTCCCGAGCTTATCGAGCAGGGAGTGATGATCCAAGCTGATACCTTAGAAGAACTAGCTGAAGGTTTGCAGATTCCAGTCGACACGTTCGTTGCAACGGTCGATCGCTACAATGAGCTCTATGCGCTGGGCGAAGACGAGGACTTCGGCAAGGAAGCGCACCGCTTGTCTGCGCTGGATACGCCACCATACTATGGATTCACCATGTCAGGCTCAATGCTAACGACAATCGATGGACTTCGCATTGACGACGAATGCCGCGTGCTTGACGAAAAGCGTCAACCTATTGAGGGCTTATATGCGGCAGGTGATTGTAGCGGCAGCTTCTTCGCCGACAACTACCCTGAGTATGTTGTGGGTGTGGCTTGCGGACGCACGTTGACCTTCGCTCGCCATGTAGCTAAAGCGCTTGCTTAATCTTGCGGAAGCTCGCGCTCGCGCCAGCTCGAGCCTGCGGCAGCTCGAGCCTGCGGCAGCTCGTGCCCGTTGCGACGTACACCAGCGCTGCCTGCGTTCGCGCCAGCTCGAGCCCGCAGCTGCCCAAAAGAAGCCGTGATACAAACCAGGGCGTCTCATAAGCTGAGGCGCCCTTTGCTATACAGTAACAGCGCGTGCAGTAACACCCGCGGTGGCGCCAGCTTCAATAAATTTGTGAGTTTTGGCTGGAAAAGTGCCCTCGTCGGTGTTTTTGACAGCAAAATGGTTGGAAAAGTGCCCTCGTCGGTGTTTTGGGCAGCAAAATCCTTCGTATTTCACCGACGAGGGGCATTTTCCAGCCAAAACCTGTCTAAAACTTGCAAATCTTCGATTGGCCGAGTCGCTGGAGCCAAAGCTGGACTCCGCGACCAGGCGTTTCGCAAACGCCAGGTCTCATCCGGCAACACAAGCTAGCGACCAGCGCAGACTGCTTGCACGATGTCGATCGCCTCAAGGTTCATTCCCACAAAACGCGGCTTCACGCAGGTGCGAATAGCCTCGCGCAAGTCATCCAGCGTCAATCCAGCGTCCGTGCAAGCGAGTGCGTAAGCCAACAAAATCGTGTTCAACACCTTGCGACTTCCCGCTTCCGCACAAAGCGCAGCGTCGTCAACAGCAATGAACTGCGCACCACCTTGATCAAGTGTGCGCTCAATTCCCCTGATCACGTCGCCGGCAACATAGGGCTGCTTTGAGAGCGCAGCGGTCACTGGCTGAAGCGCCGAAGTCGCGCTAATGATGGTTCCGCCTGGCGAAAGATAGGGCAATACGCGCGCCGCTTCGCCTGGCTCAAACGCAATAATCAGATCAGCGCTCTTGTGCGCAATCAGTGGCGAAAGCACCGACTCGCCTTCGTTTCCCATGCGAACATGCGACACCACATTGCCACCGCGTTGAGCCATGCCAATCGTCTCGGCAGTTCGCACGCTCCAGCCTTTATCCTGCGCAGTCTGCGCCAACACCTTTGCGGCCAAAACTGTTCCTTGGCCTCCCACGCCTGCTAGCAAGATGTTAATCATCGCGCGACCTCCTTGCTCTCAAGCGGCATACCAGGAACTATTGCATCAAACGGACAAACTTGCGTGCACAAATTACAGCCGTTGCACAAGGTCGGGTCGACAAACGCCTGGCCTCGATCTTTGCTCTTCGCGCCTCGTGCCGAAGCATCAAAGCCAATGCCAGGACAGCCGATTTCAGTGATGCACTTTTTGCATCCGGTGCAAGTCTCAGTATCGATATCTGCCGGAACACCAGGCTTTATGATTTGAATGCATGGTGACTTGAAAATGATGGCTGCAGGTCCGGCAAACTCAATTGCTTTTTGCGCAGCTGCAACAGATTCATCTATGTCAAGCGGATCAGCGTGGTGGATACACGTCACACCTAACGCGCGCAATACTGCTTCAATCGATATCGGCTCTCTTTTCGAGCCCATAAGGGTAACGCCTGTTCCAGGGTGAGGTTGGGAGCCAGTCATTGCAGTTGTCGAATTATCCAACACACAAATGGTAATGTCATGACCGTTATAGACAGCGTTCGCTACGCCGGGAAGACCACTGGCAAAAAACGTGGAGTCTCCAACAAAAGCCACCTGTTTTTTGTCAGGCTCAGCAACCGCAAACCCTTGCGCCATCGTAATTCCTGCGCCCATGCACAAACAGGTATCAATCGCCTCAAGCGGGGCTGCATTCCCCAGCGTGTAGCACCCAATATCGCCACAAAGCACCGCGGGCGTCTTGCCAAGCGCGCGCTTGATGGCATAAAAGCTGCCTCGGTGTGGACATCCCGCGCACAAAACCGGAGGTCGCACAGGCACCAAAGACATCAAATCCTCTTGGTCCTTTGACATGCACTGACAGTCAACTAACGCATCAACACCCAGATAATGCGCCAGGCGAAGGATGGTGTCATCAAGATCATTTTCGCCACTGTCACGCGTGTCATGGGTGTATTTGCCCAGCACCTCATATGATGCGTGCGTTTTTCCTGCATGTCGAAGCATCTCATCTTCCAACACGCTATCCAGCTCTTCAAATACCAGGATGCGCTTCAATCCTGTGGCGAACTCAGTCGCAAGCTCTTCTGGGAACGGATATGGCGTCCCTACCTGCCAGAAGCGAAATGCCGGCAAGTCCATGTTGGCTGCTTTCGCACGACGTGCCAGTTCAGCAATCGCGTCTTGAGCATATGCAGCCGAAATGCCGCCCGCCACAATGCCGAGCTGCGGCGCAGGGGCGGCAGCATCAGCGTGTGTGGCAGCATCAGCAGGGGCTGCAGCATCAGCAGGTGCGTCAGCAGCGACATCTGTATCTGCCGCAGCGCCCCCTTCAAACATAACGTTGAATTGCGCCAGAACCGAATCGCTCGCAAAATCACGAGAAATCTCGCCCAATCGCTGAATGATCTCTCCATGCCCCACATAGGCTCGTCGCGGGAAGATGATCCACTTCGGATCAGGCACAAACCCCTCATCTGGCACCTTGCGCGCCTGCGCGGTATCCGCCACTTCAAAAAATGTCGAAGCATGACAGATGCGCGTCGTTGGACGAACAATCACCGGCGTATGATAGCGCTCAGACAAATCGAAAGCCGCCTGCATCATAGCAAAACCCTGTTCGGGCGTTGCCGGATCAAGTACTGGCACCTTTGCAAACGAAGCGAATCGTCGCGTATCTTGCTCGGTTTGCGAAGAAATTGGACCGGGGTCATCTGCTACAAAGAGCACCGTGCCCCCCTTTACGCCCACATAATTGAGGCTCATCAGCGCATCTGACGCCACATTCAGTCCAACCTGCTTACAGGTAAAGAGCACGCGCGCACCACAATAGGCAGCACCAGCAGCAAGTTCGAGAGCAGCTTTCTCATTGGTTGACCACTCAACGTGAACCCCTTCAGCCGACCCGCTTGCATGAAGCTGCGCTACTGTTTCTACCAACTCAGACGATGGCGTTCCCGGATACCCCGCAACCACACGTACTCCTGCTTCAAGAGCAGCGTGTGCAAACGCTTGGTTTCCCATCAATAGTTGTTTTGTCATTTATGCCTCAGCCATTTCGCGCTTGAACTGGACGATCTTTTCGCGATCATCATCGTTTCCGGTTCCTAAAATTTGCACTGCCAAAATAGCAGCATTTTTGGCACCGTTGATGGCGACACATGCCACCGGCACACCCGATGGCATCTGTACCATTGAGAGGAGCGAATCAAGACCGCCCAAATCTGAAGTTTTCATCGGAACACAAATGACAGGATTTGGCGTATACGCTGCGACAACACCACCAAGATGTGCGGCTTTTCCCGCTGCAGCAACAATGACTTTAATGCCGCGCTCGTGAGCAGTTGAAGCCCACTCATGAACCTCCGCCGGCTTGCGATGCGCGCTTGCGATTTTCACCTCATATGCAACGCCAAACTCATCAAGCTGAGCCATGCAAGCTTCCATGACCGGCATATCAGATTCAGATCCCATAATAATGCCAACTTGTGGTGCGTTTGTCTCGTGCGACATAGCTTTCTCCTCGTCATCTATGTGTGCGTTAGTTTTTCGTCAAAACCATCTTTGTAGCGTGCGAAAAATGTGTGCGAAAATTGTACCACTCATAGAAAGCATCGAGGGCTAGCTGCGGCACTTGAGATCCTCTTCGATGTCATCTTTCCAGCTACCATCAAATGACGCTCCTACGCGGACGCAAGACAGAACCTCATCGCTGAGCACCTGATAATTCAAAAGCGTGCCTTTACTATCTGCTCTATATTCAGAAGCATGGTCTTGATCAATGCCGATACTTGCAGCTGTTTTAACTGCATCAATGTTGGCGCCTAAAAAGATAAACTCCCAATTGTTTTTGCGCTTACGCTTCTCAATCATGCGCTTTACTTTTTCAGTTGAATAGTGCTCGCTTGCGTTCTCGTAACCGTCAGTTGTGATAACAAAGATAGTATGATCAGGTCGGCTTTCACATGCCTTCTGGAGCTGGTTAATCTTTTTAATAGTTGAACCAACAGCATCAAGCAAAGCAGTACATCCGCGAACATAGTATTTCTCGCGCGTGAGCGGCTTTACCTCACTAAGCGGTTCCCTATCAGTAATCGTTTCAATTTTGTGGTCGAACAGCACGGTAGTCACAAACGCAGTGCCAGGTTCTTCTTTTTGCTTGGCAATAAGTTCATTGAAGCCATTGATGGTGTCGAGTTCTAGCCCTTGCATAGAACCACTTCGGTCCAAAATAAAGACCATCTCGGTTACGCTAGTTTTGTTTTGCAGTAGTTTAATCTGACTCATAATGCCTCCTTTAATGTTTTATCGGACGCATTACAGCTTATTGAAACGACTATGTGGAAAGGTCGCCTGCAAAGCGACATTTACATGTGCGCTTGGGTTTGCGTGTGCGCTTGCGTCTGCGCATATGCATTTGCGCGCTTGCGTCAGCGTGCGCGCTTGCCTTTGCAGCTACAAATACAAATGCCGCAGCTTAGCCCACGCACAGAAGCGGCTGATCAAATTCGTAAAGCGCTTCGTTAATGAGCATAAGGTCAAACTGATTGTGCACGATAAAGTACTCAACAATAAGGTCTGCTTTGTTTGCGTGCGAAAGCGCATATCCCGCTCGGCTCAAAAGATCTGTGGCCTCATCGAGATTGAGCTCTAACGCAAGAGCTAAAGCAAGCGCAGTCTTTTTGCTTGGTTGGTAATTTGCATTTTTGCGAATCTTAGAAAACAGCTTTCTGTCCAAACCCGCGCGCTTGTAAACAAATGGATCAGAAAGCCCTCGCTCATCAATATGGCGAAGCAGCGCTTCTACAAACGTTTCCTCTTTCTGGCTAACAAAGACTTCAAGGTCGCATTCAGAGAAAAGGCCTTCAAACGCCGCGGCTTCACCATCAGCCTCTATCTGTGGTAACGGCATGCTCTGCAGCATTGGCGCTGCGCAAGCCATGCGCAATGTTTCGTCTTCGGCATAAGCGTCTTGAATGAAGGCCTGAATCTGATCTATAAGCGCCTGCGATAGTTTCTGGTGCGTGTCAGGTTGAGCACCTTTACAAGAAACGAAACCTCTGCCATGTTGCATCTTGATATGTCCTTTCTCGCAATACGTGCCCACTGATATAAGCTTAAATCAGATTCTACGCTTTCGTAAATGCTTTTGCTTTACAACGAAAGAGCCGAGCGGTTTAAAGCGCAAAGCGCAACTATTCGCGAAAATGAGCGACAAATACTCAGATTTTTCTTGACCCAGCGAAACGAGACCAGTAGAATTATTAGACGCGTCTTACACAGATGCACTTGGTCGGGTAGCTCAGTTGGTAGAGCAGCGGACTGAAAATCCGCGTGCCGAGGGTTCAAGTCCCCCTCCGACCACCATGAATGCACAGCCCTCACCATTGGTGAGGGCTTTTTGTTGCCTGTAGCTCCCACTAACCAAAGACACCTTACCACCTAAGACTTTCATGGATCGAGCCGGAATCATTACTCTATACTATGAACCCGCAATTTCCTAAACACATGAATGTGCACAAGGTCTTATCTATTCCCTTGTGCACTTTTCAGCCATACAGCCACGAAACACACTAAAGGGGCAACTATGCAAAAAGGCAATGTTAAAGCGCTTATACCTATCGGCGTATTTCTTGTTCTCTACCTCGGATTAGGCATCCTTTTTGAGTATGGCATGAACATTCCGATGGGCTTTTACAACATCCCGATTGTTGTCATCTTTCTTGTTGCACTTTTGGTTGCTTGCTTCCAAAACCCCAAACTTACGTTTGACGAAAAGCTCTCGGTCATGGGCAAAGGGATCGGCGACAAAACCATTGTTACTATGATCCTCATCTTTATGACCGCGGGTATTTTTGTTGGTACCGTCGGTCGCGACAGCGCCGAAAGCGTTGCTTATCTTTTGCTTTCCATCTTCCCCACGCAACTTGCCGTGGTCGTGTTGTTTGTGGTGAGCTGCTTCGTTTCAATCTCAATGGGCACCTCAGTTGGCACCATCACGCTCATTACCCCCATTGCAATTGCTGTCTCTGCTGCGTCAGGCTTTAGCCTCCCGCTCTGTGTCGGCTCTGTTATGGGCGGTGCGATGTTCGGCGACAACCTCTCCTTCATCTCCGATACCACCATCGCCGCATGCCAGGGTCAAGGGTGCAAGATGTCAGACAAGTTCCGCGAAAACTTTAAGATTGCTCTGCCTGCGGCTCTCGTTACACTCATTATTATTTTTGTGCTCTCCATGAACTCCTCAGTGAACGGAAGCGTGAACGAAAGCTATGACCTCATCCAGCTTATCCCCTACATCATCGTGTTGATTGGTGGCATTATTGGCATCAACGTCTTTGTTGTGCTGTTGCTTGGTATCGTGTCAGGCTCTCTTATTATGGTTGCAACTGGCGCAACTCCTGCCACTGAGCTTTTGGCGAATATGGGCTCAGGTGCAGCTGGCATGTTCGAAACTACTATGGTGGCAATACTTGTTTCTGCCATCTGTGCGCTCATTCGCGAAAACGGTGGTTTTGTTGCGCTTCTTAACGGCATTCGCAGCACATTCAAAACGCGCAAAGGCGGCCAGCTTGGTATGGGCGTGCTTGTTGTAGCAATGGATGTGGCCACGGCGAACAATACCGTCGCTATCGTGATGTCCAACCCAATTGCGCGCGAAATGGGCGAAACCTATGACATTTCGCCGCGCAAAACAGCATCGCTTCTTGATACCTTCTCTTGCGTAGCACAAGGCATCATCCCCTATGGCGCACAAATGCTCGTTGCGCTTTCAGCTTGCGCAGAACTTGGCTTTACCATTAATGCGTTCGAAGTGATGCCGTTTCTGTTCTATAACTATCTGCTGCTGATAAGCGTGTTGGTGTTCATTTTTATCATCCCAGATAAAACGCTGCGCAACGATGGTCGTCCTGCAAACTAAGGCACCCTAGAGTAGACACCTTAGAGCAGACGCCTTAAAGCAAGTAACTTAGAGCAAGCACTAAAATGTATGATTAGACGTCGATATTGTCGACCGTACCAATAAACACCGGAAGGTTTGTTGGTACATGGACGATCATGTATACAAACGGTCGATCCAAATACACTTCGTACTTTTCGCGAGGAATATCAGGAGCTGCTGTAGCAGCGTCTGCCGTAATAACTGTTGCCGCTGCTGCCCTCGTTCCTGCTTCATCTACCTCAATAACAGCATTTTGTGTTGCGCTCGAAAGATAGAAGCTTTCTACAGGCAAAGCCACACCATCACGCTCATATGGCGCATCTTCAAGCACGCTCCAAAAGTCTGCATTCAATTCGAAAGCATCAGTGATACCAAGCTCTTTCAGCGGTTCAACCAACTCAGTTCTGCACTCATCTGAAAACCGAGGTAGCCTTACCAAGACATCCGCAGAGCGAGAATAACCAATAGCCTTCCTTAAGGTTTCCCCAGAAAGACTCTCCACCACATCACGAGGCGTGCTGCCTTCAGCAGGCAAAAGTCCAACAAACGCAAATGAGGCGCCCTTATAATATTTAATGAAGCCAGAGGCATTGGAAAGCTCAACGTAGCAATCCTCCTCAGACTCCATAAAGGTAACCTTCTGAGTTTGTCCATTCGCGTTCGTAAATATATCTTCAACGAGGTCATCGTCTTCATACGCTAAACCCCATTGTGCGTCGAAGCTTGTCGCATTAACAAGAACGAGCGAGGTTAATGGCGTCAGTTCATCAAGAACACCTGGAACCATTCCGTTTGTGTGGGAGTTTATCCATGAATTAATTTCGGCGACAGTTCGCTTTCCAAGCGTGCCTGTAAATATTTCTGCGTTAAATTGCGATGCGGTAGTTGCGAGATAGTCTTGCTTTACCGGAAGTCCATCGTCAACCCAAAGTGCGTTCGCAATGTATAAGTCTCTCGAATCGTCGTCGGCAGCTGTTAATGCTTGTTGCTCAAGCGATGCTAAAAGTGCGCGTAATGCGTCGTTCATCTCTTCAGATGTCATGCCCGTTGCGTCTTCAATCTGCGAAAGCGTCTGTCCTTGCGCGGCGGGCTCAATCAAGCCGAGAGCATAAGCTACAGACAAAGGCGAAACAAGCGTGTTGTTATCGTCATACGTTGCGTCAAACAATCGCACCGAAAAATCAGCAAAAGCATCGGCTTGATCTGTCGTTATTACATCACTTGTCGGTGCAGGCTCGGCGGGATACTCAACCGGCTTAGATGGAGCGCATGGAGTGGTTGGTTTATCCGGAGCATCTGTTGAGGGTTCCTCGTGCAAAGATGACGATGTGCACCCTAAGGCGCAAAACACGAACACGCATCCCAGCATTGTCAAAAGTGCTATGCGCGATGCTGCTTGGCGCGAAATTGCTGTTTTGATTGATACGCTCTTATCTCGTAGTTGCCCCATGTTTGCCCTAAGAGTTTGCCGAGTTTTCATGAAACCTCTCCTCTCAGTCGTGCTTCACGAACTCTAGTCGCCGTATCAAGTTTTTAATTACGCATCTAATGTGACAAGCGCATCAGTTTCGCGTGCAATACGCATCTCCTCGTCAGTTGTTACAACGCAGATCTTGATGGGGCTATCGTCAATCGAAACGATTCGATTAACACCAATTGCTCCTTCAACCTGGTTCTTTTCTTTATCCAAGATCATGCCCATATGAGCCAAGCCAGCAAAAATGCGCTCACGCAGCTCAGCAGAGTTTTCTCCAATTCCCGCAGTCATTACCACCGCGTCTGTTCGTGTCATCGCCGCATAAAACGACCCGATAGCTTTTTGTACTTTGTAGACATACATGTCCACGGCCAGCTCTGCATCCTCGTTGCCCTCATCTGCGGCAGCAAACACTGTTCGCATGTCGCTGCTGAGACCCGACACGCCCAAAATTCCTGAATCCTTATTCAGGATGCGATCCATTTCGTCAAAGCTAATGCCTTCGCGACGCATGATATACGTCACAATCGCCGGGTCAATAGAGCCTGAACGCGTGCCCATCATCAATCCCTCGAGCGGAGTAAATCCCATCGTGGTGTCAATGGATTCGCCATGATTGACTGCCGTGATAGAACCCCCACTGCCCAAGTGACACGTGATAATACCCAAATCTTCAAGTGGCCGCCCTAACAGATTTGCAGCTTGCGCCGCCGCATAGCGGTGCGAAGTACCATGAGCCCCATAGCGGCGAATGCGATACTCGTCGTAGTAGCGCATCGGAAGCGGATACATGTATGCTTTTGGCGGCATTGTTTGATGAAATGCCGTGTCGAAAACTGCAGCCTGCGGAACACCGGGCAGCTCTTCGCGCAAAAGCGCGATGCATGCATCAGCATGGGGATTGTGCAAAGGCGCCAGCTCTTCACAAAGGCGCAGTTTTTCAAATGCCTCATCGTCCACTAAAACAGACGCCGAAAAGTACTCGCCACCAGCCACGATACGGCTTCCAATAGCTTGGATATCAGACAGACTCTCAAGGGGGGATGCGGGATCTGTCGCCAAAAGATGCAAGAGCTTCTCTAGGCATTGCTCAACGGTTAAACCTGAGACATCAAAAACTTGCTTTTCGAAATCAGGAGCGAAGGCAACTTCCATAACAGCATCCGCGTCTCCAATGCGCTCAGCCAAGCTTTTCATCAGACGAAGCTTTCCGTCTGTTTGAATCAGCTGACACTTCAGCGTGGAGCTACCTGCGTTTACTACCAGCACAATCATAGTTGCCGCCTCTCGTTTTCTTTTGTAGGTTCATTCTAAATCACAGAGAGCATTCGATTGTGAGCGTTCGTCAACAACTTGCAGCGATTTAAGCGCAGACAGAAAAAACGCCCGCATTGTCTGCGGGCGCTGTACGTATTTTTATGCGAGGGTGTGCAGCTTTATGGAGAAGCGAACCTACGCGAACTTGCGAAATTGCATGAGCGCGCGAAGCTACTTGAACACGCGAAACTGCGCAAACGTACGAAACCACATGTTATTCGCCAAAGATAAGTTCGCGCTCTTCACCTACCAGTGCTGCTCGGGCTTGGTCGCGCAAGTTATTCACGCCGACAAAGAACTGTCGCATCATGACCACCATCAAATAGCGACCTTTTGGCGTAAGTGTCAGCTCTTCGTCAGTATTGGTGGCAAATGCACCATTAGCTGCCATAAACGCCATCTCTGCGGGAAGTCCTACTTCAACCGAATAGCCAAAGTCACGTCTGAACTGCTTCTTATCAAGACGAAGACCAAAAAGTTGCATCATGAAACGATATCGCATTCGCTGCTTTTTTGAGAACTTTGCCTTCCCCATAAGCGACATTTTGCCGCTCTCGATTGCTTTGTTATAGTCAACCACAGAAAACGTATTGACGTACAGCGTTTCGCCTAAATAGGTGATACCGCCGCTACCAACTGCTGGATATTCCTCGTAATCCACGACATATTCGTCAATCATACCGCGCCCGTCAACGTCGCATGCGCCACCGTTGCGGTTGAAGGTCCATGCGCTTCCATGGCTAAAGAGCGGGTTTTCGCCACCTGCTAAAAGCTCATCTATGATCTCATAGAAGACCTGCTCGCGCGCATAATCAACTTTTCCAACAGTGCGCGCCAACGAGCGCTCAACACTCGGCGAAGCCATGAGCGGATAAAAGGTGGTTTGACTTGTGTTGCTTTGTATAACTTTTTCTATGTCGCTGATCAAAATATCTTCGGTCTGCGCGGGAAAATTGAAGATCATATCAACGTTAAGCGAGGTGAAATACGGACTTGCCGCCTGAATGCGCTCAAGAATTTCTTCGCCGCTGCCATATTTTTCATAGCGATCCATCTGCTTAAGGAGGCTATTATCAAAGCTTTGTACCCCAACGCTTAAACGCTGCACACGTCCCTGCAGCTTATCCAAGTATTCCGGAATAAGATGATTTGGGTTTGTCTCGGACGAAACCTCTTTGATTGAAAATGTGTCTTTCGCCAAATCAATGGTTTCGCACAGCTCATCGAGCATGATTGTTGGGGTGCCACCGCCAATATAGAGACTATCGAAGTCATACCCCAAATCTTTGAGCATGAGCATCTCTTTGCGCATGTTGGCAAAATATGGTCGTGCGCGATCCTCAGCAAAGGGGAAGCGATTAAACGAACAATAAGGACAGAGGCGCTCACAAAACGGCACATGCATATAAAGCATGTAGCGCTGATTTGGAACAGGACCTGGAATGTGCGTTTCTTCGCAAGGTGTTAAGCGAAGGTATTGGTTAGTACATCCTCTAACAACTGTGCTGAGTAATCGTTCTGACAGCATTTTATGCCCAGGCCTCCCTGCCAAGCGATGCGCGCTTACCAATGTCGCTGCGATATTGCTTGCCCTCGAAGTTAATGAGCGCGCATGCCTCGTATGCTTTTTCGCGTGCTTCCTCAAACGTGTCGCCCAAAGCAACAACATTAAGTACGCGACCGCCAGCGGTGACTAACTCATCGTCGTAATTCTTCGTGGTTCCTGCATGAAATACCGTTACGCCATCAATGGTTTCAGCTTCATCAACGCCCAAGATCACCTTGCCCTTTTCGTATGAGCCCGGATATCCTTCGCTTGCCAAAACCACGCATACCGCCCATTGGTCTTGCCATTCAAGCTCAATGTCTTCAGGGCGACCCTCGGCCACGGCCGTCATGATGTCGACCAAATCGGTTTCAAGGCGCGGCAATACAACTTGCGTTTCGGGATCGCCGAATCGTGCATTAAATTCCAAGACCTTCGGGCCTTGCGGCGTCAACATGAAGCCACCGTAGAGCACACCACGGTAATCTGATTCAAACGGATCTCGCGCAGTAGCTTCGGCAGAACGCTGCATGATTTCTCGCATTTCTGCTAACTCATCAGCGGTAACTATTGGAACTGGCGAATAAACACCCATACCACCAGTGTTTGGCCCTAAGTCTCCATCGAAGGCGCGCTTGTGATCTTGTGCGGTGGTCATGCAGTGGGCTTGGCCATTTGAGACAAATGCCAAAAGCGAGCACTCAGGTCCGGTAAGGCATTCTTCAATAACAACGCGAGAGCCCGCTTCGCCGAATGCACCACTAAAGCAATCTTGCAACGCCTCTTCGGCATCTTCAAACTCTTCGGCCACAATAACACCTTTACCTGCGGCAAGGCCATCGGCCTTCACCACGATAGGCGCACCCAGTTCGCGAACGTAAGCCAGCGCCGGCTCAAGTTCGGTAAATGTTGCATATTGAGCTGTCGGGATGTTGTTGGCTTCCATAAACGCTTTGCTGTATGCCTTACTTCCCTCAAGTTGCGCGCCTTGTGCATCAGGACCGAACACCGCAATGCCCGCTTCGCGTAAAACATCAGCAACACCAACAACCAGCGGAGCTTCCGGACCGATTACTACCAACTCAATGTTGTGTTCTTTTGCGAAGTCAAGCACAGCTTGCGCATCACACGCATCCAGATCAGAAACGTTGGTTGCTATTGCGTCAGTTCCGCCGTTGCCCGGTGCTACATAAAGCTCATCTGTACGAGGACTTTTTGCAAGCGCCCACGTTATGGCATGTTCTCGACCGCCGCCACCTAACACTAAAATGTTCATATTTCAGGCCTTTCAGCTTGTTAGTTAGCTATCTATCCCAACCGCGCATGATCGTTTGTTCGCGATCAGGACCAACTGCAATAATGGTCACCGGCACACCAGCAACCTCTTCGATATATTCAACATAGCGCTGCGCGTTTTCGGGAAGCTCCTCAAACGTGCGGCACTCGGTAATGTCTATACCCTTCCAACCAGGCAGTTCCTCGTATACCGGCTTCGCATGGAACAGTACGCTTTGCTGCATGGGGAAATAATCGTAGGTTTTGCCGTCGCATTCATAGGCGACACACACCTTGATGGTGTCGAACGCTGAAAGTACATCCAGCTTAGTAAGAGCTACATCGGTCAGACCATTAACTTCAGCTGCATAGCGTGCGATGACTGCATCAAACCAGCCACAACGACGCTTGCGTCCGGTGGTAACACCAAACTCATGACCAACTTCGCACAGAGTTTCTCCTACAACAGCCTCTTCGCCCGTGCCGCCATCTTCCGGATAGCGCTGTTCGGTGGGGAAAGGGCCTCCGCCAACACGCGTTACGTATGCTTTTTGAATGCCAAGTACCCGATCAATTGCTTTCGGGCCAACACCAGTTCCTGTGCAAGCTCCACCAGCGCAACATGAAGATGATGTAACGTAGGGATACGTGCCATGATCAATGTCTAACAACGTGCCTTGTGCGCCTTCAAACAGAATTGATTTATCTTCGCGAACTGCCTCGTTTAACAACTGAGCAGTCTCGGCCATATACTGCTTTAAAATGCGCGCATACGGTAGATACTCTTCGCAAATTTCATCTACGGTATAGGTGTGCAAACCATAAATGTTTTTGAGAATAGGATTTTTTTGAGCCAGCGCAGTTTCTACTTTAAGGCGGAAGATCTTTTCGTCCATAAGGTCTTGGATGCGAATGCCCTTACGAGCAACTTTGTCCTGATAGCACGGTCCGATACCGCGTTTCGTGGTGCCAATCTTGTGTTCGCCTAAGCGCTTTTCATCTGCACCATCTAAATCTTTGTGATACGGCATAATCACGTGAGCATCGCAAGAGATTTTCAGATTCTTACAAGAGATACCCTCGGCTTCAAGCATTGCCATCTCTTTAATAAGAACACCAGGGTCAACTACCACACCATTACCAATAACAGGTACAGCATGATCATACATTACTCCTGACGGCATAAGATGAAGCGCCAGTTTTTTGTCGCCATGAATGACAGTGTGTCCTGCGTTGTTACCCCCTTGGTAACGCACCACATAATCATAATCGCTTGCAATCAGATCAGTGATTTTACCTTTGCCTTCATCGCCCCATTGGGCGCCAACCAACACGGTGCTTGGCATGATGCATGCATCCTTTCGCTGTGCCTTATACGGCGAACAGTTCTCCTCGGTTGTTACCTACAACCCTTGCATTATAGTATGGATATCCGTGTCCTAAAGCGTTAATTCGTTGAGTTCACAACCTGTGAGACGAAGTGCATCAACCACTTCGCTATGACAGGTAAAAAGTATCACCTGACGGTAACGCGAAAGCTCCATAAGCGCCTTGGCTGCACCTACCCTGCGCGTACTGTCGAAGTTCACCAAGATATCATCTGCTACCACAGGAAATGCCGAACCAACATTTTCTGCCGTAATAAGAAGCGCAATGCGTAAAGCTAGATACATTTGCTGGCAGGTTCCCAGCGAAAGCTCCTTGGGTTCGCGCGTCATTTTGAGCGCGTTGGTAACTTGCAATTGCCCATCTTGAGCAAGCGAGATTTTCACCCATGCACCATCTGTCATCAGCTCAAAAAGCTGACTCGCGCGTTTGTAAACCTCAGGTTGTGAGGTTTCTTCCCACGCTGCAATAGCGCCTTCTAACATCCGCTTTGCCAAAAGCAACCGAGCAAGGTCTTCGGTGCTCTCGTTTATGCGGGTGGTAAGTTGTTCACTCTGTAATTTTAGTTCTGCAAGTTCAGTTTTGTCTTGTGCGGAGGATAGTTCTTGTTTTAGTTCGCCATATCTTTTGTCGCGTTCTTCGCTTAGTTCTTGCAAACTTTCTCGTTGTTGCTCTTTGCGCCCAGAAATGACTTCAATCGAAAGAGCTGGTTGCGAAATATCAAGTTCGTGCTTTTCGCACAATCGAATGAGCTTGTCTTGCGCGTCTTTGAGCTTCTTCTCGCATTCGATACGCCTGCTCACTAACGACTGAGTTTGCAGGTCAAAGCGGTCGCGCTGAGCACGCGCTGCACGAGCTTCATCCAAAAGAGCTCTCGCCTGAGTCAGCGAGCCTTGCGCTTGCCCAAGCCCTACACGATCAAGCTCGGCCTTCACGCGTTCTAAAAACTCAACGCGCTTTTGATTTTGCACTTCATATTTTTTCTCGTCTTTGCGAAGTACCCATTCGCTTGACTCTTTCATGTCTTCGCGCGTTATAGGTTGGCCTCCGGTCTTAAACAACATAACCAACGCGGCTAACGCTAAAATGAGCGAAAAGAGAACCAAGCCTGCACCAAGCGCAGTAAAAGACATACTGGTGATTGTTCGCCCATGGATAAAGAGCGGGATACCTGCCCCAATAAACAACAGCGGGAAGAAAACCGACAATGCAATTTGCACGCCTCGAACACGCCTTGCATGGCGCGTTGCGGCTTGAACGTCTTCTGTCTCGTGGCTCGCGTTATAGGCCGCAAGCGAATTAGTGTAGTCGTTTTCCGCTAAAACAACTGCATTGTCGTAGTGCAATTTCTCTTCTTCAAAGCGGGCAATCATATCCCGCAATGTTCTTTCTTGTGACTCATCAATGCTGACCAGTGGTGTGTTATCCACCTGACTAAAGCTGCGATTTCGCGCAATTTCAGCCTCTTTTTGCTTGAATTCATCAATGTCTTCTCGATAGCTTTTCTGATCTTCGAGATTATGATCAAGTGTGGCTTTGCACGCAGACAACTCAGATATTTCAGTTTGTAAATCATGCAGCTTTTTACGAAGATTGTCGCGCTCTTCAGCCAGATCATGAAACTCTTTGTCCTTGTGTTTGAGACGATTTGCTTCCTCTGCTGCCGCTGCAATTTTAGTACGCAACTCTTTTTGCTGCGCGCGCAAAAGCACTAATGAATGCTCATTTATACTTGCTTTTGAGGTGTATTCGTCTATGCGCTTTTGAATCTGACGAAGCGCAAGCGCGGGAGACGATGCGGTACCCGAGCCTGCCGTCAACAACTTTGCGGTAATGTCTGAAGTATTAGCCAAAGAGCGCAATTCATCACTCGTCAGCGAAAAGATTGTGGCATAGGTCTCTTTGTCTAAATCGTTGAGCAGCCATGTGTCGCCTTGCAGATCTTTAGAAGCAGCATTTCGAATAAGAGAAGCATCTTGGCCGTCCTCTGTCTCGAAATACAGCGTCCCTGCACGCTGGCCATCAAGTGGCTTGTAATCATTTTGGTTGGCTGAGGTTCGTGGCCACCCAAACAATACGCTCGATATGAAGGTAGCTATGGTGGTTTTGCCTGCTTCGTTATTGCCAAACACCACGTTCATGCCGGGACGTAAAGGACCGATAAATTTTTGCGAGAAAGTGCCAAATGCTTGCAAGTGAAGACGCTCTAAAAACCACGAACTCATGAGCGCTCATCCCTTGTCAGCAGATCAAGTACTAACGTCTCAGCTTCTGAGGCAAGATCCTCTACGTCTTTAAGGCGACTGAGCAGCGAAGAAAAATTTCTATCGCTAAATTCTTCTTCGAGATAATAAAACTCATCATCAACTATTTCTTGCTGCTCAGATGCAATGCGCATAAATACACTGGGAAATAATCCTTCAGATGCTAACTTGCTTCTATCAAGTGGCATTGTCGTTTTGTTTATGATGGCGTCACAGAAAAATTCGGGGTATGCCTCATTGAGGCTTTCGCGCAAATCCTCAAGCGTCGTTTCGTTGTCTAAAAACCGACAGAGCGAAGTTGTGCCCACAAGCGTTATACGTGAAATCATTTCTTCGCACTTTGCTTTTCCGTTTAACCGGAAGAATTCGCGAACAATCTTATTTTGAATATCTAAAACGTTTGCGCAATCATGCACGTCTACAGACAATTGCTGCCACACCACCGACGCTGTTGGAATAAACGAAAGTTGCGCCGGCATATCCTGGCGAAGCGTGACTTCATAGACTCCCCTCGGCCCAGTTTCTTTTATATCGCGTCCTTGGATACATCCAGAAAAAACAATGCGCGGATCTTTTTCGTTTGGCCAAATATAAGGAATATGCACATGACCTAAAGCCCAATAATCCATGCCTGCGCTGTCAAGCTCCAGTGGTGATGTTGGAGCTTTATATGGATCTAAGTTAAGCCCCGAATGTATTATTCCTACAGCAAAGGGCACATCATCAATGTCAGGATTTGTGGGGCGAAGTGCATCTTTGGCAGCAGCGCGCGTTATGCCTTCTGCGATGGACACATCTTCTGGCCAGGTCTGATTGAAATAGCTGCGACCGCCAACAATGCAAAGCGGTTTTCCCTGCTTTCGCACTATGGCGAAATTTGGTCGGTCAGCTGAAAACAGTATGGTATTTGCGGGAAGCGCAAAATAACCATGCTGCCACGAGGTTAGTGGATCATGATTTCCTGCCACAATAAAGACCGGAATATCCGCTTCGGCCAACCGGTTAAGTCCTGTCACAAAATGCAGATAGTCGCCATATGAGGTTTCTGAAAGATCGAACGAATCACCGCTTATAACCACAAAATCGACGTCACGCTCGATTGCCGCAGAAATAACGCGGTCATATGCATCGTCAAGTGCATGAATTAAACGTCGCGCCCATTTATCAGATACTGCACGCAAACCGCGAAAAGGCGCACCTAGGTGCAGGTCGGCAGCATGAATGAACGTGACTTGAGGTTTCATCTTGTAACTCTATTCGTATTGGACAATACGAGATTCGTCGTAGTAGTCGGCAAACTTGGTGAACTCAGGAACGAAAGCAAGCGTAATGTCGCGCGTGGCACCATTGCGGTGCTTTGCCACAATTAGCTTCGCAGTTCCTAAATCTGGTCGCGAATCCATAAGTGCTTCTTCTTCTGATGTGCTTCGATCCAAAAACATAACGATGTCAGCGTCTTGTTCGATTGCGCCTGACTCACGCAAGTCTGAAAGCATGGGGCGTTTATCTTTGCCACGTTGTTCAATGCTTCGGCTTAACTGCGACAACGCAATAACTGGCATGTTCAGCTCTTTTGCTAACACTTTAAGACCACGAGAAATCTCTGCTACCTCAACGGCACGATTTCCATCAGATCGAGAACGCGGTGGCTGCATAAGCTGCAAATAGTCAACGATGATAATACCCTTATCAATACCACGAAGTTCTCGACGAGCTTTAGCCCGAAGCTCTAAGATTGAGAGGTTGGTCGTATCATCAAGATACATTGGCAGCATAGATACCGTACTTGCAGCTTGGATAATGGCACCCTCGTCTGCATCAGTAATATTACCTGACCTAATATTGCTCAAAGCGATACGCGCCTCAGCGGCCAAAATACGTTGAACAATCTGCTCCTTTGACATTTCCAAAGACAAAAAGGCAACTGTCGAACCCATACGTGCGGCGTTGGTAGCTAAGTTAAGTGCGAACGCGGTTTTTCCAACTGCCGGACGGGCAGCTAAAATGATGAGCTCTCCACCACGAAAGCCGCCAAAGAGGTTGTCAATATCAGTAAACCCACTCGGAACACCGGCGAACTGACCTTTGTTACGCTTGAGTTCTTGGATGGAGCAATAAGCGTTTTGCACCAACACGTCCATCTTCTCAAATGTTGAAGATACACGTTTTTCGGTTACACCAAATAGTGTTTTTTCAGCTTCTTCCACCACGACATCAAGATCATCAGGAGCATCGTAAGCAAGCGCTGAAATAGCAGAACCTGCACGTGAAAGATCGCGAAGCATAGACGTACGCTTGACGATGTCAGCATGGTTTCTCCAATTAGTGAGCGCTGACGTAAAATCAGCAAGCTCTGCTAAATAGGCTCGACCTCCGATGCTCTCAAGTTGACCTTGTGCTTTTAGATTATCTGCCAAAGAAATATGGTCTATAGGAATATGACGTTGTTGCAGATCCAACATCGAAGAAAAAATTGTTTGGTGTGCGAATCGATAAAAGTTTTGCGGAACAAGTTTCGCTATAACTTCATCGATTGCATCTTGGGACAACATGCACGCAGCCAGCACTGATTTTTCGGCATCAATATTTTGCGGATCAATTTTTTGGTTTTGATCGCGAGGTACCTCGGGGGCAAAATCTGGATTATAAGGCTGCGCTGCAGGCATCTGATCGTCTCCTTTTGAGTAGACCAAGCGGGTTAGTAAGCAAAAGCCCCTTGAGCACTTTTGCAAACGCTGCAAGGGGCATACCTAATAATGCAAGATGTTGCAGACGTTACTCAGAAACCTCTTCCAGGTATTCCGGATCAACGTCAGACTCTACTGCTTCAACAACAACCTCAGCAGGTGCCTCTTCTACAACAACTTCCTCTTCAACCGGTGCCTCGTCAACACCAACAAGTGCCGTAACACTACCTTTAATGTCGCGATAAAGTGACACGGTTACTTTGTGCTGACCAGCAGTCTTGATTGGAGAACCAATCTCAATACGACGACGGTCAACCTCTACGCCCAAGTCATTTTGGATTGCATCAGCAATCATTTGAGCGGTGACTGAACCAAAGAGTTGACCTTCTTCGCCAACTTTTGCGTCAATCTTTACCGTAGCTGCATCCAACTGAGCCTTCAGAGCTTCAGCGTTTGCAATACGGGTCTCTTCGCGCTTCGCAATGTTGTGCTTGCGCTGCTCAAGCTGCTTCAAGTTACCAGGGGTAGCCTCAACAGCTATTTTCTGGGGAAGCAAGTAGTTGTTAGCAAAGCCACGAGTAACATCAACGATGTCGCCCTCGCCGCCTTTGCCTTTCAACTCTTGGAGCAGGATAACCTTCATAGTTCCTCCTTGCCCTAGCGTCCGCGACGATCGCCACGACCGCTTACAGCGGGAACTGAGTATGGCATAAGTGCCATCTCACGTGCGCGCTTTACGGCATTAGCAATCTCGCGCTGGTGCTGAGTGCATGCACCCGTAACGCGACGGGGTTTAATCTTTCCACGATCAGTAACATACTTGCGCAGCATTTGCGTATCTTTGTAGTCAATGAACTGCGTGTCCTCTTTACAGAACTGGCAGAACTTGCGACGCGGCTGCTTCGCGTAATCGGCCATTATCTAACCTCTTTCAAAAGTTAAAACGGAATGTCTTCGTCATAAACCGAAGCAGAAGCATCAATAACCGGCGTCATCGGTTGTGCAGGCTGTGCTGGAGCAACTACCGGTTGATAGCCGTTGAATCCGCCATTTGCTGCACCTTGTGATGAATCATTATTGCGGGACGACATAAACTCTAATTCGTCAACAATTACTTCGATCTTGCTGCGCTTTTGTCCATCACGCTCCCATTGGCTCCAGCGAAGCTTGCCCTCGATGGCAACCTTGCTACCCTTTGAGAGATATTGTGATAATGACTGGGCGCGTGCACCAAACATCGTGCAATCAATATAGTTCGGGCAATCTTCCCATTCACCAGTTTGAGAATTCTTGCGACGATCATTGACAGCTACACCAAAACCCAAGACAGGCATGCCGCTTGCAGTTTGGCGAAGTTCGGGATCTCGTGTTAGGTTTCCGCTAATAATCACACGGTTAATGCTCATGTTTCTACCTCTTCTCATCGCACAGGTTAAACCCATGCTTCAATTTCTTAATCGCGATCAGTACGCTTCACGATCATATGACGAACTACGGCATCAGTGATACGCAGAACACGATCGAGCTCAGCTACGTTGTCAGGATCTGCATGGAAATCGATGAGAGTGTAGTCACCATCGGTCAGACCGTCGATCTCATAAGCAAGTTTACGCTTGCCCCAGTTGTCGACATTGTCTACCGTACCTTTGCCCTCGGCGATTGTAGACTCAATACGTGCCATAACAGCACCACGAGTTTCTTCGTCGATTGACGGAGCGACAATAAACAGCAATTCATAAGCCTTCATCAGCTCACCTCCTTTGGACTATACGGCCCCGGGCTGGTGAAGGCAAACACCGGGGCAGGAATTAGCTGTACTATTCTAGCAAACCCGACAGCTATTTGGGCGTTTTAGTTGTATACAGGTCGATTTACACGGTTTGAACACACAAAAACTCCGCTGCTGTATTGCCACACAAACACGTTTTTAAAGTACAAATCCTTAACTCAGCTTAATAATCTAACGACAAGCTCTGCGTTATTCCTGAGTAAACGTGTTCATTGTGCCACGCAGCAACGGAGTTTATTTCACGTGAAACAAATATTTATTACGTAGTTTTTCGAATATCTCCAAAGAGAAGCACGCGAGAATTTAATTCGCCTTACATGCAAATCTTATACGAGATCCTCTTCGTCAATCTCATCTTCTGAAATGTATTTCTCGTCAATCTCTTCTTCGTCATATGAGCTGGCATCTTTAAGCCCGCTCATGAAATTAGGAGCTTCGCCAATATAGGCAATCTGATCTTCAAACGTAGGTTTGTCGTCAGATAAGGTATAAATGTATCCCACGGCATAACCACTATCTTCTCCCGGGATGCCGCCTTCTCCAATTATTGCATCTTTCGTGCCATCGTCGGTATCAATATATCCGTCATAAACAAACGCGTAAGCATCTGCACCGCGAGCGTTTTCCACGGTGTGCTTAGCAAATGCAAAACACTCCTCTACTGAGTCTCCAGGATGGTTTTCGATAAAGAGATTCTCTTTAACAACTAATGAAGTAAAAGGTACAACGTCGGCACCATTGAGCATTTTTTCTTTCGCTTCTTCAAGAGAAAACACGAGCACCTTTTCTAAAATCTCAGGAATCTCAGGTACTTCGTTTTCTGTTACCTCTACAACTCGATCTGCCATCAAATTTCCTTCTCTTGGGATTAACTACCTGTTTTAACGTTTTCGACGTTTTGTCGAGCGCTTTTATGTTTATGAATTATACCGAGGAACTGCTCTACAGCCAAAACTCACGAACTTTTATATGTAGAGACTACAAATTGCGGTTACATGCACTTGTAAAAATCAACGCACCTGTCCGTCGGTGCCTACCATGGCGCGCAGCTCTTTTTTGCTATGAATGCCAAGCTTTTGATAGATACGTCTCATGTGGGATTTCAGTGTGCCATTGGCGATAACTAACTCCCGCTCAATCTGTACAGGACTGCGGCCCAAGGCAACGAGCTCTAACACTTCGTGCTCTCGCGCTGATAAACCATGAGCTTCGGCCAAACTGGAGCAGCGGCGCACCAATTCACTATGTTCGTCGCTCTCATGAGCCATAGCGCCCACGCCAAAAAATGCTGCACCCCAAGGTGTCTTAGAAGAGTGGCCGATAAACAGAAGACCGCTCGCTAATACCACCACCACAGTAAGCGCTGCCGGCAGTAGCGTCTCATTTTCGAGACCAGGCAGTGTCCCAGATGCCACAGCTTGGGGTACCTGATGCCCTAAGAGCCTAAAAGCGGCCGTCAACTCCTGCACACCGCACAACACAAGTACGGAGACTCCATAACGATGCGAAAGGTCACACAGAAGAAACGTCAATACAAGAAACATCAGCGCATAGCCAGCAGAAACAAGCGCATCAGAGACGAAGGCGCCGAGTGCAGCAGTAGCGGGTACCGTGGCAAGACCGCAGACCATCAAGGCGAAAGGTGTACGATAAATGAGAACGAAGTCGACCTTGCGAAAGCAAAAGCAGGCAAGGAGGAAAACCGAAAACGCTACCGCAGCCACACCAACTGGGTAAGCATCCCATTGAAACGATGGTGCGCCCTCTCGTACACCGTAGGCAAACTCGTAGACACCGAGCACGATGATAAGCCGCCATGGAAAGTGGTAGCGACCCCAACTTCGACGCGGCAAATCCACCGGAGCAATGCGCGCAAAACTTGCCTTAAGACAGAGAAACGACACAATAGGAAGTATCAACATCACAAGAGCCAGGCGAGTTCCCGTTAACTCTTGAAGCACCCACGAACCTATTGCTCCAAAAAGAAAGGCACCTGAGACATAGGTGACTATAGCTAGAGGCTCAAGACAGCTATGTAGCTCTGCCCATAATAAGATAAACAGCGCCCCGGCTACACCACCAGAAACTATAGCAACCGCCAAACACGGCCCATACAGCGCCTCGTCCTGCGAACCGAAACCGATAAGTACCGCACAAAGCATCGCCAACGCTATTGCTAAACAAGTTGGCCAAAATTTATCATAGAGTGGGGCTATCCGACGTGCAGCCAATGCTCCAAAAAGAAATACCGCAAGCAACACAAGCGTGTAGAGGTCTTCACCCCACCAAGCTTGCTCAAAAAAGGCCTCAGAAAAGCTCCGGGCAGCCAAATCGTTGTAGGCACGCATGAAGGCAAAGCCAAAAAAAACAAGGAATAAGCGGACCTGGGGTGGAAAACCACTTCCCCACCAAACTAGCCAATCTGCCCACCGTCGTCGCGCTGCCTTCTTTTTGTTTCGATTTATCCATAGTAATAAGTATAGTTGAAAGCAGATCGCAACCGCGCATCTCTTTTCCCGTATACAAAACTTTGCAGTTTTCCCTAATCAGAGCTAAAGGGTTACAAGCAGGGTTACAAAGTTGACCGTTTTTCTTCTTAATGTGAGATGTGCATTTCAACTAAAAAGATCATTCTGCGGATAGACAGCAGAGCTTGAGTGCTCCTTGCTAATACAGACAGTTTTCCAAGAAAGGAACCTATCATGTCTTCCACCGCAAAACTCAACCATCGCATGAGTCGTCGAACCTTCCTCGCAGGAGCCACGATTGCCGGCGTAAACCTAGCCATATTCGGTCTTTCTGGTTGCGCTCCGCAAACCCCCACTGCTAGCACGGGCGCAGAAACGCTCTCCTTCAACCCTGGCACCTACACCGGAACTGGCTTCGGCAAATTCGGCCCTCTTACGCTTGAGGCAACATTTAGCGAAAACGCCATAATTAACATTATTATTGGCGAACACGAAGAGACTGAACGGGTATCCGACCGCGCCTTCGACGAGATCCCCTCTATCATCATCGACCAGCAGGCCTTAGGTGTTGATACCATCACCGGCTGTACCCTGACGAGTTCTGCCATTCTCACCGCTGTCACTGATTGCGTAAAACAGGCCGGTGGCGATGTAAACGCTATGGAAAAGAACTATCAGCCACCAACGCAAAGCAATGAAGTAGTCGAGCTGGAGTGCGACTTTGTTATTGCTGGCGCAGGCGCAGCCGGTATGGGTGCCGCTGTGGGTGCAGCCCAAGCAGGAGCTGGCAAGGTCATTGTCTTGGAGAAAGGTAACAATGTAGGAGGCAATGCCCTTGTATCTGGCGGATATTTAGAGTACGTCAATGCCCCCTATGAGCTGCGTGTGCCAATGACCACTGAACTCACGCGCCAGCTTGAGACCGACTTGGCTAATCCTATCGCCTCTCAAATTCCCGCAGAGGAACTCGCAAAAATTACAGAGCGCTACGAGACTTATCTCACTTCAGGCGACACAACACTGTTCGACTGCGAAGAGCTTATGGCTCTGCAGGAGTGCCTACTTTACGGAGCCGATGGCTACTACGGCAGCCTAGACTTCGCCCAGTGCGTCTCCGCGTTCGATGCTTTTCTCGATGAGAACGGATTTGCCTGGAAGCCTTGCATTGGTATTGTGGGCTACCCGTGGCCTCACTGGTCAGCGCCCGATGATTGCGTATGTGGACAAGGCTACTTTAACTTCTTCGACCGCCAGATCGAAAAGAACGGCTATCCTATCGAGATTATGCTGAACACACCCGTAACCGAGCTAATTAAGGAAGGTGAGCGCGTAATAGGATTTACAGCTGTAGCCGAAGATGGCACGACTTACCATGTTCGTGCTTCGAAGGGTTGTCTGCTGGCAACCGGCGGATTCTCAGGTAACCCTGACATGCTTCGCGAGTACAATACGATGTGGCCTTGGGACGAAAACACGATGCTACCCACCACTAATGTTTACGGCCACCACGGCGACGGCATCAAACTCGCCTTGGAAGAAGGTGCCGAGGTGGCGCTTATGGACTCGCTTATGATGTTCCCCTTCGCTGACGTGAAAAATGGTTGCGATGAGACCACCGTGGGCTCCGACACCGACTGTCTGCTCGTAAATAAAAATGGTGAGCGCTTTATCGACGAAACTTTAGACCGCTATACCATGACTGAAGCGTTGATGGAACAGCCCGACGAGGTTCTCTTCCTCATCAGCGACAAGGACACCAGCCGTGTTGAAGGCGAGTACAGCTACTACGGGCGATCCATCCAGCGCCTGCTTGACCAAGGGCAACTCTACCGTGCTGATACACTAGAGGAACTCGCTGAACAGATGGGTTGTGACCCCGCGACGTTCACGGCCACTGTCGAGCGCTATAACGAAATCGCAAAAAGCGGCGAGGATCCCGACTTCGGACGCATGATATTCACTCCTGACAGCCCCATCGAAAACCCGCCCTTCTACGCCTCGCCACGCACCTGGGCTGCACATATCACTGAGGGTGGTGTGGTAACCGACGAAATCTCGCAGGTTCTGCGCGAAGACGGAACTCCTATCGAAGGACTTTTCGCCTCCGGCGAGATTACCGTCGGTATGTCTGGTGTTAGTTCTATGGCTCTCGGCTACGCATGTGGAACTGGCATCTTTGAAGCATAAGATTTAACGCAGATAGTAACTTGTTATACGGGCGGTAAGTCTCTGAGGACTTGCCGCCTTTCGAAACTTGAGATGTGTAGCCAACTGCATCAGCTCCAAGTAGTTGACTACATTGACTACCATGACATTTTCGCGCCTATTAGTTTTAACTTATATTCATCACTTCTATCGGTTAATGTGAGTAGACATACTCATCTGGCTCCTGTTCCGGTATTATTCTCTTTGTTCCAACCTTACACCTGGTGCTCTAAGGTATTTTAAATCTCATAGGATGAGATTCTTCTATTACACTTTGATACTATCTGATGTCTTATCCATATGTGAGGAGTACTGATATGAAAAAATTACTCACAGGTTTAACCTCACTTGTTTGTTTTCTTTCCTTAATCTCATGCTCTAGCCCTTTAGCTATCACCGATGAAGTGCTTGATAAAAGCTCTTGGTTGCTTGATATATCCGTTACTTACTGTTTGCCGGAAGACCCTATTTACGGTGCTGATCTTAAAGACATGTATCTCGGTAATGCCATCCCAACTTATGTATTGAAAGATGGCGTTCCCGTGTCTTACGGATCTTATGAATTCCCAGTTTATTCACATGGAAAACCTCTATGCACACTCTACGGGCAAAGAGAAAACTCTACTTTCGATATTTTGTCGCTCTCATATGATTACACAGAAGAAGTTATTTCATTTCATGAGAGCCATCCAAATATGGCGATAATTTGCGATGATATCGGCAATCTATATCTTTGCGCACCTGATACCTGCGAATATTTTGAAATACAGGATGTACACTCTTCTCAGGAAGGTAGTTTATATATACAAAAGGACTTACCTCAACAAATAGATCTCACTAAACTTGAGTATTCTTCTGGTGAGGATCCTATAAAAATCCCGTATCGAGAACATCACGATCTTGATTACAATTAGCCTGATATTTATACAAAACCCCAGGTCATAAAATGGCGGAGGAGGAGGGATTCGAACCCTCGTCACCGGGAATACCGGTGAAACGGTTTTCGAGACCGCCGCATTCAACCACTCTGCCACCCCTCCGCAGGGGCGATTGCTGCCACAAGCAGCATATCTAAAAGGCCACAGATAAGACCAGAATAATCTGGCGGAGAGATGGGGATTCGAACCCCAGATACGCTTTTGGCGTATACACGATTTCCAATCGTGCTCCTTCGGCCAGCTCGGACATCTCTCCGCTGCGTACGAATGCTCAAGTATTTATTGAGCAGCGAATAGATAGTATACAACACTAATACGTGCTCACAAGAGAAAAATATTCATCATCACCTACACGGCGACACTCACAGATAAGATCAATATCAAATAGCTTTGAAATTTTCTTAGATGAAAGCATTTCCTGTTTAGCGCCATCATCAAATACTTCGCCTTCTTTTAATAAAACCACCCGCGAAATTTCAGGAATAATATCTTCAGGATAATGCGTCACCAAAACAATTCCTTTTCCAAGCTGAGCAAGGGTTCGCATCGCCGAGCGAATATGATGCATCCCTTCTGGATCTAAGCCTGAGCAAGGTTCATCAAATACAAGCGTCTCGGGGTTATTCACTAATGCGCGCGCAATCAACACGCGTCGCGCTTGTCCGCTAGAAAGTGTCATAATATCGCGCGTTGCAAGGTCACTTATACCTAAAAGAGAGATTGCCTCAGCAGCTTTCATAGCAGTTTCGGGAGTACTTGATACATGAAACGGAAGTCCAAGCGTACCAAAACATCCACCTTCAACCACTTCCTCAACGCTAAGGTGTACCGTTATTTCATCTTGCATCGTAGAAGAAACAACACCTAAACTTTTGTACACATCTGAGCGAACAGCTCGCGCGTTACCTTTGAAACAAACAGGAGGTGTTTTTCTGTGAAGGGGTAAAACTTCACGGGTAAGAAGTTGTATAAGCGTTGATTTGCCAGAACCATTTGGACCGAGTACTGCTATTTTCTCTCCGACTGCAAGATCAAAGCTATTGATACACAAAATATTTTTACCTGCGCGCCTTACGGTGGCATCACGAATAGTAAAGAGAGGTTGTGTTAACTGCGCTTGTTGCATGCATTCCCCTTAAACAACGAAGACCCACAATATGCAGGTCTTCGTACTATAGCGCGTTTTTCGAGCTTATAAGTTAGTGTCGGTAACTACTATCACTTAATTGGTTGTTGACTCCGTTGAAGTATCATCATTAGTTGAACCTTCTGCGGTCCCTTCGCCCTCATTAGTAGCTGCATCTTGATCAGCAGAAGCATCTTCTGGAACATCAACATTTTCTGTTTCAACATCAGTTACTTGTTCGTCTTCAGGCGTTGAAGATACACCAGCGTTCTCATCAATTGCCTCTTGCTCAACTTCTGATTCATATTGAGACATATCTACATCGTAAGGCAATCCCTCTGGCATAGGGTTGATAACAATTTCAGCCTCTTCGACAGCTTGGGTTACCCATTCCTGATAGGCCTCATTTTGCTTTTGGCTTTTCAGTTGTGTAGAGATTTGCTCGACCCACTCTTCAGGAAGTTGGTCAATGCTTTCGATGGTTGCAACCTCGTTACCATCCTCATCAGTGGTTTTCGGCGCAACGAATTCATCGGTGCATTTAATGATATGAATACCATAATCAGAGGTCACCAAACCGCTCACTTGACCTACCTCAAGACCATCTAATGCAGTTTGATATGGCTCAACAAAGCTGGTCATTTTATCCCAACCCACATCGCCGCCATTGGTTGCGCTTGAGTCTTTAGAGTATTGCTGTGCAGCCTCAGCAAAATCAAGTTCACCAGAGTTGATTTTATCAAGCACTTCTTGTGCGGTAGCCGCATCAGATGAGTCAAACAAGATGTGAGATGAACGCTTTGCACCATCATAAGACTGAGCATACATCTGGCCATATTGCAAAAGTTCATCATTTGAAGGCTCTTCGTCTGTTTCAAATGTTTCCATGAAACGCTGACCCTTCAGCTGGCTTTCAATCTCTTCGCGATATTGATCCTCGGTAATGCCAGCACCCTCTAGTGCTTGCTGCCACTGCTCATCATCACCGTAATTTGACTTCATGGCATCAACATAGCTATCAACTTCAGCACTATCAACCGTAATACCAGCCTCTTCTGCGCCCTGCTGAATTACTTCCATCTGAGCATATTGGTTGATAATGTTTTCGCGAAGTGACTCCGGGGTCATCTGCATCTGTGCGAGATAGGTTCCCCACTCGCTCTCTTCTACCAGATTATATTGTTGGCGAAGACCTTCGATGTAATCAGTAACTTGAGCCTCAGGAATTGGCGTACCGTTAACGGTAGCAGCAACCGAATCTTCAGTTACTGTAGCGGGCTCTGAGCTAGAACAACCAGCAAGACCCCAAGAACACGCAGCAACGACACCAACTGCGCACACGGCTTTCATAAAACGTGCTGTTTTCATAAATCCCTTCCTTTTACGTGAGCTCGTCCGTTATAAGTTTGTTTCGCAAAAAGCTTTGCCGCCCACGAACTACGGGTGTATAAACCTTCGGTATTTTCTCACATGGCACAATGTATTCTCATCTGTGCACAATATGACCACTTTCGCTTCATAAACTACTGGCGTTTATTGGCTTTTTTGCGCTCAACTGAAGACAAAATACGCTTGCGAAGGCGGATGTTCTTAGGGGTGATTTCCACTAATTCGTCGTCTTCGATATATTCAAGCGCCTCTTCAAGGGTGAATGTGATTGGTGGGGTGAGCTGAATAGCTTTATCCGCACCGCTTGAACGCTGGTTTCCAAGTTGCTTTGATTTAGCGATGTTCACAACCATATCGCCTTCTTTAGCAGACTCGCCAACAATCATACCTTCATAACAATCTTCGCCCGGGCCTACGAACAGACGGCCTCGTTCTTGTAGGGTATCAAGCGCATAAGCAACCGATTTTTCAGTAGACATGCTGATCATAGAACCATTTTTACGGCCGGCAAAATCTCCTCGATATGCGCCGTATTCGCTGAAGTGATGAAACATCGTAGCTTCGCCGCGCGTTGCATTTAAGAGTCGAGTGCGAAGACCCATTGTTCCACGTGAGGGGATCTTAAATACAAGATGCGTCTGATCGCCACGCTGATGCATGTCAACCATCTCACCACCAGCGCTGCCGAATACCTCAATTGCTTTGCCAGCATATTCGCTTGGCACATCAACAGTTGCTTCCTCGATAGGCTCAAGTTTATTGCCTGCTTCGTCCTTTTTAATGAGCACGCGCGGGCGTCCTACTTGAAACTCAAATCCTTCGCGGCGCATCGTTTCCATCAAAACCGAAAGATGTAACACACCACGGCCAGCAACTTCGATACCAGATTTATCCTCAAGCTCTTCAATGCGCATAGAAATATTGCTTTCTTTTTCGCGCATGAGACGCTCTTTTAATTGACGAGCACCAACGATTTCTCCTTCGCGACCAACAAGTGGGCTCGAAGAAGCTTCAAATACAATAGCCATGGTGGGCTCTTCGACCTTAATTGGGTCAAGACGCACTGGATTATCGCGACTGGTAACCATGTCTCCAATATCGGCGTCTTCAACACCTACAACAGCAACAATATCTCCAGCGTGAACTTCTTGCTGCTCTTTTTTGCCTAGTTCTTCGAAAGTAAATACTTGTTTGATGTTGGTGTTATATCGCGTACCATCGTTTTTAATTACTAAAACTGGTTCGCCTTTATGAATGGTGCCACTAAAGAGACGACCAACTCCAATACGACCGACAAAACTTGAATGGTCAACGGTGCAAATTTGCAAAGCAACCGGACCGTTTGGCTCACAATCAGGAGCCGGGATCTCTTTGAGAATCGTCTCAAGAAGCGGGATCATATTCATGTTCTCATCATCGGGGTTGTATCGTGCGTAACCATTCATGGCGCTTGCATAAATTACCGGGAAATCAAGCTGCTCATCACTAGCTTCAAGTTCAACCATAAGGTCGAAGACCTCGTCCACCACCTCTTCAGGGCGCGCGCCCGGACGGTCAATTTTGTTGATAACTACAATAATGCGCAGACCTTGATCAAGTGCATGGCGAAGAACAAAGCGCGTCTGTGGCATAGGGCCTTCAAACGCGTCAACGATAAGCAATGCACCGTCTGCCATGTTCAAAACACGCTCAACTTCGCCACCAAAATCAGCGTGGCCAGGCGTATCAATAACATTTATCTTCACATCTTTATAGGTGACCGAGATATTTTTAGACAAGATAGTAATACCGCGTTCGCGCTCTTGATCATTTGAGTCTAAAACACGTTCTGCAACCTGCTGATTTTCGCGAAAAACACCTGCGGTGTAGAGCAATCGGTCAACCAATGTTGTCTTGCCATGGTCAACATGAGCAATAATAGCAACGTTGCGAATGTTTTCTTGCTTCATAAATTATTCGTCCTCTTCTAAGTTTTGCCTTAATTTGCGCTCTTCTTTGCGAAGTTGCGCAATATGTTCATTAAGCGTCGTTAATGTTTTTTGTGCTGACACAATTTGTACAATGCCCCATACCGCAGCAGCACCTGCGATACCGGCAACTACCGCAAATACACCGGGTCGACGACCAAATATCAGAGCAACAATAGCACCGATGGCTGCCATGCCTAATCCATTACGGCGCTCATCTAATACCACATCTCGCTGTTTTACTAATTGAGTTCTGGCAGCTGCAATGCCTGCAAGTTTTGCTTCAACTTGACTATATGAGTACGTTGTTGAACTTGCGGCACGGGGATTCTCTTTCGCTGCAGCGCGTTTTCCTTTAGCAGACGTCAAAAAATCATACACTTCTTGAAGGTTTTTGAATTGTTCTGTTGCGCGCTCTTGCAGCTTCTTATTGTTCGCAAATTTATCAGGATGAAGAATTTGAACCGTCTCTTTATAGGCGGTTTTAATATCTTCTTGGGTAGCATCTTCATCTAGTCCAAGAATTCTCAGCGCCTCAATTCGGTTCATATAAAAGTCCCTTATCACAAAAAAGCCGAACGTTTCCGTTCGGCTTACGATTTCATGGTGGAGCGTAGGGGGATCGAACCCCTGACCTCAGGCTTGCAAAGCCCGCGCTCTCCCAGCTGAGCTAACGCCCCATGAACTGCGCTATACGCGTGCACTTTTTTTGTAATAAACGCTCCACCGGCAAACTCGGCTCACGGTGGAGCGTCTATTGCGAATCAATGGTGGGCCCGAATGGACTTGAACCAGCGACCTCACGCTTATCAGGCGTGCGCTCTAACCAACTGAGCTACGGGCCCAAAAAAAGTGCTTGACTACTTTATAACAAACAAAGAGGGTCGGTCAAGAACTATTTTATAATATGGAGAAATCTTTTTAGTTGTGGCGAAAGAAGGCTTAGTGGTTCCTGTTTCTATTCAAATGCTTATTGTCTCCAATGGACCAATTTCATCAGTTATGGTTCTTCAACCTTTTGAAGAAGAAACTCAACCGGGCATCTTTCGGGTAGTTCCAATTTGGATTGGAACTGCTGAAGCTACACAATTGTCGGTTGCCTTAGATGAAACAAAACTTTCACGCCCCATGACTCACGACCTTTTTTTAGATGCACTCACAAACTTAGATGCACGCATTGATCATGTGGTAATCAATAACGTGAAAGGAACCACGTTTTTCGCACGCTTAACACTGCAACAACATGACCGACTTATTGATCTTGATGCGCGTCCAAGCGACGCAATAGCTTTAGCTGTTCGACAAAAAGCTCCAATTTATATTGAAGAGAGTGTTTTAGAACGAGCATCTTTTCCGTATGTTTTACGAAATAGGGAAAATGATTCATCTATCGAAGAAGAGTTAGATAAGTTTCACGAGTTTATCTCAACGCTCGCTCCTCAAGACTTCACTGACGAAGACTCATAGGTTTTGAAAGTTCTAATCATTTGTCGTTCAAATAGTTTGTAGTTTCGAACAACAAGGCAATGCCCCAGGATTTCTCCCGGGGCATTATTAAAACTTTTGGTTTACAGGCTAAGCTTCTTTAAATTACTAGGCAGTTTATTCGTCTTCTGACTCACTATCTTCATTCTCATTGCTTTGTGAGTCGGTTACTTCCTCAGCCTCAGTGTTAGTATCTTCTGACTCGTCATTATCTAAGTCGTCATCATGGATTTCATCATTTGAGCCTGCAGCAGCATCCTTTTTCTTCTTACCATGAGAAGAAATTGCTACAGCCACCACCTTGTCTTCTTCGGCAACATTCATCACTCGCACACCCTGCGTTGAGCGTCCTAGCTCAGAAATTCCCGAAACAGGAGTGCGTACGACAACACCCTCTTCAGAGACGATCATAATTTCATCTTCTTGCCCAACAATTTTCATAGCGGCAAGCTGACCTTTTTTAGCAGTCATGGTAATAGTGAAAACACCCTGACCACCGCGATGTTGTACCGGATATTCCGTTACTGGGGTGCGTTTTCCATAACCTTTTTCAGTAATCACAAACAAGTCAGTTTCAGGACGAGCAATTTCCATACCAAGCACTTTTGCGTTCACAGGCACCGTCATGCCACGAACACCCATAGTGTCGCGACCCATCGCACGTGCTTCACTCTCATCCCACATAATTGCTTTGCCAGCCGATGAGACCATCATCACTTTTTCGCCCTCAGCAACTCGGCGAACACTAATAAGCTCATCGCCGTCTTTGAGATTAATAGCAATCAGGCCATCATTTCGGGTGCGATCATAAAGATCCATGGAGGTCTTTTTGACCATGCCTTGTGCTGTGGCAAACATGAGATATTCGTTTTCTGGGAACTCTTTTGTGGCAATAACCGCACTAATTGTTTCACCTTGCTCAAGGTGCAACAGATTTACAATTGCGGTTCCACGAGCATGGCGAGATGCCTCTGGAATCTCATATACTTTCTTGCGATATACCTTGCCTTTTGTTGAGAAGAACAGCATGTACGCATGAGTAGAAGCTGCAAAAAGATGCTCAACATAGTCGTTATCTTTAAGATTTACGCCTTGCATTCCTTTACCGCCGCGTTTTTGCTGACGATATGTTGCCACTGGTAAACGCTTGATATAACCCAAACGTGTGACAGTTACAGCCATAACCTCATCGGCAATAAGATCTTCGACATCAATATCTTTTGCTTTGCCGGAAATAAGCGTGCGACGAGGGTTCGCAAAACGCTTTTTAATCTCTAGCATCTCCTCTTTAATAATTTCGCGAACTAATGCTTCATCAGATAAGACTCGACGATAATAGTCAATTCGCTCATTGAGTTCTTTGAGTTCTTCTTCAATCTTGCTGCGTTCCAAACCAGTAAGACGGCGAAGACGCATTTCTAAGATTGCAGCAGTTTGTTTGTCGGTTAGTTTAAAACGCTCAGTGAGTCGAGCTGCTGCTTCTTTATCAGTTTGCGAAGAACGGATAATTGAAATTACTTCATCAATATTATCCAGCGCAATAATATAGCCTTCAAGAATATGAGCACGTTCTTCAGCTTTTTCCAACTCATAACGTGTGCGACGGATGATGACTTCTTTTTGGTGCTCGATGTAGTAATAAAGCGCTTCTTTAAGAGAAAGAACGCGCGGAATACCATCCACCAAAGCAAGAAGAATTACACCAAAACCTACTTGAAGTTGCGTGTGTTTGAAGAGCTTGTTTAAAACAACCTGAGGAATGGCTTCTTTTTTAAGATCGATAATAATATCAATACCATGACGGTCTGCAGCGTCGTGAATATTTGAAATTTCAGGCAGCTTTTTATCGCGAACAAGTTCACCAAGTTTTTCGAGCAATCGCTGACGATTTACCTGGTAAGGAATCTCTTTAACAACAATTGAAGCACGACCTTTTTTGTCTTCTGTGATTTCAGTGCGCGCACGAATAGTAAGAGATCCACGTCCAGTATTGTAATAATCAACAATCCCCTCGCGACCCATAATAATGCCACCTGTTGGGAAGTCAGGACCTGGCATCACTTTCAAAAGATCTTCGGTTGTGGCTTCGGGGTTGTCTAACAAAAGACAAGTTGCATTAATTGCTTCACCAAGATTATGAGGCGGGATATTAGTAGCCATACCTACTGCAATACCATTTGATCCGTTAACCAAAAGGTTTGGATAACGTGAAGGCAAAACCTCAGGCTCTTCCAAACTCTCATCATAGTTTGGTTGGAAATTCACTGTCTCTTTATCAAGATCACGAAGAAGCTCCATAGCGGCTTTATCGAGGCGAGCCTCGGTATAACGCATAGCTGCAGCAGAGTCACCGTCAATAGAACCGAAGTTTCCATGACCATCAACAAGCGGTAAGCGCATTGAGAACGGCTGCGCTAAACGAACCATTGCATCATAAACTGCACTGTCACCATGTGGGTGATATTTACCAATAACATCACCAACAGTACGCGCTGATTTCATATGAGGACGGCTCGGCGTGTAACCGCTCTCATTCATGGCATACAAAATACGACGATGAACAGGCTTTAAACCATCTCGAACGTCAGGAAGTGCACGCGAAACGATAACAGACATAGAATATTCAAGAAACGATGTCTGCATTTCTTTACCAAGATATGCTGAAATTACCGTGGTACCTTCGCCACCATTTGCATCCTCAACAATAGAACCATGAGGTTTTTCTAATGTTGAAATATCAATAAGTGAACGTGCTTTATTCTCTTCTGAATAAGCATTTGAAGGTATCGTATTAATAGGCGAATCTTCATCATCGATGATATCTTCTTCGCTCTCTAATTCATCCGATTCAGCCTGAGATAAAAGTCTCTCCAAACTATCATCGTTAGATGTATTCTCTTCGTTGAAATCCTCAGTATTATCTGCCATGGATTACCTTTCAACTCTCCTAAAAATCCGCATAGTTCTTTGTTCTTTAGATATCTAAGAAACGCACATCACGAGCATGTTTTTGAATAAACTCTTTACGTGGTTCAACAATATCACCCATCAGTTCGCTAACCACGCGCTCAGCTTCTGCTGCGTCATCAATGTTTACTTGCAATAGCGTGCGGGTTGCTGGCTCCATAGTGGTTTCCCAAAGTTGCTCTGGGTCCATCTCGCCGAGACCTTTATAGCGTTGAACATCAAATTTTGATGGATCGTCGTATTCAGAAAGAACTGAAGACAAAGCGCTCTCTTCATAGATATAACGCTCAATTTTCGGGTTGCGAGAATTTTTCTTCTTGAGACCAAAAATTGGCGGCTGAGCAATATAAATGTAACCTCTATTAATAAGCTCAGGCATATAACGATAGAAGAAGGTAAGCAATAAGCAGCGGATATGCGCACCGTCAACATCAGCGTCAGTCATGATAATAATACGATGATAACGCGCTTTATCAGCATCGAAGCTATCACCAATATTAGTACCAATTGCAGTAATAAGTGAATTGATGGTGTCACTCGTCATCGCTTTATGTGGGTTTACACGCTCTACGTTTAAGATCTTACCGCGAAGCGGCAAAATTGCTTGATACTTACGGTCACGAGCTTGCTTTGCAGAACCTCCTGCAGAGTCACCCTCTACGATAAAGATTTCACTTTCTTCAGGCTTACGCGAAGAGCAGTCTGCGAGTTTACCTGGCAAAGATAACGAGTCTAATCCTGATTGACTACGAGCTTTTTCTTTAACTTTACGAAGTTGCTCACGTAAACGAAGCGCGGCGGTTGCTTTGGTTATGATCCTTTTTGCGGGAGTCGGATTTTCCTCAAGATAATCAGCTAATCCTTGGCGTACTGCATCTTGCACAAGTCCACGAATTTCTGTGTTTCCCAGTTTTGTTTTTGTTTGACCCTCAAATTGCGGATCGTGTAACTTAACTGAAATGACAGCAGCGAGACCTTCGCGCGCATCATCACCAGTAAGATTTGAATCTTTTTCTTTTAGGAATTTTTTTGCGCGAGCATACTCATTAATAGTACGAGTTACAGCGTTTTTGAAACCTTCGAGGTGTGTGCCACCTTCATGGGTATTAATGTTATTTGCGAAGGCTAACACAGAATTAGTTGCATAAGTCTCATTCCATTGCATCGCAATTTCTACGCTGCCATTTTCATTTTCAGCTTCAAAATAAATTGGCTTATTGAGTGTTTCTTTACCTTGATTGAGGTATTGCACAAAGTCAATAATGCCACCTTTATACATAAAAGACTCTGTACGCGGGTTTCCTTCAGGATCTGTTACACGTTCATCATGTAATGTGATGCGTAACCCTTTATTAAGGAAGGCCATCTCACGGAAGCGATTCGCAAGAGTTTCAAAATCATAGTTCGTTGACTCAGTAAAAATGGTTGGATCAGGCCAAAATGAAACGGTTGTGCCAGTATGTTTTGATTTTCCAACCTCATGAAGTTTCTCAGAAGTCTTACCGTATTCAAAAGCTATTTCATATTCTTTACCATCACGGCGAACATCTACAACAACTTTTGACGATAAAGCATTAACAACTGAAACGCCTACACCATGTAAGCCACCAGAGACTTTATAGCCTTCGCCGCCAAACTTACCACCTGCATGAAGAATAGTGAGTACAACCTCAACGGTAGGTATTTTTTCTTTTGGATGTTTATCAATAGGAATACCACGACCATTGTCTACAACCGTAATTGAATTATCGCGACGGATCCAAACATCAATAGTGTCACAATATCCAGCTAATGCCTCATCAACAGCATTATCCACTACCTCATAAACAAGGTGGTGAAGACCACGAGGTCCAGTGGAACCAATATACATACCAGGTCGCTTGCGTACCGCTTCAAGTCCTTCGAGGACCTGAATATCTGCACCACTATATTCGTGTTCAGATGATTTAGCCACACTTACTCCTTCGTCTCTACTTGCGTCCATAATTTCTTCTAATCCAACTAAATAGACAAGACAAACTACTGTTTTAAAAACCTTAAGAGTTGCAAGTTTTTATAAGTTAGTAATACAAAATGCGCGAAATAGAACAAATTATGTTGAGAGAAAAGTATATCACATAGATTTATTGAAAGATATATTTTTGAAGTGCTTAAGGTGGTTCTAATGGCGTGTAGGGCGTTTTAACGGTAAATATTCAATAAATCTTTAAAAATTACACTACTAGGCGTTAGATTTAATCTCATCAACATTTTTACATTGCGGTAATTTTATAATTTGCGCTGCATTAAGTGTAGCTTGATCGAAATAAGACATATGCGCTGTTGTTATACAAGTCTGCACATCTTTACTTACTAAACTTAAAAGCGACTTTCTCCGCTCTTCGTCTAATTCACTCATAACATCATCGAGTAAAAAGAGTGGGCTTTGACCAAGTGTTTCTGTAAGCAATTCTACTTCTGCAAGTTTTATAGCTAACACTAAACTACGTTGTTGTCCTTGGCTTCCAAAAACACTCACCTGATTTCCGTTGAGATAATACTCAATTTTATCAGCATGTGGACCTACAAGAGCATAGCCGCGTTGTCTCTCTTGGTTTCGATAATACGATAAAGCGGCACTCATTTTTTCACGCGCTTCAGATTTATTTATCTCAAAATTTTCAACTGTATTCTCACTATCTTTATCCCATGATGGAATATATTGCACTGAAACAACCTCTTTATTTTGCGAAACTTCTTGATAAAGCTCACGTGTTTTTAACGCCAGTTTCTGAAAGAGTGTTGTTCTATACCACATCAATTGTGATCCACAGGTAATTATTAAATCATCGAGACTATCCAACAAAGCATCAGATGCATTCTCTTTAAGCAAGGTATTTTTATGTCTAATTACCTTTTCATAATCTTTGAGAATTTGATAATAATTTGGGGTTAGTTGTACGCCGAGCTCATCGAGTGTTCGTCGACGCACTGAAGATGAACCTTTCATGAGACTTAAATCATCGGGAGTAAATACCACTGAAGGTAAAATGCCTTTCAAGTCGATAATTTTTCGAACTTTCCCATTTAAGAGATGCTTTTTTGTTTTATAGGCAAGTTGAAGTTCGAAATCTAAGCGTCTCGTATCATCGGCTACTTCTGCTTTTAAATGAGCTACCTCTTCTCCTTGCAAAATGAGATGCTCGATTTTTGGGTGGCGAAAAGAGGACTGCGCTGTAAGCAGCTGCATGCCTTCAATGATATTTGTTTTTCCAACAGCGTTTGGACCTACGAAAATAGTTAGATTTCCAATATCAGAAAGCTCAAAGTGCTGATAATTTCTAAAATTTTGAAATTCTAATCTATTTAGTCTTAGTTTCACGTGAAACCTGATTAACTTTAATCTGTTTTAACCGGCATAACGAGATATAGGTAATCTTCACCAAGATCCGCTTTCAAGACGCCTGGTTTATTTGGAGCTTGCATTTCAAAAATTACTTTATCGGTCATGATCGAAGTAAGGCCATCAATAATATAGGTATAGTTAAAGCCGATTACGTTATCTTCACCCAAAACTGTTGCTGGCAGCATTTCTTGCGCTGAACCAACATCCTGTGCAACAGATGAAAGTTGAAGTGTTTGAGAATCAACGTTGATATCAAATTTAACGCATGAATTATTGGGACTCAGTAAAGAAATACGCTTTACTGCCGCAATCAGTATATCGGTTGGAATTTCAATACGCGTTGCGTAAGAAGTTGGAAGAAGCTGTTGATAATTTGGGTAATTACCTTCAATGCGGCGATTAATAAATACGGTATCTTGGTATTTCATAACAATCTGGTTTTCTGACAACGCAATAGATATCGGGCTTTCACTATGAGGTAATGAAGCGATTTCTTGTAAAAACGAACCGAGAATTACCGCTTGAAAATCAGCAGCTTCAGAGGCTTGAATTTCAGCATCAGTTACTGCAACACGATAAGAATCTGTTGCCACTAAACGCAATTGATTTTCTTTCAAAGTGATCAAAACACCTTGGAGTACTCCGCGACTTTCATCTTTAGAGACAATGCGTGCAACTCGTTTAACCATAGAAGCAAAGGCGTCGAACGGAACAGAAATTTCTTGTTCGATATCAACATGAGGAAATCCAGGAAAATCATCAGCAGATAATGTCTTAATAGAAAATGATGAAGTATCGCAGGTGATAACAGCGGAATTATCATTAATATCAAGATGAATTGCTGCATCAGGCATACTTTTGACGATATCAGAGAACAATTTACCGGGTAAAACAGTCTTTCCAGGTTCGTCAATAAGCGCTGAAGTGTGATACTGAATGGAAAGTTCCAAGTCAGTTGCTTGTAAAAGCAAAGAGTCTTGCTGTGTTTCAATATAAATACCTGAAAGAATTGGCAGCGTTGAACGAGTGGAAGTACCTTTCATTACAACTGCTAGAGCATTTTGCAGTTCAGTCTTATTAATACTGAATTTCATACAGACCCTCAAATCATACATATGGTTAGTTTTCGTAGAGTGCTAGTATCGCACACCTTAATAAAATTTTGTCATCTCGATCACAAGTGTGATCGGTAATTATTAATTCATTTCTTATATCTATATATTTGTATTACTCATAATCTTAATAAGGCATGTTAGTTTGTGGAAAAGTAAATAAATACCCACATGAGACACAATATATAAGCATTAACAACTTTGAGGTGAAGTTGTTAAGTAAGCTGTATGGTTTATAGAATTATTTATCATTGCAATAAATTTTGTCATTTTCCTTCAAGTTTCCTCTTGGTTTACTTGAAGTTACTAACATCGCAATTTGCACAATTTCTTCAATTATCCTTCGCGAATCATTTTTGAAAGCACATCAATCTCTTCGCTCACTTCCCTATCAGTGATCATTAATTTTTCAATCTTTTGTACTGAAGTTATGACCGTTGAATGGTGACGATTGAATTGTTTACCAATGTCTTGGAAGGTGAGATCAGTGAATTGCTTAATTAAAAAGAATGCAACTTGCCTTGCGAAAGCTACGTTATGTGCACGATTAGATGATTTAAGATCTTTATCACTTACTTTATAGAAAGTTTTTACTTGTTCGATAATGTCATCTGAGGTGAATCGCCTAAATGATCCACCAGAGAAGTGATTTTCTAATTCTCGACGAACATCCGAGATTGTCATATCGCTGAGATGTTCGATTTTAATTTTCGAGATAATCTTAAGGACAGCACTCTTTAGCTCGCGAATATTAGGACCAGAGTTTTCTGCAATATAAAGCTGAACGTCGTCAGGAATCTCTACGGTGTCGAACGGATTTGTTTGGTTATAGTCTTTGATATAAAGCTTAATAATTCCAAGCTTTGTTTCTAATTCGGGTGGTTGAATATCAAAGGTGCCACCTTGATTAAAACGAGAGTAATATCGTTCATCAATATCAATGTTATGAGGGGCGCGATCAGCAGATAAAACAACTTGTTTACCTTTATGAATTAAGGTATTAAAGATTTGGAAAACGATATCAAGTGTTTGTTTTTTACCTTGTAATTGTTGAACGTCATCAATAAATAAAACATCTGCATCTTCATATAAATCTTTAAAGTTTTTATAACTTGACTTATCTTTATCGTACGCCAGCGCAGATTCCGTATAGTTATTAACGAGCTCGTCAGCGTCCACATAGATAGTATTTAATTCTGGACGAGTGTCTTCGATATAGTTTCTCATTGCGCAAAGCAGATGTGTTTTACCTAATCCGCTTCGTCCGTAGATAAACAATGGATTATAGGTTTGCCTGCCAGGTTGTTCTGCAACTGTCACGGCCATAGTATGAGCAATTCTGTTTGAATCACCAATAACGAAGTTTTCAAAGGTATAGCTTGAATAGGTATTATTTTGAGAAAAGGCCGGTTTTGCCTTTTTAGGCTGCGTAGGTTCTTCGATATAGTAATCGGGATCATCTAAAAGATTCTCTACAGTTGGAAAGCTATTATTATGTGAAACAGGTTCTATTTGAGCATTCGTATTTTGTGCCACGGTGATAGATTGGGTTTGTTGTGGAGCTGGTACTGTTGGTTGTGAAACAGCTATATGAGGCGTAATGACTTCAGTACTAAGTGATGCACTTTGATCTACGAGTGGATCTACTTCTATCATAACAGTGAAAGGCACTGAAAATTGCTCTTCTAATGCACGTTTGATATAAGGTAAAAACTCACGCTCGATAAAAAACTTTATGAAGTCAGTATCAGCGGTAAGCATGAGAAAACCTTCACTCATTGCTTGAGGTTGTATGCGAGAAAAGAAAGCATCAACTTGTGATGGCGTAACTCCATCGTAAGTCTTGATCTTTTCATAAACGCTATTCCAAGATTGGGTTAAGGTATTACTATCCATCGTATTACTACCTCAGCTGGTTTCTACTTTTACTGCTTTATTACTATAACAACGTTTTAGCTACACTCACACCGAATTCAGTTAAAGTTCTCAGTCCTTTACGTGGTGTGTCAACAGTGATTACGAGGCCATTTTTTTCTAATTTCGTTAACTTTGAATGAACGGTTGCTTGTGCAATGTTAGTTAGACGAGTGAGATCGGTTACTCCGAGGTAGTTTTGCTGAAGGAGCTCAATAATGATCATGCGTTCTTTTTCATCTAACTTTGGTACTTGAATATAAGCTGTTTGCTGTTGTATGGGGAATTGGGTTATTGGAACAGCAATAGTTTGAGGTTGAATGTTTTGTTGTTGTGTTACCCCAGGTAATACTGTTTGTTGTGTGGGGTATTGCACGGGTTGTGCCACGGTAGTTGATTGCATAACTGGTGTGACATAGGTTTGTGTTGGTTCCGGTTGAATGGTTGTTTGAGTAAAACTATTAGCCGAAACCTGGGTTTGCGCCGTATAGGATTGCTCTACGGGGTCATTAGTAATTACTTGTTGTGCTGTAGCGTCTTTAGTCTTATTAAGACTTATTGTGATTACAGAACCAGCACCTAAATTATCCTCGATAGTAATATAACCATGAGACACTTCTAGATATTCAGCAACAATAGGTAATCCTGACCCTACTCCTCGGATGTAGGATTTCATTTCTTTTGTAGCTGTAGTAAACGCAGGACGAAGTGCTTTTTCTTTTTGCTCAATACCAGGACCTTGGTCGGTAAATTGAATCGTATTACCTTTATCTAATATTGTGACAGTAGGTTCATTAAATTGAGCGTGAATAAAATTTTCACTTACTTCCCTAATAATAGTGTAAGGAATTGTTCCACCTATTTCATGAGAGAGATTATAGATTGTAGAGGCTAATGTTTCTAAAAATACCGCAGTTTCATTAGGCTGAATTTCAGTAACGCGAGGTGCACTTAATAAATCATCATAAAGCGCAATTCTGGCAACTGAATCCACAAAAGTATAATCTGGCGAATTAGGTGAAATGTTGTTGTCTGTATTCATCGTTTTATCTGCGTTTTCATTCATATTCAAGTTTGTAATTCTATCTATTGAAGAAACATTCATTAGATTCTGAATAAATTATTCATCATTGTAATATGTTTTCAGGCATTTTTTCTATCAATTGAATAATTATTCCGGTGGAATATAGTAATAATTCAATAAATTTGAAACTAATAAAAACAAATTCATCAGGGATTATATAAAGTTATTAACAATTTATTCGAATAATGTTGAAAACTAACTGAAACAGTCGAATAATTAACTCGTAAGTTGTGGAAAACCACAACGGATTGTTATAAAACAAACAGTCTTAATCTCTAAATTGAGTCTTTTTAAGTACAATTTAAGCCGATTCTTGTTTGACATGGGGTTCTGTGGATTTTAAAAAACTTTAACTATTTTAGTGAATTGATTTTGTTCTAAAAAGCCTGATCAAATAGCAAAAATAGAATTATCAAATTACTCTGACCTGGTAAAATGTAAGATAAGTTGACCTCAAAAAAATACTTGACTTACCTCTTAAAAAAGGGTTTTCCACACTCTTCCTTGAATGATTCTAAAGTTATCAACATTTCCAACATTTTTAAGAAAAGTAAGTTTGCAAAAATCGAACAAAACAAAGTTTTACTGTTAGAGAGTTGTAGTGAGATTACCTTATACCTATCCTTTTGAAACTTTTTATCAAAATACAAGGTAATCATTGACTTTTAAAGTGATATAGCTATACTTCTTAAGTTGCTATGTAAAAAATGAAAGGGACTAACATGAAGCGCACTTACCAACCAAATACTCGTAAACGCGCCAAATGCCATGGTTTCCGCGCTCGTATGGCTACGAAAGGCGGACGTAAGGTATTGGCCGCGCGCCGCGCAAAAGGCCGCAAGCGTCTTTGCGTCTAAGGTGAGATTTGATTGGAAACAATCAAATCAAAAGAAGAGATAGCTAATCTCTTTTCTTCTGGCAAGCGTCTAAGAACACCATATTTAACATTAATAATGTTGCCAAAAAAAGAGCACGACCTTAATGGTCGTGTTGCTTTTATTGCGGGTAAGAAGAACGGAAACGCAGTTTGGCGAAATAAAGCAAAACGACGGATGCGCGCAATTTGTCAAGATCTTAAAGGACCTTGGAGTGCGTATAACATAGTATTTCTTGCAAAATCAAATATTTGTGAGGTTTCTTATAGTAAAGTGCTTACTGCAAGTGAGAAAGCACTTTTTAATGCTGGAATAATAAAGGATAGATTATATGAGGGAGAAGTTTCAAAAACTACTAACTAGTATAGCTATCTTTTTAATTAGGTTTTACCAAAGTGCTATCTCTCCTTTATTTCCTGCCTGCTGCAGATTCACCCCTACCTGTTCTGAGTATGGGATGATAGCTTTTCGTCGGTATGGATTTAAAAAAGGATTTGTTTTAACCGCCAAGCGCATTTTAAAATGTCGCCCAGGCGGACCGCATGGATATGATCCTGTTCCATAATTGTTATTATGGAACAGGTGCTCTTATAGAAGGGATATAAGTAAATGTGGGAGTATTTTAAAGACTTGATTTTTGGCATAATCGAGTTTTTCTACAATATGTGTGGCGACTGGGGCTTGGCAATTATTATCGTCACAATTATTTTCCGTATACTTATCTCCCCATTAATGCATAAGCAGACAAAGTCTTCTTATCAAATGCAAAAAGTTCAACCTCTTATCCAAGAGATACAACGCAAGTATTCAAATGATCCAACGCGCATGCAGCAAGAAATGCAGAAGCTCTATGCTGAGGTGAAATTCAATCCACTTGCTGGATGTTTACCTATGCTGCTTCAGATGCCTATCTTTATTGCTTTGTTTCAAGTATTACGTGAAATGGCAGACCGTGTAGGTAATACTACCTATGAGTTTTACAATATTGTTCCGAACTTAGTTATGTCTCCTTCTGAGGCATTTGGTTATGGAATTGGAACATTTGTTCCTTATTTGGTTTTGATGCTCATTTTTGCCGGAGCAACATTCTTACCAATGATTCTCATGCAGCGTGGGCAAAAAGATAATCCACAACGTAATCAAACCCTTATTATGTCAGGTGTGATGTCTCTCTTTATGTTGTGGATTAGTTGGAGCTCACCTGCAGGTGTATTGTTGTTCTGGGGTACATCTTCGTTAATTGCAATTGCTCAACAACAGGTTTCCCTTCGTTTAATGAAGCGTCGCGACGCTGAGAAAGAAGAAATAATTGAAGTTAAACCAATTGAAGTTGATGTAACAAGAAAGAATAAAAAACCTCGTCCTAAAAAGAAGAGTAACTCAAAACGTTAAACTACTTATAAGGATATAATTATCTATATCCTTTTTTATTTTACTGTTCACAGCTTAATAATAAGCTGATTGGCAATAGTTAGGAGTAATTTATGGTAGAGGAAATCGAGCCTCAAGAAGAGACAATTGAGATTGACGAAACACTCAATGAGGAAGTAGTTGAAGACGAGTTAACAGATGAAGATATCGATAATATTGCTGATACCGCAATCAGTGTGCTTCAAGATATTTTGAAATACTTTGATGTTGGTGAAGTTACCATTGATGAGTATGAGGGTGACGAAGGAGAGTTGATCTTAGATATAACTGGTGATGACCTTGCTGTTCTTATTGGTCGCCATGGTAAAACTTTAGATGCTCTTCAATTCCTTGTTTCAGCGATTACTGTTCGTACTATTGGTTTTCGCTATCCAGTAGTCATTGATGTTGAAGGCTATAAAGGCCGTCAACGTGAGAAATTAGAATCAATCGCTCGCTCTACTGCTAATCGAGCAGTTAATCAGCAACGTAGTATTAAGATGCGTCCGATGACTCCTTATGAGCGTCGAATTATACACATCACTCTTCGTGAAGATGCGCGTGTTGAGACAGCATCTGAAGGAGAAGGTAGTGCTCGACACGTGGTTGTAATTCCAGTTTAATTTAATCTTTATAGTATTTATAGAATGTCTGGATAGTACTAGTGACTATCCAGACATTTTTTTATGATACTGATTAAATTATTATAAGCAGAGGAATTTATATGACAGAATCAAATCAAGCGTTATTGGAACAACATCTCAATCTAGTGTTAGAAGCAAATAAAATTACTAATCTAACTCGTATAGATTCTTTTGAAGAAGGTAAAAAATTTCATATTGAAGATTCACTCACTGGATTAAAAGAAATAAACAACGCACCTCAAGGTAGATATGCTGATATTGGTTGTGGCGCGGGTTATCCTGGAATTCCGCTCGCAATTTCAACTGGTCGAGAGACTTTGCTTGTAGATTCAGTTGGTAAAAAAATTACAGTTCTTGATGAGATTATCAATGAGATGCAGTTGTCGAATGTTTCGACTTATCATGGAAGAATTGAAGACTTAGCAAGAGAGCAAGCAAATAGCTTCGCAGTAATTACAGCAAGGGCATTATCTCAATTATCGATTCTTATGGAATTTGCTTCCCCTCTTTTAATTAAAGGGGGATATTTGATTTGTTATAAAAGTAAATTAGAAGACACTGAGTTCAATAAAGCTGTTAGTCTCGAGAAACAGCTTGGCATGAAATTAATATCACGACGAGATTTTGAATTATATGACACACATCGTTGTATAGTAGTATTTGAAAAAGTTGCTAAGCCATCAATCAAACTACCAAGAAAAACTGGGTTTGCTCAAAAGAAACCACTTTAATAATTATTGCTAGTCGGTTCACTTTAACCGGAGAACAAAGATTGTTTTTAATGTTTCACGTGAAACATTAAAAACAAGGTATACTGTGCAATCAATATGAAAGGGGGTCCTTGTGGGATTCTTTGATGGATTAAAGCGTGAAAAACGAGATAATGAATCAATTACTCAATCTTCTCAATATATATCAGAATTAGAAACCGATAATGATACTAATAATGATTTTGAAGAAGAAATTGAAGTAATTGAGCGTTCTGTAATACAGCAACCTATCCAAGATGTTCCAATGCCTCCTTTGAAGACATATAAAGATAAAGCTCCGGTAAAACATGTTATCGGGCAAACAAAAATTATTGCGATTATTAATCAAAAAGGCGGTGTCGGAAAGTCGACAACTGCTGTTAATTTAGCTGCGGCGCTAGGATCACTCGGAAAGCAAGTATTATTAGTAGACCTAGATCCACAAGGTAACTCTTCTAGTGGTCTTGGTGTTATGAAGAGCCAAATCAAGAACTGCATTTATGACGTCTTATTAAACGATGTTCCTATTGAAGAGGTTATTATTCCAGATATCTGCGAAGGTGTAGATATAGTTCCAGCAACAATAAATCTTGCTGGAGCAGAGGTTGAATTAGTAACTGAGATGGCTCGAGAGAATCGATTAAAAGATGCTACTGGGTCATTACGTGGTAAATATGACTATATTCTTATCGATTGTCCTCCAGCGCTTGGTCTATTAACTATTAATGCTTTAGTTGCTGCAGATAAATTAATAATTCCAATCCAATGTGAATTCTACGCCTTAGAGGGTGTGACAAAACTTCTTGATTCAATGAAACGTGTCAAATCACGCTTGAATCCGACATTAGATATTTATGGCGTGCTTTTAACAATGTATGACGGAAGAACTACGTTGTCTCGCCAGGTCGTTGAGGAAGTACGCAATTATTTCGGAAAGTCAGTATTTAAAACATTGATCCCAAGAACTGTGAAGTTATCAGAAGCTCCAAGTTATGGACAACCTATTATTACATATGATCCTGCTGGAAAGGGAGCTATCGCATATATGGATCTAGCAAAGGAAGTGGTGCAACGTGGCTAATAATGTTAAAAAAGGTTTAGGACGCGGCTTGAACTCACTTTTAAGTGGATCTATGGAAGAAGCAACGCCAATGGAAACCACTCCAAATAGAGTTCGTGTTGAAGTAGAAGAAAGCGCCACAATAATAGATCCTTTAGCTGCAGAAGAGGGAATTGTAGTAGAACGAGAAATAAAACAACATCCTTCTACTGCAAAAGAAGATCAAGATAAAAAAGATTTAAAAACGAATATAAGTGCTATTGAAGAGAAGAAAAACACTGATGAGGTTGATATTAAGCAGGTAGAGCCTAATCCGGATCAACCGAGAACGAACTTTGATAAAGAAGAGTTAGAGGAATTAGCCTCGTCTATTAAAAAAGATGGCCTACTTCAACCTATTTTAGTACGCCCATTAACTGATAATAAATACCAGATCATTGCTGGTGAGCGTCGTTGGCAAGCATCACAATTAGCAGGATTAAAGAAAGTACCTATCCGTATTAAAGAAGCTAATGATGACGAAGCGTTAGAACTAGCTCTTATTGAGAATATTCAACGTTCTGATTTGAATCCTATTGAAGAAGCTTATGGTTACCGCAGAATGATGGAGCGTCGAAAGATGACGCAAGCTGAAGTCGCTCAAGCGGTATCAAAAGGAAGATCTACTGTTGCAAATGCTCTTAGGCTTTTAGAATTACCTGAAGATGCGCAACAGTTACTCTTTGAAGATAAAATAACCGCAGGTCACGCACGTGCTATTTTATCTATACCTTCAAAAGAAGGACGTCAAAAACTTACTGATAAATTAGTACAAGAGAAACTTTCAGTACGCGAAGCGGAAGCAATTGCACGTTTGTTAGCTGGAAAAAAGAACACCAATACATCAACACGTGAACCAATGCCAAAGATGTTTAAAACTGTTGCTCGTAATTTAAGGGAATCTCTTCAAACTAACGTGCGAGTTAAATCAGTTAAAGGAAAAAATAAAATCGAAATCGAATTTAAAGACGAAGATGATTTACAACGATTATTCGAATATATTACTCATAATGAGGAATAATAAAGTGTTTCACGTGAAACATTCTTATTAAAACGGGGCTCCATTGAGAGCCCCGTTACTAATTAATCGAAAGAGTATTTTTTAACTGACCACACGCAGCTGCAATGTCACTACCTTTTGAGTGTCTTACGGTAGTTTCAATATGAGCATTGTTTAAGGTTTTAGTCCAATAACTAAGTGTTTGAGATGTACTTGGTTGGTAATCTGAGTCTGGAATTATATTCAGTGGAATAAGGTTTATATGACATAAGAGATCTTTACAAAACTCAATAAGAGCCTCTAAATGGTCTTCATCGTCATTAATATCTTTCATCATGGCGTATTCTAATGTTACTCTCCTTCCAGTTGTATCAATATAAGAGCTTAGAGCGCGTTTTAGAGCGTCGAGAGAATATTGTTTTACCTTTGGCATTAAGTTGTCTCTTGTAGTCTGAATCGCAGAATGTAATGAGACTGCAAGAATGTACTGTTCATTTACTTGGGAAAAAAGATTAATTTGAGGAATAAGACCGCAAGTTGAGATGGCGATATGTCTTGCACCAATTCCAATTACTTGAGGATCATTCAATATTTCTAGTGCTTTAATAACATTGCCATAATTTAAAAATGGTTCGCCTTGACCCATTCCTACTATATTTGTAACCCGTTTATTAAAATCCTCCTGTACCAGAAGGATTTGATCGCAGATTTCACCAGGAAGTAAGTTTCTTGTAAAGCCTTCTTTACCTGTAGCGCAAAAAGAGCACTTCATTAGACAACCAACTTGTGTTGAAAAACAAACCGTTAATCTTTGACCGTTTCTAGAAGGTATACCAACGGTTTCGATAAGATTCTCATCATCCAGCTTGATAAGATATTTTCGAGTCCCATCTTGAGATATCTGAACGTTGATAATAGTGGAATTTGATAAAGTAAATTCGCTCTTAAGCGTTTCTCTTAAAGGCTTAGGTAGATTTGTCATTTCGTCAAAAGAAGAAACATGGTGAAGATAAAGCCATTCATATAGTTGTTTAGCTCGAAATTGAGGGATCTTCAATTCCTGTACGAGGTTTTTAAGTTCAGGATAAGAGTATGCTTTTAGTGATTCTTTTGAGTTTGTATTCATAATTTGATTATACCTAAAAAGTGTTTTAATGTAATAACCTGGCATTATATGAAAAATACTTCAACTGTTTCACGTGAAACAGTTTATTTGGTTTGTAGCCTGCCGTATAATTGAACGACTTCTTATTTGACTATACTAAACCAGTCTAGGAGGTTTATTAAGTATGAAAATAACACCTTCGCAAACACGTGTTGCATTACTCGCTGGAGGACGTAGTGGTGAGCGCCAGATATCACTCATGTCAGGAAGAGGCGCAAAAGAAGCGCTCGTTGAGGCTGGTTTTAATGTTACAGAACTAGATCCTGCTAATAAAGAAGACTTAAAAGAATTAATTGATGGTGACTTTGATATAGCCTTCTTATGTTTACATGGCAAGTATGGCGAAGACGGCGCAATGCAAGGTTTTCTGGAAGTTATAGGCCTGCCTTATATTGGATCTAATGTTTGGTCAAGCGCATTAGCTATGGATAAAGCAAAAACAAAAGTCTTCTATAAAAACAACGATATATATACGCCTACTTCTATTACCTTAACCTCTAGTGAAGGTCTCGATTTAGACGCAATAATAAGTGAAGTCGGGGAAACTTGCGTGGTGAAACCAAGTAAAGAAGGCAGCACACTTGGCGTATATATCGTTTCTGGAAAAGAAGATCTACAACAGGCTATCCAAGACGCTTTAACCTTTGATGATCATGTATTAGTTGAATCATATGTTAAAGGCAAAGAATTAACCGTTGCAGTTGTTGGTAATGATAAAGCTCGTGCATTACCAATTATTGAAATTATCCCAACAGGTGACTTTTATGATTTTGACTCAAAATATAAACCTGGCGGGTCAAGTCACGTTTGTCCTGCGGAAATAGATGCTGATCTGACTTCAATGATACAAGAAGCTGCTGTTAACGCTCATAATGCACTTGGGTGTAGAGGTGTTTCTCGTACTGACTTTATTTTGGATGATTCAGGAAAAGCATGGGCTCTAGAAACAAACACCTTACCCGGTATGACTGCTACATCGTTGTTACCAGATGCAGCTCGAGCATCAGGACAAACGTTCTCGGAATTATGTAAAGAGCTTATTGAGCTTGCTTTAGAAGAGTAATTAAGAAGGGCGCATAAGCACCCTTCTTAATTAAAAACCAATACAGGATTTACCAAAGATTACGACTAACGCGACAAGTGCTAACAAAAATAGCCAACTAATAACATAGCAACCCTTGTTTCCTTTTCTCCCTTGTTCAATGACTTTCTCAGAGAGTTTAAGGTGAGACTTCATGATTACAGTGCCAGGTTTTTTAGCTGGCAGAGGAATAGTAGTCGTTGGTTGCCAGTTTCCTCCAGACTCAATAATATGCTGCACGCCTTGCTTGCCGATTTCTAAATTTGGTCGTATTCCTTCACCAATACGCTTTGAAATCTTACCCAGAAAAACTGCCATTGGTTCATCAATAGACTTTTGCCACGATAGAATTGCACATTCGCCCCAGTAATACCCAGGTTGAGGACTTTCGCTAAATGCTACAAAAGACAAGACGGCTTTAATCTTCCAATCTTTAGCTTGTAAAAGGGATAATTGCCGAGATTCCTCTTGATTAAAATAGCCAATCTCTTGGCTAAATCGATTTAATAACCATGCAGTGGTTTTATTATCTTTGTTTTTAAAGACAATATCGTAAGTGTCACCAACGAGATTATCTGCACCTAGTAAAATAGCAGCATCTTTTTTTGATGCGGTGTAAAAAGAATAATAAGTTCCGAAAAACTGATCTTGAGCCATATAACCCCCAAACATGTCTTAAGACTACTATAGCGTAGCAAATTGAACTTATGCAGAATTTTGGGCAGGAATCATGAGATAATTCGGAAACTGCACTAAGTATATAGAAGAGGACAAAACGTATAAAATTATGAATAATAGCTCTGAAATTCTAGCTCAATATATTCTCGAAGGCACTCCTGATGATGTGATAGATCGTTATAATCAGCTTTCTGATATAGCTAAAAGAGCAAAGTTTGATGTACTTGATTCTAATATCGTGGTAATAGACACCGAAACCACAGGCTTTTCTTTCCATCATGATGAATTAACCCAGATTGCAGCTGCAAGAATGGAGGATGGAGAAATCGTCGAGTGGTTTAATACGTTTGTGAATCCCGGCAAACCAATCCCTGATGATGTGCAGTATTTAACAAACATTCACGATGATGATGTGAAAGATGCGCCCTCACCAGATGAAGCATTAGCGGATTTAGTAGCGTTTGTTGGTGACGCAAAAATTATTGCCCATAACGCAGAATTCGATAAAACGTTTACAACAAAACATCCGAGTGGTTATCCTCTTTTAACAAACCAATGGATTGACTCATTAGATTTGGCTCGTATTGCTTTACCACGATTGAAGTCACATAGGCTGATTGACCTTGTTAAAGCATTTGGCGCGCCTATTTCTACCCATCGTGCTGATGACGATGTTGCAGCTACTTGTGCCATATATCGAATACTATTGGCGGGTGTGGCTAGTATGCCGAGCGCCCTTGTTTGTGAAATTGCAAATTTAACAACAGTAGATCTCTGGCCAACACAAATAGTCTTTGAGTATTTTGCTCAAAAATATACAGCGCAACACGAAAAAGAGGTTGAGCAACAAGAAGCTTCTACAATTAAAGATGATGCAATAACATTTACAGATACAAACTTCTCTCTTCGCACAATGCGGAAAGAAAGAATTACGAACAGTATTGGAAAACCAAAAATCGATGCCGATGATATTGCGGCAGATCCGGATAGGGCGCTGCATTTTCCGCAGCCAGCAGATATAGAAGCAGCCTTCTCCCAAGCAGGTCTCGTTGGTAGCTTATATAGTGATTTTGAACCACGAGTTGAACAACTTGAAATGGCTCAAGCTGTCAGAACGGCATTTGCCTCCTCTGAAAATTTGATGGTTGAAGCGGGAACAGGGGTAGGCAAATCAATGGCTTATCTGGTTCCAGCCGTATTAACCTCACTTAACAATAACATTGGCATTGGGGTAGCGACAAAGACAAACGCACTACTTGACCAGCTGGTATATCATGAGTTACCAGCACTTCGTCAGGCATTAGCACTTCAAAATCCTCAATTCAAAAAAATTGAATTTGCAGCGCTGAAAGGGTTTTCGCATTATCCGTGCTTAAGAAAAATCAACCGAATTGGCCACGATGGTATAGGAATACGTGAGGTAGCAGGAAAGGAAGTGTCCCAAGCACCAGCTTATGCAGCACTATTGTCCTATATTGAACAATCTGAATACGATGACCTCGATAGCTTAAAAATTGATTATAGGGTTTTGCCGCGCAGATCAATAACCACGACAAGCAAAGAGTGTTTTCGTCGTAAATGTCCATTTTATGGGAACATATGTTTCGTTCATGGCTCGCGACATAAAGCAGAGGCTGCAAATATTGTTGTCACAAATCATAGTTTATTCTTTTGTGACCAGGCCGCTGATGGTGGTTTGCTGCCGCCGTTGCGCTATTGGATTTTAGATGAGGCCCATGGTGCGGAAAACGAGGCGAGACGCGCATTTTCAGTTGATCTTAACGCTGAAGAAATAATGCGTTTGGTGGGGCAGATTGGCGAATCAGAAAACTCACGCAATGTGTTTCAACGAACCGAGCGTAAAGTAGAGCAAAATCTTATAGGAGAAAATTGCACACTATTTCATAGTTTAAATAGTAAAGCGAAAGCAGCAGCCATACAGTATTCGCAGGTAGCCCGTGAGTTTTGTTCCCATTTGAAAGATTTGCTCTATTTCGACTCAAACAAGAGAAACAAATCCTATGACACTATTGAGCTTTGGATTAATAGCGAAATTCGATCATCTGAGACATTTCAGAAATTAGTTGAGCTCGGTGTAGAGCTAGAAAAGCGTGCAGAAAAAGTTGTACTTACCTGCCAGGATCTTGTTGGCTTTTTAGAAGACATCGATGGTGCAACAGAGGTACAGCGCGAACTTGCACTCGTGGCTATTGAGTTAAAAGAACAGATTAATGCAGTAAATATTATTCTTACCAATCCTGAAGACACTTATGCTTATTCAGCAAAACTTAATAAAAAGAAAGACCGCCAAACTGATGTACTTGAAGGTCTTTTGCTCAATGTTGGCGAGAAACTAAACGACAAACTGTTTTCGCACACTCACTCGGTTGTTTTGGCGTCAGCTACTTTGACCGTAAATAAAAGCTTTAAACCTTTCGAAGTGGCACTAGGACTCAATAGCGGAGAGTATTCAGTCGCTTCAAGCTGTTTAGTTAAATCAAGTTACGACTTTGACAATCAAATGACGGTCTACGTTGTGCAAGATATGCCCGAGCCAAATTCGCCACAATATCTATCAGCGCTCCAAGAATTACTTGTTGAAGTGCATAAAGCACAACAAGGTTCAATGTTGACGTTGTTTACTAATCGCAAAGAGATGGAAGCATGTTATGACGTCGTGCAACCACAATTAAAAACCGATGACTTGCGTTTGGTGTGTCAAAAATGGGGTGTGTCAGTTAAGGGTTTACGCGATGATTTTGTAAAAGATGAGCACCTGTCGCTTTTTGCACTTAAGAGTTTTTGGGAAGGTTTTGATGCTCCAGGCGCAACATTAAGAGGAGTCGTTATACCAAAACTGCCTTTCTCAAAACCAAGTGATCCGCTGTCGTGCGAAAGAGCAGCTCACGATGATCAAGCTTGGCGTCATTATGTCTTACCAGCTGCGGTTTTAGAGACGAAGCAGGCAGCTGGTAGACTAATTCGTAAGTCTACTGATACAGGAATACTCATTTTAGCGGACAATAGACTGGTAACTAAGGGTTATGGAAAGACGTTTTTGAATTCACTTCCGTCACAAAATATTAAAGTATTACCTGCTCAAGAGATAATTGCAGAGATTGCATCTACGTTCAGTAAGACCCAAGGTAATTCGTAACCCTAAAACAGCACGGAGTTTTAGCAGGCTATGGCAAAGCGAAATAACAAACTAAACCATGCTGCGCATATTAAACGTCGCACAGAAGGCACTTCGAACGAACTGTCTTTTAGTGTGTTGGACGCTGCAAAAAATGCGCAGTTAAACGGTGGCGAAGACGATCTGCCGTTAGTTGGCGAGGTATCGTTATTTACGCTCTCTGGTAAAAAAAGCCGCAAAAAAGGCTTTTATGACGGCCGTGCAGTTATGTCGGCTTTTCCTCACGGGAACAAAAAAACTCGCAGTCAAAAAGCAAAAAGCGATGAACTTGTCACTTCAGAAGCTTCTCAAAACTTCGACAACACAAATACTGTTGGCGCGACGTCTTTGCATACTCCAGAAGGCGCCACTGCTCACGTAAGTGGAATAATCGGATCTAAAAGGCCTGCAAAAACAACAAAGAGATACGCTTCATTTGACGAAGAGATTGCACGCCGAAAAAAACGTCGTCGAATAAGGAGCATGACAGCGATTCTGGTTATCGTGATTATAAGCGTGGCACTCATTGCAACTGGTACGGGTTACTTATACAAATCTCAGCAAACCGAACAGGGTTATGTTCAGAACTTATCGGATGCAATAAGCTTGCTCACAGAAACAGATAACGTCATGCTCAATCTTGATGATGAGCTCCAAGATCCCTTTGAGTCGATAACCGACGAAAAACTAACCGCAATAAAGCAGTCTACCGAAGAAATCGCTCCTACATTAAAAGAAGCTGGTGAGCTTGCGAAATCGGCATCAGCAAACTTAGTTAACACTAATGATCAGGATGTGGCGAATCAAACAGTCAGTGCAGTTTCAGCGCGAGAGTCAATGATTTCTTATGGACTTGAAATTCTGACCGAAGCCAACCGCTCAAAAAGCGCAGCACAACAAATGATGGATGGTTGGTATGCCGTGGCGCAAGCAGACGAAGACGCACGTGCCGCGGCAGTGCTTATAGAAGATCCGACAACAGAAAACATTCAAGCCTCAATGGAACAGACAACCATAGCCATTGAATCGTTAAACCAGGCAAAACAGTTGATATCGCAAGCTCAACAAAATTACCCTGCTGTTAATCGTGAAACATATATCAACTATATTGATAAACGCACAGAAGCACTTGGTTATGCCTTAGCTTCAGATCAGGCTTTATTAGATAGAAACAAAGAAGAGGCTCAGGCGCAAAACGATGCATATAATCAAGCTGATGGGCAAGCTGCAGAACTAGCACAAAACTTAGACGAAGACCCCGTATCCGTTTATGAGGAAGCTTTTGATCAAGCTATACAACAAACAAGTGAAGCATTTGAGGCTGCAAAGACACAAGCAGGGGCTTCAGATGCGGTAATTCGTGATTATTTGGGTAAACAGACTAAATAGCGTATACTTAAGACGTGTATGTCATAGTTGGATATAACTACTTATGAAAGGCAAACAGTATGCCTGAAATACTTGATCATGTAGCATATTTATCGCAAGAAATTGGTCCTCGACCTGCTGGCACCGAAGAGGAACAACAAGCTGCGCTCTATATAACCGATCAAATGCAGCAAGAAGCTGGGTTGTCTGCGGTCATGGAGGACTTTAAAGGATCGCCTGATCTCAACCTCGCAAACTTGATCTGCTGTTTATGTTCAATTGTGATTACCATTGTTGCCCTTATTTTCCCAGCTGTGGGAGTTGCGGCAATTGTGGTTACTGCTATTGCTGCAGTCCTCTACGTCCTAGAAGCAATTGATAAACCAATTTTGTCTAATTTATTAAGCCGGGGTGTTAGTCAAAATGTTGTGGCGAAATATGACCCTGGCTTTTCTTCTCAGACAGGAAGCTCTCGCCGTTTGAAGGTTATTCTTGTGGCACGCTATGACAGCGGAAAGGTTCGCCCTGAAACATTACCGGCGCTGTTGAAGTTGCTTCCTCTTATGCAGTGGGTAATTGTGGGCGCTTTGGTTTTACTCCCTGTTGTGCTCGCAATAAACACGGTAGTTTTCGCGAATGCTGAGGGTCTTGGAAATACTATTCTGCGCGTCATTACCATTGTGTTGCTCGTTGTTGCTGCAATATCGCCGATTTTGAGTATTGTGCATAAGATAAGCCCCTATAACGAAGGCGCTAACTGCAACGCAGCAGGCACCGCGGTGCTTTTGGAAGTTGCTCGCCGCGTGGGCAAAGGGTGTGTGAGCGAAGCAGAGCTTGCCCGCCGCGACAACACAGTGATCCACGGTTATGATGCGGCGGTTGCAAGTGGCGAAGTTTTGCCAAGCACCGAACTGACCTATATGGCCAGCCCCACAACATCAGCTTCTGGTGAAGAGGATGATTTTTATGGTGACGAAGAACTGCGTTTAGCGTCGGCAAAAGCTGCAATGGCAGCATTTATCGGACACCCTATAGAAGGTGCGCCTTCACCAGATGAGCTCGCCGCCATGCGCAGTCGCGCTGCCCGCGCTCAGCGAAATCAACAAGAAGAGGAGCTGGCACAAGCGCAAACCTTTGAAGCTGAGTCAATGGCACTCCCGTATGGCTTAGACGATGGCGAATATGAACAAAGTGCAGGCTTTGATGCTGTAGTTTTCGCTGACGCAGAGCAAGCCGATGAAGCTTTAGAGCAGCAAGTTTTAGCAACTCCCGATGTGCAGGACGCGGCACAAGACGCACAGTCCGCCACCGCGGAGGAAGACGATTCTGTACCTGATTGGTTTAAGTCAGCTCAAGCTAAGGCAAAAAAGCAAGAGGAGCCAGAAAAACCAGCACAGCGCTCACGGTATGCAAGCGCACTCGATGCTGCAGTTGTCGAATCGGCCGCTCATTTTGCACAAGCTAACAATATCGTAGAACATGAGCTCGAAGAGAGTCTTGCAGCTGGTCGAGATGAAATTCGCGAAGTGAAAGCTCCTCAGTGGGCGACACAGAAGCCACTTTCGCAAACAGATACTCAAAATGCAGCTTTAACAACAGAAGGCGAAGCAGGGCAAGCTCAAGATCAACAGGCCTCAAAGTTGGTCAATGTGCCGGATGTGCAAATTGAACGAGAGGGCGCCAGCATTGAATTCGTGCCTACCGTAAAATCAGCGGTTAAGCCTGGCACTCCGCGTGTAATGGTGCCAACTATTGAGAGCGAGGCTCCAGCTCCTGCGCGTCCCGCTATTCAGCTTCCTGATATCGATGCAACCAAAGCAAATCTCACACCGGTGGTAGAGCTCACGAAACAGCGCGCACCATTGGCTGAAGCACAAACGTCTTCGCAAACAGCAGCAAAAAGCCTGCTGACTTTATTGCCAACGATTTCGCTTGATGACCCACAAGACACCGGTTCAACAGGCAAGATTGACGCTGTTACTGGTTCTTTGGATCCGGTTGTTGCAGTACCACAGCCTATGACTAATGCAACGGATGTGGTTGTTGAAAACACATTAGAGCAAACAACAGCTATGCCAATTGCGAGCGTTAATGCTGCTGGGGCGTTTGTCCCGGCAGGTGCTACTGGCTCATTTGCCCCAGTTGGAGATGAACTCATCGAAAACATTGATCCTGAAGATATTTATGTAGACGATGTTGATGATTCAGCCTATCAGGACAGCATGACCGAAACCGGCGCTTTTGCAGGTCCTGGTTATGTTGAAATGCCAAAGTCGCGTATGCAGCGATTGTTTGGTAGGTTCCGTCATAAAGAAGAGAACGTACAACCTACTACGCAAGAGTGGCTTGATGTAGATGAGGATTTTGAGGCTCGTAGTGTTGGTGCTAAGCGCGGTGGCTGGGAAAGCTTCCGCTCCAATGACTATGATAGCTATAACGAAGATTTCTCAGCAACGAGTGGTTCTTTTGATGACGATACATGGAATGGCGGAGCATATTCGGTTCGTCGCATGGAGTCTGCAGATCTCGATTCGGAAGAGATTGCAGAAGAAGCCGCTATTGCCGCCGCCGGTCCGGTGGAGGTTGAAGACGAGTTGCAACAGATCTATCAGTTCCGCAATCCTGATATTAATACCGAAGTTTGGTTTGTCGCGCTTGGCTCTGAGTTAGAGCATAACGGCGGCATGCGTGCTTTCTTAGACGAGCATCAACAAGACATGCGCGGCTCAATCATTATTGATCTTGATGCATTAGGTGCAGGAGACTTGTGTGTAATTAGCAAAGAGGGCAAGCTTCGTACGGTGCAAACCCCTTCGCGAATCAAACGTTATATTCGCAAAGCCTCTCAGGCATCCCACCTTTCCGTTGGAGAAAGCGAGATTACTTGGAAGGACAGCGCGGCATCATATGCTATTAAGCGTGGATACCAGGCTATGCATTTGTGTGGCATTAAAGATGGCAAACCGGCATATTTTGCACAAGCAGATGACGTTTTAGAGAATACCAATGAAGAGACACTGCGCAAAAATGCAGACTTCATTATGGAATTGTTGAAGATAATTTAACCGCTTACAGACTATGGCAAATTACCTGATCGGGTTAGATTATAATATGCCATCGTGTTGGTGTCTCACCTGCACAAAATAATAATCGGGATGGCGTGTAAAAGACACGCAATTGTTAGACAGAGAGGTGTTTGCACCAATGGCTATTGAAGCATATTGCGTAAAGTGCAAGGCAAAGAAAACGATGCAAGACCCGGTAGAGGGCGTAACCAAGAACGACAAGCCGATCACGAAGGGCAAGTGCCCTGACTGCGGCACCACGATTTGCCGCATTGGTGCAGCAAAATAAATTCTGTTACATACTTCAAGTTGTTTAGAATTCTTAATGCTCGCTTTTGGCGGGCATTTTGCTTATTTGTGGCATTCGCCGAAGGGGATTACCTAACGCATAGGGCAGGTATTGGTGAGTTCTTCGCCACAAGCTACTATGAAAAGACTCATTCGGTAATATATTTCAGAACGAATCGAGCCAGGGTGCCCTAATAAGCATTACGAGGCAGCGGGAAGGAGCCACCATGGATGAAGAAAAGAAAATTTCGCTTTATGACAATTTCCAAAGCGTAAATTCAGTTGATGCAAGCAAGTACGAGAACTTCGATGTGAAGCGCGGCTTGCGCAATGCAGATGGTACTGGTGTCTTGGCCGGTCTAACGAACATCTCAAATGTACATGGTTATGTCGTGTCGGACAGTGTCAAAATTGCTGACGAAGGACATTTGAGCTATCGCGGCTATGATGTCTATGATCTTTTAGGTGGCCAGCCCAAAGAAAGGCGTTATAGCTTTGAGGAGATCACCTATTTGCTGCTTATGGGTGAGTTGCCTACACAAACTCAGCTGAGCGACTTCATTTCAGCAATTGATGAGTATCGCGAACTGCCGGATGGTTTTACGGCGTCAATGATTATGCGAGATACGCCACCTGACATCATGAATGTTCTAGCGCGATCAATCCTTTTGCTCTATGCCTATGACGATGACGCAGAAGATCGTTCGGCTCATCATGAGATTCATACAGCAATGTCTTTGATTTCTCGATTACCTCGCATTATGGTTTTGACCTATTATGCGCAACAAGCGCGCTATAACAATGGCTCTATGATCATGCACCGCTTTATCCCGGGACAATCAACGGCGGAGACCATTTTGTCTATGCTTCGCCCCGATCGTTCGTTTACTCCCGAAGAAGCTCGCATGCTTGATATCATGCTGTGTCTTCATGCGGAGCATGGTGGTGGCAACAACTCAACGTTCACTACACGCGTTTTGACTTCGTCCGATACCGATCCTTATTCAGCATATGCTGGTGCTATTGGCTCACTTAAGGGACGCAAGCATGGTGGCGCAAATCACCAGGTCTTGGCAATGCAAAAAGAGATCAAAGAAGCGGTGAAGAACTGGGAAGACGACGACGAAGTTGCCGAATATCTCGCAAAGATCGTCAACAAACAGGCTTATGACAAAACCGGCCTGGTATATGGCATGGGCCATGCTGTTTATACAAAGTCAGATCCACGAGCAATCATCTGCAAAAACTTTGCGGCTGAACTTGCGCAAGGCACCGAATACGAGGCTGAATATAAACTCTTAGAGAGCATTGAGCGACTTGCTCCGGAGGTCATCCTTCGAGAAAAGGGCACGAAAAAAGATATGTGTGCCAACATTGATATGTATTCTGGCTTTGTTTACTCAATGATGGGAATTCCCGAGTCGTTGTTTACGCCGCTGTTTGCCTGTGCACGTATGTCTGGCTGGGCTGCTCATCGTTTTGAGGAGATCGTTTCAGGTAAGCGCATTATTCGCCCGGCGTATAAATCAATGTTTGCGAATGGTCGAGAGTACGTGCGGCTTGAGGATCGCGCATAGTTTTGTTGTGGTGTAACCTTGCGAACCTAAGGTTTCGCAAGGACAGACTTTGAGCAAATTAGGATGAAAAAACCTGTTCAGCTAATAAAGGTTGAGCAGGTTTTTATTTAGCATACAAAAGTGGGGGATATAGGCATAAAAGTGCGCTCTTAGCCAAGCTTATGCTCACTATGGCGAACTTGTGCTCTCTGAGCCGAACTACTATGTTAGGGATTTAAAAGAAAACTGGCGGAGGAAGTAGGATTTGAACCCACGGTACCTTTCGGCACAACAGTTTTCAAGACTGCCGCCTTCAACCACTCGGCCATTCCTCCGCTTAACGGTTCGGATGTTAACTGCTATGTAAGTCATGCAGTAATTTTCCGATCGCTTTTCATAATACCATATAATAAAACAATGAGAGATGACGACTACATGACTTTAGCCATAAATGAGGCAATTCGGGCGTCTGCTGGCGGTGAAGTGCCAATAGGCGCTGTCGTTGTGTATGCTCCCGTTGATCCTGCGACACGAAAGCCACTCGCAGAGCCGCGTATTATTGCGAAAGCGGGCAACCTACGCGAAGCCACCAACGATCCGGCGGGACATGCCGAGTTTTTAGCACTCAAGCAAGCAGCACGTGAGTTGGATACGTGGCGTTTAACCGGGTGCACGGTATATGTGACGCTGGAACCTTGCATCATGTGTGCCGGGCTTATGCATCAATCGCGAATTGATAGGTGCGTATATGGCGCACCTGATTCAAAAGCGGGTGCACTTGGATCGCTCTATCAGATTAATGCTGATGACCGCCTTAATCATACGTTTGAAGTTACTGCAGGGGTAAAACAAGACGAATGCGCTCAGTTACTCAAAGATTTTTTTGCACAACGTCGCGCACAAAAGAAAGGAACGAAGGCTGATGCCTCACGTTGACATGATGGATACCGCAAAAGCGGCGCAAGAGGTTGAGTTACAAGCGTTTAAGCGCAGTGGTATTAAGCTGGTGGCGCCAGCAAAAGTTAACCTCTTTTTAGACATCGGCGAAAAACGCCCCGATGGATATCATGATGCAATTTCTATTATGCATGCACTGATGTTGCATGACGTCATTTGGATGCGTCGTGCAACAAGCGAAAAAGACTACGAGTATATTCGCCAACACACAACTTTGACAGACAATGAAAATGAACAGACGCCAGCCTTTGACGCTGAGACTCTTGAAGGCGAAAAGCCTGCGAGGCTTCCCGTTATAGCGAAGCTGAGCGAACGAGCCTTTGAAGGCATAGCGCCTCTTGCCATTCAGCCTCAGCGCAATATTGTTTGGAAAGCAATTATCAGGCTCGCAGAGGTTCTTGAACTTGAAAATCCGACACCGCTTTTTGTTCATTTGGAAAAACACATTCCATCTCAAGCAGGTCTTGGGGGAGGTTCGGCAGACGCGGCTGCGGCACTTATTGGGGCAGCGGCATTGTGGGATATTCCCAAAGATGATCCACGTATAGAGCAAGTCGCGCAAGAGCTCGGAGCTGACGTGGCATTTTTTCTCTACGGAGGTTGCACGTGCCTCAAAGGAGTAGGCGATACATTCGATCATATGCTTGAGCCAATGAATAAACCTGTTGTAATAGTGAAGCCGGATTTTGGTGTTTCAACGGCGCAATCGTATCAAGCATTCGACGAGGCTCCGTATCCGCTCTCAGATGAAACTCGCGCCGCTGCGCTTTCAGCAACATCAGCTGCAGAGGTGCCCCTTGCGAATAATCTCGCGTACGCTTCGGAATCACTTAAACCGGAACTAGCAGATATTCGCACATGGCTCACTGAGCAAGCCGGGGTGCAAGGTGCACTGATGTCAGGTAGCGGTTCAGCTACGTTTGCCGTGTGTGACACCTTCGATAATGCAACGGCTGTTGCGTCGCAAGCACAAAAGATGGGCCTGTGGGCACGAGCAACACTTTTTGGTTCGTTTAAGGCTGCCTTGGTTCCTACGCGTTAACAACTGTATATGTGCATAAGTTATATATTCGCACCGTGCTACAATGACCTGGTTCGTATGAATTTGGTTTTGCGGCTGAACGTGCGCAAATGGTGAAAAGGGGAACGCTCTCATGACTGTGGTGTTAATTATTGTGCTTGTTATTGTGGTTGTCCTGGTTATAGCGCTCATTGCTCTATACAACAATCTCGTGAAATTGCGCAATATGGTGGATAACGCTTGGGCGCAAATTGACGTACAGCTGCAACGACGTCTCGATCTGATTCCGAACCTCGTTGAGACTGTCAAAGGATACGCAGCTCACGAGCGCGGAACGCTTGATGAAGTAACGCAAGCGCGTGCAGCTGTGGTGAATGCACAAACGCCGGAAGCAAAGATGGCCGCCGATAATGTTTTGACTGGTGCGCTTAAAAGTCTGTTTGCTGTGAGCGAAGCTTATCCTGATCTCAAGGCAAATGTTAACTTTCAACAACTGCAATCACAGCTTGAAACCACCGAAGATAAAATCAGCTATATGCGCCAGAGCTATAACGATACGGTTATGAAATATAACACCGCAATTCAGACGTTTCCCGCTGTGCTCGTAGCTGGCATGTTCGGTTTTACCAAAAAAGATAGCTTTGTTGCACAGGCTGATGCAACAACCGCACCTCACGTTCAGTTTTAATGAAGCGAAAGGCTAAGAGCTTACAAAGACACCTTAGCTTAGATACATAAGCAGATAAGGATAACCCTTTTATGATGTTGGTTCGCCTCTCAAGAATAATTCCCTTTTTACTTGTGTTGGCTGTGCTTGCCGCCATCATTTATCTGGTGATGACCTATAGGCATTCACCTACGCGAGCCAAAGAAATTCTTATCAAGCTATTTATTGGAATAACATCTGTCACGTCGGTATTTTTTGCCCTCATGAGCTTATATGCATGGTTTGAGCACAATGATGCCGTGTTTGATTTGGCGTTCAGCTTTTTGCTAACTATGCTTATTTGTTTGGGTGTCACGCTCTGGTGTCGAGCGGTCTTTTTAAAGCACCATCCGGAATATCGCAAAAAGCCGCAGCGTGCAAAGCGCCTGAATTCTCGCGGTGGAAGAAAATAGGGGTGAAAATAGAAGTGGCGGAGAGCTGGGGATTCGAACCCCAGATACGCTTGTGGCGTATACTCGCTTAGCAGGCGAGCACCTTCGGCCTCTCGGTCAGCTCTCCGCGAATAATGAGATGCGATTTGCTATGATACCGTGACGTTGGGGAATGTGCAAGGACAGAGAGCTGATAAAACATGATGAGAGGAACACATCCACATAATTACAGCCTAAACCACCAGCGATTGGTTCATGTTGCAGCAGGTGTTGTAGCATGCATGGTGTTTTTGCTTGTAGTGCTCATGAGCGTGTTGTGTAACCCTGCCGAGGCGTTCGCAAAATCTTATACCATGCCACGCGTCAACATAGAAGCGCAGGTGGAAAGCGACGCATCGCTTCATGTCGTTGAACAACGCGTGTTTGATTTCGACGGTGATTTTTCTGCAGTGTGGTGGGATTTTGGTAGTCTGCCACAAAATGGCGAGATAAATGTTCGCTCTGTTTCGATTGGTTCAGCTAACGCCAAAGGCGAAGTTATTGGCGGCCTTACCGAGCTAGAAGATGTCCCATTTGCAACTGAATGGCGAAGCGCAGGCGGCCCTTCCAAAGATGCTTACTCATATGACTTGGCGCGAAACATGCTTTACGTGTTCTTCTCTGCGCATAACGAAAAGTTGGTAGTTCAGATTGATTATACGATTACTAATGCTGCACAAGCTTATGAGGATGTAGCCGATCTGTATTGGAAATATGTTGGGGCAGGCTGGGCGGAAAGCTCTCAAAATGTCACGATGAATATTTGGCTTCCCGTACCAGAGGGTCAAACCATAGTGCCTGGTGAAAACGTGAAGGCGTGGGGACATGGTCCGGTCGATGGAACCGTGAGCATCCACGATGATGGCAGCGTTACCTATCACGTGAATAAAGTAGAGTCAGGTCAGTTCGCTGAAGCGCATATATTGTTTCCCGTAGAATGGCTAACTAACTTATCTGATGAGGCAGCAGAGGCTCATAAAGGTGTTTTGCGCGCCCAAGAGGTACTCGAGCAAGAACGGGTTTGGGCTGATCAAGCTAACCGCGATCGCATCTTTTCGCTGCTTTTCGTACTAGGCATAGCGCTTATTTGTGTCTTGTTGTTGCTGTGGGCGCTTCGCGCATACTTTAAGTATGGCAAAGAATATACGCCAGATTTTACCGATGAGTATTGGCGCGATGTTCCCATGCCTGGGATGCATCCTGCCGTTATTGGACGCTTGTGGCGCTGGAATCGGTCAAGCCAGGATGACTTTGTTGCAACCATTATGCATCTAGCTCACCTCGGTGCAATCAGAATTGATTCGGGTGCTTATCCGAAATCTCCTGGTAGTTCTCAAATGGTAGAAGATTGTTTTATCACGCGACTGCCTGGCGCTGATACGCTCACAAATCCTATAGACCAAAGAGCAGTGGTGACGCTTTTCACGAAGTTTGCTGGTGGAGCAAACGCATTATGGTTTAACACTATCAAGCAATATGGCAAAGACCATCCGCAAGAGTTTTTAGATGCTATGGAGACGTGGCAGGGAGAAGTTTCTGCACAAACAAACGCTTACGATTTCTTTGAAGGCAAGGGGCAGCGCTATCAGGGCTATATTGTGTCAGCTGCATTTTTAGTAGTGATTGGCGCGGTTGTAACCTGGATTCTAACAGAAAACTTCATTCCGATATTTTTTATGGCACCGACAGCGGTCGCACTGTTTGTAATTGCCAACTACATGCCACGTCGAACAGTGTTTGGAAATGATCTTGTAGCGAAATGCAAGGCGTTACGCAACTGGCTTCGCGACTTTTCTACGCTTGATGAGCGTCCACCAACTGACGTGGTGGTATGGGGCGAATTTATGGTCTATGCCTACCTGTTTGGTGTAGCTGATCGCGCAATTAGTCAACTTAGACAAACGCAGCCAGAACTCTTTGAATATCATGGCGAATATGGTCCGACCTATATGCCTTGGTGGTTCTGGTATACCGGTGGCTATACCGCGGGTGGCAGACCGGTATCTTCGTTAAGTAGTTCTTTTGATGCATCGCTTTCAAATACCGTGCATGTTGCCAATTCAGCACTTTCGGCAGCAAGCGGAAACTTTTCAAGCGGCGGCGGCTTTGGCGGCGGCTTCTCCGGTGGAGGTGGCGGCGGCTTTGGCGGCGGTGGGGGAGGCGCTCGTTAAGTATGGAGCAACTCAAATACAAACTGCTTATTGTTGCAGCTACCATAATTTGGGGTCTGAGCTTTGTCTTTATGAAAGACGCCGTAGATGTTTTGCCGCCCGCATGGCTGATAGGCGTGCGCTTTATGGCGACTGGTCTCATTTTGGCAGTGGTGTTTCGTCGCAAATTCGCCGCTTCGCTTAATAAAGCCTATCTCATTCGCGGCACGATAATTGGTGTGTTGGTGTTTTTAGCTTTTTGGACGCAAACCATTGGGCTGGCGCATACTACTCCCGGCAAAAATGCCTTTCTCACGGGAACCTATTGTGTGCTTGTTCCTTTCGCATGGTGGCTTTTCGCCCGGCGTCGTCCAACGCGATACAACATTATCGCTGCTGTTCTTTGTGTAGCAGGCATAGGTCTTGTGTCGCTTCAAGAAAGCGCGGGGGACTTAACCTTAGGTTTTGGGGATGCGATGACGCTTGTGTGCAGTGTTTTTTTTGCGCTGCATATCGTTTATGTGTCAAAGTTCACCGACACCTGTGACGCTTTGGCGCTGACAGTCTATCAGTTCTTGGTTGGTGGTGTGTGCGGTATGCTCGTGGGCGCGTTTACCGAGACACTGCCGTCTCTGTCGGCTATTACCCCTGATTTTTTGTGGAACATGGTTTATCTGGTGATATTCGCTTCATGCATGGCGCTCGTGTTCCAAAACATAGGGTTGGCTCATGTCGCACCTGCGCCAGCATCGCTTTTGTTGTCACTTGAATCGGTGTTCGGTGTGGTGTTTTCAGTGTTGCTCTATGGCGAAGTATTAACGCTTAAACTCGTGTGCGGCTTCGCTCTTATTTTCGGTGCTATTCTCATAAGCGAAATGTTGCCGCTCAAACTGGGCAAAGCAGCTGTTTCGGTGCCTGTCGAAACCGATACAGCCTAGGTTGGCGGTATAATGACCAAAAAGGTTTGCAGATAAAAACCCAAAAGAAGGGAAAGGTTGCTATGTCAGACAACAACATCGTTTTGATCGGCATGCCTGGTGCAGGTAAATCTACGCTTGGTATCGTGTTGGCAAAGATTATGAACAAAAACTTTGTCGATGCGGACTTGGTTATTCAAAGCCAGACCGATAAAACGCTGCAAAAGATTATTGATGCACTTGGTCCTGAAGGGTTTATTGAGGTTGAAAACGAAATCCTCAGCGATATGAAAGCCGAGAACTCCATTATCTCAACTGGTGGTTCGGCGGTATATTCAGATGAGGCTATGGCTCATCTTGGTGAGATTGGAACCATCGTCTATCTCAAGATTTCCTACGATCAACTTGTTGAGCGCTTGTCTGACCTACAAGAGCGTGGCGTTGTTTTAAAAGGCGGCATCGGTATGAGCTTGCGTGAGCTTTATGACGAGCGCAAGCCACTCTATGAGCAGTATGCAGATATCACCGTTGACGTGAATGATCTATCAATTACGGCTGCCGCGCGAAAAGTTGCTGACGCAATAGAAAAAGCCAACGCCTCATAGGAAAGCCAGGGGAGCTGTGCGATTTATATCGTGGAATGTAAACGGCTTGCGCGCCGTGCAGAAAAAAGGTTTCGAAGAGATAGTTCAGCAATTCGGAGCTGATATCTTCGCCATTCAAGAAACCAAATGTCGCCCAGAGCAAGTGGAGCTCGCGCTTCCGCAGTATCACGCTTATTGGTCTTCAGCCGAGAAAAAAGGCTATTCGGGTACCGCGGTTTTTACGCGGGAAGAGCCCCTGCAGGTTTTGCATGGGTTGGGGGACGACTACCTTGATACTGAGGGTCGCATTGTGGCGCTTGAGTTTGATGACTTTTGGTTTGTGAATGTGTATACGCCAAACGCTCAGAGTGAATTGGCGCGCATTGATCATCGCCTGCAATGGGATGATGCGTTTCGTGATTTTTGCAAGGGCTTAGAGGTTGGCATTTTGCCCAGTGGTGATAAAAGCGAGCCGAAACCGGTCGTGATGTGTGGCGATTTTAATGTCGCGCACTTAGATATCGACCTGAAAAACCCCGAGCCCAATCGCGGGAACCCCGGTTTTTCCGACGAAGAACGCGACTCGTTTTCGGAGTTGCTTGCGGCGGAGTTTGTGGATACGTTTCGCTATATAAAGCCAGATGCAACAGGAGCTTATAGCTGGTGGAGCTATCGGTTTAACGCGCGTGCTAACAATGCAGGATGGCGCATCGATTATTTTTTGGTGAGCGATGCGCTTTCGCACAAAATCCGTGCAGCAAGTATTTATCCGGAGGTTTTTGGGAGCGACCATTGTCCGGTTGGGCTCGAGTTGGATTTATAGAAAACCGCGGCAAAGTATGCGTCTTTGCTATGATGGATGTCATTGATAGCAAAAAGGCATATGAGAGCCATGTGAAGTTAAAAAGACAAGGACGAAAGATAGTTCATGGATAGAGCAAAGATTGAACAGGGTGTTCGCCTCATTTTGGAAGGTGTTGGAGAAGATCCGTCGCGTGAGGGGTTGCGCAAAACTCCAGAGCGTGTGGCAAAAATGTATGAAGAAGTGTTTGCGGGTATGAATGAAGATCCCGCAGTTCACTTTGAAACCACCTTTGATGAGCATCACGAAGAAATGGTGCTCGTTCGCGACATCCCGTTTTATTCTATGTGCGAGCACCATCTGGCACCATTTTTTGGTCATGCGCATATTGCCTACATTCCGTCCCCGGATGGTCGTATTTGCGGCTTGTCAAAGCTTGCTCGCCTGCTGGATGTTTTTGCGCGCCGTCCTCAGGTGCAAGAGCGTCTGACCTCGCAAGTTGCAGATACGCTTATGAAGGAGCTCAAGCCTCAAGGAGCTATTGTTGTTCTAGAGGCCGAGCACTTATGTATGAGCATGCGTGGTGTTAAAAAACCGGGAACTCAAACAACAACAAGCGCTATTCGCGGCATTTTTGACGAAGATACCGCTGCGCGCGCAGAGGCGCTTTCGCTCATTTTCGCGCGTCGTTAATAAGATTATTCTTGTATGAGCTATAAAGCAGCTTTTGTATACTTGCTGATGTGGTGCACCTAACCCGAAAGGAAAGTTCTATGAAATGCGTTATCTCTGTACTTGGTAAAGATCGTAAGCGAATTGTTGCAACGGTTGCTACCGTACTCGCTGACTGTGGAGCAAATATCGATGACATTAGTCAAACCCTCTTGGATGACATTTTCTCTATGACGATGCTTGTGACGCTTGAGCCGCAAGAGGCAGATTTTAATTGCGTACAAGAAAAACTCGATGAGGCAGCTTCAGCGCTTGGCGTGCAGATTATCATACAGCGCGAAGACGTGTTCCAGTCTATGTACACCATTTAGTTGGCGAAAATTTAAGCGGCGTATATTCGCGAAATTCTACGGGATCGTTAGTAAGTCGTGCGGTTTTATGTCATAGCAGTCGGCAAGTTGAAGGAGCGTTTTTGGGTTGACGCCTGTGCGGAATACCTCAAACGCTTAAAGCCCTATGCAAAAACAGAGGTTATTGAGATTGCTGATGTGGATCCTGACCGTGCGGGGACAATTGCAGTGGCTCGTGCAAAAGAAGGAGAAGCCATCCTTCGTTCACTTAACGCACTACCAGCACAAACGCACGTTGTCGTGCTGGCAATTGAGGGGAAGCAACATACCAGCGAATCTTTCGCAAACCATTTAGGTGAGCTCGGCCTTTATGGGCAAAGTGATGTGGCATTTATTATCGGTGGTTCTGACGGCGTGGACCAAGCAGTATATGATCGTGCGCGCGAGCAGCTTTCGTTTGGCAAGATTACGCTGCCTCATAATCTCGCGCGCGTGGTTTTGTTGGAACAACTTTACCGCGCACAAAAGATATTGCGGGGCGAACCCTATCATAAGTAACTTCAAATCAACGTGTTTGAGCCACAACAGATTGTGTGTTGCTTTTCTTTAAACCACCAGTTATCGTAAATTTCATGCAAGTTTACTTTTCTTGCTATGGGCGCGCAATTAAATGTTAGTATTTTAGCACCATATAAATAAGTGGTATGTTGCTTACCCAAAATGAAAGTATGCTTACAAACATAATAAAGGAGCCACACCATGGAGATTTTGCTCGATACCAATCAAGATGCCGCTGAAGAGCGTGTCGTTGATGACGTAAAAGTTGTCATTGCTTACACCAATGAATCTGATGCACCAGTAAGCGATAAAGAAATTCGTGCCTATATCGATCGTGGCAACCAGCAGCATATGGGATGTACGGTCACCGGACTTGGTCTTACTGTTGATGGCGAAGATATCGACATTCGCTACGAACTTTCTCCCGTTCCTTTTGAGCGTATTCGTCGTATTACCGGATATCTGGTGGGCACGATGGATCGTTGGAACGACGCAAAGACTGCCGAAGAGCATGATCGCGTAAAGCATGGTGTAAACACAGGTTGCTCTTGCACCGAAGGTCGATAGGGCGCAAGGCCAATCGTATGAGTTCGCTTGAGGACTATTTGTCAGTTTACCTATTCCGCGACTAACTTACATAGCATTTGTTAGTCCTAGAAGGCGTCGGATATTTCCGGCGCCTTCGCCTTTGTGATGAACGTGCGTGATGGGCGTGCGTGATGCAGGTTGCGTGACGGGTCAGCGGCTCGCTGCCTTTTGGCTACAACGCAAGCTTATTTGGCCTCTTCGACGATCGTCTCGGTAGGGGCAGCCGGCTCATCAAACGCTGCAGCGCAATGAGGACAACGAGTTGCACCCTCTTTAACCTCTTCTAAGCAGTAGGGGCAGGTGGGGGGAGTCACCACAATTTCTACCTCGCCCTGACCATTCTTTTTACGGCGAATGACAACGCTGGATTTACTTTGAACTTTGTTGATGCCTTTAACCAGCAAAAAGACCACCAGCGCAACTAACAAGAAGTTGATAATTGCGCTGATAACTGCACCAAAGTCAATTTGGGTACCCGGAATTACCAGCCCAGAAATAGTGCCGTCTCCACCGGTGATCAACGAAATGAGCGGGTTGATGATGTTGTCGGTCAGTGCTGTAACAATGGCAGTAAATGCGCCGCCAATGATAACGGCAACGGCCAAATCCATAACATTGCCGCGGTCGATAAACTCTTTGAACTCAACGAGAAAATTCTTCATGTAATAAGTCCTTCCAATAGACGCTGTCTGTGAATTGGTTGTTGGGAGGCAGCCCTCCACGAAAGTTATTAGCTATTCAGTTAGTATAAAACCGGCATGTTAGAATGCTCTTTACGGCAAAATGACGGCATGTTGCACTAATGAAAACAATTAGAGAAAAGCTTAATTATGAGCAAGATTTATTCTTTTACTACTCCCATAGAAGCCGACATCGTGGACGCTTTTTGCACCTTGCAAAAAGGCTTCACCGATCAATTTGTTTACTATCGCAAAGACAAACCGGTCCGTTACATGGGGTTAGGGCGTTGTGTAGCATTGTCGAGCGTTGATGACATTGATTGCGTTTATGCTGGTGACAAAGAAGAGCCACCGGTCTATTTTTCGTTCAATCGTTTTGATGCAACTAACCCAGCTGCTCCTGATGAGCTTTTCGAATCGTTTCCCCAGTTGCACTTTTTGTTGCCTGAGATTGTTTTAATCGAAAACGCTCGCGGGTCTTTTTTGCAGGTTAACTCACTCGGCCCTGTCTATCCCGGGCGCGTTGAGCGCTTTTATCGTCAGGCCTTGGCAGCATCCCCGCGCACACGCCGCACCATTCGCTATACGCGAGAGCCCGATTCGCGTGAGGCTTGGGAGCAAGCAATGGCTCAGGCGCTTGACGCAATTGAGCACGATCGCGTGAAAAAGGTGGTGCTTTCACGTCGACAAAAAGTGGTGGCCGCCTCGCCGTTTTCGTCAAAAGATCTCTTGGTGAATTTAATTGACGGGTCTGCGCAAGGCACGGTGTTGATGTATCGCTACGCCGATGTCTTTTTCTGCGCATGCACGCCTGAGTTGCTCGTTCGCAAAACCGGTCAGCGCATAGAAAGCATGTGTTTGGCCGGCAGTGCACCGGTGGGCGAGACTGCCAAGGAGCGTGAAGCTTATGGGGCTCAGCTTTTGGCGGACGAAAAAAATCTCGAAGAGCATGATTATGTGGTTGCCTTTATTCGCGATGTGCTTATGCGAAATTGCTACGACGTGCAGGTTCCGTCCGAGCCAACGCTGCTCAAGCTGCCCACCATCCAACACCTCTATACGCCGTGCTCAGCTGAGCTTTTAGAGGGTACGAGCCTTTGGGATATCGCAGCTCAGCTCCATCCTACGCCAGCAGTTGCGGGAACGCCGGTTGGCGAGGCGCGCATGTTGCTTCGCCAGATTGAGCCGTACAACCGCGGATTTTATGCGGGCGCGTGTGGTTATGTGGATGGAAAAGGCGACGGCGAATTCTCAGTCGCGCTGCGCAGTGGCGTTTTTGATGGCGAAATCGGTTGGATTTATGCTGGATGTGGCATTGTTGCACAAAGCAATGTGGCATCCGAATATGATGAGGTCGCGCTGAAGCTGCAAACAATTCTCAGTGCATTTGATGGTGAAGCTAAAGCGGTATGCGCAGACGATTCTAAAGAATGTTCTTGTGAAGCCGAGAGGGGTGCACATGAAAGCTAATCCTCAGGTAACGGCACGTTTTCTTACGGCATTTATTGATGAGCTGGTTCGCTGGGGCGTTCATGATGTTGTGATAAGCCCTGGTTCGCGATCAACACCTTTGGCTGTGACTGTTTTTGAGTGGTCAATTCGCCATCCTGAAATGTTATCGGTGCATCTTGATATTGATGAGCGCAGTGCTGGGTTTTTTGCGCTTGGTATGGCAAAAGCAAGTGGCAGGCCGTCGGTTTTGATCTGCACGTCGGGTACGGCTGTTGCCAACTACTATCCTGCGGTGATGGAGGCCAATATTTCGCGAGTGCCGCTCATTGTGCTCACCGGTGACAGGCCTGCTCGTTTGCAGAATCTTGGTGCGCCACAAACCTGCGATCAGCTGGGTGTCTTTGGGTCTCATGTTCGCACGTTTCGACAGATGCCCCTGCCGACAGACGATGCAGAATCGCTGTTGTTTGCAGCACAAGCAGCACGAGAGCTGGTTGCATACTCGTTGCCGTTGGGTATGCCAAAGACGCAAAAGGCTTTGACCTATCCGATATCGGGTGCATGCGGCGGAGCCCCGGTGCACGCAAATTTCCCCTTCGAAGAACCGCTGTTGCCTGATCGGAGGTTGCTTGACGAGATTATCGACAAACAGCCGCTGTCGAGGTCGGATGCCTATGTAGTAGGCCAGGCGACGCTTTCGCATAATCAGGCGCTTGATATTGCCGATCTGCTCAAAAACAAACGCGTTTTGGTGCTGGCAGGCGAAGGAACTGCGCGCACACAAGCAGAGGCGCAGCAAATTTTTGCGTGGATACAGCAGGTGGATGCCGTTGTGTTCGCTGATCCTTTGTCTGGGTTGCGAGCCTTTGATGAGGCGAATGTTCTGAGCAGCTATGATGCGGTCTTGCAGCCAGGCGGCGTCATACCAGAAGGCTTGTTATATCCGCAGATGATCATTCGTTTTGGAAGATATCCCATATCGAAACGTGCCACGCAGTTCGTTGAGAGCGCATGTAGCGCAGGAGCTGTAGAAGTGGTGGTTGATCCGCTTGAAACGCGCGACTTCTTATCTGCTACGGGGATGTTTGTGCGCATGTCTCCGGTCGAGTTTGCGCAAGCGCTTAATCAGACGGATCAGCAAAACGATGCACACGTATGGGTTGATTCATGGGTGGTAGCTGAAAAGGCTGCAAAAGAGGAGCTCGAGCACATAAAGTCTGCGGGCGAAGGAGAGTTTATCGAGGCGCTTTTGCATGAAATCGTGCCTGAGTCGTGTTTGTTTGCAGGCAATTCGATGAGTGTTCGTTTGTTGGATGCCTTTTATGCGTCAGGTCAAAATAAATGCCTTTGCATGCTGGGCAATCGTGGGCTCAATGGTATCGATGGCACGCTTTCAACTGCAATTGGCGCGGCAAAATGTTTGGGTACAACAACGGTTTTGCTCGGGGATCTTGCTCTGTTGCATGATATCAACGCGCTTGCATTGCAACGGGAAGTTTTGATGTGGGAAAACCAGCCTTCAATTGTTGTCGTGCTTTTTAATAACAATGGCGGTGCGATTTTCGACATGCTGCCACAAGCTTCTGATGATCGTTATTTCGAGCGGCTGTTTTTGACGCCTCAGTCTATAGATTTCCAGCAGGTAGGCGCCGGATTTGGGGTGCCTGTGTGTGTGGTTTCAGAAAAAGATGAGTTCGCGAAGGCTTACAAACAAGCACTTGCGACACCAGGCATCTCGCTTATCGAGATTAAAACGGAGTTGCGCGGTGTACAATCACGCATATATTCACCCGTGAAATCTGTGGTAGATAAAGGTTAAACGATGACGCTTGTGTTAGTGAATAGCTGTTCGCGAGCAGAGGTGGTTTCACGTGAAGCAAACAACTGGTTGCTTTGATTACAGAAATGTTCGTTACAGGTATCGCGCGTGGGTGCCTGAAAATATGCCGAGCGTCCACGACTCGTCTTGTCGCTTTGATATGTCGCCCATGGTTTTGGTGCATGGGTTTTCGCAATCGAGCGAAACCTGGCAACGCGTAGCCCCGCTGTTTGCGCGCACGCGTCCGGTATATGCGCTCGATCTTGTGGGACATGGTGGCTCGCAGGCTCCCCATGAAGTTATGCCGTATTTGCTGGCAAGGCAAGCAGAAGCGCTTTTGGCATTTGTTCATTTTGTTCGCGAAAATGCGGCGAGCGTCATGGGCGCTCAGGTGCAAAAGGCTGGTGCGCAAACGGCCGGCGTGCAAACGGCTGGTGAGCAAAACGACATCGCACCAAAAGCCATCGTTGTGGGGTATTCGCTCGGCGGGCGAGTCGTTGTGCAGGCTGCCTGCGCGAGCCCAGAGGGGTTTCAGCGCGAAATTGCCGCAGTCATATTGGAAAGCGCCGGTTTGGGATTGGTTGCTGATCAAGATGTACTTGATGCCACCAAAAAAGATCAAGCGTGCGCGCGGCGGCTTCGTGAAAGTGGCTTGGTAGCTTTTATGAACTGGTGGGAGCGACAACCGGTTTTTGCGACCCAGGCGGACTTAGATGAAGAAGTGCGTTCGAACTTGCGCGCGGATCGGCTTGCTAACGACGAGGAGGCGCTTGCGCGAACGTTTGAGCACGCAGGTCAGCATTGTATGCCCCGACGTGCTGAAGTTGTTGATGCAGCAAAAACGGCTGTGAGCGCAGGAGTTTTCGCAGCATATATAACCGGGCAGCGCGATAAGAAGTATCGCTTGCTGGCTCGACTTATTCGTTCCAACACCCAGTTGGTAGACGTAACGTGTGAGATTGTCCCGGGAGTGGGACACAATGTGCATCTCGAAGATCCAGATGCGTTTGTGGATGCCGTTGAGCGCGCACTCGCTTAATCGGTGAGCTTTACAGAGAACGCAACGCTTAACCTTTGCGACAAAATTGTCCTATTTTGCAAAAAATTCACGATAGACCACAAAATATGCTCCTTGGCGCGGTACCATACACTAGATCAAGCAATCACACTACAAATGCAACTTTCTTGAATCACTACGCGCATGCGGGGGACAGTTTACTGCGCGCATTTGTGCGTTCATAAAAATTTGAAAGGAAAGCTATGACTGACATTGCCTGGAAACCAGGACAAGCCTATAGCGAAATCACATATGAAACCGCTGAAGGCATTGCCAAAATTACTATCAATCGACCGCATCGTCGCAATGCTTTTACACCGCGAACCGTAACAGAGCTTTTTGATGCATTTACGTGCGCGCGCGATGATGCTGAAATTGGCGTCATCATTCTCACCGGCAAAAACCATGGTGGTCGCCACGAAGACGAAGCGTTCTGTTCTGGCGGCGATCAGAAGATTCGCGGCAATGGCGGCTATGTGGGCGACGACAACATTCCTCGTCTTAACGTGCTTGATTTGCAAAGGCTGATTCGTGTGGTGCCGAAACCAGTTATTGCCATGGTGAATGGCTATGCAATTGGTGGCGGTCATGTATTGAGCATCTTGTGCGATTTAACCATTGCTGCCGATACGGCGAAGTTTGGCCAGACAGGACCGAAGGTCGGCAGCTTTGATGCAGGATACGGAGCAGGATATTTGGCGGCTATTGTCGGCCAGAAAAAGGCGCGTGAAATTTGGTATCTTTGCCGCCAATATAGCGCCCAAGAGGCACTCGATATGGGGCTGGTCAACAAAGTAGTTCCTTTCGACGATTTGGAAGCAGAGTGCGTTGCTTGGGCGCGCGAGATGTTGCAGCTTTCGCCAACCGCACTTCGTTTTATGAAGGCATCGTTTAATGCGGCAACTGATGGTTTGGCCGGCTTGCAACAATTGGCTGGTGACGCAACGCTTTTGTATTACACCACTGACGAAGCTAAAGAGGGTCGCGACGCATTCAAGGAAAAGCGCGTTCCGAATTTCGAACAGTTCCCGAAGTTTCCCTAGGATGTTTTGCGTGTTCAGCGCCAATAAAAGCGCAAAGCACGCATAAGCGCAAAGCACGAATGCGTGCAAGCAAGTTAAGCACGAACGCACGCAAGGCAAGCATAAGCGAGCACAAGAGAAGTCGAAAGACAGAAAGGCTAGCAGACAGCGATGATCGAGGTATTTGAAAGCACGGTAAGGCGGTCTCCGCTTAAAACGTGTTTCATCTACGTTGACTCATCCGGGTCTGAGGAATGTTTTTCGTATCAAGAAACGCGTCTCTATGCAGCTGCCTTTGCGCAAGTGTTGAAGCAACAAGGTGTTTCGCGAGGTGACTGCATAGCAGTTGATTTGCCGAATTGTCCCGCGTTCATCTTCTTGATGCTGGCGTCGGCGTATGGCGGATTTACGCTGCTTGCGCTCAATCACCGGCTCACGTCATCCGAAAAAACATCGCGTGTGCTTTCGGTAGAGCAGCGGCACAAAGCACGCGTGGTGACCCAAATTGACAGCAACGGTGCAAGGCGTTTGTTTGAGCAAGCTTCGGCATTGCTTACGGGTGATTCGCAGCGCCCGTCGCGCGAGTCAGCTAGCCAGCCGCTTCCGATGACAAAAGTAGAGCGCTTGCGAAGTGGTGCTTCATCTTGCAGTTTGGCAACTTCGCCAGGCAAGGGAAAAGCTAGCTCAGCAAAGCCAAACAACCTCGAGCGTCAAGCCTTTGGTAGCGCATCCCCTCGTACCGATCGCGCACTTGGTCGTGCAGGCGCAGGACGTGCCTCAATCAAAAGGCGCGACGAAATGATGCGCCAAGATGCAGTGGATAGCATTATCCATTTCGCCGAGCATGCTTCCCGATTGTTTGATCGGGGCAAGCCTGCGCTCATCATGTTTACCTCAGGAACGACCGGTTATTCAAAGGCAGTCCCGCTTACCTGGGACAACATCTGCTCTTCGGCAGAGATATCAAACGATATGCTGAACACGTTTGGGCGTGGTATGTGGCAAGCCGCCTTACCTCTTTATCATATTGGCGGTTTTCAGGTGATTGTGCGAAGCTTTCTAAACGCCAACCCGTTTGTGCTCTATGAGCATTTCGACGCCTCGCGCGTTTTGGCCGATGCCCGTGATTTGGGTGCAACGCATATTTCAGTGGTAGATCGCATGCTGCAAGGCATGATTGCTGCTGATCGCGCAAATGGCGACGTTTTGCGAGATTATACCTGCATTCTTATTGGCGGCGGCCCCTTAAACGAGCAGACCATGGAGCGTGCTCGTGTTCGCGGTGCGCGCATATACGCAAGTTATGGCATGACTGAAACATCAAGCCAGATTGCCAACGCACCAGCGCTTCCTGCTTTTGGCGGAGGTCTTCGCCTCTTGCCCGAATATGAAGCCCATATTGTTGATCCGGGAGCCGATGGGTTTGGTCGCCTAGCAGTAAAAGGTCCGGGAGTTTTTAGCGGCTATCTCAACGCGCGGGCGGCATTTACCGTTGATGGGTTTTTCCTCACGGGCGACACTGCTGCTTTGCGCGATGGGTTGCTGTTTGTTAAAGAGCGCACCAAAGACATGTTTGTTTCAGGTGGCGAAAACATTTATCCTGCTGAGATTTGCCAGAAGCTTATGAGTGTCGAGGGCGTAAGCGACGCTCATGTTTTTGGTGTTCCTGACGAAAAATGGGGACGTCGCCCCGTGGCATTTGTTGAGCGTGATACCCAGGCAGGTCCTGGATCGCTTAAGCATCGCATCCGCACAACGCTTGATTCGCAACTTTCGCGCATGTATATGCCCAAGCATATCTATTCGCTTGATGAGTTTCCTCGTACGGGCATTGGTAAAATTGATCGCGTCGCGCTCGAGGCCATGTATGAGGATCGTATTGAAATTCGCAAGGTTACCCTGTATCGAATTCGCCAGAAATTCAAGAAACCTTTCAAGACAGCAAAAGGCACGCTTGAGTATCGAGAATCAATCTTGGTCGAAGTGACTGATTATGCTGGACGAACAGGATTAGGCGAATGCGTTGCTTTTGATACGGATTGGTATTTGCCTGAAACGCTTGACGAAGATATGCGCGTGCTTACCCAAACGCTTGCGCCGCTGGTATTGCATGAGGGAATGTTGCATCCAAGCGAGGCAAGTCGTTTGTTTGATGCGTATCCTGAAGCGCAAGATCATCCAATGGCATGCGGTGCTCTTGAGCCGGCGCTTTGGGATTTGTATGGCAAGATCGTGAAAAAGCCCTTGTGGCAGTTGCTTAATGCTTATATGGAAGCGGCGCAGGCTGATCCATTTGTGGTGGATGCAGAGGGGCAACATATTGCCCCCGATGTGACAGCACCGCTTTCGCTTGCGCAAATTGCTTGCGCACTTGGCAAACCGATGGCCTCAACGGCGCGCGTTTTAGCTGGCGCTGTTGTTGGTTTGGGCAGCGTAGAAGAAACGCTCGCTTCGGTTGAGGCGTGCGTGCGCGCAGGGTACAAGCGCGTAAAGCTGAAGGTGGCACCAGGCATGGCGCGGTCGCAGGTTGCTGCTGTTCGAGCTGCCTATCCTCACCTCATGATTACGGTTGATGCAAATCAGAGCTTTACCGAGCGAACGGTAGATGAGCTGCGTGCGCTTGATAAATACAACGTTGCCTGGATTGAAGAGCCGCTTGATCCGAAACGCACAGTAGGCACCGGTCCGCTTGATCTGTTTGCGCGCTTGTCTCGTTTGCAGCGCACCATGAATACGCCTATCTGCCTCGATGAGTCTATTGCTCACCCTCGTGATTTGCTTACCGCATTGAAGTACCAAAATCTTGCGTGCTATGCCGTCAAAATTGGGAAGTTTGGGGGAGTACAACCTACGCTTGAGTTTATTCGTATGGCAAAAGCTCGAGGTATTTCTGTGTGGATGGGTGGCATGTATGACACCGGTGTCTCTAAGCGCTTCCATGCTGCGTTTGAAACGCTTGCTGCGGCAAGTTTGCCGGGCGACATCGGGGCGCCATCCAGGTATTTTGTCAGCGATATTACGCTGCCTCCATATGAGGTAAGTGCAGGCTTGGTTACGCTTAATGCTGAAGACGAAAGCTACGGAGCAGGGTGCGAGCTCAACCACAAGGTGCTTCGAGATGTCTGGGTCGACTGCTTCGTTATCGAATAGCGCTAACAGCTGAGCGCCGACAGTCCCAGCGACCACCGTCAGCCCCGACGATTCCCGCAAGCTCCTGGCGGCCACCTATGCATCGTGGGCTGATACACCGGGCGGCAAATGTAGTTGTTTCGTATACAAATTAACGCATATACAGGTGGTCATTACAACAAACTGGGGTATCATGTTCAAAGTGTTATTCGAAGAAACGAGGAGAACATGGCTAACTCCACACGCAGCAAGCAATACGCTGCAGAAGATGTGAAGATTGCACAAGGTGAAGACATTTACGAAGCAGAAGCTGAAACCTCACAGGGGAATTTGGGCATCTTTCGTCTGGTAACTACGGTTATCACCCTTATTGTAGGCGGCGGCGTTTGGTCGCTTGCAGGAGACCAGGCTGCGGGTGGTGCATCTGGTGCTGCAATTCTGACAGCATGGAGCATTTCTGCTATCGGTGTCTTGTGTTTAGTAATGCTGTTTTTCGCCCTTTCGCGAATTAAACCGCAGCTCAAAGGAGGAATCTATAGTTACGCATCAGCAGGATTCGGTGACTTTTTAGGCTTCAACAGTGCATGGGGCTATTGGATTTCGGCACTTTTGTGCACCGTTAGCTTCTCTGCTCTTTTGTTTGGTGCGTTGTCATATTTCTTCCCCGTTTTCGACGGGGGCAACAATTTGCCATCCATTATTGGCGCCTCAATCCTGATCTGGTTTTACGTATTCTTGGTTTCTCGAGGGGTTCGTGAAGTAACAGGCATCAATGCCATCATTACTATTAGCAAGATCGTTCCTATCTTTGTTGCCATCACCGCAATCATCTTCTTGAACCATTTCGATCCGGCCGTATTTATGGCCAATATGTCAGAAGGCGCCGAGCCTGGCTTGCCGTTTTTTGACCAGGTCAACAACACCATGATGATTACGATCTGGGTGTTTGTTGGCATTGAAGGAGCTGTCGCAATTTCTGGTCGTGCTAAGCATCAAAGCGATGTTGGCAAGGCGACCATCATTGCGTTTATCTGCGTACTCGCAATTTATTTGATGGTATCTACGCTTTCTATGGGCGTCATGCCGTTGGCTGACTTGGCAGAGCTTCCCAACCCAGCGCTTGCAGGCGTGATGGAGTATGCAGTTGGTGAATGGGGTGCAATTCTTATCAATGCTGGCGTTGTGCTTTCGTTGGTTGGTGCGATGCTAGGGTACACGGTTCTTTCTGCAGAGTCTCCGTTTGAAGCAGCGCAGGAAGGCGTGTTTACCAAGTCCTTCGCGAAAGTTAACAAAAAAGGCGCTCCCATTGTCACGCTGATCGTTACCAATATCATCATCGAGATCTTCCTGATCATCATGCTGTTTTCTGACAGCACGTATCAGTTCTTCTATCGACTATCAGCAGGCATGATCTTGCTTCCATATCTGCTGTCTGCGGCGTATTTCGCAAAGCTAACTTTTACTGAGCCGCAAGCATTTTCAGGAAAGGTTGGTGGAAACCTAATCCTGTGGCGCGTCTTTGGCATAATCGGTGTGATTTATAGCTTCTTCTTGGCGTGGGCGTCAGGTTTTGAAGCCTTGATGATCATGTCGTTGCTGTATGCCCCCGGCATCTTGGTATACATCAAGGGCAAGAAAGAGCGCAATGAGCCCTATCTGCGTTCGGCTGTTGATAAGGTTGTCGTTGCAATTATTTTGGTTGCAGCTATTGTTTCAATTATCATGTTTGCGACAGGTGCTTTCGTAGCATAACGCCCTACTTAGCTTAGTGAGCTGTTTGAGTGAAAGGCCCGGTTCAAATTTGCGAATTTGGATCGGGCTTTATTTCTGAGAATCTGCGACCAGGCAATATACGATTGCCTTGGCCTTCGTTAGCAAACCTTCTTCAAAGAATTGCAAGTTTTGGCTGGAAAAGTGCCCTAGTCGGTGTTTTTGATGCCCAAATCACGCGCATTTCCCCGACAAGGGCACTTTTTAAACCAATTTGCTGTCGAAATCGCCGACTAGGGGCATTTTGCAGCCAAAACTCACTAAAAACTTTCAAACTTTAAAGGATGCGCTGCAAAATACCAGGTTGTACGAAGCGCTGCACGGACACAGCACGCGGCGGACACAGCACGCGGCGGACACTCGGCAGGCGCTCGGTGGGCGCACGGCGGGCGAGCCGCGGGCAGGCAGCGACCCCACTACGGATGTCGGCGTGCTTACGAATTGGCATTGTTTTATGTACAGTCAGGCATAAGCAGTACAGTTGTGCGAAAATATATGACGTTTATACTGCACTATTCGACCTAAGGAGACCTGTTCTCATGCCTATCGCGATAAGCTTATTGCTCGTCGTATTTTTTCTTCTCATGAATGCATTTTTCGTAGTAGCGGAATTCTCGCTCGTGCGTGTTAGAAAGTCGCAAGTAGAGCTCGCATTCGAGGAGGGCAAAGCCGGTGCGAAATACGCCAAACTCGTATCGGACAACGTTAACGCCTACCTTTCAGCATGCCAGCTGGGCATCACGCTAGCATCGCTTGCTTTAGGCTGGTTGGGCGAACCTGCGGTCTCTGCACTTATCGAACCGCTTTTGGCACCAATTGGCCTGCCCGAAGGCGTGATCTCCGGCATATCGGTGGCTATCGGATTTATTCTGATTACAGCTTTGCATATTGTTGTGGGCGAGCTGATTCCGAAATCGCTCGCAATCTTTTCCACCGAGAGATATGCGCTATTCTCAGCCGGTCCTTTGGTGTGGTTTTATCGCATCACTTACCCGGTAATGATCTGCTTCAATGCTATTACCAATGGCGTTATGAAGCTGCTTGGTCACGACGTAGCCAATGAACATGAGGTGTATACCGATGAAGAAATCAAGCTGCTCATCGACGAGTCCACAGAAAGCGGTTTGATTGATCCTGAGCAAAATGAGTTCGTGGACAACATCTTTGACCTCGGCGACAAGGACGCTGAAACTATTATGACGCCGCGAACCGATGTGATCTGCATAGATTTGGACGATCCGCTTGAGGAGAGTCTAGCCATGGCGCGCCAGTACAACTACACGCGTTATCCGGTTTGCCGCGAGACTAAAGATCGCATCATGGGGTTTGTGCACGTCAAAGACTTGTACTCGCTGCCCGCCGACGCAACCATTGATGATCTCGAGATTCGCGAAATTGTGGCAGTGCCCGAAGGCCTCTCTATCGCAAAGCTTTTGCAAACGCTTCAAGAGCAGCGCACCAAGATTGCGGTCGTTATTGACGAGCATGGCGGTACCGCAGGCATCGTAACCATGAGCGACATCATGGAGCAGATTGTCGGACGCATTGATGATGAGTATAACCACGGCGAAGATCGCGTGGTGAAAATGTCGGACGGCTCATATCTGCTTGATGGCTCGATCGCAATTGACGACGTGGTAGATCTCATGGGCTTTGAACCACCCGAGGCAGAAGAATGCGAAACAGCAGGTGGCTTGTTGTTGACGCTTTTTGATCGCATCCCCAATGAGGGTGATGAAGTGAGCGTAGACAATGGCAAAATCAAGGCCACCTTTAGCGTAGTTGATATGGACAGGCATCGTATCGATAAGATTCGTATGGTTCTTGAACAAGAAGACGAAAACGATACTCAAGACAAAGGCGAACTTAATTCCAAAGAGGCAAAATCGTCTAAAGAGTAAGCGGCGAACCAATAAAGCGCTCTGCGTTGTGCCAGCACATATCTTCAAGTTCGCGCTCGCTAAATCCAGCTGAGCTGAATTGCTCGTATTCTGCAACAGGATCCCACATGGGGTAATCGCTCCCAAACATAATCCGTTCTGTACCCCACATGCGAGCAAGCTCACGAGTGCGACGCGAACCTAAAAAGGCAAGCGAACTTGATTCGTCCAAAAAGATGTTGCCGCGCTCAGCCGTCTTGGTGTGCAAGACATCATAGCCAACTTCATACTGTGACCAGCAGCCAAAATGCGCAGCGTCTACCACAAGATCAGGAAAAGCCTGCAAAATGCGAAGTAGCCTATGAGGGCTTGAATAATCATAACGATAATCACCGGTGTGAATGACAATAGGGAGCCTGCCCTCGATGATTTCATAAAGCTGCATAAGACGCGGATCATCCATATTCACCATTTGTGTGTCAGGATGAATTTTGACACCTCGCAGCCCCAGGTCAATCGCGCGGTTCACTTCGCCTTCTATATCGTCGAAATCGTGGTGCATCGACATAAACCCGATGAACTCAGGATGCATCTGCGCTTGCTGGGCAATGAAGTTGTTGATGGTTGGGACAGCTTGAGGAGTTGTGGCAACCGAATGCACAATAAAGTGCGAAATATCGGAGCGCTCTGTTGCTTGTAAGAGTGCCTCAGCAGTACCAACTTGCGCCATGTGAACCCCATAAAAATCGCCAATTGCACTCACCGCTTTCGCAGCAATCTTTTCGGGATAAATATGCGCATGGGAATCTATGACGGGCATGGTAGACCTTTCTTTTCGCAACGAGGTAAGTGTAGGTCAAAAGGTGAACGCTCGGTATACGGTTTTGCAACCGCGGGTAAACTGCGCCGCGAGCGAGCATATGTTGACCAAATTGGACATATAGTATGAATACGTGAAGCTCAAAACATACATCCACGTTATTCTTCAAATTTTCGTACGAGATCTTAGCAGGCTCATACGTAACCCCGTCGCGCTCATCGTTGTGCTTGGCGTGTGTTTGATGCCGTCACTTTATGCATGGTATACCATTTTGGCGAATTGGGATCCCTATCAAAACACAAGTTCAATCAAGGTGGCAATTGTCAACAACGACGAAGGCGCCGATCTAACAGTGCCCGATAACACCTCCACCGAGCACCTAAACGTCGGCCAACAGGTGGTGGAAAAACTCCACGACAATCATGATCTCGGCTGGGAGTTTGTTGACGAAGACGAGGCCATGACGCGCGTGCATTCAGGCGAATATTATGCGGCGATTATCATCCCTGAAGACTTCTCAAAAGATTTCGCGAGTGTTGCAAGCGGCACCTTTGTGCAACCAACGCTTGATTATTACGTCAACGAAAAACTATCGTCAATTGCGCCCAAAGTAACCGACGCTGGTGCAACTGCTCTGCAAACCCAGATCAACGATACGTTTGTCGAAACGGTCACTGAAACAGTGGTAGAGGTGACGCAAAAAGCAGGTTATGAGGCCAAAGATCAAGCAAACGGAGCAATCGGCGAACTTGAAAACTCAATTGCCGAAGCGCGCGATGCGCTTTCCCAGACAGAAACACTCACCCAAGAATTGCTGCCCACCATTGATTCGTGTTCGCAAACTATAGAAGACACGCAAACAACGCTCACAGACGTCGATGCAACGCTACCAGGTCTTACAACCCAACTTGAAGATGCGCGCACCCAACTTGTAGCGTTGCGCACTTCTTCTGAGTCATATGCGATAACCCTTGGGAAGGACTTGTCGAAAGCCGCGGCCGCCGTTGGAAAAGCGAGCGCTCAAACGCTTATAGCTATTGCTCGCAGCACCATTGAAATAAGACAGCTGCAAGGAGTGTTGCAAGAATCGCTCTCAAGTGCACAAATGCTACTTGCACAAAACCAAGCGCTGATAGAAAAAATGCGCGCTGAACTTGCAGATCATCCTGAATATGAACAAGCAATTTCGCAGCTCGAAGACCAAAATGCAGCATACCAAAAGACTATCGATGCATTAAAACCCTGCGTTGATCAGCTGGGGTCTATGGCAACGCAAGCCGACCAAGACGCACAGACGCTCAATAACAACATTGATGGCGAAGTTGACCAAGTTCAATCTGCTGACGAGCTATTTCACACGACAATCTATCCGCAGCTGCTCGGTGCTACTGATAACGCGGTGGATGTTTTGGCGGACATGAAGTCTACGGTAAGTTCGTTGCATCCGTTGATTTCGCAGACGCAATCACTCCTAACAGAGCTTAAAGACACGCTAGCCGAAACGAGAACAAATCTCTCCCAGGTAGCCGATTCGCTCGCTTCGCTTGATGGGGAACTCGTGCAAACCGAGACGGATTTATCTTCGCTGCAAGGCTCTACGGCAGTGAAAGAACTCTCAGAATATTTAGACGTATCCGCTGATGAAATTGGCGAATATATGGCCGCGCCGGTCAAGCTTGAAACCATCAAGGTGTATCCAGTTGCCAACTACGGATCCGGAGTAGCGCCGTTTTTTAGCAACCTTGCATTGTGGGTGGCGGGATTTATCTTGATGGCCATTGTGAAGTTGCGCGTAGATCCCGAAGGTTTGCCACGTTTTACGACGGGACAAGCTTATTGGGGCCGTTGGCTTTTGTTTATGCTGCTTGCAATTTTCCAAGGCTTGGTGGTGTGTATAGGAGACCTCATCATTGGCATCCAGTGCGAAAGCCCGCTCGCGTTTGTGTTCGCTGGACTTGTTACCGTAATCGTAGACGTGAATATCATGTTTGCCCTTGCGTTTTCCTTCAAGCATATTGGCAAGGCTATCGCAGTCATTTTGCTGATCATGCAAATTCCTGGTTCATCAGGCATGTTCCCCGTTGAAATGATGCCGCCGTTTTTCCAGTTCATCAATCCGCTGTTGCCCTTTACCTACAGCATTGATGCTATGCGCGAGGCCATCGGCGGCTTTTACGGGCTGCACTATTGGCAAGACATTGCCGCGCTGCTTTTGTTCTTGCCACTTGCGCTTTTTGTGGGATTAGTTATCGGGCTCAGCGCTTTCAACCTCAACATTTTGTTTGATCGCAAATTGGGCGATACAGACTTATTTGCGAGCGAATCGAATCCTGGCACGGTGGAACATTTTCGGGTTCGCCATATGTTATCTGCGCTGTTGAACAATCAGGAGTATCGCGCGCGCCTTGATGCAAGAGCCGAGCGTTTCCAAAAGCTTTATCCCAAGCTGATTCGAGCGGGATGGATTGCCATATTTGTGCAACCGATAATCACCTTTGCAATAATGGTGCTGGTTAAAGCGGATATTGAGACCAAGATCCTTCTTCTTTTGGGCATGGTAGTTGCCATCATTGTGGTCGATGGCTACCTCATTGTTGTGGAGTTTATAAATGCCGATCTCACGCAACAGCAGCAGGTGAGCATGTTGAGCACCAAACAACTTCGCACCCAGGCACTCCTGCAAGGCAGCATTCATGGAGATGATCGGTCATGAGAAACATTTGGGAATTGTTTATAGGGGACATCAAAAACCTTGTCAGAAACCCCATTGCTGCCATCGTTGTGATCGGGCTTGCACTTGTCCCGCCATTATATGCGTGGTTTACGACAGCAGGGTTTTGGGATCCGTACTCCAACACGGGCAATTTGAAGGTTGCGGTTGCTAGCCAAGACGCTGGATATGAGAGCGATTTGTTGCCAATGGGCATCAACGCAGGTGACGATATTTTGGATGAGCTTCGCAAAAATGACCAGTTCGATTGGGTGTTTGTTGACGAAGACGAAGCGGTTGAGGGCGTTAGGTCAGGGGAGTACTACGCCGCCATCGTGATCCCGGAAAACTTCTCGGCTGATCTGATGACCGTGTTTTCTTCGCACGTAAATCATGCAAATATTGACTATTATTCGAACCAAAAACTCAACGCGATAGCCCCGCGCGTGACAAACACAGGTGCTTCTACGCTTGAGGAGCAGATTGATCAAACGTTCGCCAAAACAGTCTCTGATGTCGCGTTGCATACTGCGTCAAACCTCATGACATTTATGGATGGCGAAGGCATCTTGACGTATGCGCAAACAGTAAGCGCTCGGTTGAAAACCATATCGGGCGAACTTGACGGGGCAACCACCGAAGTGACGTCATTTGCGCAGCTGGTAGACGCAACGGCGAACATGGTCGATGCTGTCGCGTCGCTGCTTTCGCAGTCAGATGATACGACAAGTGAGGCTGAACCTGCACTCGCTTCTGCTGAAGATGGGCTAACGCAAAGTACGTCGGCGCTCACCAAGGTTTCTGGGGAACTGAGCACTGCGATGGATCAAAGCGCAGGAGTTTTCGACACCTTGACGACGGACACGCAAAAGGCGTTCGACTCACTTGACCAGATTCCGGGTGAGGCGGATGGCCTTTTTGACGCAACTGCCCAAGACGTCGAGACTATGAAGCATGCTTATCAAGATGTGCGTGACGCAGTCTCGCAAGTCGATTCTTCCTCCCCGTTGCTTGCGCAGCTCGATGCGATTATCAGTCAGCTGGACGGCTTGCAAGCACAACTTGGAAGCGCGACGAGCGATGCGCAGAGCGCATCAGCGGAAATTGCAGATCAAAAAGCACAAGCGCTACAGCGAATAGCAGATGCAAAAACCTTGGTGAGCGGATTAAAGGATACCTATGATAGTGAAATTGAAACACAGGTAAGCACGCTTGAGACAACACTTGGCGATGTTTCTCAACAAGGAAGTACCCTTGCGCATGATCTGTCAAAAGCCACCGATGATTTGATTAATGCCACCGGCTCTTTAAGCGAAGATTTGCATCGAGCAAAAGACGCGCTTGACCAGACCGCGCGCGTTTTAAACGATGCGAACAGCCAGCTTACCGAGGCAAACGATACGCTGATGAGCGCACTTGATGCAAAGGATTTAGACCAGGTGCGAACTCTCATCGGCACCAATCCGGCTTCTGTTGCGCAGTTTCTTTCTGCGCCCACCAAGTTGGAAACACATGCGATCTATGCGATGGACAATAACGGTAGCGCGATGTCGCCATTCTACACAACGCTTTCGCTTTGGATTGGCGCTGTGTTTATGGTGGCGCTTATGCAGGTCAACGTTTCGAAAAAGCGCATCGCGACGCTTGATAACCCAACACCGTATCAGCTCTACCTTGGGCGATATGGCGTGTTTTGCATGATAGCGCTCATGCAGGCCACTATCGTGTGTGTTGGAAACGCCTTCTTCTTGGGTGTGGAGTGCCAGCATTTTTGGCTCTATCTTGTCAGCGGATGGATTATCGCAGTGGTGTTTAGCAGCATGGTCTACACGCTAACGGTGGTGTTTGCAAACGTCGGCAAAGCCATTGCGATCGTTGGGCTCGTTATGCAGCTAGCTGGCTCGGGTGGATTGATGCCAATACAGATGGCACCGGAGTTTTTCCAGGTCGTGTACCCGTGGCTGCCTTTCACGCATGCGATGGAAGCTTTGGAAAGTTGCATGGCTGGCATATATGGCAACCAGCTCTTGATGAGTTGGGGATGCCTCGGGCTCTTTTTGCTCGGGACGCTCTTTGTGGGTTTGGCGCTTCGAAAACCAACAATCAAGATGAACGAGTACTTCACCAAAAAGCTTGACGAGACAAAGCTCGTGTAACGCGAAATCTTACGTAATGGAAACTGGTTTTCGCCACCAAGATAACCAAGCTTTATCGTGGAGTAATTTGATGAGCAATTGTGGCACCATCTGCTACGTCAAAAAGCATTCGCTATGCATGTACTATGCATGTGAACATGAGGCGACCCTGTTTGTCTTGAGTTTAAGATCCGGCGGCAAAACGCCCGATAGCGAAGCTGAAAGGAGCGTGTGAAATGGAACTAAAAGATTCCCAAACTTGGAAAAATTTTGAAACAGCACTCGAGCTTGAGGCTAAGGCATACTGCGAGTACACCTTTTTTGCTCAGCAAGCTGCAAAAGATGGTTATACCCAAATCTCTGAGATCTTTAACGAAACTGCAAGCAACGAGCTTCATCACTGCAAGTTGATGTTCAAGAAGCTTCATGGTGACGCAGTTCCGCCAACGCTTGAAAACTTAGAAGCGGCTCGTAAGTCTGAAGAGCATGAAGGCATCGACGAGTATGAAGAGATGTCAAAAACCGCTTACGATGAGGGATTTGATGAAATTGGCGAATGGTTTGCAATGCTAGCCAAGATCGAAATGTCTCATGAGCAGCGATTCCAAACTCTCATCGATCGCGTGGAAAACGACGAGGTATTCAAGCGCGATGAGGCGAAGGTTTGGGTGTGTACGGTGTGTGGACACATTCATATCGGTACAGAGCCGCCGAAGGAATGCCCTGTGTGCAAGCATCCGCAAGGTCACTTCGAACTCAAGGCCGATAACTACTAGAATCGAGCTTCGTTCAAGCAGATCAAGCGCCAAACTGCACAGAGCTTGCGCCGCAGACCAACGCCACGCGAGCAAGCGCCACGTCGCGCAGCTCTTGCATGACACCGCGCAAGCAACATGCAAATTAAAATGGGAGTCGCCATGAAGGCGGCTCCCATTTTGTATGCGGTGGTGGTTTTATTGAAGTTTTGGCTGGAAAATGCCCCTCGTCGGTGAAATCACCCCCATTTTGGAGCCGAAAGCAACCCCAAAACACCGACGAGGGCACTATTTAAGCCATTTTGCTGTCGGATTCGCCGACGAGGGCACTTTTCCAGCCAAAACTGTAGAAATATTCAATGTGACAGTTGCTTGACGCGAAGGTTACGAAGATCACGACGGCTGCTTGCAAAGCACCATCACTGGTGGCACATAAACCCATTACGGCACAAATAAAACCTTCACAAGAAATACCCGTTATATGATTGTGAAAAGGTTGCAAATAGGTTACAATGTGAAAACATCTATCTCATTATTGGGATAGGTTTCTTTAGTTGGCGCTGTTAGACGGTTCGATTCGGGTAAAAAAGCGTTCCGTCATCTTGCATTTGAAGAGGCAAACAGCGCTTGATAAAGATAAGCATTTGAGGAAAAAGAGCATGTCATACAAGGGGATTCACATCATAGATCAAACTGCGCCTCAAGGCGCATCTTTGTTTACGAGGGAAACCTAATTAAAACGAGCAGTTTATAAGAGGTTTTGGGTTGCGAAGAGAGAAGGATCATTTTCCACGAACACCAGCTCAAAACAAGATGTAAAGCACATGATACGAAGGCCAAAAATGATGCAAAAACGAAACGTGCCGTGCCAGCAGCAAGTTCAGGGGGTGAAGAAGATGAATTCTTCTTCCAAACACACATCAAATCATGAAACAGAGTTCGAGGTAAGAGGGCAGCTTGCCTCGACATCCTTCAAGGACAAACTATGGGTACGCGTTATGTCGTGCGTACTGTCGGTCTTGTTGGCTGTTACCATGTTCGACCTTTCAGGTCTCTCTCCGCTGGTGGAAGCCGCGCAAGCAGCTAACACTTCGGCGGAGCAGCGAGCCAATCAAAATGCAGATGAAGCCAGCGAACAAACCGCTGACAATGAAGCACAAACTGCTGATTCTGCTGATGAAAATGGCGAAGACAAAACCGACTCATCAGCTGACGACGATGCTACCACGCAAGATGATCAAGCATCAGATAAAAATCCAGACGCTGATCAGGCAGCTGAATCTGCTGGCACAGATGATGCTGCAAACAATTCAGACAACGCGGCCTCTGAAGACGAATCCGAAGAGACCATCGTTGGCGTAGCTGAGGTTCAAGCACTTGAACTCGAGGCAGGTGCCCTAACGTCACTGCTTCCTCAAAATCTCACAGCTGAAGAGAATGTGCTGCCGGCTCCATCTCAGTCAACCGACAAGGCTGACATTGCTGGACGCACAAAGCCGTTGCTTGCAACCTGGGGCGTTCCTTATTCTCAAGAAGGCGGATACTTGCTCGGCGAAAATCGCATGCAAAGTCGCTTTGAGCTTGGCAACTTAGGCGAGCTGCTCGAGGGAGGCTATCTCGGAGGAACCTCTGAGCGTGACCCTTACGTTCTTTCGCTTGATATTCCCTACTTGTTTGATGTTGGCGAAGAAGCACTAGGCACAACGCTTTCGCAAGAAGAATGGCGTCTTCGCACTGCGCGCGCCGAGCTCGCCAAAGAGGCAACTGCTCAAGACAGTGCGCAAAGCATTGCGGATAGAGCTGTCGAAAAGGCCAAGGATGAAACACTTACCAAAAACGCGCCACGTGTGGCATTGTTTGCCGAAGACGAGTTACCCGATTGGTCGGTGTGGGTCAAGCATGGCGATGCCTACCAAAAAGCTACCAAAGAAGATTTAGCAGCTGGCGTGACGGGTCACGTCATTTTGCGTTATGAGGGCGGAACAAATGAGGCTCACGACAACGGCAAGCTTGATGCCGAAGCGCAAGCTCCCGAGTTCGAGTTGGGCTTTGTTGGTACGGTAAACGATAACAACGTCATCAAGGTTGCTTACGGCGTTGAGGCCTACACGTTCACTGACCGTGATGGCAATATTGAGCGCGGCAATGGTTTGCGCACCACGCTCGGATCTATCGTGATGTCAACTGCAACAACCAAAGCAGTTACCGAGATGGAGCTTTCCACAACCGGTTTGTCGAGCATGATTCAAAACAATGGCGAAGGCAGCGGTTGGGCAACGGCGCTTGCCACATACCGAGTGCCCGAGAAAATGCTGACCGCTCAATCCATCGCATTGGCTGCAACATTTAACGCTGATTGGCGCGGCCAGGGTGGCCTGACTTTGGCAGACCTGATGGCATTCCGCTCAACCGATGATGGCGCGCAGCCAAACTTGACCGAAGAGGGCACCGTTGATGTAACCGACGAAACTCGACAGGACAATCAATTTGTAGGCGTTGCTGGCGAAGGTGGCTTGTTGGTCTTTGACGTGACTGATCTGAATGCTGACCAAATTGCTGCACTTGATCCTGAAAACCCGCAAAGCTTTGAGCAAGCTGGCCTTCAGGCACTTTCCTACTATGTAACCGAAGACGCGCAAGCTCGCATTTCTCTCACCGATGGCGTTGGTCGCGTTGAGCAAAACGCTGAGCGCGTTCTCTACATTGCAGTTCCTTATCGCGAAAACGCGCTTGTGCTTTATGACGAAAACAACGCTAAGGCAAAAGCTCCGAGTGATCCCGAAGCAGACTATGAACCGGTTTTTGCAACCTTTGACTTGCAAGCATCAGTGCTTGAAAACAACAAGCCGGTTCTTTTGACCGAGCGTGCAGACGTGGCTTTTGAGTTCTGCGCAGAAGCCTATGTCGAAACACCGTCGCTGCCAGGTATTGACGACACGGATTCGCCGACGGCGGTAGTTCCCGATTCGCAGCTGCCTTCTATCCCCACATCAAAAGATGATGCGAGCGAAAATGGCGAAGGCTCCTCTGCAGACGACAACGCAAATGACACTTCGATGCCGAGCATTGGTGTCGAAGAAGGCAACGTAAACCTGAGCGCAAACCGTCCGTTGTTCTCGACAAAATCGCTCATCAATCCATTGGACGCAGGCATTTCAGCACATGCAAGCATCGACTTTTCCAAAGCAATTAACCCCTACATTACACTGAACTCAGAAAACGAAGCTATTCCTGGAGCAGTAGATACATACCTTATTAAAGGAACCGGTCAACCAACCTTCGTTACGTTAGACGCAACGTTCCCGTTCAAGAGTGGTTATTTGGGTACGCAGCAGTCGCCCGCCATGCTGTACTTCAACGTGCCTTACTTGTATTTCGACAAAAATGGCGCAGTCATGTCGTGCTACACCAAGACCGACTATGACAAAGCTATGTCTGACAACTCGGCTTACAACAATCCCAATGCTCCTATTAAGCTGGCAGCAACACCACCGTCTAACTTATTTGTATATTGGGAGTTGGTCAACGAAGCCGGAACGATCATTCGTAGCCAAGAGCAGTTCAACCGTCTCTATCCGGAAGGCACGTTAACTGGTAGCTATAAGCTTCGTTATCGTGGCGGTTCTGCCGACTTCCGCATGGGCACCGAGTTCCAGCGCCCGCAGTTCCAGATTGCATTTGTGGGATCAATTCCTGAAAATACTGGCGCTACCATTCAAATTGGTGCTGAGGTTCACAACTACACGCCGCAGGGAGGCACAACCGAGGTAGGCAACTTGGTAATTCCTGCTGGCGACCGCACCGGTGGCGTAACCTCTGCTCGTTCGATGACCTTTATTAAGACCAACCTCGAGTGGACAACCACCGTAACTAATTTGTGGCGTCCGGCTCTGTGGGACAAATACAACTATATGGTATATAAGGTCGAAACCGCCAATACCTCCAGTTCAGCAGATACTCTGGTTGACTTGCTTGACTACTCGTTTATGGTCACCAATGACTCACGCGGCGGTGGCGGTGTTCGCCAAGAAGACATCATGACTTGGAATGCTAATGGCACGCCCAATAGCAATTTCTCGCCTGACTATGCCGGAGAACTTATTGGTAAACCGAACCAAGGCGGCATTCTAATTTATGACGCAACCGACTGGTCGGATGACATGTGGGAGACTATCGACCTTGATAAATTCTCCAATGCTGAAGAAATGGGATTGAAGCCTATTTCGTACTTTACCGGCGGCATGGACGGTCGTTTCTCTTTCAAGATTCCTGAAGAGCGCGGCGGCAAGCTTACCCCGGATGTATATGACGATGCTGGCAATTTGGTCACGGACAATCATGACCATTTCACCATGGTTATCGCTGTTCCTTATACGACAAACATTCAGCCTTTCACCATGGGTGGCAAAAAGGTTTATCCCTATGTAGACTTCGCAACGTCATCAACCGTGTACTTCGGCGGCCGTGGTCTGAATGGTTATTCCTGGACCAAGCAGCTCAGCAACAGCGATACGTTTATTGAGCCTGTCAATAATGTCGAAGTTACTAAAGAAGCATACAACTATAATTCCAAGCGTTGGATGGCTACCGGGCAAGATGGATATGACCGTGTTGGCTATTTGTCTTCGTATCGTCTTCGCAACTTAAAAGTTACCGGTAACATGCCCGTTTCAGGTCAAGATCTGGATGTGCCCTATGGTGCAACCCTTGATGATGACCTGCCAGCAAGCTGGGAACCGGTCAGCATAGACTTCAGGATTGAGAAAGAATTGGCTGATCCGGATGATCCGCATCCGGACACACGCAGCTTAGATGATATTATGCGCGACTGGCTCTACTTAGATGGAGGCCTGGTGCAGTTCGAAGCATCGAATGCTCGCGGCCAAACATCTTGGGTCACGCTGTCGGCGGCACCAGTGAAGATCGATAGCGGTGTTGACGGCAACACCGAATATGCCGTGTGGCGCGTTGGTGGCGCAACGGCGGCTGACGGCATTGCCGCACAATTAGAGAAGCAAGGTGTTTCAGCTAAACCGCGCAACTCAATCATTGCTACGCCAGTTCTTACGTTCACAGGTAACATGCGCTTTTTGATGGCGAAAGAGATCCATCAAAACCAAACGATGCCGGGCGAAATTACTGTAAACGGCATTATGCGCGCTCCGGCAAGCGATGGCGTTTCGGGTCGTTTTACCAATGCGGTACAGCCAAGCTTTGGCCTCAAGCAGTGGGCCGTTCAGGTTGGAAACGAAGGCAATAAATATTACAGCTCTAAGCAAACAGGCGCTGAGTCGCAAGCTCATTTAGTTGCAATCGGTCCTGTTGTTCCAACTGTTCAAGCATATACCTATGACCAAAAGGGTCTGACTTGGTCACCCTTAAATGGCACGGTGAGTGCACCGTTGAATAATCCGCGTAACGGTTATGTGTTTAACCTGAGTAACCCGAATCCGTCTATGATTGAGCCGGGCACGTTCTCAACGTCGGCAGTAAAGTTTGATACGAGCAATGGTGTTCGTGGTTTTGAAGCTGAATATCTCATGCTCTCTGCCGGATTGCTGGCGAAAAGCGATATCACCGAGCTGCGAATTTACAGCTATCAAACCGGCGCAACTACTCCGCAGGTTCGCTTGAGCGCTACCGATTTAACAAGATATTTAGTTGATGGGAATGGCGCCACACCAGCGGGTGGCACGTTTGATCCTTCACTTGCTGGAAACATCATGGTTCCGATGTCTGTCTTGGGCAAGGATCGTCTGTTCTTGCGTATGGAAGTAGACTTTGACACCTTCAGTGGTGATGTGCCAATCGCTCCAAATGCTACGGATGCATTTGTGGCTTTGCATGGTCTTTCGTCTATTACTGGCAACCAGCCGATAACTGGTACCTTTACTACGAAATATAGTGGTTCTACAGTTCAGCGCTCAAGCAATGCAACTGCTCAGTTGTCTGTCTTGCCAGCGCGTCCTTATGTAGATGCCGCTCCTATTGAGACTGCATATAGCCCGCAGTTTGGCAGCCGCGGCTCTACCCTTGATGTGCCGCTTGGCCAGCTTGAGCAAGGTTGGTTATTCCATTTAGGCAACACCACTTCAACCAAGATTGAGCCTGGTAAATTCTCCACAACGCCTATTACGGCTCATGTACATAATGGCTCATTGCGCGGATTTGAAACGCAGTCGGTTGTTATGAGCAAAGATCTCTTCACCACTGCTAAAGTTACCTCGCTCACACTTTATTACACTGATGTAGCAGGCAACGTTTCTTCGGTCACGCTCAACCATGACACGAAGGCAGGCACTGACGAATTTGCCCCTTATTTGGTTAATGCATCGGGCAAAACTGCTGCTGGTGGCACGTATGATCCATCCATGGAGGGAAGCTATGTATTCCCGTCAAGCGTATGGGGAGACGAATATTTCTCTCATCTTGAGTTTACGTTCGACACGTTTGCTGGCGACAAAGCAGTTGTTCGCGGCGGTGGAAGCTATGTTGCCATCTATGGTGCTTCAAGCGAAGTCGGCAGCCATCCGGTAACGGGCAAGCTTGAAACACAATATGGCGATCCTCCAATGGAGCAGTCAGGAAGCTCAACTGCAACCTTGCGCGTATTAAATGCAGATCCGCTGGTTCAGGCATACGCTTTTGACAAGCGAGGCGCAAGCATGTCGGCGGTCAACAATGGCGTTGCAGCACCGCTTGCTATGAATCGTTCAGGTTACGTTTTCCGCCTGGTCAATCGCAACAACGCAGCCTTCAAGCCCGGCTTGTTCTCAACGGGAAATATCCCCTTTGAAAACGACGCCAACGGAGATCCGAAGGGCTTCGAGACCAGCCATGTGGTTATTTCTCGCAAGTACTTAGAAGACGCTACTATTAATAAAGTAGAGCTGTACTCGCTCGATCCGACCAACTCACCGGTTACCCTTACCCGTAAAGACCTCGATCAATACATTGTTAAGTCAACAGACACTACTCTGATTGATAAGTATGGAACCGACGCTATTGGATGCGCTGTTATTCCTGCAAGCGTTTGGGGCAACTATTATTTCCAGCGCGTTGTTATTGACTTTGAGGATATGGGCGAAGAGAAAGCAACTACGCTGGCAGATGATGTCTACGTAGCGCTTTTTGGTACGCCAACGTTGGTGGGCACACGTACTGCATCTGCAACGCTGCAGTCTACGCACGGAACGCAAGACAAGAGTTCTACCGGAACTGCATGGCTCAACGTTACTACCATCAATCCGCAAATTGGCGTTAATTCGTACTGGACCAAAGACAATGGTGCGCAAAATGATGGCGAAAACACCATGGTGCCCTATCGTTGGGGCGAAAACCCCGCGCATGAAAGCGTATGGTTTAGATACTACCTGCAAAACAATACGGAATCTTCGGCTGACGAAGTAGCTTTCGACATGGAAATGGACGAGTTGTCCTACAATGCGAAGGGCAACCTGCGCGGCTTTGTGGCAACCGAGTTGCGTATCCCAGGATTTAGCGAAGATCCCGACAACGCAGGTGAATACATTCACACTTCAGGTATTGTTGATGGCATTGAGATCTACGACATTGATGACAACAAGGTTGCCGACTTTGATATGGCAACGCTGGCCTCAACCTATCTGGATAAAGCAACCGGCGAATTGTCAATCCCGCTTGAGAAGCTGACAGGAGTAACCGATGTTAAGCGCATTCGCCTTCGCTATGCAACGCTGAACTCGTTCGTTACGGGAGACAAGACGCTTTATACCTATGTATATGGCAAGGTTGAAACGCATGGTGCTTGGACCAACCGCGATTCTGGTTATAACTGGACGCACGCTCTGTACAACCAGCGCTACACGCGTTCTACAGCAAACTTCAAGCCGCTTAATGATAATTACGGATCAAGCGTATCTCGTAGTGCCAATTATCGTTTGCACATCGGTTGGTTTGCGTGGGCGTCTTCTTCAAACGCGTTTAAGGCCGCCGCATCTATTCCGGTGACCAGCACGGATACAAAAGCTTCGCGCGTTGAGGTTGGTATTGACCAAGACAACGTTGGTTATGATTTCGCTATTCGCAACAACACAGATTCGCGTTCAGACGAAAACACGATCACGTTCACGGTTGATTCTGTGAGCAACAAAAAAGTTGCGCCAGGTGTGGGGGTTCATGGCTTTAAGGCAAGGACGTTTACCTTTGATGAGGCCTTGACCAAGATGGGCACCAACTCCGATGGCACTTCAACTTTCAAGCAGCTTGCGTTTACGTTCATGAACCCGTTGACCGGCACTGCTTCGGCTACACCTGATGTTGTCATCACGTTGGCTGACCTCGCAAAATACAAGCAAGCTGATGGCACCTATAAGTTCGATCTTGAAAGTGGCGTGTTTGCTTCATTTGCAACGAGCCATCTATCTACAGTTGTAGCAAGCTACGACACAATCGATCCGTGGTATGAGGGCATCACGCTGCACGCATCAACACGCGGTATTGCAGATTGGTATGACACCTATTCGCCACTGTATATTTGGGGACCGGATCAGAACAACAATTACACCAATACCAATCCAAACCCGGTAACCTATTTGCGTTTGACTATGGTTGGTCGCCAAACTGGTTCAGAAGACGGAACTGCATCAACCGCACAATATCCCGAGCTTTCGGTTCCTCGTCCTGGTTTGCATGTTCGCACCCATGCTCAATATGTCGAAGTGACAGAGGGCAACCAAGGCTACATCGTCGGCAACGACGATAATGCTCGTACCCACTTAGCGGTTCCCTATGACCGTGACTATGTCATGTGGGCAGAATTCTGGAACAGCTCAGGTTATTCAACGCTTGACGATGTGGATATGGACACGTCGCTCTATATTGCACGCGAATCAGGTATCATCACCGATGAAGGTGGTGCTACCACAACGGCATGGACGGGCTTCCATACTACGAAAGTCACTATCACCAATGACTTGATTGCCAAGTATGAAAATCCTGGCAACATCTTGTTGTATGGCGCAGCTGATACTGACACCACCACGTCGCTCAAGGCAACTTTGACACCCGTTAAAGATGCTTCAGGTGAAGTGACTGGTTGGAAGGCGCCTGATGGTTCTGTCATCAACCGTGAAGCTAATGGCAACATGGTTATCACCGAAGCTCAAATGCGCAGCTGGGGCATTCATCATCTTTCGCGCTTCAACCTTTACAGCTGGAAAGATATGAATCGTGCAGGCAGCCAAAATGTAAACGCACAACGCGTGCTCTTTGATGGTTTCGCTGACGCAGCTATTGGTTCTGAGCGTGTCTTTATTACCGCAACTGGCACCAATCATTTGCGCGGCTTGCGTGATGACTTGCCGAGTGACTACAACCACCAGTATCAAATCTCCCGCAAAGACGATACGTGCATTTTGATGTCGAAGATGTTCTTTGATGCAACGTCGCGTGCTGCTTACAACGACGGTGGTGCAAACCGTTTCGATAAATGGTCATACACAACCGATGCATGCCACCGCCATTATTGGTATGTTGGTACTGAGCCCGATACGCGTCTTGATGTTGGATATAAGACGCAAGCGTCGTTTACGTTTGACTTTAGGCAGAACAACAACAACTCAATTGAAGGCGCATGCCACCTTGAGCAAAACTACGTGAACTACCAAACGCTCGATGGTCGTACCTACAACACGGCAGCAAACCTTGAGGTCGTACAGAACATTCCGTCAGACAACTTCGACGCTTATTATGTACGCGTTCATCGCTATGCGCTTAACTACCTCAACTCCATAACGGTTTATTACGGTGATGGTACAAGCTTCACCATAGATAAAGCTGCCATTCAGCTGGCAGGTCTCAATTCAGTTGAGACTGATAGTTCGGGCAATTCGCAATTTATGCGCCTGAATTTGCTGTACAAAGAAAATGGTCAGCATAAGCCTAATTTCGATACCACGGCTGCGGGCAAGCAATATGCCTATAAAGATGCATTTAGCGCATACGATCAGGCAAACGAACCTCTGATTGGGGATCGTGTAACGACAATTGTATACAACTTAGACATCAACCAAGCACAGTATGCTGCTGATGCGGCTGACGGTTCTAAGCGTGCAAACCAGACTGACTTTGGCACCTGGTATAACTACGCAAATCCGGCTGTTGACTCATTTGAGGTAACCGGTCGTTTGTATCGTCCCAGCAATGACATCTACTGCACGACCAACGTGAAGATGCGCATTGGTGGCGAACATTCTGCAACGAAGCGTCCGGGTGCTGTAGCTGTTCAGCGTTATGACTCTGGCGATAGCCATGACGACCATCGCTCAATCTTCAGCTATCAGGACTACCATGATACTAACGGGTATTATCACAGCCACGAAGCACAGAAGATGCGTCATCTCATGACCAGTGCTCGCATGAGTGCTCGTGAGTCTGCAGTTTTTACGCGCAAAGGCGTTCATGAGAACTTCACCGAAGGCAACGATGGTGACGAGAGCTTGCGCTTTGCATCAGACCAGCATTACTCAGTGTCGTTCTATAGGCTTTATGAACCGTATGGTTATACCGGCGGATGGGAAGTAGACGAATTCTCTGGCAAGATCAGCTTTGCCGACCAGGCAATACTGCGCGACACCATGCCAGTGTGCGAACCTGACCCTGAGTTGCAATACTACGGTTTCTTGTCGACCGGCATGCAAATGATCAATCGCACCAATGGCGAAGACTTGCTGCCGCACGTAAAGAAAGTGGTCTTCAATCTTCGCAAATATACGATGAACGCTGATGGGGCAACTTATTCAACTTCAACGCGCCAAGTAACACTTGATCGTGCCCAGTTGGGAGTAGACGCCGCCATTGCAAACAACACTGGTGTGTATGTGTACTTTGCACGTCCAAACGAAGATCCTGCAACCGAGCTACAGAACTACGGCTTGAACAAGTGCGTCAAGTTGGCCTTGGACGAAAACGAATTCGTCGTGAGCTACGACATCGTCATGCAGAACTTCGGTGGCGACATTGACCACACCAAAGAAACGGGTCGCGGTTATACGCCCAATCGCAACATGGGCAATTCAGACCGTGACGTATATGTGTATGGTCGCCCTTACACCTACAAGAATCAAAAGCCCACGACGCTTGCCGACTCTACTAATACGTCGTTTACCTACGGTCACAACTATCTGACCGGCTTGTATGATGACGAAAATCCGACGGTTCTGAACTGGGGCAACTACTACAACGAGCATGCAACCGAACAAGCATATATGATGGGTTACCTCATTCCGTATGGCTACAACACATCAATCCAGCGCTACAACAACGATAGCTCTATTGGTAGCTTGGTTGACTATGCATCCAACAACTTAACACCTGCCTCTGATACCTTCGAGGTGCGCTTCCAGAACATTTCGGATCGCAACCCAGGTAAAGACGACCAATATCGTGCTTCACATATCAGCGCGGTTGGCTTGCAAACAACGACATCAAGTTACTTCCGCATGCAGCATGTCTATGTGCCGCGCGAGTTGGTGCCAGGTGACGAAAAGAGCGATCCTGACTGGTTGTTGCTCAAGAAATTCACCTTCACCTTTAATGGTCAAACAGTTTCGGTTGACTGGAAAGACCTCGTGGCAACCGGTGTTGTTTCTGCTACGCCGCTTACAACCGGCAAATATGTTGGTTGTTATGAAGTTGACCTTGAGCGCTATCTGCGCGAACAACTAAATGCTGGCAATATTACGCTTCGCACTTATACCGCAGTGTCGGCAACGAACATGATTGATGGCTTTGCCCCTGATATTGCAACGGTCAACCTGACCTATGTTGATACGCGCATTGCTACCTTAGCGCTTGAATTTGAGTCACCGAACGCTCATCGTGCTAAGCCTGAAACGATGCTTGACTCTGGTCAGTGGCTGGCTGCTGATAAGAACAACACCTCAGGCAATGGCCGCAACTTTGCTTTTGCCTACGACGGCGTCTATGCTGATCGTACCGTTGAGGATTTCAAAACCGCAACAGCTACCACTGCAACTGATTTGAATGCAGGTAATTGGAATGAGACTTCAACGCCGTCATTCGGTAAGCAAGGTCAAGCATTTAGTCAAATTACCAGCACAGAAACGCTGAGCATTGTGCCGAACTCGATCAAGACCAAAGACCCCAACCATAATGTGTTGACGGGCAATTCGCTTGATTGGTACGCGCAAGATTATCTCAACCATCGCTTGGCATCCATGGAAACTTCTATGGTGCGTGGCAAGACGGTAAATCTCAATGGCACGTCGACCAAGATCTTTGGCTATGACGCTGATGATACTGATATCTCGTCACCGTTTAGCTTCGATCCTGATTCAAATGCTGTGCAAACTGGTGTGCCTGATGGCGGTTTGTATGCTGGCGACTACATCGAATACACCTTATATGTAGGTGCTCAAAGCGGATCTGCTTTGCCACTTGAACATGTAGACGCTCGCTTCCAGGTACCGCGCGGTCAGCGCATCGTGGGATGGGAAGTGGCTAAAGCGCAAGATGTTGATGGAAATTGGTACGAGCGCAACAATACCGGCTACGACGTTGTTGCTCAGATTGGCAATGCCGATCTAACGGTTATGCGCGATGCTCCACAACAGGTCGATATGTCTCGTGTGGACAATCCGGCGCATACAACTGATCCAACCGAGCCTGAAACCATTGAAGAGTATGACAACAACCGTGCGCTTGTCTTTAATATTGGTCAGGACAAGTGGGATGAGAATGGCAATATTACCGATCCTGAAACGCGTCAATTTGCAGCAGGCGAGGGAGTATATATCCGCGTTATTACGCAAATGACTTCTGAGCTTGGATCCGATGAGTATGATGCGTCTGAGAATTCGCCATTCAAAAACGACTCGCCGTCTTATCAAGACACTCGCCTGCAAGCTGATTTCTATGCGGTGTCTGCTCCGATGCACGGCTTCTTGCAATATCGCATCCCCGGTGGTGGCGACAACAATCATGACGTATTCGTCACCCAATCCGATGGTGGCCTTGAGCATGTGCAATATTGGCGCGGCATGACCGCTGCTTGCGGCAAGATGCAATTTGGCGCACATGACTATTCATTCGTGCGTTTCTATAACCATGGTTATGACCGTGTACGTGGTGGCGAAAACCATCGCGACGACACAACGATGGCCATTCGCTTTACCGGTACCGACCGCTATGGCAACACGCCGCGTACCGATGGCGAAACTGCACAATATACCGTTCAAAATATCAAGAACCCGACGTTCCATACTACCGACATCACGGTGACAGCTCGATTCTATGACAGCCAAGGTCGTCAGGTATTTGAGATGACTGATACGCCTAAGCTTGCGAATGGCACTGCCGCGGTTCGCAAAGATGCAAATGGTAAGGCGGTTGAGCTCAGCTATCCCTCAACGCTGCCAAATAGCGTTAACCTAGATGGTTCAGGTGCTGCAAATCAACGTCCGGACATCTTCGTTGAGTACTATGATTCCAAGGCGCTTGCCGCTGATGGCACGATGGGCGATTGGGTTGACTACAAGACACTCATGGCAAACAATGCCGCTCGTCCGCAAGAGCCTTCGGACGAAGGATATTATGAGAATGCCAATCCGTTCAGAACCGTCATGGCAATTCGTTGGACCTACTATGATGTGCCTGCAACGGCAACGGCTTCAAATACCAATACGGCATTTGCCCTCGATGATGTAGCTTTGGTTGGTGTCGGTCGTTATGAAAACGTACGCACAAACGGTGAGCTTAATGAGTCTTGGCAGTCTGAATATGGCTTCCCCATTGACGTTGCCTTCACGCATCGTCATCACGAGCAAACCGCGCTCGACTTCTACAACGTCACCACTGACACCGATGCAGGTGGTTTGGTGAGAGGGGATGCGGTTGAGCACGCGACCATCAAGACAAAGCAGGATGAAAACAACTCCACTACGTTGCGCGTATATCGTCGCACGCCGGTCATTCGCTTCCAGAATCAGGTATTCCAGACTGAAGCTCAGGTAGAAGCCACCAATGCACGCACGTGGGATGCTGCACAAAAGACTGGCTATATCCCTGGTGAGCAGTTCTGGTACAAAGACACCTTGTGGAACTTGCCAAAGGGCACCAATGGTGCAATGGATATTGAGGGCGAAATTTATAACCCCGTCTTCTATGAGCGCATTCCGGTCGATTACCTCAAAGCAGCTGACGGATCCACTATTGATGCGGCTTATCTCGAGGCACATCTGCAAGGAAATGTCCGCTGGTTAGATAAGGACGGCAATGACGTTTCTGCTGATCGTTTGCGCGGTATGAAGCTGCAAGTTACGCAAGTTCCCTATAGCGAGGCTCCGCAATACGCAAGCGACTTCGGCGGCATGATGAACTACACCTCGACGCAGATGGGTTACACCAACACGCGTCGTGGTAAGCCATTTGCGGACATGAACCCCACAGCAAGTGGGGTGAGCGAACAAACTGAGTTTGCGCTCTTCCGCATTGAGTGGGTTGCAGATCCAAACGCCGAAGAGTCTGGATCAGTAGTGCCTCCTGGACGCGAAGAGGTTTCTCCGGTTGATTTGGTGGTACCCGGAACGACCTGTGTCGAAGTTGGCGATACCATTGAGTTGTGGTTCGATGTTACCGCAGCCATTGATGGCCTGCCGCAGGTTTACAACGTGCTGTCTGCAAACAAGTCAGGCACCGCAGGCAAAGAGCCGGCATACTTCCCCCGTGTTGGTGAGTACTGGACCGACTATGAGTATCAGTATGACAACCGCTACTGGGCTGGTGCATCAGGCGCGAACCCGTTTGGCGCGGCCAACTATGGCTTTAGCGGCCTGGTGAATGTCGAAGGCGCCCTTCGCCTAAGCACAGAAGGTGCGCTCATGGACATGGATTCGCTGTTGCATGAGTCTGCCTTTACGGCTGATAGACCCAAGAATACTGACCGTTGGGAAATGTTCGATGGTTCGTTGTCATTCATTCCTGGTTCGCAAGACAACGTAAATAGTTCTTATACCTACAACAACCGCGGCAATGCAGGTAACCTTGGTGTATACCTCGACGAAGACGTGAAGACTTCGCGCTTCGTGCAATACATCCGTTACACGCCGGTTCGTCCTGCTGGTGCAGCTGAGCTGGTTGCTAACGATTTGCCGCAAGATGTTTATTTCATCACCTATGAAAACTATGCCAACAACTACAACTTCAACAACACCTGGGGTCGTGACTACTATCGCTATGTCACGAAGCCTCGCACGCTTGGTGTGCTGCAGTCTACGGTTGATGAAAATGGCGTAACTCGTCAGACGCGTTGGGGATCAACCACGCCTTTGGTATGGAGCCAAACGCGTTTGCACTTGCAGAAGGCATGGCTGGCAACTTCTTCTGAGATGGTGCCCGACGCTTCCACCAACAACTACATGGCTCAGCGCCAATACTTAAACGGTCGCGACGCTACGAAGTGGTGGTATGAGAGCACCTATTATGGAAGCAATGTAGCTGCATGCATTTATCGCGATCATCGCGGCGTCATTTACGGCCAGTACAATTCAACGCTTGAATACAACCAAGATTACACATCAAGGTTGCAAGCATATAACTATGGTGACCGTAACGTAGACGGCGTTGAGTTTACCTATATCATGCCGCGCGGTACTGAACCAAAACTTGATGAAGATGGCAACATCCAAGTAAGCGCTGGTGTGCTTGAAAGCGTTGGCGGACCGAGTGGCTATGGCTCAACGCCGACATCAAGCGATGGTTATGCCACAATCGATCCGGATCTTATTGATGTTGAAATCGTGCAAACACCATATGGCCCCTACCAAGGCTATGATGCACCGAGCGATTCGCAAAATCCTGCCGATTGGCGCAATGGTTTACAAATTGCTAATGCAACAAACGGCGACAGGTCATCCGATGTAGCATTGTCGACATATACGTCCAATGCATCTGCTTCAACAAGCAATCAGACGCAAGCCTATGTCGAAAGCTCGCAGCCGTGGGTTCTCAAGATCACGGTTCGCCAAAGCTTGGGCAAGTGGTTTGGTCGCAACATTGACGGTACGCCAGATGAGGCATCTACGCTTGTAAACTCTGCTGACCCCGACAATTACTCGGGCATGGCAGGCTATAAGATTCGCGTGGATATTGCTTCGCATGTATTCGCCAACAACCTATCTTCAATGTGGTATGACCGCGTGCTGACGCGCCCGGTTGATACGCGTGAAGTCAGTGGTGCAGATACGTCTGCTGGCGAACTTCCTTCAAAGTCTTCGGCCTATTATCAGGTTTATGACTTGGATCATTACGAGGGTCGCGAGGTCACTGAAAACCGTGGTCACACGGGAGCATTCAGTATGGATCTCCAGCCGTTTGGCATGGACTACAAATGGATGCTACGCGAATGGCATGCAGGCAATTATGGACGTGAGAACTTAGACCAGCGCTATGACCTTGCCTATGGCTCACCGAGCATGCCTTCGGTTAATGGACGAACCGTGCTCAACAACACCGTTCAGGCAACCTCTGCTACACCTGCGGGTGTTAAAGTGGACGATTCAGATACGGTGAGTTGGAACTTGGCTTACAAGGGCGAAGGTTCGACCACTGCTGACGGCGGCGCCATTTATGCACAAACGGGTACGCGTGCTCAGCAGCGTACGCCATTTGTGCGCGTATGGAACTCTATTGGCGCTGATGGTGTAACCGATGAGGCTGCATCATATTACTTGGAGTCAGAAGGTGACAGGCGCCAGCTTAACGTTCACATTGAGAATCGCTATTGGTGGAATGACTTGGCGCTTGACGTCAACAATATCAACCGCAACGATTACAACTCATGGGGCTATAACGAAATTCACAATCATACCTATGCTATAAATGGCGGCTCAATGGGTACGCTTGTGATGCCAACGGTTACGATTGTTCTGCCTGAAAACATCGTGCCAGTGCATCAAGCAACCGGCAAACCCTACGACATGAAGCCTGATGTCGAACAAGCAATGGATGTTGCTGACTGGAACGTTGTTTATGCTGATGACGCTAAGGCCTCAACGCGCTCGAAGCTCTCAGATGCCAACAACGAATCAGACGCACAAAAGACTGCAGACTTTGATGCGACGGTTACCTATGAACAGGTGACAGCTGAAAGTGGTGACACCGATTACCGCTTCGTCGTTCGCTTTACAGCAAATGGTACCTACACCAATGGCGATAAAGACACCGAGCAACGCATCCGTACCAACGAGATGGACACGTTCAAGCTTGAGATCATGTCATTGGGCGAAAGCCGTCATAATGCGGGCGAGGAAAATCGCTTAGAGACAACGCGCTCTTATGAGAATATTCGCACGTTTGTCTCCTCTAAGATGGGCGGCTTCCAATATATAACTGACGACCAGATCCCGAACAATCCTTATACGGTTGGTTCGCGCGCAGCATACCGTCATATTGGTGGTGCAGCTGATGACCAACGCCTTGATGCTCGCAAGACCTATTTGGCAACGTATCGTTCTGGTTATTCAGAGTATTGGAACACCAACGAGCATATCGTTTCGAGCTTTGATCAAATTGCTGAATGGCAGCGCCAAGGACACACCTTCTATATGGCTGGTGTTATCCCGTATGACTACATTGATGATGGCGCGGCCACGATGGATCGCGTTCAGAGCAATTGGCTGCCAGGGTATCAACGTCGCTATAACGAAACCGACGGTGGCTTGGATGATGTGACAACGCCATTGTTCAACGCTGGTGTAAATGTTGAAGACTATCGCTTCCGTCCAGGTTATGCTTTGACGGCGAACTCAACCTATGGCCTTAACGAAAACAGTGCCGTTCGCACCGTTGAGACGTTTGCTCGCAACGACACAGGGGAGACTGCGAGCCGCGTAGATGGCGGCGTGGTTTCCACGCTGAAGCTGCGTACGAAGTACCCCAACGTTATATCCACCTATGAGGTTGAAATCGGCAAAGGCGACGACGGTTCGCAACCGACTGCAACGGGCAGTGGTGCAACGCGCGTTAAGAATTCAAACGGAACATATACCTATCAAGTACTGGACAATGACGGTGGCAAGACCGGTGCTGCTAATAAGAGTTTGCAGTATGGCGATACTGTCTGGTTCGCGTCTACTATCAGAAATGTGAGCTCGCCCGGTGCGACAAACCCAGCGGGTTATCTCAATGGTATGAACGTCGTTGCGCGTGCTGGTGCAGTTAAGCATGCTCGCCAAGTCTATGCACTCCATCTGCCCAAGCAGGTAACGTTCTATAAAGACAAGCCGCTGACCACAGAAAACTGTGATGACTACTTTGGCGATGACTATCAGTTCTTGGTTGAGTGGACGCATACTCCGCGTGGTACCACAACACCCATTACTGAAACGTTTACGCCTAAACAGCTCATTGAGCAGGGCTGGACGGTTAACTTCTTGTCGCAGCCTGACTATTCGGCTAACAACTTCACCGATAGTGACTATGCTAAGCCGGACGCAGACGATCCGCTGGATGTGATCCCGGCAGGGGCTGCCATTAAGAGCAAGTCGCATGAGGGCGAAGTGGTTGTAATTGAGATTGCACCGCCTGATGATGCAACTGACGAAGAGTTTGAGCGCTACGATTCTATGATCGAAGCGTTCTGGGAAGGCGTGCGTTGCGATGGCTACTTTGGCATCGGCGATGTCATGACGCTCAAGATTAAGACACGCATAGACAACCTTGGCTCTGTAGACAGTGCGCTTGAAAACGCAAAGACCAACTATGATGAAGCGCTCAACCAGATTCGCACGTGGGATGGCGGTACATCGCAGGCATATCTGACGCTGCATGACATGCAGATGAGGTGGCTGGATCCGGATTGCCCGGTAGCTGAGCGCCCTGATCATTGGAACGGCGCTGGCTGGACGCATGTCTATGAGGATACTGATGCTTCCGGTAATGTGACGAAGCGCGTTGAGACTAAGCCAACCCGTGATGCTGCCGCAGGCCCGACAAGCCCGTTGTACAACTTTGTAAGCCAAGACATTTCACGTTTCGTCATCGCTAACAAAGTGCTTGATGGTCCGGCAAGCGTGAATTCATCAACTGGTGAGATTATTCCTGAGAAGGACTTCGACCTCGATGATGACCTGACCGATGTTTATGAGTACGCCGAGTCCGGCTACTTCAAGGTTCGTCGCCCGAATGCATCGGTTCGTGCTGATACCGCAGCTCAACGTCGTGTGCTCTTCAGCGACGACTTCGGTGTTGCGCTGGCAGACGACTCGCATCAAGGTGGCGAAAACCAGTTCTATGTAACGCAGGCAATCAATACGGGTGCCGCGGTCAATAGCTTTATGGTTGACTGGCAAGTGCCTTATTGGGCAACTGCGGAAGGCAGTGTATATGACGCTCCGTTTAATGATCCGAATACGCCGGTAATTCGCACGCGTCCTTATGTTGATCGTATCAACTCGGGCGTTTGGGAGATTCCGGGTGCTACGTGGTCAGACTACGTCGACGCTGAGGGTAATCCGTGTGATGCGGATACCGAAGGTGCTCGCAGGGCGCCTGGTGCTACCCCGACAAATGATAAAGCTGAAGATGAGACGAAGCTGCGTGTCTTTGTCATGGCGCGTGTGGTTGACTGCACGCCAACAAGCCGCACCGGTGTTTACTATGAGCAAAATGGTGCTGAGCGCCAAGAGTTTGAAAACTATGCGTTGCCCGGATCTGACGCCGATCGTGATTACTATTTCGGCGAAGATGACACGCTTGATTTCAACACAGCCGATGGCACTACAGGAACGTGGCGTATCGTTGGTGACCAGGCCGGTTATGCGGTTTCTGACAAGACCAACAATGTTATCGATGTGTCTAACATTTATCTGTCAGGCTACACTGACATTCGACAAATCCGCTGGGTTGTCAAAGCTGTTGAGCCGGGTACGACCGGATGGGCTGCGCTTGCCAATGATAAAGCCGCATATGACACGCCAATTCCAACTGGTTTCCGTTTGGATGTTGACGCAATGCCCTATGACGCAAGCACCGCTGAAACACGCGCCGCAACTTCAGGCAAACAGGAAGCTTATGAGGTAGACCCCGATCAGTTCAACACAGGTTGGGAATGGGATAAGGACGAAAACGGTCGTTATATCTATGACGAAAAAGGCAATCATGTAACTATTGCCAAGACGGTTATGCCTGAATCGTTAACCGATAATGCGGCTGGTGTGCTTATTCACTCGCGTACCCTTGAGGACTTCGACACTTCACGCAGCTTAGGCATCACGTCTCCGCTGCTCAAAGATGGTCCGACCACAAAGGCAGTTGCAGCAAATGCAGCAGCTCATATGAATCATTATGCAACCGTTTCGCTTCGCTATGACGATACGAAGTTTACGCAGCCACAGCGTTCGCGTGCAGGCTTCTATCGTGACGCAGAATATCCAACGCTTCGCATTAATATGGAGCAGGCATACTTTACCGGCAACTCCGCAACCTCGTTTGAATGGGTTGTCGGCAAGCCTTCAATTGACGTTGCAACGTCGCGTATGATGCGCTATTCCATCACGCTGACAAACTTGAGCGCCGACCAGCTCAAGTCACTTGGTATGCCTACTGACTTTACGGACTATTGTTCAAATCCTGACCTCTCAATGATCTTCCCGTTCATCGAAGGATTCGGTGCGGCCTCAACGCTGTCGCCTAAGGACTTCCAATACATTCCTTATTCGCAATCGCTGTCAACCGATTGTGAGTTGAATATCAACTATAAAAATGAAGCAGTTCAGGAATTTGTCCCCGATCTGGACGAAAATGGTAATCCCATGTTTGATCCGGATACGGGCGAACCTTTGGGTTACTGGACGGTGGCCGATGGCGGTTATGCAACACCGATCAATCATGTTAAGCCGATGTGGACATACCACATTGAGCAGCAAGACGCTTCGTTCCAGACCACGCAGGTCTTGACCAACCACGAGCTGTTGCTGACCGACCCGAAGGTTGGCGGAAGCTTAACAACACAAGACAAGCTGGGTGACGTCAACTCAGGCATGAACCGTAAGTTCATGAATTGGCAGTTCACGGGTATGATCGACGAAGACGGACGTGCTATGCGCGGATCGCTTGGTATGGGTCAAGCTATCGTTATTGAGTTGATGATGCCTATCCGTTCGGATGCGAATTCATCCGTTGCTCAATCCATGATGACCACTACTGGCTATGTCCATAAGTCTGGCAACTATGATCCGTATGTTCCGCTCATTCAGGGCAACGACAAGATCAGCTTCGTTCTGGACGAACGTGACGCTAACTTGGACGGCAACACCAACCAGATGATGCTCAAAGAAGAGCTTGAGGCTGCAGGCTTTGCGTCTAATATTACGCAAGACCAGTCCAAGTATTCATCATCAGTGATCAACACGATGTATACCCGCAACGTTAATGGCCCGGTTGCAGTTCCTGAAGGCACCGATTATACCTACATGGCTCAAGCTGATAACCCTGGTGCAAGCCAGCTGGTGGCGAAGAACTATGTTCATACGGTGCTTTTGGACATGCTGCCGCATGAAGGTGACACGCAGGTGTACTTCAACAACCTCGATGACGAAGACAACCAAATTGGCATTCCGCGTGATTCGCGTTGGAACGGCTGGATTAACGATCTTGACTCCATTACGCTGACGCTGATGGATCCTCAAGATGCCAGCAACCCGACCGGTCGCGTACTTGGAGCTGACGAGGCTACTATCTGGGTTGGTCCTATTAAGAAGGTTTCCAATGATAAGTTCATTCCGCTGCCAGAGTCAGAGCTGCCCACTATGTATGACAAGGGTCGCGACGACGAAAAGACTACCTGGATGAATGAACGCAGATCAAATCCGGCGTTGCTGTATCAAGATAACTTCGTTCGTCTCAGCGAGCTGAAGACCTATATCGCAGCGCATCCGGACGAGGCCGAAAAGCTTAAGAAGGCCATTCGTGGCATTTGGGCTCAGGCGGAAAAAGATTCAGTTATCCTGCCATGCCAAGGCTACATTCGCCTGACTTATGATTTGCACGCACCGCTGAATCTGCCGAAGTACTTGGGTACCACCACTGGTGATGCTAACTTCGACATGAACTTGGAAGAGGAATCGAATAACGAAGAGCTTGCAGCGCGCTTAGCGAGCGTATCGCAGTGGAACAGCTTCTTGCAGCGTATTAACACCGCTGGTAACTCTGCTGCGAACGACGCTGGTGCTCGTATGCAAGAGAACAAACAAGCAGGCGCCTTCATTGACGCACCTGACGAGCGCGGTTACCTGGGCGATTATGTCTGGATCGACTACAACTGGGATATGTTGCAAAACGAAACCGATGGTCCGGTTGTAAAAGATGCGCTTGGTCGCGAGACTACCTACCATAAGGCTGACAATGGTCGCTTCATCCTGTCTACGGATAAGACCATTGATAAGACCACTGGCGAATGGACTGGTTTGTATGGCGATGGCAATGTCACCAGCGACCTGTTCAAGGATCTCGACTTCGACGGCGTGCCGGATGACCCGGGTGTTAACGGTGTTAAGGTTGAGTTGCTCAACGCATATGGTTTGCCATGCAACCGTGACGGGCAAGTCGTTCGCTACATGGAAAACATCAATGCAGCAGGCGAGTCTCGTTGGGTACTGTGCGACGATCGCACGGGCGAGCCGGTCTTGAACGCAGCTGGCGGCTATATTAATGCTGACGCTGGCGCTCCGGCCACCTACACCACTGAGTCTGACTACTTCGACAACAAGGGTTATTGGATCTTGTCCAACTTGCTGCCTGGTCAGTACAAGCTGCGCTTCACCTTCCCGAAGGCATATGCTAATTACTCAGTGACGACCAAATCAATTGGCCCGGATGACGCACGCAACCCGATGGATATCACCTATGTTGAGGATGATCCGACCACTCCTGATGTAGACGAAACATCATTGGTTGCTGAGACCACGAAACCAATTGAGGTCAAAGCAGTTAACTATGATGCGGACTACTTCAAGAACACGGAAGATCCGTTCAGCAACCCTGATCCAACACATGAGCTCTATGATGCTCGAGCGACAAGCTATGACGTTGGTATCTCTCGCCCGATTACATATGCTGGCGTGGTTTATCGTGACGACCGCTATGATCAGCGCGACCCGGTAACCAACGAATATGCTGAAATTGATCCGGAGCTTATTGACGGCTATCTGGATTATCAGTCCGACCCATCAAATACAGCTACTGCTCCCACAACGCAAAAAGAGCAGCGCTTGGCTAACATGCGTGTGAGCGTCTATCAGTACGACCCGATTACGGGAACTATTTCGGATGCTCCTATTATGGACGCTAATGGTGAGCTGGCTGAAACGCTTACGGATGAAAGCGGCGAATTCAAGTTCCGCTTGCGTCCTGGATACACCTATCTGATTAGGTGCATCGATGCGGTTGGCACGCGCTTGATTAAGCCGACGCCGTACTTGTGGTCAAAAGATCCGCTGTCAGGTCCTGCAACTGACACCGGTGTGTGGGATAACGACTTACGTAGTGCTGGCGGTATTGGCGAAACCTATCCGTTCGAGGCTGTTGTTCCTGTTGACGCAGACGGTCATGCCGTATACGAGCAGGGCGAAGAGTGGCGTGGCTACAAGGTATATCGCAAGCTGGCACTTGGCTATGTTGATGGTACGAAGGGCTATCTGGGCAACTATGTCTGGAACGACCTGAACTACAACGGCGTGCAAGATCTGCTTGAGCCGGGCATCGAAGGCGTAACGGTAACCTTGGAGCAGTACTGGTGGAATCCGAAGGCTGGCACCTCAGGTGCTTGGCAGTTAGTGCCCGACCAAGAGTACTTGACGCAAACCACCAACAATGCAGGTCAGTATGTATTTAAGGGCTTGCGCACCTACGTGCCTGATCCATTGGATCCGGATCCGAATAAGCTTGATGAGGACAAAGAGAAGTTCATCGCTGGATATAGGTTGCGTATTGACCGAAAGACCTTAGCTGGCTTGACAACCACGTGGGGAACAACCTTGCGCAACTCTGCCTATGACGCAGACGGTGCAGATGATGAAAATGACTCTGACCTTCGCTCCTCTGAGTTGGTAGGCCCGTCAACGGTGACACCTGGTGCAACTGAGTTCACCCATTACTTCAACGAGGCAAATGCTGGCTTGAAGGCTGACTTGGATACGGGCATCGGTCCGAACTCCATGATCGTGCTTGCAGGACCGGCAACTGAAGATTCGCAAGCTAACGACTTAAAGACCATCAGGATCTCGCCGGCCGTGAGTTACACCTACGACCTCAACAACGCTCAGCGTTATGAGATGTGGGACGCTGGATTGGTTGAGGTGCCAGAGGCTGAGGTTACGGGCCGTGTTTGGCATGACGCCAACTACGATGGCTTGCAAGCAACTGAAGAAGTAACTGACGAAGAGTCCGGCGAAACCTCTGAGGTTTGGGCTGCAAGCGAACCGGGTATGCCTGGTGAGTGTGTGATCATGACGCAGTGGTACTTCAACCCTGATGAAGTGAATACTGATGGTAGCCATTGGTTCCAAAACACCAGCTTTGGTGCAGACCTTCGTACGTCTGGCAAAGTGCCTGATAGCTACATTGCAGGTGACGGCAGTGCGGTTGATCCGCTGCTCGTTGCTGGCGAAGTTGGCGTGCTGACCGACGAGGATGGTGTCTATAGCTTCAAGAATTTGCCGACGGCATATACCAGCGATGAGGGCGCACAGTATCTGGCAGCCTATCGTGTTCGCTTGGCAAATATCCATGTTGATCTTGCCGCTGACACCGGTGCCGATGAAGACGTTCATTGGCTCTTAACGCGCAGCCATGTAACAGGCGAAGACGGCGTTGAGGCTTCATTGGCTATCGACTCTGATGTGCTAGACAACGACACGCTTGCCTTGGTGAACGCTGATTATGTTGGCAAGGCTGGTGTCAACCGTCCGATTGATGGTCAGATTATTCTGGCAGCAAAGGCAAAGACGCTTCGCGCTGATCAAGTATCGCAAGTTGACGTGCCATCGCCTCAGGCAATGCCTACCGATGCCTCTGGTGCTACGGTTACCTATGACTGGCTGACTGTTCGCAACTTAGATGCTGAAGGCAATGCTGTCGTTGCTGGCGGCGACGCAGGTCAGCTGCCTCCGCCACGAAATAGCATCGTTGGTGTTATTTGGAACGACGTAAACAACGATGGTATTCAGGATAAGGACGAAAACGGTAAGCCTATCGCTCCTGAGCTGGGCATTAACGGTCTGCGCGTAACGCTTGAGCGTTATGTTCCCGATCCAAATGATGAAGACGGCGACGGCGACGGTTGGAAGCGTGACCCGGATTGGTATACCGACTGGACGAACGATCCTAACTATGACCCGGCAACCGACCCGGCAGATCCGTGGGAGGCTTACGAGCAGAATTCGCAGAAGGGTATTGGTAGCGACCGCGCAGGTCACAGCCAAGAAACGCATCAAGACAACAATGCTGATGACATTTGGGTCAATGGTGTGTACCGCTTCGACGATCTGCCTTCGCAGCACATTGACGAAACAACCGGTGAGCCGATTGTATATGCCTACCGTGTACGCATTACGGCAAGCGATGACATTCGTCGTACCTACCTGATTGCTAAGTATCAGCAGGGTAGTGAGTGGAAAGACGACTCCGACCTTCGCTATGTTGACGCATACCTCATGAATGTTGATGAGGGTCGCGAATACGACGTACTGTTGGATGAAGCCACGGAAAGCTCATTTGATGCAAATGTCGTAGAGTTTGCACCGTCGAATAACCCGAACCAAACCGGTTCAACTGTCGGTCAGCGCTTCAACACGGTTGCTCTTCAGGCACAAGCGCTGATGGGTCGTGCAGCCGCGCTTGATTATGAGTACGACTTAGGTGCTGGTAACGATCGCGCATGGAATGACGGTGGTGCACTTGAGCCGCCAACCGCTCGCTTGGGTGGCTATGTCTGGCGCGACGATGACTATGACGGCATCATGGACGAAGGCGAAGATGGTCTCGCGAATGTGAAGGTTCGCATCCAGCGTTGGTTCTATGAAGACGGCGCATGGGTACGCGGTGGCTCTGATGAAGTGATGACTGACGAAAATGGTTATTACGAGCGCATTGAGCCTACGGTGGTGCGTGGCGCAACCGATGTAAACATCACGTGTCTAGCGGGCTACACCATTGAGGTTGTACATGACGAGGCCGATGGTGGTGTGGGCGATGTTCCACCGACGCAGTACGAGCAAACTGACAAAGACAACCCAGAGGCAGATGCTGATGAGGTGAACTCAAAGGTATTGCGTATGTCCAGCAATCCGAATGGTCTGTACACTGACGGCGATCATGCAGTTCGCTGGTCGGCAGAAAACTCGGTTGGCACTAATGGCATACGTACGCTGGATGGCCGCATTGTTTTGGCAGGCATTGCCGATAAGGATACGCCGAGCCAGTACTCGATTCGCGGCTTCGACGTAACAGAGAGTGCTGATGAAGTTCGCATGCATGCTGGCTTTGGGCCGTTCCACAATTCAGACATCGTTGGTGTGGTCTGGAACGACGCTGATTACGATGGCATTCGTGAGCATGTGACCTCGCTTGATGGGGAAGGCGAAGTGACACCTGATCCTCAAGGCAAGGAAAAGGGTATTGCTGGCATTCGTGTTGCGTTGACGCAGTACCACTTGCTTGATGGCCAGTGGGTACAAAACCTTGACTTTGGCAGCGGTCAGACGCCTGATGAGGGTGTTGAACCTTCATCAATGATCGTGACGTCAAATGCTGATGGTATATATAGGTTTACCGATCTGCCTGGCTATGTTCAGATTGGCGTAGATGATTACAGCATCGTGGCATATCGCGTGCGTTTGCTGGATTCGCCGGTTGGCGCGGTTGTAACCAAGCATCATACGCATACGGCCACTATCCGCACCGACTCTGACCTGGTCAGCGAGGATGACAACGGTGTTGAGTTTGCAATTGGTGAGCAGTATCAAGACACCTTTAATAACACCTTGCGCGATGATGGTTTCGTCATTTTGGCTCGCGAGAAGCATGAGACGCATCATTCGCTCTACGAGGTGAAATTCGGTGGCATTACCTATGACCCGATCGGCCCGGCATTTGAAGAGCGCGGCGGTGACGCAGGATTTAGGCTGCCGCCGGGAACGCATATTGCTGGTCGCGTTTGGAACGACAACAACGTAAACGGCATCGAAGATGCTGGTGAAGCTGGTATTGGTGGCGTGAAAGTTGAGTTGACGCGCTACTGGTTCGATGGCGAGCTGGACGAGAATGGCAACCCGACGGGCACCGGTACGTGGATCTACGACGACGCATTTGTTGTCGAGGAGCCCATTGAGCCTGACCCATCTGAGCCTGTGGATCCGGACAATCCTGACGATCCGACAAACCCGGAGGATCCGGACAACCCATCTGAGCCGACGGATCCGGAGAACCCGGATACTCCTGGTGAGCCAACCGATCCCGAGAGTCCGGATACCCCGAGCGAGGGTGACGAAGGCGACGACGCCACCGGCGGAGAGGGTACTGAAGAAGGAGAAGACGAAGCAGGCGCTTCTGCTCTCGCTGACGAGGAAGGCGACGGATCAGATTCTGCTGATTCGACCGACCCTGCTGATCCCGACAATGAGGGTGATGGCGGCGAAGGCGACGGCGGCGACGAAGGCGACCCGTCTGATCCTTCCAACCCGGATGATCCGGATAGCCCAACAGATCCGGATAACCCAACGGAGCCGGATTACCCGACAGAGCCTACGCCCGACATGCGCGTTGTGCCAGTAAGCATGCTGACGAACGCTGATGGCACCTATAGCTTCGACAATTTGGAAGCTACCAAGAAGATTACCGAAGAAGACGGCACTGAGCGCATCGTAGTCTATGGCTATCGCGTAAATATTCCGTCACTACCGGATGGCTATAGTGTCACCAAGCAAAACGTTGGGTCTGACGGCACCGTTGACTCCGACCTCAATGAAGAGACGACGCGTGTTGCGCCTGATAGCCCAACGAATGGCCTGATTGTATTGACGACAGTGGCACAGCCTGACGAGGACGAGAAGGTATTGGTACCCAACGGCCCTGGTGGCAAGACGTGGTCTTTGGCAGGCTTGGTTTCAAGCGATGACAACGATGCTGGCTTAGTTCCTGAGCAGGCCATGGCAATTGATGGTCATGTGTGGAACGACCAAAACAAGAATGGTTTGCAGGATGCCGAGGAAGCTCTGTTGCCAGGTATGAAGATTCGCCTGGAGCGCCAGGTTGTTTCTGAAGACTTGGATGCGTTGCAGTGGCTTGGATGGACATTGACTGATGGTGCATTTGGCAGCAATTTGGACAATGATGGCGAGCCGCTTGAGAAGGCGGAGCGCGTGGATCCGAATGCCCCGATTGTGAAACCTGAAGAGCCGAGCGATCCTGTTGATCCTGAGGATCCCGAGGATCCTGATAACCCGGATAATCCGGACAATCCAACAGAGCCCGAAGACCCGGATAACCCTGGTGACCCAACAGATCCCGAAGATCCAGATAATCCTGGCGAAGGTGAGGGTGAAGGCGAAGATGGTGACGACACCACTGGCGATGACACCACTGGCGACATCACAGGTGGCGACGAGGCAGACCCGGCTGATCCTTCAGCACATGCCGATGGAGACGCTGAAGTAACCGAGCCTACTGATCCTACTGAGCCGTCTGAACCGACCGAGCCAACTGATCCGTCGACGCCCGAAGAGCCGACCGAGCCGATTGACCCGAATGAGCCTTCAGAGCCTGAGACTCCTGAAGAGCCGCCTGCACCGTTAGAGCGCTTGGAAGACGACGGCATCTTGCATACCGGCGACTGGGTTGAGGTTGCAAGCACCACGTCCGGACTCTTGGGTGACTATAGCTTTACGGGCTTGCCGCTGGCAGACGATGAGGGTCATGCATATCGTTATCGTATTCGCATGGATAAGCCTGATGGAACCTACTATGTTCCGGTTTCAGTTGGCAGCGATGACAACCTTGACAACGACTGGGCACACCTCAATGTCTTAGGTGAAATCACGCCAGAGCAGTACGGCGTCACTCATGCGATGGATGCATGCTTGGTTCGCGGCAAAGAACCGAATGCTTACGGTCAGGTATTCTCTATTAGCGCTCCTCAGAACTGGACGCGCGAAATGGGTCGTGCTGTTGACCTGGGTCTTGCTTATCCTGATCCGGATGAACCTGATCCAGAGATTCCGCCGATCGATGAGCCGGAGCAACCTACGCCAAACGAACCTACTCCGCCGGTAATTGATGAGCCCACGCCGGATGCTCCGCCGCAGTTGCTCTTGAAGATGCTGCCCAAGACCGGCGATCCGCTTTGGACCTTAAAGCTTATGCTTGGTCTGGTCGCACTGGTTGCAGGTGCCGTAGCGCTGATCGCATATCGTCGCAAGAAGCGTCGCGAAGAGGCAGAGGCTGAATGCATGTAGCCTCAGATGCTGATCAGCTGCAATGCTAATGGACAGCACTACGAGCAGCATCATGAGTTATTAGGCGACCTTATGCGAGCCTTGTAGTTTACGAAATCGGGTGTCACATCTGTGGCACCCGATTTTTGTTTGGGGCTCAGCCGTGATACACCGTGATGCAGGTTCGCCGCCGTTGTTCAGAATGCTTACAACGATGAACTAAATTTCGAAGAAAAGTGGAGGTTTTGGCTGGAAAAAGTGCCCTCGTCGGTGAATCTGACGACAAAATGGCTTAAAAAGTGCCCTCGTCGGTGTTTTGGGCAGCAAAATCCTTCGAATTTCCCCGACTAGGGCACTTTTCCAACCAAAACTTGGTTTTTTGCTATCGAAAATCACTTACACAAGACACTAACAGTTGCATGACCAAACAAAACAGAACACATCGCAAATTGTGTTGGTGACTATACTTGACCTCATACGTATAAAGCCAAAACGCATGAGGTCATGCGAGTAAATCCATGAGCAGAGATACCGCGAAATGAAAGCGTGCCATATATGCAAACAAAAAATCCTTCAGCTGAACGCAAGCAACCAGAACACGACGTTTCTTTGCACAATCAATCGACTGCTTTGCATGACACTCCATCTCAGTTTTCAACAAAGCCAACGAAAGCGCCCAAAAAGCACAAAGCACTCCGTGTGTTTGGCATCGTGATCGCTGTCGTTGTTGCGCTTTTGATCTGCGTGGTTGCAGGTGTCAATATTTTTGTGCATACCACATATGCCTCGTTTTACGAAAAAGCTGAACCGCAGTTTCAGATTCCTGGTATCAACGAAGGCTTCATTCCCCAAGATCTTGACTATCTTGGCGAAGCAGATTCATGGTTGTTTAGCGGATATACCTCCGATGGCTCTCCTTCGGCGATTTATAGGCGGGCATCCGACGGAAGCGTTGATCGCATATTGGTGGATCTGCCCGATGAAACGGTTTACGACGGGCATGGATCAGGCATAACATCAGAAGGTAGTTTTGCATTTCTAACGTGCGAAGGCGGATACCTTGTTTTGCAAGCGTCCGATTTAGCGGCGGCGAAAGATGGGGATCATATCTCGGTAATTGACAAGGTGGATCTTGATTTTACGCCATCGTTTCTCAATATCGAAAACGGGTCGCTGTATGTAGGCAATTTCTACTATCCAGAAAAATATGAAACTCCCGACGAGCATCGAATTACTACGCCGGATGGAACGCTGAACCCTGCAGTTATTTATGTATACGAAAAAGATGCCGAGGCGCCTTACGGGTTTTCTCAGCAGGCAGCATGTGTTTACTCAATTCGCGATAAGGTGCAAGGCTGTGCACAAACCGCAGATAACAAGCTTGTTTTGTCGTGCTCGTATGGGTTGGCAACCTCGAATTTGACCGTGTATGACTTGGGAAAAATTGTCCAAGACGGAACATTTGAAGCGGATGGTCGCGAAGTGCCACTTTATGCGCTCGATTCGCGTAGTTTGGTGGAAAACCTTGATGCGCCGCCAATGTCTGAAGGTATCGAAGGTCACGATGGTTTGATTTATACAACCGACGAGGCTGCTTCAAACAAATATATTTTCGGCAAGCTCTATGGAGCAGGGCAGGTGTATGCGCTCAACCTCAACTCTTAATGCAAAGAAGCTGCACCCGATTTGGATGCAGCTTCTATAGGGAGGGATGAGCGAATTGTCGGCTTGCGCAATCACGAGTTGCACGTCCGGCGAGAGGGACACACCCGGTCAGGGACGCAGGCTTGCCGATAGGTCACACCCGATCAGAGGCGCGCAAGCTTACCCGTTAAGCATTAACGATGTTTTCGGCAGCAACATAACCCCAAGTCAAAGCTGAACCATGTGAGTTGCCGTTGATGAACACCGGATAGTCAACTGCATAACGACCACCAGAAGCGTTGCCTACAGCCCAAAGACCTGCGATGGGCTCGTCGTTTTCGTCGAGCACTTGTAGATCACCGTTGACCACCAAGCCAGTTGGAACTGCGAGCGTTGCCGGTCCGAAACGAACAGCGGTAAATGGGCCTTCCTTGATCGGGTAGAGCAACTCAGCGCGCTTGTAGAACTTGGTGTCTTCGCCGCTTTCGCATGCTTGGTTATACTCGTCAATTTCAGCCTGCAGAACTGCAGCATCAACGCCCATAGCCTTTGCCAGCTCTTCAATCGTGTCGCACTCGAATGCATCTTTGCCGCCATCAACTGCGGTTTGTACAACACTTGCTACCGATACTGCCGGGATGATGCAGGTGTCAGGATCGGACTCTTCGCCATATACGCGAGCAAGCGTATCCCAGAACTGACCGCCACCATATTGGTACGAGTCCTTGATGTCGCGCTTCCAGTTGGCATCAAAGATTGACCAGGCGAATTGGTCGTCGCCAGGCTGATTGAGAATGTTGATCGACTTTGCCTGAATCCAGCTATCCTCGTTCATAAAGCGCTTGCCCTGGCTGTTGACATGCAAGAAAGGACCGGCGAACTGGGTGTAAGCAATCAGGTGAATCATGGTCGGAGCAGCGCCTTCTTGCATGCGGCCACCAACCCACATGCCCATCTTTTGGCCGTCGCCGGTATTGGCGCCAGCCGGGGTGTACATGTTGACGTGCGGCTTGAGTGCCAGCTCATCGCCGTAAGCGCGAAGCATCTCTTCGTCGCCAGAAATGTCACCGGTTGCCAAAATGATGCCTTTGGTGCCTACGAACTTCTTGTAGCCATCGGCGTCTTTGGCGATGACCGCAGTTACGCGATCGTCGTCTTTGACCAGCTGCTCAGCTGGGCACTCAAAGCGATAGTCAGCACCATTTTCAACTGACTTGCGATAAAGCACATACATCGGCGCAGTTTGATTATCGGTGTTGTCTTCCCATTCGCCAACAGCCAAATGCGTGCCAAGATGCTCGTAGGGATTGCCCAGATAACGCGCACCCATGGGCAGCAGCGTGCACTCGCCGTCACTTTGCTCAACCATCCAGTCCAAAACTTCGCCCGAGCGCTCAAGGAACAGGCGAACCAGGTCATGGTTGATGCGGTTGCCGCACAAGCTTTGCCAATCGGCAGCAATAGCGGACTTGGGGTCTTGTTCGATGCCCATCTCTTCCATGGCCTTGGTCATATAGGCAGCGAAGTGCCCACCGCGAGAAGAGGGGATGTTGGCCTTCTCAAGCACCGTTACCGTTGCGCCCAACTCGGTTGCGCGGCATGCAGCAGAAACACCCGAAAGACCAGCGCCCACAACGATAATGTCAGACTCGACGGTCTCAACAATTTGGTCGTCGGCAATTGGCGCGGGCGGAGTATCCCAAGACCATTGCGTGCCCGTGGTGGCAAGGTTATCTGAGCTTGTGCTCGTGTTGTTTGCGGCTTGAGTGTCTTGAGCTTCAGAAGCGCTTGGCGAACATGCTGTCATAGCTCCAATTGCAGCTAATGCGCTCGTTGCGGCAGCGCCGGTTAAAAATCCGCGGCGTGAAAGATTTCCAGACATACGTATTCTCCCTTCCATGGTTATGTCGTAAGTTGCAAACGCCCCCATTGCGTTTGTGGGAGTTATTCTGCGAAAATCCAGAAATGAAAACACCCGCTGAAAAGTTCCATATTTGCACGAAAAACCAAAATAGTACGAAAGGTGCTATATGGTTGTACCTCGTGTTTTGCGAAAATTAGATACGCTACTTACGGGGTAGTTTAGGAGGGAATTATGTCCGCGCGCGAAGCGAGTGCACAAACGCACTCTCATTCATATTTCCATCTGATCGGATTTAGTTTTTGGCAAGCTTGGTGGTTGCTTGCTATGAATACGAGCGTCATTATTCCGCAAGAGCCGCACATGGAACCGTTTGTGAATCCGGTTTTCGCCATAACGGTTTTTACGACGCTTGGGTATTTAGCTATAGCGCTCATCGGCATGAGGTTCGGAACGTTTAGCACGCAAAGGAGAAGCTATATTGCAGCCGCGCTTTGTGCTTCTTTTGGCTCAATTGGCTTGAGTTTGTTTCCCATGATTGGCGCCGGTGTGGGTGTGTCGGGGCTGTTTTATCTGAGCTCTTTGGCGTTTTCGGTAGGCAATGCGTTGCTGCTGATCATGTGGGGTGAGCTGTGGTCAACGTGGGCATCGGGTCGCGTTGGCACGTGTCTAATTGCGTCATACACCTTCGCTTTTGTGCTGTACTTGGCAATTACCGCACTTCCCGGCTTGCTCGCATCGGTCATCTCGTGCTTGCTGCCGGTTGCTTCTGTGGTGGCGCTTTACCAGGCACGACACGAAGAGCGCCGCTTGGCTTCGCAGGTCGAATACGTCACAGAATCAATCTCGGCTTGGAAAGTTATTGTGGCTGCTGGCGCAATCGGTTTGATACATGGATTTGTGCAATGCGCAATCAAGGTGGCCAATTTCGACGAACAGTTGCTGCATTTTTCGCAAGTTGTCTCAGCGCTGGTCTTGCTGGCCATACTCATCTATTTATTGGCGAAGCAACCAGCCACAGCGTCCATCACATTTTACAAACCTATTGTGCCGCTTTTTATCGCGGGTATGGTATTGATGGTCGTTTTGCCTTTTCAGTGGGGGTTTGTCGGCAACGGACTGGCGATTTCTGCCGTATTTTGTGTGGACATGTTGGTGATGTTGGTTTCTACCGATTATGCATTTCGCACGCGCAAACCGGTTGCTGTGTGTTTTGGTTTTTCGCTTTTGGCCATGCGGACGGGCACCACGTGTGCGCTCGCTTTGGTTGGCGCGTTGGAAGTATCGAACTTATTTAGCGAAGAGGTATTTTCAAACACGCTTTTGTTGTTTTGCATCGGTATTGCTTTTATCGGATCCTTTGTGTTTACCTCGGCCGATCTTTCGAAGTTGTATCGAGCAAAACCAACAGGCAATGTGAGCGCCGATTCTGCCGTGCATGTTGAGTCTGTCGCGCAGGCATGCGGGCTGACTCCGCGCGAAACTGAGGTATTGGCGCTGCTGGCTGCCGGTCGCAGCGTGCCCTATATTGCGAGCGATCTTTGCATAGCAGAGAGCACGGTAAAGCATCATACTTCCAGTATTTATCGAAAAATAGGCGTCTCGGACAAACAGAGTCTCATTGACGTCATTATGCAAGGCGCTGTTGGGAAGGGTGCTTGGTAATAGGGTCGGGCAAGCATGGGGCTCTTTTCTCGTGGGCGAACCCCCAGTCGGCTTCCCCGGCAGGCTTTCCTCGTGGGCGAATCCCCAGCCGCTTCAACCTCAGCCAACCGTGCACGTAATTCTTAATATTTACTGAGAAGTATCGTTTCAACTAAGCAATGCAGGTATGATGAAATCCGTCGATTATTCGGAGAGGATTTCCATGCGTGTCTTGCTGGTTGAAGACGACCAAGCTATCGTGAATGCACTCAGTATGCTGTTGCAAAATGAAGGATACAGCGTTTCGACATGTGACGCTCAAACGCAAGCATGCGAACTGTTAACCAAGCAAGCATTTGATATCGCACTGCTTGACGTGACACTTGCTCAAGGCAATGGCTTTGCGGTCTGCGCGGCGGCAAAGCAAGTGGCACCAGATATGCCCGTTATATTCTTGACAGCCTCCGATGACGAATATTCCACCGTGGCCGGACTGGACATGGGGGCGGTCGATTACATTTCTAAGCCTTTCAGAACCCAAGAGTTGCTTTCGCGCATGCGTGTGGCACTACGTCATGCCGGGCGTTCTGAGTCCATATTTGCGGTTTCTGACCTTCGTTTAGATACAGCAGCTGCGCAGGTCACAAAAGGAGGAGTTGAGCTGTACCTCTCTGCGCTTGAGTATAAGCTGCTGCTGTATTTCCTTCAGCATAAGGGCCAGCTGATCACGCGCGAAAATCTGCGAGATGCCATCTGGGATACAGCGGGCGAATATGTTTCAGACAATGCGCTTAATGTATACATCAAGCGTCTTCGTGAGAAAATTGAGACCAACCCGGCGAAGCCGTCAATTATTTTGACGGTACGTGGTTTAGGTTATAAAGTTGGCGAATAGCGCGTCAACTAGTGTGATAAATTTTGCGAATAACAGCGTTGAAACTAAGGTTATAGGACAAAACTAAGATATCAATAAAGGCGCCACGTATGCAGGCGCTCGATTTTAGTAGGGGGCATGGTGGGTTCTTGGGATTCATTTGTACGGCAGTGCGTCATGCTTGTGTGCATTATGGCTGCATGTGTTGTCGGTTCGTGGATTGCGGTCTCATCGTCAGCCGCATTAAGCTGTGCTGTGTGCGGAATCTGTGCGGTAGGGTTTTTTGTGGCGGTATCTTTGTATCGACACCAACAGGTGTCTCGCCTTGCGCTTGAAATTGATGAGGTGTTGCACGGATCGTCGCGTGTGAGTTTTACCAACTGCCGAGAAGGTGATATTGCTGTTTTGTCTAACGAGCTGGGCAAAATGCTCGATAGGCTCAGGAGAACTTCAGAGCAGCTTGCAGAAGAGCGCAATGCCTTATCAGACGCTCTAGCTGATATCTCGCATCAAATTCGCACGCCGCTTACGGCCATGACGCTTATGTTGCCGCAAATTGAAATGGCACATGATATGCGCGAGCGCAAAGTGGCTTTGCGTCAGTTAGAAACACAGGTAGATCGTGTATCGTGGCTGGTAACTACGCTGTTGAAACTTGCGAAAGTTGATGCGGGGGCTTTGCAGGTTGAGCATCAAAGTGTGTGCGTCGAAGAGGTAATTACTCGGGCGGTAAGCCCGCTTGCAACCGCACTTGATATTCGCGATATCGCCCTTGTAACGAGCGGGAATATGTCTGCTGTATATGAAGGAGATGCGCGTTGGAGCGCTGAAGCACTGGAAAACATTATCAAGAATTGCATGGAGCATACACCTGTTGGTGGCTCAATTGAGGTTGAGGTTCGCGCCGATACTTTGGAAACTAAGATGATCGTGCGCGATAGCGGAAAAGGCATCTCCTCGCAGGATTTACCGCACTTGTTCGAACGATTCTACCGAGGGCAGCACGCAACGAACGATCATGCGGGCTTTGGCGTGGGTTTGTCCTTGGCTTTTTCGCTCATCTCTGCACAAGGCGGCTCGTTGCGAGCCTACAACATGCAAGACGAACGGGAGGCGGAAGGGCTTTCCGCCGCTGGTGGTAAAAGGGAACACGGCGCGTGTTTCGAGATTACGTTTCCCCAGATGATCGTCTAAAACAACACCGAAGCTTGTAACGTTTGGTGGGTTTGTGTCATGTTAAATTACAAAACCGTAATGTGCGCGTTATGGCCTGTTAAGTGGCACCAGTCATACTCATGGCAGACCTGTAAAAGGAGAAGAAAGGTTTTGGCATGGACATTTTGACAGTCAGCCATCTCAGCAAAATTTATGGCAAAGGAGAGACAGCAACACGCGCACTTGACGATGTCTCCTTTTCAATTACAGAGGGCGAATTTGTTGCCATTGTTGGCTCGTCGGGATCAGGTAAATCGACACTCTTGCATTTGATGGGCGGGGTGGATCGGCCAACTTCAGGTAAAGTGCTTTTGAACGGGCAAGACGTCTATGCGCGAAGTGACGAAGAGCTCGCAGTGTTTCGTCGTCGCGAAGTGGGGCTGGTGTATCAGTTCTATAACCTGGTGCCGGTTCTCAATGTGGTAGAAAACATGACGCTTCCTGTTGCGCTTGATGGGCGAGCCATCAATCAAGATCGTTTGGCCGGATTGCTCGATAAGCTGGGTCTTTGCGGCAAAGAAAGCCATTTGCCGAGTCAGCTTTCAGGAGGTCAGCAACAACGCGTGGCCATTGGTCGTGCTCTCATGAATGCCCCAGCGGTCGTGTTGGCAGATGAGCCGACCGGCAATCTGGACACGCATAATTCACGTGACATTTTGAAGTTGCTACAAGATTCAAATCGCGATTTCGGTCAAACGCTCGTCATGATTACCCATGACGAAACTATCGCACGAGCAGCTGATCGCATTATTGCCATTGAGGACGGTCGGGTCGTTCGCGACGAAAGGATTCGCTGATGAGTGCCATAGCCAATTATACGTGGCGCTCACTTGGTGCAAATCGTGTTCGAACTGCAGTCACCATTGCGGGCGTTGCGCTTGCAGCTGCGCTTTTAACTGCAGTTTTAGGCACCTATACGTCACTGAATCATTATCTTTATCAAACCGAAGAAGAACTCTCGGGAACATGGATGTCATCAGTTGAGCTTGATCCAGATAGCGAACCTGGCGAAGGAGCTGTAGCAGCTGATGTGCTGAGTGAGGTTCAGGCAGCCTCAAACGTGAGCGGTGTTGCCACGGTGCAAGAGGTTGGCTTTGCTGCTTTGAGTGACAAGCAGCAGGACTACCTCGGTAACTATGCAGCCATCATGTCGTTTACTGGTGAATTAGAAAGCTTGTGCGCCGTTAAGCCATGCGAAGGAGAAGTGCCTGATCAACCTGGTGAAATTCTTCTGCCTGAATCGTGGAAAACCAGGGAGGGCACATCTCTTGGAGATTCGATTACCTTTGATGTTGGTCAGCGCGAATTGATCATGCCAGAGGGCGAAGAAGATCAAACGGTAACTGAGGAGTCGGTAGATCTCCCACGCGTGTCAGAAATTGATTCTGATGGCGATGTGACTACCACCGTATATAAACCAGGCATGATTTTGCATGCCCACGATGCTTTTAATTCTTCTGCCGAAGGAGGCATTTATGACGAGCAGATTATTAACGCTCAAAAGCGAAGCTATACGGTAGTTGGTTTTTATGATCGCTCTCCGTATGCAATTTCGTCTGCGGTTGGACAAACTTGTCTGGTAGTTGATAATCAGCCGGTATCTAACCCAGTGGCTGTTTATCTTTCTTTTTCAAATGTGAGCAGCCAAGATGAGGTAGAGTCGGAGACCTTAGCGCTTTTCCCTGACAGTGGCATAACGCTGCATACGGCTCTTTTGAGGTATATGGGTGTGCGTAGTGGAGGCTCAATTTGGGATACGTTTTTTGGAATTGCAAGCGTGTTAGCAGTCATTATTGTGGTGGCATGCGTATCGCTTATCTATAACGCATTCGCCATTTCGGTGGCAGAACGTTCTGGTCAGTTTGGGCTTTTAGCTTCTATTGGAGCTTCAAAGCGCCAGTTACGCAGATCCGTGCTGATGGAGGCTGGCTTTGTTACGGTGGTCGGTGTGCCTTTGGGGCTTTTGGTTGGCATAGGGGGATGCATGGTGACCTTTGCTATCTTAGGGCCTCAAATTGCGAGCGTCTTGAGCATCTCTGAAGTTCCTTTTGAAGTGTATATAGAAGCATGGGCACTGCTATTTGCAGCGCTTCTCACTATGGTTACGGTGTTGGCTTCAGCATTTTTGCCGGCTTTACGTATGAGTCGGATAAGTGCGATAGATGCTATTCGACAGGCTCAAACAGGACGAGTAAGCAAACGCGGTATTACAGATGCGCGCGTATGCGCACGACCTGGTAAAACATGGAAACACAAAGGCATTGCAGGCGCTGTTTTTGGTGTCAGTGGGCAACTTGCGCGCATTAACCATCGGCGTTCAGCATCAAAGGGACGTGCGGCTTCGTTATCTTTGGCGCTTGCGGTTGTGCTTATCATGACTTCGGGCTCGTTAAATGTGTGGCTGGGTTCTTTGGTAAATGCTGCCCAAGGAAGTGAAACCAGTGACTATGCCATTTCGGCAAGTTTCGAGGACCGACGGGTTGACGGACAGCTTATGGACGAATATGGGCGTGCCTATAAAAGTCTTGCCAGCGTTGAAGGGGTTGTCGGTCAGGGTTGGAATGCGCAGGTCGCCTTACCAGCGCTTTTGCCCGAACAGATGGTAGGCGCAAGCCTTACCGATGGCTCTGTTTTCGCCGTAGCGGGAGAGTATAGCCCTGGCGTGATCGGATGTGTTGCTTCCGTTGATTTTTTGGATGACGAAACATTCGACACTTATGTGACAGATCTTGGTCTTGATCCAGCTCAGTTTGACAGCGTAACTACAACTTCAGCGCCTGCCGTTGCAATTTCGCAAGGATATGGCAATAACGGTTCGGTTTATCAGTTGCTTACAATGCTGACTTCAACCGGCACCGTGCAATTGGCGGTAAGTGCGCAAGAAGGTGATACAACCACCAGTAATATTGCGGTTTTGGGTGAGGAAGAACGGAGATACTTGCAGCAGGGTGAAGGCGGCTCGGCTTATCCCGACACGCAAAGTGAATCCGCCTCTGATGGTAACGGAGGAACAGATACGGTTGTGTTTGCGCCCTACTACTTTGACGATCACGATTCGCAAGTATTCCTAGATCCTGTACAAACCACCTATTCGTTTGTAGATATTAATGTAGTGGCATTGGCTGAACAGGCGCCTGAAACTATCGGTCAGGGCTCAGGGGTTGTGCTTATCATGCCGGCATCAGCGGCAGCAACACTTGATTGTAAGGGCGCCAACCCTTATTTCCGAGCTGCATTAAATCTAAGCCCCGATACCCAGTTGAGTGCCGACGAGGTTGCCGAAGCACTTGAAGATCAGATGGAGGCGGCGTTTGCTGAACTTGCCAAGAAAACTAACCCGAGCTTTTATACTATTTCAAATCTCGCGGAAGAGATGAAATCCGTTACGCTTGTTGCAACAATTGTTAACGTGTTTTGCCTGCTCTTCGCCATAATTTTAGCTCTTATTGCACTTGCTAATGTGTTTAACACCATCACCAACGGACTCATTTTGCGACGTCGCGAATTCGCCGTCATGAAATCAGTGGGACTTTCTGCAAAACAATTCCGTCGAATGATCGTATGCGAATGCGTAGGGTATGGTTTACGTGGTCTTATTCCTGGAGCACTCGTTTCAATAATTGTTTCGATGTTTTTGTATGCAGCGGTGGCACAGTCGCTCAGTGGAATGACATTCAGCATTCCGTGGCTATACGTCTTGCTTGCAATTGGCATGGTGAGCGTGGCTATGGCGTTGTCGGTAGCGTATGGTATGAGCAGATGCAAAGCTGACAACATTGTTGAGGCGCTTCGGCGCGAGACTCAGTAACCTTTGACGTGAAGCCCGACGACTATAAGACAGAGGTGTTGTCAGACATAAGCCAATAAAGAGAAGCAACATAATTTGCGTGTATGCGTGAAGGAGGGAACATGAAAGCTCGAATTATACTGTGCTGTTTCCTCCTTCTTTTTGTAAACCAAGGCCTGACCGCAACATCGTTTAACGTCTTTCAAACCTATATCGTGCAAATACCTGGTGTTGGCGATATCGGTGGCTCAACGATGTTGACTGTGCGCACCTTCGTATCACTTCTTGCCATCTTTTTTGTGAGCGGATTTTATAAGCGCGTATCACTGAGGGTGGGCTCAACACTTGCGATGTTGTTTACGGCTACGGGATTTTTTATATATGCTTTCGCGAATAGTCTCGGCATGCTTTGTTTAGGCAGCGTATTTACCGGTATTGGCTATGGCTTTGGCAGCATGGTTGTCATCACGATGATCATTGGAAACTGGTTTCGAGGGCACCTTGGAACAATGGTGGGAATAGCTGGCATGGGAACAGGTGTTGCCTCTATGGTTATGCCTGTTGTGGTTGCTGCGGTGATTGAGGCGTCGTCGCTTTCAGCTGCATTTATGCTCGAAGGAATTTTGGCGTGCGTGCTTGCGTGCGTCGTCGTAGCGCTGTTGCGATCTAAACCCGAAGATGTGGGTATGAGCATACAAACTGAGTCTGATACGTATGCGCAACGGCGAGGTCGTAAGGTGGTTATGGGCACAACAACCATCGGCACCCACGATAAGCGCCTCATGCTGATATGCATCTTTTTGCTGGGTGCGGTCTGTATTGTTGGCAACAGCTACTTTTCGGTGTTGTTGACCTCGTCAGGCATATCGCTCGGAATAGCGGCTTTGTTTACCGCCATTATGGGGCTGGCACTTACGCTGTCGAAATTGGTCACGGGGTGGGTGTTTGACCTGATTGGCACAAAGCATGGCTCCATGGTCTTTTTCGCCCTGTTCTTTGTTGGATTGATGCTGTGTTATTTGGTAAGTAGAGCCGGAAGCGTAGACGCGCTGTTCGCCGCGCTCTTTTTGGGCGCAGGCATTGCGGTTGGAAATACCGGTGTGTCCATTTTTGCCCTTGAGCTTTCTTCGCCTTCGCAAAGGCTTAAGCTAATCAGAGACTTTCAAGTATCCTTTGCTTTTGGTGGATTCGTTTTTACCATGCTACCAGGTGTTTTGGCGAATTATACCGGCAGCTATGGCATCACTTATTTGCTTTTTGCGGCAGCTGTGGTTGTTTGCTTGGCGATTGTTTTACACGTGTACAAGAGATGAGTTGATCTATAAACTGAGGCGATGACATCTGTCAGATTGCTAACTCTTTCGTATAATAAGGTATAAAATTTGTTCGTTGCTTGAGGGCAAAGACTAACCAATCTATCAATAGCCTAAGAAACCCAATACGCAGGTGCATGAAGCTTCGGGGGTCGTCTCATGTATCAAGATCATATTCATATTGTAACTAGCGGTCTTTCGCCAGAACTGAACGCAGCAATTCAAGCGTGTCCAGCATTACCTGCTTGCGAACACGCTTTTGCTGTAGTGGATGATATTGACTCATCGGGCGAGGTCAACCCGTTGTTGTCGCAAGCTGATTTGGTGATTGTGGCTTGTCCAGAACACGATGCGCTCTCCAAGGTTCATCAGGTGTTGTCTTGTATTGGGGCGCGTGCTCAGGTGATAGTTTTAGTGGACAGTGCTAACGCAGCAGGAATTGCTTGTCTTGCAGATGAGCGAATCTTTGATATCGCGACACTCCCTGTCAGCCCTGAGATGCTTGCGTTTCGTTTTAGTCGCTGGCAGCACCATCGCAAACAAGCCGATGATTTGTTCGAAGCGCAGCAGTTTTTGGATGCAACCATCAACTCAATACCTTGTTTGGTCTGGTATAAGACTGATGCAGGCGTGCACGAAAAAGTCAACGATGCATTTTGTAAGACCGTCAATAAGCCCAAAGAGATTGTCGAAGGGAAGCGTCACGCATTCATTTGGGATGTTGAGCAAGATGATCCTGCCTGCATTGAGTCTGAGCGCATCGTCATGTCTAACCAAAAGACATGTATAGCCGAAGAGCAGGTGCAAACAGGTGACGGAAAACGGCTGTTAACCACGTATAAGTCTCCGCTCTATAACCTAGATGGCTCTGTTATGGGCACGGTTGGTGTTGCCATCGATATTACGCAAGAGCGCGAATACGAAAACTCGCTCATTGAGAAAAACCGCAGCTTAGAGTCTATCTTTAGGTCTATGGATGGCGGTATTATCGCGCATTCTTTAGACGGGAAGCAGATTTTAAGCATCAACGAAGCTGCGCTTTCTATTTTGGAGTGCGGATCCCTGGAAGAGCTTATGGAAAGCGGCTTTGATATGGTGGCTCCCTCGCTTTTTGAAGAAGACAAAAGGGTGGTTCGCGCACGCATCAATAGCCTCAAAAGCCCAGGCGACAGTGCAAGTATTGATTACAGAATTCGTCGCGACGATGGATCGGTGACTCATATCATGGGCAACGTTAAGCTCATGGAGCAAGATGGCGAGCTGTTCTATCAGCGCTTCTTGATTGACGTTACCGAGCAAAAACTTCGCGAAGAAGAAAAAGAGCGCCATCAACGAGATCTTATCAATGCGCTGAGCCGTGACTACTTATTGGTTTGCTCGTTTGATATGGATACAGGCGAAGGCGAGACGTTACGCATTACAAAAGATGGAGAAGGCGCTGAACTCAAAGAGATATTTCCTGAGAAAGTTAAATTAGAAAGCTGCTTGCGCACCTACATTGAGCAGCGCGTCTATGAAAAAGATCGCGAAATGCTTGTCGCTGCACTCTCGCGAGAATCAATATCTCTTGAGATGGCGCAGAACAAGCGTTTTGATACGACGTATCGCACCGGATGCGATGGCAGTCTTGAATATCACCAAGCAACGGTGGTTCGAGTGCGTGATTGGAATAGCGACCATTTAGTTGTGCTCGGCCTTCGCAATGTTGATAGTCAAATTCGCGAGGAAATGCAAAAAACTACGCTCCTTGAAGAGGCGCTCATGCGGGCAAATAAAGCCAGCGAAGCAAAGAGTGCGTTTTTGACCAACATGAGCCATGACATTCGCACGCCGATGAACGCCATCATGGGCTTTACGACTTTGGCAAGCAACCATGTAACAGAAACCGAGCGTGTACGCGATTATTTGGCGAAAATCCGTACGTCCAGTGCACATCTGCTCAGTCTCATCAACGACATTTTGGATATGAGTCGCATTGAAAGCGGTAAAGCTTCACTCGACGAAAAGCCCTGCAATATAGCTGAAGTGTTCGACAATCTGGCGGTGATTTTGCAGTCGGAGGTGGCGCGCAATGGTTTGACGCTGACGGTGGATACGTCACACATAACACATCCTGAAGTGTATTGCGATAGCTTGAAAATCAATCAAATCATGCTTAATTTGTTGGGCAATGCAATCAAATTTACGGACGCAGATGGTTTTGTAAGTGTTCGCGTGGATGAGTTGCCTGATGCGCCCGTTGATCATGCGCGTTTTAGAGTTGTGGTAACCGACACCGGTATTGGCATGAGCGAGAGCTTTTTGGAGCATATTTTCGACCCCTTTGAGCGCGAACGCACATCAACGATTAGCGGCATTCAGGGCACCGGTCTTGGTATGGCTATCACCAAAAACCTCGTCGATATGATGAATGGCACCATTGATGTACGAAGCACGCTCGGTCAAGGTTCTGAGTTTACGCTGGTATTTACCTTGCAGCGCACATCGAAAGAAAGCTTGGCTGATGCGTTTTGTCCGACGGATACGAGCGCAAACGCAGCAGATAAGATGCGTGGTGCTCGCGTGCTCTTAGTGGACGACAACATGCTCAATCGCGAAATAGCTATCACTATTTTGCAGGACGCAGGTTTTGTCGTCGATTATGCCACCAATGGGCAAGAAGCGGTTGATATGGTTCGCAACGCAGCACCAGGATGCTATAAATTGGTGCTCATGGATATCCAAATGCCTATCATGAACGGATACGAAGCAGCGCGGGCCATTCGAGACTATGAGCAGGAAACGCAGGCGTGCGATGCTGGGCGAATGTGCATTTTGGCAATTACTGCCGATGCATTCGATACCGATCGCAATAAAGCGCTTGCGTGCGGCATGGACGGGCACGTGCCAAAGCCTATTGAGATTGATGTGTTGTTTGATGCACTCAATAAGCTTTTGGTTGGCTAGATATTGCTACAACCAGGTCAAAGCGGCGTTTCATTTTCATGACGAATGAGGCAGGCAGGCAGCCAAAAACCTATCCTGGCGTAAAGTAAGGGTGTCGAAACGACATCTAGAAACATATCGTCAGGAGGCTATCATGAACCGCGAAGAAGAAAAGCACGAACGCATTCATGAAGATAAAAAGCGCCATCATGCAGAAGACGAAATTCGCCATGAATGGAAAGCGGAACAGAATCGCGAATACCACGAGATGAAATCCGAGAAAGCGCCTATCGAAGAGCGCATAGCAAACGAAGAGCGCTCAGAGCGTCGCCAAGAGCACGAGATTGCAAATGACCTGGTAGAAGAAGCAAACGAGACACTGCCAGGTGGCGAAGAATAACTTGAAGGCGCAGCTTTTAAGTTGGCGCTGATGCGCTTTTATAACATGACAGCATAGTGCCACGAATTGAGACGAGATGCATAGGCAACAGGTTTCAAAACGTGGCACTTTGCATGTGTCCACATTGTGCATGTGTCTACATCGTGCATATGTCTGCACGTTGCACGCGCTTAATCTTCGTTTGAGAAGCCCTTCATCAGAATGCTTACTATGCCGCATAAAAGACCACCAATTGGCCAAGGAAGCCAAAATAACGCGAGTGAACCTTTGGTATAGTCAACATCGCCGTTCATGGTGGGAATAAGAAGCATGCACAGGGCAATTACGGTAGCTATGATCATTATGGTGCCACAGATGGCGCTAATCTTTTTGTTGGTTCTGCTTTGTGACAACAGCTGTGTTTTTTGATCAGCCGGAATGGCGGCATTGCTGATCTCGTGTGCTTCTAATATTTCAGCAGCGGTTTCATTGTAAAGGTCGATATTGGTACGGCTCAACGTAAGCGAGCCATGAACTATAAAGCGCACTCCAATGCCAATAAGCGCAAGCATGACAGGAAGCCCAATTATCTCTTCAAGACCGGTGTCGCTGAGCGCAATAATGAAGCAAATTCCTACAAAGATACAAAGAATGCCACCAATAAGTTCGACAACGAATGTTTTGCGTGCCTGGTCAATGTCGGCTTTCGTATAAAAATTCTCAAGGTAGGGGTGTGCCTTTATAAAAGCTGATCTACTCATGACAGCGGGAATGAGCAGCGAAAGCAAAACGGCAATGCCGACAAAGAGGCAAAGCAGACCAAGTGCTGCAGCGATGTTTTCGCTGAGGTAGGCCGGGTGGTACGTGGTTTCGCTTAAAGCAAAGAGAAACACCATGCATGCCACGCCAAACAGAATTGCCATTACTCCATTGGATAGTCGGCTGGCATAAGTGGTCATAAGTTCGTCATAGCCGAACAAGTCTTTGTTCCAGCCCGATGCGGCACTACCGCTGTTTGACGCATATGGTCTATCTGTCAGGTCACCTTGTACCAAGTCATCTAAGGTGCAATTGAAGACTTCGCACATTTTAAGAAGCTTATCCATTTCTGGATAACTTCGTTCAGCTTCCCATTTTGCTACAGATTGTCGCGAAACACCTAAAAGCATCGCTAGCTGTTCTTGTGTCATATTGTTGGCACCGCGAAGGTGTAAAAGATTGTCGCGAAAGCTCATATCTCGCCTTTCTGGTTTTTGTGCTTGTATAGTTTAGTCGACTGCAGCCAGATTATGAGATAGAGCTGTTGCGTGCCACCAACCATTGCGTGCTTTATGACAAAAAAGTATGCACCTAGCGGTTGCTTTTCCCAGTTCAGGCTCTTTATGCTCGATTGTACAAAAGCCCGTGCCGTAAAAATAGCGAGAGGGATGGTTGGGGGTGGAAAGAAACAGATAGCCTCGTTCGCACCACGTTTCTACCTGATCAATTAACCATTTCTTAAGATATTTCTTTCACTCACCTTCGAACAGTCGTATCATAGTAACGATACGGTAACACCCATTTAACGAAGCTCTAACAAGAAACGGGGTGCTTAGCATGTTGCGATCGACTCATGCCATGTCACGCAAGGTATTATCCGTTTGCCTATCTGTTGTGATGGTGCTCTCTTTGGCTTTTGGTACAACGCTTACCTCAAGCTTTGTTTCACCTGATGCAAAAGCTTATGCTGCAACAGGACCTCAGCCAGGTCAGCCTGCATATTACAACGCTCGTTGGGCTGAATGCGAAGCGAAAGTTGACTGGGCTGAAACAGGTTTGGCTGAGTGGAACGGTAAAGCGGAGCAACCCACCCAAGGCAGCGGTACGTCCGATGATCCCTATTTGGTAACAACGCCAGAGCAGTTTCGTTGGTGCTTGGAAAAACAAGCAAGCTGCAAGCTTCAAAACGATCTTGATCTCGGTGGTCGCAGCGGTCAGAACTGGACGGGCATTGCCGCTCGAACCGCTTGGGTGTTAGATGGTAATGGCCATACGGTTTACAACCTGTATTCTCATGCTGCAACACACACCGGTCTTTTGGGAGACAGCGCGCACCCAGATTTCGTTTTGAAAAATCTGAAGGTTTCGAATGCGCTCATCAACAGCGATTCAACATACGGTGCTCCACTGATTGCGCAATTCGCAGGTGGTCAAGTGCTTGATTGCGCAGTTGAAAATGCCTTGGTGTGGCAAAGCAACGCCACAGGTGGTGCTTGGGCTGTTATGGCGGGTTGCGTTTCGTTTGGTGGCAACGGTAACGGCGGATGCGCTCTGAGCATATCAAAAAAGGTCGTTCGCAATACCTATACTGATAATGTTCATGTTTTGGGTGGCGCATGTAGTGCAGGCTTTATTGAGGCTGCACAAGCTGACACCTTGGTTGAGAATTGTTATGCAATCAACGGAACGCTTATTGTTCCAGCAGGTCATTCAGGTGGTTTCGGATCATGCGACACCGGTCCTGTGACCTATAGGAATTGTTTTACCAACATTGATGTGTATGGCAATGTGCAAACTGGTGTATTCCAAGGTGTTGTACATGGTGGCACGCATGAGTTTGAAAATTGCTATGCATCAGGCAAGATTGAAGGCACCAATATTATCGGTGGATTTATTGGCGCTAACGACCGAGGAGGCCCTGCAACCTTTACGAACTGCTACTCAACCTCTATGGTTGGCATGTCGAGCGGCGGTCAAAACATGGGAGGTTTTGCAGGCCAAGGATCAGGTCTGACCTTTACGAACTGCTATGCAGCGGGCGAGGTTGGTACGCTGCGTTCAGCCGAAGATGGAACCCCGCTTGACGCTGCTGGTAACCCTTTGACCGGGCAAAATGTAACAGGATTTGTCGGGGATAATGCGGGCACAATCACCAATTGCTTCTACGATAAGCAGACTACCGGTATGTGCAAATATGGCGAAATCCCTTCACGTGTAACAAGCCTTTTAACGAGTGAACTTATTGCAGGCGAAGGTTTTTCGGACATCACTGATGCAAATGGCAATCCGGTTTGGGTCTTTTCCGATGGCGGCTATCCAGAGCTCGCAGTATTTTCGCAGTCAGATGATGCAACAACGCGCGCAAGCTCAGTTGCCTCAGCTGCAACAGTGCACCTCTATGCAGCCGAAGACGGCTCTGACTATGACACTGTTCGCCATATTCGCTATGTGTTTCCGCTGACTAACAACGCAAACTCCGGAAAGCCGAACTATGCAATTGCGTGGGAGAACTATGTGGGCGAAGATCCCGCAAACCCGCTTTATCCCAATATTAGCCCCATTTTAGATGGCGATATCCCCATTGTTTCTCTGGCAGATGTGGGTCGCTCGGACAACGTGTCGTCAGTGGCTCCTGGCGTTGGCTGGCTGCAGATTAACGCAACCGAAAGCACCAGTGGTGCAGTGGGCATGCGCCGTTTGCGCTTGGTGCCGACAACGGCAATTGCCATGGCCTCGTTTGGTGCCTCGGGCTTGGACAACGCTGATGTGGTAACGTCGCTTCCGAGCGTCAACCTTGACGGCATGAAGGTTCCGTCTGACTCTTCTATTCGCTATGACCATCGCGACACCATTAATTTCGTGACCACAACTTCTACGGCGCTGAACAGCTTCCTTTTAGATGAGAGCACTGACAGCAAAGAAGACAAGCTCGAAAAGCACAAAATCACGTCGGTCGACTTCCCAAAGGATGCCGCATCAACTATTGGTGCAGATGGCACGCTCACTTATGAGCTCGGCACCACCATGGACGATGACGAATTGCACGTGACGCTCTACAAGCAAAATGACGAGGGCGAGTTTGAACCAATCCCGTGGACACCAGAGCTCGAACAGCTCTTCAGCGGTGAGCGCACGGCAACTGAATACGATCGTGGCGTATATCAGCTGGGTTATGAGTGGACTAACGCTGGCGCTACCGTGCTTAAGGCGCAAGGTTCAAAGACGGTTAACATTGCTGAACCTGCCTATGTGGTATATCACTGGAACGATGGCGTCCACACTGACGAGGACGAATCGTCAGACGCCTCCGAAATATACAAGGTTGATCCGGGTTGCTATTTGGTCGGCACCACGCTGGGCGACAACATCGTGCCAGTTCCTGAGCGTCACGGTTACACGGTTCGCTATTGGGCGCAAGCTCCTGAAGGCGAATTTGCCGAGGACGGAACGCTTACCAACGAGATGACAGCCACAACGCAATTGCACGCTGGTCGAAACGATGTATATGCAGTCTGGGTGCCAAACAAACATGCGGTTGAGGTACGCGACGATGCTGGCAACGTGATTGCACGCGATCCCGATGTTGAATTCGATAAGCCTATTGCAGGTATTCTGACGGATCTCGGTGCGAATGAGAAACTGAGCGATCCTGACACGGTGGTGGGCTGGACAACAACGCCTGGTGGCTCTACAGTCACTGTTGATGATGAGACAACCATGCCTGATGAGAACGTGGTTTTGTACCCCGTTCGCAAAGCGGTGTCTCAGATGGCAAAAACGGTCAAGAACCAAACGCATGCAACGGGCGAAAACAACGTTGGAGACCTTTTGGAATATACCATCTCTGCAATCAACGCAGGACCGGCTAACTCCGCTTGGCAAAATGCTTTGATCGCGGATCGTCTGCCAGCAGGCATTAGCTATGTGGCAGGTTCGCTGAAGCTTATCTCGCCCGATGGCAAAACCACGGCTCTGAGCGATGTTGCCTATGATGAGTCCACGCATACGCTGTCATATCAGCTGCCCACAATTGCTGGTGGTCAGACATATCAGCTGGTCTTCACAGGCAAAATCAATAGCCTCGCGGTTGATGTGACCGATGGCGAAGAAGGTGCAGCAAATCGAGATATCGGCAATCTCGCTACCGGTTCTGGTCAGGGCTCGGATGGCACTAATATAGAACCAATTGTGACTGATAAGGCGTATCCAAATCTTGATCCAGAAGCTGACATTACGCCGGGCACAGACCCTGGTAGCTGGATTGTGACGCCGTTTGATCCATCCCCGAGCATTGAAAAAGAAGTGGTTAATACCACCGATCCTGTAGGTCCTACTCAGGTGGGTGACACGTTACAGGTAACTATTACCATCAAAAACGATACGCCAGATTCAGTTTGGGACGATGTTGTGGTGACCGATCCGGTATCTGGTGGCACACAGGTGGTACCTGGTTCAATTAAGCTTGTTGATCCGGACGGCAACGAGATTGCTGTTCCTGATGATGCGTATGACCCGACAACTGGCAAGATTACCTATGAGGTAGGACCTATCGGCGGGGACAAAGAATACCAACTGGTATATGAGGTTGTTGTCGGCGAAGATGCTGTTGGCAAGCCGCTTGAGTTTGATCCAACTACGGGTACGGGCAATGCGCCTCACGGCGAAGAGGTGGTGGTTGATTCGGGCGAACCGAGCGCACCAACGTTTCCGGAGGCACCAAACGGGACAGTTGATGACAAGGTGTATTGGGGAGACCCTGCCGGTCATATCGCTAAGACGGCTGAAAATCTCACGCGTCCTGGCGAACAGACCCGAGTGGGCGACACCATTTCGTATACGCTTGTTGCAAGCAACATAAACACCGGCTCAAAGTGGCAAGATGTCGTCATTTTTGACGAGCTGCCCGAAGGGCTTTCGCCGGATATGACAACAGCAGAATTGCTATTGCCAGGTGGCAAGCGTGTGGAAGTTTCGCCAGACGCATACAACCAAGCAACGAATCGCATTGCGGTATATGTCGGTGATTTGTTCGGCAAAGAGCAAGCAACGCTTACCTTTGAAGCGCGCGTAGCAGACAACGCTGCTGGTGCAGATATCGGAAATATCGGTGCTGCAAAAGGCGGTACTGACCTGCCAAATGGTGGTTGGATCACCGAGCAGTTGGGCTCAGGAGAGCAAGGAGCGTGGCTTCCGGGTGATGCTTACACGCCAGCTTTTGGCGATGCGTCGTTGCCGGAAGGCGCCATCGCAACTGACCCGGTATATCCGCATGATATGGATGAGATCAATGGCGTGCTCGCACTTGATGGCACAGAAGCCAGTCCGCTGACTCGTTTGCCGCGTACGCTTGGGGAGAGCTTGTTAGCTCCAACGGGCGACCCGCTTGGTGTGGTTTGCACAACGTTGGGAGTGCTGGTGTTGGGTGTTGGTGTCGTGATTGGTCGACGTTTGTGGTGTAAACAACCATAAGCGAGCTGGCTCACGATAAAATGTAAGCCATCAATTGCAAGCTATAAATTGCGAGCTATATAATTGCAAGCAAAAAGATACAAGTGGGGCGTTGGTCTATTCAGATCGGCGCCCCTTTTCAAAGTGCGAAGGGCAAAGGCATGCAATCTGGAAAGGCACAAACAAGTTCAGGTAAAGTTGTGGCAATTGGAGCGCTCATGGTTGATCTGCTCTGCCGGGTTGATAATCTTCCCCAAGCTGGCGAAGGAGTTGTCGTGACGTCCTCGCATATGACCTTGGGAGGATGTGCGTTTAACTCCGCAGAAGTGCTTCGTCAACTGGGAATATCTTGCGAATTGCTGGCTCCGACTGGACAGGGTATGTTCGCAACCATGGCTCAGGAGCAGCTCACACAGCGCGGGATAGCACTCTGGCAGCCGGAGGGCGTCGCTTCAGACAATCTTTTTTGTGAGCCCAAAGATTCACCAAACGATTTCAGCACTCCGCCGTATGATTGTGGAGCATGCATATGTTTTGTGACGCCTGATGGGCAGCGTACGATGGTAACGTTGCCCGGGGTGGAACGACATTTTCAGAGCGCGTGGTTTGAGCAGGCTCCAGCAAAAGAGGTGTCGCTTGCGTTTTGCAGCGGGTATGAAATCGATGGCGCCGGTGGTCACGCAATTTTAAGTTACCTCAGTCGAATTCGCCATGATTCGCCCGACGCGACAATCATATATGCAGCCGGGCCGCGCATTGCTGCAGTTTCTCGCGAAAAAACAGCGCAGCTGCTGTCGCTTGATGCCGTTTGGCACATCAACGACCAGGAAGCGCTTGCATACTCAGGATGTGAAACGATAGCGTCTGCGGGCACGACAATTGCACAAGCCACCCACAATACGGTTGTCGTGACGGCAGGCTCACTCGGCGCATATGTATTTGAACCAGTTTGTGGAAACGAAAGCGAGATTACGCATTCACATGTGTCAACAACGCCTGTTGTGGTGGCAGACACCGTTGGCGCGGGAGATGCGCACTTAGGCGCGATGATTGCGGCTTATATGTGTGGCATGAACTGGGTCGATGCAGCTTGTTTCGCCAATAAAATATCAGCAGCAGTCTGCCAAAGTATCGGCGCAACCGTAACAGATGAGAAGCTCGCTATTTTTCGCCAATTGCTTCACGAAAAGCAACAATAGGCGTATTATGGAAACGTTATCCTAAAGGCTGGGGGCTTGGTTGGATAACGGGGATTTCTCCTGTTTATTTGCTACAACTAAATGAAAAACGCACCATTTTTGAGATACACATTGGAGGTAGCCATGAAGCGCGCGATACCCAAAAGGGGAGCGTCAATCGCAGCGGCATTGCGTAAGCCGTATCACTCTGTCACACAATCAGCAAACAAACGAACACATGCATGGGCAAAGGTTGCGCTTTCCTGCATTATGGCTTGTGGCCTTATGTTGCCCGTGCAATCATTGGCGGTTGCCAGCGAAGATGAAGGCATAGCCGCTCATGCAACCGCGGGCTCTTTTGAGGTGGTAGGAGGCACTGCTGGCGTTGACTATTCGTATAGCGGCACGGTGCTGACCATTCTCTCATCAACTCCGATGACTATCTCTACGCCGAACCCTACCTCTGACACCATTGAAATTGCCGCAGGTGTGCATGCTGATTTGTTGCTCGCAGGCGTCACCATCCAAGACGCTGCGGTGCCGGCAATCAATCTGGTCACCAACATCAACGATACAGCGACCGGAGCAGCTGCCACCGATGGTGAGCAAATTCTCAATCAGACGTCGCTTTATCTGCGTATCAAAGACAATACCGTCAACACTCTTACAACCAAAGGCGGCACCAATGACGCTGGTATTCGCTGTGGTGAAGGGTCTGTTTTGGCTATCGATGACGAACTCGATAATCGCTTGCAAGGCGGTGGCGAAGCAGTTGTTGAGGGTGAGAAGCTCGTCAACGACGTTGTGCTTGTTGGTGGCAAGCGCATCGCAGCAGGTTCACGATCCACCGAGCTCGATAGCGAAAACCCCGGTCAGCTTAACGTCGTTGGCGGCGGTTATGCTCCTGGTATCGGTGGTAGCACCTACGAAAATGGCGGCACCATGACCTTCAATGGCGGCGTGCTGGATGTGCGCACTTACGGCTGGAATTTTTCTGGCGAAGGTGGTGCCAGCTATGCGGCAGGCATTGGAGCTGCAGGATCTGCTGATGGTACCGCTACGGTTATGACCTTTAACGGCGGCACGATCAATGCATATGGTGGCTTGCACGGCGCAGGCATTGGTGCTGGTCATAGTGGCTGGGATACGAGCTTTCCTGGGCAAAAGCCCAACACTATCCGCACGCGTGGAAGCGGGCATTTCGGTAACGTAGCTGGCAATATTACCATTAATGGCGGCTATATCTACTCGCACGGCGGTTGGCATGGCGGCGCGTTTGGCAGTGCTTGCTGGTCGTCAAATCGCGGCAAAACAATCAAGGTCACTGGTGGTACGCTTATTCCCATTGCAGGAACTGGTGCTGGTGGTGCCCACACAGGCGACTACAATGTTTTTCCCGAGATCGGCGGTTCGGGCGGATACGTTGAGATCACTGGCGGATCGGTTCGCTGTACTGATCCGAGCATTCGCTTCCAAGGCATTGGTAAAACTGCCTGGGGAAATAATGCCTATCTCGAGCCTGGTTACAATACGAATGATCCTGAAGACCCCAACAAAGTCTTCATGGTGAAAATTGACCTCAGTTCTGAAATCAAGAAGAAAGACGAACTTGGCAACTATATTACCGATGGCAATAACTTAGTTGCGAAGTGGGAGCTTTTGGTGGCAGGCGAGTCTTACTCCTATGGCGCTCCACAGCAATTCGATAACGGTGTTTTATATTTGTGGCTTCCAAAAGAAGCAACCTCTAAGCAGATCACCGTTAACATGACCTACTACGACGAAGACGGCAACGAAGTGGCCATTGAGCCGTTGTTTAGAAATCCCAACTCAGAAGATATCCTCAAACGCTATGTTGAGTTTGAGCTGCCCAGCAAATATACGGACCAACTGGTTAAATACTATGATGGTCTTCCTTTCAATAAGTACAGCGTTGAAGCTGAGGGCAACGAAATCATCACCGAGGAAATACCGCCCAAAACGCTCAATATTGATAGCATGGTGGAGTTCTCCTATCAGCGTTATACCGCTATCAATGGAGAATCAATTGGCGCAGAAGTTGATGACAACGAGATGCCCAGCGATGAAGGCGTCATGCGCTTCATTATGACCTCAACGCAGTATTCAGATGAGAAAGAAGACGGCTTCGACCAAAATTATTGGGGACATCGCGCTTATGGTTGGTGTGTTATTAATCCCGTTCCGTCGAAAGTTAATTTGGTAGAAGCCGAGTGGGTGGCCGACAAAGAGCCTGGCGACAACGAGCACGACGCTCGCCAGCAAATTTTGGTACGCGCAGATATTGGCGGCGGTTATTTCGACAACGAGAAGAAAAAACCGGTTGCGTCTACCTGCAAGGCGCCGACAGGCAAGGTTCAGCTCTATATCGACGACGAGCCAGTGGGCGATCCCGTTGAGCTGCGTTTTGAGCCGGTGACGCTTGAGGATGGCACCGTTTTGCCTGCAAATGCGGTTGAAGTGCCTAACGGAAGTGGCGGATCTACCACGCATTTCGAGTATTTGTTTACGCCAGCCGATGAAGACTTCCATGTGCCCAATGAGGCTAGCAGCGACAACAACAAACACAAGGTTTCGCTGCGTTATGAGCGCGGATTGAATTATCTGGCAAGCGCAAATCCTGATGAAGATGAGAGCGTTCCAAGCGCAGATATTCGCATTAAACCGGTTGATCCTGAGGCTGCAGTTGAGCCCGATCCGGACAATGGTCCGAAAAAAATTGAGTCGGATCCGCCAAAAGATGATGGCGAAGACGGCAAGCTCATCAAGGGATCCATGGAGATCCAGTATGTGCGTCCAACCGAGGATGACCCGCATCCTGGCATGGTAACAATTAAGGTTAAGACTTCCTCAAGCGCTCCTATTGAGATCACTACTGACGAAGGCGACATTATTGAAGCGAAGATCGTCGTTGATGAAAATGGCAAGCCGATTCGCGGTGAAGATGGCACCTATGAGATTCAGATTGATCCGAAGCTGATTGGTACAACAACGCTGCACATTGAGCAAAAGCCCAACGGTGCATACACGGCAACCACGTGGGAATACGAAGTCAAAGTGCTCCCGGATCCGGGTATTGATCCCATTCGTGTGACGTCAAAGTCGGCAACGAATCTAACGCATCCAAATAGCCCAACTCAGCCGGGTGATCGCATTCGCTTTGAGCTGTGCGCTGAGAATACCGCACTTGGTTCGGTTTGGAAAAACGTTGTGGCAACTGATGTTATTCCTGCGGGATTAACGCTTGATGCAACGACGATTCATCTGGAAAACAAAGCAGACGCTTATAATGACGCATTGACTGAAGCGGCAGATGGCGCAGCACTTACTCGCGGTCTGTATAGCGTGTCAACTACTGCAGATGGGCGCACGCAGCTAAAGGCATTTGCTGGCGACATCGGTGGTGGCACCAAGGCTGTCGTGAGCTTCGAGTGTGTCGTTGATAAGGACGCGGTTGGTGCAGATATTACCAATACTGCTCAGTTTAGCGGCGCTAAGTTGGATCCGAATCACATTCCAGCCGATGACGAGGAGCAAGACACCATCGACGACCCGACACCGACGCCCACTAACCCTGCATATCCTGAGCAAGGCTCTGAGGTTGTGCCAGACAATCCCAAGGCGGGTGATTTGGTAGCCTCAAAGAAGGTTGAGAACGTAACTCATGCAGGATCTGATCGTACGCATCTGGGCGACATTCTTCGCTACACTATTTCGCTTAAGCATACTGGTGCCGACAACTCTGCTGTTCGCAATGTGCTAATTTCAGATCCGCTGCCGGCAGGTTTGTCGTTTGTGCCAGGTTCCATAAAGCTGGTTGATGCTGCGGGCAACAAGCACGTGGTTTCGGATAGCGCATGGTATGCCGACAGCAATACTTTGCGTGTTTATGCTGGTGAGGTTCATGGCGGTCAAGAAGTTCAGCTGATCTTTGATGCAAAGGTGGAGCCACAAGCGCTGCATGAGTCAGTTGCAAACGTTGCGTTGTTCAGCGGCGATAGTCCATCGAAGGGGACAAAGGACGAGCATGAGCCAGGCGAGGTTGGTCCTGATCCGGCCGATGTGCCCGACAAGCCAAGCAGCCCCGACACTCCTGGCAACCCGAACGATCCGGACAACCCAGGCGATCCGAATGACCCGGATAACCCGGATAATCCGGATAACCCCGACAACCCCGACAATCCCGACGACCCTGACCCACTTGGGCCCGAGTTCGCGATAAGCACTCCGTCCGTCGTTCCTGATCAGGTCGTTGCAAATGACCCGCAGGCTGGCGATGTTGTGGTGGATAAGGTTGCCGATAATCTTACGCGCAACGATGGCACTACTCATGTAGGTGATACGCTTCGCTATACCATCACGGTTTCAAATACGCATGAGCTGACCTCGCTAATGCACGCGGTGCTTCGCGATGAACTCCCCAAAGGTGTTGAGCCATTGGCAGGTTCGTTTGTGTTGGTTTTGCCTGATGGATCTCAAGCGGCAGTTGCGGATGCAGTTTATGATCGCGTTGAACGCGCGCTGATGGTGCAGCTTGGTGATCTCGAGGGTGGCCAGAGCATGACGCTTTCGTTTGAAGTGCTAGTGACCGAAGATGCTCTCGATGCCGACATTGGCAACATTGCTGTTGTTTCAGGCGAGCTTCCTTCAGTGGTTGACCTGGACAAAGAGCCAAGCGTACCTGGTGAGCCGTTTGTGTTTGATGGCGATGATGCTAATACAACATGGGAAAGCTGGTCATCAACGCGTTTGACCATTTCGTCACCGAAGGCCTATGCGCCTGGCACCAATGCCAACGGTGGCGTGGTTAAGGCAGATCCGGACGACATGGTTCGCCTTGCCCAAACCGGCGGTGCAAACCAGGAGCGCGTGTTGACCCCGCTTGCAAAGACGGGCGACACCACGCAGGACTTAGCATATGGCCTAGTGGGAACTATCGCACTTGCTGGATGTGTGTTGGCTGGTGCAGGTGTTGCTCGCAAACGCCGTTCGCAGGCATCGCGGGACTAGCTCGCAGGCACCGCGCGACTAGCACGCGGGTGCCGCCGCCGGTGCTGGCAGGCGTTGCGAGATAAGCTTGCCAGCGTCGCAGGACTAGCGGACGCGCCAATTGGTGCTCCTGCGTCACATGTGAAGCTGCGCGGATGCGAAACTTCAGTGGAAGCTGCGGTTTTGATGTGTGCCATTGAACATTTGTAAGTTTTTGGCATGTTTTGGCTGGAAAAGGCCTCTTGTCGGGGAAACGCGCATGATTTGAGCGTCCAAAACCCCGACGAGGGCACTTTTCCAGCCATTTTGCTGTCAAAATCACCGACGAGGGCACTTTTCCAGCCAAAACTTGGAATTGAGCGATGTATTTTTAACGGCAAAGCTCGGCTCGCTTGCATAACGCCTGGTCACAAATCCTGCTCACAGATCCTGGCCACAAATGCCAGCCCCACACAGATTCTGGTCGCAGATTTTGCGCTGCGGGCCCAAGGCATGAACGCTGCTGCCGTCAAGGAAAAGCAGGCAAAAGAAAAACCGACAAGAGGGGGTCTTGTCGGCTTGCATCGCTTACCCGAGATGAGAGGAGGATGGGCTCGGGCGTTAATGCGTTCGTTAACGAATAGGTATGCGAATCACGAGGAGGAGGTTCGCTGCTTCAAATAAGTTAACGGTGATTAACTTTCTCACATAACGAAGTTTACTATAGTTAACTTATGAGTCAAGTGTAATTTAAAAAAATGGTGCGAAAAACAAAAAGTCCCCCCGAAAGGCTTGGTGGGGGGGACGATAAAAGCTTTTAGAAAATGATGTCGCTACTTGACAACAAGTACCGGCACATTCGTTTTGTGTAGCACTGAATAGCAAACGCTGCCAAGCATGCCGCGCACAGAACCCATTCCGCGATGACCCATAACGATGCAGTCGGCTTCTTCGCCGGCCGCATATGCAGTAATGGCATCGTGCGGAGAGCCTTTCACCACATCAATAACAACGTTTTGCGCATCGCCAACAAGGGGAGCAATGTCTGCTTGAATGCGAGCAATGTCTTTTGCGCGTTCATCTTCGGGCTCAGGAACAGCGTTGACGTCAAGCGCATCGCCAAGCACACCAGACATGCGCGACGCAATCTTGAACGTTTCATAAATGGCATCGTTGCCATCAACCACCGCCAGCACCGTAATTTGAGCGTCTGCAGCATCTGCAGTCATGTCGAGGGCAGCTTGCAGTGCGTGCTGTGAAGGCTCAGAGTTGTCGAAAGGAACCAAAATTTTGCGATACATAGTAATCTCCTCATTTGTGCGCATAGGTGCATGCGACTTACATTCTACCACCGCTTTTGCGAATTGATCTTTCCTTAACCCACAAGACGGGTGCCACTAAACCATCGCGAGCAGTGCCAATCACATCGTGCGGTCCTTGGCGAACATACAAGCCGGCAAATGAGCCGTCGTAAACATAGGCGCCAAAAAGATTCCCGACCAATTGCGGCGCTGCAAAAAAATCACCCGCATTGCCATAGATGGGGATAGTGGTCGTTTGCGAAGGCGCATAAAATCGCTGCACCAGATATGAGGTGTCGGAATTCCTAAGCGCAGTCTCAAGATGCGCTTGCCACTCTTTGCGTGAGCACTCTGCACCAGCCACAACATTAATGGAGGCATACCAGTCGGTGGGCTTGAGCACCCAGTCGCGCGGGTTGTCGGCAACGGTCTTCAAGTCAAGCACCTCATCGTCGAGAAAATGCGTTTCGGGAATGTGTCGATCAATAAAATGTCGCTCATCTGGAGTAAAGAGTGCTTGTAAAAGCGGATGGCGAAGCAGCGCGAAAAGTTGCTTGTCGTGCACAATCTGAGTGTCGAACGCGCCAATCATGCATACGGCACCACGTTCGATTGCGTTGATAAATGGTTGCACCTCATCCCAGTATTTCAGCAGGTCAACAACTATGCAATAGCGCCAAACTGCGTCAATTGCAACATTGTCTCTCCCATAGTATGCGCATTTTCCAAAAAGGCGCGTGCCGTCAAAATCAAGCTGGCGAACATCATAAATCGAGCAGGAGATGCCGGCCGCCTCGAAGAGCTCGGCGTAGGTTTGTAACTCCCCAAACTGGGGGTTGGGATCCTCTAGGCACACGACAATGCCCAGATGAGGGCGTGCGTCGCTGCTTTGAGCAACCTGGTCGGGGATCGCCGCGGCAGCGTCTAGGGTCGCCGCGGCAGCGTCGGGGATCGCCGCCGCGAGGCCCGACGCGCTCGCCGTCGTACTTGCTGCTGCAGGCGCCCCCGCGCCCGTCGCCGCGCCAAATGCGAGCTTTCGCACCGTTTGCACCCACCCGTCAAAGAGCGAATCCATATCGGTGTCGCACTGATAGCGCGCACAAAACTCCTGATAGGGAGCTGTTTGGCAGACTGCATTAAGGGCGTTGCGCGTTTCGTCCATTCCGCTTGAAGCGTCGGTATTGAATTCGCAAAAATGCACATCACCCGATGCGGCATCAATCATGAAATCCACGCGTGTAACCGGCAGCGTAGCTTGATAGCGCAGAGGCAATTCAACGAGACGCTCAACGCGCGGATCAAAGCGGAACAGCGCCCTAACGGCCGGGTCACGATGGTAGGCATCCAACACCTTGCACATAATGCGATAAGCAGTCTGCGAAAGCTGTGCAAAATAGTCCCGCGTCTGGTCACCAAATATGCGCGGCACATAGGAAAACGCATTGGGCTTGCCATGATAAAAAGCCGTACCATCACCCATGCGCGCCCAAGCAAGACGCCGATGCTTCTCATCCGAAGGATCGTTGGCAACAAGACTTAAATATTCGCTGGTAAATTGCCTATTTTGAGCAAGAGCATCAGGCGAGAGCGCATCAAGATCCACAGGTTCCCCCAGGTTTTACGACAGTTGTTACACATCAAAGCTTGCGAGAGCACACCCATTATAGCGCCAGTTTGCAGCGTGAAGATGGATGCATGATCTGCAAGGCGCTATACTTGTCGCACGGTAAAATCCGCGTTTCGCAGTTTTTGCCACCGACCTAGCAGATTGCGAAGAATCTTATATCGAATATGGAATCTTATATCACTATTGAAGGCCACGCAGTTGGCGAAATTGAAGAGAAGAAGAGTCGCTTTATCGCTTCGCTTGCCCATGTGGAAACCGAAGAAGAGGCGCTTGCTTTCTTGGAAGAGATACGCGCGGCTAATCGCATGGCTCGCCACAATGTCTATGCTTACATCTTGCGACAGGGGGGCGCAGGCGCCACCGGACGTGTTCGCTATTCCGATGATGGCGAACCCCAAAAGACTGCCGGGCTGCCTACGCTAGAAGTGCTCCAACACGAGGGGCTAACCGACGTAATATGTGTTGTGACCAGGTATTTTGGCGGCGTCCTTTTAGGCACGGGCGGTCTGGTGCGCGCCTACACGCAAGCCACGCAAGCAGGTATTGCCGCTGCACAGCTGGTGGAGGTTTCGCGCTGCGTGGACATTTCGGTGCGAACGTCGTATTCCAACTACGAGCCGCTCGTTCGCATCGCGCAAGAATGCGGGGCGAAAGTGAGAGACACCACCTACGACGATGCGGTCACGGTGGTACTTCGCATGCTTGACGGAACACAAGATCCATTTTTGACGAAGCTTACCGAACTTGAGCGCGGGCAGGCATGCGTGCAGGTAAGCGAGCCTTTGGAAGCTGCCTTCTAGTTGGTTTGGAGGCCGCCTTCTAGTTGGCGAGTTCAGCCGGTATAATGTGTGCTATGGCTAATTCAGAACATCTCATCTTAAATCGCTATAAACCGCTTTCCCGAGCCGGTTCGGGCGGTTTTGGCACGGTGCAAGTTGCGTGGGATACTCGCATTCAACGCAAGGTCGCCATCAAGTGCATTGAGCTTTCCGAGATCGATGCAGCACGAGCGGCTCTTCCGGGCGCTGCTGCGCCGCAAGTTTACGAGCCTGATGAGGTGCCCGCAGAAGAAAGCCTCGTGCGGTTTTTGTCGCATGTTCCTGGCTTGGATGAAGCACGAACAGCAGCTATGCTCACCGACGCGAATATCGTGGCGGTCTACGATTTCGAAATTCAGGGAACCACCGCCTATTTGATCATGGAGTATGTCGAAGGCCTCACGCTCACACAGCTGATTAGCGCCTACGACGATCAGCTGACCCTCGATATTGTCGCGGCGGTTTTTGCTGCCATATCGCATGCGCTCGAAGTTGCGCACTCCAATCAGGTGCTTCACCTTGATATCAAGCCAGATAATGTTTTGATTAACGAAAAAGGCCAGGTCAAAGTGACTGACTTTGGTTTGGCGACGCTAGCGGATGCAACAGGATATGGCGCTGCAGGCGGTGGTACCATTGGATACATGCCCCTTGAGCAGATGCGCCAGGAAAACCTAGACGAACGCTGCGACGAATGGGCGCTCGCATCGGTGGTTTATTGGATGCTCGTGGGCAAAAACCCCTTTTTCGCGCCAGACCTTAAGCGGGCTGAGGCAGCCATAGAAGATGCAGAGTTGGTGCTCCCTTCGCTTTGTTGGGATGACCTGTCTTTTGAGGTTGATGAAATTCTATTCTCCGCACTCGACCCCGACAGAGAGCAGCGCTTTGATTCGGTTGACGAATTCGCCAAAGCGCTTATGCCGCATTTGGGGCGCGTAAAACAGGGGACGAAAGATCTGGCGCGCCTGGTGGAAGACGCGAAAAACCCCCAAACCGAAATCGAAGAAGAGCCGCAAGAGTACCGCTCGCATATCCCGCTTCGCTATCGTGTTACTGATGGTCAGATTGCGGCTGCTGGACGCGTCTGCGGTGCGGTGGGTTCTGCGATTGTTGCATCTGCGGGGGCGTCGCTCATACCATTTACTGCCGGGCTTACCAACCCACTGTTTTGGGTTTGCATCGTTGCAATGCTTGCGGTGGGGGCGCTCAAAAGCCATCTCGGGTTTTTGCTTGCGAGCGTATTTTTGGGCGCGGGAATTATCGCTCAAGGAGCACCTGCACTGGGAATTGTTTGTATCGTGCTGAGCGGTTTGTGGTGGTATTTCGTTGGTCGTCTGGAAAACTCGGCTGCTAACGTGGTCTTTGCTGCCCCTATGGCAGGAGCGGTAGGACTTGCGCCTCTTGAGTCTTTGATCAGCGGTTTTGTGTTGCGTCCCGTGCGAGCGTTGGTGACGACAGCCTATGCTGTCTTTATTATGGCAAGTCTTGTTTCGCTTACGCCAGATGGAGCGAACCCGCTCTTTGGTTGGAATGCGTATATGCTTGTGGTGCAAGGGCAAATCGCCCCCGATATTCAACAAGCATTTGGTAGCTACCTTGCCTCACCTGGGTTTTGGTGTGGCTGTGCTGGCTGGATTGGCGTGAGCGGCTTGGTGTCTCTTATCAGGCTGCGCCCTACGCGACTATTTGCGTATTTGTCGGTCTTGGTTGGAGGGGTTGTGCTTTGCTTGATTGCGATAGCAGCAGCATTTGTGGGCACCCCAACAACCACCACCTTAGGTCCCTCGGCAAGTTCGCCATACCTTGATGTGTTTCAATGGCTCTCGCTTGTGGCGAGCATTGTGATTATGATTTTCGCATGCGTGTTGACCCTAGAGCCGCACTTTGGAGAAGCTGCGGCAGGATATGATGAAGGCTATTGGTCTGACGAAGAGGAGTTTGAGGATGATTGAGTTAAGTGATGCAACAACTTTTTTCGCTTTCGATAAGAGCTTAGAACCGGCGCTGGTGGTGCCCTCGGGTGAGACCGTGCGCATTCGCACGAAGGACTGCTTCGGCAACCAGATCCAGACGCCCGAAGATAAGCTCGACAACATTGACTGGGATGCCATTAATCCAGCTACCGGTCCTATTTTTGTCGAAGGCGCTGTTGCTGGTGGCGCGCTGGCGGTTCACATTGACAATATCGAACTGGATGCGCAGACCTCCTCATGCACCGGCGCTGACGAGGGCGTTTGTGGAGCTCGTTTCGACGCCTGGAGTACGCATCTGTGCGCTATCGAAGGCGACAAACTCATCTGGAATGACAAGCTCTCCATCCCGCTCAATCCCATGATTGGCGTTATTGGTGTGGCGCCTGCGGGCGAACCGGTGAACTGCGGAACCCCAGGAAGCCACGGCGGCAACATGGACAACACCGCTATTGGTGTAGGTGCTACGCTGTATTTTCCGGTCGCGGTGGATGGAGCGCTGTTTGGCTGCGGTGATATGCATGCCGTCATGGGAGATGGCGAAGTGAGCGTGTCAGGTGCTGAGGTTGCCGGCTGGGCAACCGTGACGCTGACAGCGCTGCCGAAGCTCAGTGTGCCCGACCCGCTGATCGAAACCGCAACCCATTTTGGCGTGATTGCCTCGGCAGAGTCGCTCGACGCTGCTGCAGAGTGTGCGGTTAATGAGATGGTTGACCTGATGTGCGACAGAACCGATATTTCCGCTGACGAAGCCATCATGCTGCTCTCACTTGTGGCAGACGTGCAGGTGTGCCAGATGGTTGACCCGGAGAAAACCGTGCGCTTCATGGTGCCGAAATACGTGCTAGACTCATTGGGTTTTGAGTTGTAAGCGAGCGGATTTAAAGCTTACGCAGGCCTAAGGCTTACGCAAGTAAGCTGCAAACACGACCAAGCAGCGGCTCGAAGCTGACGCCACGCGCCTCAAACTCGGGCTGCTGCGCGGAAACAACCATAGCATCGCGCACGAAATCCCCTGCAAACTGAGCTGCCTCAACAAGCGTTTGGCCGCTCATAATTGCAGCTAGCAAGCATGATGCATATAAATCTCCCGTGCCATGGAGCATGTAGGGGAGATACTGGTTGTTCACTTCAACAACCGGGCAATCAATGCCGCCAACAAAGTTGCGTACCACGTCTTCGCCTTCGCGACGAATGCCTTTTAGGACAACATGTTTTGCACCTTTAGCAACAAGCGCCTCTAAAATGCGCGTTGCTTCTTCGTCGGAAATGTTCGTGCCGCCCCATGCTTCGCCAATGGGCTCACCCAAAATGATGGCTGCCTCGGTGAGGTTAGGCGTGAGGATGTCGGCTCCAGCAGCAAGCTCAGCCATAGCAGAGCACAGCTCAGGGGTATACGTTGGGTATACCTTGCCATGATCAGCCATAACCGGGTCAACTACGCGAAGGGCGTTTGGATACATCTCATAGAGGTCGCGAATACGATCAACCTGCTCAGGAGCTCCTAAAAAGCCAGAGTAAATTGCATCAAGCTCAACACCAATGCCGCTCCATGCAGCCAAATAGTCTTTGAGCATATCGGTGGTGTCGTGCATGTACCACCCAGGAAAAGCGGTATGTGACGAAAAAAGGCCAGTTGGAACGGGGCAAACATCGCAGCCAGCTGCCGAAAGCACCGGAATAGCAACGCCGAGTGAGCATTTGCCGTAGCCGCACAAGTCATGCACGGCGCCCACGCGGGGAATATAGGCTCCTTCTCGTGCGTAAAGCACCGTAGTGCCTACTTCAAGTTCGTTGTTAAGCTCATCCATTATTCGTCATCGCTTTCATCATCGTCGTCATCGAGAAAGGACCAATCGTCCTCATCAGGTTCGCGGTCTACAAACGCTTTGCGAGTTCTCCGCTCCATGATGACGCATGCAATCAAGCTGATAATCAAGCCGGCGCCAACTAAACAGCCAATGCCAGCATAGGTTTCAAATAAAAAATGATAGAGAGATGTAAAATCCATTTTTACCTCAATATCTTCCCTCATGTAACAATCAGGGATCAGGTTTCTGAAAACGTATAGCCCTCAAAGTATACTATGACAATCAGGGGAGAGGAATGAAGGAACCCAAATCGCGCAGTTTTTGCGCTGATTTGTTGCTCGAGCACAATGCGTGCGGAGCCCACTAAAGAGAGAGTCAACAAGTACGTGATACGTCAAAAGACGCGGCGGCAAACTGCTATTAACATCGGAGTAGTTGTTCTGGTGTTAAGTCTTGCTGCGCTTATTACCGGCCTTTCGTTGATTGTCGACTCCAAGCTGAATCAGTCCGCCGAGCAAACAGTGCTCACCTTTACCGAGCAGGCCGCTCAAAGTGCAGCAGATCGCATGGAGATTGTGGAAAACGCGCTTGAAGCATTTACGGTTCAAACCGATGACCTGAACAAAGTTCAGCCGGCGCTTCAGCAGCTCAAAACACAGTTTCAGTTCACGAGCGTGGCATTTATCAATGCGCACAGGCAAGGCATAACTGCAAGTGGTGACCACTTCACGGTCGAAGACTTGAGCGTGCCTGAACTAGCGTTTGCTCAAAGCAAGGCAGCGCTCTCGTTGCCTTATGAAAGCGTAAGTGGCCAGCAGGTATGCCTCTGGCAGCAGCCGATGTATCTTGATGGCGAAAAGATAGGTGTGCTTTACGTTGAAATACCATTTGCCATGTTCGCGTTGGACGCCAATCTAGACATGTTTGATGGTCGCGGTTATTTCGCATTGTTTGATCCGCATGGAGGAGCTATTCTAGTAGTCCCAGGCGAACAAACGCTGACGCCGCTTATTGATGGCGAAAGTATTTATAGCTTCCTTGAAGATGCATCCCAGATTAGAAGTGCAGCCCTTGACCCAACTGCCACTACCTCTGAAATGCTTATGCGCCTTCGTATAGAGCGACAAGATGGCATTTCTCAGCTGGAACATGTGGTAGCAGAAGGCAAAAGTGGGGTGGTGGTAGCCTATGTTGATGGGCGTCCAAGCTATGTGGCGGTCTCACCCATAGATGCCGGGACAATTTATACGTGCTCCATTATCCCGTTCGATAACGTGCGTTCTGAAAGCGCAGTTATTACGAATATCTTTCAAGTCGTGTTTGCTATGTTGGTGGCCTGCGTGATTGCGGTGGCGGTTTTGCTTGTTATTGCCTACAGGAGCCGTTTGCGCGAACGCAACGTAATTATGATGAGTGACTTATATGATGCGCTTTCGGATGGCATAGATATCTCTCTTGGGCTTTATTGTCCGCAAGATCGGGCTATGACCTTGGTTTCAACGCATCGGCAATTGTTGTTGGAATATCCGCTTGATGCATATTTGACTGACGAGACGCTGGCTTTGCGCACGGGTATTTCAGAAACAGGCGTTGAGCTTTTTAATCGTGTTCGCATAGGAGATATTTCCTATAAAGAAAGTGGCGAATTCTCTGCTCCGCGCGAACGAGGCGCCCAAACAGGTTGGATCAAATATGTTGTTATGCCGCTTGAATATAACAGCAAGCCACAAGTACTTATTGTGCTCAATGATATTACCGTCGATAAAACCATTGAGTTTTCGCTTCGGGATGCTATGAATGCAGCCGAGAGCGCAAACCGTGCAAAATCGGAGTTTCTCTCACGTATGAGTCATGATATTCGCACACCCATGAATGCCATTATTGGCATGCTTCAAATTGCCAACGGCAGTATAAACAACGAAAAGAAGTTGCGCGCTTGTTTGGCCAAAATTGATGTTGCGTCTAATCAGTTGCTCAATCTTATCAATGAGGTACTTGATTTTTCGAAGATTGAAAGCGGAACGTCTGCGCTCAACATTGAGCCGTTTAACTTGTCTGATTTAGTTAAAAGCGTTCGCGATGTGGTTGCGGTCCAGTGCGAACAACGCAATCAAACGTTTGAGGTTAAGTTTGACGCTCAAGCGTTTGATTGCTTTGTGGGCGATGGCGTGCGCTTGTCTCAAATGATGCTCAATTTGTTGTCGAATGCGGTTAAGTATACCCCCAAAGGAGGAACCATTCGCTTTGAGGTAAGCGTTGGGGCAGAAGAAGTACCTGGTCATAGGGAGATCACTATCGTTATTGCCGATAACGGAATTGGCATGAGTGAGCAGTTCCAAGAGCATCTGTTTGAACCGTTTTCCATGGAGGGAAGATCAGGGTCGCAAGGTACTGGTTTGGGCATGTCCATTGTCAAAAACATTGTGACCATGATGGGCGGATCAATTTCAGTTCAGTCTGAGGTAGACAAAGGAACCACGTTTTCGGTCGTGCTTAATTTGCGCGTTGACCCTGACGTTTCCAATGCCCAGGCTGACAAAGTCGACGTTTGTGCCGAGGGTGCATCAGCGGAGGCGGCTGCATCAGCTTCGCCATCAGCTGCATCGGCGAACGATAGCGTAGATGCTGTAGCGTCAGAGCAGCTACCGGGCGAAGACTTATGCGTGCTTATCGTGGAAGACAATGATCTCAATGCTGAAATTGCGGCCGAGCTACTCTCGCAGTATGGCTTTGATGTCGTGCGTACAGTCGATGGCGTTGAAGCACGCGATCTGTTTGCTCAATGTCCCGCTGGCTATTTCGATGTCATCTTGATGGATGTGCAAATGCCGCGCATGGATGGCTATGAGGCTACACGAGCAATTCGCAACCTTGATCATCCTGATGCTCAGACTATTCCTATTATCGCAATGAGTGCGAATGCCTTTTCTGAAGATGTGGCAGCTTCTCTTGAAAGTGGGATGAACGCGCACTTGTCAAAGCCGATTAGGATCAATGATGTGATTTCCACCATTTTGCGTTTCACGAGGAATTAAGCACACAGCGCGCTGGTGCGTTATACTGGTCAGACTATCAAAAAGCTTATGCTAATCATGTGGTTTGAGTGCCCATGTGTCACAAGAAGGAGCTCATCATGCTTGATATCCGCTTTGTTCGCGAAAACCAAGAGGCCGTTGCGCAGGCTATGAAGAACAGAAATGCCTCCTGGGATGCGGCGCGCTTTACCGAGCTTGACGAGAAGCGTCGTGCGGTAATTGCGAAAGAAGAGTCTTTGCAGGCAGAGCGCAACGCAGCGTCGAAATCCATTGGCAAGATGATGGCCGAGGGAAATCAGGCTGAGGCTGAAGCTGCTAAAGAGCGAGTTCGTGCTATCAACGACGAAATTGCAACATTTAGTGCTGAGCGTGATGCGGTAGAGGCAGAATTAAACCAGATGCTTTTGTCTACGCCGAATATGCCTGCTGATACGACACCCATTGGTGCTGATGAGAATGATAACCCTGAGGTTCGCCGTTGGGGAACTCCGCGAGACTTTGCCGCAGAAGGGTTTGATCCGCAAGCCCACTGGGATTTAGGTCCAGCTTTGGGCATGATTGATTTTGAACGCGCAGTTAAGTTGGCTGCAAGCCGTTTCATTTTGCTCGGTGGCCAAGGTGCACGTCTTGAGCGAGCTCTTATTAACTTCATGGCTGACACGCATACTTCGCGCGGATACAAAGAGTGGTGGTGCCCGGCTATGGCTAACGCCGAAACACTCACCGGCACCGGACAGTTGCCGAAGTTCGAGGAAGACTTGTTTAAGACGCGCGAGGGTCTGTACCTCATTCCAACGGCTGAAGTGCAGCTGACCAATATTCACGCTGGCGAAGTGTTGGATGCTGAGCAGTTGCCGCTGAAGTATTGTGCATTCACGCCGTGCTTCCGCGAAGAGGCAGGATCTGCTGGTCGCGATACGCGTGGTCTCATTCGCGTGCACCAGTTCGACAAAGTCGAGATGGTCAAGTATGCGAAACCCGAAGAGAGCTATGACGATCTTGAGAGCATGGTTGAGGACGCTGAGAATATCTTGCAATTGCTCGGTTTGCCCTATCGCGTGATTTCGCTGTGCACCGGCGACATCGGATTTTCTGCAGCGAAGACCTATGACCTGGAAGTTTGGCTGCCAAGCTATAACAACTACAAAGAGATTTCTTCGTGCTCGAACTGCACGGATTTCCAAGCGCGTCGCGCAAATATCAAGTATCGCGATCCGGAGAACTTCAAAGGCACGCGTTATTTGCATACGCTTAATGGCTCGGGCTTGGCAGTGGGTCGCACCATGGCTGCCATTATGGAAAACTATCAGCAGCCTGACGGTTCCATTAAGGTTCCGGATGTCTTAGTGCCTTACATGGGAGGCCTGGAAGTTATTACCGCCGAATAGTATTATTCTCGAAGGCAGAGCCGGGGAGCTACGTCGTGGTTACGAAGCGAAAAGCATCAGCCACACAACCGAAAAAAACCAAGGGCACCTCTGCGAAAGGTGCCCAAGCCCCTTTGCGCCCAGCAACGCCTGCGAGCCCTGCGTCTTCCGCGCGCCAAGCGCCTTCTGCACCTCAAACGTCTCCTTCTCGCCCAGCACCACCCGCGAGCCAAACTCCGCCCGTGAGCGCACCCGTGCGCCCAACGCCGCCGATGCGACCGGTGGTGTCCGCCTCTGCTGCACGCGCACAATCGCAAAAAGCCGCTCCTACCGGCAAGCGCGTATTGCCAGCTAAGCCTGCAAAGCAGCTTCGCCGACGCCGTAAGTGGCCATGGGTTGTGGGAGCAATCTTGGTGGTTCTTATTGTGGCGGTCGGTCTGTTTTCGTGGAATAGATGGTATCGCTATGATGACGCGCAAGACTTTTTGGGGGATTGGCTGGCCAACGACACCACAAGCCTTGTGGTTATTGATGGCGAGACCATTCGCATTGCCGATGACGTGGCATATGACTATACCATTGACTCTTTTGCCAAAACTATTTCCTATTCGTTTGGCAGCATGAAGGGCAGCGGACGCTATTGGTTTAGCGAAGACCGCCAGCAGCTCGTCATTACCGATGGAGGCAACTACAACGCGCTTACCACGCTCATTGACGATGTGTCATACGACGTTGAACAGCTCAAACGCCGCATTCTTGGGCAAACGCCGCTCACGGTTGAGCCAACGGCAGGATCTACGCTGCTTTCTCGCGAAGGCGCAGATCAGGGTCAGCTGCCTACAAGACCAACTCATGATGAAGAACCTGAATCAGATGAGGCAGCAGAAGATGGGGCGATAGATGGCGAAGCAGCCACCCAATGACACGGCGTCACCCATTACGCTGACGCATGTGACGGTGTATGGAAGCCGCATTGAAGGGCAGCTTCGTTTCGCGCCCGATGCTCCGCGCACCTCTTCACCACGTTTGATCGAACAACTTGTGCGCACCTTTCCGCATATTGGTGACCACGCATGCGTAAACGAGTGTGGCGATCGGTTCGCTGATGTCATGGAACACACCTCTTTGGCACATGTGCTCGAGCATATGGTGATTGATTTGCAGGTGCAAGCAGCAAGGCGAACATCGCAAAACTCTCAGCACGAAGCAGCCTTTGTGGGCACCACGGAATGGATAGACAAAAACGCAGGTCTTGCGTGTGTTCGTGTCAGCTTTAAAGATGATTTGGTTGCGCTTGCTGCTTTTCGACAAGCAATTGAGTTACTTAATAACCTGGTGCAAGTTGTTGAACAAGAACATGTTTGAGCCGCACGTGTGAAAACATACGCGTAAAAGAGGCGCTTTGTGCACCAGCGTGTCATTTCCAAAGATGTCACTTAAGCTACTATTCGCCTGCAAACTCCTCAAACAACCTCTATAACATGCTATGCTATCGAAATGACTACAGCACATCTCATATTCGACACCACTGAAGACAAGATTGCCACGCGCGTTAAAAAGATGCGATCATCGGCAGTCCGTGATCTGTTTGCGGCTGCAACTCGCGCTGATGTGATCTCGCTTTCCGGTGGCATGCCCGATGTTTCACTTTTGCCAAAAAGCTCAATTGAGCTGGCAGTACGCGCCGCTTGCAACGATGATCGGGCAGTTGCATTGCAATATGGCGGCACGGATGGACGCAAAGAGACGCGTCAGGTTTTCTGTGACATGATGCGCGATATTGGCATTCGCGTGAAGCCAGAACAAATCCTGATCACGTCAGGTGCGCAAGAGGCACTTGATCTGTTAGCTAAGGCGTTCATTGATCCTGACGACATTATTTTGGCGGAAGGTCCTACCTATTTAGGTGCGCTTCAGGCGTTTTCGGCATATGAGCCGGATATTCGCTGCATTCCTTTCGATGAGGACGGCATGCGCATGGATCTGCTCGAACAAGAGCTCCAAAAAATTGGCAAGAATAATCCGCGTCTGAAGTTTCTCTACACTATTCCAAACTTCCAAAACCCTGGTGGCGTGACCTTGTCGCATGAGCGTCGTCAGCGCCTGATTGAACTTGCGCATGAGTATGGGTTTATGGTTGTTGAGGATGACCCGTACGGGCGCCTTCGCTATGATGGCGGCCATATGGTTCCGTTGAAAGCCATGGATGACCAGGTAATTTATTTGGGAACCATCTCGAAGGTGTTTGCGCCTGGTTTGCGTACTGGTTGGATTGCGGCGCCGGCAGATGTGTTCAAGCGCGTTAACTTGGTAAAGCAAGGTACAGATTTGTGCGGAAGCTCGTTTGATCAGGTTGTTGTTGAGCATTACTTCACCGATACGCCCTGGCAAAAAACCTTGCAGAAGTTTGTGGAGACCTACCGCGTTCGCCGTGACGCTATGCTTTCGGCGCTCGAGGAATATTTCCCGCCAGAGGCATCGTGGACGCATCCCGAAGGCGGCTTCTTTGTGTGGGTGACCCTCCCGGATTATTTCGACACCGGTCAGTTGCTCAACGAAGCGTTAGAAGCGGGCGTGACATTTGTGCCAGGGGACAGTTTTTACCCGGCTGCAAGTGGCGGCAAGAGCTCCATGCGCATCAACTTTAGTTATGAATCACCAGAAAACATTCGCGAAGCAATCCGCCGATTAGCTGACGTAATTCAAGATCGAATGGAATTGTATCGCGCGTTTATCGCTGCTGGTGCGCTTTCGTCTGGTGACGAACGTGTGACCGAGTAGTTTGTTCGAAAGGAATATCGAATGGGTTTGAAAGTTGCCGTATTGATGGGTGGCGCGTCATATGAGCGCGAGTTCTCGCTGGCAAGTGGCAAAAACGTGTGTGCTGCACTTGAAGAGGCGGGACATAAGGTTGTTCCTTTGGACACCACGGCTGATTTCGTTCCCACGCTTCGCTCTGAGCGCCCTGATGTGTGCTATAGCGCACTGCATGGCAAGCATGGCGAAGATGGAACCATTCAAAGTTTGTTAGAGTTTTTGGACATTCCTTTTGTAGGCTCGCCTGCATCAGTTTGCCAGCGCGCGTGGAATAAAGATTCCATGCATTCTGAAATGGCAACGTATCGAGCAATTACGGGTGAGGCACCCATTGCCTCTTGGCCTCAAGGCATTTATTTAGCGCGCGACGCGTTTAAGAATATGGGCGCTGCAACTGCACTTGATCTTGTTCCCGAGCGTGTCATTGGCGGTTTTCCGGTGTGCGTAAAGCCAGCTCATGGCGGATCTGCTTTGGGCGTGCATCGCGTTGATAGCGCAGATGAGCTCGGAGACGCGGTTTTGGATGCGCTGTCATATGATAGTGCGGTTGTTATCGAGCAGTGGGTTGAAGGTGTCGAAATTGCAGTATCGGTGCTCGGTACCGGCTGGGATGCCTATGCGCTGCCGCCCGTTGAGATTGTCAAGAAAGCCGATATGTATGATACCGATGCACGCATGAAGCCGGGCATGGTTGAGTATGTTGCACCAGTTCGCCTCGAATCGCTTTCGAATGATCCTTCTACGGCAGAAGGCATTCGCGCCGAAATTGAGCGTGCTGCTCTTGAAGTATATCGAGCATATAACGTAAAAGATTTAGCTCGAATTGACCTGATTTGGGATGGCGCTCAAGCGCGTGTGTTTGAGGTGAACATCTCTCCGGGCATGGCGGAAAATTCGCTCTTCCCGCTTGCGTGTCAGGCGGCAGGGCTTTCGCTATCGGCGGTATTAAACGAGCTTGTGGAGCAATACGCATAAAGCAAGAGCTCCTGGTCAACCGCTTAAGGTTGCAACTTTAAGGTAGATGATGCCTCATGGCATTCTTTAGTAAAGATACCGCGCGCAAAGCGCCAACATTCAAGCAGATGCTTGATCAGGAAGACGACCCAAAAGTTGCCATAGACAACTATTTAGTCAGCCTCTATACCACATTGCAAAGCATTCACCAGGATGCTGAAGCAGCGCTTGCCTTGACACAGGTGCGCAAGCGTGAGTGCGAGGAAAATGCTGCTCAAATTGATCGCTTTGAGAGCTTGGCGAAAAAGGCGCTGGCGGCAGGTAACGAAGATGACGCGCGTGTTTTTGTAACCAAAAAGCAGGAGCTTGAAGCGCAGCGCGAAGAGCTGAATCAAGACTTTAAAGAGGCGCAAAAAACCTCTGATACGCTGAGTGATTTACATGACGAAATTGCCGAACACATTGAAGCGCTTAAAGATCGCAAAGAGGACTTGTTGTTAAAGTTGCTCGAGGCGAATGCTCGCACGCAAGCGAGCGGCGCGGCAGACGAGCAGAATCAAAATGCTCGTTCTGCATTAGATGCGTTTAAGCAGATAGATGACGAGACCACAAATCTCATAGATAAAGCGCATGCCCTCGCTCTGTTGAATGAGGGTAAATCGCTTCAGCTCGAACAGTTTGAGCAAAAATACGCCACATAACGGCGATGGGAGCTACAAATGGGTAGATCAGGTGGACCAAGTGGTGGTCGCAGTGGTGGTCGCAGCGGCGGCAGTTTTTCTGGCGGCGGACGAAGTGGCGGCGGTTTTTTCGGCAACAACAAAGGTCGAAGCTTGTTTTCAGGCGGCCGGAGCGCAAGCGGCGGGCGGAGTAATCGCGGCGACGATTATTCAGGAAGGCGACGTTACGTAGGTGGCGGTTCTTCATTTCTGCCATTTTTGCCATTCCTTATAAACTCATCGCGACGCGGTGCGCAGCAGCAGGTTATCCCGCCACCTCCAAACGTTACGCAAACTCCAACGCCAACAGCGCAAATGCCTGATGGAACGGCATTTTCTGACGGCGTTTCGCCAAACAGCTCGCCGGTTTCAACAAACACCTCGCCAGCTACACCAGGCACCTCGCAGACTACACAAAGCACCTCGCCGACTTCGCCCAATAACTCAAATGGGCCGGTGCCTTTTAAGCCGCAAAGTGGCATGACAAAAACGATGCGACTCATTATGATTGCTGCCGTTGTGGTGCTTGCGGTGGGCTTTTTTGGCCTGCTTGCCACAGGGAACTCCGACACCGTTGAAAACACCATTGAGCGGACGCCCCTTGAGCCCGGTGCGGTTACAGAGACAGGCTACTATGAGGATCTTGCTGGAGATTGGATTCAACAGCGGGCGAGCTTAGAGAATGGTCTTCGCTACTTTTATGACAAAACGGGCGTGCAACCGTTCGTCATTATTTTGCCGAACGGGCAAACAAGCAGTAGCAAACAGCTGACCGAATTTGCGCAAGAGGCCTATGGTGAGCTCTTTAGTGACGAGGGGCATTTTCTGCTTGTCTTTTGCGATCAAAACGATGGCACCTATGTGTGCGCATATGCGCTTGGAACGCAGGCTCGCACGGTAATGGATCCGCAGGCCATAGGCGTATTAGAGCAGAATTTGGAAAAGAACTACCTCGATTATAGTCTCTCTGAAGAGCAGATCTTCTCTAATACTTTTGCAGAAACCGCCAACCAGATCATGCAAGTTCACAGCGCACCAAGCGGCAGAATTGGTTACGTGATTGCAATCTTGGTTGCAGGTGTAGTGATATGTGTGATTGTTATAATCAGCAATAAGAAGAAAAAACAAGCGCTCGAAGAACAACAACGCAAGCAAATATTGGATGCCATAGACCAGCCACTTGAAAAATTTAGCGATAAGGAGGTAGAAGAGCTGGCCAGTAAGTACGAAAGTGCTGACAAATAAACTTATTTTAGGTTAGGAGACCCACCATGGGAATGCTCGAACGTTTTACCTCAATTATCAAAGCAAATCTTAACGAACTTCTTGATCGCGCTGAAGATCCCGAAAAGATGGTTGATCAGTACCTTCGCGATATTCAAGATGACTTGGCGCAAGTTAAGCAAGAAACTGCAGGCGTCATGGCAGAAGAGGCGCGAGCGCAGCGTATGGTCAACGAAAACAACGAAGAAGTTGCCAAATATGACAAGCTTGCACGTGCTGCTCTTCAAGCTGGCGAAGAGGACGATGCGCGCACCTTCCTGACGAAGAAACAAGAATGTGTAGCGAAGGGTGTTAGCTTGCAAGAGGCTTATGATGCCGCTCGTGAAAACTCTCGTAAGATGCAGGAAATGCACGACAAACTCGTCTCTGACGTGCAAGAACTTCAAGCACGTCGCGAAGCCATCAAGGCTAAGACATCGGTGGCTAAAACGCAGGCTAAGGTTAATGAGATCACAGGATCAGCAAGTAAAACAGAAAGCTCACGAGAAGCTTTTGAGCGCATGGAAGCGAAAGCTGACCAGATGCTCGATCAGGCAAATGCAATTGCCGATCTGGACAAGAATGGTAAAGATCCCGTTGTGCAACTTGAGGATAAGTACTCTTCAGTGGACAAGATGCAAGGCGTAGAAGACGAACTTGCCAAAATGAAGCTTGAAATGGGAATTGACCAGTAAAGCAACAGGAGCCCGTAACGTGCTCTTTCTTGCGAACGACATGATGCAGCCGACCGCTTAGTGCGATCGGCTGTTTTGTTGTCTGTGACCCCAGGGTTACGACGAACGCGTGCGTGTTTGATCGACGAGATCGATAACCTCTTGTTTGCTGTGCACACCTAGCTTGGTATAAACATTGCGCACATGCATTTTGATGGTGTTGCGCGATAGCACAAACTTGCTTTCCATAAATGCCAGATCTCTTCCTTGTGCCAGCTGTATAAGCACTTCAGTTTCGCGCGGAGTTAAGGCATACATGCGAGCGAGCGTTTCGCATGGTGTTGTCCAGTACGAAAGATCGTGGGTGGTGGATGTGGCGGGCGAAACCTCGCTGCTTGGGTTCGGATTTTCAGGATTGCGCGATATTACAATCAGCAAGATGATATAGATGAATAAAAGGACAAAAGAAGCGGTCTGTGCAGCATCGGCATATATGAGACTGAGCGCACCTGCGCCAACAGCAAGCAGTGTTCCTACTGCGTGCCCAATGACAGTTGCCAGGCGAACCGACGCAGCGCAAAGAGCGCCGTTTTTCGCCGCATGAACAAGCATGATAGCTATAATCCAGATGCAAATTTCAAACAGAATGGTGGCGGTATCAGCAAGCGTGTTTGCGACCTGTGACCCGATGAGACCTATGACGGGTTCAAGCAAAATCGCAGCTGACAGGCAGATAATTGCCGAAACAAACAGCGCACGCACATCAAGGTGCTCCAGGCAAAACACCATAGCGCATACTACAACTAACACAATGATTGAAGCAGCCAGACTAACAGCATTGCATGATGGTGCACCAGATTTCATAAATCCGAGCATGAGTGCGGTGGCTCCAACAAACACAAGCGTTTTGATGATTGACCCGAGAGAACGATTGAGGTTAAGCATGTGTTGGGCGCCGGGGGAGGATGTCTTAGCAGATAGGGGAGGAGCGCTTTGCGTCTCCATCGTGGTAGTTGCTGCCATACAACGCAAACTACGGGCTACCAGAACACAGCCAGCGCATTGTAGACATGCGCCCAGGACGAGCACGAATGCGACATTGATCGCAAGCGCTTCGAAGAAAATACCAAGCAAGCATTCGCCCAAAAAGGCAATCGTATAGGACAGAGCAGTTATTTTGATGGCACTGTGCAAAGGCGTGCAGGCGAAAAGCAGGAGCACGGTAATAGATAGCGCCGGACCGACGGCCTTTATAAGAAAGATGCATAAAAGCGTAAGCACCATCGCGTCGGTTGCGCTTGGTCTTAAGCTTAAAAGGAGCACGCATCCCACTACTAAAAGAAGTGCGCTGACCACTAAAAAGCGTGTGAAAAAGCGATAGCCGTACACATTCAATCCGAGGGCGCTAGGTCTCAATGCATTCAAATCAAAAGACGCATCTTCGTAAGCGTTATCTTGTGCTGTGGCAACAAAATGTTTGCGCATTGAAAAAAGCAAAGCAAATGCAAGCACATAGGCAAGCACGCTTAATAATCGCAGCGCAAGGTAGTCTTTTGGAATCTGGGTTAACTGAAGCATGGCGCCATCGCATGTCCAGGCGCCTAAGAACATGAACACTAAGCACGCACCACAGACAATACTGCTCACTGGAGAAATCTTTGTGGCGTGTTTTTGAGAATTCATGACGTATTTCCTGATCATTTGGGTATCAAACAAACATTATACCGCATCGAATTATCGCCACATCCATTATGGGTGTGATGACGTTGGCAGAGCCGAATATCGTAAATACACCCTTGGTGGGCGTAGGGAATATGTGAGTCAAAACCTATTCTTTCGCACAGCAGCAGGAGGGCTGCAAGCATAAGTTCGCCTGACACGGGATTCTTATTGCGAAATACCAACAAGGAGGATGACTATGACCACCAAGATGGCTGAATCTAGCAGCAAGAAAAACTCCACCGGAGTATCACGTCGTTCGTTTTTAGTAGGAGCCGGCGCTTTGGGAGCGCTTGGCGTTTTGGGTGGTCTGAGCGGATGCGCACCGCAAAGCTCTCAAGAAGCAGCTGATGATGCGGCTGAATCTTATGATGCCGTTATCGTCGGTACGGGTGGCGCAGGCCTGTCCGCTGCAATTGCTGCCTACGACAAAGGCCTCACCAACATTGTGGTGCTTGAAAAGATGTCAGCATATGGCGGAAACACGAACTTCTCCTCCAGTGGTATGAACGCCTCTGAGACCATGTTCCAGAAAGATCAGAATATAGAAGACAGCAACGACCTCTTTGCTCAAGAAACCCTTGATGGAGGCCACAACACAGGTGATCCGGAGTTGGTTGCTTTTATGTGCGACAACTCAGCAGGCGCAATTGAGTGGCTTGATGATTTGGGCATCACGCTTGACAACATCACGCTGACAGGCGGCATGTCGGTGCATCGCTGCCACCGTCCTACTGACGGCAGCGCGGTTGGCTTGACGCTTGTTCCAGGTCTTGTTGCTGCAGCTAATAATCGCAATATCCCTATTCGCATGGATTGCGAAGCAACCGAGCTCGTAAAAGATGGCGATGCGGTCACAGGTGTCGTTGTGAAAGAGAACAACAAGACAAAGACCTTAAACGCCCGCGCGGTTATTCTTGCAACGGGCGGCTTGGGAGCAAATCAGGAGATGGTTACGAAATATCGTCCGGATCTGGCAGGATATGTAACCACCAATCAGCCTGGCGCAACCGGAGATGGCTACACCATGGCTGAAAACGTGGGAGCTGAGCTCATTCAGATGGACCAGATTCAGATTCACCCGACTGTTGAGCAGGACACATCAACCTTGGTGGCAGAAGGCGTGCGCGGCGGTGGCGCAATCTTGGTTAACTCGGATGGCAACCGCTTCTTCAACGAGATGTCCACTCGCGACAAAGTATCCGCTGCAGAGCTTGAGCAGCCGGGTAGCTTTGCGTGGTGCGTGTTTGACCAGCAGGTTTATGACAACAACAAAGCCATTGCAAAGTACGATTCCGCTGGCATCGTAAAGCAGGGATCCGATGTAGCATCGCTCGCTGAAGCAATTGAGGTTGACCCAGCAGCGCTTGAGTCAACGGTTGCGGCATACAACGCAATTACAACCGATGGTGTTGCAGATGAGTTTGGACGCACGGAGGGCTGCATTGCCTTTGCCGATGGCAACATGTATGCCATCAAGGTTGCACCAGGTATTCATCATGCAATGGGCGGCATCCGCATTAACGTTAAAAACGAAGCGCTCGATGAAAACGGCAACCCCATTCCGGGTCTTTATGCAGCTGGCGAAGTAACCGGCGGCATCCATGGCAACAATCGTATCGGTGGCAACGCAGTGTGTGATATCGAGGTATTTGGCAAGAATGTTGGCGAAGTAGTCGCAGAAGCCCTTTCGTAAGAATGACGAAATAGCAACTGATTTGTTGTTTTAGCTTGTTTTGAGATTCACTCATCTTTAACGACGTATAATAGACGAATCGGTAATTGAGCTATCAAAACTTTTAAGGAGGTTGCCATGAGCAACAAACTTGGAGTCTTTCTTGCAGGTGGTTTAGCTGGTGCAGTTATTGCATTGCTGTATGCTCCTCGTTCAGGTCAAGAAACGCGTGCACTTGTTACAGAGAAAATGAATGATGCATGGGGTGAAGCTCAGCAGTTTGGCGCTCAGGCTTCAGCAAATGTGCAGCAGGCTGCCTCTGAGGTTGCGTCTCGCACTCAGCAGTTTGCCCAGGATGCACAGACCCGTGGTCAAGAGATCTACAATCAAGCTGCAGAGCGCGTGCAGGAAGTTGCTGAAAATGTAAAACCAGCTTTCGCTCAGAAAAACGACGAACTTCGCGACAAGATTGATGCAGCTCGTCAGCGTATTGCTTCTCAGGTAGCAAAGAACGCTGAAGAAGCTAAAGAAGCCGCAGAGGATGCTATCCCGGTTGCAGCTGAGGCTGTTTCTGAGACTGCCGACAAGGTATCTGGCGCGGTTGAGTCTGCTGCTAAAGAGGTTTCTGACGCAGCTGATAAGGCTGATAAGTAATTCGTCATAAATCGTTAAGATCTGTGGAATAGTGGCGCAGTCAGGTTGCCGTAAGGTGCTGGCTGCGCCACTTCTTTTAGGATAGGGCTAAACAGATTGTGCAACGCTTTGTGCAGATGCGTCCGCGCATCGCAGAAGCGGCACAGCAAGGAAAGAGGGACGTTATGGCAACCAGCAAGCTCATGAGCACCAAAGAGCTAACCGGTGTGCGAGTTCTTGGTGGAAAAAATGGCACAAAGCGCATTGGCAAAATTCGCCAATTTGTTTTTGCTCCAGGTCAACGAAGGTGTGTTGGATTTATCGTCAAGCGTCCTGACTTGTTGTGGATGTTTCATCGTAAAGATCTATTCGTCTCTATTGAGGGCTACGACTTAGAAGACGGTCGTGTTGTAGTGCGCAACGAATCAAGCGCCACGGATCGCGGTGCGTGCAAAGCGCTCGGTATTGATTGGGACGAATGCGTTTTGTGGATCGGTCTTCCGGTAATGTGCGAGGACGGAACAGCATTTGGCATTGTGGGTGATGTGACATTTAATCGCTATACCGGCGAGGTGTCTTCCTTTGAAACGGATGCAGGAGCAACTGCTAATGCTCTGTTGGGAAAACGCATTATTCCTGCGGAGTATATTTTGGGCTTTCGTCGCGGCATGGGTGCAGCTATTGCGCAATCCGGACAAGCTGGCCAAGAAACTGAGACGGTAGAGCTTGGCGCTATTTTAGTTTCTGATGAGGTTAAAACGCTGTCTGCAGAAGGCGGTGTTGCAGAAGTTGCAGGTAGAGCCACTGCGGTTGCAGTTGATAAGGTGCAAACTACCGTTGATGCCGCTAAACCAGTTGTAAGCAAAGCTGCCAAGAAAACCGGCGAAGCGGTGAACAAGGGAGCTTATGCAACGGGAAAGCAAATTGCTCGATCCAAAGGCATGTTCTCTGAGTTTAAAGAGGAGTATGACAAGGCGCGTGGTACGAAGTCATCAAGCGCAAAGAAGACTTCTTCTACCAAAACTACCTCAACCACCAAAAAGACCTCTGCCTCTAAGTCGGCTACAACGAGAAAGAAGGCCTCTGCCGCCAAGCCGGCTTCAACGACCAAAAAGACCTCGACCACCAAAACAACCACGTCGAAAACTTCGTCCACCAAAAAGGCTCCAAAGAAAAAAGAGCCTGACAATATGTTTGCTGCGTTCAAAGAAGAATTCGATAAGGCAAACCGCGGCAAATAGTTTTGCACGCTACTGAGATACGCGGCTGAATGTTTATTAAAGGAAGGGAAAGCGGGCTTTCCGCAAAAGCGAGTGAATAACAGAACCGACAACCAACACCACGCCAATCGCGACAGTTCTACTCACGCAAGTTCGCTGCGCGAAAAGAGCGCGCTGCATAAACAAGAGCTCAAAGAAAAAGCAAGCGAAGAAGTGAGCGTGCATGGTCATCCTATGGAGCGCAGTGATATCTTTAAATTCGCAGGCCTGATTGCTTTTTTTGTAATCATGGCGCTCATTTGCGTTCTTATTTGGCCCTATCTTAAAGAGCTCTTTGAGCCTGGTGGCATAGAACGCGTGATTGTCGAGGTTCGCGGAGCAGGACCTGTGGGCATAGGCATTTTGCTCGGACTTCAGTTCTTGCAAATTGTCGTAGCTTTTATTCCTGGTGAAGTGGTGCAAGTTGCGGCAGGTATGTTGTACGGACCGTGGCTTGGCTGCGCCATTATAGTGTTGGGTTGCGTGATATCAAGTGCATTCATTTTTGTGCTTGTGCATAAGCTCGGCGCGCCTTTTGTGCAGAATATGGTGCCCACCAATCAGCTTGAAAAGTTCCGTAAATTTGAAGCATCAGGCAAACTCAACATTATTGTATTCATCTTGTTTTTGATTCCGGGATTACCCAAAGATGTGTTTACCTATTTGGTTCCGCTGACCGATATGCGTATGCGCACGTTTTTGATTTTGTCGAATATTGCGCGAATACCAGGCATTATTATCTCTACTTATGCGGCGGACGGCTTAGTGGAAGGCCGTATTGTTGAAAGCGTTATTATCTTTGTTGTGGCAGCGGTTATTGCGCTTTTAGGCATTGCATTTCGCGACAAGATCATGGCTTTTTTGGACAAACACACCAAACACAAAGAGCATTTGGATAAGTAGTGCAAGGGAGCATGCATGGCTGATCAGCAAGTACCAGATTTGGCAGCGCTTGAGCAAGCGGTCAAAGATGCACAAGCGCAATTAGAATATGCTCAGCAGCGTTTAGATGCGGCAAGGCAAGCACAAGCGGTTCCGTCTCAGCCCGCAGAAACGGTTGCGCAGCCATCGGCGCCTGCACCAACTGTCCAGCCGGCACCAACCCAGCCAACACCAGCTGCCCAGCCGGCGCCAACCCAACCAACGCCATCTGTGCAACCGGCGCCAACCCAGCCAACAGCGCCAACGTATTATTCAGCAACGCAGCAATCCTACTATGCTTCGCCAGTTGCTTATCAGCCTTACCAGCAAGCGCAGCAGTCCGCGCCGGGACAAACCTCTCAACCGAGTCAGGTATATTATCAGCAGCCTTCAACGTCGTATGCAGTTGTTACACCTCAGGCTGCCCCTCTTCCTAAAGACCACATAGTTGCAGGTCTTCTGGCAATTTTTTTAGGGTGCTTGGGCATTCACAAGTTCTATTTGGGCTACAACACCGCCGGTCTTATTATGCTTGGCATATCCATCGTTGGCGGTCTTTTGACGCTCACCTTTGCTACCGGCGTGATGGCGCTTATTGGTTTAATTGAAGGAATCATCTATTTGAGCAAAAGTCAGTATGATTTCGAGCAAACGTATGTTGTACACAAAAAAGAATGGTTCTAAGTTCTACGTTCGCGTGTACTCTCCGGGTTTTTCCATGAATAATGGCGTTGTCTGTGTGTTTTTCGCTAAAATACCAAAAGTTTAATGCGGCGTAAGACCGCACAACAAGACCTAAGCTATATGGTCTTATGTATTGTTTTCCTTAAGGAGGAGTAATGCCCAAAATCACTCGTGACCAGGTGCGTGTTCCAGCTGACGTAATGCCGGAGACCGAAGACTTGTACGTTGAAAACTATATGAAGGCCACGCGCGGTACGGGTCGCCTCATGTTGTTTGCATGTGACCAAAAAGTTGAGCACATGAACAAAGACTTCTATGGCGAAGGCATTGATATCGCCGACGCTGAGCCTCAGCACCTTTTTGAGATTGGCAAGCAGGGCGTCATTGGCGTTCTTGCTGGTCAGCGTGGTCTGATTGCACAGTACGCAAAGGATTATCCTGAGATCAATTACTTGGTGAAGATGAACTCAAAGACCAACCTTGTTGGCACCAAGCAAGACGATCCGTATTCACCGCAGCTCTATGATTTGGATGCTGTTTTGGCTATGCGCGAAGCTGGCGTAAACATTGTTGGCTTGGGCTATACCATTTATTTGGGTAGCGAATATGAGTCAACCATGATGGCTGAAGCTGGTGAGCTGATTGCTCAGGCTCACGCAAATGGCTTGCTCGTTGTTTTGTGGATCTACCCACGCGGCAAAGCAGTTACCGCAGAGAAAGATCCTGATCTGATTGCTGGTGCAGCTGGTGTTGCACTGTGCTTGGGTGCAGACTTCGTAAAGGTTAACCCGCCTAAGCCCGAGGGCGACGATCATCGCAGCCCGGCTGAGGCGCTCAAGATTGCCGCTATGGCTGCAGGTCGCACCGGTTTGGTATGCGCTGGCGGTTCAACGGTTGATGCTGAGACCTTCTTGACACAGCTTTATGATCAGATCCATGTTGGCGGTGCTTGCGGTAACGCTACTGGTCGCAACATTCATCAGCGCTCTCTTGATGAAGCAGTTCGTTTGACGAAGGCAATCAGTGCTATCACGCTTGCTGATTACTCGGTTGCTGACGCACTTGAAGTATTCGAGGGCAAGAAGGACTTCGCTCTCTAAGCTTTTTAAGAGGTCATTAATCTGATGAAGACTCGGCACATATGCCGAGTCTTTTTTTGTGCGATTTTACGCTTCGTCATCTTGTATGCACGTTTATTCTTTGCAATCTTGCATACACCCTAGTTGCGCTTTTTGCCATTCTCAGCAGTTATTCGCCTTGGGTTTTGCTGAACGTCGCTATGCACTACCGAATACGCTTGTGTTCATTTACTTAAAGACGCCGGCTTAGTCTGTCTCATGGTTGGTACAGGCTGAGACGGTGCAAATTCATACAATGTTGGACAGAGCGTGTAACCTCGAGGATAAAGGGGATGGTAATGAAAAGAAAAGCATGTATGGCACTCTTTGTTTCGGTGCTTGTTTCGGGTGCACTTATCGGGCTTCCTGGATGCAGTTCAAACGCTGAGACAACAGAGCTTGCTCAAACCGGAAAGAGCCAGGAGGCGCCTAAAGTAACGGTTAACAAGACAGAATTAGCTGACCTCATTGAAGAGGCGAAAAAGGTAGAGACTAAAAACTATACGACCGCCTCTACTCAGGAGTTAAACGATGCTCTTGATGCAGCTAAAAAGATCAGCACAAACAGAGAGGCTACACAAGAGGAAGTAGACGAGGCGACGGCAAACTTGCAAAAAGCACTAGACGGTATCGTTTTGGCGGAACCTGATATGACAGAATTGTCTGCCTTGCTTGATGAGGCACAAGCAATCGATACGTCGCTATATAAAGAAGGCGTCGACAAACTCGAAGAAAGAATTGAGTCAGCACAAAAAACGCTTGATTCTGAAAGCCCAACTATTACGGAAGTAGAGCAAAAGACAGCCTGGCTTCAAAACGCAATTGATGAACTTGTTATGAAAGAGCAGCCAGTGCGTATTTCTGGTAGCGGCGACGATATGATTGAGATTCCATCGTCAACCTTGTCCTTGCTTACCATTACCTACACCGGCCCTTCAAACTTTGTCGTTAAGTCCTTGACTGAATCTATGGATTCAATTGATCTTATGGTAAACACCATCGGAGACTACCACGGCACTCTGCTTATGCTGACGAAAAACAACAAGAACCCGTATTATCTTGAAATCAATGCAAGTGGTAACTGGGATATTGATTTTCAGCCAATCGAATCAGCATCTGTTGCTGAAAACGGTGCAACGTTCAGTGGGGACGACGTCGTATTCTTGCCTGCTCAAGATGCAAAGAAGCTCAACATCAACTATTCTGGCGACCACAATTTTGTGGTGCGAGGGGCTTCGCTTTCAACCGGCAAACTTGATCTGCTCGTCAATGAGATTGGGTCATATTCGGGCAGTGTGCCAAACAGATCATATGCAATGCTGCTCGTTGAATCGTCTGGCGAATGGTCGGTGTCGTGGTAAGAACAACGGCCGGCGATAGAGCAGGGTTATAGAGAGTTATTGGGCAGAAAGCCTGTAACAAAAAAGCAGCCTTCGGGCTGCTTTTTCATGGTTATGGCGAGTGACATATAAGCCAACGAATTCAAAAGAAATGGTGCCCGGGGCGGGATTTGAACCCGCACACCTTTCGGCATCGGTTTTTGAGACCGACGTGTCTGCCGTTCCACCACCCGGGCGCAAATGAGAAGTATAGCGGATAGGCAAGGATACGTCGAGGAAAAAGTTACAAGAATCCAAATTATGACCGCAAGTACTGTTAAATGCACGTAAATAGAAGTAAACTAGTAATATATGATAGACATGCATATATATAAAATGCGTGGAGGTCATAACGAATGAGTTGTTGTTTATGAAACAAAATGATGACTAAATTAGCATTCGTTAAAAAGAGGTTTCATAATGGACATTTATGGAGCGCCCAGCAAGAGCTAGCAGCAAGGACTCATCTTAACTGGCGCTTCTCATCCATTACACATCGCAGCCATAATTGTAGGTGAGCGCAATGAAACAAGCAGAATTAACTACCAAAATCGATGAATACCTTGATCAGAACTGGAATTCAATAGTTGAGGATATTCGCACCTTAGTTGAAATCCCAAGTTTCGAAGAGCCTGAACTTGCTGCGCCTGGTGAACCATTCGGACCGGGCCCTGCTGCGGCGCTTGATAAGGCGTTAAGCATTGCTGCTGGCATGGGTTTTGATACCGCAAACGTTGATGGCTTTATGGGCTATGCAGATTTTCCGGGCAAAAGTGAAACCCAAGTTGGCATTATCGGCCACTTAGATGTTGTGCCTGCAGGTCCCGGTTGGACGTTTCCTCCATTTAAGGTAACTGAAAAAGACGGTTATCTTATGGGGCGCGGCACGCTCGACGACAAAGGTCCGGTCATGATTGCCCTCTATGCCATGAAGTTTTGGAAGGACCAAGGAGTAGAGTTTCCTTATACCCTCCGCTTTTTGTTTGGCGCAAATGAAGAAACCGATCTTCGCGATGTTGAATACTATCGCGAGCGTTTTGCTGATCCGGCCTTTTTGTTTACGCCTGATGCAGAGTTTCCAGTGTGCTATGGCGAAAAAGGCGGTTACAACGGAACAATTACTTCTGAGCCAATGCCTGACCGTGTCGTACTTGAGATGAAAGGTGGCGCAGCCACCAATGCTGTCCCTGGCGAAGCGGAGGCGACTATTCTCATCAACACTGATGATCTGCAGGGAACTGATAATATCACTCTCGAGCGTCTTGACGAGGATAGAGTTCGCATCTTCGCAAAGGGCAAAAGCGCTCATGCATCTATGCCAGAAACTGGCGTGAATGCAATTGCGCTCATCATTGATTATTTGCTGGAAAACAACATTGGTACGCCCAAAGAGCAAGATTGGTTCAAGTTTGAAAAAGCCTTGCTTGAAAACACAGACGGCAGTGGAGTTGGTCTTGCTACATCCGATGAGCACTTTGGTCCTTTGACCATCATCGGCGGAACGGTGGCAACTGAAAATGATTGCTTTGTGCAAACGGTCGATAGCCGTTACCCAACTTCAATTAGCGGTGATGAGATTCAGGCAATCTTGAGCGAGCAGGCTGACAAGGTTGGCGCTGGTGTGGAAAACACCATGTTATTGCCGCCGTTTTTGGTATCTCCTGAAAGCCCTGTTATCCAAGCTTTATTAAGTGCATATAATGAAGCTACGGGACAAGATGCCAAGCCGTTTACTATTGGCGGTGGCACCTATGCTCGCGAATTTACCTCTGGTGCCAGCTTTGGTCCTGAGATGCCATGGATTGAGATTCCGGAGTGGGTTGGTGGAATGCATGGGCCTGATGAGGGCGTCAGCATTGATCTTTTGAAAGAAGCCTTCCGAATCTATGTCCTGACTATTGATAAGTTAATGCAGCTCGATTTGTAGCCTGTCTACTCGCGGTGCGGCGTGCTACCCCCGTGCGCTTGCATGACGCATGACGCCCCGATGCACCTATGCCATCGGGGCGTACTCTTTTTGTAGGGGATATAAAGTGTCGCAATGGAGTAAATGAGGGTTATAGGACAAAAAACGTGTCCAAAAAAGGGGTGTTGATGCAGGTCAGCACCCCTTTTTAACCATCATTTTCTCTTTTTTTGAAAAAATCCACTCGGACAAAAAACGTGTCTAGTCTTGAAAGTTTTTCCTGTTGAGC
>RAZB01000020.1 GCA_003612515.1 bacterium D16-34
GACTTTAACTACTTATCTTCAAATTAAGTTTACTGGCATATCCTAACACCACCATCAGCGTGAGTGTCTCGGCTGAAAGGAATAGGAAATGATTAGTAATCTCACGCCCCAGGACACTTTTTGCAAGTATTACAAACAATGGGTTTCGATGTATAAGGAAGGAGCAGTGCGTGATGTAACTTTAAACAAGTATCAGCTAACATGCCTGTGGCTCGATAAGCTTATACCAACATTAGCGCTTCAAGAACTAACGCGCGTAACCTATCAAAAACTCTTAAACGACTATGCCCAAAGCCACGAGCGTCAGACGACGATGGATTTTCATCATCAGTTAAAAGGTGCCGTTCTCGATGCGGTTGATGAGGGGCTGATAGAGAGGGATCCCACCCGAAAAGCCATAATTAAAGGGAAGACACCACGGCCTAAGAAGCAGAAGTATCTAAATCAGTTTGAGCTTCACAGACTTCTTTCCGATCTTGATCTTGGTTCAGAGATCTCATGGGATTGGCTTATCCTATTAATTGCGAAGACCGGTTTACGTTTCTCAGAAGCCATTGCCTTAACACCAGAGGACTTTGATTTTGCACGACAAATCCTCTCGGTAAACAAAACATGGGATTACAAGAACAGCGGGGGTTTTGTCCCTACAAAAAACAAATCTTCTATCCGTAAAGTTCAGCTTGATTGGCAACTTGTTATACAGTTTGCTGAACTCACAAGAGATCTTCCTAGGAATAAACCTATTTTTGTATCAGGCAATGTATATAACTCGACAGCTAACGACATTCTTAAGCGCCATTGTGTTCACGCAGAAGTGCCTATCATATCCATTCATGGATTACGCCACACCCATGCATCGCTTCTGTTGTTCGCAGGTGTATCTATTGCAAGTGTGGCAAAGCGCCTTGGTCATGCTAGCATGAATACGACCCAAAAGACTTATTTGCATATTATTCAAGAGCTTGAAAACCAAGATGTTGATCTCGTAATGCGCTCGATTTCAAGCCTCATTTAACCCACGTAATACTCACGCTGATGAAGGGTGATGAGGGCGTCAAGCTGTTGGAAGAAGGAACCGATCACGTCCTGTTCAGGAAGCGAGGGATACCGCACATCGGTAACTCCGATAGCTGATCTCGATACCGAAATCACCTTAATCCCTTGCATCAGTGGTAGTAGTTGATTGTGAAATGCAGCTGAATTTAGATAGTAACCAAGATATCCAGACGCAAACCCAATTCTCGGCCTACAGGCTATTGTGTGTAGCCCAGCAACAATGGGTTTACCGTCGCATCCGCGCAGCTCACAGCATTTTCCAACCGCCTCATCTTCTGCCGTATCCGCAATGATTACATCTCCGTCAAAAAGCGGTTGGCAAGTTAGTCGTTCAGCCAGGTCGTCATCCGTAATCCTTGGCAGAGAGTCGCACTGAACATTCAGAACTTCACCAAATTTGACAAGAATGTCACCATAATGAACATTATAAATCCGACCCTCGGTGTCGCTTAGATCCGCGCGAGAAAGTGTATTGTTTCGCAAAAACGACAATACCTCTGAGAACTTACGCTGTTCCCAAGCTATGGTGGCGGAAAACCGTCAGGCAAAATCAGCTTAACTGTACCTGGTGTGAAGAGTTGCTCGTCATGTAGAAAGATGTAAGCAAGGCGCACCTTTTAAGCTATGTGCAAATCTTTATGCGAAACCTACGTTTTAAATAGGCAAAGCAATGGAAGCGGCCTAGCAAACATGTCTGTATCGCCCATAACTTGGGAACAGCGTAAGGCTTCAGAACTAGTTACTATCGAGCGCGGTGGGTCACCGAGGCCTATCGAAAACTACATAACAGATGATATCGATGGGCTCAATTGGGTCAAAATTGGAGATGCGCCTGAACTAGGAAGATACATAACTCAAACAAAAGAAAGGATAAGACCTGAGGGGTTACCGAAAACTCGTGAAGTTCATCCAGGAGACTTATTGCTATCAAACTCTATGAGTTTTGGACGTCCGTATATTATGGCTGTTGATGGGTGTATTCACGACGGTTGGCTTCTTATCCGGGATAGGGATAAAAAATTAGATCCGCAGTTTCTGTGTCATATGTTGGGTACACCTCAAATGCTTAACCAATATCGAATGCTTGCTGCTGGTAGTGCAGTAAATAATCTTAACAAGGAACTTGTTGGTAATGCACGCGTTTCGTTTCCTTTAAAAGAGGAGCAATGTCTAATAGGCGCTTACTTGGATAGCTTCGACTCCCTCATCACCCTTCATCAGCGTGAGGGTTGCAAAAGATTTAAGGGCAAACCAGGGTTGCTGCAAAAACTCAGATCCCATAAGAAAAGCCCGACATATCGGGCTTTTCCAAGTGTTAGCCGAAGCATCACACCGCAATCATTATTTGATTTTACCGCTATGCTTCAAAGCTGCATTGCTCAACAACTAAACACCAAGAAGTTTCAGCTGGTCAGCGATAACCTTTTCTAATTCAGCAATCTCTTTCTCGTCTTGAGCTATGAGGCGTTGGACTTCAGCAAGGTCAATTTCTTCTTCAGGTTCAAACGTGTCAACATAGCGTGGGATATTGAGATTGTAATCATTGGATTCAATCTCTTCACGAGAAGCCACGTGAGCATAACGCTCAACATCTTGACGATTCTTGTAGGTCTCAACGATTTTGTCGATGTGCTCTTCGGTCAGTTTGTTTTGATTCTTGGCTTTTTCAAATTCACGCGACGCATCAATGAACAGGATGTCTTTATTTGTTCGATTCTTTTTGAACACCAAAATCGTCGTTGGAATACCGGTGCCATAAAAGATGTTTGCCGGAAGCCCAATCACAGCGTCGAGATAGTTCTTTTTGATAACGGTTTCGCGAATAACACCCTCGGCAGCGCCCCTGAATAAAACACCATGAGGCAAAACAATAGCCATCGTGCCCTCGTCTCCTAGGTGATAGAGACTATGCAAAATGAAAGCGTAATCTGCTTTGGTCCGAGGTGCCAACTTGCCATATTGCTGGAAGCGAGGATCCTTCAGCTTAGTCTCCGAATTATCCCAATGAGCCGAATAGGGAGGATTAGCTACCACAGCGTCAAAGGAACACAGCGGATCATCAACACCCTTCGCGTCTTTGCCGTTAGGCCAGTCCTCGCCTAACGTGTCAGCATTTTTCAGAGACATGTTTTGATAAGAAACACCATGCATCATGAGATTCATGCGTGCAAGGTTGTAGGTAGTAGTATTCAACTCTTGGCCATAGTATTTGATGGGCTGACCGCTAGGAAGTTCTTGGCCAACCGTCAGAAGCAGTGAGCCGGATCCCATGGTGGGGTCATAAACGCTGAAGAAAGAATCTGTTCTTTCTCGATCCAATGTCACAATCTTAGAAAGGATCTCGCTCACTGCATGAGGCGTATAAAACTCGCCACCCTTTTTACCTGCTGAAGCTGCAAATTTCTCGATAAGGTATTGGTAAATATCTCCCAGAATATCTGCGCCATCGTCACTTTTGTAATTAAAATCATTAATCATTTTCACAATGCGATTCAGTGACTTAGCGCGATCGTTAGTGGATGACCCCAAGCGAGAATCGCCAAGGTTTACATCGTTAAAGACTCCGCGAAAATCCTGCTCTGCATGCTTGTTTAGTTCGGCATTCTTATTAAAGTTGTCAAAAATGGTTTGATAGTCACTGGGCACTACAGAACTTTCTTCGATTTTTTCGACCAAAGACTGCCAGGTATCTGCAGGTTCGATGGCATAACCTAAGCTTGAGGAAATATCCTCCAAATAGTCTGCAAGCTCCTCGCCTTCTGCCTGTTCAATGTAAGCATCGTTAATAGTCTGCCCTTCGGCGACATCAATAATGTTGTTATCGATCAAATATTGTTCCTGGTGCTCTGAAAGATAACGATAGAACATAAAGGCCAAAATGTAATTTTTATACTCAGCAGCGTCCATGTTTCCACGCAGCTCGTTAGCCATTGCCCAAAGTTTGGAAGAGATATTCTCTACGTTACTCATTTTAAAATTTCCTTTCGTAAAACCGCATGTCAAACTGACTATACGAACATTTGCTGAAGTAGACCCTTTTTCAATTCTTGCAAGTGAGAAAG
>RAZB01000021.1 GCA_003612515.1 bacterium D16-34
CATCTAGACATAACAAAAGCGTCCTTTGTGAGCGCGACTTCCCGTCCTCCCACAGCCTGACGCTGTAGTACTTTAGGCGATGGCGGGCTTAACTACCGAGTTCGGAATGGGATCGGGTGATCCCCGCCTCCATGGTCGCGCTCACAAAAGACGCTCTTTTGCGAACTTGTATAGATTTGTCAAGTTCTTTTGCTGCACCCTGACGGTTGTATAGCGCTTATGTGACTATCGCGAATGCTTATATTCGATATCCAACTTATAGCAGAAGAGCTCGGGCTATTAGTAGCGCTCAGCTCAAAGGCTCACACCTCTTACACTTGCGCCCTATCAACCTCGTAGTCTACAAGGGCCCTTACCGAATAGAGAACTCATCTTGAAGACGGCTTCCCACTTAGATGCTTTCAGCGGTTATCCGTGCCGGACGTAGCTAAGCAGCCGTGCTGTTGGTCAACAACTGCTGCACCAGAGGTCCGTCCACCCCGGTCCTCTCGTACTAGGGGCAGATCTCCTCAATTCTCTTACGCCTGCGGAGGATAGGGACCGAACTGTCTCACGACGTTCTGAACCCAGCTCGCGTACCGCTTTAAATGGCGAACAGCCATACCCTTGGGACCGACTTCAGCCCCAGGATGCGATGAGCCGACATCGAGGTGCCAAACCTTGCCGTCGATGTGGACTCTTGGGCAAGATCAGCCTGTTATCCCCGGAGTACCTTTTATCCGTTGAGCGACGGCCATTCCACTCTGAGCCGCCGGATCACTAGAACCGACTTTCGTCCCTGCTCGGCGTGTCTGCCTCGCAGTCAAGCCCGCTTACACTCTTGCGCTCTTGGGATGATTGCCAACCATCCTGAGCGGACCTTTGCGCGCCTCCGTTACATTTTAGGAGGCGACCGCCCCAGTCAAACTACCCACCTGACACGGTCCTTGTGCCGGATCGCGGCCACAAGTTAGATCGCCGGAACGACGAGGGCAGTATTCCAAGGGTGGCTCCACAGAAACTGGCGTCCCTGCTTCATAGCCTCCTGCCTATCCTCTACGCGCCGAGCCAACGATCAATGTCAAGCTGCAGTAAAGGTTCACGGGGTCTTTCCGTCCTTCCGCAGGTAATTCGCATCTTCACGAATAATACAATTTCACCGGGTCCATGGTTGAGACAGCGCCCAAATCGTTACGCCATTCGTGCAGGTCGGAACTTACCCGACAAGGAATTTCGCTACCTTAGGACCGTTATAGTTACGGCCGCCGTTTACTGGGGCTTAGTTTCAAAGCTTCGCCAAAAAGGCTAACCCATCCACGTAACCTTCCAGCACCGGGCAGGCGTCAGACCCTATACGTCGTCTTACGACTTTGCAGAGTCCTGTGTTTTTGATAAACAGTCGCTTGGGCCGTTTCGCTGCGACCCCCCAAAGCTTCACAAGCAAGTTGTTATACCTCAAGGGGCACTCCTTCTCCCGAAGTTACGGAGTCAGTATGCCGAGTTCCTTAACCATGGTTCTCCCGATCGCCTCGGTATGCTCTACCCGCCCACCTGTGTCGGTTTTGGTACGGGCGCCGCCCGACCTGCCTAGAGGTTTTTCTAGGAAGCATGGGCTCGCCGACTTCGCCTAATGGCTTCGTCTCGCGTCTCAGGCTTATGTGCAAAGCTGATTTCCATGCTTTGCGCCCTACACGCTTTCACGGGGACGTCCAGAACCCCGCTCGGTTACCCTTCTCCGTCGCCCCTTCGGTCATAATGGTCTGGCAGCGGTACAGGAATGTCCGCCTGTTGTGCATCGGCTACGCCTCTCGGCCTCGCCTTAGCTCCCGACTGACCCTGGGAGGATTAGCCTCGCCCAGGAACCCTTGGGCTTACGGCGGCGGCGTTTCTCGCGCCGCTCTCGTTACTCATGCCAGCATTCTCACTTCCTAACGCTCCACAAACGGTTACCCGTCTGCTTCGTCGCAGATAGGAAAGCTCCCCTACCACTGAAATAATTCAGTCCGCCGCTTCGGCGCCGTGCTTAGCCCCGTGAATTGTCGGCGCATGTCCACTTGACCAGTGAGCTGTTACGCACTCTTTAAATGCATGGCTGCTTCTAAGCCAACATCCTGGTTGTCTAGGCAAACGCACATCCTTTGCCACTTAGCACGGACTTGGGGGCCTTAGCGGGCGGTCTGGGCTGTTTCCCTTTCGAGCACGCAGCTTAGCCCACGTCCTCTGACTCCCGGTCTCTAATCCTTAGGCATTCGGAGTTTGGTTCGTGTTGGTAGGCGGTGAAGCCCCCGCGACGATCCAGTGCTCTACCACCTAAGGGAAACGACCGAGGCTAGCCCTAAAGCTATTTCGGGGAGAACGAGATATCTCCGAGTTTGATTGGCCTTTCACCCCTATCCACAGGTCATCCCCTCCGTTTTCAACCGAAGTGGGTTCGGCCCTCCACGGGGTCTTACCCCCGCTTCAGCCTGCCCATGGATAGCTCACATCGGCTTCGCGTCTACAGCATACGACTAACTCGCCATCTTAAAGGCTCGCTTTCACTACGGCTCGTTTCTTAACTTAACCTCGCCGCATACCGTAACTCGCTGGCTCATTCTACAAAAGGCACGCCGTCACAGCGCAAAGGCTGCTCCGACTGCTTGTAGGCGCACGGTTTCAGGTACTATTTCACTCCCCTCTCGGGGTGCTTTTCACCTTTCCCTCACGGTACTGGTTCGCTATCGGTCACAGGAGAGTATTTAGCCTTGGAGGGTGGTCCCCCCAGCTTCGCACCGGGTTTCACGTGCCCGGCGCTACTCGGGAATCACATGCAAGGTTTGCGCAATTTCGCATACAGGGCTTTCACCTTGTGTCGCCGACTTTCCCAAGTCGTTTTGCTATCACGCAAATTTGTAACCTTGTCTAGGCGCTGAGGCACCTAGATTATGTGACCCCACAACACCTCATGTGGCAACGCCCTCAGGCTTGACACACACATGGGTTTGGGCTAGTGCGCTTTCGCTCGCCGCTACTCGCGCAATCTCGGTTGATTTCTCTTCCTTTGGGTACTTAGATGTTTCAGTTCCCCAAGTTGCCTCCTTGCACCCTATATATTCAGGTGCAGGTAACAGGGCATGACCCCTGTTGGGTTCCCCCATTCGGAGATCTCAGGATCAAAGGGTGTTTGCCCCTCCCCTGAGCTTATCGCAGCTTGCCACGTCCTTCATCGACTTCCTGTGCCAAGGCATCCGCCGTGCGCCCTTAATATCTTCGTCCACAAGTTGGTTCCAAATCACATCAAGGTGTATCTAGGTATTTACATATCGATACAATCGCGATCGTGTTAGATGCTCTTGACGCAGTGTTTATCACACTGCATTAAAAGATCAATTTGTCACTTAACGCTATACAACTGTCAAGGTGCAGATAAGGTAGGTATTACTAGCTACCTTAAGTACCAAATACTGAGAAAGAGTCGTGAAGTGTTTAAAAGCTCATCCGTTTCAAACAAGACTTTGTGAGAATTGATTAATTTCTAGTAATAAGTGACATCTCTTTTTAGATGTGAGTGTCTCCCTAGAAAGGAGGTGATCCAGCCGCACCTTCCGGTACGGCTACCTTGTTACGACTTCACCCCCCTTACCCTCCACACCTTCGACGCCTCCGCCCCAAAAGGGTTCGGCCGGCGGCTTCGGGTGCAGACGACTCGGGTGGTGTGACGGGCGGTGTGTACAAGGCCCGGGAACGTATTCACCGCGGCATGCTGATCCGCGATTACTAGC
>RAZB01000023.1 GCA_003612515.1 bacterium D16-34
CTGGTACTATGCAAACTCATCAGGCGTTATGCAATCGGGCGGTTGGCACAAGATTGGCAACACGTGGTATTGCCTGTCACGTTCAGGTGCTATGGCTACTGGTTGGTTGAAAGACAAAGGTGTCTGGTATTTCCTTGATCGTAGCAGCGGCGACATGCGTGCAAATAACTGGGTGCATGATTCTAATAAATGGTATTTTGTGAACACAAGCGGCGCCATGGTAACTTCTCAGTGGCTTTATCGTGGTGATACCTGGTATTACCTTGCAAAATCTGGTGTTATGGCAACAGGTTGGGGTCAAATCAGAGGCGTTTGGTATTTCTTTGACCGCACCGACGGCAGTATGGCGGCATCAACTTCTCAAACAATTGATGGCAAGCAATATTGGTTTGCCTCAAGCGGTGCCATGCGTACTGATACCTGGGTGAAAACATCCGAAGGTGATCCGGTCTTTCTTGGATCAAATGGTATCGTTGCTTATACCGCTCAATATGATTCGCAAGGTCGTATCGTGACGGCTGACAACACCAGTGGTTGGAAGAAAATCGGCTGGGCATGGTTGTATTTTGACAAGGCGAAGAATAATTCATTGCAAACAGGCTGGTTTAAAGTGAAGGGTACGTGGTACTACGCAAACAGCGCTGGCATCATGAAAACCGGTTGGCAAAAAATTGGAAGTTCATGGTATTACCTTAAATCAAATGGAGCTATGGCTACTGGTTGGTTAAAGCTTGGTTCTACCTGGTATTATCTGGATCCCGTCTCAGGAGCTTTGGATGGTGGCGCAAAGACTATCTCAAAGATGCTCGGTATTTCACGAACGAGGTTTTTGAGTTTCCTTGAAGTATACAAAAACGAATATTTGGGTACAGCTTATAAATACAACTGGCCCTATCCGACCGTATACGAGACAGGACCATGGTGGTCAAAGAGCACGCATCCGTATGAAGGTAGTCCTTATGATGGGGTGTCAGGATGTGGTATGAATTGTGCTGGTTTTATTGCACGCGTATGGTGTGATATGGGACTCAAGAATACTCCACTGATGAACCAATGGTATAGCTATCACCCTTGGAAATGGGCAAATAGTGTGTCTTTACGTCAAGTGCTGATATGTAATAATGTTGAGCATCGAACGTTTAGCTCTGTTGAGGAAATGCTCAATAGTGGATATTTGCAAAAAGGCGATATTGTGCAAATAGAATCTGCTTCTGGAGCAGATGATCACGTAGGCATATTTTGGGGTAACACTTCCTCTGAAAATGCTTTTTGGCATTCAATCTATGATCAGGGTTCAACCACAAGAGGGTGTAATCGCATTTCGAGTATTTATAGCGCTTCAGACGCTAATACCTTTTATGTTTTTAAGTTTGACAATGCTAAATAATGTAACCTTTAGACGTAATTCTTTGATGCGAAAGCGGCTCTGTGATTAGTAAGCGTATGCGAAGAGTTGCTGATAGATATTTAGTAATTATCCTTCGTATGGGATGGTAATATTATCTTTAAAGCTGCTGTTTGAGATTGAGAAGAGAGGTTGACTGAATGAAGTGGAAATGGAGAGGGAGACGGGCTTTATCTGCACTTGCCGTATCAACGGTTTTGGTTTGCGGTGTAAGTGGTATTG
>RAZB01000024.1 GCA_003612515.1 bacterium D16-34
GGGGGTGCGGACAAAAACTTGGACCAACACAGGTCCGGGAAAGGAGTCCGCATGTATGACAGAGAAACGGTGGAATTGGCTCTTCTTGCGCTGGAGGAGGGCATGACGCACCGGGAGGCAGCTAAGTTTTGCGGTGCCAGTCGCGGAGCGGTGGGAGGTTGGGCTCGCGGGCAGGTGCCACATCTACGTTGCAACAGACGTTCGCGCTCCGCCGCAAAGCCTCCATGCCGACCTGCTAAGATGATCTCTTCCGAGTCGAAGGAGGAGACATTGAACGAGTCGGAGAGGGAAGCCTTCGAGGCTGCGATGAATGAGAACATGCTGCTTAGGGCGGTGTTGGACGACCTAAAAGGGGCAGACTCGCACCCCCGTTCGATATCGAACAGGAGAAAGTGCGAGTTGGGCGAGAGATTGCGCGCGGTGACAGGCCTGCCCCTCCGCGAGATCACCGCTTTCTTGAGGATATCGAAGAGTTCCTATGAGTACTGGCGTCCCCTGCTCTGTCGCCCCGACAAACACGCGGAACTGCGCGTGAGGGTATGTGAGCTGTTTGAAGAGGGTAACCGTAACTGGGGCTACCGTACTATATGGGCACGTCTGCGCCGCGAGGGCGTGCGTGTGTCAGAGAAGGTGGTTCGCCGCCTGATGCGTGAGGAGGGTCTGGTAGTCCCCTACAACCGTCGCCGCCGACGCTGGAGTTCCTACGCCGGCGAGATCTCTTCCGCCCCGCCTAACCTTGTGGCTAGGGATTTCTCGGCGTCAGCCCCCGATGAGCTGTGGGTCACCGACATCACTGAGTTCCGTATCCCAGCCGGCAAAATCTACCTCAGTGCTGTGGTGGACTGCTTTGACGGCCGACCCGCCGGCTGGCGAATAGGACAATCGCCCACCGCGGCGCTGGCTGACGGGTCGCTGGCTGATGCTCTAGCTGGCAGGCGCAAAGGGGCACACACCGTGGTGCATAGCGACCGTGGAGCCCATTACCGTTGGCCGGGTTGGGTCGCGCTGTGCGAGACGAATGACCTGGTTCGCTCCATGTCGGCGAAGGGATGTAGTCCAGACAACGCCGCCTGTGAGGGGTTTTTCGGTACGCTCAAAAACGAGTTTTTTCATTACCGCGACTGGGTCGGTGTGTCGCTGAGCGAGTTCTCGGAGCGACTAGATACCTACCTGAGGTACTATCGTTCGGAGCGCATCAAGCGCTCGCTGGGGTGGCTAAGCCCGGACGAGTACCGGGCATCGCTAGGTTACACCGCCTAGGTGGTACGAAAAAACGTCCGCACCCCC
>RAZB01000025.1 GCA_003612515.1 bacterium D16-34
TTTTCTCTTTTTTTGAAAAAATCCACTCGGACAAAAAACGTGTCTAGTCTTGAAAGTTTTTCCTGTTGAGCACATATAAAAGAGTGAAATATTTCTCTCTTTTTAAGGTGTCTACAATGAAGACTAAAATTTGTCCAATTTGCGGGTCTAAAATGAAAAGAAATGGTTTCAATAGCTCTGGGCGTCAACGCTGGAGATGCAAAGGTTGTAATAGAAGTGAAACCCATAAAAGAGACAACACCACTGAACGGTTTGAAGAGTTTTTAAACTTTCTTTTCTCCAAACAAATACAACTAGATATGCCAGGGCAAGGTCGCAGCTTTAGAAGGCGCACACGTGAGTTTTGGGATGTATGGCCACTTCCTGAAACCGTCGATGAAATACATCGAGTCGTATATGTTGATGGAATCTATATAAAAAGAAACCTCGTCGTATTGATTGCCTGCAGTGATACTTATGTGCTGTCTTGGTACTTAGCACGCGCAGAAACATCTTATGCTTGGGAGGCTTTGTTAGAAAACATTGCCCCTCCTGATGTGGTTGTAAGTGATGGCGGAACTGGTTTTGGAAAAGCCGTAAAAAAGCTCTGGCCAAATACAAAAGTCCAGCGTTGTCTTTTCCATGTGTTTAACCAGGTGAAACGCTACACAACGACACGTCCAAACCTAACTTGTGGTGTAGAGCTTTATGCGCTAGCCAAGCAACTTTTACACCTAGAAAATCTTCATCAGGCAAACTGGTGGGTAGAAACTTATATGCAATGGTGTGAGTTTTGGTGTGACTTTTTGGAAGAAAAAAGTACGGTAGAAGGAAGGCAAGAATACCTTCATCTCAATTTAAGAAAAGCACGAGGGTCTCTCTCACGTCTTATCAACCAAGGAACACTATTTACGTACTTAGACCCTGATCTCACATACGAAGGTTCTCTTCCGCGAACTAACAATCGCATAGAAGGAGGAATTAACGCCCAGCTTAGAGCAATGCTTAGAGAGCATCGAGGAATGAATGACATGCGAAGAATCAAATCAATATTTTGGTGGTGTTACATGCATACTGAATGTCCTAAAAAGCCATCTGAAATGCTAACGTCGATGCCAACTGATGCTGACATCGACGTTTTGTATGAGACCTATGCAATAGGTCCAAAAAGAGCGGATGGAGGACCAGAATGGGGCGATAGAGCAGTGTGGGAGGAACTCCATAACAAAACACGCTATCCCTTTGCTATTGATTAGCATCCGGACACGTTTTTTGTCCTATAACCC
>RAZB01000026.1 GCA_003612515.1 bacterium D16-34
AAGGAGGGTTGCTTATGGCTGGCGTGAACGTCAAGAGCGAGATCAAGCCTCTTAAGAAGGTCTTGCTCCACCGCCCCGGCGACGAGCTTTTAAACCTCACCCCCGACACGCTTGAAGAATTGCTCTTCGATGACATTCCATTTTTGCGTGTCGCTCAGGCAGAGCATGATCGCTTCGCCGAGATTCTTCGCTCTGAAGGCGTCGAAGTGGTCTATCTTGAGGACCTCGTGGCAGAAGTCATAGCTTCATCAAAGGATCTGCGTGAACAATTTGTTTATCAGTGGATCGAAGAGGCTGGTATTCGTACCGAGCGCTACAAGAAGATCATTCATGACTACCTTGAACAGAACTATCCCGATCCTAAAGAGTTGGTCTTAAAGACCATGGCTGGCATCAACTTGCAAGAGCTGCATGTCAACAAATCTGACTCTTTGGTTGATTTGGTATCTGATACGTGCAAATTGGTGTGCGCACCGATGCCGAACCTCTACTTTACTCGTGACCCGTTTGCAATGATTGGCAACGGCGTTTCTTTGAACCATATGTATTCAGAGACTCGTAACCGTGAGACCATCTATGGCGAGTACGTGTTTAAGTATCATCCTGATTACAAAGATGTACCGCTGTACTACAGCCGCTACAACACCTTCCACATCGAAGGTGGCGACATCTTAAACATCAACGATAAGGTCTTAGCTGTCGGTATCTCTCAGCGCACCGAGCCCGATGCAATCGACCAACTTGCACACAATGTCTTTAATGATCCCACCTCAACTATTGAGACGATCCTTGCGTTTAACATCCCGAACTCTCGTGCATTTATGCACCTGGATACGGTATTTACGCAAATTGACACCGATAAGTTCACCGTACATCCTGGCATCATGGGTCCGCTGACGGTCTTTGAAGTCACCTCAGATGGCAAAGATGGCTTATCTGTTCGTGAGCGCAACGAGCCGCTTGAGCACATCTTGGAAGAGTATGTAGGCTGCCCTGTTGAGCTTATTCCTTGCGGTGGCGGAGATCGTATTGCTGCTGCTCGTGAGCAGTGGAACGACGGTTCTAACACCTTGTGCTTGCGTCCTGGCACCATCGTTGTGTATGAGCGCAACGACGTTACCAACGAAGTACTTCGTCAGAAGGGTCTCAACGTACTCGAGATGCCTTCAGCTGAACTCTCACGTGGTCGTGGTGGCCCACGCTGCATGAGCATGCCTATCTGGCGTGAGGACTAGTTTTAGTTCTTAAG
>RAZB01000027.1 GCA_003612515.1 bacterium D16-34
ACTAGTCGTTCCACATCTCCGGACGTACCAGCGTTGCGTCAGGTACGCGGTTCGGGAAGTAGTCGAGGCACTCGCCCTCACGATAAACGTCAGCGGTTGAGCAGTGCAGACCGCCACCGAATGCATAAGCACCACGAAGGTCAACCGGGATAGCATTCATGCCGAGTTTGTCCATCTGCTCAAGCTCGTTAACCTCAGAAGCCTCAACAATAACGGTCTTCGGGTCGAGTACGAGGCAGTTCATTGACAGCCATACTGATGAGTAGCAGAACTCAGGAGGCGTGTCATGAGCAGGCTGTGCAGCCTCTACGATTTGCCAATCGTTTGCCTCAAAGATCGGGCGCTGCTCTTCAGGAAGCGGGCGAACCGGGTTGTTGATGATCAGGCCCGGACGCAGCGGCACGAAGGTTGCGTCGATGTGGATCGGATAGGGGTCACCCGGGAAGTTAACCGCATGGATGCGATAGTCCGGATAGTAGCGCTGGAACCAGTCCATAGCGGTGCGGTTGGTGGTCAGGCCATGCTGAATGAAGATGTCCTTGCCCATACGCATAAGGTCAGCTGCGTCCCACATCGGCTCTACTTCGGTGGTAACGAAGTCTTTGTTAGCGGTGCGAACGAGGCGCTCCTCCAACGTGATCTTCTCATCGTAGTAGTTGTGCTTGTAAGAACGGTCGGTCAGGCGCGGACGAGGAGCCTGAGTCCAGATGAAGTCGGGGTCTTCCTCGAAGTACTTCATCATGAGCGGCCAGTAGGCCAAATACTCGAAGTAACGGCAACGGAATGAGTTAGCTGAAGCCATGATCTCCGGGCCGACGGTGAGCAGGATGTCGCGAGGCGGCATGCAGGTCATCATCGAGTCGTTGCGGAAGTCAGGCGTGCCGATGGCCTGGTTCCACTGAAGAGGCGTCGGGCGGTCTACAACAACGCCGCGCTCTTCTACTGCCTTAACAAGGTTTTCAAGGCAGGCATTGCCAACCTCAACGGTGCGCAGCGGGCGCAAGCCCCACATACCACGCATCTCAGAGTCTACCGGAACCTTCTCTGAGGTAGCGGGCTCCTCCGGAGGAATAACTGAGTTGTCGCACAGGCCAACGATGACGTGCTTTAGCGGATCCCAGTCGTTCCAAGAGTTGACTATCTTCGCCATGACAGTCTCCTTTCTCTGGCAGCTCTCTC
>RAZB01000028.1 GCA_003612515.1 bacterium D16-34
AATACCACGTGTTGCCAATCTTGTGCCAACCGCCCGATTGCATAACGCCTGATGAGTTTGCATAGTACCAGGCAGTCTTTCCATTCCAGGGAGCCTGGAACCAGCCAGTGTGCATTGCAGCAGTTTGCGGATCAAGATAATACCAAGATCCTTTGTCTTGCAACCAGCCAGTGCGCAAAGCGCCAGAGGGTGTTGCCCACAACCATTTGCCGTCTGCCTTAACCCAACCATTGCCTGAAATAATGGCACCTGATGGACGAGCATGATACAGAGCACCATCAACCTTGTATGAACCTGTCAGCATACGACCGCTGTCAGCAGGATCAAGGTAATACCACAAACCAGATACCTTCACCCAACCAGTTTGGACTTCGCCTTGAGCGTTGGCGTAATACCAATCGCTGCCAACCTTGTTCCAGCCAGCCTTGTATGATGGCTTTTCTGGCTGAGTAGGAGCTTCTGGCTTTACGGGCGTGTCAGGCTGCACGGGTGCTTCAGGCTGAGTTGAAGCATCAGGCGTTGCAGGAATTTGCTCTTTGACACCTTCGTCGGTCTTAGTGTTGTCATTTGATTTGTCTGCAGTGTTTTTATCTACCGCATCTACCACACTGTCTTTAGCGTCACGTGATTCATCTTCCTGATCAGCAAACGCTTCTACCACTTGTTGCTGAGCTTGTGCGCTAACATCATCATCTGCCCAAGCAATACCACTTACACCGCAAACCAAAACCGTTGATACGGCAAGTGCAGATAAAGCCCGTCTCCCTCTCCAT
>RAZB01000002.1 GCA_003612515.1 bacterium D16-34
ACCGTTTCTCTGTCATACATGCGGACTCCTTTCCCGGACCTGTGTTGGTCCAAGTTTTTGTCCGCACCCCCAAATCAAGCGGATTTCCCCGACAAGGGCACTTTTTAAACCAGAATGCCATCAGATTCCCCGACAAGAGGCATTTTCCAGCCAAAACTCTCTTTTTTACGACAACTCTGCTGTTGCGATTGCCTCCAGCGCCGACCACCCGCGCGTCGCCCACACGCCACTCGTGTGCCGCCACCCGCGCGTCGCCCGAACGCTAGCGCGCCGACCACCCATGCGCCACTCGCGCGTCGCCCACGCGCCACTCGTGTGCTGCCACCTGCACTGCAAACGCAAACCAAAGCTGCCTGCTTCGCTTTGCCTTCGTGGATTCCCAGGATACAATACGTTGCAAATCAATAGGAACTACGGCAAAGATTCCGATAATTGAAACGGAGCCACTTATGATTATCTCAGAACGCGATATTCGCGACGAAAATGCACTGCATATTGCAAAAGGAATGCTGGCGGCTGCTCGTACTGCACCAAAAGGCAAAGGCGTTGACCTTATCGAGGCGGCTGCGATAACTGGCGAAGATAAACAAGCGTTATCCGATTATATGGAACAGCTTGCTTCAGAGTATGGGATGTTTTTCATTCGTGATGCCGGAAATGTTCGAGACTCGCAAGTAGTTGTGCTTATTGGAACACGCACGCGTGTACAAGGGCTTAACTGCGCACATTGCGGCTTTCCTACGTGTGCAGAAAAGCCTGAAAAAGTTCCCTGCGAAATCAATAGTGTCGACGTCGGAATTGCAATTGGATCTGCTGTTTCATATGCGGCAGATGCCCGCGCTGATTCTCGAGTGTTGTTCTCGGCGGGGCTTGCCGCTCAAAAGCTTGGGCTTTTAGGCGAAGACGTCACCCAGGTCTTCGCCATACCGTTATCCATTTCATCGAAAAGCCCATTTTTTGATCGCGCAAGCACGCGTCCGTCACACTAGTGCTGAGGTGCTGGTGCTGGGGTACTAGTGTTAGGGCGTTGGCGTTAGAGCGCTTTGCGGCACTAGTGTGGGAGCGCTAGTGCTGGTGCAGCTGCGTTAGCGCTCCCGCACTAGTGGGAAGGCACTATTGTGGCCGCCAACGATGTAAATGTTTTGCGATTGCTGCAAAGCGCGTTTGTTGCCTCGTCTAATTGGGCGAGAACCGCTTTGTGGCCAGTTCCACCATAGGTGGTACGCGAACGCGTGATAGCTTGAAGATCAAGCGAGCTCAAAACGTCCGATTCAAACAGCTCGCATTCGGCTTGAAAATCCTGAAGCGTCAAATCTTCAAGGTCACATGAGCGCTCTTCGCAAAGCTTGATCAGGTGCCCTACAACCTCATGAGCTTGGCGAAAGGGGAGTCCGCGTTTGACCAGGTAATCTGCAACATCAGTGGCAGCTAGATATCCTTTAGCCGCCTGTGTGTACATGGCGTCGTCGTGAACAGTCAAGGTGGAGATCATCCCGCGCATGCACTCATAGCAGTCTTTGAGCGTCTGAGCTGCGTCAATTGCGCCCTCTTTGTCTTCTTGCATGTCTTTGTTGTAGGCGAGCGGCAAAGACTTCATGGTCATCAGAAGCGACATGAGATCTCCAACTACGCGCCCGCTTTTGCCGCGGATCAGTTCGGCGAAGTCAGGGTTTTTCTTTTGCGGCATGATCGAAGAGCCGGTTGAGTAGCTATCTGAAAGCGTAATGAAGCCAAATTCGGTGCTTGACCATAAAATAATCTCTTCACACAAACGCGAAAGATGGATTATTGATACTGAGCATGCGTAGAGCAGATCCAGCAGAAAATCCCTGTCTGATACTGCATCAAGTGAGTTTGGTATCACGCGGCTAAAATTGAGTGCTGCTGCTGTTTGTTTGCGATCAAGTGGGTAGGTGGTCCCCGCAAGCGCGGCTGCGCCTAAAGGCGATGCGTCGGCAGCGTCGAGAGCATGCTGAAGACGTAAAAAGTCGCGAGTAAACATCCAGACGTATGCCAACATATGGTGCGAAAACAAGACGGGTTGAGCATGTTGAAGGTGCGTATAACCAGGCATTATTGTGCTAAAATGCTCTGTCGAGCACGCAATAAGTGCTTCTCGCAGACCCATGTTTGCCTCCATGAGTTCACAAGCGCACTTTTTCGCAAACAGTCTTGTGTCGGTTACTGTTTGATCGTTTCTACTTCTGCCAGTATGAAGTCGTGCGCCTGGTGCGCCGATGCGTTTGATTAGCTCAGATTCTATTGCCATATGAATGTCTTCGTCGTTAAGATTAAAGACGAATTCACCTTTTTCAATTTCATGCAATATTTCTGCAAGCGTATCCTGAATGGCTTTTGCATCTGCTTTAGAGATGATCTTTTGTTTTGCAAGCATGGCGGCGTGCGCGCATGAGCCTGCGATATCTTGTACATAAAGTGCCTTGTCAACGGGCAGCGATGCGCCAAAGCGTTGGGTAAACTCATCGACGTTGCCATCGAATCTTCCAGACCAGAGAGCCACTATTCCTCCGTTTCGTTCACATGAAAGTCGTACGTATTGAGCATGCAAGTAAAGTAATAAATGCCTAGTTGTTGTTTTCGAATTCGCAAACTGTGTCAACTTTGCTTGAAAGCGGATGCATATCTGCACCCATTTCAAGACGATTTTTCGCCCAGACTTTACAGGACAGCGCATGCAACTCGATAAAACCGGCTGCTGCCTTTTGATCGAATTTGTCGTCGAGGCCATACGTTGCTAATCCGAAATCATAGAGCGAATAAGCCGATTTACGCCCAACGACTGTGCAGCTACCCTTGTAAAGCTTAAGCATGATAGTGCCCGTTAAACATTGCTGCGTATGAGCCATAAACGCATCAAGTGCCTCTTTGAGCGGGGAGAACCACTGACCATCGTAGACGCAATTTGCCCAGAGTTGCTCTAAGGCTAACTTGTGATGAAGCACATTGCGCTCAAGGCATAGGTCTTCCAAAGCTTTATGGGCGGTGATAATAGTTAGTGCCGCAGGGCATTCGTAACACTCGCGACTTTTTACGCCAACAAGCCGGTTTTCAATCATATCCAGGCGTCCAAAGCCATTCTCACCTGCAATGATGTTGACTTTTTCGATGATTTTTAGGTAGCTCATCTCAATGTCATCTAAAGCACAAGGCACGCCAGCTTCAAAGCTGATGGATAGATATGTAGGCTGATCGGGAGCATCTTGCGGCGAAGTTGTCATCGTGTAGATGTCTGCAGGAGGCTCTGCCCACGGATCTTCTAGCACGCCGCATTCGATTGCGCGACCCCAGAGATTGTCGTCAATTGAGTAGGGCGAAGCTTGCGTTGTTGGAACCGAAATGCCATGTTCGGTTGCCCACATCATTTCCTCTTCGCGCGAATGTAAATCCCAATCACGAACAGGTGCCAAGATGGTAAGGGTAGGGTCAAGCATGAGAATTGAAGACTCAAAACGTACCTGATCGTTGCCTTTTCCAGTACAACCGTGAGCAATATAGCTTGCTCCTACTTTGTGAGCTACATCGACAAGATGCTTGCAAATAAGAGGACGCGACAACGCGCTCACGAGCGGATACTTGTTTTCGTAAAGCGCATTGGCTGCAAGTGCTGGCTTTAGATACTCCTCAACAAAGGCCTGGCGCATGTCTACGACTAAACAATCAAGAGCGCCAGATGCAAGGGCTTTGGCTTTGACAGCTTCAAGACCTTGGTGTTCTTGACCTACATCGCCAACTACCGCCACAACGTCGAGGTTGTAGTTTTCGATAAGCCATTTGATGCAAACCGAAGTGTCTAATCCGCCAGAATATGCCAGAACAACTTTTTCTTTGGGCGTCTGAGACTGGTGTTCCTCAAATGATTTGTCGCTTTTTGAGATAGAGTTTTGCTGCGCCATGTTTTGTCCTTTCAGTCAGATGATATGGGCATGCCTGGCTAAAAGAAGCAGCGATGATTCAATACGAACGCCAGGCAACAAGTATCTAGGCCGCAAAGAAGGGCAGATACAAAACAATGTGGTTGCTGGAATAGTGCGAGCGAAGAAATTAACGTCGTCGCAGTCGAGCAGCAACCGGTAGGTTGCGGCGTCGTAAGGACAAGCGGATAAAGTAGTGAGCATTGGCGCGGTGGGCACAGAGTGCATAACGAGAATTGCAAGCTGTAAATTGCATAAGCGCCGCTCTCCTTTCCGCTTTATGAAGTGCATAATCTATGCACGAACACCGATTGTGAGGATAGTAGCACACATCTTTTGCATTGATGGGCATAAGTTTTAAAAAATATGCAAAATGGTTAGATAATATGCAAAAAAGGTATCATAACTATCAAAATTATGCATATGCACAAAAATGCTATTTGCTTTATGGCGAAGCGTTGTTTTGCGAAATCAACCTATAGAAATAAAGTGCATAACGTATAATGCAACTCAAACAATCTTGCGTCTGTCATGGGCATCTGATGAGACATTTTTTAGAAATCCGACTTGTAATGGGAGATGGGGTTATCCTATGAACCGAGCCGAAGAGTCAAAGATACAAACAAGGAATCGCATTTTGGCGGCATGCGCTGCCATTGCCGTGTTGATAATTGCGCTTCTGTTGTTTATGAACGCCAATACACAACGCATTGTTGCGCAAAATGATCAATATCTGGAAACGTCAACGGGACAAACTACTCGCCGCGTTAATGACACGTTCAATACTTCATTGCGTGTTGTGCAAACCGCAGCAACGGTATTTGAGAGCAGTTTGCAAAGCGCCAGTGTTGATCCAAAAGCTGCAGTAAATATTTTGGATCTTTCTCAATTCGATGATTCATTTTTTATTATGGCTGATGGCGTGGCATATCACAGCGATGGCCGCGAGGCTGATGCAAAAGATCGATACTATTATTCAGCAGGCATGGCAGGCGAAAGCGGTGTGTGTTTTATCGATAACGCTATTTTCGACGGTCAAAACATCATTGCGTTCTTTGCGCCAGTTCACTATCAAAGCGAAGTTGTTGGCGTTATGGTGTCGGTTTATCGCGAGGATTCGCTTACTGAAATAATGACTACCGAGTTCTATGGTCAACCTACACCAACATATCTTTGCATGCCTGATGGCACTATTGTGGCGCGTGCAACCCCAAATGTCTCTGATGATACCTCTATTAACGAAGTGTTTTCCGATGACCAGCTTGATGAAAACACGCTTGAGAATCTGGATGAGTATCTCGCTAACGGCAGCAACGGGAGTTTTACTTATAGAACACCTGAAGGTGTTGGCAATACCTATGTATCGCGTCTGCCAAGCTATGAGTGGTCGATTGTTCGTTCGTTTCCAGCAGAAATCACCAACAAGATGGTCATTAATGCAACCTTAGCGGGCATCTTTGTTATTGTTGGCGTTATTATTGCTGCGCTTATCGTCATCGTGGTGCTTCTTTTGCAAGCGCGCCAGCGTAATACCGAACTATTACTTGAGCGTCAAGAAGCAACTCGTATTATTGATGCGTCAACCAATTTATATAACAGCGTAATATCTATTGACTTGATCAACAAAACGTATGAATTTTTGAAAAACGATGACGTGTTTGGAGAGCTTCCAGCAGAGGGATCGTACGGACAGCTCTGCAAGCTCTTTGATGAGCTGATGGACAAGTCAACCGAGAGCGCAGAAGAGCCTGTTTTCTTGGATGTGGCTACCACACAAGAAACGCTTGTTTCGGGTGTGCCTTTCGTGCAGCAAGAATGCCGAACTAAAGACGAGGAAAATCCGCGCTGGTTCCAGATTTCGACCCTGTGCTTTGCGCGTGATATCCACGGCGTTGCCACCAATGTGTTGGTCACTATTCAGGATGCAACTGAAGCCAAGACCAAAGAGATAATGTCTCGAGTTGCGCTCGAAGATGCGTTTAGGGCTGCAGAGCACGCTTCGAAGGCAAAAAGCGATTTCTTGAATTCGATGAGTCATGATATTCGCACACCGATGAACTCCATTATGGGTCTTACGGCTATTGCTGGTATGCATGTTAATAACCCCGACCGCGTGCGTGAATGTTTGGGCAACATCACATCAGCTTCAAAGCATTTGTTGGGCCTGATCAACGAAGTATTGGATATGGCCAAAATTGAATCGGGAACCATTGGACTTAACGAAGAGCCTTTCGTGCTATCGGAGTCTATCGAGAGTCTTATAACGCTAATGAATCCCCAGATTGCCGCTAAGCATCAAGAACTCAAGATTGATGTAACTGAAATTAAGCATGAGCATGTTATTGGTGACCAGACGCGTCTGCAGCAAGTGTTCGTCAATATTATGGGCAACTCAATAAAGTTCACCCCTGAAGGCGGACAAATTGGTCTGCGCATTGCAGAGCTGGAAAGCCGAATTCCTGGAAGTGGCTGTTACGAATTCACCTTTACTGACACTGGGTGCGGCATGAGCCCGGAATTTTTAAAAACGGTATTTGAACCCTTTACGCGCGCTAACGATTCTCGCACCACCAAAATTGAGGGCACCGGTCTTGGCATGGCTATCGTTAAAAGCGTAGTCAGCCTGATGAGCGGCACTGTTGATGTCGAGTCTGTTGAGGGCGAAGGAACAACATTTACGGTTGTTGTGCATTTGAAGCTGCGCGATGGAGAACAAGAAGATCTATCTGCCCTAAAAGATGTTCGTGTGCTTGTGGTTGATGATGACACGGCTGCTTGTGAAGGCGCTTGCGTATTGCTCGAAGACATCGGCATGCGTTCAGCATTTGCGCTTTCGGGACAAGCTGGCGTTGATGCAGTTGTAAAAGCGCAGGAGCAAAAAGACCCGTTTAAGGCGGTTATACTGGATTGGCGGATGCCGGAAATGAGCGGTATTGAGGCTGCGCGCCGAATTCGCGAAGCCGCTTCAGGGGTTATTCCGATCATCATCTTGTCTGCATATGACTGGTCGATGATTGAACAGGAGGCTCGCGAAGTAGGTGTTGATGCATTCATCTCTAAACCGCTGTTTAAGACGCGCCTCATTCAAGTTATGAAAGAACTTATCAGCGGTGAATCTCAATCGTTTGTGGACGAAAAATCAATGCTTGAGAATCTGTCTTTCGAAGGAAAGCGCGTTTTGCTTGCCGAAGACAATGTGATGGCTGCCGCAATTGCTGAAGAGCTTATTGAGATCACAGGCGCATCGGTTGATCATGCGGAAAATGGCAAGCTTGCCTATGAAGCCTTGCGTGATAACGAACCAGGTTATTACGACATCGTTCTTATGGATATCCAGATGCCTATCATGAACGGCTACGAGGCGACGGCGACCATCCGTAAAGAGGGCGAAGTGAGACCCGACATGGCGCAGATTCCTATTGTTGCGCTTTCGGCTGATGCCTTTGCCGAAGACATACGTCATGCTCATAGTGCAGGCATGAATGACCATATGTCAAAACCGCTTGATATTGAGACGTTCGTTCGCATGCTTCGCAAGTGGGTTTCGTAAGGAATAAGAGCACTCATACCTATAAATTTGTGTAAGTAATCTAAGTTGTTTGTTCAAGGGTGAGAGAAGGGGTGATATGCAAATCGCCCCTTCTTTTATCTCTTTCACCCGTCTCAAATCTGCATTGGCGCGGCACAATACAGCACGTCAAGGGCGCTAACCGCACATGTTTATGCGACAAAGGTCAAATGGTGCATATTACCTCGCAACCTGCATATGTGTCTTTTTGGGGGTTCGTGTAGATGGGTGTGGTTAGTGTCTTAGGGAGAGCAACAAACAAGGAGGAGATAAGATGGAGAAGGCAACTCATGCGCCCAGCCGTCGCGATTTCCTGAAAGCTGGCGGACTTGCGCTGCTCGGTTCAGCCGCAGCTGCTGGAGCTTTCAAGGCAACTTCACCTGTTGCTGCATTTGCAGACGAAGTAGAAGGTGCGGTTGAATCACAAAAAGGTATTGCTAACTTCGAGACAGATCTGTATTCGGAAGTCTTTCCGACTAACGTGCGTTTTGTTCCTGTTGTTGACGCGCCGACAGACATGGATCGACGGGGCGAAGTGGCCTTTGAGATGCGTGAGATTGGCGAAGAGGAGCTTGTACGCACCGAAGATGTGGATGTGCTTGTGGCTGGCTTGGTTTTGGTGCTGGTCTGCGTGCTTATTTGGAAAAGCGAGCGTTTTGTAAATGCTGACTGGGGCGCGCAAGGTGTTGGTATAGTGAGCAACCAGCATGTGCCAGGTCCTCATGAAATCTTTATGGCACGCTGTGATGCGCTGGCAGAATAATATGAGCTCACAAAACGCGAGATTGAGCTGCTTGCTTTGACCTTAGAGGGAAAGACGCGAACTCAAATTGAGCAAGAACTCTACTTGTCGGGCAATACGGTAAAAACGCATTTGCGCCATGCATATGGAAAACTTGGTGTGCACTCAAAGACTGAAGCTGCTGAGATTTTTGAAACACTTGCATAAGTGGTTTGCTCACATGTGCGGCAGCCTTGTCTTGTTAAAGATATACTTATTAAAGATATGCAAAGGATGGTTATGAAAGTATTCGAAGGCACAATATTGACCGTGGATGCACATGACAGTGTTGCGCGTTATTTGGTTGAAGATAACGGCGAAATTGTCTATGTCGGAAGCGATCTACCAGATCAGTATGAAGCCTATGGGCGTATTCAGCTGGGTAACCGTGCACTTTGTCCAGCATTTGTTGACACCCATGAGCATTTAGCATCATTTGCTACGTTTAATGCAGGACTGAACGTAATGCATGCACGATCCAATGCTGAGATCATGGAGATGGTTGCTCAATTTGCTCAGAGCTGCACCGATAAAACACTGGTGGCTTTTGGTGCATCTCCTTACTCGGTAATTGAGGGGCGATTGCTTTCGCGCGAAGAGCTTGATCGCGCCTGTCCTGATAAGCCTATATTTATGGTGAAATACGATGGGCATGCATGTGTTGTAAACACCAAGCTGCTTGAGATAGTCAATGGTAAGGTTTCTGGTTTGCGCGGTTATCATCCTGATACCGGAGAGATGAACCAAGAGGCGTTTTTTGCCGTAAGCGACTACATTACTGGCAGTCTTTCCATCCCTCAACTCGTTGGAAACATCCAGCGCGCTTTTGATTGTCTAGCAGCTCGCGGCATAGGTATGGTGCATACCGTCAGTGGAGTTGGTTTTACGGGCAATTTGGATATCAGCCTTGAGCAATGGATTGGAAAAAGCGCACAAAGCGGTTTTCAAGTTCGCGTATTTCCGCAATCTATGGATGTTTCAGTTGCCACAAAGCGCAATCTTTTACGAATAGGCGGATGTTTCGCCTGTGCGCTTGATGGTTGTTTTGGGAGTCATGATGCTGCAATTTTGGAGCCCTATAAAGATAGCGAAGGCGGAAGCGGTGTACTTTACTACTCAGACGAGCAGGTAATTGAGTTTTGTAAGGCTGCCAACAGGGCAGGACTTCAAATTGAGATGCATGCCATAGGGGACGCTGCCTTTGAGCAGGCAGCTCGTGCACTGAAGGCGGCATTGGATGAATATCCGCGAATGGATCATCGTCATGGAATCATCCATGCTTGCTTGCCAACCGATGAAGCGCTCGAAATTTGTGCGCAATACAACATACATTTCCCCATGCAAACAAGCTTTATTGATTGGCCGCAGGAGCCTGATTCTTATTTAGCTTCAGTACTGGGTGAGAAGCGTGCGCAAAAGCTCAATCCGCTTCGTCGCTATGTGGATGCTGGTATTGTGCTATCAGCGGGGTCTGATGCTCCCTGCACTGATCCAGACCCTTTGTTATGGATGCATCGCGCATGTAATCACACTAACGTAGATGAGCGCTTAACTGTGCAGGAGGCGCTGCGCATGTGCACCTATAATGGCGCTTGGACTTGTTTTGACGAAAATGAACGTGGCTCATTAGAGGCGGGAAAGATTGCTGATATGGTGCTGCTTTCACAAAATCCTTACGAGATAGACCCAGCTGATTTATTAAGCATTGAGGTCGAACAGCTGTATTTAGCGGGCAAGCCTTATCAAACGCAGCGGCAAGGGTTTGTATCTGCAGTGGTTAAAGGCATGTTTTCGCATGCGAAAATTTAAGTAGCTCGGCTGGTTTTTGTAATCGTTTACCAAAAGAGACGTACGGTTTTGCGCGTTGCATGTTCGTGCGTTGCTTTCATGTCCGTAAGCCTAAAAGTGAGCGACACCTCATAGCGCTATGTTATTATTTTCAGTTGGCTAACTGATATAGTTCGCGTAAGAGCGAATCATACATGAGAGATGGATAAGCAAAAAGGAGTGAACATATTGGACACCCGCAATAACGCACGCCATACTACGGGGAATCAAGATACCTCATATTATGCACGTGATCGATATGTTGGGGGCGGAAGACATGCTGGCGCACCGCAAGGGTATCAGCCTCAAAGGCGCGCAAATTCCTCATCAGCACGAAGTTGCGGCGCTCATGCGCGTCCGACAGCGCAAGAGCTCTATCCTGACTACATCAATAAACGCAAAAAGAAGTTCCGTACCAAGCATATATTGCAAGGTGTTTTAGCTGCCGTTTTAGCTCTGGTATTGGTGGGTGTTGGTTATGGCATTTGGTATACCATCGCGCTCAACAATGCACTTTCTATGGGTGCCGAGCAGAATGCTGCAGTTCACGAAGCCTTGGTTGCGTCTGAGGCGGGACAGCCGTTTTATGTGCTCGTCTTGGGTTCCGATTCTCGCGAGGGTTCAGGCACCTCGGATAAGGAATACGAATCAGGAGATCAGCAGCGATCTGATGTAATGATTTTAGTTCGCGTAGATCCGTCAGTTCGCGAACTTACGATGGTTACTATCCCTCGTGATACGCCGCTTACCCTCGATGACGGAAGCGTTGTTAAGATTAATGAGGCATATAACATTGGTGGCGCTCCCATGACTATCAAGGCAGTGTCAAATTTAACTGGTGTTCCAATTTCTCATTATGCTGAAATACATTTTTCAGAATTGGAAGAGATTGTTGATAAGCTTGGTGGCGTGACCGTAAATGTTGATACAGAGCTTTCTTACCAGGATGCATTAACTGGCGAAACTATTACGATTGAGCCAGGTGAGCAGACACTCGATGGTCAGCAAGCGCAAATTTTTGCTCGTGCTCGTCATGAATATGCAACCGATCAGGATATGCATCGTCAAAACAACGTTCGCGAACTTGCTGAGGCAATTTTGAAGAAGGCTTTAGATGCCCCGCTTTTTGATCTACCAAACGTGGTTTTGAGCTTGGCTTCTTGCGTTGGAACCGACATGCAGACCCCTGAAATTATTTCACTTGCGAGCGCTTTTGCAGGCGGATCGGGCAAGATGACTATTTATAGTTGTTCAGGTCCAAGCGCTGGTGATATTAATGAAGCTGCAGGGGGAATATGGCTTTGTTACGAAAACCCTGAGGGTTGGGCAAACCTGATGGAGGTCGTGAATACGGGCGCAGATCCTTCTGATGTAGATGTGAACTCTACTGCCATCATTCCGTAAGCGTGGTATTCTGTTTCGAAGGTTAAGCGATAGCCAATTGGAGTAAAAATGCAAAAGGAGGATGGCATCGTGAAATTATGGAAGAAAGCAGCGCTCTTTGTTTGCGCTGGTGTTTTAGCCTTTGCGCTTGTTGGTTGTTCACCGGAGCCTGAGGCACCTGAGCCAACTGACGTTGAGCTGATGAACAATCAAGCCGCACCTGAAGAAAACGAAGCTGATACAACGCCGTTTTGGGTGCTTGTGGTAGGTAATGACTCACGTACGGGCACCGTTGAAATTGATAAGCCTGAATACGCTAATGGCGTTGGCCGTTCCGACACTATGATGTTGCTTAGAGTTGATCCGCAGACCTACCAAATTGGTATCGTGACTGTTCCGCGCGATACGATGTGCACCTACGATGACCAAACCATGAAAATTAATGACTCGTATTTCTGGGGTGGTATGCCAGCATTGCTTGAGCAGGTTGAGCTCTTGACGGGTGTAAAGCCAAAATACTATTTGGATATGGACTTCGTTGAGTTTGAGAATGCGATTAATGAAATTGGTGGCGTAACTGCTAATGTGCCAATTGATATGCAACTTGACGACATCGTTACTGGTGAGCGCATTGAGCTTTCGGCAGGCGAGCAGCACCTCGATGGCAATCAAGCTCTTGTTTTAGCTCGCTCTCGCAAGCAGTATGCAGACGACTTGGATGCATGTCGCCAAATTCAGGATCGTCAAATTGTTGCAAATCTCATTGAGCAAATTGCCGCAAACCCTGCAGATGCAGCAAGTGCTTGTCAGGTGCTTTTAGACAATATGGATACCAACTGGGATGCGGCCAATATGATCGAAATGGTTGGTGCTTTTGCTAATAATGCTGACAAGATCTCGATTATTTCAGGAACCGGTCCTTATGAAGGTGGCGTTGACGAAGGTACGCAGCTGTGGATGACCACACGTGACGAAAATATCTGGAAAGAGGTCATTAGTGCAGTTGAAGCAGGTCAGGAGCCAACAAGTATTGTCCCGCTGCCAGAAGTGAATGCTGCTTCGTAGTATATAAAGCATCCTGCTTATAAGCTTAAAATGCGTCGCCTAAAGGCGGCGCATTTTTGATGTATTGGTGCGCTTTGGCGCGAAAGCCGCATGTGGCGCAAAACTGTATCTACGGCGAAAACCGCACATGGTGCGAAAGCCGCACGTGGCACGGAAGTCGCACGTGGCACGTGCAAGCAGAATCTTGCGCTATGAGCGACCTTCGCGCTTCTTTTTGTGGGTGAGATAGTGGCGTGTCGAGTAAAGCGTAAACGACGGTCCGACGTTTTTGATGTTATACATACCTTGTTTAACAAGGTTGCCCAGGTAATGAATGTGTCCTCCTTGAGGCGGCTCATATCCCATGATTTCGCAATAAAGAGCTTTAGCGCCTGGTGAGAGTTCAGGATGGGTGAGCACAAGTTGTTTATCCATACGGCTAAACATGGCTTGTGCGGCTTGGTAGACATCTTCGTGTGTGAGATCAACATATTCAATAATGCCGCTTAGGTAGGTGAAACCACGAGAGATGTGTGCGCGTAAAACACGCTCATCGCGTACCCCAAGCTCATCAAGGATATCTTGCATGTCATTCCATCTGTCAAATGGTAAAAGCGTGCTTTTCTCCGCAAAGCTTTGAGACTTCTCAGGCGTTTCTTCGCGATAGCAATAGTAAGGCGTATCAAGATAGGCTATGGCGTTTGCGCGACAGAGCGTCTCCATCAAGAATGGGTTGTCCGCCCAGCCTGCACCGGGAATCGGCTTAAAGCGGATATTGAATTCATCCAGAAAAGCCTTGCTATAGATTGCCGACCAGATACTTGGATGATGAGTTAGCAAATGCGCCGCCTCGGTGATGACAAAAGGTTGCGCGGGCGGGTTTACGCGATTTTTGTAACTACAGTTTATCTTGCGTTGCTCAGGCGTATCAGGCATCCAGATGCGCCAGTAAGGCGTTTTGATTATTTGGGGGATAGGATCAAGTGTTGCCGCGAAAGCAAGCATATCTGCATACATACCCGGCTCAATCCAGTCATCAGGCTCAACAATGGCAATCCAGGTTCCGTGTGCTTCTTCAAGACCGCGATTACAAGTTGCACCATAGCCCTCATTTTGTTTGTCGATAATACGAATTCTCGAATCTGATGCAGCGTAGCGGTTCATGATCTCAAGAGAGTCGTCAGTTGAGCCGTCGTTGAGGCAAAGAACTTCAAGGTTTTGATGCGTCTGTCCAAGAATACTGTCCAAGCATTGTTCAAGATAAGGACCTGCATTAAATGTTGGCACAATAACGCTTATAAGTTCGGTGCGTGGATCGAACATAGAACTATCACCTCAGTGTTGATTGCATATATAGGTTTAGTGCGCGAATTTTCGCGACGTTTCTATTGTAAGGCACCTGATGCGTTAAAGGTATACCAAACGCCATCGATGGTAGCGCCTCCGGTAACCATTGCTCCAGATGAATTGAGATAGTACCAGGTGTTGTTGAGCTTGAGCCAGCCAGTATGCATTGCCCCTGAACTTTTGAGGTAGTACCACTCATTGTTGATATGCTTCCACCCGGTAGCCATTGCACCTGATGGGTTGAGATAGTACCAGCTGCCCGCTACCTTCAACCACCCGGTTGCCATCGCACCTGATGAGCGCAGGTAGTACCAACTGCCATTGACAAGCTTCCATCCGGTAGCCATCGCACCTGACGGATTGAGGTAGTACCAAGATCCATTGATCTTTCCCCAGCCGGTATGCATAGCCCCTGATGCACGGAGGTAATACCAGCTACCATTGATATGCTTCCACCCGGTAGCCATATCACCTGAGTCATAATTGAGGTAATACCACTGGTTGTTGATAAGCTGCCAACCTTCTCGCATAGCTCCGCTTTGGGGGTCGAGATAATACCAGGTACCCCAGTTGTTTTGCCAGCCAGTTGCCATGGCGCCATTAGATTTCAGGTAATACCAAACGCCACTCACCTTGATCCAACGGTTGGCGAGCATCGCCCCTGAATTGTCGAGCCAATACCAACTACCGTCAACTTGTTGCCAACCACGAGCCATGGTTGCATTGTCTTTAAGGTAATACCAGCTACCCTTGTCCTTTATCCACGAAGATTCAGTGGCGTAAGGGCTGTTGTCAAACCAATAATAGGTGGGATTTTGCGAAGTGGTAGTTTGTGCTACCCATCCGTTTTGTATGGTTGGAACACCATTTATGCTTGCTAGTACGATTGGGGAAGTATTGCGCAGCCGAAGCAATAGCTGATTGTCTTGCATATTGGACGTGATGCCTTGCGAAGAGATAGTAACAACAATTGCTTGGCGATTCAGATTTGCTGCATCTTCTGCCGTAAAAACTGCCGTGTTGAAGCTTTCTAAAAGATCAGCTGCTTGTGAATTGATGCCGCGATAATTGCCGGTCACAATGGCAATGTGCGGTCGCAGGGACTGCAAAAAATTTGCTGTGTTCGAATGAAGAGCTCCATGGTGTCCAAGTTTTAATAGGTCAACTCGTCCCAGCTGGGCAGCAAGCCTATCTTCGTCACCATGATAATTGTTGATGTCTCCTGCTAGAAATGCCTTTTTGCCATAAGCGCTAACCAAAACACCCCAGCTGTAATCATTGCAATCATTGACGCCGGCATCTAAGTTGTGTTGGTAATTCATGATTTCGATGGTGGCATTTCCCAAGGTAATCACGGGATTTCCCACATACGTACCGTCGTCAAGCGGAATGTCGCTTACTTGTGTAGTAAGTGATGTGTCAAAGGTTTGAATGATGCGTGCACCATTGTTTTGCGCTGCCATCATGAGGTGATCGTAGACATATTGGTTGTCCCAGAGATTCGCCGGATTAGTGACGATGCTGTCGTCATAGTATGGCGTATAAACGAGTGCCGGTTTAAAAGCGTTTATGATCTCATCTGCTGTTCCAATGTGGTCAGAGTGAGGGTGAGTGCCAATATAAAAGTCGAAGTTTTGTGGGGTGACTCCTAGCGAGCGCAAATACGCAATCACCTCATCTTCGACGCCTTGATTGCGGGTAATGCCGGAGCGAAGCGGGTAGCGTGGATCATTTCCGGAGGGGAAATCATTGTCTTCGCCGGAATCTACCATGGCGAAGTGTCCATTTGACTCTAAGACAATAGCGTCCATCCAAAGGAAGGGAAGCACATGGATGCGGACGCTGGAAGTATTGATTTGCGCATGCGTTGAGGGACTTGCGCTGCCGTCATTGGAGGTATCTGCCTGATTGGCCGCAGCAGGGGATGTAACAAAGAGCGAAATAATAAAGGCAAGTATGAGTGAGATAAACACAAAATAGCGTGTACAAACTGATGTTTTGTTGCGAGCAAACATACGAGTAAGTGGACTCCTTATAAGGGTATTTTCGTGTGCTAAATCTGTAAGATTGGTCAGTATAGACCATTTGCCACTAAAAAACCTGCCTTTCAAAAAAGATGCTGGTATACTTCCATAACAACGCATTCACGCGACACAAGTAATCTAAATATAGTAGGTACGGGGGTGCTTCTATGAGCCAGTCTCTGGCTAAATTTGCTCAGTCATTTTTATCGGTCGTGCTTGCAGGAGCCTTGGTTTTTTCTTGCCCAGTGCAAGGTTTTGCTGCCGAGACCACGCGTCATAGTGATGACGAAAGCGCAATTTCTGCTTTTGACGAGTCGTCCGATGCAAGCTTGTTGGATGAATCTCAAACCTTTGATGCTTTGTCTACAGAGGCACAGACGCTCGATTCAAGCTCTGATAGCGAAGATGCTTTGTCGGATACGGCAGATTCTGCAGATACAGAGATGCAATCAGAACCTGAAGCTTTACCAGAGTCTATTGCGTCAGATGAAATCGTGGAGCTTTCTGATGAGGTAGTTGCGCAATCTGATGCACCGTTTGATGCTGATGCAGATCAAAATGCATCGGATGTGTTGGACGCAGGGCTTTCGCCTGCATTTGTTTACTTCGACAAAGAGAGCGTGTCACTTGGCGAAGAGCAGCTGATTGCGCTTGTTGTTGATGATGAGTCCTTCGAGGTGGCATCGGCGCGATTGGCATACGAGAGTGCTGCTGGTGCGCACAAAATTGTTGAGGCAATTACGTGTGCGGAAAATGCTGCGCTCTTTTCAGTCACCCCACACGAATTGGGTATTTATACGCTGCTAGAAGCGGAGCTTACCAGCACTGATGGCCAAGTAAGCAAGATGGATCTTCGTCCGCAAACCGAAGAAGATGGACCATGCGTCTTTTTGGCGAGTGAACCCGCAGCTGGCGTTGAGGCTTTAGCTGATCTTGGCGAAGAGGCTGATGTGTCGGTATTTACGCTCAGCGATGAAGCTGACGCAGTGGTAGAAGCGCCTTCACTAGATGTTGCTGCACAAGTTGCCGACGAGGTGGTGGCTACTGACGAGGCGATAACTTCTGGCGCACGAGCACAAGCATCTGAGGTTTCGGTTGCACCTGCACAATATAATGCTCAGCAGCAAAGTGCGATTGTATCTCAGGCAGCATCACCAGCGATAGAGAAGGCAAAACGTGGTGAAACACTTGTTATTGCACTTGATCCTGGTCATGGTGGCTCGGATAGCGGGGCGAACGACTCTGCGGTGTCGGGATCTCCTACGGTACACGAGAAGAATGTGACGCTCAAAATTGCGCAGTATTGTAAAACTGCACTTGAGCGCTACAACGTGCGCGTATATATGACCCGCACAACTGATGTATATGTTGGCTTGTCCGAGCGTGTACGCCGTGCAAAAAGCGCTGGCGCGGATGTTTTCATCAGTATTCATATCAATTCGGCTGCAGCTACTTCTGCCAATGGTGCTGAAGTGTGGTATCCCAATTCCAGTAGCTATAGACATGATCTTCACGAAGAAGGCAAGCAGCTTGCAAGCAGTATCGTGAAAAAGCTGTCTGCGCTTGGATTGCAAAATCGCGGAATAAAGACGCTGAATGCAACTAATGGTTACACTTATCCCAACAATGGCGGTATCGGGGATTATTACACGGTTATAGCTGATGCTCGCGAGGCTGGTATGGCAGGCTTGATTGTTGAGCATGCCTTCATATCGAATGCTTCCGAGAGCGCCAAGCTCAAACAAGAGTCTTTTTTGAAGCAGCTCGGCGAAGCGGATGCCGCGGGTATCGTGGAGGCATATGGTTTACGCGTGCCGTGGCAGCAAGTTGGCAACAAGTGGCGCTTGATGCTCAGCGATGGTAGCTATGCTAAGAATTGCTGGCAGCAAGTAAACGGTGCATGGTATTGGTTTGACGATGACGCCTTTGCAGCTACGGGCTGGCGAACGATTTCAAATAAGAAGTACTACTTTTCAACCTCGACATGCGCCATGCTAACTGGCTGGCAAAAGATTGGTGGCAAATGGTATTACTTCCTCAAATCATCAGGTGCTATGCATACTGGTTGGCTTACGCTTTCTGGTTCTAAATACTACCTTGACCCAAATACAGGCGTCATGGTAACCGGTCAATCAAAAATTGATGGCAAGGTTTACACCTTTGACACTTCAGGTAAGTTACAAATAACTTCAGCAACCGGCTGGAACAAAATTGATGGTAAATGGTATTACTATCTTTCCGGCGGTATTGCAAAAACTGGATGGTTGCAACAAGGAAGTACCTGGTATTGGCTTGATCAAAACACCGGCGAAATGGCTGTTGGTAAAAAGAAAGTCAATGGCAAGTGGTACTACTTCAACCCCTCTAACGGCGCAATGCGTGCTAATACGTGGTTGAAATTAGATAACACTTGGTATTGGGCAGATACCTCTGGTGCATTTCGTGAGAATGCGTGGCTCCAACTTGGAGGCGTGTGGTATTACCTTAAGAGTGATGGTGTTATGGCCACCGCTTGGCACCAGGTTGCAGGCAAGTGGTACTACTTCAACCCTTCAAACGGCGCAATGCGAACCTATGGTTGGCTTAAGGTGAACAATGACTGGTTCTGGCTTGAGTCTTCAGGAGCAGCGCGCGAAAACGCGTGGCTTCAGCTGGGAGGCGTGTGGTACTACCTCAAAAACGGCGGGTATATGGCCACCGCTTGGCACCAGGTTGCAGGCAAGTGGTACTACTTCAACCCTTCAAACGGCGCAATGCGAACCTATGGTTGGCTTAAGGTGAACAATGACTGGTTCTGGCTTGAGTCTTCAGGAGCAGCGCGCGAAAACGCGTGGCTTCAGCTGGGAGGCGTGTGGTACTACCTCAAAAACGGCGGGTATATGGCCACCGCTTGGCACCAGGTTGCAGGCAAGTGGTACTACTTCAACCCTTCAAACGGCGCAATGGTTACTGGTACTAAGACCATTGATGGTAAAACGTATACCTTTGCCTCATCGGGTGTATGCACTAATCCTCCTGCCGATCAAGTGAATTCCGAAAACGTAGCCGATGCGGTATTAGATTCAACGGGCAATAACTATGCCATTATGGGTACATCACGCACAACGGTAGATAAGATGGTTAACTACTATAACGACATGATGCTATTAGGTGCGTCGAAGGGCTGGAAATACCCTGCCTATAAATACTCTTCAAAGGGTGCTCCAACCGTGCGCGCGTTTTGTCAGCTCATATACGATCAGGCAAAAGCTGAAGGAGTTCGTGCTGAAGTTTTATTTGCGCAGGTCATGCTAGAAACTAATTGGCTGCAATTCGGCGGCGATGTTGACCGAAATGGAAAAGTGCAGTGTAACTTCGGTGGCCTCGGTGCAACAGGTGGAGGAGAACCTGGTTTGACCTTTGCGAATGTTAGAACTGGTTTGTTGGCTCAGGCGCAGCATCTTAAAGGATATGCAAGCACCGCACCGCTTAACCAAACCTGCGTAGATCCACGTTTTAAGTATCTCTCATCAAAGCGTGGAAGCGCTCCGGTGGTTGCTAAGCTGGCAGGTACCTGGGCAGCCGATAGGCAATACAACGCAAAGCTGATGACCTACATTAAAAAACTCTCTACCTATTAAGCTTTTGTAAAAGCGCACGACTAGTTCGAAGGTTTTAAAGACGCACAAAAGTCCAAAGACGCACTGCAGGTTTAAAGACGCACTAAAGCGCGGATGTTCGGCTGACCGTTCACCCGCGCTTTAGTTCAAATACATAAAAAATTATTAAAAATTGAACAAAGATGTTCAAAAAGACGATCACTAATAGTATATTGAACGCATGGTAAATGGAGTGCACCCAGAAAGAAGTAAGCCATGCTTTCAAAAAACGAGTTTTCAGTTTTAGCTGCGCTACAGCAAAACCCACAATCCTCGCAGCGGCAAATTGCTACGGCGACCGGATTGTCTTTGGGTTCAGTAAATGCCGCCCGTAAAGATCTTATCGAGCGTGGATTGCTTGATCGGGACGCGCCAACACAAGCTGGACTTTTGGAATTAGAGCCACACCGTGTTGATAACGCCATTATTTTGGCAGCTGGGCTCTCATCGCGTTTCGCTCCTATATCTTACGAAAAGCCAAAAGGTTTGCTTGAGGTTCGTGGCGAGGTGCTCATTGAACGCCAAATTCGCCAACTACATGAAGTTGGCATTACCGACATCACAGTTGTAGTGGGGTACAAGAAAGAATACTTTTTCTATTTGGAAGAAAAGTTTGGCGTCACTATCGCGGTAAATAGCGAGTATGCAAAACGCAATAATCACTCATCGCTTATGGTTGTTCGCGAAAAACTGCGTAACACGTTTGTTTGTTCGTCGGACAACTACTTTGTAAAAAACCCGTTCGAAGCCTATGTATATAAAGCATATTATGCGGTGACCTATATAGATGGACCCACTGAAGAGTGGTGCGTACGTATGGGAGCCGCGAATCGCATTATTGATGTGCAAATTGGCGGTGCAGATTCACACGTGATGTTGGGTCATGTTTATTTTGATCGTGCATTCTCTGAGGGATTCCGCGAAATATTAGAGGCGGAATATGAGCTGCCTGCAACCATCGATAAGCTTTGGGAAGAGCTTTATATCGATCATATTGCTGAGCTGGAAATGACGGCACGTGTCTATCCGGAAGGCGAGATATTTGAATTTGATACGTTAGATGAATTGCGTGAATTTGACCCAATGTTTTTGCAAAATGTCGACTCTGAAGCATTCGATAACATAGTTGAGGCTCTTGGGTGTGAGAAAAATGATATTCGTGATGTATATCCACTCAAACAAGGGCTTACGAATCTTTCGTGCCATATTCGCATCGGTGGCGAGGAATATGTGTATCGTCATCCAGGCGTGGGAACTGAAGAGATTATCGATCGTGAAGCTGAGGTTATTGCTCAGCAAATGGCAAAAGAGTTGGGCCTCGACTCAACATTTATCACCGAGGATCCGCAAAAGGGCTGGAAGATTTCAAAATATATTCCAAATTGCAGACAACTTGACCCTCATGATAGCGCTCACGTAAAGCGTGCTATGGATATGGCGCGCACGTTACATGAGTCTGATGTTGCAGTGAATCGCTCATTTGATTTCTATGCCGAAGGCAAGCGTTATGAAGCGCTCTTGCTCGAGCGTTTAGGTGTAATTGACGTTCCTGGCTATTATGAAATGGAAGAGAAGATTGGGCGTCTTAAGGCGTATGCAGACGCCGATGATACCTATGTTTGTTTGTGTCATAACGACTTTTTTATGCTGAACTTTCTCATAGATGAAGATGATCGAATTTCACTCATTGACTGGGAGTATTCGGGTATGTCGGATTATGCGAGCGACTTTGGCACTTTTGTCGTGTGTTGCCAGCTTTCCGAGGAAGAGGCAGAAAAGGCGCTTGCGTACTATTTTGATCGCGCTCCAACGGATGCCGAGATTCGCCATAACTTTGCTTATATCGTTTTGGCGGGCTGGTGTTGGTATGTTTGGTCGCTGCTCAAAGAAGCAGAAGGCGACATCGTGGGAGAGTGGCTCTATATCTATTATCGCTATGCTAAAGACTATTTAGACAAAGTTTTGGGTTGGTATGAGCAGGCAGAGCAGAAAGGTTGTGAATAATGCACGGTTTTGGCTCGATTAAGTTTGGTTTAACAAGTGGCCTTCTGTGGGGTCTCGATACGGTAATTTTGGGAATTGCCTTATCGATGTCGCCCTATATTGGCACAGCCGAGGCAATTGCTTATGCCGCCATAGCCTCATCTGCGCTTCATGATATTTTCTGCGCAATTTGGCTTTTTATTTACATGGGAATTAGAGGACGTCTAAAAGATACGTGGGCTGCACTCAAAACCCGTTCCGGTAAGGTGGTAATTTTGGGAGCCCTGTTGGGTGGACCTATTGGAATGACCGGCTATGTTGTTGCTATCGATAATATTGGTGCAGGATACACGGCTATTATTTCATCTATTTATCCTGCGGTTGGAACGCTTTTGGCAGCCATAATATTAAAAGAGAAGATGGCGCCCAAACAGCTTATTGCGCTCTTTGTAGCAATTGGCGGCATTATCGCAATGGGTTATATCTCTTCAGGTGGAGGAGAGATGGGGGCGAATCCAACGCTTGGTTTTGTTGCGGCACTCGCTGCTGTTATTGGCTGGGGTTCTGAGGCAGTTATTTGCGGCTGGGGCATGAAAGACGATGCGGTAGATAACGAGACTGCGCTTCAGATTCGTGAAACGACATCGGGCTTGGTATATGCGATTGTGGTTTTGCCGCTCTTTGGAGCTTGGGTATTTACTGCACACGCCATTCCAACATTTGCAACTGGTGTTGTTGCTTTGGCTGCACTTGCCGGCGTCACATCGTATCTGTTCTACTACAAGTCCATTTCTTCGCCGATTGGTGCGGCAAAATCTATGGCACTGAATATTAGTTATTCTGCATGGGCAGTTCTTTTTGCTCTTGTTTTGCAAGGCACAATTCCAAGTGTTGCTTCGGTTATCTGCTGCATCGTTATTTTGGTTGGCACTATTTTGGCTGCCAGTGACTGGAAAGAGCTTTTCGGAAAGACATCAAAATAGGTTTTCGCTCACTACGTGCGTGGCTTATATGGCCTACAGAAGCGCGTGGTGCGGGCGATGCTAAAACAGCTCCCCGTATGGGGAGCTGTTTTGTGTTAACGATTGAAACTATGTAGTTTTAAATTTAGCTTAAAGACGCAAGCGCATCCCTGACGGTTGCATAGGCTGCATCAAGTTCGTCCATGTTTTGCATAGCCGTGTCAACATCTGCCGAATGAAGCGCATCGCTTACGCGAGCTGCAACGTTATAAAGATCAGTAAATGAGAGGTTGCCAGCAACTCCTTTGAGTGAGTGGGCTGCACGATACGCTGTTTCAATGTCCGAATCAGCAAGTGCCGCTTTGAGGCGAGCATGGTGCGGATCATCGGCAAATTTAGAAGCAAGGCGCAAATAAAGCTCCTTGTTGCCGCCGAAGCGATCCATGGCCTCCTCGTAGTTGATGACGGTTGACTCTGAAAAGTCGCTTAGTTCAGCCATGATCATTACCTCCTCCACATAAACGGACGAATCCCTATGTGATCCGAGATGTACCCCCAATAAGATATTGTAAGTATACGCGAGAAAAATGATTGGTGATGAGTTGAAATATTCGGCGTTGCCAAATAGTAAAATAACCAGATAGGTCAACAATTATGGCGATACATCAGCAGTGTAGGGGTAGTGAGACTATCCCAAAAAAGGGACAGCGAGATAGGTAAATTACGGTTGGTTTTGTTTGTCGGTATCTTCTTTGACATAGATGCCCTCTTGTGCAAAAACGGTTGAAAACGTTTTGAAAAATACTTTGGCATCTAAGAGAAAATTCACATGTTCTACATAATAGACATCAAGCGCCAAGCGCTCGTGCCAAGGTAGCGAGTTTCTTCCATACACTGCAGCATAACCGGTAATCCCTGGCTTCACGCTCAACTTCAAGCCTTCGTTGCCTTCATAGAGTTCAGTTTCACGACGAAGATCAGGACGAGGCCCTACAACAGACATGTCGCCAAGCAATACATTGAGAAACTGCGGCATTTCATCAAGAGATGTTTTGCGCATAAATGCGCCAACCTTAGTCATGCGCGGATCATCAGCTCCGTTATAGGTTGATCCATCTTCCATCACAAGATCAGGCGCATTAACGCGCATAGAGCGAAGTTTATACATCTTAAAATCAATGCCATCTTTACCAACGCGCGGGGCATTATAAAAAACCGGTCCTTTGTCTTCGAAATGAATAAATGGCGCAAGGATGGCAATGATAATCAGCACAAAAGGCAGTGCTATGAGGCTGATAATAATGTCGCAGAGGCGCTTTGTGAATCGTTTATACATTAGGCGATACCTTGCTTCTCGAGTGCTGTGTAAGCCTCGTCGAAAACTTTACAAACACTAACGACGTCTGCATCTGATAAAAGCGTGTGTAAAGGAAGGGTTATTTCGTTTTCAAATTGTGCGATGGCGCAAGCGTATGTTGCGGCATCAAACCCTAGGTTTTTGTAAGCGCTCAAAAGCGGCAGAGGTTTGTAATGAACGTTTGTCGCTACGCCGCGATGTGCCATCTGCTCGATGAGGGCATTGCGAAAAGTTTCACTTTTACCTGGTAGACGGCATATGAGTAGATGCCCGCTTGACGAATAGCCGCCTTTCATGGTGCGTGCATATGCATCGTCTGCAAGTGAATCGTCTGTGCCGTCGGCATTTTCATAGTGACGAAGAACACTAATGCGATCATGGTTGAGATTGGCAAGATATATGCTGACTAATTCTCTGCGGCGCGCAAGAAGGCTTGGGTAGCGTTTTAGTTGCACAAGGCCAAGAGCTGCTTGTATATCGGTCATATTGCATTTGTAGCCCGGGAAAGCAATGTCGTATTCCCAGGCGCCTGCACGGGTTTTCGCCAAGGCATCTTTGGTTTGCCCATGCAACGCCCAAAGCATAAGCTCGGTATAGAGTTCTTCGTCATCAAACGTATCTGCGCGCCATGTTAGAGCTCCACCTTCTGCAGTGGTGAAGTTTTTGACGGCGTGAAACGAAAAAGCGGTAAGGTCGGCAACGCTTCCAGCGCATGCTCCATGACGAACTGCGCCAAGAGCATGTGCGCTGTCGGCAACAATGGCTATGCGACCGAGTGCGTCTTGGCGTGGGTGAGTGGGAACAAAACTTGCGCGCGCGTCGTTAACTACCGCGAAAAGCTCATCGTAATCAACCATGCGACCTGCTAAATCGACAGGAATGATAGCTTTCGTTTTGGGGGTAATGAGTGATTTTAGTGCGTGATAATCCATCTCAAAAGAGTTGGGCGCGGTGTCGCAGATAACCGGAATAGCACCAACGTGGCAGATCACTGAGCATGAAGCAGTATAGGTATATGCGCTCGTGATAACCTCATCTCCCGGTCCAATACCAAGCACACGCAAAGCGCACTCAAGTGCTGCCGTAGCCGATGAAACACATACCGTTTTTGTGGTATGACAAAATGCGCTCAGACGCCGCTCAAGCTCTTTGACTTTAGGGCCAGTTGTTATCCAGCCGCTTTTTAAGGTGTCCACTACTTCTGCAATTTCTTCATCAGTAATATCTGGTGGCGAAAAAGGAATAGCAATTTCGGTGCTCACGAATGCTCCTTAGAGTAATGTTCTAATGAGATCTACTATCTTTTGATATGAGTGCGCTTGGTCAAATTCGGTTTCTGCAATAACTCGTCCCTTTGTGCCCATAATTTTGCACATTGAGGGGTTGTTAGCGAGCTCAATAATAACTTCTGCAAGGGCGTCTGCGTCTTCGGCTTCAACATTAAAGCCGAACCCATCGGTGGCGACCTTTGCTCTAAATTCTGGTGAGCTTCCGGTGTTGATAAGCGGATGTGCGCTGGCAAGGTAATCGCCAATTTTGGTGACAATGCTTTGCACTGCTGATTTGACGAGTGAATTTATAGTGACATCAGAGGCGCAAAGATAGGCAGCCATATGGTCGTAATCTTGGTATCCCAAAAAATCAACCGGTGCATTAAGCTGCTGCGTTAGTGCTTCAAGACTCTCTTTGTCAGGACCATCGCCCAAAATTTTAATGCGTAGTTTTAAAGGCGACTTTGCATTTCGACCAAACGAGGTAGCCTCGTGCTCAATTTGAGCTGCAGCGCGGATTAGGGTTGCGAGGTCATAGCTTGCGCCCAGTGTACCAGCGTATGTTACCCAGAACTCATCTGCTGGTTTGTCTATTTCGGGCAGATAACGCGCTGCTCCGCTGTCAAAGGTAGCAAGGTTGTTTCCAACGTATACCACCGCATGTGGATAAGGCTCTTCGCGATCTTTTTCGGGGCGCGCTGCGTATTCTTCGGAAGTGCCGACAGCGCCAGATAAGAGCTGATAGACCACGCGAGCATCGCGGGCAAAAGGATAAAATGCAATATCGCTCACAATGGGGATATCAACTACCATGCGCATAGCCTCAGGCCACAGATCATTGACGTCTGCAACAAAAGGAATCCCGACTTCGTTGGCAAATTCCGCACAGACACGAGCAACATCGTTGGGCGGAATTTCAGCATAGATGAGCTGATAGCGTCCCGTATGAGCCTCAAAGTAGGCACGGAGATTTTTCGCCGCTTGACGATGTGAGCGAATGCGGGAAAGGTCGAGGTTTTTTTGATACCCCGGCTCGTCAATGAAGACGATTTTGTAAGGCAAATTTTGGTAACAGGCAAGGGAGGTGTCTCTGTGTGCCTTGTCCCAATGCTGAAAAGACGAGGTGATCAGATCCACCTCAAAGCCTTGCTTGACAAGCAATTCTGATAGTGCGCGAAAACGCGTATAGCCACGAACTTCATCCCCGAGCTTAACGCCCATGGTGACAACGGCTATACGAGCTTTTTTGGTTTCTCTTATTTGTGTATTCATGCTCGTCAGTATAGCAAAGCTTGTGTACATCGGTGCGTTGTGTGTCATAACCAATGGCGAAAAGAACGCACAACCTCGTTAAGGGGCGAGTATAATAACAGCGAATTGTGGAAAGGATAGATACATGGCGATTACCCCTGAGCAAGATTTTGTTTTGAAGACGATAAAAAGCAGGGATGTGCACTTTGTGCGGTTCTGGTTCACCGATGTTTTGGGTTCTATGAAATCATTTGCGGTTATTCCCTCAGAGCTCGATGATGCATTTCATTCGGGTATGGGGTTTGATGGCAGCTGCATCGAAGGCTTTTCGCACACACAAGAATCTGACATGCTGGCTTTTCCTGATGCCACCACCTTTCAGGTGCTGCCTTGGCGCCCACAAGCCGATGCTGTTGCGCGTATGTTTTGTAGCATCCGTACGCCAGATGGCAGACCTTTTGAGGGAGATCCGCGCTTTGTGCTCGATCGGATGGTAACGCGTGCTCAAGAGATGGGTTATGTCTTTAACGTTGGTCCTGAACTGGAGTATTACTATTTTCGCAACTCCGAGGCAACTGAGGTGCTCGACCATGGTGGTTACTTCGATCTCACAAGCCTCGATTACGCCTCAGATCTTCGACGTGATACCGTACTGACGCTCGAAAAGATGGGTATTCCTGTTGAATACTCTCACCACGAAAATGGACCGTCTCAGCATGAGATTGATTTGCGCTTTGCTGATGCGCTTACTATGGCTGATGCGGTTATGACATACAAGCTGGTGGTTAAAGAGGTTGCTATAAAGCACCAAGTGTATGCTTCATTTATGCCGAAGCCGATGACGGGCAAACCAGGATCAGGTATGCATGTTCATCAGAGTCTATTTGATTTAGATGGCAACAATGCGTTTTATGACCCAGATGATCCTTTAGGCTATGGCTTGTCGCAAACGGCAAAGAGCTATTTGGCGGGACTTTTGAAATATGCCCCCGAGTTTTGCCTGATCACCAATCCGTGTGTCAATTCCTATAAACGACTTATTTCAGGTGGCGAAGCACCAATTTATCTTTCGTGGGCTCGCTCTAATCGTTCAACGTTGGTTCGCGTTCCAGGGTATCGTCCGGGGCATGAAATGTCATGCAGGCTGGAGTTGAGAAGCCCCGACCCATCGGCTAATCCTTATCTCGCATTTTCAGTTATGCTTGCTGCTGGTTTGCGCGGTATCGAAGAGGGACTTGAACCACCTGCGCCAACTGAGGATAAAAATCTATTCAACCTCTCGCGCCAAGAGCTTCGCAAGCAAGGGTTTGCAACGTTGCCGGAAAACCTTGGCGAGGCCGTTGAGCTTTTCGCTGAATCTGATTTAATGCGTCAGGTGCTTGGTGAGCATATCCATTCATATTTGGTTTCTACTAAACGTGCTGAGTGGAATGATTACCAAGGTGCTGTGTCACAATGGGAACAAGAGCGTTATCTGGGGGTGCTCTAGCTTGTGAGAAAAACGGTTATTTTTGTTGCCGACAGTTTGGATAATGCATATAAGTTTCAGCGCGTCTTGGCTGGCATGGATGTTGAAATAGCGGCTGGCTCTTCGCTGCAACTCAAAAAGCTATTAACTCAACATCCATCTTGTGATCTGGTGATATTTGAGGCGAACGAAGATGTCGCAAATCGCGTGGCCAGTGTGGAAGCGATGATTGTTGAACACGCCAATGCCTCTCTTTTAGTCATTGTGAGCGAAGATGTATTAAACGAATTCAGGCTGCCTGTGCAAGTCAAAAGTGATTTCGTTGTCCAAGGCGCAAAAGAAGCTGAATGCGGGGCACGTATTAGATCGCTTTTGTGGCCTGGTAATGAGGGATCGGCTACTGACTTTTTAAGCATCGATACCATGACTATCAATTTGGCAACATATCAGGTGACCGTCGGTGGAATTCCGCTTGACTTGACCTATCTTGAATACGCGTTGTTAGCTTTTTTGGTAACACATCCTGGTCGCACCTATTCGCGTGATGCTTTGCTACAGCGCGTATGGGGCTTTGACTATTATGGCGGCTCACGAACGGTTGATGTGCATGTGCGTCGTATTCGCGCAAAGCTCGGACCGGAGCTTTCGCAGCATCTTGAGACTGTTCGCGGCGTTGGATACTTGTGGAGTGCGTAGGGCAAGTGAGGATACATGACTAAAAAAATTGCGGTAATTGACGGCAATTCGCTGATGCACCGTGCGTTTCACGCGGTGCCTCCTACGATGAATGCTCCTGACGGGACGCCAACAAATGCAGTTTTTGGCTTTATGGCAATGCTTTTGAAGTTTATGGATGGCGAACACCCTGATGCTATCGTGTGCGCTTTTGATGCGGGTCGTCCGGAGTTTCGCATGAAAGCAATTGAGGGATATAAAGCTCAACGTCCTCCTATGGATCCTGATCTTAAGGCGCAGTTTCCCCTCATCGAAAAACTGCTCGAAGCCATGGATGTTCCAGTTGTGCGCATTGATGGCTGGGAGGGTGATGACATTTTAGGCACCATTGCTGCGCGCGATGAAGCACTCGGTTATGAGACATTGTTAGTAACCGGAGACAAAGACGCTTATCAGCTTGCCAGTGATCTTACGCGTATTGTGACCACCAAAAAAGGTGTAACCGACATTGCAATTTATGGGCCGGATGAGGTTAAGGAACGTTATGGCGTAACACCCGAACAGGTGCCGGATTATCTGGGACTCAAAGGAGATTCGTCTGATAATATTCCCGGTGTTGCAGGCATTGGCGAAAAGACAGCGGCGAAACTGTTGCAAGCATATGGCTCTTTAGAGGGGCTTTATGCTCATACCGATGAGCTAAAGGGCAAGCAAAAAGAGCGCATTGAAGAGCACAAAGAAGATGCATTTGCTTCTCGTAAGGTGGCAACAATCATTCGTGATCTTGATTTTGATCTTGATTTGGAAAATATCGCATTTCCTTCCTTTGACCCTGAACGCGTAAAAGAAGCGTTTGAAGCCTTGCGCTTCTCTTCGCACCTTACGCGCGTTTTAAAATTGACTGGCCACGACACAGTAAGTGCTGCAGTTGATCTGGTTGTTGAGCCGCAGGTAAGTGGGGCAGAGGCGGCTGCTTTATTAGAGGCAGCATTAGCAAACCACGATATGGTGGGCATAGCGTATCAATCAGAAGCGCAAACGACACTCTTTTCAACGGGGTTGCATATTGCAATTGCAACCAAACAAGGTATAGCACTTTTTGATGACGAGCAGGCAAAAGATGCGCTTAAGCAAGTAGTAGCAGATGGCGAATTTGCCGCTTTGGACGTCAAGGCTCTCATTGAACACATTTATCCGAAAGATACTTCTGAGCTTGCATTGGTTAACGATGAGACGCTGCTAAATATGCGTGCGTTTGATATTGGCCTTGCAGGATATGTGCTGAATTCTTCAGAAAGCGAATACAGCCTTGACAATCTTTTGAATAAATACCTTGGCAAAACCTTGCCTGAAGCTAAAAATGACCAGGTTGCTTTAGTGAATGCTGCTGCGGCAATACGCGTCTTAAAAGACGTCTTAGAAGACGAGCTTGAGCGAAACGAAAGCACAAAAGCATATTTTGATATAGATCTGCCGCTGGTTGCTGTTTTAGCCATCATGGAGCGCACGGGAGCCGCACTTGATGTAGACCGCTTGGCAAAGCTTGGCGCGAGTACGCAAATTGAGCTCGATGACTTACGTAAACGTATTTGGGAACTTGCAGGCGAAGAGTTTAATGTTGACTCACCAAAGCAACTTTCACATATCTTGTTTGAGGTTTTGGGATTGCCGCCCATAAAGAAGAACTCTCGTGGATATTCAACTGATGCAGGTGTTTTAAAAGAGCTTTCAAAATCACATGAGCTTCCCGCTTTGGTGCTCCATTACCGAGAGCTTGCAAAGATTAAGTCGACCTACATTGATGCATTGCCAAGAATGCTTAAGGCCGATAATCGAATCCATACAACCTATAATGAAACGGTTACTACCACAGGGCGTCTATCTTCATCTGATCCCAATTTGCAAAATATTCCTATTCGAACTGAGTTTGGTAGGCATATTCGCGAATGTTTTGTTCCGCTTTCTGCTGATGAAGTATATGTTTCTGCTGACTATTCGCAAATTGAGCTCAGGTTATTGGCACATCTGTCGCAAGATGAGCATTTGATTGCGGCATTTAATTCAGGTGAGGATTTTCATGCGCAGACCGCATCGCATGTTTTCGGCGTGCCAATTGAACAAGTGACACCCGAATTGCGCTCACGTGCTAAGGCGGTCAATTTTGGCATCGTGTACGGACAGCAAGCCTTTGGACTTTCGCAAAGCTTGGATATTCCCTTTGGCGAAGCTAAAGAGATGATCGATAGGTATTTTGAGGCATATCCTCAGGTGAGACGCTATCTTGATGACACGATCGAGCACGCTAAGCAAAAAGGCTATGCGCAGACGATGTTTGCTCGCAAACGTCATATTCCAGAGCTTAAGGCTACCAATGCCGCCCAGCGTGGCTTTGGTGAACGCACAGCAATGAATCATCCTATGCAAGGAAGTGCGGCTGATATCATCAAGCTTGCCATGACTGAAGTTCAGCGCCGTCTTGAAGCTGATGGATATCGCGCCAAGCTTTTGGTGCAAGTCCATGACGAATTGGATCTGAGCGTTCCTCAAGATGAACTTGAGCGTCTGTGTGAAATGGTGAAAAGCGTTATGGAGTCAGTGGTTGAACTTTCGGTACCTTTGGTAGTTGATATCGGTTGCGGTAAGAACTGGGCTGAAGCGCATTAGGCACCAAGATAGTGAAAGCTTTTTGGGTATGAGGGTTTGCGAACGGTCGAAATTTCGACAAAATGTGAAAAAGTCCCTCATCGTTGGTATAAATGCTTTACAGAGATAATTTGTTTGCTAAAATGCAATGGTTGCGCTCAAAAGGGCGCATGAAGAATAAGTGCGATGATACGCGTCGGATGTGCATATGTTCTTATCAAAGTCTTGCAACAGCCACGCTTATAAGTTATCGCCTAGCGTTTATTCGTCAAGGAGTATACATGTACGCAATCGTAAAAACGGGCGGCAAGCAATATAAAGTTGCTCCCGGAGACAAGATCAACATTGAGAAGCTTGATGCTCAAGTTGGTGACAAGGTTGAATTGCCCGCAATCTGCATCGTTGATGGTGATAAGGTTGAGGCTGATCCGGCCAAAGCAGCTGCTACTAAGGTAACTGCTGTCGTTATCGAGCAATTCAAAGGCGAGAAGCAGCTGGTCTTTAAGTTCAAGAAGCGCAAGAACTACAAAAAGCTTCGCGGACATCGTCAGCAACTCACGCGCGTTGAGATTGAATCAGTAGGTTCTGCTAAGGCAGCTAAGGCAAAGAAGCCTGCTGCAAAGAAAGCAGCTCCGAAGAAGGCTGAAGCTGAAGCTGAGGCAAAAGAAGATAAGACTGCGTCTGCTGACGCTGAGTAAGCGAGGAGGGATACCATGGCTCATAAGAAAGGTCTCGGATCTACCCGTAATGGTCGCGACTCCCACGCACAACGACTTGGCGTGAAGATGTTTGCTGGTCAGAAAGTTCATGCTGGTAATGTAATCGTTCGTCAGCGTGGCACGCATTTCCATCCTGGTGAGAATGTTGGTCGCGGCAAAGACGACACGCTGTTTGCTTTATGCGATGGCACGTTGGAATTCACGCGCGGTGTTAAGCGCAAGATTCACGTTCGCCCTGAGGTCGAAGCGTAAAACCTTCGGCTTGCAACAGCGCATACCTCTTGTAGATGAACGCCCCCTGCCAGCCAGGGGGCGTTTGTGCATATGAGATACGTAAGAGAGAAAACGTATGTTTATTGATAAAGTTCGCATTCATGTAAAAGGTGGCGATGGCGGTGCTGGCTGCATGTCGTTTCGCCGAGAAGCACACGTGCCAAAGGGCGGTCCTGATGGTGGCGATGGCGGTCATGGTGGAGATGTCATACTAGAGGCAGATGCTTCACTGTCTTCGTTGATTGATTATCGCTTTAAGCATCACTTTAAGGCTCAACGTGGCACACACGGCAAAGGGAGCCGAATGCATGGTGCTCGTGGTGAAGATTTGGTATTGAAGGTTCCTGTTGGAACTGTCGTCCACGAATACTTTGAGGACACCAAAGAAACAGGAGAGCTCATTGCAGATCTTACCCATGATGGGGAGCGCGTAACGGTAGCCCAGGGTGGACATGGTGGTCGTGGAAATACGCATTTCGTAACATCAACGCGCCGCGCTCCATCGTTTGCTGAGTTGGGTGAGCCGGCCACTGAGGGCTGGGTTGAGCTGGAAATGAAGCTGATGGCCGATGCTGCTTTGGTTGGAATGCCGTCAGCTGGTAAGTCTTCTCTTATCGCAAAGATGAGTGCTGCGCGCCCAAAGATTGCTGACTATCCCTTTACAACGCTCGTTCCTAATTTGGGAGTCTGTCGCTCAGGCGACTTAAGCTTTGTTGCTGCCGACATTCCTGGCCTTATTGAAGGCGCATCGGAAGGCCGCGGCTTGGGACATGAATTTTTGCGCCATATTGAACGCACCGCTCTCATTGTGCATGTGGTGGACCTCACCGGTGACTGGGAGGGAAGAGACCCGCTCAATGATTACGAAATAATCAATCGTGAGCTGGCATTATACGCTGATGAGCTGGCAGCACGTCCGCGTATTGTTGTGGCGAATAAAATTGACGTAGCAGGCACGGAGGATATATGTAACGAGCTTGCTTTACGCGTAAAAGCTGACTCGATTGCCGCGGCAGGTGGAAACGAGTTTGCACCGAGCCCAATTGATCCTAAGTTATATCGCATTAGTGCATTGACAGGAGAAGGGGTAGATGGCCTAAAGGCCGCTATTGCCACTAAGGTGCATGAGTTGCGCGAGGCTGCGCGCACAGAGATAGGTGATGGCGTGCAGTATGAGCACATCTGGGAGCTCAAGCGTGAAAAACGCGACAGGCATTTCGACATTACTCCGCTTGGCGGAGGTGTCTGGCGTGTAAGCGGTCCGCAGGTTGAGCGCTGGGTTGTGCAAACGGATTGGGAAAACGAAGAGGCAGTGGCTTTTTTGCAGCATAGGTTCAAGCGTGCCGGTATTGATCAGGCACTTGAAAAAGCTGGCGCTGTTGACGGAGACGAAATTCGCATTCTTGAGTTGGCTTTTGATTTTGAGTCGGCGCAAACAGCAGAAGATATGTTTGGGGAGCTTGATCTGTAATGGAACATTCGGTCTCACAGCATTCGCGAAAAGTGGTCATCAAGATTGGTTCCTCAACGTTGACTACCTCTGAAAGCTCTATTGATTATGCCTATTTGGAGCAACTGTCAAAACAAGTTGCTTTAGTAAAGCAGCAGGGATGGCAGCCAGTTATCGTGACCTCAGCTGCCATCGCTTGTGGGCTTGAGGCGTTGGGCATTAAAAAACGTCCAAGCGACATGCCAAGCTTGCAAGCAGCTGCCTCAGTTGGTCAATCAGCCTTACAAGCTGCCTATGCGCGTGCTTTTGAGCCTTTCGGCATAACCACTTCGACCGTTTTGCTCACCAGAAGAGATACCGCAGATAGAAAAGCATATCTTCATGCGCATGACACACTTTTGCGCTTGCTTGACTTAGGTGTTGTCCCTATTGTCAACGAGAACGATACGGTCTCTGTTGAGCAAATTCGTTTTGGCGACAACGATACGCTTGCAGCGCTTACAGCTTGTCTCATTGAGGCTGATCTTATGATTATTCTTTCCGACATAGATGGCCTTTATACCGATAATCCTGCCATAAATCCAAACGCAACCCTTATTGAGCAGGTGGATAAAATTGGGCCTGAAATTTTATCTATCGCAGGTGGTGCTGGTTCAACGGTTGGTTCTGGTGGCATGATCACTAAAATCAAAGCGGCGCGTGTGCTTATGGCTGCAGGCATCCCTATGGTTATCTGTCACGGCCGCACACCCAACAACATTGTTGATATATGTGTAGGTGATTCGGTCGGGACACGTTTTGTTGCCGCTCAAAAACCCCATGAGATTACAGCGAAAAAGCTGTGGCTGGCACTAGGTGATGCGGCTCGCGGATCGCTTGTTGTTGACGATGGCGCTAAAGAGGCATTGGTTGCGCACGGTAAATCACTTTTGTGTGTGGGTGTCAAACAAGTCGAAGGTATCTTTGATGCAGGAGATATTGTGGACATCAAAGACAGTACAGGGCATGTTTTTGCGCGAGGGAAAATTACTGCTCAAAGTGATGAAGTAGAACTTGCATGTGGATATGATCGCGAAGCGTTGCGCTCGAATCGCATTTTGTCGCACTTGGCAGATCGGTCGCTTGTGCACCGTGATGATCTTATTGTCTTTGAATAAACTGAGTGTGTAACTTGGGCATGGTGAAGTTGGCGAAGGGAGTCTGACACACATGACTGCTGAAGTTGAATTTGAGGTAGTAAATGCAGCGCATGCTGCACATGAAGCGAGTCAGAAGTTGGCAGGGATGTCTTCTGAGCAGCGTAACGCGGCGCTTGATGCAATGGCTTGCGCGCTTCGCCAAGACCAAGAACAAATTCTTGCAGCTAACAAATTAGATACGCAGGCAGCGCAAGATAAGGGTATTTCAGAAAGCTTAATCGATAGGCTCAAGCTTACGCCAGAGCGCATTGAGGATATGGCTTATGCGCTGCAAGATTTGGTGCGTTTGCCTGATCCGGTAGGCATTGTGCAGGAAGAACGAACGCTCTATAACGACCTTGAACTCACTCGCATAAGCGCTCCGCTTGGTGTGGTTGCGGTGGTATATGAGGCGCGCCCAAATGTGACTGCTGATGCAGCTGGTATTTGTTTGAAGTCGGGAAATGCGTGTGTTTTGCGCGGCGGATCCCTTGCCGTTCATTCAAATGCTGCTATTGTGGAAAGCTTCTCTCGAGCTGCACGGGAGGCGGGCATGCCTGAAGGGTGCATTGTTGGCATTACGTCCACAGAGCGCAGTGCAACAGATGCGCTTATGAAACTTCGCGGTCTGATTGATGTGCTTATTCCGCGTGGCGGAGCGGGTCTGATTCAGCATTGCGTTGAGCATTCGCTCGTGCCTGTTATTGAAACCGGAACTGGCAACTGCCATGTCTATTTACACAAAACCGCAGAACTTGCGCGCGCAAAAGAAATTGTCATCAATGCGAAATGCAGGCGCTACGGAGTATGTAATGCCTGCGAGTCACTGCTTGTTGATGAAGAGGCAGCCGCCACTCTTCTACCAGAAATTATGCGTAGCTTAGTCTCGCAAGGTGTTTTGATTCATGCGGATTCGCTTGTGTGTGAACTGGCTGGAGAAGTTGGCCTTGATGTCGGTGTTGAAGTTGTTTTGGCTACCGACGAAGATTGGGGTCGTGAATATTTAGCACCTGAGATTTCTATCAAATGTGTTTGTGACGTTGAAGAGGCAATTGCCCATATCAATCGTTTTGGTACGCATCATTCAGAAGCTATTGTTGCAGATGAGCATACAGATGAGGGATGCCAAGCAATCGATGCTTTCTTGCGTGGTGTTGACGCGGCAGCAGTTTATGCCAACGCCTCAACAGCGTTTACCGATGGAGCTCAGTTTGGCTTGGGTGCTGAAATTGGCATCTCAACGCAGAAGCTGCATGCGCGAGGTCCTTTTGCGCTCGAGGCGCTCACTACTTATAAGTATCTTGTGCGCGGAACTGGTCAGGTGCGCGATTAAATGCAAAGAAGAGTAGGGGTGCTTGGTGGCACTTTTGACCCTATCCATAATGCTCATTTGTTGTGTGCAAGACAGGCCTTTGATGCACTTGGCTTAGATGGCGTATTATTTTTGCCGGCGGCAACCCCGGTCTTTAAGAAAGACCAGAATGTAACAGCGCCAGATATGAGGCGTGAGATGTGTGCGTTGGCACTTGAAGGGATGCCTGAGTTTTCGCTTTGTACGCTTGAGCTTGAGCGCGAAGGTGACACTTATACCGTTGATACGCTCGAGCAGCTGACCTCTGCAAATCCTGATACTACATATTATTTTATAGTTGGCATGGATGCGTTTTTGACACTCCCTCAATGGAAAGATGCCAAAAGGCTCTCAAAGTTAGCAGAGTTTGTTTGTGTAACACGCCCCGGTTTTTCTCTCGATGTAGACATGCTGAATAGTATTGAAGCTTACGGCTTTCGTTTTCAGATCCTTGAAGTTGATGGTTATGATATTTCGTCAACTGATATAAGGCGACGTGTTGCGCAAGGGAAATCTATTGCAAACATGGTGCCTGAGGCGGTCTGTGACTATATTGCAGAAAAGAAGCTTTATGCTTTGTCACAAGATGTCTGAGCGCTACACTAAAGCTGATATGAGACTAAGTGATGGTTGGCGAAAATGAGTAAGCAATCTTTACCTGTAGTGCTACCTGCTAACGAGCAAGATTATTACACGTTTGACGATCGTGATCCGCTAACAAGTGCGTTTTATGATGCTCGTCAAAACGATCTTAAGGCACGTTTGAAGCCAAAACGCTACGAGCATTCCGTGCGCGTTGCGCAAACTGCAGGCAAGCTTGCAAAGCTGTATGGCGTTGACGAAGACACAGCGCGTCTTGCAGGCCTTTTGCATGATTGGGACAAAGATTTTAACGATGCGGATGCGCAAAAGCGTGCGCGTGTTTTAGGAGTTGATTTGCATCCTGCGGTCATCGAAACTATGCCTCGACTGTTGCATGGGCCAACAGCTGCTGCTGCTTTAGGGCGAATTTATCCGCAACTTCCTCCTGAGGTATTGCAAGCAATTGCGCGTCATACAACCGGCGCGGTTGGTATGAGCGACTTAGATATGATTGTCTATATTGCAGATGCGCTTGAGCCAGGAAGAGACTTTGCTGGGCTCGATCAGTTGCGTGATGTCGAAGGTGAGCTGGAGCTTGAAGAGCTCTTTTTGCAGACTTTTCGCCATATTTTGATTTCACTTATCGATGGCAAGCGGCGTTTTCATCCGCAAACTGCCACAATTTGGAATTACTATGTTGAGCGCAATCGTGCGCGAAGCTCTATGAAAGGATAGTTATGACTCAAGACCAACAACCGCTCGATTCAAAATCGTGTGCACTTATTGCAGCACGTGCGGCTGATGAGAAAAAAGCAACCGATATTATGGTGCAAGAGGTTCGCGATCTCATTGGGGTGACCGACTATTTTGTTATTGTGACCGCAGCAAACAATCGTCAGGTTGAATCAATTGTTGATGAGATCGAGGAGCAGGAGCGAGTTTTGGGTCATATCAAACCGCTGCATCGTGAAGGCACTCAAGATGGCACGTGGTCATTGTTGGACTATGGTAGTTTTATCGTGCATGTCTTCCAACCAGAGACGCGCGAGTTTTACCGTCTCGAAGCACTCTGGAATGATGCGCCTATCATAGATCTTGCTGCTGAGGCAGGATTGACCAATATCGAGTACTCTGAGCGAATCGCAAAACTCTTAGAGCGCAAGTAAGCAAAACCTTGCATTCCTGAATTGCGAGTGGTACCGTAGCAAAACAGGCTTTTGACCATTCTTTGTTAAGAAGGAGTGGTCATTATGTCCGAATATGTTGCTCGTTGCGCGCTTAAAGGTGCTCGTCCCAAAATTACATCCGCAAACCAATTCGTATCTCGTCCGCATTTAGTGGCGCATTTGATGCGTGAGCGCAACGTTCTTCGCGTGATTTCTGCTCCATTTGGCTTCGGCAAGCGAAATCTTGCCTGCGAATATGCGCAGACGGTTTGGCAGTTTCAGCACGTCTTCTGGATGGATGCTACGTCTCCGTGCTTTTTGCGCGATCTGGATGCAGATCTTATTGCGCGCTCGCTTGTGCAACTTGATGATCAGCCGTTTTTGCTTGTGATACTCAATTTACCGCATCTTGATTCAGAGCGGGTCGAGCGTCTGCTGAGCACTATTCATGTACTTTTGTCGAAAGCGTGTGAGGTTATTGTCACGTGCACGCCGGCCCATGATGTCTTTAGCGAAGAACGCACGCGATTAACACTTGATGCACATGATCTTTTACTGACTGATGCCGAGCTTTCGTATATAGATGTACCAGCGTCTTTTTCACACATGGATGCATATAACCTGAATGCGAGAAACGAAAAGCCAACCCAAGACTCACGTTTTCGTATTGCATATTTTGCGTGGGATAAAGGTGATGAGCGTGAATTTTTAAAGCGCTTGTTTAAAGAGGATATGCCAGCTGTATATCGGAGTGCACTTTTTGCTGCGCTGGTGCTTCGCAGTGCTGAAATAGGAGCCATACTGGCGTGCTGCCATATTAGCCCTGAAGAGATTGAAATTTTGGATCAGTCTTATGCACTGTTTAGTTGTAACGAGCAAGAGAATGCTTTTGTGGCACTCAATTTTAGTGTGCAATATCTCTGCGAAGTGTTTTGTCCAAAGAAGTCATCAATTGCTACCACGCTTCGGTGCTCAAATAGGGAAAGCCTCATCAAACATTTAAGCGATGTTTTGCTGATGCAGCACCAAGAGTGGCGTGCGTGCGAATTGGTTCAAAATGCGCTTTCAAGCTCTGATCGGGCAGTATGGTTAGCGAAGCATGCTCAAACGCTTCATGATCGTATGTGTTTATATCCAGCTTGCCAACTGTATGCCTCACTTGGGAGGGAGCGTGCGAACCTTAATGCGCAACTTGATATCGCACAAGCACTACGGCTTATCTATCTCGCGCAGCACGAATCAGCGAAACGACTGATGGGGCGTCTTTCGAAGGCAACATGTGCGCAAAATGATGTACGTATTTTGGCGTTATTGGTGCTCAGTCAACTTGAAGGGAGAGACAGGCAGCAAAAAATACTCAGCAATGCGGCTGAGTTGTTGTCTAGTGCCACTTCTGTGAAGCGTGACCTTCGGAATCAACTGGCATTTTTGATTTGCTTTCGCAAAGAAATGAGCGCCAATCTCGAGCGCTCCTGTGAACTGCTTTATGTCTATGGTGAGAAAAGTTGTCACCATAATGCTTATGTGTCAGCTGCCACATGGCTCTTTGACGCAGTATATGAACAGGGATTATCCTCAGGGCATCAGATGTTGCATCGCGTAGTTCATCAGGTGTATACCTATGTAGCGCAAATTGAAAATGAAGCCTTAACCTATTCGCAGAGTGTTTGTATTCTGGCATTAAGCAGACTTGTGGACAAAGGGCTTGTAACTCTGCCAGCATATTTTGAAGAGCAAGTTGGTCAAGCTCAATTTATGAACGTGGTGAGCTTGCAGCAACGCAGAGAATTGGAGAACTTTCTGCATCAAAAGATAGCGAAGGTGCATAAGCCTGCAGTGGCTACTCCAGACAAGAGCGTTGCACGGACACTTTCGCAAGCCGCACCTGAGAAAAGTACCTATCCCATGCTTACCGTGAACCTTTTAGGGGGTTTGGAAGTGTTTATTGGGGACAAACGCGTGGAGCCGGATCGTTTTCGTCGGCAAAAACTTAAAACGCTGTTGGCGCTTTTAGTGCTCAATAAAGGAAAAGAGTATTCACGCGATAAGCTGGTAGAAATTATTTGGCCTGGTACTTCGCTTGTGGCAGGACGCAAAGGGCTCTACAGTTTGTGGTCGCAACTGCGATCCGCGCTTCTGACGCCCGATGGAGAGTGCCCCTATCTTATTCGCCAGCAGCAATCACTTCGTTTGGATGCAGCGCTTTTGAAAACCGACGTAATGAATATGGAGTTGGTTTGCCAGTCTCTCTTCTTTGAGCAGCCAACCTATGAAGGTTGGCCTGAGCTGTTGAGGCGCGTAAATCAAGAATTTAGCGAAGATATTTTGCCAAGCGATAACGAGAATGCCAAGATTGAATCTTGGAGAAATGACTATCGGAGCAATCTTGTGGATGCACTGGTAAACGCTTCGTCGAGGTTGCTTGGGGCATCACGTGCGCAGGAAAGCTTGTGGTTTGCTCGGGCGGCATTGCAGCGGGATCGTACGAGGGAAGATGCGTATGAGGCGCTTGTGCGCGCACAACTTGCTGTGGGGCAGCGTAGTGCAGCTATGGAGACGTGCTTGTTGTGTCGGCGTTATTTGACCGACGAGCAAGGCATGGATGCATCAGCTGAACTCATGCGGCTCTACCACAGCATCATAGAGTCTGAAGAAATGCTTGTTTGATGCATAGAGGCGCCTAGCCTGGGACACTGTGATAAAGTACACACGGATTATGTATGCATGTAACCGCCTTTAGTCTGGGGTTAAAGGCGTTAGGAAGGCTTAGCACATGGCAGGATTTCTCTCTAAACTGCTGACCCTTGGCGAGGGTAAGCAGATGAAAAACTATCAAGCGTTGGTTGTTCGCGTTAATGAATTAGAGCCTCAGATGAAAGCTTTGAGTGACGAAGAACTTATGGCTTTGACTGCGCTTTACAAAGAGCGTTTTGAGAATGGTGAAGATTTGGCGGCACTGCTGCCTGAGGCTTTTGCTGCGGTTCGTGAAGCATCGGTCAGAACCATTGGTCTTCGTCATTTTGACGTGCAGCTCATTGGTGGTATGGCTCTCAATGATGGTCAAATTGCTGAAATGAAAACAGGTGAAGGTAAGACGCTTGTTTCAACGTTGGCGGGCTATCTCAATGCGCTGTCTGGTGGCAGCGTCCATGTTGTAACCGTAAATGATTACCTTGCAAAGCGCGACTCTGAATGGATGGGTCAGGTTTACAAAGCGCTTGGCATGAAAGTGGGACTCATTCAAAATGGTCAGCGTAATGCTGCTAAAAAGCCTGCATACGAGGCGGATGTAACCTATGGTACAAACTCTGAGTTTGGTTTTGACTACTTGCGCGACAACATGGTCACTCGTGCTGAATCACGCGTGCAACGCGGTCATGCTTTCGCCATCGTCGACGAGGTTGACTCCATTTTGATTGACGAAGCGCGTACGCCGTTGATTATTTCAGGTGCAGGTACACAAGCTGCAGAAACATATAACAAGTTCGCACGTGTTATGCCTGGTCTTCGCCGTGATGTTGATTTTGAAATGGACGAGGCGAAAAAGACTATCACCGCGACTGAAAGCGGTCTTGAAAAAATTGAAGCAATGCTTGGCATTGATGACATCTACGCCGATCCCTCAGGTCAGCTTGCAAATCATTTGCAGCAAGCGCTCAAAGCGCAGTTTTTATTCCACAAAGATATTGATTATGTGGTTGTGGATGGCGAAGTCAAGATCGTCGATGAGTTCACCGGTCGTATCATGGAGGGAAGGCGCTGGTCAGAGGGTCTGCATCAGGCTGTCGAAGCTAAAGAGCGCGTGCTGATTCGCGAAGAGAATCAAACGCTTGCTACTATCACGCTTCAAAATTATTTCCGCTTGTATGACAAGTTGTCCGGCATGACCGGTACGGCTATGACCGAAGATGCCGAATTTAGGCAGATTTACAACCTGCCAGTTGTGGCTATTCCGCCTAATAAGCCAGTTGTTCGTAAAGACGAAGATGATCTGATCTATCGCACGATCAATGCGAAGTTTAATGCAGTTGCAGATGAGGTTGCCGAGCGCAACGCCAATGGGCAGCCGTGTTTGATAGGTACGGTATCCATCGAAAGTTCAGAGCGATTGAGTCGCTTGCTTGATAAGCGTGGAATTAAACATGAGACCTTAAACGCGAAAAATCACGAGCGCGAAGCTCATATCATTGCACAAGCTGGTCGCGTTGGTGCTGTTACTATTGCTACCAACATGGCTGGTCGTGGTACCGACATCTTGCTTGGTGGTAATCCTGAGCAGATGGCAGAAGACGCATTGCGCGCTCAAGGTTTAAATCCCGATTTAGAGCCCGATGCAATTGTTGAAGAAGACGACGCTCCACCCGCAACTGAAGAACAGCGAAAAGCAGCGCTTCAAGAGGCGAAAGCAATTTGTGCAAAAGAGCACGAAGAGGTGCTTGCGGCTGGCGGCTTAACCGTTATTGGTACCGAGCGCCACGAGTCTCGCCGAATTGACAATCAGCTTCGTGGTCGTGCTGGTCGTCAAGGTGACCCTGGCGTGACGCAATTTTACTTGTCGCTTGAAGATGACCTGATGCGCTTGTTTGGTGGCAACAGGATGGACTCCATTGCAAAAATGATGGAGAAGACCGACATGCCTGAGGATATGCCCATCCAGGCAGGTATGGTGTCAAAGGCTATTGAAGGTGCTCAGCGACAAGTTGAGACCATGCATTTTGCTGCACGTAAAAACGTTCTTGAGTACGACGATGTTATGAATCTGCAGCGTGTTGCAATTTATGATGAACGTAACGCTATCTTAGATGGCAAAGATATGGATGAACGCATTCCGCGCATTATTGCCGATGCGGTGGCAGGTATTGTTCAAGAAAATTGTCCGGCAAAATATCCATCTGACGACTGGGATATTCAAGCGGTGAACATGTGGGCAGCTAATATGACCGGTATGCCTGACTTTGATGTCAATGCAGTTGATCACGAAGATGACCCTGCCATGGTAGAAGAGACGCTCTGTGAGTATTTGCAGTCGGTGTATGAGCAAAAGGCAGAAACGCTTGGCGACCAGGCAATGCGCATGCTCGAAAGCCAGGTAATGCTGCGCATTATTGATACGCGTTGGATGGCTCATCTTTCTGAGATGGACTACCTTAAAGCTGGTATTGGTCTTCGAGCAATGGCGCAGCGTGACCCGTTGGTTGAGTACAAAAACGAGGCATATGCCGCATTTGAAAACCTCACGGTTTCAATGTATGAAGACTATCTTCGTACCTTGTTGCGCTTGCAGGTAGCAGTTGCTCAAGATAAGCCGCAAATTAGCGAAGAGCGCTCGCCCCTTGATGGTAAGGTGAGCTATTCTAATCCTGAACAAGCACTTGAGCAAACAAGCGTGGCTGCTTCTCGAGCACGCCAGTCTGCTCAAGCAGCACCGGCTCCAGGAGCACCTCCTCGTCCTGCTCCTACAGCAAAACCGCAAACATACGTAAAAGACAAAGATGATCCGTTTGCCAATGTTGGACGAAATGATCCTTGCCCTTGCGGATCTGGTCTGAAGTATAAGAAATGCCACGGCAAGGATAATTAAAGGTAGTATGGCTCAAGTTGATCTAAAAGAATTAGAGCAGGTAGGCGAGCGTGTTTCTGATGCACGCGCCTACCTGCATATTGATGATGCGCGCAAAACGCTTGAAGATCTCGATGCCCAAAGCTCCCAGCCGGGTTTTTGGGAAGATCAAGCGCACGCGCAAGCGGTTTCAAAGCAAGCAAGCAATTTGCGCGATACCTTGCAAGAATATGATGAGGCGCTCTCGCTTTTGGCTGATGCTCAAACCGCTGCTGAGCTGGCACAAGATGACGAAAGCTTCGCTGAAGAGGCAATAAGTGCGCTTGAAAAGCTCTCTCGGTTGCTCGACAATCTTGAGATTAACTCATGGTTTTCAGAGCAGTTTGATGGCGGGGATGCTATTTTGACCGTAAACCCAGGTCAAGGTGGCCTTGAGGCACAAGACTGGACAGATATGCTGTATCGCATGTATACGCGCTATGCGGAGTCTCGTGGTTGGAAAGTCACCGTTTTAGATGCCGTACCTGGAGAAGGTATTGGGCTTGATCGCGCAACGATTCAGATTGAGGGTCGCAATGCTTATGGCATGCTCAGAAGTGAAAATGGCGTACATCGATTGGTGCGCATTTCGCCCACTGATGCTAAGGCGCGCAGGCAAACCACCTTTGCTGGCGTAGAAGTATTGCCGGTGTTGCCAGATGATATTGAGGTTGATCTTAATCCTGCAGATGTTCGCGTTGATGTGTATCGATCAAGCGGTCCGGGTGGACAATGTGTGAATACCACTGATTCTGCGGTGCGTTTAACGCACATGCCAACTGGTATTGTAGTGACGTGTCAAAACGAAAAGTCGCAGTTGCAAAATAAAGAGGCCGCATTTCGTGTGCTTAAAGCAAAGCTTTATGAGCTTGAGGAACAAAAGCGTGCTGAAGAGTTGGCGTCCATCCGTGGCGAGCGTATGGAAAACTCCTTTGGTTCGCAAATTCGCAATTATGTTTTGTATCCTTATCAGATGGTTAAAGATGTTCGCAGTGGCGTTGAAACGGGAAATGTTGATGCCGTATTAGATGGTGATTTAGACGATTTTGTTATTGGTTATCACCGTTGGCGTGTCTCTCAGTAGGGTAGACTGGTACTGGTAAAAGGTTAGTTGGTAAAACGGAAAGGAAATACCATGACCGAACTTGAGCAGCGGGCAACACAGATGCGCAAAGACATTGTTGCCATGATTGCAAAAGCAGGAAGTGGCCATCCGGGTGGTTCGCTTTCAAGTGTCGAGATTATGACAGCACTCTATTTTGGTGGCGTCATGAACTACGATCCAGCCAATCCTGATGATCCGAATAGAGATCGCTTTATTTTGGCTAAAGGTCATGCGGCTCCGGTTTTATATACCACGCTTGCCCATGCTGGATATTTTGCTCGCGAAGAGCTTATGACCCTTCGCCAGCTTGGATCGCGTTTGCAAGGTCATCCTGATTCAAATCTGTTGAATGGCGTTGAAGTTTCAACGGGATCTTTAGGTCAAGGCTTGTCAATTGCTGCTGGTGCAGCTTCGGGTCTTAAGCTGAATAATTCGCCTGCAACAGTATTTACGTTGCTTGGTGATGGCGAATGCGAAGAGGGTCAGGTTTGGGAAGCTGCTATGTATGCGGCGCATTATAAGCTTGATAATCTTGTGGCAATTGTTGATCGTAATGGGCTGCAAATTGATGGCAAAACAGAAGAGGTGTGCAATCCATCTGATCTGTGTGAAAAGTTTGCAGCATTTGGTTGGGATGTGCATACCGTTGACGGTCATGACATTGACGCATTGATTGACCTGTTGAAACAGACTAAAGCATCGCATGATGCAAAGCCGCAGGTAATTATTGCAAAAACCGTGAAGGGTAAAGGCGTATCCTTTATGGAAAATCAAGCTTCTTGGCATGGTAAAGCTCCCAATGATGAGCAGACTAAAGCCGCTCTTGAAGAATTAGATGCACAGTAGGCAAAGGAGAGAGATCGTGATTAAACGAGCTGATGAAGCGCAAGCACAAGTGAAGCGTGCAACACGTGCAGCCTATGGTGAAACACTCGTGCATCTAGCCCAGGAAGGTTTACCTGTAGTGGCAGTTGACGCCGACCTAACCGGTTCAACGACTACAAAGAAATTAGCAGATGCCGGCTTTGAAGATCGTCTTTTTAACTGCGGTATTGCAGAACAGAATATGATTGATGTTGCGGCTGGACTTTCTATTACCGGACATATCGCATTTACGGGTTCGTTTGCGGTATTTGGCACCGGTCGTGCATATGATCAAATTCGCAATACGGTGTGTTATAGCAACCTCAACGTAAAAATTGCTCCAACGCATGCAGGTATTTCAGTAGGCCCTGATGGTGGTTCTCATCAGATGCTTGAAGATATTTCGCTCATGCGCGGCCTGCCCAATATGCGGGTTTTAGTTCCCGCAGATTATGCAGCTGCAGCCTCAGCACTTCGTCTGGCAGCACAAACGCCCGGTCCGGTATATGTGCGCATGGGAAGAGCATCAGTTCCTGCGGTGTATGCCGATGATGTTGAGCTTGAAATTGGTCGTGCTTATGTACTTCGCGAGGGCAAAGATGTAACAATCTTTGCTTGTGGAGTTGAAGTTGATCAGGCACTTCAAGCCGCAGAAACACTTGCTGAGCAAGGTATTGATGCGGAAGTTGTTGATGTGTTTTCCATTAAACCGTTAGATGAAGACACTATACTTGCATCTCTTGCTAAAACCGGATGTGCAGTAGTAGCTGAAGAGCATAGCGTCTATGGTGGTCTCGGCTCTGCAATAGCGGAATTAGTATGTGAGTACAAACCAACTCCGCTTGAGTTTATTGGCATGAAAGACCGTTTTGGTAAATCCGGCGAATATCTTGAATTGATGGACTATTTCAAGATGGATGCTGCTGCCATTGTTGAAGCTGTGAAGAGGGTTATTGCGCGCTAGTGCTTCTGATAAGATTATACAGTCGCACTATAAGTACTACTTGAATGGAGCATTCTGTGACATACGACATGAGCCAAGGTATGCCTGCGTATTCGGCACGGCAGGCAACGTCGCAGTTGTCGGCTGCTTTACCTGAGTTAGATATTGATGACATCCCACAGTCATATGGGTTGCCAGTTATCACTTTTGATCATGTGACAAAAATATATCCTGCTCAGCCCAACAAACCGGCGCTTGATGATATTTCGCTTGAGATATTCGCTGGCGAATTCGTATTTTTGATCGGTCATTCAGGATCAGGTAAATCTACCTTTATTCGCATGCTTATTCGCGAGATTAAGCCAACTTCTGGAACTATTAAAGTTGCCGATGAGGATTTAACCACTATGCGCAATTGGCGCGTTCCTTATCTTCGTCGCAACATCGGATGCGTTTTTCAAGACTTCAAGTTGCTTCCCAACAAGACCGTCTTTGAGAATGTTGCATTCGCACTTGAAGTAATTGGCAAGTCGCGCCATGTAATTAAAACGCAAGTGCCAGAGGTGCTTCGTTTGGTTGGCTTGCAAGATAAGCTTAATAAACGACCAGATCAGCTCTCTGGTGGTGAGCAACAGCGCGTTTCTATTGCTCGTGCTATTGTTAACCGGCCGCCGCTTCTGATTTGTGACGAGCCAACGGGTAATCTTGACCCGCAAACTTCACGCGGCATTATGGATTTGCTCGAGCGAATTAATCGTACGGGCACGACAGTTTTAGTGGCAACACATGACCGTGAAATGGTAGACAACATGCGTCGTCGTGTTATCGCGCTTGATCGTGGCGTATTGACCCAAGACCGGGAAAGGGGAGTGTACCGAGTCAATGGCTAGTTTCTTCTATTTCCTGAGAGAGTCTTTTACGGGCTTTTCGCGCAACTTGTCAACGGCATTAGGCTCTATTATTACCATCTTTTTGTCGCTTCTGATCATTGGTATTTTTATGATCGGCGGCTATGTGGTAGACAACGTTGCCTCTTCGCTTGAAAGCGAAGTTTCTATTACGGCATTTGTCTCAGATGATGCCTCGGAGGCAGATATTGATACCGTTGAGTCGTATATTCGCGGACTTGAGGGTGTACAGTCAGTAAGTTTCACCACCAAAGACCAGGCACTTGAAAATTTCCGTCAAACTTCAAACTCAGATATTATCGATACGCTTGATGGTCAAAACCCGTTACCTGCTTCTATTGATGTCGAATTATCAGATCCGCAGATGGTAGAGCAAGTTGCTAGTCAGATTGAAAGCAATACCACCTTCCAACAAATTTGCGATGAGCCAGATAATCCTGCAGAGTCACTTAAGTATGGCCAGCAGACTGTAGAGCGCCTGTTCACGCTTACGAATTACGTTCGCTATATCAGTATGGCATTAGTTGCTCTTCTCATCTTTATCGCGTTGGTATTTATCAATAACACCATTCGCTTGGCTATTCTTGCTCGTCGTAAAGAGATTGCTATCATGCGTTTGGTTGGTGCATCAAATGGCTTTATTCGCGGGCCGTTTCTTATGGAAGGTGCGCTGCATGCTGTTATTGGAGCTGCCTTAGCTGTTGGTGTTCTTGAGCTGCTTCGCTATTTGGTTTTGCCTAAGTTGCAAACTGCGTTGATGTTCTTGAACTTCGATATCGGACCTACTGCTTTCTTGTTCATCTATGTGATGCTTGCGGTATCTGGTTTGATTATTGGTCTTATTGGTTCTGCCTTTGCAATGCGTCGCTACCTGAAAGTATAATTTCGGCGGTTTGTAGTTCATGGGAAAACATGCAAACAAGTCTGTGCTGAACGCGTCAGTTACCAAAACGCGCATCCGCAATATTCGCCTGTTGAAGTTGTTGGTATGCGCGTTACTGATCTGTGCAGCATTTTTTGCAGGCTTTTTAGTTCGTGGAGATGCGCCTTTGCTTGGCATGCTTGGCTTTCCAGGAATGGCTGCGCAAGATGCTACTTTGACCAAGACAAATGCCAACGACTCATCCACGCTTGATGGTCGTATGGCTGAGGTTGAAAAGATTCTTTCTGAAGATAGTCTTGATCAGTATGACTTAGAAAGAGCAACCGAGAAGCTCATTGAAGCACTTGCAGACACAACAGAAGATCCGTATCTTCGCTACTATTCTCCTTCTCAATATGAAACAATTTCGCAAGACACCGCATCGAATGTGGGCGGTGTAGGTGTACTTTTCTCGGAGTACCAAGGAAAGACCTATGCGGTTGATGTTTTTGAAGGATCAGCAGCGCAGAATGCTAACGTGCAGGCCGGTGATTTTATCGTGGCCATTGATGGCGATCATTCGCACGATTGGACGGTGAGTGAGGTTACTTCAGCACTCAAGGCTAAAGATGGCGAAGATGTTGTTATCACCTGGCGACGTCCTACCTCTTTAGATGATGAAGGTGGTACTGAATATCGAACCACGCTTACCTGTACTGACTACACGGTGAAAAATGTGACTGCCGAAATGATTGGAACAGTTGGCTATATTCAGCTCAAGCAAATCACCCAAAATGCGGCAAGCCTTGTTGAAGATGCCATTGAGGAGTTAAACAATCAGGGGGCAACTGCATTTGTGCTTGATATTCGAGATAATCCTGGTGGTTATTTGACGCAAGCAGTGGACGTTGCAAGTCTGTTTATACGCAGTGGCACTATTGTTCGCATTCAGACAAAAGACGCAGATGAAACTACGAAAAATGCTAATGGTACTGCTACGAGCTTGGTCACTGATAAACCATTAGTTGTCTTAATTAACGAAAATACAGCTGCAAGTGCTGAGGTGTTGGCTGCAGCGCTTGCGGACAATCAGCGCGCAACGCTCGTAGGAACAACTACCCTTGGCAAAGGGTCGGTTCAAGTAACGCGTGATCTCAGTTATGGTGCCGGACTTCGCTATACAGCAGCATTGTATAAGTCGCCGCTCGGTCATGATATCGAAGGTGTAGGTGTTCAGCCCGAAATTGGCGTAGGTCTTTCTGAAGACGAAGACAATCAAAAAGCACTTGCAATTGAGACAGCACAAACGTTAGCAAGCGAGTAAATACGTGGGTCGCAAACGTTCTTCAGGCAGGCGTTCTACGCGGAGGCGCCAGCGTAGTAATCCCTATGGTGTTTTGCAAATGCAATCAGCAGGTTATGGCTTTGTACAAACTGCTGAAGGAATGTTTTATATAGCGCCTCGATACCTCAATGGTGCATTTGACGGTGACTTTGTTGAGATTGCACCTATTTCTGGTGGCAAACAAAACGAGCAGACCTCATCAAGAGTATCAGCAAAAAAGCCACCGGCACGTGTGGTGCGCGTAATAGACAGGACTCACGACACTATTTTGGGTCGTTATGAGATTGCCGAGCCTTTCGGTGTGGTAGTTCCGCAGGACAAGCGGATTCCCTATGATATTTTCACTATCCATGCAGAACATCCCGATATCGCTCATGGGTCGTTGGTGCGCGTACGCATCGTTGATTATCCTACTCGCCATAGTGCTGCAAGCGGTGTAATAGAAGAAGTCTTAGACGATGCCGATATTGCGCAGTCATCCATTGATGCGCTTATAACAAAACATAAGCTTGAAACAAGGTTTTCTGAGGCCGCGCTTGAACAAGCGCAGTCATGCAAGATTGATGTGCGTGCTGCTCAAGCGTTGGGGTATAGAGATATAACTGATCGAGTGGTAATCACCATAGACCCCAAAGACGCAAAGGATTTTGATGATGCGTTGTCATTTGATCAGGTAACCTATGATGGGTTGGCCTGTTGGCGATTGGGTATACATATAGCTGACGTTGGCGCTTATGTGGGCTGGGATAGCTCGCTTGACTTAGATGCTCGCAGGCGAGGAACGAGCGTATATTTAGCCGACCGTGTTATTCCCATGCTCCCTGAAAAGCTTTCAAATGATATATGCTCATTGAAACCTGGTGAAATTCGACAAACGCTCAGCGTTGATGTTATTTTCGATGATCAAGCAAACATCTTAGATGTAGAGTTTTATCCGGCGCTCATCTGCTCTGCTGCGCGGCTAACCTATGATGATGCTTTGACGATCTTAGAAGCATGCTTTGATGGTGAAGCTGATGACTATTCTTTCGCTGATCAGGTAGAACTTGAACACTCCATTTTGCATCACACCAATAAGCGTGACCTTACGCGCATGCTGTGCGGGCTTGATAGAATTGCACAAGCACGAATAGCTTCACGGAGTGTACAAGGTGGCATAGATTTTGAGCATCCTGAAGCTAAGGTTGTCCTTGGTAAAGATAAAGAGGTTGTATCGATCGATCTTCGCACGAAGAATCGGGCAACAATGCTTGTTGAAGAAGCTATGATTTTAGCGAATGAGTTGGTTGCGCAATATACTTTTGAGCAGCAAATTCCCAGTCTTTATCGTGTCCATGAGGCACCTGCAGCTGACAGCTTAGCAGCTTTGGTGCCGCTTTTTGCGCAGTATAGTTGGTTTGAGAAGGTTGACACGCGGAAGTTTGTTGCTGGTGATGCGAAACAGATACAACGCGCACTTACCTATAGCGAAGGCCGGCTTGAGCACTATTTGGTAACCTCGCTTTTGCTGAGAGCTATGATGCGCGCTCATTATTCGGCTCATTGCGATCCGCATTATGGGCTCGGATTGGAAACGTATACGCATTTCACCTCACCAATCAGGCGATATCCAGATCTGGTTGTGCACAGGGCTCTTCGCTCGCAACTATTTGCTCATGAGCTATTCTCATCGTCTCAGAAAGAGGCTCTGACCTGGCTTGCGCAACACACATCAGATACCGAGCGCATTGCTGAGACTGCTGCGAGACAGTCTCAAGAAATCAAGATGCTTGAATATATGCAACGCTTTGTTGGAAGAATATTTCCCGGAACGATTTCAGGCGTGACACAGCAAGGTTTGTTTGTGCAACTGGAAAATACTGTTGAGGGCATGGTTGGACTTCGCCATCTACCAGACGAATACTACATTTTTGATGCCACGCATTATCAACTTATTGGCGAACAGAGCGATACGGTCTATAGCTTAGGGGTGCGTGTATATGTTTGCGTGCATGAGGTGGATCCGGCAAATAGAAAATTGAACTTTACGCTCTCAGACAAAGACGCTTTCAAAAAACAGCAGGCAAGTATGGATCTGTACGATATCTGATTAGCTTTAGTTTTGTGGAAAGCATATAGTACGCCTGTCAAATACTTTGATTATCAAAATAAATACGATACCATGATCATTATGCTGATGATTATAAGAAGCATGTTTTTGAAATCTTATGAGTGAAAAGGATGTCATGTGAGTACACATGCGCTCTCTGTGCAAACCTATGAGCAAATAAACGAGTTGCTCACTAAGACCTTTGCCACCATTTTGCGAGTCGAAGAAAAATCAATCAGTTTGCATGATATGGATGCGCTGACAATCTCTGAGCTTCATACTATTGATGCTATTGGGCTTGAGGGGGATGTGCCCATGAAGCAAATAGCTTCAAGCCTTGGGATCACGATGGCAACAGCAACAGTTGCAATCTCTAAGCTGGTAGACAAAGGCTATGCGGCACGTTTTCGTCCTGAAAACGATAGGCGAAAAGTTCTTGTGTCGTTAACGAAAAAAGGAAAACTTGCACGCTGTGCTCATGAGAAATTCCATAAGCAAATGATTGATGAGGCGCTTTCTGGTTTGACTTCAGAAGAAATAGGAATACTTGCTGACGCCCTCGTTAAAATCAAAAACTTTTTTGAGTCTCAAGAAACACAATTAGAAGGCACTTGACGGATGTGGTTGCTCTTCGGCTGATGTGTGAAGCAAGCAAGCCTGTGAGCACGGTAAAATATGAGTTTATGAATAAGCATGTACTAGATGCATAATGAGAGTCAGATAGGGTTAAACATGAAAACACGCATAACAGAATTGTTGGGTATTGAAGTTCCGGTTATTCAAGGTGCTATGGCACGTATCGCTGATGGCAAACTTGCTGCAGCGGTAAGCGAAGCTGGTGGCTTGGGAATTATAGCGTGTGGTGGAGCACCTGCTGAATGGGTGCGTGAACAGGTGAGCATTGCTCGTTCGCTGACCGATAAGCCGCTCGGCGCTAATGTTATGCTGATGGATCCTGGTGCTGCGCAAACTGCCGAATTGTTAACTGAGCTTGGTATTGATGTAATCACCACAGGCGCTGGTTCGCCAGCAAATTTCTTACCTATGTGGAAAGAAGCCAATATCAAAGTTATTCCCGTTGTTGCCTCAACAGCTCTTGCGGTGCGTATGGAACGTTTAGGTGTTGATGCTGTGGTGGCAGAAGGCACTGAGTCAGGTGGGCATATTGGTGAGCTAACCACGATGGCGCTTGTGCCAAGCGTATGTGCATCTGTTTCAATTCCTGTTATTGGTGCAGGTGGTATTGCTAATGGCAGAGGAATTGTTGCTGCGTTTGCCCTTGGTGCAGAAGCGGTGCAAATGGGAACGCGATTCTTGACCGTGGAAGAATGCAGTATTGCTGAGGCATATAAAGAGCGCGTGTTAGCAGCTAAGGATTCAGATACGATTGTTACCGGTCGTGGCAGTGGGCATCCCGCACGTTGCTTAAAGAATAAATTTTCGCGAAAAGTTCGTTCTTTAGAAGCAGACATGGAAGCGCATGGGGATGAGCTTGAGCAGATGTATCTCGGATCGCTCAAACGTGCAATTGATGGCGATGTTGAAAATGGCTCAATGATGGCAGGTCAGATTGCCGCTTTGGTAAAAGAGCGCAAAACTGCACGTGCAGTTATTGATGAGCTTATGGATGAAGCGGTAACGTTCGGCGCGCTTGATCTTGAGCAAATGGCACGAGCAAATGCCTTGCGAGGTGAATAAATGTCACTAGAGCTTGGGAAAACAACAAATGCATCGGTCTGGATGTTTTCAGGTCAAGGTGCACAAAAACCCGGCATGGGTCTTGACTTGCAAGATATCCCTGAAGTTCGCGACACCTTTGTGTGCGCTTCAGATGTTTTAGGTTTTGATGTTGCTGAATTTATCGAAACCGCTACCGAAGATAAAATCAACAACACCGCATTTGCACAACCTTGCATGTGCGTGCTTTCCGTGGCACAGGCTCGCGCGCTTCTTGCGCGTGGTATAGCGCCAGATGCAGTGCTTGGTTTTTCATTGGGGCAGATAAGTGCGCTACCAATTTCTGGAATGCTGAGCGATGAAGCAACTTTTGCTTTCGTAAAAGAGCGCGCACGTTTGATGGCTGAAGCGGCAGCTGAAAACCCCGGATGCATGAGTGCGCTTCTAAAAGCGGATGAGCCAAGTGTTTTGGCACTTTGCGAGCAGTGTGCAGATGGTGATGTCCTTGTTGCTGCAAATTACAACTCACCAGGTCAGATTGTTATTTCTGGTACGAGTGAGGCGGTTGGGCGCGCTGAGGCGGCGTGGGCTGAACAAGGTAAGCGATCATCGCGATTAGCAACTTCTGGCGCCTTTCATTCTCCCTTGATGGCTCAGGCTGCAGAAAAACTATCAGCTTATCTTAACAACCTCGAATTTAATGAAGCGCAAATTCCGTTGATTAGCAACGTGACTGCTTTACCACTTGCGCCTGATCAGGCTAAGGCACAACTCGCTGATCATCTTACTCATCCGGTACGTTTTGACCTGTCGGTGCAAAATCTGATTGACGCGAATGCGGTTGAGTTTGTAGAGCTTGGTTATGGTGGAGTGTTGGCAAATCTCGTCAAACGAATCAATAAAGATGTTGATCGAAAGGTGATTTCGGATCGCCCCAGTTTTGATGCTTATGTAAATTCAAAAAGCGAATGTGAGTGATGAGAGTGGCTGAACAGACTACAAAGAGAAACGCGATAGTAACCGGCTCAAGCAGAGGTATTGGTGCGGCGATCGCTCGAGAACTTGCCGAGAAGGGCTATAACATTTGTTTGAATTGTTCAAGCAAATCAGGTCTCGAGCACTTAGAGCACTTCGCTTCTGAACTTGAGGATGCTTATGGCATTAAAGCTATATGCTGCGTTGCTAATGTTGCAGATGCTCCTAGCGCACAGAACTTGATTGATTGCTGTGTTTCTGCGTTTGGCAGCGTAGATGTGTTAGTTAATAACGCGGGCATAACCAAAGACGGTCTCGCTGCGCGTATGAAAGAAGAAGATTTCGATGCGGTAATCTCGGTTAACCTGAAAGGCACATTTAACTGTTGTAAAGCAGCGGCCTCTAAAATGATGAAGCAGCGATATGGCCGCATTATTAACATGTCGAGCGTGGTGGGCGTTGCAGGAAATGCGGGGCAGGTAAACTACGCGGCATCAAAAGCTGGAGTTATCGGCATCACCAAGTCTCTTGCAAAAGAACTCGCAGCGCGCAATATTACCGTAAACGCTGTTGCTCCAGGCTTTATTGCTACTGATATGACTGATGCATTGTCTGAAACCCAAAAGGCAGCTATTTCTGATCGTATTGCAGCAAAGCGTTTTGGCGAGGCGCAGGAAGTGGCCGCGCTGGTTGGTTTTCTTGCAAGTGAGAAAGCAGCCTATATTACCGGACAGGTAATTTGTATTGATGGAGGTATGGCATTATGAGCGCCAACGAGCAGATAAGCAATAGTAAAGACTGCGCTAACACCTATCGTCGTCCAGACGGAACACACCGTGTCGTTATTACCGGCATGGGTGCTATTAGCCCAGCTGGTGTGGGTGTAGATGCGCTTTGGAATGCGGTTATGAACAAGCAGTGCTGCATTTCAGAAATAGAGCGCTTTGATACCTCTGAATACGAGGTACATAATGCAGGCGAGATTAAAAATTTCGACCCTACCGAACATGGCTTGTCGAAAAAGGAAGCTCGTCGATTTGAGCGCTTTGTGCAGTATGCAATCGTTGCAGCAGATGAAGCACTTGCTCAAGCAAACCTTGACATGACACAAGAAGATCCAACACGTGTAGCGGTGGTATTTGGCACAGGCATTGGCGGCATTGACGAGCTACAAGCAGGGTTTGCAACGCTTGAAGAAAAAGGACCAAAACGAGTCAGTCCTTTGTTCATTCCGACTATGATTGGGAATATTGCCGCAGGTAACCTTTCTATTCGCTATGGCATGAAAGGCGAGTGCTTAAATGTAGTGACCGCATGTGCAACAGGTGCTCATAGTATCGGTGCTGCAGTACGTGATATTCGCCATGGGTATGTAGATGTTGCGCTTGCTGGTGGTGCTGAAGAGTCGGTGTCGCCAATTTGTATTGCGGGCTTTACCAACCTCGGTGCGCTTTCCCAAATCGAGGATCCGCATGAGGCTTCTCGACCCTTTGATGCAGATCGTGCAGGCTTTGTTGCGGGCGAAGGTGCAGGAGCTGTGGTTTTGGAGTCGCTTGAGCATGCGAAGGCACGTGGGGCGCATATCTTAGCTGAAATAACTGGCTTTGGCTCAACGGGCGATGCATATCACATGACTGCACCTGATCCAAGTGGAGAAGGGGTTATTCGCGCGATGCAAATGGCGCTTGAAGAGGGCGGATTTACGCCGGCTGATCTGGGACATTTGAACGCCCATGGTACGGCTACTCCCGCAAATGACTCAACTGAGTCTGCTGCACTGATTGCGCTTTGTGGCGAAGAGGCAGGACGCGAAATCCCTGTCGTTTCTATTAAGGGCACCACAGGTCACACGTTAGGTGCGGCAGGTGCCATTGAAGCGATTATATGCGCGCTTTCAGTGCATAATGATTGCGTGCCACCAACAACTGGTTTCACTCATGCAGATCCGGAGTGTCCCGTGCGCGTTTTGGTTGAGCCGCTTGAGCAATATCCGCAGAAGGTTGCTTTGTCGAATTCACTTGGTTTTGGCGGCCATAATGCGTGTTTGGCAATTTCGCCATTCAAAGACGAGGAGTAGCTATGGAAATCACCTTTCCTTGTGATAAAAGCGTCGTGGAGCAGGTCTTGCCCCACCGCGATCCATTTTGCTGGGTCAGTAGGGTTTTGACGTGCGAGCCAGGCGTAAGCGTTGAGGCTGAGCTTGATGTGGATCCCACGCTTCCGCTGTTTGAGGGGCATTTCCCAGGATACCCGGTTTTACCTGGCGTGATAATCATGGAGGCATTAGCGCAAGCCGCCTCATTTTGTATCTTATATGCGCGTGGAGCCGAGGGATCGGTTGGGTTTTTGACCGGTATTGATAAGGCGAAATTTCGTCGCCAAGTTCGTCCTGGTGAGACGCTTACGCTTAAAGCTGAAATCGTGAAGTCATCTTCAAAGCTTTGTGTAGCCGAGGTGACTGCATATGTTGATGGGGAAGTATGTGCCAGTGCGACACAGAAGTATGTGCTTGCATAAATTACCAGGTCAAGTGAGGCTTTGATATCGTGGAATACATTACTTTAGATACACAAGGTGAACTGAGTGACGCTCAGAAAAAATTAACATCCTTAGAGGCTTCTGAGCTTTTGGGCGCAGATGATGCACTTGATGTTGCCTATCAGCTGAGTCGCATTGCTCATGAAGCAGCAAGTGAACTTGATGTAGCGCCAAATGCAATTGATGCTGGTGCGCTTTCAGGTTTTACCACGGTAACTATGTCAGTCTCTCCCGTGCGTAAGCGCTCAAACAACGCACGCACAGATACCGATCAAAACCTTGAGAACTTGCCACGTGTTTTGGTTATGAGCAGGTCGCGCAATTCTAAACCGCTCTTAGCTGCATGTGCAGAAGCAGGTTTTGCAACCATCGCTCCGACAACTAATGACAAGCGCTTTGAATCGCATTTGAAGTGTGCGGATCAAACGGTGACGATGGGGGAAAAGTATTCCGAGCAGCTCTTCGCAAATAGTCATGCTGTGCTTGAAGCAGCTCGCGCATGTGACGCGAAAACCATCCTGCTTTGCGATGAGGCGTTATCGCTTGCTGAAGTGGATAGCTTTTTAGCGCGCGCCAAAGGTGCGGGAGTTAGGGTGTTTAAGCCTTTAGATAACGCAACTCCTTTGCTTGGTTGGACGCTTTGTGAAACCAAGAAGCCAGCAATTGATCAGGGGTTATGGCGTACATGTGCACATTGTGGCTTGAAATTTGATGAATCGTCTTTGGCGGTTGGACACTATGTTTGTCCAGGATGTGGCGAATATATTCGCATGAGCGCCCATGAGCGCATAAATGACTTGCTCGATGATGGCAGCTTTGTTGAATTAAACAACGATGTAACGCAGAAAGATCCGCTTAATTTCCCTGGTTATGTCGACAAGCTTGATAAACTGCGGGAGACTTCTGGAATCGATGAGGCAATCGTGACCGGCACGGGAAGAATTGCCGGTTTAGACGTTGCTATAGGCATCATGGATTCGCGTTTTTTGATGGGATCTATGGGTACGGTTGTTGGTGAAAAAGTTGTGCGTTTGGTTGAGCATGCGCGAACAAATAGATTGCCGCTTGTTTTATTCTGTGCATCAGGCGGTGCGCGTATGCAAGAGGGGCTTATGTCGCTTATGCAAATGGCGAAGGTGAGCTGCGCGCTTGAGCAGTATGCCGAAGAGCATCTTCCCTATATATCCGTTCTGACCGATCCAACCACTGGTGGTGTAACTGCATCATTTGCAATGCAAGGTGATATTATTTTGGCAGAACCGCGTGCGTTAATTGGTTTTGCTGGCCAGCGTGTTATCAAAGACACGATCAAACAAGAGTTGCCGCCCGGATTCCAAACTGCCGAATTTGCTTTGTCACATGGATTGATTGATGCAATTGTGCCACGCGAAGAACTTCGCTCCACACTTGCACATCTGCTCGCAATTCACCATGAAACGCTTCAGCGTAACAATGCACCCCAACCAGGTGATAGGGCGCTGCTGATTACCTATGAAGCGGTGCAGAATAATCTTGAGCGTGGAAGTGGCACCTATAATGCTGTCACGTACGGAGATCTCAATGCTGAGGTCATATTTGAGGGCGAATCACAAAATGAATCGCCTTTCTTACCGCGTAACATCTTGAGCAACTACCTGAATCGAAAGTCTCATGCTACGCGCAAGCGTTTAGAGCGCATGCTCAATGATCGTGCCTTTGATGCTGAGGGCGGTGAGCTGTTAATTGGCGACACGCTTCTAAATGATGAGCTGTCGAGCCGTACGTTAGATACACAATCACAAACTGCTGATAATAAGGCATGGGAAAGCGTCATGTTGGCACGCAACGTGCATCGTCCTACTGCCATGAGCTATATTGATGACTTTGTTGAGGGCTTTATTGAGCTGCATGGTGATCGTGCCTTTGGAGACGATGGAGCCATTGTGTCTGGTCTTGGCTGGATTGATGGTGTGCCGGTCACGATTATCGCGCAGGAAAAAGGTCGCGATTTGAAGGAGCGCATAACTCGCAACTTTGGTTGCCCGCAGCCTGAAGGTTATCGCAAGAGCCTGCGCCTTATGAAGCAAGCAGAGAAGTTTGGGCGTCCGGTTGTGTGTCTGGTTGACACACAAGGGGCATTCTGTGGTACTGAGGCTGAAGAGCGTGGTCAAGGAAATGCTATTGCAGACAATCTCATTGCGCTTGCAGGTCTTCGTGTACCAGTGGTGAGTGTTTTGCTTGGCGAAGGGGGAAGCGGGGGTGCGTTGGCACTTGCATTGGCTGATAGGGTAGCTATGCAAGAGCACGCTGTATATTCCATTTTGTCTCCTGAGGGGTTTGCTTCAATTCTTTGGAAAGACCGCTCACGTGCGCCTGAGGCAGCTTCTGTCATGAAGATGAATGCCCATGATGTCTTCGATATGGGAATTATTGATGCGGTATTACCAGAGGGCGAAGCGCCCGCTCATGAAAACCCACAAGAAGCCATAGATATTGTTCATGAGTATATCTCTCAATCGCTTACTGAAATACGATTACGTGATGTCGAAGAGCTCTGTAATGAGCGAAAAGAGCGTTTCTTGAAGTTCTAAGCTCAATCTGTAAAAAGCGATAAAAAGAAGAGAAGGCGGTCGGGCAGTACCGCCTTCTCTTATGCGAGGTGCGCACAATGTGCGGGAATGGAAACGCACAGGGCGCAACGAGTAGGTGAAGATGTGGAGGAATCAGGCTTTGACTCCTCCACATGTGTGCGTGCTACTTCATAACACGTCGGCGTGCAACAAGAGTTACTGCGCCAGCTGCAATTACGAGCAGCATAATGGGGAAGGCAAGTACTAAGGTGTTGTCACCTGTTTGAGCTAAATCACCTTCGCCGCCAGTCTTAGGCAATGCATGAAGTGAAGCATTGGTCTCATCGGAGTTGTTGTTTGAAGTGCCATTGTTGTTGGAATTGTTTCCACCGTTGAAGTTCGGGTTGGAAGGATCATCTGCACCAACAACACGATTCACTGAAGGATCATAGCCAGCCGGATACGCCGTATTTGAGGTAGAACGATTTCCTGAATTTGTCTCACGGAACTCATCCCAGCCCTCGGGCGGATTGTAGCGATGACCGCGATCAGGCAGACCGTCAGCGGTGCCATCGATGACGGAGTTATCAACATCTGACGGGTTGCGACCATAAGCAAATGCTACGTTGCCGATATCGCTATTTGCAGCCTCTTCGGTAACTTCGACATCAAAGATCAACAGAACCGAATCTCCGCCTTTGACATCGCCAATATAGACTGCCATGTTGCCTTCTTCTGGTGAATAAACATCATCTGCGCAGGCAATTTCAGTTCCATCCGGATATACCAGCTTGATTGAGCCGGCAATCGGTGCCAAACCTTCAGGCAGGATATCTTCGATAGTAACTCCATACCATGTCGTCCACGGCTCGTCTTGGTTGGTGAACTTGACGGTATAGCGAATAATATCGCCTACATAAACGTTGGTATCTTCAGGATCGCGATCTTCTGCGAGGTTCTCAGCTGACTTTTCTGTCACGAGTTCAGCAGGGGTGGGGTTAGCAGGAGCGATATCCTCAATCGGAGCTTCAGGTGTCTCTGGAAGCTTCGGAGGGTTGTCGGGATCTCCGCCAAAGATATCGATGATGTCGTCGATATTATCTTTTTCGATATCCTCCCACGTCTTGTCATGATCCTCAGGGACGTATGGTCCAACCGGAATCGGGTCACGCTTAATTTCTACAGGGCCAGACGGACGACTCGGTTTTGGAGTATCCGGATTATCCGGGTTGTCCGGATTGTCGGGATTATCTGGGTTGTCAGGATCGTCCGGGTTGTCAGGATCATCCGGATTGTCCGGTGTATCTGGATTGTCAGGATCGTCCGGGTTATCTGGGTTGTCTGGATCATCAGGTGTTGGATTCGGGTTTACGACGGTTGTTGATGGTTGGGTGCCATAGACATATGCCTTGTTTGCAGCCACATCAAATCCAAGCGCCTCAGGCAAAACAGTACAATCAAACGTTACCGTTGCTTTCTGATTTCCATACAGGTCTCCCACGCAGAAACCGATGGTACGTGTCTCGGCGTCGAAGTCTACTTCGAAGTTGCGATACTCAGTTCCGTCTGCAGTAGTAATGACAGCGGTTCCGGGCTTGTAGCCAAGTCCCTCGGGCAGCGGGTCTTTGATGAGCACATCATAAAACGCTGATCCAAGGTGGCTATTTGAAACTTCAATGGTATAGCGAATGGTGTCGCCAACTTGAGCGATGTTTTTATTACCGCGATTCTCATAACCTGGTGTCACATTCTGAGCGCTCTTCGTGGTGGTGATGTCACCATCTTCGCGCGGGTCAACGTCGTCAGGAATGATGACGAGATCATGGTCATCAGGAATATCGGGGTCAGTAACAGGATTTACTGGCACCGTGATGATGACGTCGCGAATGATTGGGTTGTCCGGATCATCAGGATTGTCGGTTTGAATCTTAACCGGAATCTTGACCTCGGTGACGTTTGGATTTTCCTCTTTTGCTTCCTTGATGATGCGATCGAGTTCGTCCTGGATGTCATCTGGGGTAGTAGGATCGTCTTTGTCACCAAATTTGATGATGCGATCACCCGGATTAATGGGATCTTTTTCCGAAGGCTCTAACGGTTTGGTTGGATCGGTGGGATCAGCTTTTTCAGCATCACCAAACGGAGTGCCAGGGGTAACCGGACCTACCTCAATGCCAGGCTTTACCGGTTCGGGATCCACGGGATTGTCCGGGTCAACAGGGTTGTCTGGATCATCCGGATCGACTACCGGAGGCTTCGGCGTGGGATTGATAAGGTCGCCACCTAAGATGTCTTTGATTGTAGGCTCAACTGAAGTTGGGTCAGCAAAAGCAGTCACTTCGTCAAGCGGAATACCATTGACATTATCAATGCGGTCGTCCCACGGATAGTTTTCGTTGTTCTCTAGATTGATGCCATAAACACCATTGGCGGTTGAATCGCTGCGGAAGTCAAGGTCGTTGATGTCTTTGACAATTGCGGAAGGATCAACCACGCAATCAATAGAGAGCTGGTATGACTGGCTACCAAAGAGGGTAGGAAGCGAATCTACCGTACACGTATCTTTAGTGGTCGTGGTTGCAAGTCCTGTTGCACCAGCAAGCATCTGAACTGCACGCGTTGCAGACGTCTTGGCGTTTTGACGCGTGTAATCACCATCAGCTTCTGAGAGCAACTTAGTCTCGCCATAAGGATTGGTTGAAGAGAGCGAAATAAAGCGCGTGTCATCAGGAGTTGTAATGGTGAAAATGGGGTTTTGATACGCCGAATTTGCAGTTGTGTTGGTAAATGTCACGGTGTAGCGCAAAGTGTCACCCGGGCGAATGGTGCCATCAGAACGCGTTAGGTTGATGGCGGTTTCCGTTGCGGTGATAACCGGCTTTGCGTCTGCATCAGGATAGATAAAGACGTCAAAGGTATGCGTTGCGCCATTGAATGAACCAGTAGGTGCAATCGTTACCGTAACCGTAGTGCGACCTGCACCGCGAACTGTTGCCATGGTGCCAAATCCAAAGTCTTCTTGCGAAGCGTCGGTAAAGAGGTCTGAGCGATTCGCAATATTTGATGGGTTGAAAGTCAACACACCAGGGTTTGAAGACGTAATGGTCACGGCACCAACCGAGTTGGTGTCAATGTAGAACGGAATTTGCGTACCTGGAGTCTCGGTGGTGATGTCGTAATAGACATTGGTTGCAAGTTTGTCTTCAGAAAGCGATGGCTTTGCAGCGCCAGGGGTATAGCTGGTGCCCTTGAGGTTGTAGACGTTGAAGTTGCAGTCAGTGCGCTGAATCTCAACAACCGTCTCTTCGGTACGAGAGTCGTAGTAGTTGCGATAGAGGTTTACATCATTGGCGTCAGCCTGTGCTGCCACAGCTGCATCTTCAACAATTTCGCCATCACGACGCGAAGTGTATTGTACATGCACCGTATGGTTGCCATCTTCAGTTTCTGCAAGGCGGAAAGCCTCTAATTGCGAACGGGTAAGGTTAAAGATTGCAATAGTGTGTTCACGGTTTGAGTCTGATGCGTCGGTCTTGATATAGAGGTTATCTTGGGTGGTGTCTTCAAGATCCTCGCGAGTAAACTCGATAACACCGCCGAGTCGCTCAGGAACAGCGCGTCCGTCAATAAACAGTTGCAGCTTGCCATAAGGCGCCAAACTGGTAGGACGAGACATATCGGAGCCGTCAGGATAGGTGTCACCATTAGGGAGTTTCCAGCTTGTGATGTCAACCGGCACTACCAAATGGTTGTTTGACGCAACATTGTGGTTTTCACTTTGGTCTTGCAGCCATGTCGGACCGGTAATGTCTACTGCAGGGTTATCGCCTGAAGCAGGTACGGTGTAAGGCGCATAGGTGCTGTTTGACTCAACGGGAGAAATGATTGCAGTACCTTGTAAGCGGTGACCCCAATAGCTACCACCGTCATCTTGAACATGCTGTTTTGAGACGATGGAGATGGCTTGGGTACCAGTCTCAGAAGGCATCGTAGAGCCAGCCTCTAAGATGTTGCCTTCTTCGTCAAGGGTTTGGAAGCTTGTGGTAACACAGCTTTTGCCGTCGCTTCCGACATTGGTATCAAGTACCTTACCTACAGCCTCAATGCCCTCAGTTGAGATGGGATTTTTGCTGAAGTCAATTTCTTCAAGCGGCAAACCATCATAGTATTTGTCCAAAGAGGCGAAGTAATTATTAATAGTTGCAGCAGCTTCTTCTGACAGGCCGTCCTTGCTAGCACTTAAGTCAATATAGCGCTTCAAGGTTGGGGTGGTGCCAGCGCCAGGATTGAGATCCTCAATGTAGAGAGGCTCAAGCTTGAGTTCTTTTTCTTCGCCGGTTGTCGGGTCGGTCACGATATAGCTCAGCTCAACTGAAATGTCGCTTCCTTTGTAAGATTCGGGAAGCCAGAGATAGAGCTTGCCGTCATCAAGCATTGATGGGGCGCCATAAATTTGAGGTTTACCATCAACCAAAAGACGCCATGCGGTAATGTCGTTGCTTGTGAGACCTTCGCTAGTCAGGTCAATTTGGATCATGGTTAACAAAACGTCGTGTGCATCAGAGTCGTAGGCGTTGCCCTCAAACTTTGACATGCTTGCAACACGCAAAGAGCCGCCGGTAACAACTACCCATCCGCCTGAGCCGCCAAGGTCTTTTTTGCTGCCCTTTGAGGTTGGCAAAAGCGTGCCACCCGTAACACGGATAGTGCAACCAGTTGCGGTGGTGCCACACGCGCCACCAAAGGCGTTGCCATGGTCGTAACCTTCAGCAGTTAAAAAGCCACCATTGATGTTGATATTGCCGCAAACGAGCTTGATGGCTGATGTAGAAGCACCAACTTGTTTTGTTGAAGTTGCACCAGTGCTTGACCATCCAGCGCCAATGCCTGCACCGTGGTATGAACCATAGGCATGGATTTCTGCAGCGTTGAAGGTCATCTCGGTAGCGCCACCTGCAGAACCGCCACCAATGCCGGTACCTGCGCTGCCGCTGCCGCTGCTGTAGCTTTTGCCGCCCCATGAATAAGCATAAATAATGCCGCCATCAAATACCATATTGCCAGCCATTTCTGAAGGGCCAGCACCGATGGCTGCACTGCATTGGCCACCCCATGCATTAAGGGTTCCGGGATTTGCGCTTTTGAGTTTGCGAATTGGGTCACCTTGATTTACAACGGTGCCATCATCAAGTGTTGCAGAAGTATTAATAACACCATTGAGAACATCTACATGGGTACCACCTGACCAGTTTGCGCGAGCATCGTCAATATAAAGCTGTGAGCCGTCGCCAACATGCAATGCAGCGCAGTTGTGGCTGGTTGAAGTCAAGGTATTGGTTGTACCATCAGCAAGCGTTAAATACAAAGTAGAAGGTGTCATTAAGTTGATGGGAGAGTACCCAACAGCAGCAGAGGTAATAGCCACACCTGCTAAGGTAAGATGTGCGCTTACGTTTGCACTAATCTGGATAGAACCAGAGAAGGTGCCTGAAAGCGTCATGGGCTTACTGGTGAGAATTGAGACAACGCTGCCTGAAACAGAGTAGTCGGTGCCTTCAACACCGCCAGCAATACTGAATCCTGAGGGAAGCGCTTGAGCGGCGATACCTTCGTCATCATTTTCTGATTGAGGAGCAGCGGGAGCTGATGTGACAGCTTTGGCAGATTGAACTACCGGAAGTACAGCATTAGCAGATATAGGAGAAAAATCCTCTACCGGCTTATTTGCCTCATCGTCACAATCGGCATGGGGGGGGGTCGACTCACTGATAGGGGTTGAATCTGACTCCTTAGGGTCAACAGTTACATCGGTGGTAACATTGGTACTCTCGGTGTCTTCGATTTCAGAAGTGTCGGTTGAATCTTCGGCATCGGGTGCCTCTTCAGATGGCAGATCTGAGACATCAAGTACGGGTGTCACCTCCTGGGTTTGATCGCCATACGCGTTGAGTCCGGTTGTTGGTAGCATTAATCCACATGCGAGGATCACTGCTAAACCACACCGAAGAAGCGCAGGCAGTTTTGCATTCGCTTTCTTTTTCATGGTTTCTCCTGGTTACTCGAAAACCTTTACCCGTTCGCGCAGGTTAAGAGGCACTCAGTACCATGTGATTCATGCATTTGCTTGCACGATACAAAACTGCCCCCGAAGTAGCGCGCTCATTTGGTGCAATGATTCCAAATGAATCTCAATTATATGATGATTTATGACAGTCGTGCAACAAAAAGGCAACACAATTTCAACAGGCGTTTTGTCTGTCTGGTGGAATGGTTGCCTCTGTTTTGCTGAACTAGTATGAAAGGCGTATGCCTACATAAAGGGCATCGCTGGGAAGACCTGAAATGGAATACATATCACTTAAGGCAATGGTTGAAACGCGCCAGGTGCACGTGTAACCCCATGCGTCAATCGTGCCTGTCATGAAGGTATTTCCAGCTTCGTCAACACCAGAGCCACCCTCGGCTAACACACTTGCAGGATCAAAGCCTTGACTGGCCATTGCAGCATCGATGGCAGCTTGTGGATCTCCAGAAGTGAAGTCGGCGTATCTCAGACGCATTTCGGTTGATTCTCCATGCTGAACGTTGAGCGTCCAAGATCCATTGAGTAAAAGCGCGGCTTGTGAAGCATCGAGAGAACTGATGCCATTTGCTACCATAAGCATTGCGTCTGCGGTTGTAACATCCGAAGGCAGCTTCATAAGCTGCATGGCATCGTTAGCTATATCTTCTTCGGAACTCATGTTGTAAATGTTATATCCAGCATCTATGAGTTGTTGTTCAATGGTGGCGTTGTCAACGTCAATATAATCAGTGAGAAGCGGGAGATCGTAGCTGACGTCTCGCGAAAGATTTTCTTCGACACTTGCAGAAGAGCTCGTCATAAAATCGGTGATATTGGTTTTTATGTCTTGATAAAACCACACGCCAACCCCAAGTGCAACTAAGGCAAAAGCAGCTAAAACAATATAGGCTTTTTGAGGCATTTTGAAAGGTCTTTTAAGACCACTGTCGTCGAGGTATTTAACAGGGCCGTCACCCTCAATATAATCTGGCGTCTTTGACTGAAAAAGCATGGATAGAGCTCTCCTATATCTGAACCGCATGCCTGACGATTTGTGAACAAATGGCATTATAGCATTGCTGATAAGCGAGCCTATGTTAGCATGCTTATTACCCGTGAGGGAGTAGCTGGCAAGCGTTTTGGCGTTTGCGGTACGTTCAACATCATGGCGCTCATAGCACCTGGCGTATCTGAAATTGCGAGACTCACGGCGCACAAAGGCAATAATGCTGTAGTGCGCCGTGAGTTTTTTAATGTAAGAGCAAGGAGTTTACTGTGGATTTTTCAATCTTTACTACACCTGAAGCGTGGATTAGCTTGCTAACTCTCATCTTCCTAGAAATTGTGCTTGGTGTAGATAACCTGGTATTTATTTCAATTACCACCAATAGACTTCCGATTGAAAAACAGCATATTGGTCGAAAGCTCGGCCTTGCAGGCGCACTCGTTATGCGCATTTTGTTTTTATGCTTCGCCTCTTATTTGGTGCATATGACCACGCCGTTGTTTACGATTGACCTCGGCTTTTTCTCCCACGGCTTTTCTGTTCGCGATATCGTTATGTTGGCTGGTGGTGCTTATCTTATTTATAAAGGAGTCGAAGAATTACGAAGCGTGCTTAAGCTAACTGAAATTAAAGCAGAGCATTCCGAAGAGCATAAATCCTTGCATATGATCACGCTTCCTCAAGCCGTTGGCACCATTATGGTTATGGACTTGGTCTTTTCCATTGACTCCGTAATCACTGCAGTTGGTTTGGCGAATCATTTGATCATTATGATTTTGGCCGTGATGATTGCAGTCATTCTGATGATGATCTTTATTGATCCCATTTCTGACTTTATTAATGGTCATCCTGAGATGAAGATCTTGGCCTTGTGCTTCATCACGGTTATCGGCGTGCTTTTGGTCCTTGATTCTGCTGGTATTAATTCAGGTATTGAAGTACTTGATATGCATATGGAAAAACTCATGGTGTATTTCTCCATGGTTTTCGCGTTTGTGCTTGAGCTTATCCAGATGCGTTTTAATAGCAATTTGTCAGCGTATGAGCGTGAGCGCAAAGAACTCAACGACGCCATTGATCAGAGCGCTGTTCAAGAAATCGAAGAAAAGAAAGAAGAGAGTCGCAAAAAAGATATTGACCAATAGCAATGTTGTGTTAAACTCTATTTTCGCTGGTTAACCCCATTGCCAGCAACCACATACTGTGGGCGGTTAGCTCAGGGGGAGAGCACTACCTTGACACGGTAGGGGTCACAAGTTCAAATCTTGTATCGCCCACCATTTAAAATATCAGGTCAGCGGCTAGTTTAGGTCGCTGACCTTTTTAGTTTCTGAATTCGCGTACGAAAATAATACGCAAATGATCCCGCCTCTATGCCTAATGTGCGTCAGTGGGTTCTTGATCAGAGAACAGCTCATATCCTTCATCAGACACAATCAAGCGCGTGGCTTTATGATCAATATAAGCTGTAAAAGGCGTGGTGAGACGAGTTGGTTCGCCATCATATTGGATCTCAAGTGGCGGATCTGACTCGACGCGTACTACCTTTGCGCGCAGAATCTCAAGTGCATCGCCTCGGTCGGGGAAATCTCCACCTCTATCTAAAAAGCCTGCAATAACTGCCGGAATTAAGCCAAATGCATTTTGCGCTTTTAAGATCATGACGTCGAAATATCCATCACAAGGCTCGTTGGTATGAGTAAGCGCAATGTCAAACTGAATCTTTGAGAAGTTGACAATGAGTACGCCAACGCCTTCGCGTTCAATAGTTTCTCCGTCGAGGGTAAGCTTAAAGATTGCTTTTTGAGGAAGCGCATTTGCAACCGCGGCCGATAGATACGCCATAGGTCCCATTAATCGTTTGTTGGGTGCGGCGTCGTGCATGATTGTTGCATCGTATCCTGCACCAGCCATGATGCCGAAACCATGTCGAAAACCATCAACCTCAATGATACCTAAATCAAAATCAAGCGTTTGTCCTTCACGCACCAAGTCAGCAAGTGTGTGTGGCTCGTGTGGCTGGTTCAGGTTAAGCGTGAGCAAATTTGCCGTACCAGCAGGGAAGGGAAGAATTGGGATATTGGTATGTGAGAGCTGCGAGCAAATGGTTGAAACAGTTCCATCTCCGCCGCTTGCTACTACTGCATCAAATTCATGTGCATCTTTAAGGAGTGACGCAATTTGTGTTGTGCCATCAGTGTTACGAATGCAAACTTCGTCGCCATCGAGAGAAAATGCACGGATAAAATCATAAATTGCACCTTCACCGAAGCCTGAGGCTAGGTTGTTAATGACGAGTAGTTTCACAGATCACCTTTCGCTTGTTATGATTAAAATGGTACAACATGAATTGAGAAACACAAGACAAGGATTTGAGCGTTGTTTATTGTTAGTCAAGAGGAACTAGAGGCATTTTGCAAGCGGGCAAAACAATCATCTGTATTGGCCATTGATACAGAGTTCATGCGCGAAAAAACCTATTATGCAAAGTTGTGTCTTATTCAAATGGCAACTGAGACAGAATCTGTTTTGATTGACCCATTTTCAGTTGATGATTTAAGTGTTTTAGCTCAACTGCTTACTGATCAGCATATAACCAAGCTCTTTCATGCTGGTTCGCAAGATATCGAGATCCTCTATCGTGAGGTTGGGGTGTTGCCCTCACCGGTTTTCGACACACAAATTGCCGCAGCGCTTTTGGGACACACCCAACAAATCGGTTATGCGGCGCTTGTGCATTCGGTTTGCGGTGTAACCATTAAAAAGACGGACTCCTTTACTGATTGGTCTCGCAGACCACTTTCAGAATCTCAGAAAAACTATGCAATCAACGACGTGCTGTATTTGGGGTCGCTCTATAGCCAAATGAGTGAAGAGTTGCGTGTGAAGGGGCGCTTGCAGTGGCTCGAAAAAGACTTTGAAGCGCTGATAGATCCTGAAAAATATGAGACTGATGAGCGTGAACGGTATAAAAGACTCAAGCGTGTTTCGTCGTTGTCGCGAAGGCAGCTTGCAGCGGCACGAGAAGTTGCGGCATGGCGAGAGCTTCAGGCGCAAATGCGCGATATTCCACGCAAATGGGTGATGACCGATGAGCAGATTGTTGAGGCATGCAAACGAGAAGCGCGTAGCATAGATGAGCTATTTATGGTTCGCGGGTTATCAGACCGGCTTTCGACCAAAGATGCACGTGAGGTGTCTTCGCTTATGAAGGCTGCTTTGGATTCCGCACCCTCAACTTGGCCAGAACTTGATAAATGCGGCAAAAGTGAGCCGAATGTCGATATGCAAATTGATCTTATGAGTGCCTTGGTTCGCGTTCGTGCGAAAGAGAATGATGTAGCATTCCAAACGCTGGCAAGCCATGCAGATTTAGTTCGTGTAGCTCGAGGATACCGAAGTGGCACTGAGCTTTTGCAAGGTTGGCGTGCTCAGTTGGTTGGCAATGAACTTATCGAGCTTTTGGAAGGCCGAATCCGATTGGGTATTGATGGCTCTTCGCTTGTGGTTGAGCCTGTTGACTTAGACGGTGAATAATCGAGAAGCTTTCTGTGGTCGGTTAGTTAAAGTTACGGATGTTTTACGCACCTTGGTACGGATGAGTACAGGTCTATTCGACATCTTTATAATGTTGAGTCATATGAAATACAAACGTGTAACGCGCAAATGGTTTGATATGCGCGCAAGCTTATTTGAGGAGTGTATAGCATGAGCTTAAATTATGTTTTGATGGTCATCGTGCCAACGCTTATTATAGGGTGTGGAGCGACGGCATACGTGAATTCTCAGCTGAAGAAATATTCGAAGGTGCCTATTTCAACGGGCATGACGGGTGCGGAGTGTGCACGTGGCATGCTTGCTTATTACAACATTCAAGGAGTAGAAGTAAGGCCGGGCGGTCCTGGTCAGGACTTTTTTGATCCGAGAACCAATTCTGTGACGCTTTCTCCGGAAGCTTATAACGGCCGAAGCATTACTGCGACCGCTACGGCTTGCCATGAGGTTGGGCATGCCTACCAATATGCAGAGGATTACAAGCCGATGAAGATTCGCGGCTCTTTGGTGCCAGTGGTAAATATGGCATCAAACGCATGGATTTTCCTGCTGTTAATTGGCGCTATTATGAATATCGCGGGCTTATATGATTTAGCAATTATTCTTTATGCTTTGGTAGTGTTGTTTCAGGTAGTTACTTTGCCTGTTGAGTTCAATGCTTCAAGGCGTGCGATGACCTATATGGCGGCAACAGGGCTTCCGCAGTCTGAGCAAACTGGTTCATATAATGTTTTGCGTGCATGTGCGCTTACTTATGTGGCTGCTGCCCTTTCGTCTGCGCTTCAGCTTGTATGGCTCTTAGGCCAGCGTAATGACTAATTTTAATCAAGCCGAAGACGCGCCACTGTCAGTATCTGCGGCAATGGCGCGCGCAAAAGGTGCGCTTGAGCAAGTTACGATAAAACTTGTTGGCGAAGTATCAGAGCTGTCGGTCAAGCCAGGCTACAAAGCGGCGTATTTTACCGTCAAAGACCAAAGTGCCTCGCTGCCCTGTATGATGTGGAATAACCGTTATAGCGCATCTGGGGTTGAGCTTGCTGTCGGTCAGCTTGTTGAATTGACAGGTCGTTTTACCCTGTACGCTGCCAAAGGCAGAATGAATTTTGATGTGTTTTCTCTCGCGCTTGCAGGTGAGGGTGACTTGCGCCTTAAGGTTGCAAATTTGGCGAAAAAACTTGAGGCGGAAGGTCTCATGGATCCTGCACGAAAGCGACCATTGCCGGTATTTCCAGATGTGGTTGGTGTTGTGACGTCACCTCGAGGGTCAGTAATTCATGATACTTTGCGCACGATGCGTCGTCACTTTCCACTAACTCGTATTGTTTTTGCGGGCGTGCCAGTTGAAGGCGCGCAAGCATCGCAAGCGCTCATTGAGGGCATGCGATGTGTAGTTTCTGCTGGTGCAGAGCTTGTCATCATGGGGCGCGGTGGCGGCTCGTTTGAAGATTACATGCCCTTTAATGACGAGATGCTGGCGCGTGCTATTGCGGCTTGTCCTGTTCCGGTAATTACGGGAATTGGGCACGAGCCAGATAACACTATTGCGGATATGGTGGCTGATGTTCGTGCGTCAACACCAACAGCTGCGGCTGGTGCGGTTGTACCAGCAAAAGAAAGCATCGATGAGTTATTTGCAGCTCGTGAAGTGTCGCTTGAAACGGCGATGAGGCGAATACTTGAAAGGTCGGCTTTGCAGCTTGAGCGCTATGCTGACCGATCGCTCTTTAATGACCCGAATGCACTACTCGCAAACCAAGCTCAAGCACTCGATTTCGCGAGTGACCGGCTCATGCGAGCTATTCCTGATAATCTCGCTCGCGATGGGCAAAAGCTTGACCACTTAGCTTCACGCTTGGCGCACCTCATGCCAGGTCAGCTAAGTCGTTTTGATCAGCCAGTTAAGCGAGGAGCCGAGAGGCTTGAGTATTCACTTGGGCAGGCAACAGCTGTTCAAAAGATGCATCTTGATCGTAATTGTGAGCGGATGTCATTGCGCGCATCTTCGCTTTTAGTGCCTTTTGAGCAGCAAATATCTCTGAGTGCTTCGCGATTGCATGATTTGTCTCCTCTGACTATTTTAGGAAGAGGATATGCGGTAGCTCGATCGCAAGATGGGCATATAGTCAAGGCTGTTGAGCAAGTATCACCTGGTGAAAACGTGAGCGTGATGCTATCGAACGGCGAGCTTGATTGTAAGGTTGAAGCTGTTTTGCATATAGATACTGACACTGCAACTTTGGAGGATAAATAATGAGCGATACACAATTTACACCTGTTGAATCAATGACATTCCGTCAAGCTATGGCTGAGCTTGACACCATTATGTCAACGTTGGAGTCGAATACGCTTGAGCTTGAGGATAGCCTGCGCGCTTATGAGCGCGGTGTTGAACTTTTGCGTACCCTTAAAGGAAGGCTTTCCGAAGCACAGCAAAAGGTTGACGTGCTGATGGGGGAATTGGTCGAAGAGCCAACTGATGAAGAGCGCGACACCACGCTTTCGTAGGCGCCTGAGCGCTCTCGCATAATTGGTGCGATTAAATTTTCACTTTTTGCCATTTGCCGATTAAGGGAGAAACTTGTTTTCGGCGAGCGGTGCGCCGCTTGCCGAACCGGCGCATTTTACGAGATTACAAGCACAATTCAGTGCCTACACTATAGAGATACAACGTGTTTCTCAAGGAGGTAGGCCGTTGAACGTTTTGGTGATTAATGCGGGTTCTTCTTCACTTAAGTATCAGTTACTCAATGTGGAAACTCAAAAACTCTTAGCAAAGGGTATTTGTGAGCGCGTTGGTTCTGAAGAGGCTTTTCACAAGCATGGTCTCGATCAAAACGAGCAAGTCATTGATGCGAAAATGGCTGATCATGATGATGCGATGGCGCTTGTTTTAGAGGCTCTGACCACAGGACCGACGAAAACTATAGACTCACTTGATGAGATTGATGCGGTTGGCCATCGTATTGTTCAAGGTGGTAAATACTTCGATAAATCTGTATTGATTGATGATGAAGTAATTGATCGTATCGCTGAACTTGCAGAGTTGGCGCCGCTTCACAATGGCGCTGCACTTATGGGTATTCATGCCTGTCAAAAGCATATGCCAGGTGTCCCGATGGTAGCTGTCTTTGATACGTCGTTTTTCCAGACATTACCGCCAAAAGCTTATATGTACCCACTTCCTTATGAGCTCTATGAAAAGTATGCCATTCGCAAATATGGTGCGCATGGAACGTCGCATCGCTATATTTCTGAGCGCGCTGCGGTTGTGCTTGATGAGCCAATTGAGGATCTCAAACTTATAACCTGTCATTTGGGCAATGGTTGTTCGATGTCTGCAATTGACCATGGTGTGGCTGTAGATACGTCCATGGGCTTGACGCCGCTCGATGGTTTGATGATGGGAACGCGCTGTGGAGCTATTGATCCTGCTATCGTCCCCTTTATTATGGAGCATGAAAACCTCAGCGCTCAAGAGGTAAATGACCTGATGAATAAGCAATCTGGCCTCTTAGGGATTTCTGGCATTTCCAATGACCTACGATCAGTTCGCGATGCGTCTGAGCAAGGCAATGAACGCGCTCGGCTTGCCTACGACATGTATTCAAACTCGGTTAAAAAATACATTGGGCAATATATTGCAGTTATGGGTGGCGTCGATGCGATTGTTTTGACTGCTGGCGTAGGTGAAAATTGCGAAAAGATGCGCCGCATGATTTTTAGTGGATTGCAACCACTTGGCATTAAGCTGGATCTTGAAAAGAACAAGGGTCGCGGGGGAGAGCGTATGATTTCTGCTGACGATTCTTCGGTTCAGATTGTCATTATTCCAACTGATGAGGAATATATGATTGCACGTGATACCTATGAGATTGTTCACGAGCATATTGACGAACCAATCGAGACAGTATTTGCTTAAAGTGGTATTTGTCTATTTGAGGCTATAGTCTAAAAGTGAAAAGGCACCGGCTGAAAAACCGGTGCCTTTGTGTTGCCGAGGACAAAGGTAACCTTCGTCTTATAACCCAACTTACGTGTAAGCAACTCTAGTTAATTACAACTGCTCACGTCCTCTAAACGCTGCGCCTGCGCACGATTAATGTTGAGCCTGAACTGCGGTAATAGCAACAACGCCAACAATGTCTTCAGCTGAGCATCCGCGTGAAAGATCGTTGACTGGCGCTGCAATGCCTTGCAAGATCGGACCAAATGCTTCTGCTTTCGCCAAACGCTGCACAAGCTTATATCCGATATTTCCTGCATCGATATCGGGGAAAACCAGCACATTTGCTTTTCCAGCAACAGCGGATTTGGGTGCTTTAGCGCTTCCGATTTCCGGGATGATAGCTGCATCGAGTTGTAGTTCGCCATCTACTGCCATATCTGGAGCAAGTTCTTTGACGATGCGCGTGGCTTCGATAACTTTGTTTGAATCATCATTGCTTGCCGAGCCATAGGTTGAGTGTGAAAGCATGGCAACAACAGGCTCCGCATCATCAATAAGCGAATTCCAAGCATTCTGGGCATTAATGGCAATTTGTGCCAGACGCTCAGCATCAGGTTGCACTTCAAGGCCGCAATCGCTGAACAGGAAGGTGCCATTATGGCCAAGTTCGCAATCGGGGACATTCATGATAAAGAAAGAGCTCACCATTTTGGCATCAGGGGAGGTTTTGAGAATTTGCAGGGCTGGTCGAAGTACGTCTCCGGTTGAATGACACGCACCAGAAACCAAGCCGTCAGCCATACCCATCTTTACGAGCATCATGCCAAAGTACAGCTCGTCATCCATAAGATGGGTGGCTTGCTCTAAGGTCATGCCTTTTTTGGCGCGCAGCTCAGCAAGTTTTTTGGCAAACTCTTCGCGCTCGGGTGCCGTTTTGTTGTCAATTAAGCGCGCACCTTCTAAGTTGTATGAGCTTTTCTGCATAGCATCGACATCACCTAAGATAATAAGATCCGCAATGCCATCAGCTAAAATTTGCTCAGCGGCGGCTAGGGTGCGCTCATCATTACCCTCTGGCAGGACAATGGTTTTGGTGTCGGCTTTTGCTCTGGTGAGCATGTCGTTTAAAAAAGAACTCATCGGCTTGCCTTTCTATTTGCGCGATTAGTTATCTACTTTGTATGATAATCCACTAACTTATACCAATCAGCCGCTAAAATAGCATGCGGCATTAAGAGACAGGCGATATGCTTTGCGTGTCTTAGCCTTGCGAATTGTATGAACATATGATGAGAAAGGGTGGCCCTTTATGGGTATTAACTACCTTGATTATGCTGATGTAAATATGGACGAAATTGACGCTGTTGTCGTCGGTAGTGGTTTTGCTGGCTCAGTCGTTGCGCGAGAGCTTGCCGAGCGTGGCAATAAGCGTGTTTTGGTAATTGAGAAGAAAAACCACATTGGTGGAAATATGTATGACGAGATCGACGAGGCTGGCATTTTGGTGCACCGTTATGGGCCGCATATCTTCCACACCAATGACAAGCGCGCTTTTGATTATTTGCAGCGCTTCACTGATTGGCGCGATTACCAGCATGAAGTTCTTGCGAATTGGTATGGCACCTTTATGCCGGTTCCGTTCAACAAAAACTCTATGGAGATTGCTTTTGGCGAAGAAGAGGCGGCGCGCCTTACTGAAAAGCTTATTGAGACGTTTGGCGACGAGCGTAAGGTGACTATCACTGAGCTTCGTGCGCAAGATGATCCTGATTTGGAAAAAGTGGCAGACTTTGTTTATGAGAACGTCTTTTTGTATTACACACAAAAACAGTGGGGCTTGACACCTGATGAGGTTGATCCTTCTGTAGTTGCTCGTGTTCCTGTTTTCCTGTCGCGCGATAATCGCTATTTCCAAGATGCTTATCAAGGTATGCCGCTTGAGGGTTACACACCATTGTTTGAGCGCATGCTTGACCACGAAAATATTAGCGTTTGCTTGAATACTGAAGCAGAAAGCGTCTTTGATCTGCAATTCTCAAGCGATGATGAGGATGCACCGCTTTCGGCTATTGCGCTTAAGGATCAAAGCTTTACCGGACCTATTATTTATACCGGTCCTTTGGATGAGTTGTTCTTGGCTCGTTTTGGTCGACTGCCTTATCGCACGCTTGATTTTGTATATGAGACTTATGACCAGGAGTTTTGGCAGCCATGTGGTACGGTTAACTACACGGTAACCGAACCGTATACCCGCATTACAGAGTTCAAATATCTGACAGGTCAAGAAGCTCCTAACACCACCATTATGAAAGAGTTCAGCCACCCGTACGAAGATCCGAGTACGCAAATTCCTTATTACGCCATTATTAATGACGAAAACAATGCGCACTATGATCGCTATTTAGCTTTAACGAAATCGCTGGACAATTTCTATCCGCTTGGTCGCTTGGCTGAGTATCGTTACTACAACATGGACGTTATTATTGGTCGCGCATTGGCATTAGCTGATGAACTGGTAGGTTAGCACATGAAGACGATTACCTTTGCAATTCCATGCTATAACTCTGCAGCTTATATGGATAAGTGTATTGAGTCTTTGCTGGCTATCGGTGACGACATCGAAATCATTATTGTTAATGATGGCTCAACCAAAGACAACACTGCAGAAATTGCCGATGCGTGGCAAGAGCGTTATCCGGATATTATTCGCGCCATTCATAAAGAGAATGGTGGTCATGGATCAGCGGTTAATTGTGGACTCGCTCATGCAACTGGCGTGTATTTCAAAGTAGTTGATTCTGATGATTGGCTTGATAAGCATGCCATGGATGAAATTATGGGTTATTTGCGCCAGCAGGCAACAACTGAGCACCCAACTGATTTGGTGATTGCAAATTATGTGTACGAGAAGGTGTATGAAGATGCACGAACCGTCATGCATTATCGCAACGTCTTTCCTGAAGGAAAAGAATTTACCTGGGGCGAAGTTGGGCATTTTTTGCCAAGTCAATATTTGCTCATGCATTCGGTAATTTATCGCACTGAGCTTTTGTGTGATATAGGACTTGAGCTTCCGGAGCACTGCTTCTATGTTGACAATATATTTGTCTACGTACCGCTTCCTCATGTGAAAAGCATTTATTATCGCGATGTCGATATGTATAGATATTTCATTGGTCGCGAGGATCAATCGGTTAACGAAGATGTTATGAAAGGTCGTATTGACCAGCAATTACGTGTAACTCGCACCATGATTGATGCAGTGCCTTTACCTAATGGCGTCAGCGAAGAGCATCTTGAGCGCTACATGGAAAACTATCTCTCTATGATGATGTGTATCTGTTCAATTTTCTTACGCATGATTGATACCGATGAAGCTGAAGATAAACGCGAAGAGATCTGGGATTATTTGAAAGCGCATAACCCCAATATTTATAGGCGCGTCCGTAGATCTGTGCTGAATTTGGGAACTAATATTCCAACCGAATTGGGTAGACGAATTGGAATTACTGGTTACCATATGGCACAGCGTCTCTTCAAGTTTAATTAGGAGATTTGATTACGTGGAATTTAGCGCGAGCGATCGGCACATTAAAGAGTCCAACACATTAGGATATCTTCAACTTGATTCTGATATAGCAGATCAGATTCAGGCCGATCGCGCGTGTGCTCGTGTAAACCCCTATCGTTTTGATGACGCAGGAGTGTTACGTCGCGAAAACAACCCACATGATCAAGCAACACTTACCCGGTCTGCTTTTTCGCGTGACATTGAAAAGATTATTAATGTGCCCGCATACAATCGTTATGCCGATAAAACGCAGGTATTTTCATTCGTAGAAAACGATGATATTTCGCGTCGTGGCTTGCATGTGCAATTGGTGAGTCGCATAGCTCGCAACATAGGTAGCTTGCTCGGACTCAATACTGAACTTATTGAAGCTATTGCATTAGGTCATGACCTTGGTCACACGCCCTTTGGGCATGCAGGAGAGCGGTTTTTGTCGAAAAGCTATCACGCTCGAACGGGGCTCTATTTTAACCATAATGTGCACTCTGTTCGCGTACTTGATCAGCTCTATCGCAGAAATATCAGCCTGCAAACACTCGATGGCGTCCTTTGTCATAATGGTGAATTTGCGCAGCAGATTTTGCATGTGGGGGATACGCATGATTTTGAAACCCTCGATAGGCTTGTTGAAGCATGCAATACCGATGAGTGCACTATAAAAACTTTGAGACCTTCAACGCTTGAGGGTTGTGTTGTGCGCGTTTCGGATATGATTGCCTATATTGGCAAGGATAGACAAGACGCTCTTGATATGGGAGTCATATCTTCGCTTGAGTCTTTTGACTCATCAGTTATTGGGACAAACAACGCTCAAATCATCAATAATCTTACGGTGGATATTGTAAATAATAGCTACGGCAAAGATTATATCGGGATGAGCAAAGATGTATTTGATGACTTGGTTTTGGCAAAACGTCAAAACTATGAGGTTATTTACAACCGAGAAGGCATGGTTGGAGATACCTCAAATGTTGTCGAAGAGATGTTTGAGCGACTCTATGAGAAGTTACTCGGTGACCTGTTGGATCGAGACGAGACGTCGCCGGTATTTAAGCATCATATAGCACGTTTGTCTCGCAAATCTCGCACCATTACCCCTGAACTGTATTTGCAAACTGAACCAAATCAGGTGATCGTTGATTATATGGCCTCAATGACTGATAGCTATTTTATGGCGTTATATGATCATGTATTCCCTAAAAGCAATCTTGCAATTTTCGCACGAGATTATTGTTCGGATTTAGATAATCACCAAAGCTTTGTTAAGGGCGACTCGCATGAAGGTTTTAATAGAGGCTAGAGCATGGCTGGATCAATTAGCGCTGAAGACATCCAAAAAGTTCGCGAAGCAACAGATCTGGTTGCTTTTATAGCTGAGCGTACACCCGTAAAACAAAAGGGTCGCGATTTTTGGTGCTGTTGTCCTTTACATAACGAAAAGACACCATCATTCAAGATTGATTCAGCTCTGCAGCTTTGGCATTGCTTTGGTTGTGGAGAGGGCGGAGACGCTTTTGACTTCGTTATGAAAACCGAAGGTTTGTCCTTTCCTGAAGCAGTGCGACGCTTGGCTAATCGCGCGCATATCGAGATCGAGGAAACAGCGCAAGGAAAACCGCGCATAGGTTTGGATGTGAAAAATCGTCTCAAAGCAATATGTGAAGCCACTGAGCAGTTCTACCATACACAGCTTATGCGTGGCAGTGCTCCTTTAGCTCAACAAGCGCGCGATTATTTGTCTTCTCGCGATTTGGGTGGTTCGGTTCCAAAAGATTGGCAGCTTGGTTTTGCTCCTGGGAATGGGATTTTGGTAAAACATCTGCGTTCGCTGGGATTTAATGATGCTGAAATGGAGCAAGCGAATGTTGCCGTGAGGGCAAAGTCTGGAAACCAAATGCGTGATAGATTTTATAATCGCATCATGTTTCCAATTCACGATATTTCAGGTGAATGCATTGCTTTTGGCGGACGCGCTATCGGGCAAGGGGAGCCGAAGTATTTAAATTCGCAAGAAACGCCAATCTTTCATAAATCGGAAGTGCTCTATGGCCTTGATAAGGCGAAAGCTGCGATGGCTTCATGCGGGATAGCTGTAGTAACTGAAGGCTATACTGACGTGATTGCCTTGCACGAGGCTGGTGTGAAAAATGCGGTAGCTACCCTTGGCACCGCGCTTACCATGCGTCATATTCGCGTTTTGTCGCGTCATGCACAAAAGCGCATCGTGTATTTATTTGATGGCGACGAAGCGGGACAGCGAGCGGCGGATCGCGCGCTTGGCTTTATTGATGAGTCTATGACACCGGAAGCAGGTCGGACGCGCGTTGAGCTTGTCGCAGTAACGCTTCCGGACAACCTCGATCCGGCAGACTTCGTAAAACAGCGCGGTGTGGAGGAGCTTTTGACGCTTCTCGATTCGGCGGTGCCGCTTGTGCAATATGGTATTGATCGTCGTATTGCGCAACATGATTTATCGCATCCTGAGGGACGGACGCTTGCGGCAAAGCAAGCACTTGAAGTGCTCGCGCCTATTAAGGATTCCCTTTTGGCGAAAGATTACGCACGACAGATTGCTGGGCGTGTTCGCATGGAAGAGGCAGATGCGCTTGCGGTACTTGCTTCGCTTAAACCACCTCGACGAGCATACGAAGAGCCCGACACTGTTGAGATTAAACCTGCACAAGCTGTGCGTTCGAAGCGTTTTAGCCCACAAGAAAAAAATCGGCGATCCTTAGAGGCGCAGTTGCTTTCTTTGTTCGCCAAACGCTGTGATTTGGTATTGCCAAATGTCTCTGCACTTGCCCAAACGCAATGGCATGATCCTGTTCATGCGCAAATTGCTGAAGTCTTTTTGGATCAATTCTCGCAGAATCCAACTATTGAACCAGCGGCTTTAGTAGGCGCAACAACAGCGGTTGTGCCGGTAGCGGGTGCAATCTTGACGAAATCACTTGGTGAAGGATCTTACGCAGATGAAATATCTGACGAAGATAGAATCATGTTTTTAATCGATGAACTTGCGATAGGAGATGCCGAAGAAGCAATTGCGGATTTACGTGCTCAGCTCAATAATCCTTCGCAGCTTTCGAGTGATGAATATGACATGCTATATATGACGGTTGCTGCTATGCAAAAAGATCTCATTGCTCGTCGCGCAGCGCGCAAAATGTTGTGATAATGCTATGAGACAAGATGCCTATATGGCAACTGATCTGTACTATGAAAACAAAACAGCGATCATAAAGGACGTGGTTATATGATAAATGTAGTGCTTTCTCCTGATCCGGGGTTAAATCAAGTTTGCGAAGCTTGTGATGTGGCTGATAAATCGCTTCAGAAACTTGCGAAACAAATGATAAAGACGATGTATAAGAATGCTGGTTGTGGTCTTGCTGCGCCCCAGGTTGGCGTTAATAAGCGTTTAGTAGTAATCGATTGCGACCAAGATGATACAGGTGAGCAAAATCCCATCATTCTCATCAATCCTACTATTGTTGAGACTTGGGGGGATCCTGAGACAGCTGAAGAGGGCTGCCTTTCAATTCCTGGGATCACAATTCCTATCTCTCGTCCTACTTTTGCCCGCGTTCGCTTCTTTGATTTTGATGGCGAAGAGTGGGAGATAGAAGGCGATGGTTTATTGGGGCGCTGTTTGCAGCATGAGATTGATCACCTTGATGGCATAACCATGTTTGAGCGCTGTGATCCGATGGACAGAATTGTGGCTCTCGCCGAGTATGAGCAAGCGCTTGCCGCAGGTGCTAAGCCCGGCGAAACATCGCTTTCGTAAACGAAGCTACAGATCATTTTTGATCTTTCTTAAGGAAGATATATGCGTATAGTTTTTATGGGTACACCAGCATTTGCAGCTGACATTTTAGAAGAGCTTTATTGGCACCATGAAATAGTTGGTGTTTTTACTAGACCAGACGCGGTGCGCGGCAGAGGAAAACAACTAGAACCTTCGCCGGTTAAAGCTTGTGCGCTTGAGCATAATACTAAGGTATTTTGTCCGCAGACACTTCGTGATGACTTGGTCATTCGCGCTTTAAAAACACTCGAGCCTGATGTTATTTGCGTTGCAGCATATGGCAAGATTTTGCCGCCTGAGGTTTTAGAGATAGCTCCTTTTGGGTGTTTGAATGTTCATGCATCGCTGCTTCCTCATTGGCGAGGAGCCGCCCCGATTGAGCGCGCTATTTTGGCTGGTGATGAGCAAGCGGGCGTATGCATTATGGCTATGGAAGAAGGCCTTGATACGGGTGATTATTGCATTAGTCGTGCAACTGATATCGCCGATAAACCCGCCGAGCGCCTTACTGCTGAATTGGCAGCACTAGGAGCCCAAGCGCTTTTATATGCGCTCAATGCGCTTGAAGCTGGCGAAATCAAATGGGTATCTCAAGACGAAGCTCATGTCACCTATGCAGGCAAAATTGAAAAAGGTGAGCTCAATTTTTCCTTGGACGATTCTGCAGTTGGTCTGGTTCGAAAAGTGCAAGCATCAAGTGATGCTCACCCTTCGCACGTGAAATTAGCAGGAAGAGATTCGCGCGTTTTACAAGCATGCGTTGTTAGCGACGATGAAGCTCCAAGCCTTCGTGCTGGAGAGCTTATGTTGTGGAGAAAACGCCTTATAGCAGGTACAGCTGATGGGCTTATTGAGATATTGCAAGTTAAACCGGCTGGTAAAAATGTGATGGACGGAAAGGCATTTGCTGCAGGCATTCAGGGAATCAAGCAAAGTGCACAACCATGGGAGGAACTTCATGCCTGAAAGACAGCGCGACCATACTTTCAACAGTCGAAAGAGCCGAGATAAGGCAAGCCCGGCACGCCTTGCGGCGCTAGCGGCATTGCAAGAGATTCGCGAAAAGGACGCCTATGCACAAGATGTATTGGAGCGCAGCGTAGATGTCTCGCACATGTCTTCTGAAGATAGGGCTTTCGCAACGAAGATTGTTTTGGGTGTTGTGAGCACCTCAGGTACCCTTGATGAACTTCTCAATCAACTCTTGGATAAACCTGAACAAGTTTCACCTCGTGTTTTAGATGCATTGCGCATTTCAACCTATGAGCTTCTATTTTTGGATAAGTCGCCTCATGCAGCCGTTGATCAGGGCGTTGAGCTTGTGCGCTCAGTAACGCCTGCGGCTGCCGGATTAGCTAATGCAGTCTTGCGAAAGGTTGCTCGCGTCAGGTCGGCTTTCCCCTTCGGAGATCCGCGAACCGACTTACAAGCACTGTCTCGCCTGTATGCTTTTCCTGTTTGGCTGACAAAGCTGCTCATTGCTGATCTGGGACTTTCTGAGGCGATGGAATTTATGCGCCTGTCAAATGAGCAAGCGCCGCTTTTTGTGGGAGTCAATACGGTTCGCTGTTCAGATACGGTGCTACAAAACACGTTTCATCGGCTCGATGAAACAATAGATCAGGTCTATTACAACGACTCACCTATACCTGGATGCTTCCGCGTTGCAGATACGCGCGCACTTTTGCTGCGTGGGGTAAAGCGCATGCTTTCTTCTGGTCGCATTGTGGTAAGTGATGCTGCTTCGCAATTAGTAGCTTCATCTGTGCTTGGTGATGTTGAGCCGCAATCGTTTTTGGAGATTGGTGCAGGACGCGCAACTAAAACAATTCTTTTGCAAAGTGATGCTGTGCGCCGATATGGGCATCAATTGCCTCATTACATCACGCTCGATAACCGCTATTTCAAAACGAAGATCTTGCGCGAACGTATTGGCGAATATGGCATTGAGGTAAAAGAAACGCTTACCGGTGATGCGCTTAAACTTGGTGAAATCTTTACCGATGAGCGTTTCGACGTCATTTTTATCGATGCGCCTTGTTCTGGCCTTGGTACCTTGCGCAGACATCCTGAGATACGTTGGAAGATTACGCCACAAGATATTTCGACCTATGCATCAACGCAGCTGGAAATGTTGAAGAGCGCGGCACCTTTTGTGGCAGCACAAGGATCGTTGGTTTATGCAACATGTACGGTAACGCATGCTGAAAACAATGGGGTAGTAAAAGCTTTTTTGGAAAGTGATGCAGGTAAAGAGTTCACCTTGGCCCCCATTAATGGTGCTTCTTGCATAGCAACGCGCTTGACTCAAGGCTCTATGGACGCACATTTTGCAGTGCGCTTTGTGAAGCGCGGATAAATTTAACCCAAACACTATTTTTTAATCAGCATGTAACAAACCTGCACTAAAATAAGCAAACTTGTCAATTTAGATAAGCAAACTGATCACGATAGGGATGAAAGGAGGATAGCGTTATGGAACCAAACATCAAAGAGGTGGCAGGACGCATCCGAGCCCTGCGTGAAGATGTGGGCTTAACCATGCAGGAGATGGCAGAGGCAACGGGGAGAAGCGTTAACGAGTATGCTGCCCAAGAGTCTGGTGAAGAAGATCTGTCATTTACCTTTTTATATAAGTGTGCCCAGCGTTTGGGGGTAGACGTTATCGAGCTTTTGACTGGTGAAAACCCTCATTTATCAGGGTATTCACTTACAAGGGCACAGGATGGCTTGTCAATTAAGCGTCGTGCAGGATTTGAGTACTTGCACAAAGCGCCATATTTCAAGAACAAGTTATGTGAGCCATTCTTGGTCACTGCTCCTTATTTAGAAGAAGAGCAAAATAAGCCGATCCATCTCTCTTATCATGCGGGTCAAGAGCTTGATTATATTATCTCTGGCAAAATGTTATTTGCCTATGAAGATCATGTTGAAGAATTAGAAGCGGGGGATTTGCTTCTTTATGATTCAGGACGTGGTCATGGCATGATAGCTACTGGTGGTCAGCCATGCGTCTTTCTTGCCATAGTCCTCAAGCCGCAAGATGAAATTATATAGGCGCTGTTGTCTTTAACAGACAGCACGCGCCTTATAAGTAATCGTATAGTAGGCTTTCGCGTATATTTACGCTTTTCATTTTAAGAAAGTGATTTAAATCATGAGAGATATTAATCTTCGCTATGTAGACGAAGCTTATAACGCTGATGGTCTTTTGACTGAATTTAAAGTAACTGTTCCGCAAGATTTTAATTTTGGATATGACGTTGTTGATGATATAGCCATCAATGATCCGAATCGTCGTGCTATGGTGTGGTGTAACCCTGAAGGTGAAGAGCACATTTTCACCTTTGCCGATATGAAATATTGGTCTGACAAATGTGCACAAGCATTATCTGATGCTGGCATTGGCAGAGGAGACGCAGTGCTCGTTATTTTGCGTCGCCATTATCAGTTCTGGATAGTAGCAACTGCGCTTGCGAAGCTTGGCGCCGTTATGGTGCCAGCAACTTTTATGTTGAAAGAGCACGATTTAGAGTATCGTCTCAACGGGGCTTCCATCAAAGCAATTATTGCAACTTCGGTGGGGGATATTGCTGACGTTGTCGACAATGTTTTGGCTGATAAGGATGCCTGTCCTACGGTTGAAACCAGATTTATCGTTAATGGAGCTGGTGGCGGCTTAACACCGGTTGACCAAACAGGAGCCTTTGTATTTGGCGAAGATGAGCTGATCGGTTCTGCATTGTCAGGCCCAGATGGTGTATGCGCAGCTCACTGTGAGCGCGAAGGTTGGATTGATCTTAATCGCGCAATTCAAGAGGCATCTGCGGACTTTGAAAAACGCGAAACGGCTTCGTCAGATCCTATGTTGCTCTACTTTTCAAGTGGTACCTCAGGCAATCCTAAAATGGTGTTGCATGATAGCTCATATGCGCTTGCGCACCTTATTACAGCTAAGCATTGGCACAATGTTGAGCCAGATGGCTTACACTTTACTATCGCCGATACCGGTTGGGGTAAGGCAGTGTGGGGCAAATACTATGGTCAATGGCTTATGGAAGCGTGCGTTTTTACCTATGACTTTGATCGTTTTGCACCCTCTGAGATTCTTGACTTGATCGGACGATACAACATAACGTCACTGTGTTGTCCACCAACGATGTATCGCATGATGATGGGTGAAAATCTCGATTCATACGACTTGTCATCATTGCATTATTCGACAACGGCTGGTGAAGCATTAAATCCTGACCTGTTCGACTTCTGGAAGACGCATACTGGTTTAACCATTTACGAAGGTTTTGGTCAAACCGAAACACCTCTTGTTATTGGTAATTTGACTGGTTCGTCGCCTCGTTCAGGTTCTATGGGTAAGCCAGTTCCGCTTTATCATCTCGAGATCATGCGTGAAGATGGCAGTATTTGCGATGTTGGTGAGACGGGCGAAATTTGTATTGATGTCCATCAAAAAGCTCCCGGCATCATGCTTGAATACTATCGTGACCCAGAAAAAACAGCACAAGCCATTCATGACGGTTGGTATCATACCGGCGATACCGCTTGGCGCGATGAAGATGGTTACTATTGGTATGTTGGTCGCAATGATGACGTAATCAAATCAAGTGGTTATCGTATAGGACCATTTGAGATTGAGTCGGTACTGTTGGAACATGACGCAGTTCGCGAATGTGCGGTTACTGGTGTTCCGGATCCTGTTCGCGGTAAAGCAGTAAAAGCGACCATAGTTTTGGCTGATGGCTTTGTTGGAACTTCTGAATTGACTCGCGAACTTCAAACATGGGTAAAGCGCAAAACGGCTCCTTATAAGTATCCGCGCATCATTGAGTATGTCAGCGAATTGCCGCGTACCGTCAATGGAAAGATTCGACGTGTTGCAATTCGAGAAGAAGATGAGGCGAAATAATCATGTCATGCGTTAGGCGCTTTAATCCTGCAGATCTGCCGCGTGTTGTGGTAATTTGCGGGCATTATGGCGTTGGCAAAACAAACCTCACGCTTAATTTAGCACGTGATGCAAAAGCGGGAGGACGTGATGTGGTTGTCGTGGATAGCGATGTCGTTAACCCCTATTTTCGCTCGAGTGATTACGCACAACTCCTTGAAGACGAAGGGGTGTCGGTCGTGGCTCCTATCTTTGCGGGATCTACGCTTGATAGCCCTTCAATATCGGGACAAGTTAATACGGTTTTGGCATGGGCAGCGCGCGAACAATCGCCAGATGTAAAACCTTTGGTGTTGATTGATGCCGGCGGAGATGACGTAGGTGTCACCTCTTTGGCTCGATTTGCCACACAGCTTCGTGTTTGTGATGCGAGCGTTGTTCATGTTTTTAATCATTCGCGAAATCTCACGACTACACCAGATGAAGTCTATGATGTCTTGACCGAGATTGAAGCTAAGCTTGGAATTGCGACATCGGCGCTTATAAACAACACGCATCTTCGCGAAGAAACTGATGCTGAAACGATATGTCGCGGCATTGGTTTTGCATCTGAGGTGCAAGCGCGTGCGGATCTTGATTTGTGGTGTAGCTGTATACCGCGTGCTCTTCATGAGGATATGCGCATCAAAGCTGCGCTAGAGCAAGCTCAACAAGCAGAATATCTCGTTGATAGACTAGTGAGCTTTGTGTGGGAATAGCGTGCGCGCCCACCGATAAAGCCGAAACACTAAGCATGTGTAATTCCTGGTGAAATATGCAGGTGTGGCATCATGAGAGGGAGAAGCAAACAAGGAGGATAGATGGCTCGGATCATTGTTGATGATTACTTTTGCAAGGGCTGCGGATTATGTGTTGACGCTTGTCCTGTGCAAATTCTTGAATTGGATATGGCAACTATTACAGAAAAGGGATATCACCCAGCGTTTTGCGAAGATCAAAGCAAGTGCACAGGGTGTATGTCATGTGCACTCATGTGTCCTGATTGCGCTATTAAGGTGATGAGGTAAATATGGCTGAAAAAGTACTCATGAAGGGCAACGAAGCAATGGCAGAAAGCGCAATTCGCGCTGGATGTCGCTTCTTCTTCGGATACCCAATTACTCCGCAGACAGAGTTGGCGGCTTATATGTCTAAACAAATGCCGAAGTGTGGTGGTACATATCTTCAGGCAGAAAGCGAAATCGCTGCCATTAATATGGTGTATGGTGCCTCAGCTGCAGGTGCTCGCGTTATGACGTCATCGTCTTCTCCGGGTATCTCGCTTAAGGGCGAAGGTATTTCTTATATGGCAGGCTGTGATCTGCCGGGAGTTATCGTAAATGTACAGCGTGGAGGCCCAGGTCTTGGTGGTATTCAGCCTTCGCAATCTGACTATTGGCAGGCAACTCGTGCAACGGGTCACGGCGACTTCCAGATTATGGTGTACGCGCCTTCTACTGTTCAAGAGATGGCAGATTATGCATATCTAGCATTTGATAAGGCAGACGAGTACCGTATTCCGGTCATGATCTTAGCTGATGGAATGCTCGGTCAGATGATGGAGCCGGTTTTGATGCCCGAGCCTAAAGATGAACTTCCCGAAAAGCCGTGGGCTACAACGGGTCACAAAAATGAGCGCAAGCACAACATTGTTGACTCGCTTTATTTAACTCCTGATGCGCTTGAGAGATTGAATCGCGAACGCTTTGAGCGCTATGAGGTAATCAAGGCTAACGAGCAGCGTGCTGAGTTGTTTATGTGCGACGATGCCGAAATCGTACTTGTTGCATTTGGTGCGTCTGCGCGTATCGCGCGATCTGCTGTGGTGGCTGCTCGCGAACAAGGCATCAAGGCTGGTTTGATTCGCCCAATTACCCTTTGGCCTTTCCCGACTGATGCCTTTGAAAGCGTTATGGATACGGCTCGCGATTTTCTGGTTGTCGAAATGAATATGGGACAGATGGTAGAAGACGTTCGTCTGGTATCTGAAGGCCGTGTTCCGGTTGAATTCTTTGGTCGCACTGGTGGCATTATTCCTACACCTGCCGAAGTGCTCAAGCGTATTGAGGCTGCTCATGAAAGGGTAGGTGAATAGCAATGAGTGCAGAAGAGAAGGTAGTATTTGAGCGTCCGCATGCGCTGCTTCCTGTTATCACGAACTATTGTCCGGGATGTCCGCATGGTATTGTGCATAGGCTTGTTGCTGAAACGATTGATGAGCTTGGTATTGAGGGTGAAACGGTTGGCGTTGCACCAGTTGGTTGTGCGGTAACCTCGGTAGACTTTTTTGGCTGCGATATGATTGAAGCTGCGCATGGTCGCGCTCCTGCGGTCGCAACCGCTGTTAAGCGCGTGCATCCTAACAACGTAGTTTTTGCCTATCAAGGCGATGGCGATTTGGCTTCAATTGGTATGGCTGAGACCGTCCACGCTGCAACGCGTGGCGAAAACATCACGGTCATCTTTATCAACAACGCAATTTATGGCATGACTGGCGGACAAATGGCGCCCACAAGTCTGCCTCACCAAATTACGCAAACTTCGCCCTATGGACGAGACACAACAACGGCTGGTTTTCCTATTCGCGTTTCAGAGCTTTTGAGTTCGCTTGATGGCGTGGCATATCTTGAGCGAGTGACCGTTGATAGCCCTAAGAATGTTCGCAAAGCGAAAAAGGCCATAAAGAAAGCCTTTCAAAACCAGATTGATGGCGTTGGCTACTCCCTTATTGAGGTAGTTTCAACGTGCCCAACCAACTGGGGATTGTCTCCTCAAGATTCGTTTAATTGGATGAGGGAAAACATGCTGCCATACTATCCGCTTGGTGTTTATAAGGATGTTGTTGCGGACGGATTTGCTAATGCTGCAGAGGCGGCTGCTGCGCGAAGTGCAGATTGCCCAGTTGCACATCCTGAGAAGGCAGGTGCATAAGCATGGCAAGAGACTTGAGTTTAATTTTGGCTGGTTTTGGCGGTCAGGGTGTTTTGTTTGCAGGTAAGATCATTGCTACAGCAGGTCTCATTGAGGATCGTGAGGTCTCATGGCTTCCTTCATATGGGCCTGAGATGCGTGGTGGAACTGCAAATTGCAGCGTAACGCTTTCAGATGATCCTATCGGGTCTCCTTTGGTTACTGCTCCTAATGCTTTGGTAGTTATGAATCAGCCTTCAATGGATAAATTCGACACTGCCGTGGTGCCTGGTGGCGTTATGGTGGTTGATTCGACATTGGTTCAACGTATCCCTGATTCTGAAGATGTTTGCGTTTGCGCCATTCCTGCAACAGAGATGGCTGAAGAAAATAACATGAAGGGTTTAGCTAATGTGATCTTAGTTGGAAAACTTTTTGCTGAAACCCATTTTTGCGAAGAGGAAACGTTGTTTGCTGCCATGGAAAAGTGCGTTCCAGCACGTAAACGTCATTTATTGGATGCGAACATGGCTGCACTAAAGTTGGGTATGCAAGCCTAGGCACAGGATAAGATAAGGACAAACTATGGTGCAAGAATTAGCTGACATCGGTTTGCGTATACAAGGTCTGCGAGAGGCTTGTGATGTTTCGCAAGAAGAAATGGCTCAAGAGCTTGGCGTTGATCTTGCGACGTATCAAGAATGGGAAGCGACAGGTCAAGATGTGCCTATTTCTGCAATCTATCATATGGCGCATCACTTCGGTGTCGAGTTTACTGAGATATTGACAGGCACCGCCGCTAAGTTGGAAACATACCATGTAGTCAAAAATGGTGAAGGTCGCGAAGTTGATCGTTATCCTGGATATCATTTTGAAGATTTGGCGTGGCGCTATACCGGAAAGATAATGCAACCGCTGCTTGTTGTGCTCGAGCCGAGCGTTGAGGCGGCGGAACTTGTGACACATACCGGGCAAGAGTTTAATCTTGTTTTAGATGGGACGGTTGTTGTAACTTGGGGTGATAAAGAATTTGAACTGGAAGCAGGAGACTGCATCTACTTCAATCCTCAATACCCGCATGGGCAGCGCTGTAAAGGGGATAAACCAGCGCGCTTTGTAACAATTATTGCTGAATAAAGAGCGAGAAGGATAGTTGGTTGTGGATCACGTATTAAAGCAATATTGCCCTCGTATTGAATTTGATTCGTATGAAGACTTTTTTGAAAACTTCCAGATAAATGTTCCAGAAGCTTTCAATTTTGGATTTGATGTTATTGATGAATGGGCTCGAGTAGAGCCCGAAAAACTCGCTTTGGTGTGGTGTGATGATCATGATCAAGAAAAGATCATCACCTTTAAAGAGCTTTCACGTCTCTCCAATCAGGCGGCGAACGCATTTCGCCGATTAGGTGTTGGTAAAGGGGATGTGGTGATGTGTATTCTGCGTCGTCGCTGGGAATATTGGGTTTGCGCAGTGGCGCTTTGTAAACTCGGCGCAACTATCATCCCTGCATCGTTGCAGCTTACCAAAAAGGATGTGATTTATCGCGCAAACAGCGCTGAGGTTAAAGTGGTGGTATGCGTAGATGATGACTATGTGTGCACCCAGGTAGAAGAGGCGCTTCCCGAGTCGCCTACCATTCGTGAGAAGATTTTGGTGGCGGGGCATCGCGATGGTTGGATAGATTTTGCTGACCTTATCAAAGACGAATCGGATGAATTTGAGCGCCCCTGTGGTGAAGAGGGTGTAACAAGCAAAGATATCATGCTTATGTACTTTACCAGCGGAACAACTGGTAACCCAAAAGCAGTAGAGCATAATTTCGCTCACCCGCTCGGTCATATCATTACCGCTAAATATTGGCAGCAGGTGCAAGAGAATAAGCTGCATATGTCGGTAACTGATTCTGGCTGGGCAAAATTTGGCTGGGGTAAGATCTATGGCCAGTGGATTGCAGGTGCAACCATTTTTGCTTATGACATGGATAAATTTGTTCCAACGAAGCTGCTTCAAAAGATTCAAGACTATAAGCTGACAACCTTTTGCGCACCTCCAACCATGTATCGTTTCATGTTGCAAGAAGACGTGGCATCATATGATCTTTCGAGCGTGGAAAACTTCGCTACTGCTGGCGAGCCGCTTAATGCTGAGGTCACGCTTGCATGGGAGCGCTTGACGGGTAAGAAAATTCGCGAAGGTTTTGGTCAGACAGAAGGGCCGGTGCTTTTGGCGACTTTCCCTTGGATTGAGCCTCGACCAGGTTCTATGGGAAAACCGTCTCCCTTGCTCAATATCAAGTTGCTTGATGAGGTCGGCGAGGAAGTAGCTGATGGTGAAGAGGGCGCAATTTGTGTAACAGGGCTTAAGGAAGCATACCCACCGGGTCTTTTTGTAGGCTACTATCACGATGATGAAAAGACGCGTGAAGCAGTTGGTGGCAATTACTACAACTTGCACGATATGGCATGGCGCGATTCAGATGGATATTGCTTTTTCGTAGGACGCAATGACGATGTTATCAAGTGCTCGGGTTACCGTATTGGACCTTTTGAGGTAGAGAGTGCTTTGGTGGAACATCCAGCTGTTGTTGAATGTGCGGTCACCGCGGCACCTGATCCGATTCGCGGTAAGGTTGTTAAAGCCACTGTCGTTTTGGCGCGTGGTTGGGAGCCATCAGATGAACTGGTGAAAGAGCTTCAAAACCACGTGAAGAAGACAACGGCGCCTTACAAATATCCTCGCATCGTGGAATTTGTAGACGAGCTTCCCAAAACCATTGGTGGCAAGATAAAGCGAAAGCTTATTCGACAAACAGACGGCATTAAAGAATAAAACACTTACCTGAGTTTACTGATACAAGTTGCCATCTCCGAGTTTTTAGGTAATGCATCTCATACTGCAAGATCGCAGCTGAGATGCATTATTTTATTGATTGCACCTCACCAAAACTTAGCTGGTAGCTAATGCATTCGAATCCTCTCTTCTTTAGCATTTCTCCTGCTTTAACTTTATTGTTTTAAGAGAGGATGTAAGAAATGGATCAACAACCACAAAATCTAAATTATGCTGCTTCGCAGCCTGTAAAAGCATCATCCACATCTGGTATGGCAATTACCTCGCTTGTTTTGGGCATTTTGGCAATTGTGTCTTCTTGGATGCCTATTGTGAACAACTTTTCAATGGTGCTTGCCGTTTTAGGCGTCGTGTTTGCAATTATTGGGCTTGTTGGTATTCGTAAGGGAAAGAAAAAGGGACAAGGCCTGGCTATTGCTGGTCTCGTGTTGGGAATTTTGTCGGGGATTATTGTTCTTGCCACACAAGGTCTTTATGGTGCTGCTATAGATGCTGCACGCGAAGAAATAAATCCTTCTATTGCAGCAACTTCAAATGTTGCAACCTCAGATAATGCTTCAAGTGACACAAATGGAGACAGTAATAGTGATTCATCGAGCGATAGCTCTGCTGATAACGCTCAAGAAGAGGCGCCAGATTATAGTAACCTTTCGCTTGGTGAATCAATCGAACTCACTGATGGCAGTGTGATTACCGTAAATTCGGTTGAGAGTGGCTTAACGAATTATGATGATTCGCCTGTAACAGGTGTATCGGTTACATATACCAATAATGGAAGCAAAGAAGTTTCTTTCAATCCGTATGATTGGAAAGCGCAAGATGCTCAAGGTGCCCAGTATAGCCAAGGTTATTATTCTGAGGCTGACAACGCATTATCGTCTGGTACGCTTGCACCTGGTGGAACTGTTACGGGTAATGTATATTTTGACGGGGATATCACAAAAGTTTTATATTACTCAAATATGTTTAACGACAGTGCAACTGCAGGTTGGGTTGTCGAATAATGAGGCTTATCCTAAATTTTGGTTGCGATAGACACTTTACTTTTTAGTGTATTGTCGTGTTGTCAACAGGGAGTAATAAAAGAAGAAAGAAGCGTCGGGTGCCAGAACCTTTAACAGAAGATTTATTGAACGAGCTGTTAGCTTCCGGTAGCCCGACGGCTTTCTTTGATGATCATCGACTTATAAAGCAAACGCTATCTGAGTATCTTCAAGAGCTGTTGGACGAGCATCATCTAAGGCGTGTAGATGTTATTCGTGCGGCTGGTCTAAACGAAACGTTCGGATATCAGATTTTCATGGGTAAGCGCGGTGCTTCGCGAGACAAAATTTTGCAAATCGCATTCGCTATGGGGCTGACACTACGAGAGTGTAATCGTGTTCTTAAGCTTGCAGGCGCCAATGAGTTGTATTGTAAAAATAAGCGTGATGCCATTATTATCTTTTGTCTTGATAAAGGGTATTCGCTTCAAAAGACTGACGAAGAGCTCTATCGCTTTAACGAAGCAACCATTTCCTAATTTGTTTGGTATCATTGTTTCATTATGCCTGATGAACTCTCTGAACATCTTGATGCCTTACAACGTGATGATTGTTATCGCGTATTGTCGGTATTAAAAAGTTCACCTTTAGAGACTACCGAATTGGTGGTCTTCGAAGGAAAGAATGGTTCAGAAACCGGCCCTTATATTCGCAAAATATTCCAGCGTGATACCGGGGTAGGAAGCGCCTATGAAATCATCTATCAGGCTCAACAGCTTGGTAGGCGGTTTTTGTACTTGCCTTATATAAGTGATTGTTATAATGCGGGCGATAAAACAGTAGTAATCAGTGAATATCTCAACGGCGAGACGCTTCATGATGTTATTTATCGATGCGACCCGTCAGTTTCGCTTGCTGTAGATGTCTTTCCTCGGCTCTGTGATGCGGTTTTAGAGTTGCACGAAGGATTCGACAGCCCTTTAATTCATCGAGATCTCAAACCAAGTAATATAATTCTGTCTAAGAATAGCCTTGGGCTGATTGATTTTGGTATTACGCGTCTTTATAAAGATGATTCAAGTGAAGATACTCATCAGTTTGGGACAAAAGGATATGCTCCTCCTGAGCAATTTGGTTTTGGGCAAACCGATATTCGCTCAGATGTTTATGCGCTTGGATGGGTTTTGTGGTTCTGTCTCACAGAGCAAAATCCATCCCATCACATTAGGTTGGAGGGGTATCAAGATTCACGCGTCCCTGAACCATTCCGAAAGATAATATCGCGTGCTACAGCACTCAACCCCTCTGATCGATATGCAAATGTTCGTGAACTAAAAGAGGCATTTGTGGCTGCAACGAGAAAAGTGGTCAATGTTGATACGCCACTTGCACCAGACAAGCAAAGCTCAAAGCTTGATCAGCTCAGTAAGATCTCACCATTTGGTTATGTTCAGACAGTCTTGATGATACTTTTGGCCGTTCTCTTTTTCGCGGTTTCGCTTTCCGATGCAATCAATCCCGAATTCGATAATCAAAACTACAATTATCCGCTCTGGGTGCGAGTCGTTGAGAACCTCATTATTGTGATGTTTTTCTTTTTCCCGTTGTTTTATATGGGGTGCTCTCATAAGCTGCTGGCAGTTTTTATTCCGTTTGAGAAAAAAATAACATGGCCACAAAGGATTATTGGTTTTGTTGTGGGATTTGTACTGTGTATCATCTTGTTTATGATCCTGAGCAACTTTACTTAAACGAATAGCACGCAGAGTTTTTAAAGTGCTTTATGCGGTGCTAGAATCGCTCATGTAATAACGCTCGTTTGCTTAAATGATCAGGCAAGGAGATGTTTTCATGAGTATTCTTGCAGCTTATGTAGTTCCTCATCCTCCGCTCATAATACCAAGCGTTGGTAAGGGTCAAGAGAAAGCAATTGCTCAAACAATACACGCTTATCAAGCCATAGCCCAGCGCTGTGCAAATCACTGTCCTGAAACAGTCGTAGTGGTGTCGCCCCATGCGCCGGCTTATGCCGATTGTTTTTGTGTGTCAACAGAACCAGAGCTTGAAGGCTCAATGACACAATTTGGAGCTCCTCAGACTACATTATCTGAGAAAAACGACTTGAATTTTGTTCAAGCGCTCGCTTCGGCTGCGGCTCAAGAAAGAGTGCCATTGGTTGGAAGTACGAAAAATCAATCATCGCTTGATCATGCTACTTTTATTCCACTTTGGTATTTAGAGCAAGCAGGTTGCAAGGCTTCAGTGGTAAGCATAGGCCTATCTGGTCTTTCGAGTGAAGAGCACAAGCGCTTAGGTGAGCTTATTGCCAAAACAGCCACGCAACTGAATCGCAGGGTGGTGCTTATTGCCAGCGGTGATTTGTCGCATAAACTAAAAGCGGATGGTCCGTATGGTTTAGCTCCTGAAGGAGAGGTATTTGACCGCGAGATTACGCATATATTTGACTCAGGTGATTTAGCCGGACTCTTTGGTTTTGACGCGACGTTTTTGCATAAAGCAGCTGAGTGCGGTTTAGGGTCGTTTCAAATAATGGCGGGAGCGCTTGATAAGATTCCTTGTACTCATGAGCTTATGAGTTATGAGGGTTCATTTGGTGTAGGGTATGCAACAGCTGCTTTTGAATCTTTAGAATCTCCGAATAATGCTCCACTTGATAGGCAGGCTTACATAAGAAAGATAAATAATGCAGGTATCGCGCACCTGAAAATAGATCCTTATGTGAGGCTTGCAAGGTACGCGGTCGAACAATTCGTTACTGCTGGAAACATGCCATCTCTTTTGCAAGATTTGCCTTTGGAGCTAAGAGAAAAGCAAGCCGGTGTTTTCGTATCTCTGCACAAATTTGGTCAGCTGCGTGGATGTATTGGAACCATATCACCAGTCACAGGTTGCGTAGGTGAAGAGGTAATCCGCAATGCAATATCTGCAGCAACACAAGATCCACGATTTGAGGCAGTAAGACCCTCTGAGCTTGATGATCTGACGTATTCGGTTGATGTGCTCTATCCACCTATGCCGATAGCGTCCGCATCTGAGCTCGATCCTAAAAAATATGGTGTCATTGTTACTAAAGGTTTCAGACGAGGGCTTTTGCTTCCAAATCTCGAAGGTGTCGAAACAGTTGAGCAGCAACTAGCCATTGCCAAGCAAAAAGCTGGTATTGATAGTGGTGACACAGATGTTGAGCTTGAACGCTTTGAGGTTGTTCGTCATGATCGGGGAGGGCAGTCGCGCAACGAAAGTAAGCGTTCATGATGGATGCGAATTATAAACCTGTAACCTGTCCTGTGTGTCCCCATGCTTGCGTGCTTTTTGAAGGTTGCCATGGCATATGCAAGGCGCGAGTTGCACGCGGCGGCTCTGTCGTTGATGAAAACTATGGGCGTGTGACTTCGCTCAACCTTGATCCTATTGAAAAGAAGCCACTAGCGTTTTGGAATCCGGGAAGCTGGGTTTTGTCGGTGGGAAGTTATGGATGCAATATGCATTGCCCATTTTGTCAAAATGCATCCATTGCTTGCGCGAATGCCGAAGAGGCGCATTGGAATTATGTTGAGCCAGAAGCGCTTGTTCGCTTTGCGGGAAAAGTGCGCGATACGCATGATTTTCGTCATGCTATTGGCATTGCTTATACCTATAACGAACCTCTCATTGGATATGAGTATGTTCGCGATGTTTCAAAACTTGCTCACGAGGCGGGTCTTTACAATGTGTTAGTACGTAATGGCATGGCTAATTTTGAAATAATCGACGAACTTTTGCCGCTTATTGATGCTGCAAATATAGACCTAAAAGGTTTTAGCCAGGATTTCTATAATGTGGTCGGTGGCGATTTTGATTGCGTAAAGAGAACAATAGAGCTGTTTGCTGCTTTTCCGAAAACTCATCTTGAAGTCACGACGCTGGTAATTCCTGGGTTAAACGATATGCCCGAAGAGATTGATAAGATGTCTCAATGGATTGCCTCGCTTGACCCATCGATCCCGTATCATCTGACACGTTTTTTCCCAACGCATTGTATGACCGATAGGCAAGCTACATCAATTGCTTGTATGCATGAGTTGAAAGCAGTTGCCGAGCGCCATCTTTCACGCGTTGTTTTAGGAAACGTTTAGTACAATAAAGGACGCCTTGTAAGCATATCAACAGATAAGGTTAAGCTGTATGTCTTTAACACCCCAAGAGCTTAGTGTACTACGCCCTGATGAGTTGACGCCGGTTGAGGTTGAAGCAAAGGTTGAAGCCCTCTCTCAAACAAAAGCCACGCTTCCTTTTGCGAAATGTTTTGTGCTAGCAATGCTCTCAGGTGCTTTTATTGCATTCGGTGCTCTCTTTTTCTGTGTCTTTTTAGGGGATCCTACTTTGCCGTTTGGGGTGCAACGCGTCGTTGGCGGCATCTGCTTTTGTCTGGGTCTTGTTTTGGTATTGTGCTGCGGAGCCGAACTATTCACCGGAAACATATTAATGATTTGCGGAAAGGCATCTAAGCGCATTTCGTGGAGTGGATTATTTCGTAATTGGTCAATTGTGTGGCTTGGTAATTTATGTGGTTCACTTTTGGCTGTTGCAATTATTGTGCTTGCACAGATACCTGCTCTCAATGGAGGAGAGGTTGCTGCTGCAATGGTAAATATTGCAGCTGGAAAAATTGTTTTGGAGCCAGTACCTTTATTTTTCAAGGCGGTTCTTTGTAACATTTTTGTTTGCTTGGCAGTCTGGATTGGGTTTTCTGCTCGTACGGTAGTTGATAAGGTTATCGGCATCTTGCTTCCCATATCTGCCTTTGTTGCGTGTGGCTTTGAACACTGTGTGGCCAACATGTTCTTTTTGCCTATGGGATTAATTCAAAATCTTCAAGGTGTTGGTGTGCCCGGAGTTATCACTTTTGAGGGGCTGGTTTACAACATTATCTTGGCGACTATTGGAAATATTGTTGGTGGCGTCATCGTTGGTATTGCTTATTGGTTTGTTTATGCCAAGAAGGATGAAAGTTAATTTAAGTGTTCAAGTACTTATGTGTGGGCTACCAGTATCAATAATGCGCATGATTCATTTTCGAATATAAATTGTGCCGAAATTTGCAAAAAGTATAATTTCTTATAGCTTTTTAGTCAGTTTTGCGTATACTTATCACAGTCTTTAAAAGCGGTACAGAGAGACCGACAAGGCACATACGATAGCGCAGTATATGAGCGCAGAAGTAAAGCCTACGTCTCTCGCGAGGGCTTTTTTTCTGCCAATTTTTAGGCGTAGAGACCATCGCGAAGGCATCTTAAGGTCGCCTGTACCATCCCAGATGAAAGGGGTGGGTAAATGACCAATGCAGGCACGGTCAAAAGCGTTTGCATGAATGCAGACGAAATTGAGCGCGCACTCACGCGCATGGCGCACCAGATTCTTGAAAACAATCGTGGCGCCGAAAATCTTGCTTTGGTTGGCATTGTTACTCGTGGTGACTTGCTAGCAAAGCGTCTCCAGGAAAAAATTGAAGAAATTGAAGGAACAGAAGTTCCGCTTGGAAAGCTTGACATTAGCTTTTATCGCGACGATTTTGCTACTCATCTAGCTCCCGAAGTTCACTCAACTGACATCTTATTTGACCTAGACGGCAAAGATGTTGTGCTTGTTGACGACGTCTTGTACACCGGTCGCACCATTCGCGCAGCTCTTGATGCGCTTATGGATATCGGTCGTCCGGCGTGTGTCCAGCTTGCCGTTTTGGTTGATCGTGGTCATCGTGAGTTACCTATTCGCGCTGATTTTGTTGGCAAAAACGTTCCAAGTGCCTCAGATGAAAATGTTCGCCTGTTCTTGGAAGAAGTGGACGGAATTTCTGAGGTTGAGATTCTGACAATGGAACCAGGTACGCGCGCAGGATCTGCGCCTTTGGGGGGTGAATAATCAATGGCTTTCAACCACAAGCACTTGATTGATATTACGGAATACTCTGCAGATGACATTATGACCATCCTTGAAACAGCAACGCGTTTTAAGGAAGTTAATGAGCGCCGCATTAAGCAGGTTCCAACGCTTAAGGGTGTCACGGTTGTTAACATGTTTAACGAACCATCAACCCGTACGCGTTCTTCGTTTGAGATTGCAGAGAAGCGCTTGTCTGCTAACAGCTTAAACTTCGGCGGTTCTTCAACCTCTACCGTTAAAGGCGAGAGCTTGGTGGACACGGTTGAAACGCTTTGTTCTTACAAGATCGATATGATCATTGTTCGCGATAAGCATGCAGGCGTGCCGCGCAAAATTGCAGATGTGTCCGGTGTGCATGTTATTGATGCGGGTGATGGCAAGCATCAGCATCCAACACAAGCCCTCCTTGACTTGTACTCTATTTGGGAGCGCAAAGGTGACCTCAATGGTTTGAAGGTAGGCGTCGTAGGTGACATTGGACACTCTCGCGTGTGTGGTTCTTTGATTCCGGCGCTTAAAATCATGGGTTGTGAAGTGACGGTCATTGCTCCTCCAACGCTCATGCCTGCTCGTCCAGATATCCTAGGCGCAGATCATGTAACATCAAATTTGGATGAAGCATTACCTGAACTTGATGTTGTCTATATGCTGCGCATCCAGCGTGAGCGTCTGGAAGGTGCTCCGTATCCTTCCCTTCGCGAATACAATCTGCTTTATGGCTTAACTCAAGAGCGCGAACATCTTATGAAGCCAGATGCTTTAATCTGCCATCCAGGTCCTATCAATCGTGGTGTGGAGCTTGATAGCTATATGGCTGACCATCCAAAGCGCTCCATTATTCTTGATCAAGTTTATGCTGGTATTTTGACGCGCATGGCTGCACTCTATCTGCTGTTAGGAGGAAGCGAAGATGGCATTACTGCTTAAAAACGCTCATATTATTGATCCTCAAGTTGGTCTTAACGAAGTTGCCGACATTGTTATTCGTGACGGAAAAATTGTCGAAGTTGGTCAAAACCTGTCGATTGAAAAAGGTTTAGAACGCGATCTTGAAGAGAAGATTGTTGTCCCGGGTCTGGTGGATATGCATGTGCATCTTCGCGAACCTGGTTTCGAGCAAAAAGAAGATATTGCATCAGGTACGCGTGCGGCAGCAAAAGGTGGATTTACTGGAGTATGCGCCATGCCAAACACGCTCCCGGTAATTGATAATGCTGTTGGCGTTGAGTATGTAAAGGCTCGTGCGGCACAGGTGGGAAAGGCTCGCGTATATGTTTCAGGAGCTTGTAGCCAAGGCTTAAAGGGCGAGACGCTCTCTGAGATGGGTGACATGGTTGCTCATGGTGCAGTCGCCTTCACTGATGATGGTCGCGGCATTCAAGGTGCAGGCATGATGCGCCGTGTAATGGACTACGCCTCTCAGTTTGGCAAGGTTGTTATGGTGCATTGCCAAGATGACGATCTGGTAGGAGACGGCCAGGTAAATGAAGGTGTTGTTTCAACGCGTTTGGGCATGCTTGGTTGGCCGGCAGAAGGCGAAGAGCTTGAGATTGCACGCGATATTGCCTTGTGTCGTTTGACAGGTTGTCCGCTGCATATTCAGCATATAACAACCGCTCGTGGTCTTGATTTGGTACGTGCAGCTAAAGCTGAAGGTTTGTCGGTGACATGCGAGGTAACGCCTCATCATCTCTTCTTGTCTGAAGATGACATAACCGATGAATACAACACCTGTCTCAAAGTTAATCCTCCGCTTCGTACAAAAGAAGATACAGCAGCACTTATTGAGGGTGTTATTGATGGATCGGTTGATGCGATTGTGACCGACCATGCTCCGCATACGGATTTCGAGAAAGATCGTGAGTTCGAACTCGCTCCGTTTGGCATGATTGGCCTTGAGACGTCGCTTTCTCTTATGATCACCAACATGGTTTCAAAAGGCGTCATTTCTTGGGAACACTTGGTAGAGGTTATGTCAGTTAACCCGCGTAGTATCTTAGGTGTTGAAAAGGTTGCTATTGCGCCTGGTAATACGGCAGATCTTACGGTAATTGATCCCAATGAGGCATGGACGGTTACCCGTGAAGGAATGGTCTCTAAAGCAGGAAATAGCGGATTTTTGGGTGCAGACCTTGTTGGTCGTGCAACTGATGTCTATGTTGGCGGGTATGCTACCCTTGAAGACGGTATGATTGTCGAATAGAGTCAACCAGTATACCTTTTCCAAAGGAGTTCATTATGCCCCTCATCAACGAGCAGGCACGCATTGTCGAAAACGAATGCGTCGGACCGCGTCTTTATTTGATGGTGCTTGAATCGCCTCAGATTGCAAAGACCATCAAGCCTGGTCAGTTTGTACATGTGCGCATACCTGGAATGCCTGATCACATCCTTCGTAGGCCATTTTCGGTATATGCAGCTAATCCGGCTACCAACACGATTGATATCTTGTATCAAACGGTTGGATACGGAACGGATTTCATGACAACTCTGACACCTGATAGCGCTTCTTTGTCTGTTGTCGAAGTGCTCGGACCGGTTGGTCGTTGTTGGATGCCGCCTGAGCACGTAAAGCGTGCATTGCTTGTTGGTGGGGGAGTCGGCGCGGCGCCTTTGTATATGCTTGCTGAGCAGCTTGTCAAAGCTCAGGTGCATACCGATGTAGTTTTGGGTGCACAAACCGAACAGGCACTTGTTTGCAGAGGTCGCTATGAGGTGTTGCTGTCATCTCATGAAGCTGATGTTGTAGCGCCACTTTGTTCTACAGACGACGGGTCGTATGGCCGTGCGGGTTTTGCAACAAGCTTAGTTGCTGAAGCGTTGGAATCGGCCGCTCAAGCAGCACGACCTTATGATTATGTTGCAGTGTGTGGTCCTGAACCGCTTATGCGCGCAGTTGCTGAGCTTTGTGCGGGCGCGAATGTCTATTGTGAGGTGTCAATGGAGCGGCGTATGGCATGTGGCATTGGAGCTTGTTTATCTTGTGTGGTCGAAACAACCGATGGAAAGCTGCGTGCATGTGTTGATGGCCCGGTATTCGATGCAACGAAGGTAGTGTGGTAGCCATGAGTCTTAATATGGCCGTAAATCTTGGTGGCTTACTCATGAAAAACCCGGTCACAACGGCATCGGGTACATTTGCAGCCGGCAGAGAGTACAATGATTTTGTAGATGTGAGCACGCTTGGCGCGGTTACCACCAAAGGCGTTTCTCTTCATGGATGGGCAGGTAATGACACCCCTCGTATAGCGGAAACGCCATCTGGAATGCTCAATTCTATTGGACTTCAAAACCCTGGCGTAAAACATCTTATGGATGTGGATATCCCCTGGCTCAATGACCAAGGCGCAACCATAATAGTGAACGTTTCAGGTCATAGTTTTGATGAATATCTTGCAGTTGTTGATGAGCTCGAGCAAGCATGTGTTCATGCATACGAGATTAACATCTCGTGCCCTAATGTTGATGCTGGCGGCATGACATTAGGAACTGATCCAAAATGCGTTGAGTCTATCGTTAAAAAGATACGCGATGCAACTGATCGCCCGCTCATTGTTAAGTTAACTCCTAATGTAACTTCTATCACCGATATTGCTAAAGCCGCCGAAGCGGGAGGCGCAGATGCGATATCGCTTATCAATACGCTTTTAGGCATGTCTATTGATGCAGAGCGTATGCGTCCTACTATGGCGCGCGTTGTCGGAGGTTTGTCCGGTTCTTGCGTAAAACCCGTAGCCCTTCGCATGGTTTGGGAATGCCATCAGGCAATTTCTCTACCAATTTTGGGTATGGGTGGTATCATGAACGGACTTGATGCTGTGGAGTTCATACTTGCTGGAGCGAGTGCTGTAGCGGTGGGTACAGCGAATTTCGTTAATCCTTTTGCTACGCAAGAGGTAATTGAGGGCATTGCGGATTATTGTGAACGCCATGGCGTAAATGACGTCAACGAATTGATAGGAGCTTTGAAGTGTTAACGGTTTTCGACGATATTCCTGCGCGCGATCGCGTTATTGTGGCGCTTGATTGTGGTATCGAAGAAGCTTTTGACTTAGCTGATCAGCTGCAAGGCAAAGCAACATGGATGAAGGTGGGCATGACGCTTTTTTACGCGAATGGCCCTGCTATTGTCTATGCGCTTAAAGAGCGAGGCTTTAAGGTCTTTTTAGACCTTAAGTTTCATGATATTCCACATCAGGTTGAAGGAGCTGCATATTCAGCAGCTGCAAGTGGTGCAGACATGCTAACGATGCATACCGTTGGTGGTGTTGACATGATGCGCGCGGCGCAAGCTGGAGCTGTTGCTGCGTCTGAAGAGTATGGTTATGACACACCTGCTACATTAGGCATTACGGTTTTGACTTCCATGAATGATGCTGCCCTTGCCGAAACAGGTGTTTCACGTGCTATGGCTGATCAGGTAGTAGTTTTAGCTGAGCAAGCAAAACGTGCCGGCATTTCTGGTGTTGTTGCATCTCCTCAGGAAGCATCGCGTTTGCGCGAAATTCTAGGTCCTGAGGCCTTTATCGTAACGCCAGGAGTCCGTCCTGCAGGGTCTGATAAAGGTGACCAGTCTCGCGTCGCAACACCAGCACAAGCTTTCGAAAATGGTGCGTCACATATTGTTATCGGAAGGCCAATTACTCAAGCCGCTGATCCGGCAGCCGCTTTTGAAGCAATTGTTGCTGAATTATAATTAGGCAATAAGTAAGCATAAAGCTTTGCTCGTGATAATGAGTGTTAGTTTGGTTTAATATTGAAATTGCCAAGTGCGAAGCAGGGACATACGCGGGGGATACAAGTTGGCGTTTTGTCCAAAATGCATGATAAAGTGCTTCTAACATATGCTTTCAACTTGAATTTTCTAAAAAAATCAGGCATTTTGCACGTTGTATGTGTGAGAAGCGTGCTAGTATCACGGCAACGCTTTTTTGAAAGCTTATTAAGAGCTTAGCTTTGGAACAAGAAGGAGAAGATACAGATGGCAATTCCTCAACTCAGCGCTGAAGAGCGTCAGAAAGCCCTTGAAAAGGCAAAGGAAGCTCGCATTCAGCGTGCTAAAGTTCGCGATGAGCTGAAATCTGGAAAACTGACTTTGGCTCAGGTTCTTGAAATGAAAGATGATGATGTTATTGGTCGCATGAAGGTAAGCACGCTCATTGAGACGCTTCCGGGTTATGGTAAGGCCAAGGCTGAGAAAATCATGAGCGAACTGAAGATCGCTGAGAGCCGTCGTCTGAAAGGTTTGGGCGAACGTCAGCAGGCTGCTTTGCTGGAGCGTTTAGGCTAGACTGACGTGCGTCAAGGAAATCTCTTTGTTATTTCAGGGCCATCGGGTGCGGGTAAAGGCACTCTGGTGGCCCATCTTTTGCGTTTAGTGCCTGATGCTTGGGTTTCAATTTCTGCCACAACACGTAAACCTCGTGAGGGAGAAATTGACGGTGTGCATTATCAATTTCAAACACCTGAATCATTCCAAGAGCTTATTGATACCAATGGGCTTTTAGAATGGGCAACATATGGCGGCAACCAATATGGTACGCCCCGCAGAAGTGTTGAAGAACATATTGCAGCAGGAGACCAGGTAATCCTTGAGATTGATGTTCAGGGTGGCTTTCAAGTGAAAGAGAAGTTTCCTGATGCGCATTTGATTTTTATCGAGCCTCCTTCACTTGAAGAGCTCGAGCGAAGACTTCGCGGTCGTGGTACTGAGTCCGATGATGCAATTGCTGTGCGCATGCAAGCTGCTCAGGTGGAGCTTTCGCAAAAAATGGAGTATGATATACAACTTGTGAATGATGATATTGATAAAGCTACCGCTGAATTGGTGGCTATTGTCAATGAGCAAGCTGAGAAAACACGAGGTTAAGTTCGTTATGAGCATTATTGAGCCAAAGATTGATGTACTGTTGTCAGAGACCGACAACGATCGTTTTTTGTTGTGCGCTCTTGCATCTAAGCGTGCACACGATATTAACGATATGATGCGTGGTCAGCGCGACCGTGCAATTCAGCTGCAAACCGCGGTTGAGATTGCTCGTGCAGCAGATAAAAAGCCACTCTCTCTAGCATTTAACGAGATTGCACGTGGCGAAGTATCTTATGACCCTGCGTCAATTGATGTAAAGAATCACTAGGTCTTTTTCGTGAACGAATATCAGCGTATTTGCCTTGCCCATTATCACGAGATTGGGTTAAAGGGTCACAATAGAGCTACTTTCGAGCGGCGCCTTCAAAAGAATCTTGAGGCGCTGCTTGTTGGTTTTCCCGTAGTAACAATTCATCGTATTGCTGGTCGACTATGCGTTTTTCTGCGCGAAGGCACATCGTGGGAAGTAGCTAAAGCGTGTGCGCAAGTTATTGGCAAAGTACCCGGTGTTGCACGTGTTTCATGTGGCTATAAGTGCGATCGTGATCTTGATGTAATGTGTGAGGTCGCGCGTATTGCTCTTGGTGAAGCAGGAGATTTCACCACCTTTAAAGTAGCAGCACGTCGCAATCATACCGATTTTGCTACTGGTTCTATGGACATGAATCAGATTGTGGGTGCATCTTTATGCGAGGCGTTTCCAGATAAGATTGTTCGCATGAAGCATCCAGATGTAACGGTCGGTGTTGAAGTTGTACAAAATGCAACTTACATCTATGCCTATTCTGAGCGCGGAGTGGGAGGCTTGCCTGTCGGCAGTTCCGGCAGGGTTGTCTGCTTACTTTCTTCTGGGATAGATTCTCCGGTCGCGCTTTGGAAGATGGCACGTCGAGGCGCAGTATGTATTGGCGTGCATTTTTCGGGACGTCCTCAAACATCCGATACATCAGAGTATTTGGTCGATGAAATAGGGCACGTGTTAGAAAAAACCGGGTGCATAGCGCGAATTTACACCGTTGCTTTTGGTGACATTCAACGCGAGATTGCTCTTGCAGTCCCGCCAGCATTGCGTGTCATTATTTATCGCCGTGTCATGTTTAGAGTGGCACAAGAGATTGCACGTTGCGAAGGTGCATTGGCGCTTGTTACTGGTGAGAGTTTGGGTCAGGTTGCTTCACAGACGCTTGATAATCTTTGTTGCACTAATGACGCGGTTGATTTAATGGTGCTTCGCCCGCTTATCGGTTCAGATAAGCTCGATATTATTTCTGATGCAGAAGCTCTTGGATCATTTGCGATCTCTTCGCAAGATGCCCCTGATTGCTGTACGCTTTTTATGCCGCGAAATCCTGAAACTCATGCAAAACTGGTTGATGTATATGCTGCCGAAGAAGGCTTGCCGCTTGATCAGTGGGTATGTGAGCTTGCGCAAGCGGCAGAGGTAAAAGATTATGCTTGTCCGGCTTACAAACCCAAAAAGCATTAGATGCATTTGAGAAGCGTGTTGGAGTTTGAAGAAACTTGATGAGCTCTCCATTTGATTTGGTCGCATTTTTGGTAACAAACTACTTGATCTGTATGTAAAAAGACATTGCTCTGTGTGAAATGCTCCTTTCTGAATCGAAAGGAGCATTTTGTATGGGTTTTCTCGAAAGCGTTGATTCTCCTGCAACGAAACTTCACTTGCATAATCCAAAGCGTTTATTGCTCGTGGGCATGGTTGTGGTTTGCGCCATAGTCATAATTGGTGTGTTTGTAGGAAGTGGCATATTTGCCCCAGGCGAGCTGATCGTTTTTTCATCGGGGTCAACTGCATCTTTCGATTCGGGTGAAAAGAATGATGTATCTGAAGACGGTGCAAGTATTCCTGTAGATGCATCAAGCACAACCGATCAAGTTTTAAGCGAAAACGACACTAAAGACATCGTTTCAGAAAAAATATGCGTCCATGTGAGTGGCTGCGTTGTATCACCAGGTGTTTATTGGTTAGAAGAACAATCGCGAGTTGAAGACGCACTCAGCGCTGCTGGAGGCATCACCGATGAAGCTGATTCTGATGCAATCAACAGAGCGAGGCTTTTGCAAGATGGTGAACAGATTATCGTTTTTAGCGCTGAAGAAATTGAAGCCGGAGCTGCTCAAAATCAAACACTTCAACAATCAATTGATACAGGTAGTGCAATATCGGTTGGCACGATGCAGCAAAAGGTAAATATCAATACTGCTGACCAGGCAACGCTTGAGACTTTGCCAGGAATTGGTTCTGCTACTGCTCAAAAGATCATTAAATATCGCAATGATCAAGGAAGGTTTTCTGCTCCGCAAGACATCATGAATGTTTCAGGTATTGGTGAGAAGAAATATGAAGCGCTGGCTGATTTAATCTGTGTGTCGTAGCGGTGATTTGTTTTGAATTTCAGATGGATTACACGTACGCATGAATCCTTGGTAAGCAGAAACGAGGGAGTGCGCCCAATTCCAACGGCACTCTTTTCGCTGGCATTAAGTCTTTGGGTTACGACTGCGAGCGGTTTGACGCAATTATTCGAAGTATCAAAAATTGAAATTTCTTGGATGGTTGGCGCACTAGTGGCGGTAGTTGTTGGTTTATTTGTTGCTATTAGAAAATCGATTCATCTCGGCGGTGTTATTGCTGGAATTGGTCTTGGACTTCTCTTGGCATGCGCTGGCGTAAATAATATCTGGCAGGGAGAGGCAATACTTAAAGATGCAGAGGGGAATCACACCTTTGAAGTTGTAGAAGATGGAAAAGAGGGCGAATTTAGTAAGCGATGTGTCGCACGGGTTGCTGATATTGCACATCAGCCTTTAGTACAAATAACACTTCCCAAGGATATTGCGATACCTCGTTTTGGTGAAACATTTGAGGCTTATGCTAGCTTTTCAGCTCTAACACCGCAAAACCGTGCATATGCCAACCAGAAGGGCATTGCGGCTCAAGCGCGTTGCACAAGTATAGAGGTAGTTGAATCGGGCAGTATCGTTGGGGTAATTACCTCCTTAAGAAACCGTGTTATTGATGCAATTCAAGCTCAAGACAACAAGGGCTCATCGGTTTTGGCTGCTTTGGTTTGTGGCTGGCGCAACGATTTGGATCAAACCACAAGCCAGGCGTTTAAAACAGCAGGACTAGCACATGTGTTAGCTGTATCTGGTGCTCACTTAAGTGTTATTGTTACACTAATCGGTGTCGTACTTAAGCGAATGGCTCTTCCTCGAGTCATACAGGTTGCGATCCAAGTTCTTTTGGTCGTGATGTTTGTCGCCTTTGCTGGCGCATCGCCTTCGGTTTTGAGGGCTGCAAGTATGGCTATTATCGCTTCATGTTCACTGTTGGCCGCTCGACGTGCAATGCCGCTTCAGGGACTAGCGATATGTGTTATAGGTACTCTAACCACTTCGCCCTTATCTGCGCTTTCAGTTTCGTTCGCATTGTCGGTTTTGGCGACCTTTGGCATAGTCGTCTTTTCGCCCCTTTGTCGGAATTTCCTAGCTTGTGTGCTGCGGGGTAAATGTGCGCTTCTCACAGACGCGCTCAGTGTTTGTTTGGCAGCAAATGTAGCTACCCTTCCATTTTCGGCAGCTTTGTTTTCTCAAATCCCTCTTATTGGTTTGCTTTCAAATGTAGTCATAAGTCCACTCTTTGCTCCCATATGCACACTCTGCATGCTGTGCGTGATAGCCAGTCAGATTATTGTGCCTCTAGGACCAATCATTCTTTCAGTTGCGTCACACATATGCGCTATTTTTGGAAGCTTAGTGACCTGCTTGTCGAATATACCAGGCGCATGTGTGGCTATAGAGCTGCCTATTGTTGGCTCGCTTGCGTTTAGCGCGTGCATGGTAGGAGTTTTGTGGTATTGCTGGCCAAAGCCAACTGCTAAAAGGGTAGGGTTGGTTGTTGGGGCTATGGTGATGTGTTGCGTGGTGATTGTTTTCGCAATGCCATGGCTTGGCGCAATTACTGCTGGCAATTCAGTTGTGATGCTCAACGTTGGACAAGGAGATTCATTTTTGCTTCGTTCCCAGGGTGCAGCTTTGCTTATTGATACGGGAAATCAAGAAGCGATGTTGAAGGCGGCTATCGCCCGTAATCATATAACGAGACTTGATGCTGTTTTAATAACTCACGGAGATGACGATCATATGGGAAACCTTGATTCTTTAGCCCAGTACGTTGAGATAGGAAAAGTGTTTTTGGCGCAAGGTGTCAAAGAGTGTAGCTGTAATAATTGCAAACAGCTATTAAGTACTGCTTATAGCACTGTGGGGGAAAATGGAGTGCAAACGCTTCGCAAAGGAGACCAGTTTGCACTTGGCGAATTTGATTGCAAGGTTGTTTGGCCTGTGAGATTCAACGATGAGGGTGGTAATGCGGATAGTATCTGCCTTATGGTCGGCTTAGATGAAAACAACGACGACTATCCAGAATGGAGCGCGCTTTTTGTTGGTGATGCCGAGTCAAAAGTTATAGAGCCTCTTATAACATCAGGTGAAATAGGGAAAATAAACTTATTAAAAGTAGGGCATCATGGCTCCGCACAATCTTTAACGAAAGGCATGATTGATGCACTTAAGCCGCAGGTTGCATTAATTGGTGTAGGTGAATATAACCGCTATGGACATCCGAATGAAGAAATTATTGGCATCCTTGAAGATGCTGAGGTAAGTGTATTTCGCTCAGACATAGAAGGTGATGTATCGTGTAAGATACGAGGCGAGACAATGATGGTTACAACACAAAATTGAGTAGGAACATGGCAGCACAATCTAAAAAAGAATCTCCTCTTTTGAATGCATATTTAGTTCTTGGTGAAGATGCGCTTAAGAGAAATCGCGTTATGACGCGTCTTCGCAAGCGTTTAGAGACAATGGGGGATCTTACTTTTAATTCAGATACATTCGATGGACAGAGCGCTAAAGGCACAGACATTGTAAGTGCATGTAGAACAATGCCCTTTGTAAGCGATGTGCGCCTTGTTGAAGTTGAGAATGTTGAGAAACTCAAAAAGGAAGACGCAGAGGCTTTAGTTGCTTATCTAGGTGCACCGTCAGCGACGACTGTTTTGATTCTTATAGCTGAAAAGCTGGCTAAAAACACCCGTTTGTATAAGGCAGTTAGTGCAATTGGCCAAACTGCTATTATCGATTGCACTCCGCCAAAACGGTGGGATTTACCGAAGTTGGTTCGTGATCTTGCGATAGGGCATGGTATTACCATTACTGATGGTGCCGCAGAAACGCTCATTAATCGTGTTGGTGAAGATACCATTTATCTTGATAATGAGCTGAAGAAACTCGCTCTTGCACATCGTGGTCTTGATCCGGTTAACGAGAACGAAGTTCTTGAAATGGTGAGTCGCACTGTTGAGGTGAAGCCATGGGAATTTGTGGATGCTTTTGCTGCTCGTAATATCAGAAAATGTATGCTCTGTTTGACTCAAATGGAGTCTAGTTCGCCGCATGCTCTTTTAGCAATGTGTACCACCAGATTGCGCGAACTCATCTGCGCGAAATCCCTTGCAGATAGATCAATGCTGCAAGCGCTTCCGGCTACGCTTGGTTTGCCCGACTGGCGGGTAAAAAACCATGCACTGTGGGCACGCAATTTTTCTGCCGAAGAATTGCGAGAAGCTTTAATTAGCGCAATGGATGCAGAGCGACGCATGAAAAGCGGCGAAAATGAAGACGGAGTATTTATTGAATGGGTGCTTCAGTCCATCAAACGTTCGTAATGTGTATTTGTCTTTTGTCCTATAACCTTAGGTTCGGGCTTCAGGGATCGGACGATTTTGGCTTGAAGGGTCAGACGATTTCTTGGACATCCTATGCCGCGTGATGAAAAGGCGAAAGGGCCTCGCAATTGAGACCCTTTCTTACTTGATATGCGAATGGATCGCACGGATAAACAAAAGTGATTATTCAGCAGCTTCTTCTGCGGCCTCTTCGCCAGCAGCTTCTTCAGCAGCAGCGGCTGCTGCAGCCTCAGCTTCAGCCTTGGCAGCTTCTTCAGCCTCTTTTGCCTTGCGAGCAGCAGCTTTCTGCTCCTCTTTAAGTTGCTTTTCGCGACGTTTTGCCTTCTCTTCAGAAGCAGCAGCCATTGCAGCTACGCGTGCAGCACGTGCTTCTGCCTTCTTTGAACCAGTCTTTTGAGCTTTCTTCTCAGCCTTTTGATAAGCTGCACGGTCAGCATCGGTTGCAACTGAGTTTACCAGGTGCATGATACCGCTCTTGCGGTTAGCAGCCTGCTTCTTGTGGATAACGCCTTTAGAAGCAGCTTTGTCCATAAGGCGGCAAGCTTCCTGAGCGAAAGCGAAGGCTGCAGCGCCATCACCTGCAGCAACAGCATCTTTTACGCGACGGGTTGCAGTTTTAAGCTCAGACTTAACTGCACGATTGCGCATACGTGATTTTTCGTTGGTGATAATGCGCTTCTTTTGGCTCTTAATATTTGCCATGGTGAAGATCCTCCATACTAAATGTCTTAATAAAACCTATTCCTTTGTAGTATGTATCGGAGAAAGAGACGCACACACCGACAACAATAAAGGCATGCGCGCATAAGAGCTACCAGAATAACGCCTGGTAGAAACGCGTAAAAGGCAGCGGGATTTTTTTGCCTTTAAACCTTTACGGTTGTCCGACGATTCGAATCTTAACTTGCAGCCACGTCTGCCGATTCGGCAATGGAAATCCATTGCACGTCCGTTCCGTCGGATACACAATGCGATAGAATAACAAAAGAATTAAGATCTGTGCACGATAATTTCGTTAAAACATATAAGTTCGTGCATTTTGTGCAGGAATATTACGAAAGATAAGGTATGACCGATCCAACACATATTCGCAATTTTTCGATTATTGCCCATATTGACCATGGAAAATCAACATTGTCGGACCGTGTACTTGAGCTCACGGGGACAGTGGCGTCGCGCGATATGCAAGAACAACTCTTAGACTCAATGGACATTGAGCGAGAGCGAGGTATTACTATTAAAAGCCAGGCGGTACGTGTTGAATACACCGCCGATGACGGGGAAGTGTATCAACTCAATTTGATTGACACTCCTGGTCATGTGGACTTTACCTATGAGGTTTCGCGTTCGTTGGCAGCTTGCGAAGGTGCAGTTTTAGTTGTTGATGCTACCCAAGGTGTCGAAGCACAAACGGTTGCTAATGCAATGCTTGCAATGAATGCAGATTTAGAGATTATTCCGCTGATTAACAAGATTGATCTTCCTGCAGCTGAGCCGGATCGGGTTCGTGCAGAAATTGAAGATGGTCTGGCAATTCCCGCCGACGACGCAGTGCTTGCCTCAGGCAAAACCGGCGTTGGTGTTCATGATATGCTTGAAGCGGTTGTCTATAACATTCCAGCTCCAACAGGTGATGCAAATGCTCCATTGCGCGCACTTATCTTCGATTCTTATTTCGATGCATATCGAGGTGTGGTGGCACTTGTTCGCGTAGTTGATGGCTCTATGAAAAAGGGCGACAAGATTCGTATGCTTGCAACTAACGCTGAAGCTTTGGTCGAAGAGGTCGGTGCGCGCAGACCAGCAGAAACGCCGCTTCCGGCTTTGTCGGTGGGTGAGGTAGGATACCTTGTTACGGGTCTTAAAGATGTGAGCAACGTAAAAGTTGGTGACACAATTACTAGCGTTGTTGGTGGAGTGAATGAGCCGCTTCCGGGATATCGCGAAGTAAAACCAATGGTTTTCACTGGATTGTTCCCGATAGACGGAGATCAATATGAGCCGCTCAAAGAAGCGCTTGAAAAGCTTTCGCTCAACGACCCAGCACTTATCTGGGAGCCTGAAACCTCGCATGCACTCGGTTTTGGTTTCCGCGTTGGCTTTTTGGGACTGTTACATATGGAGGTTATCAAAGAGCGTCTCGAGAGAGAATTTGGACTTGATCTTTTAGCAACCGCTCCATCGGTTGAATATCATATTTATAAAACTAATGGCGAAATGATCTCACTTCATTCTCCGCAAGAGATGCCTGATCCTGGTGAAATAGAGAGAGTTGAAGAGCCATACTTGAAAGCGAAAATCCTCATTCCGCCTGATTATGTGGGAGCGGTGATGGATTTGACCGTTCAGCGTCGTGGCACCTTTGTGACCATGAATTATCTTTCGCCGACAACGGTTGAAATGTTGTGGGAGATTCCACTTTCTGAGCTGATTATGGATTACTTCGACAAACTAAAATCAAACACGAAAGGTTACGCTTCGCTCGATTATGAGTTTGATGGTTACAAGCCCTCCAAATTGGTCAAACTTGATATCTTGCTTTCGGGCAAACCTATTGACGCGCTGTCGTTTATTGTTCACCGCGATAAAGCCTACGATCGCGGTCGTGTATTGTGCGACAAACTTAAAGAGATAATTCCCAGGCAAATGTTTGAAGTGCCCATCCAGGCTGCCATTGGTGGACGTGTTTTGGCTCGTCAGACTGTTAAGGCGAAGCGCAAAGATGTTTTGGCGAAATGCTATGGTGGCGATATTTCACGTAAACGTAAGTTGCTTGAAAAGCAAAAGGCTGGCAAAAAACGCATGAAGAGCATTGGCAATGTTGAGGTTCCCCAAGAAGCGTTTATGGCCATTTTGAAGGTTGATGAATAGTTATGGCATCAAATGGAAAGCATAACAAAGAATCATACGATTGGCTCAATGATCCGTTCGACGAAAAGAAGGCAGCCAAAGAACGCGAACAAGCCGGTATGTCAACAAGCGCAAAGCTGTTGATGGGTATTGGCTGTGTTGTTGTCGTTGTGGTGTTGATCGTACTTGCCTTTCTTATAGTCGGAAGTATGGCTTTTGCCGGCTGATATATGGCTGCTGATATGAATACAACTGGTTTGTTTGGGCGCTATAGGCTCATTTTGGCACCAATGGCTGGTGTTAGTGATATTGCATTTCGTTCTCTTTGTGTCGAACAGGGGGCTGATCTCGCTTTCACCGAAATGGTAAGTGCGAAAGGGCTATCATATGCCAATGAGAAAACGCGTCATTTGCTCGATCTTGCACAGGGCGAAACATCCGTTGGAGTGCAATTATTTGGTCACGAACCACAAACGCTTGCAGATCAGGCTGCATGGGTTGAGCAAACGCTTGGATCTTCGCTTGCCTATCTCGATATAAATATGGGTTGCCCCGCAAGGAAAATCGTTACCAAAGGCGATGGATCTGCGCTTATGAAAGATCCGCTTTTAGCCGCACATATTGTTGAGGCGGTTGTAGGCGCTGTGCAACATCCTGTCACCGTTAAGTTTCGCCGAGGATATTACATGAACAAGGAAACCGCCCCTGAGTTTGCTCGTGATATGCAACGAGCTGGAGCGGCTGCGGTAACAGTGCATGGCAGATTCGCCGAACAACTCTATCAAGGAACTGCTAACTGGAACACTATTGCTCGAGTTAAAGCGTGTGTAGATATTCCTGTGGTAGGAAACGGTGATATAAAGTCTGCCGAAGATGCACTTTTGATGCGCGAGCAAACTTCCTGCGATGCGCTCATGGTTGCAAGAGCTGCATGTGGAAACCCCTGGTTATTTGCGCAAATACAAGCAGTTTTAGCTGGTCGTGATATACCTGAACCCCCAACGCTTGAACAGCGTTTAGCCACCGCTAAACGTCATGCTCGGCTCTTGTCTGAGCGCGAAGGTAAAAACGTCGTTCGAATGCGCAAGCATGCTATGTGGTATTTAACGGGGCTTCCGGGGGCATCGGTTGCTCGTGGCAGAATTAACGAGTGTGTGAGCGTCGAAGATTTCGATAAGGTTTTCGACGAGCTTGCGCGCTATGCTTATGAACATCTGCAGCAGTAGAGAGGCAGCAGCTATATGTCGCATGATTCTTATCGAGCGCTTTATATTCATATTCCGTTTTGTGTGAGTAGATGCAATTATTGTGACTTTACGACACAGGCATTAGATAGCGCGTCACCTGTCATTGATGAATATGTTGAACAGTTAGTGCTTCAGATTCGCAAAAAAGCTAAAGAGGGCGAATTATCAAAGATTGATACGGTGTATATCGGAGGTGGAACGCCGAGCTATATCGGGTCATCCCGATTATCGATGCTGCTCTATACGCTGTCTCTGTCGCTTCGGCTTGAACCTGATGTGGAATGCAGTATGGAGGCGAATCCGGAAAGTATAGATGAGCGGTTAATTCGTGACATCTGGGCGCTTGGGGTAAATAGGCTTTCAATTGGCGTGCAAAGTTTCGATGATGATGTTTTGGCAATTTTGGGACGAGCTCATAGCGGATTAGATGCACAGCGCGCTATCGAGTATGCGCAAGAGCGCTTAGACAATATCAGCGTTGATTTGATAGCTGGCATTCCCGGGCAAAGCGTTGAATCGTTTGCCAAAAGCGTGCAAAAGGCAATTGACCTTGGCGTGAAACATATAAGCGTCTATCCACTTACTATTGAACCGCATACGCCTTTTTATAAACAGGTGATGCGTGGTGAGCTGCCAGAGGTGGATGAGGACGATCAGGCTCGACATATGGAAATCGCAGAAAAGCTCCTTGTCGAACAAGGCTTTGAGCGCTATGAAGTGGCCAGTTATGCGAAACCAGGTTATGTATGCAAGCATAATTGTGCGTATTGGACAGGGCTTCCTTATCTAGGACTTGGCAGGTCAGCTGCAACTATGACCCAAAACGCGTCTCGTCGCATGCGTATTCAGGATGGTCAAGTAACCGATGACTTGAATAAAGCGCAGATGTATGCAGAAGATATAATGCTCAGAATGCGAATGAGTGCGGGTGTAGCTGATACATTAGTTGCTCAAGCGGCAGATGAGTTGCCTCAAATCTATGAGGTTTTAGCGTCTCTTGAAGACCGAGGATTTATCGAACATACCGATAATGCTTGGCGTCCAACAGAGTTGGGGTGGCTTTGCGGCAATGAGCTTTATGGGGACATCTTCGATTTGGCGCCCTAGTAGACGACTTACTCTAAAGTGTGTTTGAAGCATATGTTTTGTGCGCAGAATTAGCACTCGAAGACCGAGGCTGCTAAAATGGCTTACGAGAAAGCCAACAGTGCCATACATATGAGAAATGAGGTTTCATTCATGCTTTCAGATAGGCGGCAAAAAGTTCTTGCAGCGCTTATTGAAGAATATGTTGCGCGTGCTTTGCCGGTAGGGTCAAGAACTTTGACCGAACGCTATCAGCTTGGCGTGAGTCCCGCTACCGTTCGAAACGAGCTTTCTGTACTTGAAGATGGCGGCTATATTACTCAACCTCACACATCAGCTGGTCGAATTCCTACTGATCATGGTTATCGAGCCTTTGTTGATAACCTGCTTCAGACTGATTTTGCCTCTGAGCTAAATGATGCTCGATATCAAGGTGTTGCTGACAGTCTTCGCTCATGCGCAAACGAGCTTGATACTCTTTTGGAAAACACTTCTTCTGCGCTTACGCGTTTAACCGATTGTTTAAGCATTGTCATGGCACCATCAATCTTAAAACTGAGAATCAAGCAATTAACGCTCGTGTCGCTTTCTGCCTACCATGCGCTCGTTGTATTGGTTACCGAAGATGGGCAAGTATTCAATCGCCATATTGAGTTTGCTGAAGAGGTAACCGCAGAAGAGCTTTCGTGTGTGCAGCATTTTCTCAATGATGTCTTTACGGGCAAATCGTTGCAAGAGATTGAAAGCGGTCTCAGTATAGGTATGGCTGAAGCATTTCGTGATCCGGTTGTACGTATTGCGCTTGATGAGGTTTTGGCCTGTTTGCAAGAAGGCGAACAGGGGCGCGCACATAGTCTTGGAGTGACATCGCTTTTGCATCAACCAGAGTTTAGTCAGGCAAGTTCTTTGCTTCCGGTCATGGAGATGCTCGAAGACGATACCGTATTGCTCCAAATTTTAGACAACACAATTCAAGACAGCGACGGTGCGCCGGTTGTCCGCATTGGTAGTGAAAACACATCAGAGCAACTATCAGGTGTTTCGGTGGTTGCGGGCAAATATGGTCGCGGGGACGCTTTAGGTGTTGTTGCGGTTGTCGGTCCAACCCGAATGGATTATTCGCGTGTTATCAAAGCGGTTAAATTGGCAACGTCAGCCCTTGATGGAGCGGATCATTCATAAAGCATAATTATTTTCGCAAGGCATAAGAGGTAGAAGGACAAACGATTCATGGCTAAAGATTTATACGCAGTGCTTGGTGTAGACCGAAATGCAAGTGAGGACGAAATCAAGAAGGCGTTTCGTCGCCGCGCGCGTGAATTGCATCCAGATGTCAACAAGGATGAAAACGCTGAAGATCAGTTCAAAGAGCTCAACGAAGCATACGATGTTTTGTCTGATAAGCAAAAACGTGCGCAATATGATCGATTCGGCACCATTCCTGGTGCTGCTTCAAGTGCTGGTGGCTATGGTGGCGGCGGCTATGTTGATTTCGAAGACCTCTTTGGTGGCGGTTTCGGCGGCATGGGTGACATCTTTAGCTCCTTTTTCGGCGGCATGGGCAATTCTGGTCGCGCTCAGATGCGCACCGAAGGAAGAGATATGGGTGTTGGACTTCGTCTGACGCTAGAAGAAATAGCAACGGGTGTGGAAAAAGAGATAGTTTACGACCGACTTTCACCTTGCCCTGACTGCGGCGGAAGCGGTTTGGCAGAAGATGGCAAAGAGGTAACTTGCACACAATGTAATGGTCAGGGACGTGTTGTGACCGTGCAGCGTACATTCTTAGGCGACATGCAAACTGCAACGACCTGTCCTGAGTGTGGTGGCAGTGGCAAAATTATCGAAAATCCTTGTTCCGAATGCGAAGGGCAAGGACGTGTTCCCGATAGGCAACATGTGAGCGTTGAAGTGCCTGCTGGAATTAAGGATGGTCAGCAGTTACGCATTTCCGGGTTCGGAGAGGCTGGTTTGCGCGGAGCGCGTGCAGGAGACTTGATTGTCACTTGTCGTATTCAGCCCCATGAATTCTTTAAGCGCGAAGGGGATGCACTGCACGCACGCGCAAACATTTCCATGGTGCAAGCAGCGCTCGGTGCAGATATTGAGCTAGATGGTATTTTGCCAGATGAAAAGGTCAATGTGCATATTCCCGAGGGTTGTCAAAATGACCAAGTAATACGCGTAAAGGGTAGTGGTATGCCGAAGTTTAGAAGCGACGGCAGGGGGGATATGTATGTTCATGTCAATGTCATTATCCCCAAAAAGGTATCCAAAAAAGAGCGCGAACTGCTTGAAGAGCTCGCAGAAGTAATGGGCGAAGAGGTTGCTGAAGGCCGTTCACCCATACAAAAGCTCAAAGATGCTTTCAATCAGTAAGGGTGCTCATGTCGCTTCCTCACTTTTATCTTGATAAGCAGATTATTGAACTGGAGACGCAGCCTGAGTTTTCATTGCGCCTTGGTGATGACGATCTTAAGCATGCAAAAGTTCTGCGTCTTGCACCAGGTGAACACATTGCAGTGGTTGATGCACAGCAAGATTACTTTGAGTGCGAGATTGTTTCGTTTGATGCTTCGTATCCGGTTGTTCGCATTGCCCAGCATCTCGATGATGATGCAAGACCTTTTGTCGTGCTGATTCAAGGTCTTGCAAAAGGCGACAAGATGGAAACGATTATTCGCCATGCTACCGAAGTTGGGGTGCAAGCTTTTGTTCCTTTTGCCTGCGAGCGTGCAATCGTAAAACTAGACGACAAGAAAGCGCGCGCAAAAAAAGCGCGTTGGGAGGCAATTGCGAAAAGTGCTGCTATGCAGTCAGGTCAACCCGCCATACCAGAAGTCTGCATGCCGAAGCGTCTTGATGAGGTTTGTGAGCTTATTAAAAATGCCCATGCTGTTTTAGTCTGCTGGGAAGAGGCTCCTGAGACCGCTCGTCTTGCTGAGGCTTTACACGGAGCCTTGGCGGCTCAGCGCACGCCGTGTGAAGATGCGCGGATCGTTGTTGTCGTGGGACCAGAGGGCGGTTTGACACGTTTAGAGATTGATAAGCTGCTTGCTGCTAATGCGTATGCATCATTGATAACGCTTGGACCTTCTATACTGCGTACCGAAACAGCTGGCGTTGTGGCTCCAGCACTCGTGCTTTATGAATTGCGACGATAGTTTTTAAACGAGATACCAAAAGAATTTGGAAGTTGTTTCATGAAATTTTGCGTCATAAATCTTGGGTGCAAGGTAAACAAGGTTGAATCGGATTCGCTGACTTCAACTCTTTTGTCGCATGGTTATACGCAAAGCGAACTGCCTGATGCGGAACTTGTGATTGTGAATACTTGTACAGTAACAGGTGAGGCTGAGAAAAAGACTCGCAAAGTAACTCGCCAGGCGCTTGCGCGAGCACCTCAGGCTCATGTTGTGGTTACCGGGTGTGCAGCGGCCATTAACGCTGATGAATTTACTCAGATGGACAAACGTATATCGGTCATTGATAAACTGCAGTTGTTCGAGCTGTTAAACAAACCAAATAATACGTTTTTGTTTGGTGAGGGCTTTCGCACACGTGTGGGAGTAAAAGTCCAAGATGGCTGCAATAATGCTTGCACCTATTGCATTGTTCATGTAGCCCGCGGAAAAGCAAAAAGTATTCCGGCTCAACAAATTCTAGATGAATGCATTTCGCTTGCCCAAATGGGTGTAAAAGAAATAGTTTTGACGGGAATTAATCTCGGATCATATCGGGACGTGACCTTTTGCGATGGCGAATCTTTGTCTTTGGCTCAATTGTTGCAACTTCTGCTTGAGCAAACTAAAGATATACACCTTGAAGATGAGCCGCCTGTTCGCTTTCGTGTATCAAGCATTGAGCCTAAAGATATAGACGATGACTTCATTGAGCTTTTAGCAACTTCTCAAGGTCGTATTTGTAGACACCTTCATTTGCCGCTGCAATCAGGCAGCTCTAAAGTGTTAAAAGAGATGGCACGGCCCTATGATGCTGCATATTTCTCCCAATTGGTGAGCAGGTTGTATCAAGCGGTTCCTTCGCTTTCGTTATCAACAGATATCATTGTTGGTTTTCCCGGAGAAACCGAAGAGGACTTTCAAGAGACGTGCGCAATGGCAAGCGCGTGTCAGTTTTCCAAGATTCACGTATTTCCTTACTCAAAACGCGAAGGTACCCCGGCCGCTAAACGACTCGATCAAGTTGACGCGCACATAAAAACGCATCGGGCTGCCACGTTAAGAAACTTGGCCGAAAAGCTACGCTGCGAAGATTATCGAAAACGCGTTGGTGGAAGCGAGTGGGTTTTAGCTGAAGAGAGATGTGTGGGCACAACTGAAAGCTATCATGAGGTCTTGCTTCCCGATACTATCGCTTGTGGATCATTGGTGTATCTCCCGCTTAATGAAGTTCGTTGCCTCGATGAACAAGATGCTTGATAAAAACCATGTGTCAAACGAGGGTTTTATGTGCTCCCATGATACAATTTCGTTATGACCGATAAGACACAGATAACACTTACCGTTCCTGACAGCGTCAATATGGCGTTTATTGTCGGGCATGCCGATGAGCTTTTGCATCTTATTCAAGATATGTTTCATGCCCGCGTAACCGTGCGAGGTAACTCAGTTATCTTGGAGGGTGACCCTGTTGAGGTTCAGTCACTCACGGCGCTGTTTTCCGATTTAATCAAGCTTGTTGAAACGGGCGATGAGCCGAATGCAGACTATATTCGTCATGCAGTTGATCTATTGAGAACAGCAGAGTTTTCGCCTCAAACGCTTCGAGAAGACATTCTTTTAACCTATAGGGGTCGCGCAATACGCCCTAAAACGGCAGGTCAGAAAAACTATGTTGATGCTATTCGCGATAACACCATAACGTTTGGAATCGGTCCGGCGGGTACTGGTAAGACGTATCTTGCTATGGCTATGGCGGTTGCGGCACTCAAACGAAAAGAGGTTGGACGAATTATTTTGACGCGCCCGGTGGTTGAAGCTGGCGAGAGTTTGGGCTTTTTACCAGGCACGCTCACTGAAAAGATCGATCCGTATATTCGTCCGCTCTATGACGCCTTGTTCGATATGACCGATATGGAGCGAGCAAATCAGCTTATTGAAAGCGGCGTTATAGAGATTGCTCCACTTGCTTTTATGCGAGGACGCACGCTCAATGATAGTTTTATCATCTTAGATGAGGCGCAAAATACGACGCCTGAACAGCTCAAGATGTTTTTGACCAGGCTTGGATTTGGTTCAAAAATGGTCATTACTGGTGATATAACGCAGCTCGACTTGCCACATGGCATTTCGGGGCTGAAGGGTGCACAAGCCATTTTAGGGGGAGTGCACGATATAGCTTTTTGTGAGTTTAGCGGCAAAGACGTTGTTCGACATTCGCTAGTTGCTGCCATTGTTGCGGCATATGACCGCGCATTGGTGAAAGGGTAAGTATGGACATTTTAGTAACGTATGAGACACATAAAGAAGATTTGGAACGCCTGCCAATCTATGAACTAACCCAGTTCGTTTTGTCTCAGGAATCACAGCCGGAAAACACTGAAGTTTCAGTCAGCTTTGTAACCGATGATGTGATTGCTCAACTTAATGAGAAATATCGCCAAAAGCAAGGTCCGACAGACGTTTTGTCTTTTGAATGTGATGGGTATGAAAGCGACGTTGAGATCCCTGTTGTAAATGATGAAGTTTTTGAGCTTGGCGACGTTGTAATTGCTCCTGACGTGGCTATTCGCCAATCGTATGAGTTTGGCACAACATTTGAAGAAGAGATTAGTCTTTTGCTCGTTCATGGACTTTTGCATCTTTGTGGATATGATCACATTGAAGACGATGATGCTGAGGTAATGGAAGGTCGAGAAGCTCAAATTTTAGCTGCTTGGTCGAATCGCTAGAAGGCATCTGAGATTATGGGTTCTCGTAGACCTTCATCTTTGAAACAGCGTGAAACAGCAGCGCGATTTGTGCGGAATTCGCAATCAAAAAGCCAAAAATCCTCTTTTTCGCTGAGACGAGCATTCGGATGTGCCTATGACGGTTTGCTTTATGCTGCCAAAACACAACGAAATATGAAAATCCATTTTGTGGTCATGGTTCTTGTTATATGCTTGGGGCTTTGCTTGCAGATTGATAGCGCTTCTTGGTTTGCTATTGTTTTGAGTTGCGCAACGGTTATCGGCGCAGAGTGTATCAATACGGCAATCGAGTCTGTTGTTGATTTAGTATCTCCCGACTACCATGAGCTTGCAAAGCGCGCCAAAGATTGCGCAGCAGCAGCAGTGTTGGTGTGTGCAATTGGCGCTGTCGTAGTTGGCTTGATGGTATTTATCCCTGCATGCATGCGTTTTATGTAAGGTGTTACCAGAGGAATTTGTATGGATTTAGATTACTTATTACATACCGATCTTACCAATGAACCCGAAGACTTTAAATCGGGTTTTGTTACGCTGATTGGACGGCCAAATGCAGGAAAATCAACGCTTTTAAATGCCATAATGGGCCAAAAAATTGCTATTACTTCTGACACAGCGCAGACCACAAGGCATCGTTTTCGTGCAGTTTTAACTAAAGATGATTTTCAGGTGGTCATCATTGATACGCCAGGACTGCACAGACCTCACGATGTGTTAGGCGAAGAATTAAATACCTCAGCCTTAAAAGCACTTGAGGATGTGGATGTAGTTGCAATGCTCATTGATGCTTCTGCCGAAGTTGGAAAAGGCGACATTTGGGTTGCTGAGCAGCTTGGAAGGCTTTCTGCAAAGAAAATCTGCGTTTTGTCGAAGGTTGATTTGGTTAGTGCTGAGCAATTAGAAAAACAACGCCTTGCAGCGGAGAAGCTTTGTACATGGGATGCTATGGTAGGGCTTTCTTCGGTGACAGGTAAAAACCTCGATGCATTTATCGAAGAGGTTGTTTATTTGTTGCCTCAAGGACCGAAGTGGTTTCCCGATGACATGCAAACTGATCAGCCAATTGAAGTAATTGTTGCTGAGTTTATTCGCGAAAAAATTCTTCGCACCTTTACCGATGAAGTGCCTCATGCAATCGGTGTACAGGTAGAAGAAATGCAATACGTGCGAAAAAAGGATCTTTACCGGATATATGCCATCGTCTATGTAGAGCGCGATAGCCAAAAAGGTATTATCATTGGCAAGCATGGAGCTTCGCTTAAGCGTATCGGTACCGAAGCGCGTCTCGATTTAGAGCAATTGTTAGGATGCAAGGTCTTTTTGGACTTGCGTGTCAAGGTAAAAAAGAATTGGCGTCGTGATGCTAATCAGATACGTCGGTTCGGATATGGCGAAGGTGCCTAATTATCAGCTACAATAGGGTGAACTCATATTGACAAGGAGATAGTTGCATGATTTGCCCGCAATGCCATACGGAAAATCGCCCAGGTGCAAAATATTGTAATGAATGCGGTTTACCGCTTCCGCAAGACGTCGCGGAAACAATTGATGCTACGCAAAATCTAGAAGCTATAGTGATAGATGAAGACGACCAGCAAGATGTCTCTGAAGCTGAACAAGATAACACGTCGAATACAGATGAACTAACCGGAGAAGAAGTAGTAGTTTCTGATAGCGAAGAACAAAGCGTTGAGGATGAAAGCCCAAAAGAGCCTGTTGCAAATGACATGGATCTAACGGCGTTTATTCCTGTTAAAGCCAAACAGCCTCATGCAACCGATCTATCTGGTATTGACGAGTGCTTAGTTGATTCAAGCTACGTGCCACCGCAGCCAGCATGGCGTAATGGGGACACCGTTGAGATGCCTCGTGTAGATGAGCAACAGGTAAAGCAACGTGAATATAAAGCCCCTGGCGCTCCTGAGAAGAAGAGCAAAAAAGGTAAAGTTGGAGCAATTATCGTCGTCATTTTGGCGCTTGCGGTTGTAATTGCTTTAGCGATAACGCATCAAATGGAAATGTGGGGCGGTAAAAGCGTTCCTGATGTAGTGGGAATAACACAATCTGACGCCGAATACATTTTAGATACAAAAGGCTTTGCGGTGACGAGTGTTTCTGAGCCTTCTGATGAAGCAGAAGGGCTTGTTTTGCATACTGATCCTGCCGCAGGAGCACGTGAAGAGGGAAATTTGAGCATTACGCTTTATGTTTCAACTTCTCGTTTGGTGCCTGATGTTGCAGGACTTGCTCGTGATGAAGCAGTAAATAAGCTGGCTGAAGACGGATTTGAGAATGTCGAATTTGCCTCTGAGCGCTCAAACGCGCACGAAGGATTAGTGTTGTCAGTATCTCCTGAGCCAGGTACGCGTGCACTTTCTACTGATGCGATAACACTTACAATTGCCGAGCCCTTTACCGTTCCTGATGTCATTGGTAAGACGGTTTCTGAGGCCACACAAGAACTTGAGGTGGATGGCTATATGGTAGCTACCACGTATACCTATGATGACAGCGTTGAAGACGGTACGGTTCTCAGCACTGATCCTGAGGCGCAAACAAAGCTAGCTTCTGGCGAAACCGTAACTATCAATGTTTCGAAATCTCGAGCAATTGAGCTTGAACAGCAAACGCAATCTTTGCTTGAAGGTTTAGCTGCAAGTGGAGAGCCTTTGATGGTTGATTCAGCAAACTATATCGTGCTATCTGTTAATGCGGTAACCTATGAGGGCAATAACGCTACATCATTTGTTATTACTGGCAAATTGACCTACACGGCGCCTGACGGTGAGACGATTACTGGTGATCCACGCACGATTACCGGGTATATCACCTGGACTGATGACAATTACATTGAAACCATCTCAGCTACGCAAAACTAAGGATATTTGTGTCGTCGCCAACATATAGCTGTCGAGGCATCGTCTTAAAGAAAACTAAATTAGGCGAAAGCGATTTGATTCTCACCTTTTTGCTCGAAAACGGAGCGCAATTGCAAGCGGTGGCTAAGGGTGCGCGAAAACCAGGGGCTTTTGCTGCGCGCCTTGAACTCTACTCATGCGTTGACATGCTGATAGTTTCTGGCAAAAGCCTTGATATTGTCAAAGAAGTTCGAATTGTTGAAAGCAACGAATCGGTGCGAAGTTCTTTAGAGCGCGCAACGTGTGCCTCGGTTATGGCTGAATTACTAGAAAAAGTAACTCATGTTGGGCTTGAGCATGATCGTCTCTTTGCGTTGTCTAAAAAGGCATTTGAAACGCTTGGCAGGGTAGATGTCACGCAAGTGCTTGCTATTATGAATGCTCATATACTAAAGACCTTAGCTCTCATTGGTTTTAAACCCACATTTGATGTTTGCGTCATGTGTGGAGAGGCACAATTTGTAGAAGATGTGCCTTTGCCGCATTCAATGAACCTTGCCATTTTTGAGGGAGGGGTGGTCTGTAATACTTGTGCGGGCGAAGTTGAGAGCGTTTTTGTTCCAACTTCAACAATTCGTTGGTGTCACTTTCTGCTTATGACAACGTTCAAAAAAATTATTGAATCACCAATTGATCGGGATCAGGCAATGAGTGTTGCACGAGTATGTCAGAGCTGGATCCTTGCTCATGTGGGCATCAAATTAAAGTCGCTCAACTTTTTGTTTACTGCAAATATCTTTTGATTGTCATAGATTTGATAATCTGACGAGTTTCTATAATCGTGCTTTTGAGAGGAGACAGGTATGCACACGTATAAGACAAAAGGTGTATGTTCACGCTCGATTACGGTGGATGTAGCTGACGATGTCATTACGCATATCTCGTTTGTTGGCGGATGCGACGGAAATTTAAAAGCAATTTCTAAGCTGTGTGTGGGCAAAAACGTCGATGAGGTTGTTGAGCTTTTGGCGGGTAATACGTGCGGATCGAAGCAGACGTCATGCGCAGATCAGCTGACCTATGCATTAAGAGAAGCGCAGGCACAAGCTTAAATGTTACTTTTTGAGTAGCTTGTTAATTAAGCTTGCATGCTTGGTAAGTCTTTAGGACAAGCTGGCATGTGAGTATAGTTAACGCTCTCGCTGCTTATGATTTCCTTAAAGGCTTATGCAAACACCACTAATCCTTGAATTGATAGGTACAATGGTTTTATTTGTTTTGAGTTTGCGTTACTTGAGGAGAGAGCCGTGGAATCGTTAGGGCACATTGCCGTTTGCGATGATGATCAAGCAATAGCAAATTTAGTAAGTCAACTCATTTCCGAGAATGGTTGGGAAGTTTCAACTTTTTATCTTGCAAAAGATTTGCTTGAAGCTTCTAAGCATCAATCCTTTGATCTGGTGTTATTGGATATTATGATGCCTGGAATTGATGGTTTTGAATGCTGTAGGCAACTTCGCAAACGCTCAGATGTGCCCATTGTCTTTTTGAGTGCAAAAGATGAAGAGGTAGATAAAGTCGTTGGCTTTGAACTCGGTGCAGATGACTACATTGTAAAGCCCTTCAAGCCGCGTGAATTAATTGCGCGTGTCAAAGCGCGTCTGCGCAGAAAAGCCATACCTGAGGTAGATTCCTCAAACCAACCACTTGAGGTTTTGGGAATTGTGCTGGATAGGCGAGCGCATACCATAACACTTTTTGATCAACCGGTTTCGTTAACGCCTATAGAATTCGATATTCTCGCGAGCCTCATGGAAGAAAGCGGCAAGCCTGTTGCTTCAAATATGTTATATGAGCAAGTATGGAAAGAACCCGCTAATGCGCAAAGCAACAATACGGTGATGGTTCATATTCGCCATATAAGACAAAAGCTTGCAGCAATTGATTCGTCTCAAGAGTATATAGAAACAGTCTGGGGAGTTGGCTATAAGCTTGGTTAGGTAAACCTTTGTGGATAATGACGTTTTAGACCCAATTCGAAAACAGCAAACAGCAAAGCTCTCGCGTTCCATTCTTTGGCGAACGCTTATAGCCGTTTGTTCGTTTTCTGCAATTTATGTTGCACTGGTCTGCATATACATGTCGTTTTTCTCATCGATTATCTGGCGAATTGCATATGCGATATCGGGAAACGTCTATATTGTTGCTGAGTTTATTCAAGTTGTCTGTTATGTGTTGCTGGCAGTGGGGTATGTAGTAGGCATTGCGATCATTATTCGCGGTGGCATCAATCATGCACTGTCTTGTTTTGATCTTTTGCTTGGTTCGGTGATCGAAATTGTCTCACATGACCAAACACAGCCAGCACTCCCAAAAGAAATGGAAGAAACCGCTGCTGTTTTATCTATGGTAAAAGCTGAAGCAGATCATAACGCCCGCGTGGCACAAGCTGCTGAGCAGCGCAAAGATGAACTGGTAATTTATCTGGCGCATGATCTAAAAACACCACTAACTTCAATAATTGGCTATTTGACGCTTTTGGAAGAATCTCCAGACTTGCCTTGCGAAGTTCGAGCGCGATATGTTGGAATCACCCTGGAAAAAGCCTATAGGCTCGAATCGCTTCTTTCGGAGTTTTTTGAGATTACCAGATATAACATCCAGACTATTCCGCTCAGTCGTTCTGTGTTTGATGGTGTTCTATTTGTCAATCAAGTACTTGATGGGCTATATCCACTCGCAGAAGAAAATGATGTTGAATTTTGCTATGTCGGTCCAGATGAGTTGCAAGTTAGCGCAGACGCTTCGCAAGTTGCTCGTGCATTAAATAACGTAGTAAAGAATGCCGTAATCTATGCGCAAGCACAAAGCGAAATTGTGATTACTACATCATGTGTGCTTGATGAAAACAATATAACGTGGTGGCAGATGACCGTGCAAAACCAAGGTCATGAGATTGCCCCTGAACACATCGAGCATATTTTTGAACGTTTCTATAGGGGAGATGAGGCGCGCAGTTCGGTTGGATCAAGTGGATCCGGGCTTGGTCTTGCCATTGCTAAAGAAATTGTGCAAGCGCATGGGGGAGATATCTGTGCAGCATCTGAAGCGGGTCTTACCACTTTTACGCTCTGGATTCCCCAAGAAGTACTCAAAGATTCACAAGCACACTAACGCTCATATGGATCTCACCATACCTTACGCGTGCTATTTATGGTTAAAGTATGTCTGCCTACAGGGTAGCTCTTGCTTGTGATGGGGATTGTCTATAGAATGAACAGGCTGTTCATTTACGGCATACGTTTTACTTGGTGAGTACGTCACCACATGCTTACTCAGTAAGACGCATAATTGAGATGAGTTTCATGCTCTAGAAACTCAAAGGTAGGCAAGGAAACTTGCATGAAAGGTGGAAAAAATGGCAGATAAGCTCAGCATCACTCCAGAACGTACGGCTGAATTGGTTAAAGAGTTTGGCAAGAACGAGCACGACTCTGGTAGTCCGGAAGTTCAGGTTGCAATTCTTTCAGAGCGCATTCGCAATCTGACTGAGCACTTGAAGGTTCATAAGAAGGACAATCATACCCGCCGTGGTTTGATGATGCTCATTGGTAAGCGTCGTGGTCTTTTGAAATATATCAAGAATCGTGACATTGACGAGTATCGTGAACTTATCAAGAAACTTGGTATTCGCGATAACATCTAAGTTACAAAAGCCCGCGCATGCGGGCTTTTTCGCATTAACGCCCATCATGACTTGTAGGACTTCTTAAGGATCTCTTTGTAGAACTTTTGCGAGTTGTTGTAGGTAGGGTGTTTTTGCATGACATAAACGGTCGAAAGCACAAGGGTGGTTTTGCTCGTGGCGATGTCGCCGAAGTAGTATTGGGTGCACTAATGCATCCGAGATGGAAGAGAAAGAAAGAATTATGGAAAAAATTGTCGAATCCTTTGAGTTGTATGGCAAACAGTATCGCCTTGAAACTGGTGAGCTCGCCAAACAAGCAACAGGAGCTGTTGTGGTAACTCAAGGAGATACGACCGTCTTGGTAACTGCTGTTATCTCAAAAGAAGAGCGTGATTATGACTTCTTCCCGCTGACAGTAGACTTTATCGAGAAAATGTATGCGGTTGGTCGCATTCCTGGCGGATATCTCAAGCGTGAGGCTCGTCCTTCTGAAAAGGGAACGCTGACTGCTCGCATGATTGACCGTCCCATTCGTCCTGGTTTTATAGATGGATTCAAGCGCGAAGTGCATATTGTTGCCACAACGCTTGTTGTTGATTCGGTTAATCCGCCAGACACCATTTGTGTTGCGGGCGCATCTGCGGCCTTGATGTTGGGTGCAGCACCCTTTGATGGTCCGGCTGCCTGTGTGCGTATCGCTCGCGACAAAGATACTCATGAGTTTATTGTTAATCCTACATTTGAAGAGCAGGAAAACTCTGATCTTGAATTAACTATTGCTGGTACTGCTGACTATATTTCAATGGTTGAAGCGGGCGCAGATGAAATCCCAGAAGACGTCATGCTTGAAGCTATGACGTTTGGTCAGGAAGCAATTTCAGCATTCTGCGAAGCTCAACAACGCTTTATTGATCGCTGCAACGTTGAGCCGCGCGAGTGGCCAGTGCATGTGGCTGATGATTCAATTAAACAGCGCATCGAGCCATACTTTGACCAGATGAGCGATTGCTTGCATGATGCAGATAAGCTTTCTCGCATGCAAAACGTTGAAGATTTGAAAGCTCGCATTATCGAGACTGAGTTTAGCGAAGAAGAGCGTGATGCTTGGAAAGCAGATATCGCTGCTGAGCTTAAGAGCCTTGAGAAAAAAGCTATGCGTGCAATGGTTATCTCAACAGGCGAGCGTGCTGATGGTCGTCGTCCTGACGAAATTCGTCCGCTCTATATCGTTCCAGGATATCTTCCGCGCGTTCATGGATCTGGCCTTTTCCAGCGCGGTCAAACGCAAGCACTTTCCATTTGCACTCTGGGTATGCTCAATGAATGGCAACGCCTTGATACCATTGATCCGGTAGAAGGCAAGCGCTACATGCATCAATACAATTTCCCGCCTTATTCAACTGGTGAGGTAGGACGTATGGGTGCACCGAAGCGTCGCGAGATTGGTCATGGTGCGTTGGCTGAGCGTGCGCTTTTGCCTGTGCTTCCTGATGAAGATGAGTTCCCTTACTCAATTCGCGTTGTTAGTGAGATTTTGGAGTCGAATGGCTCATCATCCATGGCTTCAACGTGCGGATCAACACTTTCGCTGATGGATGCTGGTGTGCCTATTAAGGCGCCGGTTTCAGGTATTGCTATGGGACTTATCAAAGAAGGTGACGACGTAGTCATCCTCTCTGATATCCAAGGAATTGAAGACTTCTTGGGTGATATGGACTTTAAAGTATGCGGAACTGAAAAAGGTATCACCGCTCTTCAGATGGACAATAAGGCGAAAGGTCTTTCTGTTGACATCTTAGCTCGCGCCCTTTCGCAAGCTAAAGAAGGACGCGCGTACATTCTCAATGCCATGCTCGAGGCTATCCCTGAGCCTCGTGCCGAGCTTTCAGCGTATGCTCCGCGCATCGAGACAATTCATATTCCCGTTGATAAGATCCGCGACGTTATCGGTTCTGGCGGTAAAGTTGTTCGTGGTATCCAAGAAGAGACTGGTGCTCAAATTGAAATCCAAGAAGATGGCACCATTCATATTGCAGCTGTTGACGGCTTAGCTGGTGATGCCGCTCGAGCAATGATTTTAGGCATTGTTAAAGAGCCTGAAGTTGGCGAAGAGTTTGATGGCGAAGTTGTTGGTATCAAAGACTTTGGTGCGTTTGTAAAATTGACGCCTTCAAAAGATGGTTTGTTGCATATTTCTCGTGTTGCTAATGGTCGTGTAGGCAAAGTTGAAGACGTATTAAACGTTGGCGATGTTGTCAAAGTTAAAGTAATTGATGTTGATGCGAATTCTGGCAAGATTTCGCTCGATCGTCTTGACAAACCTGATGCTCCTGCGGCGCCATCTAAAGATGCGCACGAAAAGCACGATGGTGCTGATTCAGATAAGCGTCCTGGCCGATCTAATCGCACACCACGACGTCATCATGAATCGAAGTAATCAAAAGTTTTAGCAAGCTTGTGAAAAGCCGCTTTCTATAAAGCGGCTTTTCGTGTACGAAAAGAGGTTGATATGATTTCTGTTGCTGTGGCTGGATGTGCTGGCCGTATGGGTCAAACGGTGGTTGAAGCGGTAAATAATGCGCCCGACATGGACGTTGTGTGCGGCATTGATCCACATGCTCAAGATAAATCTTTCGACTTTCCGGTATATTGCAGCGTACAAGACGCCATTGATCATGCAGACTTTGATGTCTTAGTTGATTTCACACGTCCTAATGTTGTTGCTGACAATTTAGCAATAGCTTTGCCTGCTGGCGTAGATTGTGTTGTTGGTACGACAGGCTTATCTCATGAAACGCTTGAGCAGTTGGCATCGTCGGCCATGTCGGGAACGTGCTTGTTTTATGCACCAAATTTCACAACTGGTGCGGTTTTGATGATGGAGTTCGCCAAAGCTGCTGCTCCGTATTTCCCTGAAGCTGAAGTTATTGAATATCACCATGCTAAAAAGCTTGATGCGCCTTCAGGCACTGCCGTTCGTACAGCGCAGATCATCTCTGAGGCCCGCGACGGACGTTTAAGTGAGGCACCTGGCAAAGAGACTGAAATTGAGGGTGCAGAAGGTGCTCGTGGCGCGCTTGTTGATGGTGTTCCGGTTCATTCGGTTCGCACAATGGGCTACGTGGCAAGCCAAGAGGTAATTTTTGGCTCATTTGGTCAGACACTTACTATTCGCCATGACTCATGGGATAGGAATTCCTATATGCCAGGCGTGTTGTTAGGTATCCGTTCGGTTGCCGATCGTGAGGGTCTGGTTGTCGGTTTAGAGAACTTCATGGCTTAGTATTTAGTTGCATGGCATAATAAGCATGTCTGTACTATTCAGGCGTGTCTTTGAGTATTTAGGTAAGGAGCGAACATGACGCAACCGATTTTTGGTCGCATGATCCCTGCAATGGTAACGCCGTTTGACGAGAATCGTGATTTGGATCTTGATCGAGCTGCACAGCTGGCCATTCGTTTGGTGGACGGTGGCGCTGATTCGCTCATTATAAATGGAACCACTGGTGAAAGCCCCACGGTGTTTTACCCGCAAAAGATGGATTTGTTCCGAACTGTTGTTGAGGCTGTTGGCGGACGTGTTCCAATCATTGCGAATGCCGGTGATAATTGCACAGCCGACACGGTAGACTTTGTTCAAGATGTTGCAAAGCTGGGTGTTGATGGCATTATGTGTGTAGTTCCTTATTACAACAAACCACCGCAAGAGGGAATGTATCAGCATTTTGCCGCTATTGCAAAGTCCGTTGACCTCCCAATTATTCTCTATAACATTCCTGGTCGTTGTGTAGTAAACATGACAGCCGACACGACGCTTCGCTTAGCGCATGAGTTCGACAACATTGTGGCCATCAAAGAAGCATCTGGTAAGTTTGACCAGATTGAGGCCATCATTGCTGATGCACCGAGCGGCTTTAGTGTTTATTCGGGAGACGACTCGGCTACCTATGACATCATGAAGCTTGGTGGTGTAGGTGTTATTTCTACTATTGGAAACGTTGCACCAGCGCGCATGAAAGAGATTACCGATCTTTGTGCCGCAGGTGAGTGGGAGGCAGCAGCAGCTGCAAATCATCGACTGATGCCTCTTATGGAAGGACTTTTTGAGACTTCCAACCCCATTTTGGTTAAAGAAGCTTTAAAACTGATCGGTTTCCCGGTGGGTGGCGTACGCTTGCCACTTGTGGATGCAACGCCAGAGCAATCTGAGCGTTTAGCTTCGCTGATGCGTGAGGTTGGGGTGCTCTAAAGATTAATATCTGTTCGAAATTTAGATTGGAAAAGTATGCAAAGTACTCCATCACGCGTTTCGCGTGAATCTTCTGCTGCGCAAAATAAGCAAGCAGAAAAAACTGGTGGCGCAAAAAGAACGCCTCGTACGCGTGCCACGCGTAATAACAACAAACTTAATACGAATGCGTCGCGCGAAAGTGATTCCTCATCTGGAAAAGCTATACAGAAGCGCAAAAAAGCGCTTCCAGCTGCGAACGCGAAAAAGCAGCAAAAAGCTCAGCAGGATCAAAATACTAAGCAAAAACAGAACGAGCGTAGAAGCTATAAGCATGTGCAACTAGAGCGCAAGCGTCCCCAGCTTAGCAAAGAGGGAGACAAGGGGCAGCGCAATAATAGGCGTGAAACGAAAAGGGCGCCAAAGAATTTCAATTCAAGTTGGAAAGATCCACACGCAACACTAAAGATTATTCCGCTTGGCGGTCTTGATGCAATTGGTAAGAACATGACCGCCTTTGAATGTGAAGGCGACATGATCTTAGATGATGCGGGCTTGATGTTTCCCGATGATAACCATCCAGGTGTTGACCTCATCTTGCCCGACTACACCTATATCCTTGAGAATGCGCATAAGCTTCGCGGTATTATAATTACCCATGGTCACGAAGATCACACCGGATCATTGCCTTATCTTTATAAAGACCTCGATAGAGACATTCCAATTTATGGAACAAAGATGACGCTTGGTCTGATTGAGGGCAAGTTTGCAGAGCATAAAATAAAAAACGCGAAACTAATTGAAATCAAGCCCGGAGATACCATTGAGCTGGGGTGCTTTCATGTAGAGTTTTTCGCCGTGAACCACTCCATTCCTGGTGCAGTAGGTTTGTTTATCCAGTCGCCAGCAGGCAATGTGCTCCATACCGGAGACTTCAAACTTGATCAAACACCCATTGATGGCGTGACGACTGATTTTGCGGCACTGGCACGTTTTAGCCAGGCTGGCGTTGATCTTATGATGAGTGACTCCACGAACGCAACCAACCCGAATTTTACCCCTAGTGAGGCTGAGGTTGGCAAGGAGCTCGCAAAGATCATTTCGCAAGCGAAAGGTCGCGTGATTATTGCGTCATTCGCAAGCCACATTCATCGCATGCAGCAAATTTGCGATGCCGCGGTTGCAAACGGACGCAAAGTGGTCGTCACGGGTCGCTCAATGATTCAAAATACCGACATTGCGCGCAAATTAGGATACCTAGATATTTCCGATGATGACCTCATTGATGCGTATGACCTCAAAGGTATTCCGCCTGAGAAGGTTGTTATTATGTGCACCGGTAGTCAAGGTGAGCCTTTGAGCGCTTTGGCACGTATCGCAAATGGTGAACATAAAACTATTGACATTGAGTCAGGGGATACCGTCATCATTTCAGCTACTCCAGTACCTGGAAATGAAAAGGCTGTTACGCGCGTAATCAATTCACTCGCAAAAATCGGCGCTGATGTCTTTGACAAATCACGAGCCCGCGTTCACGTATCTGGACACGCCGGCGCAGAAGAGTTGAAGCTTGTGCTTTCCATCGTACAACCCAAAGCATTCATGCCAGTTCACGGTGAAGCGACGCATCTGCGAGCTCATGCACGTTTGGCTGAGGCAACTGGTGTTCCTGAAGAGAATGTTTTTATTTGCGAAAACGGAGAGAGCCTTGAGCTGAGTACACGTGGCGTTGAGCGTGGCGAAACTGTACAAAGCGGCATTGTATTTGTCGATGGACTGTCGGTAGGAGATACCTCACAAGGCGTACTTGATGAGCGAAGTGCCTTGTCATCGCAAGGTTTCGCCACTATTGCCTGTGCGCTTAATCTCAAAAAGCGCACCCTTGTTAGTGATGTGATGGTTGAGATGCATGGTATTTCTGGCGGAGACGATGACTTTTTAGTTAACGAAGCGCAAAGCACTGTTCGAAATGCACTCCAAAGAGCACTTTCGAAAGAAGGCGGCGTTCGCGAGCTGAAAAAGACCGCTAAGGATGCGCTTTTATCTCTTTTATGGGAGCGTACAAAGACTCGACCGATGGTGGTAGTGAGCTTAGTTGTGGTTTAAGGTATAATGAGGTGCTTGCTCAGCTATAACGAGTATGCACCTCATGTTTTGCATAAACGTAGTTTAAACGAAGTATAAAAGGAGTATGTTGTGGCTCAATCCAGAGCATCTTCTCAACGCAGCGCACAAAAATCGAAAAAGAACTCTAGTAAAACACCTGCACAATCTAAACAACCTCAACGAGGCCGTAATCAAGTTGCGCCTTCAACCAAATCGCAGCCACTCGTTGATGATCGAGCGCGTCGTGACATTACGGGCTTGGCTTTTATCGTCTTAGGTGCTGTGTTATTTGTAGCAGCCATTCTGCGCTCTGATGCAGTTGTCACATCGTTTATCTCGCAAGCATTGCACTTGTCATTAGGTGTGGGTGCATATTTGCTGCCTATCATGTTTGTCGTTATCGGTGTGAGCATGTTTGTACGCTTCGATCGCGAGCGCGTTCCAACGCGAGCTGCCGTTGGATTGGTTATGATTGTAGTAGCCATCTTGGCGCTTACCTCGCTTTTCACACCAGGCCTTTCTTCAACTACAACCTCGCTTCTCTTTGAACATTATGAGCTTGTCTCGCGTGGTGGCTATCTGGGGGCCGGTATTGCTTGGGTTGGTGTGAGTCTGTTTGGCCAAATTATCAGTAGCATCATCATGTTTGGCGTCATGTTTGCCGGCCTTATTGTCATTGGTTTTTCGGTCTCAAGCATTATTGAGCACGTCCAAGAGGCTCGACTTGAAAGAATTGCTGCAGAGGAAGAAGCTGCGAGCGTTATGCCTGCTTCGCCAATGGCGCGTCGTGCTGCTTATGGAACACAAATGCCACTGTATGATGAAGCAGATCCGCTCAGTCAAGCACAAACACATCAGTTTGATGAAGATGTCAAGCAAACGCGTCGTATTACACAAGGTAAAGTGCGCCGCAATTCTGTCGGATTTGACGCTGATGTCTTTGATACAGAGCAGGCGACAGATGACCAGCAAATGCTTACTCGCAAGCTTGGTAAAAAGCAAGAAGAGAGCGAACAGCTTCAAACCAAGCCTTTATCGAAGAAAAGCTCTTCTAAAAAAGCAGCTGAAGAAAAAGCGAAGCCTGCGGTATCACAGCCTTCTGATGGCTTTGAACTTCCGCCCGCAAACATGCTAACCAGAACTCGCGCAAATGCAAAAAATGGTGCCAGTGAACAGGAGCTACGCGCTACAGCAATGCGTCTTCAGGAGACGCTTGAGGACTTCGGCATTATGGCTCAGGTAGTTGGATGGACTTCAGGACCTACCGTTACTTTGTTTAAAATTGATCTACCGGCTGGTGTGCGCGTGAGCCGCGTAACGGCGTTAAATGACGATATTGCTTTAGCACTTGCGGCTCCTGGCGTGCGTATATTCGCCCCAATTCCGGGTACCAACTATGTGGGAATTGAAGTGCCGAACGCAACGCGACAGATGGTTCATCTGGCAGACGTGCTGGATAGTGCATCCCCCGGACCTTTGCAAGTTGCAATTGGCAAAGATGTCGAGGGCAATTCAATTGTTTCTGACTTGGCGTCCATGCCACATGTACTTATTGCAGGTACCACAGGTTCTGGTAAATCATTTGAGATTAACGCCATGATCATGTCTATTCTTATGCGAGCTACACCTTCTGAGGTTCGCTTTATCATGGTTGACCCAAAGCGTGTTGAATTTGAGCCATATAACGGTATTCCACATCTCTATGTTCCGGTTGTTACCGAGTGTGGAGAGGCGTCAGCTGCACTTGGATGGGCGGTTGCTGAGATGGAGCGAAGGCTGAAGCTCTTCTCGAAAGTTGGTGTTCGCAATATTTTAAGCTTTAACGAAAAGGCGAAAGAGGCACTTGCTCAAGCGGAGGCTGCAAATGCTTCAGCTTCAGAACAAGAGGGCGCACAAACAGTTCCGCTTGATAGTAACGAACAAGTTTCTGAAAATCCCTACGGTGATCCACTGCCTTATATTGTCATTGTGATTGACGAGCTTGCTGACCTTATGATGAATGTAGGCAAAGAAGTCGAGTTTTCGATTAGTCGCATAGCTCAATTGGCTCGTGCTGCCGGTATTCATCTCATCATCGCAACACAGCGTCCGTCAACTAACGTTGTAACTGGTCTTATTAAGGCAAACATTACCTGTCGCATTGGTCTTACCGTTGCAAGTGGCATTGACTCCCGAGTAATTCTGGATACAACGGGCGCAGAGGACTTGTGTGGTAAGGGTGACTTGTTGTTCTCTAAGCCTGAATATGCAAAGCCAGTTCGCACACAAGGACCATTTGTCAGCGATGAGGAAATTGCAGCGGTGGTTAACTTTTGGAAAGCGCAAGGGGAGCCGGAGTACCATTCGGAAATCTTGCAGACCAATATGATTACACTTGGTGCTTCTGCGCCTGATGGAAGTGGTGGACACGGTGGAAGTGACGATCCGCTCATTTGGGAGGCGGCAGATATAGTTGTTTCATCAGGTTTAGGTTCCACTTCAGCAATTCAACGTCGTTTAAGCGTCGGCTATGCACGAGCAGGGCGTATAATGGATATGCTTGAAGCTAAAGGTATCGTCGGACCCCCAAACGGGTCAAAACCGCGCGATGTCTTAGTTGATGCTATGGAACTTGAAACGCTCAAGGCATTCGAAATGAATGACGAGTAGCGCTCGAAAGGATATGACATGCCTCAAATGAGCTTTGGGATGATATTGCGAGATGCGCGAGAGCGCAAAGGCTACGATTTAGCTGAGGCAGCTCGTCGTCTTCGTATTCGCCCTGATATTTTGTTGGCTATTGAAGAAAATGACTTTTCGCGAATGCCTCCGCGTGGCTATACGCGCAACATGGTTAACGCTTATGCGCGTTTGGTTGGACTAAATCCCACTGAATTAACGCGCATGTATCTTGATGAAGCTTATGCGTTTCAAGTTGGAAGGGCGCGTAACGAATCTCGTGCAACATCTCAGTTTGATATGGGCGCCGCTTCGCGAACTTCTCGACTAGCTCGCAGAAAGGAGCAAGTACACACTGATCAGACAGAGCGTGCTCCGCGCCAAAATGCATTTGGTCGAATGATGTATGACGACAGGCGTGACTACGACAAAGACTACGATAGAAGCTCATACCAAGGCAGACTCTACTCAAGCGAACGAACGCATCAAAGCAGGCATACCGCATTGCCTACTTCACAATATACTAACTTCTACGCAGGTCCAAAAGTGCCGAGCATGTTGCAGTCAAAGCTGCCAATCTTTATTGCATGCGGCGTCATAGCACTTTTATTGATTGTCGTTTTATTCTTAGTCTTTGGAAGTCATGGCGGAAATGATGCGGACGCGCCAAAGGTGCCAGTTGTTGGTATTGATGACACAACAGGTGGCGGAGAAGGTTCAGACGATACGCAAACTCCGGTAACGCCAACAGAGGTTGCACCAACTTCGGTGCAGGTTACCTATTCAGTTGCAAGTGGTGTGGAAGCATATGTTGTCATTACCAACAATGGCGAAATTACCGACCAGATGCTTTCAGGTCCTTCTGAGCAAACAGTAGATGTGAACGGGACGTGGTCTTTAGCTACCTATGTCACCGATGGTGTTACGGTCACTATGGATGGAAAACCGCTTTCATTTGATACCCAAGATGCAAACGGAATCCCCATGTGTGTTGTTGATTTTGATGCCTATCTTGAGTCTTGGTACCAAGAGCATCCAAACGTTGAGCGTCCTAAGGATTCGGCGAATACAACGAACACGAATCAAAACGCTTCTGATACCACGCAAAATGCCGGTACCAATAATGCTGATGTCAACAATAGCGCAGCTCCTCAAGCTGATGCTCAGCCGGTTGCGGAAAACACTCAGGCCGCAAATGTAGGCACGTATGGCGGTTATTCGGATGGCAACTACGATGCTAATGCGTATTCTTATGACGGCTACGACAACGTAGCGGCTGATAATGGAGCAAATGGCAATAACGGTTATGTAGATGGTGGATATACCGAGCCGTATGCCTATGATAATGGCACCACTGATTATAATGATGCGTCAACTGTTAATGGCTATATTGATGATACGGCTCAAGTGTAGTGCTTGGTTGTGAAAGGAAGTAATTGTGGCGAAAGAATCAAGCTTTGATGTTGTCTCAAGTGTTGATATACAAGAAGTTGACAATGCTTTTCAGCAGGCAAAAAAGGAGCTCTCACAACGCTATGACCTGAAAGATTCAGGAGCAGAAATTACCCTTGATAAGGCAAAAGGCACTATTACAGTTGCTGCACCTGCTGATTTTGTTGCGCGCCAGGTTATTGATGTGATTGGCTCAAAGCTCATTAAGCGTGGCATTGATCTTAAGGCGGTTAAGTGGGGAGATCCGCAGGCAGCTACAGGACAAAGTGTTCGCCAGGTGGCAACTATTGTCGAAGGCATTGATAAAGAAACTGCCGGTAAAATCAACAAAGACATTAAGGCAACCAAGCTTAAAGTGAAAGTTCAAATCGAAGGAGACAAGCTTCGCGTTAGCTCTGCTTCGCGTGACACCCTTCAAGAAGTTATTGCTTTTCTTAAAGGTCAAGACTACGGTCAGCCTTTGCAATACGTGAACTATCGCTAAACCAAAAGAAAGCAGCTAAGCCTGTATGATATTGAATGTTTCAGACGCGCATATAGCGTGTATCACATTGGGTTGTGCTAAAAATGAAGTTGATACCGCACATATGCAGCAACGACTGCGTGCGTGCGGTTTTTCGTTAACTGATGATCCAGAGCATGCTGATGCAATTATTATCAATACATGCTCCTTTATTCAAAGTGCAACCGAAGAAAGCTTAGAGGCCATTTTTGAGGCTGCTGGGTATGAAAATGTTTGTGCAGGAGCACCACTCATTGTTGCTGGTTGTATGCCAGCTCGCTACGGCGATGATCTGTCCGGTGAGCTTATAGAGGCGTGTGCGTTTGTGCCCTGTTCCAAAGAAGATGACATTGCTGAGGTTGTAGCTCATGCCCTTGGTATTGAACTGCCCGCACAGGTTGCTTTTGCTGACAACCTTGTGTCAGATGAGCCTACTGGCGTGTATTCATATGTCAAAATCTCAGACGGCTGCGATAGATTTTGCTCATATTGTACGATCCCGTATATTCGCGGTCGATACCACAGCTTTACCTATGAAAGCATCAAAGACGAGGTTGCTGAATTAACTTCACGAGGAACCAAAGAGATTGTGCTCATAGCTCAAGATACCGGCAGATGGGGTACTGATTTTGAGCCTTCTTTGAGTTTAGCTTGGCTTATTGATCAGCTTGCGCAACAGTTCTCTCAGACATGGTTCCGCGTTATGTATATCCAGCCAGAAGGCATCACTGACGAGTTGCTTGAAGTGGTTCAGAAACACGAAAACGTGTGCAGCTACTTCGATATTCCTCTTCAACATGTAGAGCCAGTGTTGCTTAAAGCTATGAATCGTCGTGGCTCGTATGACGAATTCGCTGATCTCGTTAGCCACATCAAGGAGACTGTTCGCGATGTTACGCTGCGCACAACGCTGATTGCTGGCTTTCCTGGTGAAACCGATGAGCAGTTTGAACGCTTATGCTCGTTTGTAGAAGAAGGCCTCTTTGATTACGTAGGTGTATTCGCCTATTCAAGAGAAGAAGGTACCCGAGCTTACAATCTGCCTGATCAAGTTGATGAAGAAGAGAAGGCTTATCGTGCGCAGACGCTTCGTGATATTGCCGATAGCGTGTGTAGTGCGCTTGTTTCATCCCGAGTTGATCAGACGATGGATGTTTTGGTTGAAGGCTTTGAGGAAGATGGACAGCTCTTTGGTCGCGCTCAGTGCCAAGCACCAGAGGTTGATGGCGTGACCTATGTTGACCATGGCGATGTAGGAGAAGTGATTTCGGTTACTATCGAAGATACCTTGCTTTACGAAATGGAAGGGGCATAGCGTCGTGGCTCAAATCAACAACACGAATTCAGCGACAAAACTATGGACACCAGCAAATATCGTGACGCTTATTCGTATTTGCCTTGTCCCTGTGTTCGTTGTTGCGCTCATTTCGCCATGGCCTGAATGGTTCAGCCTTCCTCAAATTGCGAATAATGAAAAGAGCCTTATCGCTGCAGGTATTTTTGTCTTAATTTCGTGCACAGACTGGCTTGATGGATACTTGGCACGCAGCCGTGGGGAAGTGACCAATTTCGGTAAGTTCATGGATCCGCTTGCTGACAAGATATTGGTGACAGCCGCGCTGTTGGCCTTGGTTGAGTTGGGTACCCTTCCCAGTTGGGTTGTGCTGATTATTTTGGCTCGTGAGTTTATTGTTTCAGGCGTGCGCATGATGGCTGCAACTGAAGGCGTGGTTATTGCGGCATCTTGGTACGGGAAATTCAAAACTGTCTTTCAGATGATTGCAATTGTGCTATTCACCATTAAAGATTCGCATATGGTTGGAAGCATTGGCAGCGCTTTCACAGACGTATTATGGCTTGTCAGCTGGATAGTGATGATCATCGCTTTGGTGTTAACCATCGTTTCGATGATGGACTATATTGTCAAAGCTCGACATTTGCTTGGGTTTGGCAAGGATGCCGACAATGACATATCTGACAAGCAAGAAGTTGGGCTTAGTGAATCCGAACGCGAAGATGAGCTAACAGCTGCTCAGTATGCTCAACGTGTTTTGGACGCTGCGAAAAATTCAGGAATGAGTATTGGTACTGCAGAATCTCTCACAGGTGGATTAATTGCTGCTACGCTTACTGAGATTCCGGGTAGCTCAGCAGTTGTTAAGGGTGGAGTGGTGAGTTATGCCACTTCAATTAAAGAGAGCTGCTTAGATGTTTCGTCAAAAACGATTGAACAATTTGGAGTAGTGAGCACACAAACAGTGCAAGAGATGGCGGTAGGTGCCTGCGAGAAGCTTGAATGTGATATTGCTGTAGCAGTAAGTGGCATTGCAGGACCTGGTGGTGCACAACCTGATAAGCCAGTTGGTACGGTTTGTATGGCGATTGTTCAAAAGCGTGGTGCTACTCGTGTATGGGTGGATCATTTTGCTGGTGACAGGGATGAAGTTCGACAGCAAACAGTAAAAGCTGCGCTTGTGCGCCTTTACGGTGAAATCTCTAAGTAGAAATGAAATTTATAAAATGTAATCTATTGAAGATTCGCATTGAAGCCATGTTGGATTTATTTGAAATTGAAACAGACTTACATAAGTTTGTTGCGAAATAGCTCGTCATAACCGTTTGATTCCCGTGTAAGAAATTCAATGTACTTTCGATACTTTAGTTTAATAAACAATCCTGACATTGCTTGACAGGCAAACGAATGTTCGTATAATACATATTTGTCTTGATTGTGAATTACGTCACCATCGTTCAGAGGAAACCTAATGAGTAACGAAAAAAACGAAACACTTAAACTCACTTTAAATGAAATTGATAAGCGTTTTGGTGCGGGCACCATAATGAAATTTGGTGAAGCCGGGCAAAACTTAAATATTGACGCAATTCCAACAGGGGCGTTACCGCTAGATGCTGCTTTAGGCATTGGCGGTGTTCCTCGTGGTCGTATTATTGAGATCTATGGACCTGAATCAAGCGGTAAAACCACACTTGCGTTGCAGATCATCGCTGAAGCGCAAGCAATGGGTGGTGTTGTCGCTTTTATTGATGCGGAGCATGCGCTTGATCCGGTATATGCTGCGCGTTTGGGTGTTGATATTGATGAAGTTTTAATTTCTCAACCTGATACCGGAGAGCAAGGTCTCGAAATTTGCGACATGCTTGTTCGAAGTGGTGCTATTGATTGTGTTGTTGTTGACTCTGTTGCAGCGCTTGTTCCTCGTGCAGAAATTGAAGGTGAAATTGGTGAGACCACGGTAGGTTTGCAAGCGCGTCTTATGTCGCAAGCGCTTCGCAAGCTCGCTGGATCGCTTTCTAAATCAAATACGACCTGTATTTTCATCAACCAACTCCGTGAAAAGATTGGTGTGATGTTTGGATCTCCCGAGACCACAACTGGTGGTCGTGCATTAAAGTTTTTTGCGAGTGTCCGAATTGATATTCGTCGTGCTGATGCCATAAAAAAAGATGGTGAGCAGGTAGGTAATCGTGTTCGTGCAAAAGTAGTAAAGAATAAGGTTGCTCCTCCCTTTAAGCAAGCTGAGTTTGATCTTATGTATGGTGAGGGCATCTCTCGAGAAGGTTGTATCATAGATATGGCTGTTGATGCGGGCGTAGCTAAGAAAAGCGGTGCATGGTACACCTATGGTGAAGAGCGACTTGGACAAGGTCGAGAAGCCGCTAAAGAGACTTTGAAACAAAATCCAGACTTGCGTGATGAGATTGAAGTTAAGGTTCGTGAGGCATTCAATATTCCGGTAATTACACGTTCTTCTGAACAAGCTGATCAAATTAATCCAGTTGCTAAGCCCAAGAAGAAATAGTTCTCATGTCTCAAAATAATCCAGCACTAGAAGCGCTCCGAAAGAAAATCGCTGAAATCGAGGGTGCTTCTAGTGCGACATTTGATCATTCTCAAGACGTAGCGAATGATTTTTATAGAGTACAAAATGCTGTCGACACGTCTTCGCGTTCTGATTTCTTGCAAAACGAAGATGAAGCTCACAAGCGTAATTCCAAACAAGAAGATAAAGGCGAAGAGGCTGCATTTCAAAAAATCCTTCGTTTAGTAAATCATGCTGAGCAGGCATCGGTGCTCTTAAAGAAACGTCTTGTGAGAGATGGATTTGAGGAAGAAGTAGCTCAAGTTGCTATTGAGCGTGCTTGTGCATGCGGGCTTGTTGACGATAGTCGTTATGCAGATATGTTAGTTCGCTCAAGGTTAATGCAAAACAAGGGATTGAATAGCATTAAGCGTGAAGTGGAAGAGCTTGGTATTGATCCATATAGTGTTGATTCTTTTTGCGAATACGAATCAAACCATGATGAGTTGGACGAATTTGAACGTGCTTATCAATTTCTCTTGAGAAGACCACCGCGGGCAAAAAATATTCGCGAGAGTGCGTATCGCAAACTTATGCAAAAAGGATTTTCTTCATCAATTGCTTCACGTGTAGCGCGCGAGTACGCAGAAAGCAATCGCGAATAATTCTTTGGTGAAATTCACGAAAGTGCATCTGAATTCGGCATACCTTTTTCCGATATTTTAGCGTGAGGGGTTTCGCCAACTTACTACAAGCTATATTATGGAAACAGCTTGAGTTTACGCATCTTATGATGCTTTTGATATACATCTTTATATAAAGGCTCGCTTGCGTGCGTTTGCTCATGCCCGGTTAATACCGGGTTTACTTATATTAACCGCAATAATTACTCTTAGAAACCGGAAGGAGGACTCCCATGACAGAGGTATTATGGCTCGTAATCGGAGCTGCTGTGGGTGTCGCCCTCGGCTTCATCATTACTCGTTTCGTGGTAAACGCATCATCAAAGCGTGCTGCTGAAGAAGCAGAGAATTTAGTTGCAGATGCTAAGCGTCAAGCAGAAACGATGCGTCGCGAAGCAGTTGTTGAGGCAAAAGATGAAGTCCTTAAAATGAAGCAAGAGGCTGAAGCTGAAAATAAAGAACGTCTTCGTGAGGTTCGTGCAGCCGAAAGCCGTGTTATGCAGCGAGAAGAGTCGCTTGATAGGCGTGTGGAATCTCTTGATGCGCGTGAACATCAGATTTCTTCTATGCAAGGACAACTCGATAGAAGAGAGCGCGATCTTGCAGAGTCAGAACAAGAGGTTAATTTGCGACTGGAGCGTGTTGCTGGATTGACTCCAGAAGAGGCAAAAGCAGAGCTTCTAGATACGCTCAAGGACGAAGTTGCTCATGAATCGGCAACCATTATTCGCGATGCTGAAAATCGTGCAAAAATTGAAGCAGATAAGCGTGCGCGTTCAATTCTCAGTCTTGCCATTCAGCGAGTAGCAGCAGATCACACCGCTGAGACTACCGTGTCTACTATTCATATCCCTTCAGACGATTTGAAGGGCAGAATTATTGGTAGGGAAGGTAGAAACATTCGCTCATTTGAGCAGTTGACCGGTACCAATTTGATTATTGACGATACGCCTGAGTGCGTTACTATTTCGTGCTTTGATCCAGTTCGCCGAGAAATTGGTCGCGTGACCATGGAGAATTTGGTTGCTGATGGTCGCATTCATCCAGCACGAATTGAAGAGATGTTCAGCAAAGCTGAAGCATTTGTAAATCAGCGCGTTCAAGAAGCTGGTGAACAAGCAACATTTGATACTGGCATCCATGATTTGCATCCTGAGCTGGTACGCACGCTTGGACGTTTGCGCTATCGTACATCATATGGTCAAAATGTTTTAAATCACTCGCTTGAGGTTGCTTATTTAGCAGGCGTAATGGCTTCAGAACTTGGACTTGATCCAATTCCTGCAAAGCGTGCGGGTTTGCTTCATGACCTAGGTAAAGCGGTTGACCATGAGGTTGAAGGTAGTCACGCCGTAATTGGCGCTGATCTCGCACGTCGTTTTGGTGAAAAACAAGAGATTGTTCATGCTATTGAAGCTCACCATAACGATGTTGAGCCATCAAGCGTTTTGGCTGTGCTCGTTCAAGCAGCTGACGCAATTTCTGCTGCTCGTCCTGGTGCGCGCAAAGAGACACTTGACGCCTATATCAAGCGTCTTGAGAAACTTGAAGAGATTGCAAATTCGTATAAAGGTGTTGAACGCACCTATGCAATTCAAGCAGGTCGTGAGGTGCGCGTAATGGTTGAGCCAGATCAGGTTGATGAGGCTACAACCACCGTGCTTGCTCATGACATCGCTCAGCGCATTGAAAACGAATTGCAGTATCCTGGCCAAGTGAAAGTAGTCGTTATTCGCGAAAGCCGTGCTGTGGGCATTGCAAAGTAAAGGCCTTATGTTATGGCTGATGAGAAACTTGAGCGTTTCTTAGAAGACATTGGTGCAGAAAGCCATCTTCGAGTCGAAGCTGACCTCGGAGATGGCTTTGTACGATTACGTTCTTCTGAAGCTGAACGCAGGCAAGCCGCACAAGACATTCGATCTACTGAAGATATCATTATCGAGATGCTTCGTAATGCTCGCGATGCGTCTGCTCAAAACATTTATGTGGCACTCTCTCGCGAAGGTCAAACGCGTCGTATTACCATGCTCGATGACGGCGATGGCATTCCTGTTACTATGCATGAGAGGGTTTTTGAACCGAGGGTTACCTCTAAGTTAGATTCTTTTCACATGGACAAATGGGGTGTACATGGAAGAGGTATGGCGCTCTATTCGATCTCTGTAAATGCCCAAAAGGCACGTGTTGTTTGTGCTGATCCTGGCAAGGGAAGCTCCATCTTTATTGAAACGTGTCTGACGAACCTACCCGAAAAGGTCGACCAATCAACATTCCCTTTGTTTATAAAAGGCGAAAACGATGTTGTAAGTGTCAGAGGTCCGCGAAACATTCTGCGCACTTCATGTGAATTTGCATTAGAATCGCGAAAGAAATGTAGCGTTTATGTTGGATCTCCCATAGAGATCGCAGCTACGTTGTATGCGCGTGGCTTATCTCAGGTTAATGCGCACGATCGCGTCCTTTGCCCCAATGAGGCAGAACTTGCTGTTTGCGATAGGTTAGCATTAGCTACTGACCCAGATAGTTTTGCTGACCTTGCAGCAGGGATTGGGTTGTATATGTCTTCGCGCTCTGCTCGGCGCATTCAAGATGGCGAAATATCGCCATTGGCTCCACTGCTTGAAAAGATTCGCATCGTTCAAGAGGCGCCTGACAAAGGCCTTAAGTGCGACTGCAAATTGTCATCAGATAGTGATCAGCAAGATCAGTATGTGCTAGAAAAGGCGTTTGTTGCTGATAGGCGAGGCTTAAAGATTGCTCAAGATGATATGGATTGCTTCAAACAGCAAATTGAAGCAGCTTTTCAAGCCATTGCGCGTGATTACTATCTTGAAGGCGATGTTGATTGTAAAGTTACTATACGAAAAGATGCGCTACACATTTCAATACCGCTTGAGAAACTTCGTTAAGAGTTGCTTGAAAGTTGCGCCATTTGCACATGATCGTATCGTGTTGTGATAAATAGGCTGGTTGTTGGGTGTTTACCTAGTTGTGCAGCCCTTTGGTGTGAGTTGTTGGTTGCGTGAGCATCATTTAACCTATAAAATGACTTCTACATTTGCATATAATCCCACAAATCATTTTGTGAAACGAAGCAAGCACTAGAAACGAAGAAGGATTTACATGCTTGATCCCGAGCAGAACTCATCGGTAGGATGCCTTAAGGTATCATCTAAGTCTTCACCCGCGTCGGTCGCTGGTGCTATTGCCGGTATGATAAAAGACGGTGTCTGTGTTGAGATTCAGGCAGTAGGTGCAGGAGCTGTTAATCAGGCTGTCAAAGCAGTGGCAATCTCACGAGGATTTTTATCTCCTATAGGCATTGAAGTTGCCTGTATTCCCTCATTTGCAGATATTGTCATCGATGGTGAATTTAGGACAGCTATACGTTTCGCAGTTGAACCACATTATATGCATGGGGTAGATAGAAGCATGACCGATGTTTCTACTGCAAATATCTAAAACCTATTTTTTGTGGCTACAGTATGACAATTTCGCTTAATAATCTAACTTATTGTATTCATACCTTTGGGTGTCAAATGAACAAGCATGACTCCGAGCGTATTGCTGGCATGCTTGAAGCCCTTGGAGCATACTCCGTTGAGAGTATAGAAGAGGCTGATATCGTCGTCTTTATGACTTGTTGTGTTCGCGAAGCAGCCGACACGCGACTCTATGGTCAAGTTGCGTCAATGAAAAACATTCCTTTGCGCGAAGGATCGCCACTTACAAAACGCGTTATAGCAGTTGGAGGTTGCATTGGTCAGCGCGACGGAGACAAGCTTGTAGACGCACTGCCGCATTTGGATGTGGTATTTGGTACACATAATTTAGCCTCTCTTCCACAGCTTTTGTTGGACACCTTAAACAAAGGTGGACATCATGTTGAAGTCAAAGAGGCTTCGCAAGCATTTCCTACTGACCTACCAACAGCACGTGAGCACTCCTGGGCGGCTTGGTTGCCTATCACTATTGGGTGCAATAATTTTTGCACCTATTGCATTGTTCCTTATGTGCGGGGAAGAGAGAAATCGCGAACGCTCGAAGATATCACTGCTGAAGCCCAGCGCTATGTTGATGCAGGGGTAAAAGAGATAACGCTCTTAGGGCAAAACGTAAATTCTTACGGAAGAGATCTTTATGGAGAACCACGTTTTGCAGACATATTGCGTGCGGTGAATGATACGGGAATTGAAAGACTTCGTTTTGCCACCAGTCACCCTAAGGATTTGACTGATGAGGTTATATCGCTGTTTGGCACACTATCTTCACTCATGCCAGCTCTACATCTGCCGGTTCAATCTGGATCAAATCGCATCTTGGATGCAATGAATAGGCGATACACCAAAGAGCACTATTTGAATTTGGTTCGAAAGCTTCGTGAGGTTAACCCTGATATCGCTTTGTCCACAGACATTATTGTTGGCTTTCCAGGCGAAACAGAAGAAGACTTCATGCAAACATATAATCTGGTCAAAGAGGTAGGTTATACCCAAGTCTTCACCTTTATATATTCAAAACGTGAGGGCACACCTGCCGCGTCGATGCCTGATGATACTCCTCGAGAAGTAATACAGAATCGTTTTGACAGACTTGTAGATCTGGTTCAGGAGCAGGCTTATGAGGCGAATCAAGCAGATCTCGGGAAAACCATCGATGTCTTAGTTGAGGGCGCTTCAAAGCGTGATGTCCAACTCATTTGTGCGAAAAGTCCTAAAAATGTTACGGTACACGCACCGCTTCCTGAGGGAGTGAGTGTGGACGATCTTGTTGGAAACATTATTAAGGTACACATAGATGAGGCGAAAACATGGTATCTGAGTGGCCAGGTGGTGGGTCTTTGACACTGAGTCAGCCAGTAATTTGTGTTGTAGGACCTACGGCTTCTGGTAAAACCGCGCTCGCGCAAGCCTTGGCTGTTCGCCTGGAGGGTGAGGTGGTAAGCGCTGACTCTATGCAGATTTATACCGGTATGGATATCGGGACTGGTAAGCTGCTTGAGCAAGATAGACTGGTTACTCATCATGGATTCGATTTGCTCAATCCTGGTGAGCCATACTCGGCAGCATTGTTTCAAGCCTTTGCGCGAGATGCATTTGAAAAGATTGATGCGAAAGGAAAGCGCATTATATTGGCAGGTGGTACCGGCTTTTATGTTCGCGCCGCAATAGATGATTATGATTTCCCCGATGGGGAGCAGGTTGACAATCCTGTAAGAGATGCATGTCTTACTTATGCCAAAGAACATGGCAGCAATGCTTTATGGGAGCAGCTCAGACAGTATGATTGCGAAAGCGCTAATCTCATTGCGCCTGCTGATACTAAGCGCGTTGCACGAGCATTTGAGCTGTATGCTGAAGGCGTGAGTTATGCCGAGCAACGTCGCAAATTGTCAACGTTGCCCCAGGCTGTTCCGGCACTGTTTGTTGGCCTTTCTGTGGATCCAGAAATTTTAAGACATCGTATCGATGAGCGTGTTGATCAGATGATCCAAGATGGGCTTGTAGATGAGGTTGCGGCACTACTTGATAAAGGGTTGCGAGAAGGTATTACGGCACCTCAGGCAATAGGATATAAGGAAATTGTTCGCTATATAGATGGCGAAATATCGCTTGATGAAGCAATTGAGCTAATTAAAGTTGCAACCCATCGTTATGCTAAGCGCCAAAGAACGTGGTTTCGAAAAGACAAGCGAATTCATTGGTTGTCTGCAGATGATTTTGATCTCGATAACTTGGTTGAGCAATCAATGCAGATAATCTTAGACACCGAAGAAGTATCTTTGTGTATAAGTCGGTCTTCGTAAAAATAGATAAGGGTGATCTATGACCTCTGAGGCACCTGTTTCAAAGAAGGACTCATATTGTGTAACTGCTGTGCCTCAAGAACGGGCAATCGTAGTTGGTGTTGAGCGCCCAGGTTCAAAATGGGATGTTCAATCGTCGCTTGAAGAGCTCACTCGTTTGGCTCAAACGGCAGGAGCAGAAGTGGTAGCATCCACTTCTCAAAAACTTGAATCTCCTCATCCAAGAACTTTTGTGGGAACAGGCAAAGCCGAAGAAATAGCTGATTTGGCTCGGAGTTTAAGTGCTGATGTTGTTATCTTCGACGATGAATTAACGCCATCTCAGCAGGCAAATCTTGAAAAAGTTGTCGGTAAACCGGTAAAGGTGATCGACAGAACTGCATTAATTTTGGACATTTTTGCGCTGCACGCAACAACCAAAGAAGGGCGTCTTCAAGTCAGACTTGCACAAAATCAGTATCTTTTGCCTCGATTGCGCGGTATGTGGGCGCATCTTGCATCAAACAGAATGGGTGGTGGAGTCGGTTCGCGTTTTGGTGAAGGCGAGAGCCAACTCGAAGTTGACCGTCGAATGGTTCGCAAACGAATTACTTCAATCAAAAAAGAACTCGAACATTTGGCGGAGATTCGATCTGTTCAGCGCGAAAGTAGATATGAAAGCGGCGTATTTAAAGTAGCTTTAGCAGGATATACCAATGCTGGTAAATCTAGTTTGCTCAACAAGCTTACCGATGCCGATGTTTTAGCGTATGACAAGCTCTTCGCCACGCTCGATTCAACTACGCGTCGTTATGTATTACCAGAAGGACGCGAGATTACCCTTACAGATACCGTAGGCTTCATTCAAAAGCTCCCTACAACACTCATTGAGGCATTCAAGTCCACCCTCGATGAGATAATTGGTGCCAATTTAATTCTGCATGTAGTGGATGCTTCTTCTCCCAAATTTGTTGAACAGATTCAAGCGGTTGATGAAGTCTTTGAGCAAATAGGCGCTCAAAATATATCACGTATTTTAGTCTTTAATAAATGCGATCTTCTTGACGGTGACACGCTGCTTGGTTTGCAATCGCGCTATCCGCATGCTCAATTTGTTTCTGCTCAGACAGGCGCGGGAACACAAGAGCTCATAGCTTACATTGCTCAGGTTATCGCTGCTCAAGATACCAAAATTGAAGTGGTAATACCGTACAATAGAGGGGATCTCGTATCGCTTGCTCACAAGCGATGCCGCATCGTGTGCGAATCACATAAAGAAGACGGAACTCACCTAACCTTGTTTGCGAGTTCCGCCTATCTGAATATGTTTAAAGAATTTCGTAGTACGAATTAGGGCTACCTGCTAGTGCCTAGATTCGTCTAAATACCGCAACAACTTTTCCTGCAATCGTGCAATCGGTTGTGATGATAGGTTCCATGCTCGAGTTTTCCGGCTGCAGCCTAATATAGTTTTGCTCCTTGAAGAAACGCTTTACCGTAGCACCATCATCGATCATGGCTACAACAATATCGCCATTGTTGGCAACAGGCTGAGATTTAACAACAACATAGTCGCCGTCGTTAATGCCTGCTTCTATCATGCTTTCACCGTGTACTGAAAGCATAAATGATGCGCTATCACCAACGATATCTACCGGTAAAGAAATAGTATCACGTACGTTTTCTTCAGCAAGAATAGGAGTGCCTGCTGCAACATCACCAACGAGAGGGACGTTAATGATCTTGCTGAAGGCTGGCATGACTGTTTCTTCAATTGGTTCTTCTTCGTCTAAAGGATATGTGAGAACAATAGAGCGAGATTTAAGCGGATCTCGTTTAATGAGCCCCTTGCTTTCTAAAGCATTGAGATGCACGTGAACAGTTGAAGGGGAGGACAGTCCGAGCGCAGAACATACTTCGCGTACGGTAGGACCATATCCTTTTTCGCGAATGCAGTCTTCAATGCAACTTAGTACTGCTTGTTGACGCTTAGTGATCTTTGCGGACATATTATTGTCCTTTCTAAATAACGAACAAATGTTTGTAAATTTATTGACATGAACTTTTGTTCGCTTTATTATATACGAACATAAGTTCGGCGCAAGCAGAGAAGGCAAGAAAATGAAGAAAAATGCAGCAATCTATTTTGAAGATACTTATGTAGATACAAGTCGCGCAAAGCTTCTTTCTTTGGGTGGCAGCATTCAAAACTCAGAGACTTATCAAGCTCTTCGTTACGGATCCTCTGAAGGCTATGGCTTTACGCAGGTGAATAGAGCGGGAGCTGTCGCAGTTAGCATTCTTAGCATGATTGTTTTGTTTGGTGCAGCTTTTATCGCATAGCTTATAAGGGATCTCTGATCATTATTGCTATTGACTGCTAATATTGACGCTATTTGGATATACGTATAATCATAAAAGCATCCACATGTGTTAGTCTGTACGCTAACCGAGATAAGGAGTGCTATGCGTTGTCCATCTTGTGGAAACCCCGAGTCAAAAGTTGTTGATTCTCGTCCTGCAGAAGAGGATGCTGCAATTAGAAGACGAAGAGAATGCTTAAAATGTGGTAGGCGCTTTACTACGTATGAGCGTTTAGGGGAAAATCCGCTTATTGTTATTAAGACCGATGGATCTTCTGAGGTATATGATCGCCAAAAACTCTTACGTGGTTTACTAATTGCTTGCGCAAAACGTCCCGTAAGTCCAGATCAACTTTCAACGATCATTGACAGCATTGAGGCTGAATTAAGAAACAACATGAAGACCGAGATCGGCTCAAAAGAGCTTGGAGATATGGCGCTTGTCCGCTTGGCTCATTTGGACGATGTTGCTTATGTACGTTTTGCAAGCGTATATAAAGACTTTCAAAATATCGAAGAATTTTCAAATGCGCTAGAGGCAATGCGAAACATGTAACAAAAAGAAAAGGGGAGCATAAGTATGACCAACTCTGAAGATCTGAAAGCTGTGTCGGTTCCCTTTAAGTTTTTAGACAATAATGCAACTGTTCCTCAGTACGCTTATGAAGGCGATGCAGCAACAGATTTATGTTCAACCATAGAATGTGTTTTGCAGCCTTTCGAACGCATTTTGATACCGTGTGGTTTTTCGCTTGCCCTGCCGCATGGTTATGCTGGTTTTGTTTTACCTCGTAGCGGTCTTGCTAGCAAACACGGGGTAACAGTTCTTAACGCACCAGGCCTCATAGATAGTAATTATCGTGGTGAAATTGCTGTATCACTGATTAATCTAGATCCGCATGAGCCATTTAGCATACATAAGGGAGATCGCATTGCGCAATTGGCAATTTTTCCAATACCTTTGATCTCTTATGATGTCGTCTCAGAACTTAAAGAAACTGTTCGAGGTGAAGGTGGCTTTGGTAGTAGCGGTATCAATAACTCTCACTAGAGCAGCTCGCTATGAGTGATACTTCTTCCAACAATTCCTTTCATGCAATTCCCTGGGTTGGAAAAGCTATTCTTCTCGTTGACTTAGATGCTTTTTTTGCCTCAGTTGAGCAAAAGGATCATCCGGAATGGCGAGGCAAGCCTGTAATTGTTGGTGGAGATCCCGACAAAAGAGGGGTAGTTTCAACTGCTTCATATGAAGCCCGAAAGTATGGTGTGCATAGCGCCATGCCTTCTTCTCAGGCACAAAGATTGTGTCCTGATGCAATTTGGACGCATGGACATTTTGATAGATATCGTGAAATGTCTAATGCAATCATGGATATCTTGCGTGATGAGACTCCTTATGTACAGCAGGTCAGTATTGATGAAGCGTTTATGGACGTTACTCCAACGAAAGTAAATACCGAACATCCAATCCAAATTGCTCTTCGGATTCAAAAGCGTGTTGAAGAATTGGGTGTGACTTGTTCAATTGGGGTTGGTACTTCAAAAACCATTGCCAAAATAGCATCTGACATGGATAAACCTCGTGGTTTGACCATCGTCTATCCTGGAACCGAACAAGACTTTTTGACTCCTTTGCCAGTTCGCGCATTAAGCGGAATAGGTCCTGCTGTAGAAACAAAACTCAAACAAATGGGCATTGTCACACTTGGTGAACTTGCGAAAACCCCGCGCTTTGAAATTGAGCGTGTCTTTGGAAAAGCTGGAACGGTTATGCATATTCGCGCCAATGGGGGCGATGACTCTGGTATCGAGATCGAAGATAGTATTAAATCTGTTTCAAATGAGACTTCATTTGCGCAAGATTTAACTGAGACAAAGCAAGTTGAGGCCGCCATAGCTAGTATGGCAGTTAAGGTTGGTCGAAGATTGCGAAGAAAGCAACTCAAAGGGACGACGCTTTCACTCCGCATTCGGTATGGAGATCGCACGGTTCGCTCAATCCAAACAACGCTTAATAAACCTTGCGATGATGAACTTGAATTTATTCCCAAGCTTTACAAGATGGTTCGAGAAATTTGGCACGAAGGCATGCCAGTACGACTTGTTGGCGTAGGAATGACTGGGTTTGATGAGTCTGAAAAGCACGAGGAGCAGCTTTCGCTCTTCGATCTTGAAACGATGACTGACGAAGAATCAGAATCTTTTAAGCCCATTATTAGTGAAGCTCCAAAACGAAAACAGCTTTTGCAAGCCACGGACTCAATCAGAGACAAATTTGGAGACGATGCGCTTCAATTTGGAAGCGAAGTGCGCTCGCGGACTAACACGACAGGCTCTTCTTCGAAAAATGTTGCTGATTATAAATAAAAATTAGCGCTGATCAGCCAAGAAGAATAACGCCATCGTGCCAGGTCCTGAATGAGCGCCAATTACGGGGTCAACATAGTTGATCACAACATCTTTAACACCAAAGCGATCTTTTACTAGTTTTGCTACATATTCTGCGTCTTCAAGACAATCACCATGAGTGATAAATACCATTTGCTGATCAATGGGAGCAAGTGCGCTCTTTTCCATATGGTCAACTAAAGCATTGAGCGATTTTTTACGACCACGTACTTTTTCTAGTGGTATCAAATGGCCTTCGTTGTCCACATGCATAACCGGTTTGATATTGAGCATGGTTCCAGCCCAGGCGCTCGTGCGCGAAACGCGGCCTCCACGATATAAAAACATTAGATCGTCTACGGTAAACCAATGTGCAAGATTTAATTTATTTTGCTCAAGCCATTCATAAACTTGCTGAATTGATTCTCCAGCAAGTGCCTTTTGGTATGCATGATAGATGAGTAGACCCTGACCACCTGAGGCTGCAAGTGTGTCAACTGTTAAGATTGTGCGCTCAGGAAATTCCTCTGAAAGGCGCTGACAGATCAAGTTGATTGCTTCATATGTTCCTGAAAGCCCAGAGGAAAATCCAATGTAGAGAATATCTTTTCCTTGTTTTAAGATCGAGCGCAAGAGCTCTTCTGAGTCATGCAGATTCGGCAGCGACGTGCGGAAAACCTTCCCATCACGCATCATGGTATAGAAACGCTTAAGGTCAGATTTTTCGCCTTTCAAATAACTCTGATACACCTCATTTTCGCCTTCTGCCATAAACGTGAGCGGCAAGATGTGCAAACTGAATTCATCAATCATAGCGTCAGTAAGATTGCAACATGAATCAGTAACGATTTCAAAATCAATAGCCACGTGGGCTCCTTTCGAAAGAGGAAAAATGCTCTGATAGTTTCCTTGTTATGAGTATAGCTGATGAACACTATTTTGAGCGCATCAAACGCGCTTTATACTAATGTGTCAAATATGTCCTCACTCCGAAAATTGCAACAGTTCGCTTTAAGAATCTCAAGCATCTTATATACTAGGTTGGTTACACAATAACCGCGCGCAAAAAGTTTGCGTGTAAACAAAATGGGAAGGTAGTAGCGTCATGGCTAAAAGCTATAAAGACACCATGATATTGCCCCAAACAGATTTCCCGATGAGGGCGAATCTGCCAGAAAACGAACCTAAACGCTTGAAGAAATGGGAAGAAGAGCGAATTTATGATCAGGTACTTGAGAAGAACCGCGACGGGAAACCATTTGTTCTTCACGATGGACCTCCTTATGCAAACGGACCTATTCATATTGGCCATTCGTTCAACAAGATTCTTAAAGACTTCGTGAACAAATCTCATGCTCAGCGTGGATATTTCACGCCCTATGTTCCCGGTTGGGACTGCCATGGCCAGCCTATTGAGCACATGGTAGAGGTGACGCTTGGTCCAGATAAAATGGCAGCGATTGACCAGCCAACCCTTCGCCGTCTTTGCCGCGAATGGGCTGAGAAATATGTTGATATCCAGCGTGAGGGATTCAAGCGTCTCGGCGTAAATGCTGATTGGGATAATCCCTATCTCACTTATCTGCCAAATTATGAGGCTGGTAACGTTGAGATTTTCAAAAAGATGTACCTTGAGGGTTCAGTTTATAGAGGCCGCAAGCCAATTCATTGGTGCAAGCATTGCCATACCGCTTTAGCTGAGGCTGAAATTGAGTACTCGGACGAGACTTCGCCATCAATCTTTGTGCGCTTTAAGCTTGATGCGATGCCTGGAATTTTTGAGGCTGCTGGCGCAACAGGTACCGCCTACATGGTTATCTGGACGACAACACCTTGGACACTCCCGGCAAATACTGCAATATCTCTTGCCCCAGATGCAGACTATGCAATGGTAATTGCTGATGGCAAGAATATGATCTTTGCCAAAGAACTTATCGAGTCGGTAGCAGAGCAAGCAGGTTGGCAAGACTATGAGGTAGTTGCTGATCAAGACGGCGAACCAGTGACGCTCAAAGGGCGTGAGCTTGCGGGTTTGACCTATACCTGCCCGATTCGACAAGACTTAAAAGGCACGGTCATCTTTGGTGATCATGTAACGCTAGACTCTGGTGCTGGCGCTGTTCATACTGCTCCTGGACATGGTCAAGATGACTATTTAGTTGGTCTTGAATTCGACATTCCGCTGCTCATGCCTGTTGACGATAATGGCATATTGACCGACGAAGCAGGTCCGTTTGCTGGGTTAGATGTAGAAGAAGCTAATCCGGTAATTATCGAGTGGCTTCGTGAACAGGGCACCCTCGTTGCTGAAAAGGAAATCTTGCACAGCTATCCTCATTGCTGGCGTTGTCATAACCCTGTCATTTTTAGAGCAACGAATCAGTGGTTTGTTGCCATGGATAAAAACTCACTTCGCGAAAATGCCTTGAATGCAATCAATCAAGAGGTGACATGGTATCCGGCATGGGCGAAAAACCGCATTGGTTCTATGGTTGCAGATCGTCCCGATTGGTGCATTTCGCGACAGAGAAGCTGGGGTGTGCCTATCCCTGTGTTTACGTGTGCTAAGTGCGGTAACACGGTTGCAACAGAAGAGACGTTCGATGCGGTCATCTCGTTGTTTTATGAGAAGGGTGCAGATGCTTGGTTTGTTGAAAACCCTGCAGATTACCTTCCGCGCACAGCAAAGTGCGAAGTTTGCGGTTGCACTGAATTGGTTCCCGAAAAAGACATCTTAGACGTATGGTGGGAGAGTGGTGTATCTCATACCAGCGTGCTCATTCATCGCGATGCTGAAGGGCTACACTTCCCGGCTGAGATGTATTTAGAGGGTTCTGATCAGCATCGTGGATGGTTCCAGTCTTCGCTTCTGACTTCAATTGGTGCATACGGAGTTCCACCGTATCGCTCTGTTATGCATTGCGGATTTACCGTTGATGAGTTTGGCCGCAAGATGTCTAAATCATTGGGCAATGGTATTGATCCAATGGAGGTCATCAACAAGTACGGCGCAGATGTTTTGCGCCTTTGGGTATCAAGCGTTGACTATTCGCAAGACGTTGCTGTTGCATTTAAAATCTTCGACCAAGTTTCTGATACATATCGCCGTTTCAGGAATAACTTCCGCTTCTTGCTTGGCAGTCTTGATGATTACAAGCATGAATATGCTGTACAAGCTTGGGATGATCTTGAGCCGCTTGATCAGTACATGTTGGCAAAAACCGCATTGCTGCTGAAAAATGTTGAAGAGGCTTATGACACCTGCAAGTTCAACGTGGTCTATCGTTTGGTATACGACTTTGTCAACGAACTGTCCTCACTCTATATGGATGTCATCAAGGATCGCCTCTATTCAGAGGCGCCGAACTCATCTCGACGCCGAGCTGCTCAAACGGTTTTGGCTAATATCCTTGAAGTGCTTGTACGCATCATGTCTCCGATTTTGTCTTTCACCACCGATGAAGTGTGGGAGCATTATCCGGTTGGCATGAAAGAGCAAGACCGCGTGAGCAATGTACAACTTGCTGGTTGGCCTAAACTTGCAGACTTCACGCCGCAACTTCCCAATGATGTGCAAAGTGCTGTAGATGCTTTTGCACCTGTTTTGGATGTTCGCGAAACCGTGATGAAGGCGCTCGAAGAGGCCCGTGTAGCGAAATTCATCAACAAAAGCCAAGAGGCGTGTGTGGTAGTTTCTCTGCCGCAAGACTTGCTTGATGTGTTGTCGGCTTATGACCGCTCATTGCTTGAGGATCTCTTCATTGTTTCAGAAGTCCAACTTAAGCTTGGTGACGAGCTTTCATGCAGCGTAGAACATGCTCATGGCGAAAAATGTCCGCGTTGCTGGAATTATCGTGAGCTGGGCGCCAATACCGATCATCCTGATGTTTGTGAGCGCTGTGCTTCAGTTCTTAATGAAATCGGATATCACGCAAACGAGGAGTAACAGATATCAATGCATACAAAAAATGAGCTGCGTTACATGTCGCGTCCTAAGGTAGCTATCATCTTTGCTGCACTTGTTGTAGCGTGGCTCATTTTTGATCTTGCTACTAAAGCGTTCTTCAATTCGTTTGCACTTGGTTCGGTTATAGCTGGGCCTTTCGCCAATATCTTTCAATTCCGACTTGTGCACAATACCGGCATGGCTTGGGGTATGTTTGGTGACTCAACTCAGGCGCTTGGCGTTATGTCGCTTGTGGTTTGCGCCATTCTTACGGGCTATTTGTTCGCAAATATTTGTCATATAAACTGGTGGCAAGTTATTGGCATTGCTCTGGTTGTTTCAGGTGGTCTCGGCAACGCTATAGATCGCTTTTCGCAAGGGTATGTTGTTGACTTTATTGAAACAACGTTCATAAATTTCCCGGTGTTCAACATTGCCGATATCGGTGTTACATGCGGTTTTATCATTTTTCTTATTGGGCTTTTTTGCTCATTTGATAAAAGCGCGCCCACTGATGACGATCTTGAAAAACAAGCTGATCAGGAGCAGTAATGTCTCGTTTGCTGAGCTACACTGCTACTGATCAAGATCAAGCTATTCGCCTTGATTCGCTCTTAGCTGATAAAGGTTTTTATACTTCAAGATCGGCGAGTGCAAAGGCTATTGATGAGGGTCTGGTATTTGTAAACGGTGCGATAAAACCTAAAAAATACCAGGTGGCACCAGGAGATCTTATCGTTTATGAGGTATCAGACTCTGAGCGGGTTCAAAGCGTTAGCGGCGAGCATATTCCTTTAGATATTCGTTATGAAGACAATGACCTCATAGTTTTATCAAAGCAAAAAGGTTTAGTGTGTCACCCGAGCGCAGATCACGAAAGCGGTACCTTGGTGAATGCGCTTATATATCACTGTGGTGCAGACCATCTTTGTAACGTTCAAGGTGAAGATGATCGTCTCGGTATTGTACATCGCCTTGATCAAGATACAACGGGTCTTATGTTAGCTGCTAAGTCGGATACAGCAGGTCTTTTGCTTATGGAGGCAATCAAAGATCGTGTAGTGGATAGGCGCTATCTTGCTTTGGTGCACGGTATCATCTCGCAAGACACTGGCATGATAGATGCGCCCATTGCACGTGCCGAGAAAGATCGCACAAAAATGGCGGTCCGAGATTGCGCTTCTTCGCGCGAGGCGATTACGACGTTTCGCGTATTAGAGCGCTTTGAGGCTGGTGCGCATGATGATGGGTATACGCTGATCGATTGCAAGCTCTTCACGGGTCGCACGCATCAAATTAGAGTGCATATGGAGTTCACCAAGCATCCGCTGGTAGGGGAGCAAGTTTACACCTCTTCGATGCCACGCGCCCAATCTGCTCAATTAGGCTTGGATAGGCAGTTTCTTCATTCTTTTATGCTGACCTTCGATCATCCACTAACAGGCGAAACCATGCATTTTGTTGATGGTCTTCCAACTGATTTATCTCAGGTTCTTGAAAGTCTTGCTTCACGCAGTATGGGAAAAACTGCAGCAGGCGAAGAGATATTTAGTAGTTTGCGTTCGTAGCCGCGGCTATTTTCTGCGGCTGTGTTCTGTGGCTCTTTACTTCGGCTACTTTCTTCCATAAACGCTTGTATTGTGCATGATGGCATTCATATAGCTATCAGAAAAGTATTCGTCGAAGAATTGCTGTTCAAAATTGGTCGCTGGAATATCCATTGCACGTTCAGCCTGTCTTTCAAGGGCTAAAAGCGTGACAGAGATATCGATCAACAAAAAGACGCTCATCACAATAGTTAGAATACGAATCCATGTTGTTCTTTGGTTGATATGTTCAAATGCGCTTTTAACAAATGGCATAATAATGCGCATCCAAACGAGTCCAAGAAGACCCCACATAACACCGAAAGCAAAATTGGTTCTGCCGCCAATGCTTCCAAATGTGCCAGTGTAATCCCAGGCCACTGCACCAAAGAGTGTCTCCATGAGCCAACTCGTAATAAATTCTATGCAAGATCCAAGTACCATCGCCACAATGAAAATTACAATGTTGTGCGAGTGATAAAACTTGTTTAAGAATATCGTTAATACGACAGCTCCAACGCCATATATTGGGGAAAAAGGACCCCAGACCAAGCCCGCTCTGCTTTCATATCCGCCAAATACGATGAAGTGAAAAAAGGTTTCTACTACTAAACCAAAAATGCTCCCGGTTACAAAGATCCAGAACAGCTTGAAGTAGGAGAGGTGAATATAATCGTTGCTTGGGCTGAAAAACGCCTGTAATTCACAAAGTATTTGCTGATCAAGACGCCGTGGTACTGAGTCTCTTTCGTCCAATGAATTATCAGCCTGTTTTGATACTTGTGTCATTCTGAAATCCCCGAATCGTGCAAAGAATTTAGTATATACTAGCTTGAGAGGGAGCACAGGTGACAAAAACGATCATGTTGTAAGGAAGGCGATTCAATCGTGTCAGAATTGAAGACTGTGGGAGTATTGTTGGTAAATACTGGCACTCCTGATGCCCCAAAGCCTCGAGCGGTTCGAAAATATCTTGCACGCTTTTTGTCTGACCCTCGTATTTGCCCCATGCCTAAAGTTCCTTGGTGGTTTATCCTTCATCTCTGTATCCTTCCAAAACGAGGACGTGTCTCTGCGAAAAAATATGCCAAGATCTGGACTCGCGATGGCTCTCCTTTTACTATTGTGCACGAAAAACTGATGCGTGGTTTGCAAGCGCAATATGATGCCGAAAAGGCTCCTGTTATCGTTCGTGTGGCAATGGATTATTCGAAGCCTTTTGTAGCTGATAAGCTGGCAGAATTACAATCTTTGGGTTGTGATCGGGTAGTTGTTTTGCCTCTTTATCCGCAAAGCGCACTCTCAACTACTGGTTCTGTCAAAGATCATGTGAGACACGCACTTGAGAAACTAAATTGGAATGTAGACACGTGTATTATTGATAATTACCACGATAATCCAACCTATATTCGAGCTATTGCTGCGTCAATTAAGCATGCTGGTTTTGATGTGGATTCCAACGATAAGCTCCTTTTTTCGTACCACTCAATACCGCTTAATGACGTAGAACAAGGGGACACCTATGAATTGCAAACAGGAGCGAGCAGCCTTTTGATAGCCAGTGAGCTTGGGCTCGATAGGGTTCGTTGGACTATTGGTTATCAGTGTCGTTTCGACAAGTCGCGAAAGTGGGTTTCACCTTACACAAAAGATGTCCTCAAGCGTCTAGCTGAGCACAGCGATGCGAGGTTGTTTATGGTCTGCCCAAACTTTGCAGTAGATTGTCTTGAGACACTCTATGATATTGATTATGAATTCAAACCCATGTATTTTGATGACATGATTGAAGCCGGCAGAACCGTGGATGAAGATTGTTTTCACTATGTACCCTGTCTGGATAAAAGCAAAGCGCATGTTCAGGTGCTCTATAGCGTACTTGAACCATACGTGATGGAGAAATAATGACTATTGATGCTTCTAACTCAACAAACGCAGTTCCGACAAAAACCGTAGTATTAGGTATTACTGGCTGCATTGCGGCTTACAAGTCTGCAGAGATTGTTCGCGGTTTACAGAAAGCTGGTGTTCGGGTCAAGGTTGTCATGACAGAGCATGCTACTCATTTTGTAGATCCGGTTACTTTCAGATCTCTTACGCACGAAAAAGTAGCAGTTGGTCTTTTTGACGATCCGTCAGATCCAATTCACCACATATCGCTTGCTCAAGAAGCAGATGTGATGCTGCTTGCACCTTGTACAGCAAATATGTTGGCGAAGATTGCTAACGGTATTGCAGATGATTTGTTGTCGACAACGGTATTGGCAACAACTGCTCCTCTTGTTATAGCGCCAGCAATGAACGTGCACATGTATGAAAATCCTGCTACGCGCTACAACATTGGGAAACTGCAAATTCGCGGCGTGCATTTTGTCGAAGCTGGAACTGGCTATCTCGCTTGTGGTGATATTGGCAAGGGACGTTTGGCTGATGTAGAAGATATTGTTTCAGCAACGTTGTCTATGCTTGGTGTGAAACGTGATCTTGCTGGTAAGCATGTCATGATTACCGCAGGTCCAACCGTAGAGCCTATTGACCCTGTTCGCTACATCACTAATCGCTCTTCTGGTAAAACCGGTTATGCCATTGCTCGTGCCGCATTTGCTCGTGGTGCTGACGTGACTCTCATTTCAGGTCCGGTTGCCTTGCAAGCACCTGAGGGCGTCTCGATGGTTTATGTACAAACCGCCGACGAGATGCTCGCAGCTGCACAGGAGGCGTTTAAGAGCGCTGACATTGGCATTTTTGCGGCTGCTGTTGCTGACATGAAGCCAGCACGTGCTGCAGATCATAAGCTTAAAAAGGGAAGCGATGACGATCAATTGTCAGGAATTGAGCTTGTTGAAAATCCTGACATTTTAGAGACGCTTGCCGCAAACAAAGGATCTCGTGTCGTTGTTGGTTTTGCTGCTGAAACTGACAATGTGATAGAAAATGCTCAAAAGAAACTCATTTCAAAACACGCCGATGTTATTGTTGCCAATCAGGTTGGCGAAGGCATGGCATTTGGCACCGATGATAATGAAGTTTGGTTTATAGACGATGAAGACACTGAAGGTTTACCTCGAATGAGTAAGGCAAACCTGGCGGATGCTATTTTAAGCAAGTCGCTCGAATTTTTGTCATAACGCGCTTGCATTGATCATAGGTTACCGCTAATATAATCCGTGCTGTTTTAATCAACCAGCTCATAAAGACCGGGTGGTGGCGCAGTTTGGTAGCGCACTTGACTGGGGGTCAAGGGGTCGCAGGTTCAAATCCTGTCCACCCGACCAGGAAAATGTAAGAGGCTTGCACGTAGCAAGCCTCTTTTTCGTATCAAACAGTCATCTAGATTAACATCACGATGGGCTCGAGCAGAGAAAAGCTCAGATAGACCGACTAGAGTGCAGTCTCATTTTGTCGCAGACGAGCTTCACCTTGAGCTTTTGCAATGTCGGCAGGTATCGTTTTGATACGTGTTTTAAAGTACCAAAGCTCGAAAATCACCAATAAAATTAAGAGCACTTTAGCCCATATATAAGGAATCATAATAGCAAGGACTGACATGATGATAACGCCAGGCGAGCAGCATAAAAACTTAGAACGAAGCGTCATTTCGCGATTTTCGACAAAGTTAGCCAAGTAACGCTTGTAGAGTTTTGTTTGCATAAACCAATCGTTAAGGCGCTTTGAGCTACGCAAGAAAAAGAATGAAGCAAGCAACAAGAATGGGGTGGTGGGAAGCACGGGCAAAAGTGCACCAAGTGCACCTAAGCCAAAAAAGAATAGTCCGAGTAGTGCATAGATAATGCGCATAAGCCAACTTTCTCCTCAAAGGTTAAAATACTCCCTCACTGCGCAGTATACGCGATAAGCTACAGCACAATTCTTCGAAAACGATTCTCGGAGGCTTTCTCTTTAATTTCTACGCTATTTTACGAATATATTGATCCTTACCTTTAAGCTAAGCCACCAAAAAGTCACCAGCCAATGCGTATGATTATATTAGTAAATTTATGTATTGAAGTGCGTTTTTGTTCTTTTTAGGTTACAAAGAGTCAATATATTAAGTCATAATTACGCTTACATGATAAAGTTGACTTTTACACAAGGGCTATACGAGAGCATACATGAGTTATATGAGAGCACGTATTTGTTAACTTTTTGGGGAGGTGCATATGTACCAAAATGGTCAGAAGCAAGCGACAGATGCAAAGTTACCATTGCGTATTTTGTTTGTGTGTCATGGCAACATTTGCAGATCTCCAATGGCCGAATACGTGTTAAAGCATTTAGTGCACCAACACAAGCAAGATGAGTATTTCGTTATTGATTCTGCTGCAACTAGCTGCGAAGAGATTGGCAACGGTGTGCATCCTGGTACGCGTCGTGTGTTAGCAGAACACAATATTGCTTGTGGTGATCATCGAGCTCGCCGTCTTCGCCCTCAAGATGGTGCTTCATGGGATCTTATTGTTGCTATGGATGATGCCAATATGCGCAATATTGCGAAAATCTTACCTTCTCAATCTCAAGCTTCAGTGCACAAGCTCATGTTATTCACGGGAAACAACACTGATGTTGCTGACCCTTGGTACACCGGTGACTTTACAACAACCTACAACGATATCTACGCAGGTTGTAAGGCACTTTTAGCGCTTTTGCAACCTTTCTTACCGCAACGGAGCGCATCTAACTAACTCTTACTTTGCAAAGTGGCAACGAAACTTTGACACTGCGTGGCCTTGATCGATTTACCTCCTTGTGCAGTCTTATGCTTGGAGTGTACGTAAGTACGCACGTTAAGGAGGTAATAACTATGAGCCAACAAACATTATCTAAAGAAGATGCTGAAATTTTCTCGAGCATTCATATCATGACTGACCTGACTGATGCGCCGTATCAGTCAGCTGAGCCGCCGTATGTTTCGCTCTATCTTCCGGTTAAGCACCAAGACCGCGAGGGTGGTAGAAATGATTGGGATCGCATTGAGCTGAAAGATCTCATTAAAGAAGCTCGCGAAAACCTTGCAACCATGTGTTCAGAGAAGCGCGAGTATGAAGGCATCGTAAAGCGTCTTGAATTTATCGAAGCGCATCCGGACTGGTTCGTGTGGCAAAACTCCAAATCAGCCATCGCTTTTTTGGTGAGCAATACATCGGCTTTTGTATATAAGCTCGACATTGATATCCCCGAAAAGGGATTCGTAACCGTGTCGGATCAGTTCTTTATGAAGCCGCTTTTCCGTGAATTTGAACACGGCATTCGCTACTACTTACTCATGCTTTCTAATGATCGCTTTGGTTTTGTTGAAGGTGATCAAACGTCGCTTCGACGTATGCCGCTTCCCAAGTCAGTCCATGATGAATTCTCCGAATTGTTTGCTGACTATGATGGTCACGAGGGTGCGCTTGACTACGAGACGCTTGAAGGTCATATGAGCCCTTATCATGGATGGCTATCTCGCAACGACGTGAAAAAGGAAGAGGGCGAAAAGTTCTTCCGCTATGTCAACAAGGCAGTCAATGACACCTTCAAAAAGCTTGATCCCACACCAGTTATCTTGGTAAGCCTTCCTGAACATCAAACAGAATTCCGCCGTATTTCTACCATTCATGATTTGGTTGATCAGGGCATAGAGAAAGATCCGGGTGCACTTGATTATCCTGATTTGCTCAAAGATGCGATAGCTATCATGGAGTCGAAGCGTCAAACAGAAATCGCAGAGCTCCTGGATCATTATTCATATGAGACATCACAAGGAAAGGGAAGTGATGACCCGGTAGAGATTGGTCAGGCGCTGTTTGACAAGAAAGTAGCTACACTGCTCATCCAAAAAGGCAAAGTGCTCCCTGGTACGTATGACGCTCAATCAGGAGCGGTTTCACTTGATACGACAACCGATCCTGCTGACGATTTAGAGTTTGATCCGGCAAGTCCTGATCTAGCTGACGAATTAGGACAAGCTGCCCTGCTGCAAGGTGCACAAATTATCGTGCTACCTGAAGAGCAAATGCCAAACGGTTCTGTTGTAGCAGCAATTTATCGTTATTAACATCGCTTGGATCTTCGCGCAAACCTCCTAACGAGTAGACGGTAACTTTTAATAATTTGCGTGAAGCGTCCATACTTCGCGACCCGGTGAGCTGAACAAGCGCCGCCGGGTCGCTTTTGTTATACTCTCGGCATGGAAAAACAAGACGAACAAGCCCAAGACATAATTGAAGCCATAGATGACGCCTATTTAGAAGGTTCACAAGCAACCGAAGCGGATCTTATTCGCCAACAAGCTGAAGCTAAAGTGGACCGAATGGGACATGGCAGCACATTTCGACTGCTCCTAGAGTTTTCTATCCCGGCCGTTGTTGGCGTTGTGGTGCAGATGCTCTACAACGTTATAGACGCGGTGTATGTTGGTCACTCTGTTGGCGCTGATGGACTGGCTGCCACAACGGTAGCAAATCCACTCATGACAGCTATGACCGCTCTAGCAATGCTTATTGGCGTTGGCGGAAATGCCCTTATGGCAATTCGTCTTGGTGAAGGGAGGCGGGAAGAGGCAAAACGCGTATTAGGCGCAAGCTTTATCCTGCTTATGGTTGTGTCAGTAGTGGTGTGGATTATTGGTGCAACGCTGCTGACGCCTATCTTGACACTTTCTGGCGCTGAGGGCGAAGTATTTCCTTTGGCACAATCCTTTACCGTGGTGCTTATTGCAGGTTGCCCTTTGCAATTTATTGCATTTGGCATGAATAACTTTATTCGAACTGCAGGATATCCAAATCGTGCTTTAGGCTCAATGCTTGTCGGAACAGGTGCGAATATCATTTTTGGCTATTTGTTTATCGTGGTTTTCGATGCAAAAATGGTTGGTGCTGGCTTTGCGACCGTATGCTCATGGCTTGTATCGGCCCTATTTGTAATGCAATTTTTCCTCAAAAAGAAGTCTCCCATGCCATTGCGAAAAGAAAACCTGCATGTCCGCATCCGTCTTGCGGGGCGAATTTGTGTCATGGGTATTGCACCTGCCATTATGGAACTCGGTTTTGCAGTCTCATCTGCGCTTGAAAATAATCTGTTGGTCACCTATGGAGCCACGGATCCCGTTGGTGTAGATGGTGCTCTCGCCATCATGCGCGTGCTTTCGGCGGTAGGCATGTTTACCTTCATGCCTATGGTTGGAATAGCCTCAGGTGCGCAACCCATCGTTGGATACAACTATGGAGCAAAGAAATATGATCGTATGAAACGGGTCGTTTGGCAGGCAATGCTGTTAGCTGCAGCTATTACTATTCCTATTTGGATTAGCGTATTAGTAGCTCCGAATTTGTATGCGAATCTGTTCTCGCTTCCCATTGAATATCGACAAGAAGCAGCGAGAGCGTTGGTGCTCTTCTTGATTTTTGTGCCGATATTATCCATTCAAAGCATTGGTTCGAACTACTTCAATGCAACGGGGCAAGCGGGAAAAGCCACCATTTTGACGCTTACCAGACAGATTCTGTTTTTAATCCCACTTCTGATATTTTGTCCACGTATTTTGCCTTTGTTTACACCCCTTACGCCTCTTGAGAGTATTTGGTTTGCCGCTTCCATATCAGACATTACATCTGTCCTGATCGTAAGTATATTTCTCCTCATTGAATATCGTCGCTTAGCGCGTTTAACCACGTCTCGTTAAGGTTCCCTTTACCGAACAATAGCCCCTGATCTGAGCGGTCTGGTCTGCTATCAGACCCCAACTTGGTACAGTTGAGAAGATGGCTTTGCCATTTTTTGTATTGGGAATTTTAAAGGCAAGGAGGAAAGCGCGTGGCTACGCTTGGCATGCTTTGGTTCCTAATCCTTTTCCCGTTGGTTGTTGCTGTAGTTTTACTTGCTGTTCGCAATAACCAGGCGAGAAATGTGATTGTGGTCGCTTCGGCAATTGTCATTGGTCTTGCATCGCTGTTCTTGGTTGCTGCTAACCTAGGAGTTGATTATTGGAAACCAATCCCAATGGCATCTCCTTTAGTAGTAGACATCATTTGCATGGTGCTTGGAGTTGCAATTGCTGCAGTCATTCTCTATTTCGGCATTAAGTACAAAAACACACTCGCATGCGTTTTGGCCGCTGTGCAAGTTGTAGGTTCTTTAGTTTTTGAACTTATGTTTGCCCATAATGTCGAAGTAACAGAATGTCTTTATCTTGACTCTTTGTCTTTGCTGATGGCATTCATAATTGGCATTGTAGGTTCTGGAATTTGCGTATATGCACTTGGTTATATGGAAGATTTCCAAGCTCATCAGCCAGAAGGAGCAAAGGACCGTCGTCCAGTATTTTTTGCTCTCATGTTCGTATTCCTCTCTGCCATGTTCGTGATTATCTTTAGCAACAACATGATGTGGATGTTTACGGGCTGGGAAGTTACTACCGTGTGCTCGTTTTTGCTTATTGGATATACTCGCACCGAAGAGTCACTCAACAATGCATTTCGTCAGATCGTCATGAATCTGATCGGTGGTATCGCTTTTTTGGTGGCACTGTATGTCATGGCTATCGAAATGGGTACGCTATCACTTCTTGAGTTCTTGCAACTTGGAATTATGTATCCTGAGATGGTTGCGCTGCCAGCCTGTGCGCTTGCGCTTGCAGGAATTACAAAAGCTGCTCAAATGCCTTTCCACACCTGGCTTTTGGGTGCTATGGTTGCGCCTACACCGACCAGTGCGTTGTTGCATTCTTCAACTATGGTAAAAGCTGGCGTCTTTTTACTGATCAAACTTGCGCCTATTTTTTACCTATCGCAAATTCCTTCTGTCATGGTAATTCTTGTTGGTGGTATCACCTTTGTGCTTTGTTCTTTTATGGCAATTTCGCAGAGCAATGCAAAGCGCGTCTTGGCATACTCAACCATCGCAAACCTTGGCTTGATTGTTGCATGCGCTGGTGTTGGTACACCTGAGGCTGTTTGGGCGGCATGCTTCCTCATTTTGTTCCATGCAATAGCAAAGTCACTTTTGTTCTTGTGCGTGGGCACCGCAGAGCATCATATTGGTTCTCGCGATATCGAAGACATGGATCAGCTCTTCCAACGCATGCCAAAACTTGCTCGCTTTATGATGCTTGGCATCATGGTCATGTTCATTGCACCTTTTGGTATGCTTATCGCTAAATGGGCAACCCTTGTTTCTTTTGTCGAAATGCGACAGGTGGCACTTATTGTCATGCTCGCATTCGGCTCAGCTGCAACATTCTTCTTCTGGGGCAAATGGCTCGGAAAGCTCTCTGCTATTGCAGCAGAACCTGACAATGTCGAGCTGAGTGTGCATAAGTCTGAGTGGGGTTCGCTTTTGCTTATGGTTGTCTTGGCTATTTTGTCATGTGCATGCTTACCGCTTATTTCGCAAGCTGTCGTCGATCCTTACATTCAAAGTGTTTATGGAACGCGAGCTGCTGATATCCAGTTCACCAATCAGTTGCTTGCGGCATTGCTTGCAATTGTGGTAATCATCGTTTTGTTTGCTGGTGTAGGCAAGCAAAACAAATCAAAGCAAGCGCAAGTTTATTTGGCAGGTTATAGCGCAAACAATGAACAGCGAGTCTTCAAAAACTCGCTTTCGGGTACCACTGAAGCCACAATGCGCAATTGGTATCTTGAGGGCATTTTTGGCGAGACACGCATTCGCCCTGTTGGTGAGTGGGTTTGCGGCATCATTATCGCCGCAGCAATCATTATTAGCGCCTTTGGCACGTCGGTAATTTTCTAGAAAGGGGTGTGTGAACTATGACAATTCTTGCAGTTCTTATTGGCACCCTCATCTTTGCTGTCCTTGCTCCGATTTTGGGTTGTCTGCTTGCAGGTCTTGACCGCAAGATTTCAGCGCGTATGCAAGGTCGAGTTGGTCCTCCGCTTTTGCAGCCGTATTATGATGTGCGCAAACTCATCGAAAAAGATGACGTAGCAGTAAATGGTACCGAGCGCGTTTATATCATTTGCGCATTGGTATTTACCCTCATTGCTGGTGGCATCTTCGTGTCCGGCGGTAATTTGCTCATGTGTATTTTCGTGCTAACACTCGGTGCACTCTTCTTCATTTTGGCAGCATATTGCACCTCTTCTCCTTATGCACAGGTGGGCGCATCACGCGAAACGTTGCAGGTAATGTCATATGAGCCTATGGTGCTATTTATGGCAGTAGCTTTCTTTATGGCAGTGCAAGCAATTTTGGGTATGGGAAGTTTTGATGTTCGAGCTGTTCTCTACTTAGATGTGCCAGTAATTACCAATATTTGGCTCGTGTTTTTGGGCTTTTTGTTCGTACTTACAATCAAATTACGCAAATCGCCATTTGATCTTTCGTACTCTCACCACGCACATCAAGAGATCGTTAAAGGTGTAACCACTGAAATGAGTGGTAAGACACTTGCGATGGTCGAAGTTATGCATTGGTGCGAAAATGTTCTCTTCATGCTTTGGGTGGCACTCTTTTTCGTATGGGGCAACCCGGCATCCATTATTTTGGCGTTAGTTGTTGTTGCCGTGGTTTATTTCTTCGAAATCTGGATTGACAACAATTTCGCGCGCGTGAAATGGCAAACCATGCTTACCTCTGCCTGGGTTGTTGCCTTGGTGGCAGGTGGCATTAACATAGCCTTTTTGGCATACCTGTAAAGGAGGTGCGCTATGAGTTATGCAACAAAATCTCCCTGGGTGATTCACTATGATGGATCAAGCTGCAACGGTTGTGATATCGAAGTTTTAGCAGCTTTGTGTCCTGGTTACGATGTTGAACGCTTCGGTATCATTAATACGGGCAACCCAAAACATGCCGATATCTTTTTAGTTACGGGCTCCATTAACGAGCAAAACATTTCTGTAGTGCAAGAGATCTACAACCAGATGGTTGAACCAAAAGTTGTTATTGCATGCGGAATTTGCGCTTGTTCAGCTGGCATTTTCCACGATTGTTATAACGTAATCGGCGGGGTAGACAAAGCCATTCCGGTTGATGTTTATGCACCGGGATGCGCTGTTCGTCCTGAGGCAATCATTGACGCAGTTGTGCAAGGGCTTGCTATCTTGGACGAAAAATCAAAGGCGCTTAAAGCGCAAAAGAAAGGAGCGTAAGCATATGGGATTCGCTACTGAATTTACCACCATTACGCTCCAAGAGCTGCCAGAGCTGAGCAATCAGCGCAAGGCAGACGGATGGCGTTTCGTGCAGCTATTAGCGGTAAATACTGATGCTGGTATTGATCTAATTTATTCATTCATGAAGGATGGTTTGTTAGTTAACTCCGAAATAAAAGGAGTTACCAAAGATCAAACGGTTCCAAGTATTACTAATAATTTCTTGGCGGCATTTGTCTTTGAAAATGAAGTACATGACTTGTTTGGCGTAAACATTGAAGGTATTGCCATTGATTTTGGCGGCAACTTTTACGCTCTCGCACAAAAAGAGCCCATGACTATCATTTCGCCCGAGCAAAAAGCCGCACGTGAAAAAGCTCGCAAGATTGCTGAGGCCAAAGCGGCTAAGGAAAAAGCATCGCAAGAAGCCGCGCCTTCAGAGCAACCAGCACCAAAGCCTGAAGTCGAACAAGTCAACCTTGAAGCTAAATTAGCGGGCATGGATCCGGAAAAAGCAGCAAAAGTGCGTGCTGCTATGGAAGCTAAGGCCAAAAAGGAAGCTGCCGCAAAAAAGAGTGAAGCCAAAACCGATGGGGAAGGAGCCTAATATGGGAAAAGCAACGATTATTCCATTTGGCCCACAACATCCAGTTCTTCCTGAGCCGCTTCACTTAGATCTCGTTGTTGAAGATGAGAAAGTAGTAGAAGCAATACCGCAGATTGGCTTTGTGCACCGTGGTTTAGAAAAGCTTGTCGAAACGCGAGATTACAATCAATTCATCTACGTTGCAGAACGTATTTGTGGCATTTGCGCTTTTGGACATTCGTACGGATACGCTGAAACTGTTGAGCGTTTGATGGGTGTTGAAGTTCCTGAACGCGCACAGTACCTTCGTGTTATTTGGCATGAGCTCTCTCGTGTTCATTCGCATATTTTATGGTTAGGTCTTGCTGCTGATGCTTTTGGTTACGAGAGTCTCTTTATGCATTGCTGGCGCCTTCGTGAACGCGTGCTGGACATTTTCGAAAAAACAACCGGCGGTCGCGTTATCTTTTCTGTCGTGAAAGTCGGCGGCGTTGTTCGCGATATCGATGCTGCTCAGTTAGCTGAAATTATTCGCGTATTAGAAGGCATCAAGCAAGATTACAAGCAGATCATGGATGCTTTCTTAAAAGATAGCTCTGTTATGAATCGTACGGTTGGCGTTGGATATTTAAGCTTTGAAGATGCCACCAACTTAAGCATGGTAGGACCTTTTGCACGTGCTTCAAACGTGCCTTATGATGTGCGCAGTTTAGGTATCGGTGCCTATGGTTCGCTATCGGATTTTGAGCCAATCGTTGATGCGCAAGGAGACTGCTATGCACGCATGAAGGTTCGTGCATTAGAAGTGCTGCAATCAATTGATATTATCGAAGAGATGATTGCGCGCATTCCTTCTGGTGATATTGCAGTTGCTGTTAAAGGAAGCCCAGCAGATGGTGCTGAGGCAGCATGTGTAGTAGAGCAACCTCGTGGCGAATGCTATTACTATGCTCGCGGCAATGGTTCTAAGAACTTAGAGCGTATGCGCATGCGTACACCAACCTCACAAAATCTTGCGGGTATGGTTAAAGCACTTGAAGGTTGCGATCTCGCTGATGTCAATATGGTTATTCTGACTATTGACCCGTGTATTAGTTGTACGGAAAGGTAGGAGGTATGGGAGCTTTTAAATTAGGGAAAATGACGATTTCGGGGCTTTTTAAGCAGCCTGAAACCGTGCAATATCCCGTTCAGACCAAAACACCTCCAACCGGGTTAAAGGGACATGTCACCAATGATGTTACTCAGTGCATCTTGTGCGGCATTTGCCAAAAGCGTTGTCCTTGTGGAGCAATTGAAGTCAGCAAACCCAACCGCACATGGTCTATCAATAGATTTCGTTGTGTGCAATGCGGGAGTTGTGTTCGCGAATGCCCGAAGAGTTGTTTAATTATGGAACCGACATACGCTCCATGCTCAACCGCCAAGCATGTTGATGTTTTTGAGGTGCCAGAGCATCACAAATCTGAAGATGTGATTAAAACTAGCGAGTAGATACGTTAAGTTTTCTAAAACTGGTAAAATGACAAGGCACGCAAGCGTCTTGTGCATTTGAAACTACATAAGAGTCGCATGCTGTCTATGCAGGCGACTCTCTTTATTTTGCATGAAACAAACTATAAAGGAGACACTATGGTCTCAGGCCACCAAGCAACTTCGTCAGATACCGAGATTGTGACCAACAAGATATTTACGGTTGCAAACATTATCTCGTTTCTACGTTTATGCTTGGTTCCGGTCTTTTTTATATTGTTGTTTGAGAATCAAAACATAGCCGCAACGCTTGTATTTGCTTTTGCTGCAGCCACAGACTTTTTAGATGGTCAAATTGCTCGACGCACTAAAACCGTCTCAAAATTAGGTCAGATACTTGATCCAGCAGTAGATCGCATCTTGATGGTATCAGGTGTCTTAGGCGTCTTTTTAATGGGTCGTATTACGCTTTGGATCATCTTGTTAGTAATAGCGCGCGATGCTTTCTTACTCATTGGTGGCGGCATTTTATTGAAGCGCTATCACATTCGCGTTCCTGTCATTTACCCTGGTAAGTTTGCTACTACGTTTTTGTTTATCGGATTTGCTGGTCTTTTGCTGAACGCACCTCTTATTCCAGGTCTTGGTATAACGGAGTTCTCTTGGCTTCCTGGTTTCAATTCACAAGCCTGCTCATGGGGCATTTGGTTTGTTTATGTGGGTCTTGTGTTGGCTATCATTACGACTATTTATTATTGTGTTTCAGCGTATCGACAGCTTAAAATTGCCAAAGCTCAAGAAGACAGCACGTCCCAAAAAACAAAGAATATTTGACGTTTATGCCCACAAAACGAACGCCACCTAAACCAAAACCTTCCGTAAAAAACAAAGCTACTACGGCAGCTTCACCTTATGCTGCATCAAAAAGGGTACAGGCAAAAAAGCCTCAGCCAAAAAAACCTTCCATAAATCAAGCTCGGAAAAAGGTCACAAGCAAACAAAAAACCGCATCGCATTCACTCGTTTACAAACAGCAAAAACGAATTCGTGTTATCTGCGTCATCGCAGCTCTTATTGTGTTGTGTGTTGGGATTGCTGTTGGTGTTGATTATTCGCGATACGCAAATCGTGCTTATCCGGGAGTCTATATTGGAGATATTGCGGTAGGGGATAAAACAGCAGATGAGATTGAACAATTAGTTTCGCAGCGTTACGCAGATAAACTGCCCGGAGTCCCTATCGCGGTATACGCTACCGAAGAAGCGCTTACTCAGGCCAATCCCGATGATGTATATCAACAAGCATTGCTAGCAGAACAAATTAGTGCCGAAGAGGCTCAAAGCTCAAAACAAGTTTGGTATAGCACAACAGATGACTTGCAGGCTTCAATAGATGTGTCGTCGTTGGTTGACCAAGCTCTTGCGGTAGGTAGGTCAAACGGCGGCTTTTCAACACGTCTTGAAGCTGCGCAAACAAGCTACACAGTACCCGTTGGCATTGATTACAACCAGGACGCCCTGCAGGCTTTCGTTGACTCTATCAATGCAACACTTGGCACCCCAACGGTCGAAAGCGGGATTACGGTTGAAAACGGAGTGGCTTCTCCATTTGCCGGACAAGATGGCTATCTCGTTTTACCAGAGAGTTTTTCTCAGGAATTGACTGAGCATTTGTTAGATGTAGACAGTGAAGCAATTTCTCTGGTTGCTAATCTTGAAGATGCTCCCTTGCATATTACGTATGAACAGGCAAGCACAACCGCCGATGAAGTTACACGTGCCTTAAACGGCGGTGCTGTATTTCAGAGTAACAATGCAGAAGTCTCTTTCTCTGGTACTGATCTTGGGTCATGGGTGACTACGACTGCGCAGAATACCGATGCAGGTTGGGTGCTTCAACCAGCTATTGACCCCGATAAAGCACACGATGCGATCATTGCTGAGGCATACCAATTCGGATACGAAAAACCTTCGTCAATTCATTTTGTTGATACTGATTCCGACGAGGTAAAAGTTGAGTCTGACCAGTCAGCTTCTCTGCCGGTAACTTCTGTTGCAATTTCATCATTAAATGAAGCACTGTTTGGGGCTGACGGAAAAGCTTATTCGCAAACTGATCAGGCCGCCTCTGCAGTAGCCATAGAGCTCCTTTTTGAGAGCGTAACTGACGCTTTTAGTATTGAAGACGCTATTGATCACGGGCTCATTTGCGTAATTTCATCATATACAACAACGTACAATACCGACGTTGGTACCGAGAATCGCAATCACAACATCGAACTTGTCTCATCGCTACTCAATAATTCCGTTATTCCAGCTCAGAGACAATGGTCGTTCAATGAGACTGCAGGTGAATGTAATGAGGCTGCTGGATTTTTGGACGCAGGCGCTATTGTTGACGGAGAATACGCTTCAGAGTTTGGTGGTGGCATTTGTCAGGTTGCTACAACAATTTTTAATGCGGTATTTGAGTCTGGCTTTCCAATAGATCGTCGATACAACCACAGCCTCTATATTGCAAGCTATCCTGCTGGACGCGACGCGGCGGTAAGTTGGCCTGATTTAGACCTTCAGTGGACCAATGATTCAAACAGCGAGGTCTTGCTTAGTGTTACTTGCAACAATGGCGCGCTAACGGCCACACTCTATGGCATAGATCCTGGCTATCAGGTGACTTCTGAGACCGGACAGTGGGAAGAAGGCGAAGAATATCAAACGCGAACAAAACTTGACGATACTCTTGCACCGAATACCAGTTACACGAAAACACGAGGCGTTGATGGTAGTAAAATTTCAGTAATCCGTACGGTTATGGATGAGGGTGGATCACTTATTCGCAAAGACCTCTTTGCCTCGGTTTATGCGCCAGTAACAGAGGTTGTTATTGAAGGCCCGAAGCAAGATGAACCGGACGAGACGGAGAAGAGAGAAATGCCGACAGAGACCAATACAAGTGGAGAGTGAGCTAATCGTGTATTTTCAACCAGAAATTGAAACAATGCCACGCGATGAACTTCGTGAACTGCAACTTGAACGCATGAAGGAAAGCTTTCGTCATGCCTATGACAATGTAGAGCACTATCAAGAGAGCTTCACTGAACGCGGTGTTACTCCTGATGATCTACAGTCATTAGACGATTTGTCAAAGTTTCCGTTTTTGACGAAACAAGATATGCGAGACGCATATCCCACGAAACTTTTTGCTGTGCCCAACAAAGACGTTGCCCGAATCCACGCATCATCTGGTACAACCGGTCAGGCTACTGTTGTTGGTCATACGGCTGAAGATTTGAAAAACTGGGGCGATTGTTTTGCGCGCGGTATTGGCATGGTTGAGGGCTCAGCAGACTCAACTATTCAAGTGTCTTACGGATATGGCCTATTTACTGGTGGTCTTGGCGCTCATGCAGGTGGCGAAGCTATGGGTTGTACGGTCATCCCAACCTCATCTGGTAATACAAAGCGCCAAGTGCAAATGATGAAGGACCTCAATACTGATATTTTGGCATGCACGCCTTCGTATGCGCTCCTTATTGCCGACACGGCAATTGAGATGGGCTATGATCCCGCATCTGAATTCAATATCTCGGCTGTAATTTGCGGTGCCGAACCTGCTTCGCAAAACATGAAGGATGAGATCGCGGCAAAACTTGGCGTCCAATATTGTGACGTATATGGTCTTTCAGAGGTTATGGGTCCAGGTGTTGCTATGGAATGCGCCGAAAAGGGAGGCATTCATATTGCAGAAGATCAATTCTATTGTGAAATTATTAACCCCGATACCCTTGAGCCAGTTGAGGTAGACGAGTGGGGAGAGCTCGTTATCACCACACTAACCCGCCAAGCCACTCCGCTTGTTCGTTATCGCACGCGTGACGTTACGCGCATTATCGAAGAGCCGTGCGCATGTGGACGCACGCATCGCAAGATTGATTATCTGCGTGGTCGTACCGATGACATGCTGATCATTCGTGGTGTTAATGTCTTCCCATCACAGATCGAGCAAGTGATTACCGAGTTCCCCGAGATTGCAACACAGTATCAGATTATCCTGACCACAAAAGGTCCGCTTGATCGTGTTGAGCTGCAGGTAGAAACCGTACCTGAATTCCCCATTGACGAGATTAGAAAACTTGAAGACCTCAAGGCACGCCTTGGTTCTGAATTAAAGAGCAATTTGCAGGTTTCAGTTGACATTAAACTTGTTGAACCTAAAACTATTGAACGTAGCGAAGGTAAGGCAAAACGCGTTATTGATCTGCGAGAAGGGAAATAACATGCTAGCGCAATTAACCGTCTTTTTAGAGAATGAAAAAGGTCGACTTGCCGCCGCATGTCGTGCAATCTCAGATGCAGGATCAAATATGCATACGCTCGTGGTTGCCGATACTGCAGACTTTGGTGTTGCACGCATGCTTTGCGACAATCCTGAAGCTTGTGCAGAAACACTTAAAGCTCAAGGTTGGCGTGCAGCAGTGTCTCCAGTATTGGGAGTACGCGTGCCTAATGTACCAGGTGGCCTTGCTCAAATGTTGGAGTTTTTGGATGAGATTGATGTCAACGTAGAGTATGGATATTGCATAACGCTCAACGATCAATCCGCTGTTGACATCTTTAAGGTAAGCGACGATGGCACGGTTGAGGCACGCCTTGAACAGGCAGGGTTTGAAATCGTAGCCCCGGAGGATATTTATACCATTGGTTAAGCTAACATCACAGCATCCAATGAGCCTGCGCGTACGCATTTTTGCGTGCGCGCTTGCGCTCATTATGGCATGCGCAACCCCTCTCGCAATTGTACAAAACGCCTATGCGGATGTTCGCAAAGCTGACGTTATCTATGGCGAAACAGTAGATGCACGCGGCTTAGCTGTGGCGCAGTGTCCCAGCATTGACGCTCAATTCGCCATGGTTATGGATGCTTCAGGTACCATCTATTTTGAGCGCAATGCTTTCACGGCGGCTCAAATTGCGTCCATTACCAAGGTGATGACCGCTGTTGTAGCGCTTGATGCTATCAACGATGGACTTGTGAGCCTTGACACACCAGTTAACGTCTCACCTGCAGCAGCATACGTAGGCGAATCAAGCGCTGGTCTGCAAGAAGGCGACGTCATGGATATGGCAACCGCACTCAAGGCTTTGTTGGTACCTTCAGGAAATGATGCAGCGGTAGCCATTGCTGAATGCATCGGGCAAGCCCTCATAGATGCAGGGCAGACAACAAACGCCGACCCTGAAAGCGCGTTTGTCGAGGCAATGAACGCCAAAGCCGCTGAAATCGGTTGCACTGATTCGGTGTATGAAAACCCCCATGGCTTAGACTTTGATGAATATGCGGGGAATCTGCATGCGACTGCAGCAGACATCGCAAAACTCGTGCAATATGCCATGAAAAATGATATTTTCCGAGAAGATGTGGCACTTGGTGACACCACTATTACGGTTACGCGGCAAGGACAACCTACCGATGTATATCTTCAAGCTACGGATCAATTTGTCAACTATAGCGATTATGCTATAGGCGTTAAGACTGGCTTTACTGAGCTGGCGGGCGCCTCGTTCGCTGGCGCAACTAACAAAGATGGTTTTGAGCTCTATGCTATCGTGCTCGATTCATCTTCTGAAGAACAGCGCTTTGTCGATGCCGCAACGCTGACCGATTGGGTCTATGATCACCTTGTTGATTACCCGTTAGCTCACAGCGCACAAAACGTGACTATGAACGGGCAATCTGTGCCGCTTATTGCTGAGGTTGCTTGCGAAAACTGGATTGATAAAACCGTTCCTGCAACTCTTGCAGACCCAAGCGCATCAGTTGAGGTTTTTGATCTCAACGGTAATGTGAGTCAAGTGGTTGAATTTAATGAATTAACTGGTGATATTCATGTTGGTGACGTTGTGGGCACTATCACATTCAAGCAGCGAAACCAAACAATAGCCCAGATGGATCTTGTCGCTTGCCAAGATCAATCAGCTCCGAGCTTCTTTGAAGGAATTGGTATTTGGTGGGATAGACTGTTTAGAGGTTTTTCGGGTCAACCCCAAACCGCACAATCTGTCGTTATTAACGAGACGCCATTTTTGGTCGATCGAGCTCAAACTCAAACAAGCGAATAGTGTGCCAAACAACTATCCGCACATCTAATAAACCTTTGGAGGGAATAGAAATGACGAAGCTTTGTCCGGTATGCAACAGTCCTGTTGATGATAATGCAGCAAGTTGCCCTAGTTGTGGTTTTAAGTTCTTAGGTGCAACCCAGCAATTCAAGCCGATTTCGCTTGATGAACCGCTGCCGGTTGTAAGCGTTCCTCACGCGAGTGCTACCTTGCAGGTAGTACGAGGTCCTCAGACAGGAATTGCTATTCCTCTTACCAATGAAACGATTACCATCGGAAGAAGTCCTCAGTGCTCACTCTTTTTAAATGACATGACCGTCTCTCGTGAACACGCAAGCGTATCTCCTGTTCATGGAGGGTATATCATCACCGACGATAATTCATTTAATGGCGTGTGGGTCAACAACAAAAGCATAGTTTCACATCTTCTTGTCCCAGGAGATGTAATTCAAATCGGTTCGTTTTGCCTGGTCTACCAAGAAGACTAGGAAACAAGCGATAACTTCGATAAGGATTGTGGTATATGGAACTTCTATCTGGAAACGAGGCTATAGCCCAAGGTGCATGGGAAGCAGGCGCTCATATTGGCGTCGCATATCCGGGCACTCCGTCAACAGAAACGCTTGAGGTATTCGCGAAAAAAGACGGCGTATATGCCGAGTGGGCGGTGAACGAAAAAGTAGCAGTTGAGGTAGCAGTGGGGGCTTCTGCGGCGGGTGCGCGCGTGTTGACCACCATGAAACATGTTGGGGTCAATGTTGCCGCGGATCCGCTTTTTACCGCTGCTTACACCGGTGTTGGTGGCGGTTTGGTTGTGCTTGCCGCAGATGACCCTGGTATGTATTCCTCTCAAAACGAGCAAGATTCTCACTGGTATGCACGTGCAGCTTGTATACCGATACTTGATCCTGCTAACTCGCAAGAAGCTCATGATTTTACCCGAGATGCATTTGACCTTTCAGAGGAGTTTGACGTACCGGTATTTATTCATTCAACCGTTCGCGTTTCTCACACCAAAACACCTGTTGAAACTAGTGTTCGCCAAGATCATGAAATAAAGGAATATCAAAGCGATCCTGCTAAATGGGTCATGATGCCAGCCTATGCGAAACCACGTCGTAAAGTGCAGCTGGAAAGAATTAACAAGCTCCGCGACTGGGTTGAATCTTGTCCATACAACACAATCATCAGTCGCAGGTCTGAGGTTGGTGTAGTTTGCGCTGGAGCAGTTTACGAACACGTTATTGAGGCGCTTCCTGATGCTTCAGTGTTTAAACTTGGTGTCACGTGGCCATTGCCAAATGATGCTCTTGCCGCATTTGCGGATAGTGTAGATTCGCTCTATGTCATAGAGGAAGCGTCTGAATATCTTACTGAAAGCGTGCGCGCTTGCGGTGTGGAAGTGAGTGCATTTAAGCATCCACTTCCACAAGATGGCGAATTGTCGCCTGGACTTATTCGCAAAGCTTTTGGTCTGAGCGAAGCAGTACATGCTGAAGCTCCGCAAAACATTCCGCCCCGACCACCTGCTTTGTGTGCTGGCTGCCCACATCGACTTGTCTTCAAAGAGCTTTCTCGCATAAAAGCAATCGTAACCGGTGATATTGGTTGTTATACCCTTGGTGCTTTAGCACCATTGCAGGCAATGGATACGTGCGTAGACATGGGTGCATCGGTATCAATGTCGCATGGTTTCGAGATTGCATTAGCCGATAAGTCCCACCGACCCGTTGTTGGCGTAATTGGTGACTCCACTTTTGCGCATTCTGGTCTGTCTTCGCTCATTTCAACGGTCTACAACAATGGGGGAGGCACGATTTGTGTTCTCGATAATAGAACAACCGCAATGACGGGAAGACAAGGCAATCCTTTCAATGGTCAGACGTTACAGAACCGACCATCGCGAGAACTTAACATTGAAGCAATCGTGTCAGCATTAGGGGTTGAAGACGTACGCGTTATAGACCCAAATAATGCACTCGCAGTCAGAAAAGCTTTGAAAGAAGCAACCGCGAACCCCATGCTATCAGTACTTATATTTAAAAGCCCGTGTGTCTTGATTGATCGCATTCGCAAACCTGCTTATGTAGTGACTGAGGCTTGTACAAGTTGCGGTGTTTGCTCAACGCTTGGTTGCCCAGCAATTTCTAAGCGACCCGAAACAAATCAGGCACTCATTGATCCGTATCAGTGTATTGGCTGTGGACAATGTCCTCAATATTGTGCATTTGGTGCCATTGTGAGCTGCGAAGAAGGTGGTCTTAATGAGTAATACAACTACCGTTTTGCTCTGTGGCGTTGGTGGTCAGGGAACCATTTTGGCTGCAGATTTGCTAGCTCACACTGCCATGGAATGTGGATATGACGTTAAAGTTTCTGAAATTCATGGCATGTCACAGCGCGGGGGTTCTGTAACTACCGTAGTTCGGTTTGGCTTGCAAGGTGTCGATTCCATGGTATGCGATAAGGGTTGCGCAGACTGCGTGGTCGCCTTTGAGACAACCGAAGCGCTCCGTAACATTCCCTTTGTACGGCAAGATGGCTTTTTGCTTGTAGCTGATGAAACCATACAGCCTTTACCCGTTTTAATGGGAAAAGCTACCATGCCAGAAAACCCCTACGAGCAACTCAAAGAAGCTAATGCAGTGGTAATACCCGCAGGGCAAATTGCCGCCGATCTCGGATGCCCTAAGTCGGTTAATGTTGTTTTGCTTGGTGCTCTGGCTACAGAACTTGACTTTGACCTGGCTGCTTGGGAGAAGGTTATTTCAAAGCGTGTTCCGCCTAAAACCATCGAAAACAACCTTGCTGCATTTCGTGAAGGTTATACCCACGCACGATAATCAAACAAATCGCCGAGAGGATTAATCGCTATGAGCGTGAAACAAATTAGTGTCTTTATGGAAAGCAGACCTGGTCATATGGGTCGCGTGCTTGCTGCTTTTGAACAGGCGCATATAAATGTACGTGGTTTTAGCGCGTCCGATACGGGAGACTATGGCATTGTTCGCTTTATAGTTGACAAGCCGCAAGAAGCACTTGAAGTCCTAAAGGAGCGCGGAGCTGCTGCAAAGATGACCGATATTCTTTGCGTTCGCCTTGATGATAAACCCGGAGAGCTCGCTCGCGTCATGGGTGTTTTCGCTGATTGTCAAATCAATGTCATCTATAGCTATTCTCTCATTTCTACCTATATTGCATTAAATGTCGAAGATATTGCCCATGCTGAACAGCTCCTTAAGAGCGAACCAGTTGTGCTGGTCAATCAAGAAGAACTTGTATTTCCTGTATTGGTTGAAGAGGGTAGATAATGACAGAGTTTTTGTCGAAACAAGAAGCACTTTCAGCTCTTAATACTGGCAACTTTGATAAGTTTCCCATTCATAATCCTCGAATCGAATGTGCTTCACGCGAACAAATTCGCGCCATTCAGCTGGCAAAACTAATCGAGCAGGTGAAATACACCTACGAGCGAGTTGAATGGTATCGCAACAAAATGGACGAGATGGGTGTTTGTCCAGCTGACATTAAAACACTTGAAGACATTCGTAAGCTTCCCTTTACTGATAAATCCGTATTGCGAGATACGTTTCCGTATGGGCTATTCGCTGTTCCACTAGATGAGGTAGTTGAGCTTCACGCGTCCTCTGGAACAACCGGAAAGCCGATTGTTGTTGGCTACAACAAACACGATATGGATATGTGGGCAGACTGCATTATGCGTTTGGTGCAAATGGCTGGCGTAGTCCCATCTGACCGAGCGCAAATGGGCTTTGGTTACGGCATGTTTACCGGTGGTTTTGGCCTGCACTATGGTCTGCAGCGGCTTGGCTGCATGATGATTCCGGCTGGCGCAGGTAACACCGAGCGTCATTTACAAATGATCGAAGACTATGGCACAACCGTCCTCATCGCAACGCCTTCGTATGCAATGCATATGTGCGAGGTAGGAGAGGAACTTGGTTTTGATTGGGAGCATTCAACGCTTCGAGTTGGATTATTTGGCGGCGAACCGTGTCCTCCACACCTAAAGGAAGAAATCGAATCGCGTATGCATATCATTTGCACGGATAACTATGGCTTAACCGAAGTCATGGGTCCGGGCGTGTCTGGCGAATGCCTCGCTTCGCGCGATATGCAACATATCGCCGAGGATCATTTCTTCTGGGAGGTAATTGATCCTCAAACCGGAGAGCCGGTGGCTGATGGGGAAGAGGGAGAGCTTGTCTTAACCCCACTTGGAAAGCAAGCAATTCCGGTACTTCGATATCGCACACATGATTTGACTCGTGTTATTACGCAACCTTGCGCATGTGGACGTACGACCGCACGAATGCAAAAAGTTCGCTCACGTAGTGACGATATGCTGATTATCAGAGGAACAAACGTGTTCCCGTCGCAGGTTGAAGATGTCTTAGGTGGTATCGAAGGCGTATCTCCGCACTACAGATTGGTTATCGACAACGAAACTGGTTTGGATCGCATGGTGGTTCACGTTGAACTCAAACCTGAGGCGTTTAGTGATTCGTTTGAGGAAATGAATGCATTTAGACGTACGATCGCTGACAAACTCAAGAGTGTTTTGTTGGTGGGTGTTGACGTCAAACTCATTGAGCCAGGTGGCATTGAGCGCGCGCTTGGTAAAGCAAAACATGTCGAAGATAATCGCAAGAAGTAGCGTTACGGTTACTCTTGCTTACTTTTCTAGCTGATCAAATGCCGTTAGAGTAACTCTAACGGCATTTGGCTTACCGGATACCGTAAACCGATTTAAGGCTCCCAGATTAGCTCTCGGGAGTTCTTTAATGTATTGAGAACATCTTCGAACGTGAGATATTTCGCTAAATCTTGAGGCATAAGTGGTTCGGGCGATTCGATGAAACCAGCATAAGCCGCTAAAGTTCCAATGACACCAGCCGCACTCTGATATGTATCTAATAAGCATTCCAATGAAGCATCCTGATTACGTTTAGAGAGCCTTCGTCCAGATTTGTCTACAATGAGTGGAATATGGGCATAATAGGGCGTAGAAAGCCCTAGAAGCCGTTGTAGATATATTTGCTGCGGAGTCGATGACAGCAAATCGACACCACGACTTACAAGATTAATTCCTTGCGCATAATCATCAACAACAACTGCCAAGTGATAGGCAAAGGTTCCATCAGTTCGCCTAATTACAAAATCGCCGCAATCGTCTGCGAGATTTTCGCTATAGTTTCCCTGAATAAGATCGTTAATTTCGATATCTTCGTGAGTTGTCATCAAACGATACGATGGGTGCCTACCTTGCTGGGCAAACCTATTTAGCTTTTCATGCCGAGCCTTGTCGCTTAAATGCCTGCAAATTTGAGCATAAACATATGTTTCGCCAGCATGAGGGGCACTTTGAGCATGTAAATCCGCACGCGAGCAAAAACAAGGGTAAACAAGATTTAATCGAGAAAGCTTGTCGAATGCCTCTTGGTAAGCGCCATCCCTGTCATGTTGGTAAAACGGACCTTTATCCCAGGTTAAACCCAACATTTCGTAGTCATGCATGATTTGGCTTGCGAATTGGGGCTTCGATCGCTGTTTATCAAGATCCTCAATCCTGAGCACTACATTGCCCTCTGACGTTTTTGCTAAAAGCCACGTGATCAAAGATGAAAAGATATTGCCAGCATGCATGCGCCCAGTGGGAGAGGGGGCGAATCGCACGGTTAGAGAAGGTGGGTTTGGTAGCATGATATTACCAGGTCAGAAATGGAAAACCAGCAAATATTGCTGCTGCGTAAAAAGCTCCGAGCAAGACATTCAAAGTGCCAATCTGAGCCATGGCAGGAATGCGTGTTTGCGGCATAAGTGGATTGGCTAAAAGAGCCTTCAGGGGTGCGATGGTTGCAAGGAGCATAAATGCGCATACCACAAGACCCGTTGTGAACCAAATTGCCACAATTGCAATGATTGAAACTATCCAAACTGCGATAAGCAGGTGATAAAGATGCACACTTTTGCTGCGACCGAGAAGTGTTGGGAGCGTCTTTCTTGATACAGCAACGTCCTTTTCGATATCACAGGTATTGTTAGTCATCATGATGAGCGCAACGCCAATTATGGTGGGAAGCGCAATTAAAAACATCCAGGGGTTTAAAACGCCGGTGAGAGCTTGAAAGCATGCAAAGGGGATAAGTCCACCCATGACAAACCCGCTGATCAACTCGCCTAAAGGCAGATACGAGATTGGCGTTTTTCCGCCAGAGTAAAGCAAGACAATTATTGCGCCTATAATACCTAGCAGCAATGGTATCCAACCGGCTCTAAAGATCACATAGATACCGAGCAAGAATGCACAAGCAAGAAAACCCCAAGCAAGATTGCGTGCCGATTTCGGATTAATGTTGGCATAAATGAGCGTAGCGTCGTCTTCTTCCACATTGTCTTCTGCCGAGTCTGCACCTTTTACGAAATCAAAGTAATCGTTAAACGTGTTTACCGAAGATTGCATCAAGATACAAATGCAAAGTAATGACAAAGATAGGGTAGCTGAAAGCGTGCCTGTAGATACTGCAGCGGCTGCACAAGCTATAAGACATGGCATGATAGCTGCTGGCCATGTATGCGGAGCAGCAAGCTGAAGGGCGAATTTTGGCGTTAACTTTGCGTAATTAGCAGATGAGGTATTCATGACAAAGATTAAAGATCCTCTCATTATGTAAATCATGAAACTAAAAAGGGAGTTGGTAAAGTATACCAACTCCCAGAGTTGAAACCCTGATTATGCTAATTGCGTTATGAGCGAAACACACATTAACACTCCTGCAAAGCATGCCAGGGAAATTACATAGCCCATGTTTCCCTCCTTATAACATGAACAATGCAATTACATCGTAGCAGCGAAAAAAGCTCACTTTGTCATACCTAGTTAATAGTGGATAAGGAGTGAACAAGAAGTGAGCTTTTTGTTACTAAAATAACGATTTAAGCACCAAAGAGTGCAGTTTGCAATGCGCTTTCAGCAGCAGCAGTCGGCTCCCAGGTGTTACCATTGAGCGTGAAAGTCAACTCAACCGGAGCTTGTGTAGTTGCTTGTACCTGAGCAACTGAGTCCATCATGATTTGACCAACCATTTGATTTGCTTCATCTTCAGAAAGAGATGAGGTATCGGTTGAGTTTGCGGCTTCTTCAGCGCTACCAAGAACCTGCTCATAAATATCGCTTAACGTCTTGCAGGTAATGGTGACTGTTGCCGTTGCGTTACTGCCATCAACCGTCACATCGTCGATGGTGTAGTCAAAGCCCTCAAGATATGACGTCATAAACTCGTTAGCGTCAATACCATAGGCATCCATCTCGCTTGCAAGCGCTGCGTCAGTAATTGACTCCATAAACTCGGGGTCTTTGTTCTTGACCATATCAAGTTCACGAGCAACGCCTTCGCGAACAACTTCTTCGTCGCTTTTGCCGCAGCTGCTCAAAACTAAAGCGCCGAAGCACATCATCGTAGCTGCAAGGACAATAGCGAGCAGCTTCTTTGATCCTTGTGAGATCTTTTGCATGAAAGCCCTCCTTAAGAGTTCCACTAAACCAAACAGTGAGATTATACCTTGTAAGAATCTCTGCGCAATGATTCAGGGTGCCTGATTGGAGTATTTTGCGCCTAAAAGGGAGGGTAGCAAACAGCCGTTAGAGTAACTCTAACGGCTTAATGATAATCGCCATATATGTCCAGCGTCTTCAGCCATTTCGCAATACTCAACTTTACATAACATATATTATCAATAATTCATGTATTATCAAGCAAAGGTCGAATAGAGCGTGTGATGACTACAATGCATGAAAATAGTGTCTAAATTAGCCCCAGGTTGAGGTTGTTCCTGATGGCGTTTCCCCAGGTACAGAGCTCAATGAGCTATAGTCTCCCGTTTGAATTATGTTCATTATTTCAGGAAACATGATGTATGCCGTTATCGCATTTAATACAAATGCAACTGCGCAAATAATTATTGAAATTGTTGCCGTGCGTTTCATTACTTTTGCAATTTGTCCTGCCGATGAGTTGAGCTTCATCAAGTTGGCGAACTTCCTATAAGCAAGAATCGCAAATACAATTCCAACGCCAGCTAAAAGCATTCCACCAATAAACAATGAAACGGGACCACAAATATTTGCTACGAGCATATAATTTCGTGCTGACTTCAGTTCGCGCTGTTCTGGTGTCAAAACCTGTTGAGGCATGCGCCTATTTGGTGAATACTGGGTTTGCGGGGTTTCAGGATTCTGTTCTGATTGGAACGGCGTGTTTGGTTGCGACTCGTCCCGATCATTAGTTGGCCATTGCGGTGGCATTGGTATGTGCCAAGGCTGAGACTCTTGAGACTGATCGTTGTTTGAGCTCGATTTGTCTGGGTGCTCGTCTTGGGGTGAATTTGTTTGAGGCACCTCGGTTTGCTGCTCGTCTGCACCCTGATTTTTGTTAAAATCGCTCATTTTTCTCGCTTTCGCACAAATACGTAGCAAAGTCCCAAAAAACACCCCTTCTGACCTGGTGTTTTATAAATGAGGCTCTCAAATGCGTTCTAAGACCCCGTTTTGTGTTTGGACGACTCCTAACTCAAGGAAATTGCCACTATTTAAACTTTTTTACTAACTATAGCATGCAAGATAAACTCAATGTCGATCATCCGAGATCCCCACGCGCATTACGCAAACGTTTAAGACACTCTTTTAACTCTTCAAGTTGATATTCCAATCCTGTGACTTGTTGTTGCAATATCGTCTCGCGTTCAACAGTTGTCTTTTCGCCACGCCGTTGAAGCTTAACGAAGTATTGGATACCCTCAATAGATAATCCGCTTTTGCGAAGCGCGTCGACCAAATAAAGTTGATTTATGTCTGCTGGTGAAAACGCACGGATGCCATGCTTGTCGCGCTGAAGATTTGGAAAGAACCCGCATTTATCATAGTATCGAATTGTAAATGCAGATATACCAGTCATTTCTGAAACTTCGTTCGTACCAAAGTCCTCAGATAAAGATTCAGAAACATGAGTGTTGTTGGAAGCCTGCATGACTAAATGGCTTTCTCTTGAGAATCGAATACGTTAGAGTAACTCTAACACGAACTAATAACTCTCAAGCCATAAATTAGCTTATTCGAAAATTTTGATAGCGTTAGAGTAACTCTAACGCTATCAAAATCATGTATGAGCATTTTGTTGCTTACAAGAGTTGACCCTGTATACCTACAATACACTCACTATACGGAACATCTTTCCCTGACAAACGAATTGCTTCCTTTGCTGCTATATCAATGCCTCTGCAACACGGCACTTCCATACGAACCACGGTCACCGATGCAATTTCATTATTTGCAATAATTTCAGAGAGTTTTTCTGCATAGTTAACTGCATCCAACTTAGGACAACCAATGAGCGTTATCTTTCCTTTAATAAAATCCTCATGGAAATTCGCATATGCAAATGCCGTGCAATCTGCTGCTATCAATAAATCAGCATGAGTAAAATATGATGCTGTGATCGGAGCGAGTTTGATTTGAACCGGCCACTGAGCCAGCTGAGAAACTGACTTATTTTGCTCTAGAACTCCAACTATAGGAAGTTTACCTGTAGGATTTGAAGGTCTTCTTTGAGTGGTCTCTTCAGCAAAATACCTGTTTAATTCACCTGATGAGATCCCCATTTTGGTTACATCAGCAGCAAGTTCTCCTGCTAAAGCATTAACCATTGCTCGCTGTTTAGGGATACCTTTTTCCTCTAGATGCAATCTAACGGCTTCTTCATCATACGCTTGAGCTTCGCGCTCAATAAACGTGATTGCGTCAACCGGACAGGCTGGCAGACAATCACCTAAACCATCACAATAGTCATCGCGAATGAGCTGAGCTTTTCCATCAACAAGCTCTATAGCACCTTCATGACACGCTGAAACGCATAGCTCACAGCCAATACAGGCATCTTGATCAATCTGAATAACACGACGAATCATATGTCCTCGCTTTCAAAAGTCTCTGAATTATTCTATGACCTGATCAAGCAAATTTGATTATTTGTTTCAGAGTCTTTACTACGCTCAGAAATTTTTAAGCACTTCTTGACTCATCAGATAAACAAGCTATACTTATGAACAGTTGTTCATATGTATATATATTGAGAGTGTAAGGGAATAACATGGCTTCAGAATATGAAATAACTGACATTTCATCTGACTCAGAAGATCTTACCGGAATTGATCAGATGCCCGATGAAGAACTTCTCTATGAGCTAGCAGACCTATTTAAAGTATTTGGTGATACAACGCGAATCAAAATACTGTATGCGCTCATGGATAAAGACCTTCGCGTTCAAGATATTGCTGATCTTATAGGTGCAACGCAAAGCGCAGTATCGCATCAGTTAAGAACGCTAAAACAAGCGCGTTTGGTTAAGTTTCAGCGCGAAGGCAAAAACGTCATCTATTCGCTATCTGATGATCATGTTCATACCATGCTTGCACAAGGCATGACTCATATTTGCGAATAAATAATCACTTTCAAATAAACGACAAGGAGAAACTATCATGCGTAAATCTTTTAAACTCCAAGACCTCGATTGTGCAAATTGCGCTGCAAAAATGGAAAATGCCATTAACGAAATTGAAGGCGTAAACAGTGCAAGCATCAGCTTCATGACTTCAAAACTTGTCCTTGATGCAAACGACGATCAATTTGAACAGATTATCGGAAAAGCTCAATCGCTTATAAGCAAGATTGAACCTGATTGCACGATTGTCCGTTAAATACAGATTGCATTTCGTCATATATGACAGCTTAAGCACGAGGATCCATTATGAACAAAAAGCAAATTCATATGCGTAATAGAATTTTGATTGCACTGCTCTGCTTTGCTTTTGCATTTGTAATTTCTGAATTTATGCCACTTGAGGCATGGCTCGGTAGCAAATCTGCAGCTCTTTGGGTTGAGTTCGCTCTCTTTTTAATCCCCTACCTTATCGGTGGTTACGATGTGGTCTTAAAAGCCATTAAAAACATCGGGCACGGACAGTTATTTGACGAAAACTTTCTTATGACGGTGGCAACTGTGGGGGCGTTTGCGCTTGTTCTGTTCCCTGATAGCGACCCACATATGGCAGAGGGTGCAGCGGTTATGCTGTTTTACCAAGTTGGCGAACTGTTTCAAAGTTATGCTGTTGGCAAGAGTCGAAAATCCATTGCTGAGATGATGGATATTGCGCCTGATTATGCCAACGTAGAGCGCGATGGGAAACTCATTCAGGTAGATCCTTATGAAATTGCCGTTGGAGATAATATTGTCATAAAAGCAGGTGAGCGCGTTCCCTTAGATGGCATTGTGGTATCTGGCACGTCAGAGTTAGATACAAAAGCACTAACCGGTGAATCTGTCCCGCGCTCCATAGCACCTGGACAAGACATAATTTCTGGATGCGTAAATCTTTCAGGCAAACTTGTCGTGCAAGTTACCAAACCATTTGGTGAATCAACTGTTTCTCGCATATTAGAACTCGTCGAAAATGCCGCTGACAAAAAAGCCAAAACTGAAAACTTCATTACTCGTTTTGCAAAATATTACACACCCATTGTTGTTGGTATTGCTGTGCTTTTAGCTATCCTTCCTCCCCTTCTTTTTGGGCTTAGTTGGTCGGAATGGATTCAACGCGGACTCGTATTTTTAGTTGTTTCATGTCCCTGTGCTTTGGTAATTTCGGTACCCCTTTCCTTCTTTGGAGGAATTGGCGGAGCCTCACGTGATGGCATATTAATTAAAGGGTCAAACTATCTTGAGGTTCTTGCGAATACACAAGCAGTTGCTTTTGATAAGACAGGCACATTAACCGATGGTTCTTTTGAGGTTGTTGCTGTTCACGCTCAAGATGGTTATAACGCCGATGAACTTCTCGAACTAGCTGCTCATGCTGAATCATTCTCAGATCACCCCATCGCTCTATCCATTAAACGCGCTTACTCTGGTGAACTTGATCCGAAGCGTATATTGGATCCGCAAGAATTAAGCGGACGTGGGGTTAAAGCTACACTTGATTCAAATGTTGTACTGGTAGGCAATGACAAACTTATGAACGAATGTTCAATTGATTACATGTCATGCGAACTAGCAGGAACGATACTGCACGTTTCCTATAATAACGAATACTTAGGTCATATTGTTATTGCTGATGTGATAAAACCAATTGCCCCAGTTGCTATTGCAGAGCTTCATGAAATGGGTATTCATAATACCGTAATGCTCACTGGCGACCGCGAAGATGTTGCAAAAGCAGTAGCCACTGAAGTTGGTGTCGATGATTACAAGGCACAGTTGCTACCTCAAGATAAGGTTGCCTGTGTTGAACAATTGCTCACACAAACAAGTGAACACACCCATGGCAAAGGAAAACTTGCTTTTGTTGGGGATGGAATTAATGACGCACCTGTTCTTGCGCGTTCAGATATTGGTATAGCCATGGGCGCTATGGGGTCAGATGCGGCAATAGAAGCTGCAGATGTTGTCCTTATGGACGACGACCCAACAGGAGTTGCTCGCGCTATTCGCATTGCACGCAAAACCATGCGAATAGTTTGGCAAAACATCGTATTTGCCTTAGGGGTCAAGTTTGCTGTCCTTATTCTTGCTGCCCTCGGTATTGCTAATATGTGGCTGGCGGTCTTTGCAGATGTTGGTGTGGCAATCCTTGCAATCTTAAACGCCATGCGCGCTATGAAGGTACCCGCTCGTGATCAGGTAAGCGCAGCAGACGTAGAAGAGTAATGCGATTCTTAGTTTTGCTTCACGCTCCCCTTTTTTGCACGATATAATTTCTACCATGGTGCTGATTTAATATATTTGCAAGGAGGTCCTCAATGGACGAAAACGTACGTCCCGATTCCATGGAACGCATCACCACGCCAGAGCTCGCTCAAGCTTTCATTGAAGAGCAAGTTGCTGCAATCCAAGAGCAAGTTGGCGATAAGAAAGTGCTCTTGGCTCTTTCTGGTGGCGTTGATTCATCAGTTGTTGCTGCTCTTTTAATTAAGGCAATTGGCAAGAATCTCGTATGCGTTCATGTTAATCATGGCCTCATGCGCAAAGGCGAATCTGAGCAGGTTATTGATGTATTCCAAAACCAAATGGATGCAAACCTCATCTACGTTGATGCGACAGACAGATTCCTCAATCTTCTTGATGGTGTCGATGAACCTGAAACGAAGCGCAAAATAATCGGTAGCGAATTCATTCGCGTTTTCGAAGAAGAAGCTCGCAAAGTTGGCGACGAAGTTGACTTTTTGGCCCAAGGAACAATTTATCCCGACATCTTGGAATCGAAAGATGGTGTAAAAGCACATCATAACGTAGGCGGGCTTCCTGATGATCTGCAATTTGATCTCGTGGAACCAGTTAAGTTGCTTTACAAAGATGAGGTTCGTGTTGTTGGACGCGAGCTGGGTCTTCCGGAAAACATGGTAGAACGCCAACCCTTCCCAGGTCCTGGTCTTGGAGTTCGCTGCCTCGGTGCTATTACGCGTGATCGTTTGGATGCATTGCGCGAAGCTGACGCTATCGTTCGTGAAGAAATGGAAAATGCAAACGTTGGCGCATGGCAGTATTTTGCAGTTGTTCCCGATATGCGTGCTACTGGCGTTCGTGATGGCGTACGTGCATATGAATGGCCTGCCATCATTCGAGCCATCAACACCGTAGATGTGATGACTGCTGAAGTGCCAGAACTTGACTGGGCGTTACTAAAGCGCATAACTGATCGCATTACTAACGAAGTGCCAGGTATTTGCCGCGTATGTTACGACCTGACGCCGAAACCTGTTGGCACTGTTGAGTGGGAGTAGGCGCGCCGGCGAAGCTATAGGGCGCTTTTATCTGAATCGTGCTGTTTAATCCAGGGTTTCACAGAGGGCTCTCTTTCCAACCCTCTGTGAAACACATCCGATTTAGCTCGTCTGTTTACTTGATGTTTCGACGCAAATAAGTGACGAACATACGGAATTCCAATGGTGTAACTCAGAACAAGCGTTTCAATTGCTCTAATGGGACTCCAATAAGAGGGCAATCGGAAAGATTGATACAGGTCTACGTTCATTCTAAGTAAGTACGTATGGATAGTTGCAAGAGCTCAACCATTGACACCATTTTCCGTAAAGTTTCACCAGATCGGAGTCCTTAGGACAATTTGTTCCAGCGAAATTAGGAAAGACCAGAATGCCCATCAACGAATACATCGCCAAGCAGTTCGCAAACCCCCGTGGGATAGGCGGTCGCATCGTGATGGCCGTCATGAACCGCCAGAACGCACAGATGTATGAAGCGACAGAGATGCTCCTTCTTCCTCGAAACGATGACACTATACTTGACATAGGCTGCGGCAACGGGATTATGTTGGAGCGGATCGCCCATGCATATGATTGCCGTTTGATAGGAACTGACATTTCGGAAGATGCGCTTGAGATAGCGAAACGTCGGCTTACGGGAACGAACGTAGAGTTCCTTCACTGTCCGGTTGACGATATGCCACTCGAAGACGCAATTGTTGACAAAGCTCTGACCATCAACACGTTCTACTTCTGGGAGGATCTGGCGTCGGGCTTCGAAGAGATCGCTCGCGTGCTCAAACCTGAGGGCATCTTCATCGGCACTCACTATACGAACCGAGCTCTCGAATCCTACTCCCACACCCAATTCGGCTATAGGATGCGTACAGAACAAGAGGTTGTTTCAGCGGCAGAGAATGCTGGCTTTACAGTTCAAATCAAGTCCATCATGGACGAAAGGGCGTATAGTGTTGTAGGCAGGAGGCAAGCTTGAGCGAGGATTTGCGATTCGCCGATAGGAGCGAATTCAGAAAATGGTTGCAAGACAATGCATCTTCCGACGATGTCATCTGGCTCATCTTCGGCAAAGCTGGAGGTCCCAAAACGCTCAAGGCGTGCGAGGCTCTCGAAGAGGCGCTGTGCTTCGGCTGGATCGACGAGCAGATGCAGAAGATCGACGACGTTTCCAATCGCAAGTATTTCTCGCAGCGCCGCCCCAACAGCAAATGGTTGAGAAGAACAAGGATCTCGTAGCCGAACTTGAGAAGCGCGGACTCATGACCGAACATGGTCGTGCGAAGATCAAGGAGGCGAAGGCCAACGGACAGTAGGATACCCTGAAGTCTCCCGACATCACCGACGAGGACATCGAGCGCGTAGCCCAAATCCTCGAACCCTATGAGACGGCGCACGCGAACTTCCTCGGCATGTCGCCTTCGGTGAGAAAGACCTACACGAGGGCTTACCTTGATGCCAAGACCGACACCGGTCGCGAGAAGCGCCTCGCTTGGATGGTCGACAGGCTCAACCAGAACCTAAAACCGATGTAATTGGTAAAGAAATGCCAGTTCAGATACACTGGAACAATTTGTCGCAGTTATGTTTTATCTGCCGTTTGAGTCTTGATGTGAGTACTTTTGTAGCTTCGAACGATCCCCAAAATATTCAAATGCTATAATCTTTAACAACAATCATCCAGCGGAGCCTTTGGCAAGCACCGCTTCAAGTTAGGTCAGGTTAGATGAAGAACTAGCGATGCCCGTTTCGGGTGCCCCATACGACCATTCTGTACATCCGGTCGCGCTTCAGGGTGCCGCATCGCTTAAGTGTCTTCTCGTTCCGAATCCATACATCGCGTGCCTAACCCTGCGCGACCTCCTCTCAAAGGAGCTCGCCATGCAACTGAATCTCAACCACATCAGCTATAGCTACCCTGGTACAGCATCGCCGGCCATCGATGACGTCAGCGCCACGTTCCCGACGGGATGGACGGGCATCATCGGCGACAACGGATGCGGGAAGAGCACGCTCGCCCGTATAGCAGCACACATCAACGCGCCCGATTCCGGGACGGTGAGCCCGAACCTGTTCTCGTCGTATTGCCAGCAGGACTCGAGCCAAGAGCCGGATAACCTCTTCGATCTCGCATCGGATTGGAGCAAGGAGGCGCAACGGGCAAGGGCGCTGCTCCACATCGAAGACGATTGGTTCTGGCGCTACGACACGCTCTCAGGCGGTCAGCAGAAGCGGATCCAGATCGCATGCGCCCTCTATGCACAACCAGATGTCCTGATCATGGACGAGCCGACCAACGACCTCGATGCCGTCACGCGCGACATCGTGAAGGAGGCGCTGGCTACGTTTAGTGGCATCGGCATCCTCATCTCGCACGATAGAGATCTGCTCGATAGTCTTGTAGGTCAGAGTCTTATGTGCGAGGGCGCGCGTTGGACTATGCGTCCTGGCGGGTACTCGAAGGCAAGTGACCAGGCAGCGAGCGAACGCGCCTCTGCGATAAGGGATCGCGAGCAAGCCTCTCGTGAAGTGAAGCGCTTGAAGGCAGAAGCCCAGCGCAGGAGCGAAGAGGCAGCACGTCAGAAGGGCAAGCGAAGCAAGCGTGGCTTGAGCAAACGAGACAGTGATACTCGGGAGAAGATCGGACGCGCCATTGTATCTGGAAAGGACGGCGTAGCGGGAAAGCTCTCGTCCAATATGGGTGGGCGACTCGCAAAGGCCGAGGCAAAGCTTTCTAAGAAAACCGTCTCGAAAAGATACGACCATCGCATTGGCGAGTTCGGCATCGCCGCGCGCTCAAGCTGCGTGGTGCACTTGGAAGCATCGTTACTGTCTGCTGGCGAGTTCTCGATAGATGTGCCGGAGCTCTGGATCTCACCAACGGATCACGTGGTGCTGACCGGTGCGAACGGAACGGGAAAGAGCCTGGTGGTACGAAGCGTCATCAAATCTGTTCCCGATAATGTCAAAGTTGCGTACATTCCCCAGGAAGTCGGATCAGAGGAACGTGAGCGAGCCCTGAGGTATCTCAGCGATCAGGACCAAGAGATGAAAGGTCGCATCCTCTCCATCGTGGCGCGGTTGAACTCCGATACCGACAAGCTGCTCGATGGCAACGATCTCAGCCCCGGTGAACTCCGCAAGCTCATGCTTGCCGAGCAGCTCGTTATGGATCCCAACTTTCTCGTGCTCGACGAGCCGACGAATCATCTTGATGTTGGATCTATTGATGCTCTACAGACCATGCTTGTCAATTTCCCAGGGGCTATTCTCCTGGTGACACACGACAGGCGGTTGGAAGATGCGGTAGCGCAGATAAGGTGGCATATCGAGCAGGATGAAAATGATTTTGAACTTAAGCCCGAATAGAGGTCTTCGTACTCACTCGCTCTCCAAACGCAACGCAACTCTTACTCATACAACTAGTCGAAACGTGATCACCTATACAGGCTTCACGGGAATGCGCAGAACTGTTTTTAGACGTTCAGGAACAGTGCGCCTCGGGTCTGAGAGATATATCTCATGGTGCAAGCGCTTCTCGTTTTGATCGAACTGCATACCCTCTGCCTCAGCATAGACTCTCAACACATCCACTGTCGCAGGCTCGTCGTCGTAGGATCCGATGTGCATGCACTGCACGCACAAGCCCTCGTCTACCGTAATCATCTCTACCTTAGAGAAGTCAGACTTCTTTTTGCGTGTGGCCTCCTGTACCGACCAGTCAAACACCTCGGGTGTTACAAACTCAGGCAGCCTGATGCAGCTTATCCATTCAAGCTCGGTTTTGCGATTCGGATCCAACTGCTCGATAGGTTCTGGAAAAGTCCAGAATCCTTCTAGCGGCGGAACAACATAGGGCAAATAACCCTCTAATTTATGACCCGACTTAGGCGACATCTTGATAGTGTAAGAAATTCCGTAGATCAACTGAATGGCGCGCTGGTATTCGCCGCCCTCCTCGTTCGGGTCTCCCTTGCCACGCACCGCCACGTAGCTGATCGGAGGCACTTCTATAAGAGATGGCATCTTCGAAGGCTGGTAGATCTCCTTGTACTCTTTCTTATAGTCAAATGGCATGAGTTTTCGCTCCTTATATGCTAGTTGCAAAATACCTGCATAAGTTTAGAATGACTACCTAGTATAACAAGACACTAAACACCATCCCTGAAAACAACTGCGCATTTTGTTTTAGCGGAAAGGAAGTCGATAGCGATGGAGCGAAAAGAGCTTGTAACGCCCAAAGGTACCATTGTCTACCAGGTGTCTCATACAACTCAGCCAGATCTCCCTTGGCTTATCTTTCTGCCTGGACTTTCCGCAGATCACAGGCTCTTCGAAAAACAGATTGAACACTTTGAGGACAAGGCAAATATGCTTGTTTGGGACGCTCCTTCGCATGGCGAGTCCCGTCCCTTCAAACTCGACTGGACGCTCGATGACTTAGCGCATTGGTTAAAGGAGATACTTACTTTAGAGGGCATACACAAGCCCATCCTGATCGGTCAATCTCTCGGAGGCTACATTTCACAAGTTTACATGGAACTATTCCCAAACTCCGTTCGCGGTTTCGTATCTATTGACTCCTGCCCTCTCAAGCGCGAGTACTATGCGAATTGGGAGATAGCAGCTCTTAAGCATACGAAGCTCATGTACCTGTCAATCCCTTGGAAAACACTTGTGAGTATCGGCTCAACCGGTGTTGCCAAAAGCCCGTATGGACAGCAAATTATGCGCGATATGATGCTCAGCTACGACAAACGGGAATATTGCGAACTTGCCGCTCAAGGGTACAAGGCACTTGCACTTGCCGTCGAAGCGGATCGTCCACATGAGATCCGTTGCCCTATCCTTATTATCTGTGGGAGTAAAGATGCTGCAGGTTCAGCAAAGCGCTACAACCGCGAATGGGAGAAGCGCGCTGGATATCCTGTCCATTGGGTCAAAGGCGCAGGTCACAACGCTAACTGTGATGCGCCTGATGTCGTAAATGCTCTAATAGATAGCTTCATCGAAGCGATATGCTAAAGGCAACGTACTCCAAGAGACAATAACGGCTGAAAACGATATTGCATGCCTTGACGCTTCACTACCAGCATCGTAACTCTATGAACATAGAGGATATAAAACGATTGGACATGGCATCATAGATCTTAATGATGGTGTGAAGCTGGTCTATGAGAAAATGGAGAAGCAGCTGCGCTAGCATGTCGTTTATGGTTGTACCTCCCCGCGTTGATTTCATCTTCTCGAAAAGTATCTTCTAGTGTTGTCTACTACTCCACTCAGGATAAATTCGCACATACTACCAACCGGTAAATGATTATTTTACGACAAGAAATAGATACCTCATAGTGCGGTGTCCCATATGCGCACATGTCAACATTTTTTAGCGGCGCCATCTTTAGACTCATTTTGTAACTTGCACCTCCAATTCAACAACTTAAACAAATCTCCTAAACCACCAAACTTGCATGCACTAAGCTAAATTTAGTTGAAAGGAGTAGTTGTGCATATCAGCGTGGAAACTGATCCTGTGCTGCTCGACACTGAGGTGCTTATCAGGTGTGTTGAAATTGATGAGAAAATCGAGTCCATAATCAGTAGCCTTGCATTGCATGAGCGAAAGGTCGTTGGCAAGCACGGCGATGAAACTCTTTATATTCCCATCAGTGAAGTGCTGTACTTCGAGCATGTCGAGAGACGAACTTTTGCATATACCTTAAGCGAAGTTTTCGAGGTTCCCTATAAGCTCTATGAGCTGGAGGAACAGTATTCTAAATGTGGATTTGAGAGAATAGCTAAAAATTGCATATTGAATCTCTGCCGAGTGAACAGCCTCAGCCCTTATGTAGGTGGTCGCCTGCTTGCAACGCTTAGCAACGGGGAGAAGGTTTTAGTTTCAAGAAACTATTCAACAAACATCAAAGCAAGACTATCAGCATAAACGCGAAAGGAAGCGATTGCAATGAAAGACAAGATCATTAATCCTGAAAAATTGTCAGTCGGCAATGCGCTGAAGGATTTAGCTTTAAACTTCTGCATCGGATTTACTATCTTCATGTTGATAAGCATGGTGTTTGGTTCAATATTCGCCGACGAACAAAGCAAAGAAGGCATTACTATTTGCTGGATCATAGCAGCAATTATGTTGGGCGCTGCCCTCCTTCAAATGCTTTTCTTCACGCCTATCATTATTAAGCAAATGGGGTATATGCAAAGGATAATTGCTTTTGGCGCAGTGCTCTACTTTTTGCTGTTTATCTGCGGATTTGCTCTCCATTGGTTTGCCGCTGATAACTTGGGAGCAATAATTACTTTCACCATTACTTACCTGGTGATTCTTGGGATCATGAGCATCATCTTTACGGCTATCTATAAAAAAGACGTTGCCGCGCTCAACAAAGATCTCAAAAACTTGCAAGAGACCTTGAGCGAACAAAAATGACAATAGCATCAACTACATCAGCAACGAAAAATATTTGAAGAATGATATGAGCAGCTAATTCTCCAGATGAAATATGCCCCATCTTATAAAGCTGTATTGCAGTTGCTATTGCCCATGAACTGCCGGTGAGCAAAATAGTCCAACCCATTAGCGCCATGATTGCAGCAAGACCCCAGCCGAGCACAGCAAACAAAGGGTGCAGCCCAAAGATAAACATGGCAAGAATAACAATTCCACCCATAAGAAAAAATGGTATAAGCCCGAGTTTAAGAACAAGCATAATTGATCGAGAAAAACGCAAGGATTCACGCGTCTTTTTCGTGGCTGCCACAACAGCAAATATAATACTTACCACTTGCAAAATTGGCACAAGCACCAAAAGCGCAGGCGTTATGACTTGTTGCACTGCAACCTCAGAAGCTCCAACAAAGACGTGAGAGTTCGCGTGCATCTCGTAACCAATATATTCAAAAGGGAAAAGTAAGTCGCATAGCAAAACAAGCGCAATTGCAGATATCCAAGATGCTATAAGCAATCCCTGATATGTATCTTTACGATCATCCATGAACGTTTTCTATCCTGCTCGTCTCCAAAGCCAACGCACATCATTCTAATCAAAATACTCGCGACCACATAGAACTATATCTCTTGACCTTTACGCTGCGTCATACAATAGTCTTAAATCAGATGCTTTAAGGCGCGAATATCGGAGACGAAATGACTGAAGCAAATTTTAAGACATACACAACTAAAGAGTTGGCTGATCTTGCCGGCATAAGCACTCGCACACTTCGTTATTACGACCAAATTGGACTGCTCGTACCCATTCGCGCGCAAAACGGATACCGAGTATATCGTCCAACAGATGTCAAAAGATTGCAGTACATTTTGATGATGCGCTCATGTGGTGTGGGACTTGATTCAATAGAGTTAGCACTAGATCAGCCGGGCTTCAGCTTATCGTCCATGCTTAAAGAGCATCTCACTTTTCTTTGTCGACAAAAAGACGAGCTCAACAAGATGATAACTACAACGAATGCTGCTCTCGCAGGATTGGAGAATTTTGAAATCATGAATGATGCTGAAAAGTTTGAAGAGCTAAAGAAGCGCTCAGTCGCAGATTTTGAAGAAACGTATGGCGAAGAAGCGCGCCAACTTTATGGCAATGAAGCCATAGATGAGTCTAATGAGCGAATTTTAACCATGAGTAAACTTGCGTGGGGTTTAAAAGAGGAATTAGAGCAAAGAATCAAAGACGGGCTGATTGCTGCGATGGCAACCAAAGATCCTCTGTCACCTAAGTCAAAACAAGTAGCAGGCATGCACGCACAATGGATAAAAATCCATTGGGGCGAAAACGCTTATACTCCTGAAGCTCACGTAGCTTTAGCAGAAAGTTATCTTAGTGACCAGCGCTTTATTGATTATTACGATGACGCCTGCGGAAAGGGTGCTACCGAGTTTTTGAGAGACATCATTAAAGCCAACGTATAGAGATTCACGAAATAATAATGGCGGCTTTTTAGTGCAAAGCCGCCATTCTCAATAACATATACGATTCTTTTTCAACCCGCAGGCGCTCTTTAAAACACCTTACGAGTGCGTATGGATTCCACCATCAACCATAAACGACTGACCACTTAAATAAGCGCCATCGTCGCTTACTAAAAAGACAATCAATGGTGCACAATCTTTTTCTGTTGTACCAATATATCCAACGAGTGTTTTGCTCTCTAAATTCTTAAGCGCCTCGGGCTGTGTTTCACGGAAGGTATCAGTAGCAATAATTGGCAAGAATACATTTGCAGTAATGCCGTCACGACCCCATTCGCGTGCTGCAATACGAGTGATTGCACGAATTGCCTCTTTCGCCATACCATACGCACCAAAGCCAGTGTTGCCATCATAGCCTGCAGCTGAAGCAGTATTGATAATTCGACCATGTCCACTTGCCTTAAGATACGGATAGCATTGCTGCATGAATTGCAAGGTGGCTAATGCTCCACTCTTGAATGCAGTCATGGCATATTCTTCGTCAATATCATTAATTTCGCGATATAACATAGAACCCTGTGCACAGTTTACGAGAATGTCGATGCCACCGAATTCCTCAACGCACGCCTCAACTGCAGATTTAATCTGAGCAGGATCAGTAACATCACAGGTCACAGGAAGGATCGTGGCGCCCTCTTTGGCCATTTCTTCCTTCAAGTCTTCGAGCTTTTCAGCACGACGTGCGCATGCACAAACTTTTGCGCCTTGTCGAGCCAAAACACTCGCCAACCCGCGTCCAACACCAGAGCTAGCACCGGTTACAATCGCAACCCTTCCATCTAGTCTTTGCATAGAAACACTCCTTTCGAGATTACTTGATACTATTTTAAGCGTGTAAGTCTATCCGCGACAAAAAAGCCTGATAATCTATATCATTTTGATCAGCGTAGGCAACAGCAAACGATGCCATTGCCTCGTCAAACTTTTCTGAAGCTCCAAGATAACCAGCTATTGCTCCCCTGTTTCCCGTGCGAGCATGTGCTCGCGCAAGTGTCCACGCGCAGAGCAGACTATAGATCTCTAGCTCATCAGAACTAATCTTTTCCAGGTCAACCGACATTTTCCAATTCCAGAGTTGGCGTATGTAATAATCTCGCGAAATCCCATCAAACCCAGGACCTGTTGTCCATCCAAGCAAAACACCACTAGTGGCTTGCATGAGCCGCTGACCTTGAATAACACGTTCGCCATGTGTTGCATACGGGCTTTTCCCGCACCACCGTTCAAGCACAGATGCATTCGCTTCCTTTATCTGAAGTACGAGCGGATCTGCAATTTGCGTGCCGGTCAGCACCGCAACCCAGCACCTCGTACCAACACTTCCTACTCCAACTACTTTTTGAGCCAAACCTAACAAATGATAGTTTTCCAAAAGAGGTCTATAGGTTGGCAAAAGTGTAGCTCTGTAGCCTTTCAACAACGATTCAATCGATGAGCGAATTTGCTCGATATTCTCAGACGTCAGAAAATGCGACAGGGGCACAATCTCGGGCGGGTCGTAGACCATCTCAACTTCACCATCACACGTTGTCACCAGCTTATCGAAGGCTCGTTGGTTTGTTTTTGAGAATGCGCGCTTGAGATCAGCAGCAACATGGCGCCTATCGTCTTTGCTCACATGTTCAGAGAGTCGCTCTAACACATGGCCGACATCAATATATGCGTTCCACACATCAAGCGCTCCCCGTTCTGCGAAATATCTCATTGCAGCCCGGTAGCTCTCTGCGGTAAGCTGAGCAGCATGGAGACACCACGAGTCACTAAAGCCTCTATTTCGACCGCAAATTACAACTGAGGCAACTAAGCGCTTCACATCCCATTCCCACGGAGCTCGCGAAGTTTCGTCAAAATCATTGAGGTCAAACACCAAATTGCTTTCGGGCGAACGATAGCCACCAAAATTTGCAATATGCGCATCTCCGCACGCTTGCACAATAATTCCGGTATTGGGTTGTGTTGCCAGATCTGCAGCCATAGTTGCTGCTGTTGCACGATAAAAAGCAAACGGATTTGCAGCCATGCGCTTATGACGCTCATCAATAAGATCAGCCAAACGAGATTGTTCTTGAGCAAATAACAAATCCATAGCTTCTTGGCGATCAGTTTTTATCTCCCACCGACCAAGTTCGGATCTGCTTACCTTTTGGCGGGCTTCTTTGCCTTGTGTCCGAGCAATCTCGTAACCGGGCGCATGAGGCTGATCTTTCATTCCGCTTTTTTGTGAAGACTGAGCTGATGCTAATGCGGATGGATGCTTTGCGCTTCCAAAAGCGTTTGAGCTTGTTGACTCCAAAGACTTTCGCAGTTTTGCCAACCTTTTGCTCACGGCTTAAGACCTCCCTAAAAGTTGCAGGCAAGCTACAGAAAATAAGTATGTTACTATAATCAAATCACACTCACATAGTCTGCCGCCGGGTAGACAGTTAGCGCCCATAAAGCAAGCATCGTTAGGCCTTAGAAGATGCTTTCCTTATGGGCGCTTTTGTTTCACCCATCATACGTAAGTGAGTATTTGCCACTACCAGGATGAACCACTTAGCGAAGAAAGGGATGCATCATGAAGCAATTTGTTACCGAAGAATCATTTTGGGAGCTCTTCCCTAATGCGCAAATAGGCGTCGTAGTTGCCAATAACATGAAGTCAACAGATGAGGTATTACCTGAAGATGCTTCGGCCATCAAAAAGGAACTAGCTCTTGCTAACACCAAGGCTGATCAGCACTTAGAAAGCAACACGATTTCCCAAAATCAAGTCGTTGCTGTCTGGCGCGAAGCATACCAAAAATTCAAAACGAAAAAGGGTGCGCGCTGCTCCATCGAAAATCTTCTCAAGCGTGTTTTAAAAGGAAATCCGGTCGGCTCCATCACGCCTTCTGTTGATATCTACAACACCATCTCACTCACCTATGCGTTGCCCGTAGGCAGCGAAGACATCGATGCTATGGATGGCGATATTTGCCTTGGCATCACTGAGGGCGGTGATGCATTTTTGCCGCTTGGCGAAGATGAGGAAGCACCAACCTTAGAAGGAGAGCTTTGCTATCGTGACAACACGGGTGCAATTTGTAGGTGCTGGAATTGGCGAGATGGCGAACGAACCGCGCTTACCGATGATTCAAAGAAAGCTATTTTGATTATCGAATCGGTTGATCCTGATCGCGCAGGTGACCTGAGGGACGCAATTGATCAGCTCGCAGACATGATTGAGCGCTATCTTGGTGCTGATATCTATGCCAAACAGATCCTTACCAAAGATGAACCCACTATGACGATTGACGAGTGATCAGTACCACCATCGCTATCATAAGAACCAAACCCGCCCAATCGGCAGCAGTTACGATCGTACCGAGCCAGCATGCAGTCAACACCATGGCACTTGCTGGCTCTGCTGTACCAAGCAAGCTCCCCTTGACAGACCCCACAATGGCAACGCCATACAGATAGAGAGCAAATGCACATGCGGTGCCCAGCAATCCAATGCCAACAATAAGCACGAGCGCGCCATACATATCAATTGCTGGAAGGTATATTCCGCCCGCAAGAACCGATTCGCACCCAAAACAAATTACAGCAACCAAAGCTGCTATACACAAACCACATGAGATAACAGGAATGCTCGGCCATTTATTGTAAAGCTCTCGCGGGATCATGATATAAAGCGTCACCGACAGCGCATTGATGATACCCCAGAAAAGACCGAGCGGATCAATAGCTAGATTCGACGGATTGCCTTGTGTTGCTATGAACCATGTTGAAGCCAGCGCGCAAACCAGTCCTGCAACTTCAAACTTTCGCGGCAGCCTTTTGCCACTTATGCAAGCTATACCCATAACAAATACGGTCGCCAAACTCTGCAGCACCGTTGCGGTTCCGGCATTAGTTGAGGCAACTGAAATAGCAAAGGTGGATTGACTTAAAAACAACCCAATTCCGAACAACACAAGCTTAAGTCTAACGCGTTTACACGAAAGAATCTCACAAAGCGCATCTTTATAGCGAACTGCCGCAAAACCAAGCATAATAACGGCGGCAATAGTTGCACGCACAACAGTAATAAACAAAGGCGACATGCCATATTCAGACAAAACGACTTGTGCGCACGCACCTGAAAACCCCCATAACAGCGCACCAGTAAGGGCAGACAGAATGCCTATTGTCATATGGTTTTGCATCTTCCAGCTTTTGAGCATACATTTCACCTAGAAAGCTAAGTATAAGTTTTATTGTTGATCTTGTTGGTCGCGAACACTTCCGCGCCAATATTGATGATGCTATTGCTTATGCGAGAGAGCTTGTCGATACGTGCGAACAGAGCACTTAAGCGCGTGGCTTAATCATAGATAAAGAGATGCGTCCACGATTCTTATCGACAGACTCAACCCATATTTTTACCGTATCGCCTACCGCAACCACATCAGAGGGATGCTTAACAAAGTTCTCAGACAACTTTGAGATATGCACAAGTCCATCTTGCTTAACGCCGATATCAACAAACGCACCAAAATCTACCACATTGCGAACCGTACCCGTCAGCTCCATCCCTGGTTCAAGGTCATCCAAAGACAGCACTGAGCGACTAAAGACCACCTCAGGCGCGTCCTCACGCGGGTCACGCCCTGGCTTTTCTAAATCAGCCACAATATCAGTAAGCGTTGGCAAGCCGACCCCAAGTTCAGTTGCTAACGCACCAAGATTTCCCAGCTTCGAGCGAATGTCAACATTGTTGCCATGCGCCAAATCACGCACTGATATGCCTGCCCGCTCTAAAACTGCGGCGGCAACCGCATAGCTTTCAGGATGCACGCCGGTACCATCAAGCGGTTCGCGCCCTTCGCGAATTCGCAAAAAGCCGGCACAATTTTGAAATGCTTTCGGCCCTAATTTTGAAACCTTTTTCAATTGCGCTCGCGAAACAAACGGTCCTTGTTCTTCGCGAAATGCCACAATGTTATGCGCAATCGTAGGCGAAATTCCTGCTACATATGACAACAAAGACTCACTTGCGGTGTTCAGGTCTACCCCAACCTGATTTACCACGCGCTCAACTACCCCACTGAGCGTTGCCGAGAGCTCTTTTTGGTTCAGGTCGTGCTGATATTGCCCCACACCAATTGATTGCGGAGGGATTTTAACCAGCTCAGCTAAGGGATCTTGCAAACGACGCCCAAGACTGAGCGCACCACGCGTGGTAACATCAAGCTCTGGATGCTCTTTGCTCGCAAGCTCCGACGCCGAATAAACCGACGCGCCAGCTTCGTTGACTATCGTATAACGAATTGGCTTTTTGCTCTCTTCGATAAACTGTGAAACCACTTCTTCAGTTTCGCGGCTCGCCGTGCCATTTCCCACGACAATAGTATTTGCTTGAAACTTATCTGCCCACACACCAAGCGCTCTCTTAGCACCCGCCACATCATTTTTTGGTGGTGTTGGGTAAATGGTTCCATAATCTAAAAGGCTGCCGTACTCATCAATCACTGCCACCTTGCATCCGGTGCGATACCCCGGATCAAGCGCAATAACACGTGCGTCTTTTACTGGTCGTTGCCTAAGGAGTGCCTCGGCATTCTTGGCGAAAACCTCGATAGCATCTTTTTGGGCACGCTCGGTTGCCAATGTGCGCGCCTCGCGCTCAAGCGAGGGAGCCATCAAGCGCTTCCAGCTGTCAGCGAGCGCTCCTGAAAGTACATTACGCCACGGGCTTTCGCCTTTAATGAATCTCCGTTCAAGACGCTGAAGCGCTTCTTCGCTGTCCACAGTTACACCAACGCGCAGTTTACCTTCAGCCTCACCACGATTGAGTGCCAAAATACGATGGCTTGGAACACGTGCGAGCGATTCGGAAAAATCGATATAAGCAGCAAAATCACGCTCGGCATCCTCATCAATACCTCGAGCAGTGATCTGTCCTGTTCGCTGCACAAACCCGCGCAACTCATCAACCGCATCAGGATTGTCGGCCACATATTCCGCCACTATGTCGCACGCCCCTTGCAAAGCTGCATGAGCGTCTGCATACGGGCTATCAGCTTTAACGAAATGCCCTGCCTCCTGAAGTGGGTCTTTGGGAGCTCTGTTTTGGGCGAGGATCATGTCTGCAAGCGGAGCAAGTCCTGCATCACGCGCCTTCGACGCCCGCGTAATGCGACTCTTTTTGAAGGGCTTATAAAGGTCTTCGACACGCTGCAATGTTTCAGCTGACTGGAGCTGGTTTGCTAGCTCATCAGTTAGTTTATCTTGCTCTTTAAGGGTGGCTACCACTTCAGCTTTGCGCGCAGCAAGACGGTTTAAATAGTCAAGGCGCTCAGCTAACGTGCGCAATGTCACATCGTCCAAACCCCCCGTTGCTTCTTTGCGATAGCGCGCAATAAAAGGAATAGTGCAACCATCATCAAGCAGCTGCACAACAGCTTCCACCTGGTGCGTTCCTATTTTCAATTCGCTTGCAATGGTTTTTGAGATATCCATGTTTTGTTGCCTATCTTGCTCGAATATCTGCTAAGAATATTTTTGACTATTAAACTTTATCCTAGCTATTTTGAAGCATTCGCGCAAAACAAACATTTTCTTCACGCAAGCAAAGGTGACAGACATACTCAATACAACAAAGTAAATGCGCTGACTTAAGTCAGCGCATTTACTTAACATGCTTACAGAGAACCTATCGATTTTCTATGAGATATAACCCTACAATCAATCTTTTTACTCAGTTTACTCCCAAGCGGTTTCTGCAGCTACACCACGTCCTGCAATACGACCGAAGGTATAGCAACTTGCAACAGAAGCACCACTTCCACAATAACCAGTTCCCAAAATGTCGCTTGCATTTCGTCCTGCTGAATACAAACCTGGGATTGGCTGGTCATCCATTGCATAAAGCACTTGAGCAGCCGTATTAATCTTGAGACCACCATAAGTAAATAAGCCATTTAGCGTAGTGGCTGAAATTGCATAAAACGGCGCCTGTTCAATAGGTCGTGTAAACTCAGGACGCTTCATCCATAACGGATCTTCACCTTGAGCCGCATATTCATTGTAATATGCAATAGTGTTTTCAAGAGTGCCCTTGGGTGTATCTAGAGCCTGTGCCAATTCTTCGATGCTATCAGCTTGAGCAATAATTATGTCAGGCTTAATCTCAGATATTTCGTTCATTTGATCATAAGTTTGCTTATCGAAGACCATATAGCATTCAGCATAGTCGCGATAATAGTAAGGGTTACGAGAGATCTGCGCATAGTATGAGCCTGCATAATGATCCTCAGAGATAAAACGAACACCGCGTTTGTTGACAAGTGCGCTAAAACAAAGCGGACCGCCAACCACCGAATGACGTGCGCGCCATGCGCCATTAGAAAGCTCACCGTACGCAAAATGCATATGGCGAGTTGCTGCGCCAATACCTTGACCCATGCGAATACCATCACCCGTATCGCCTTCAGTGCCAATGATAAAGCTTCCCATTGCATAGGGCACATATTGCTCAATCATAGCGTCGTTATAAGCAAAGCCACCAGAGCAAAGCACAACACCTTTCTTGGCTTTGATGTTATAGTCTTTACCATCTTTTTTTGCCACGACACCTACGACTCGTCCAGTTTCTGGATGAACAATAAGCCGCTGAGCGGGAGTTTTATATAAAACCTCAGGTTCAAATGCCTCTACAGCCTTCTGAAGCGGCTGAAAGAATCCAGAGCCGTTTTTTGCTCCTGTAAGAGTACCATCAAGATCCTCAACAACACCAAATACCCAATGACTATGTGGAACCGCTTCGCAAATACCAACGTAATCAAGACTAAACTCATCACCAGTGCATGACAAACCAGCATCATAGTTTGCCTCTTCCGGCCAAGGCGGGTTATAGCCAGGTGTGAACTCAACACCTAAGGTGTCAACCAGCCAGCTATACAGATCAAGCGATTCGTCAGCCAACACGCGGCAGTGATCTTCGCTTACACCAGGACCTGTTGCAGCGACCAAATAGTTGTAATAATTGTCAGGCGTTTCATCAAAACCACACGCTTTCTGTGTAGGCGTACCTCCACCCATATAGATAAGTCCACCACAAATATTAGTTGAACCACCTGCTTTATCAAGCTTCTCAAGGATTGTTACCTGACATCCTGCATCCAGCGCTTCCCACGCAGCTGCAGCACCGGCACCACCAAAACCGACAACAACAACATCGGTTTCAGCATCCCATGTTTGTGGCAGACCCACTGACGCGATGGGTTCAGCGTCATCGCTTACTGTCGAAGGAGAACAGGCAGCTAAAACACCAGACGCTAAAGCCAGACCACCTAATGCAGTGCCTCCTTTAAGAAAGGTTCGACGCGATAATCCTTGTGATTTCTCACATGTTTGCTTTGATTTCATAAATACTCCCTTCATGACCCCTCCCTCACTTATATTCAGAGGGTGTTGCTGCAGATAATAAGGATCATGAGAGCCATTTTGATCATATGAAAATCTCTGTTTTCGCAAAAATGAGACCCGAGAGAAACATACGGGTTGCCGCTAAAGCCTGCACCTGGTAAATTTTGTTTGATGAAACCTCTCTTTAACACGCTCACAATACCTACTGGACGTCATAAGATGATCTCGGGTATGCGCGTCCTTGGTTTCTCGTTTCTACTTACTTGGTTTAGTGCAAGTGGATTTCTTTCCTCAACACCAAGTGCTGCACGCTCTGACCTTCTCACGCTCTTAGTCTTTACTATTTCACTATTTGTTGCTGCTATTTTTCATAAAGTAATAGCAAAACATCTTGCATGTAGCTGGATTTCTGAACTAACCATTGGTGTTCTGGCTTGTGTCGGAACGATTTTGCCTACGGTACTCAATGAGGATATAGTGATATATGGACTCTGTCCCTTGTTTACAGGCTTTGGACTGGCTCTCTTAAGCCTTCAATGGGCTCAACTCTTCAGTGAACTAAAAACAAGTGCTGTAATAACGCAAACAATCGTAGCGCAAATGATCATGTCATTACTGCATTTTGCAAATTCCTTCATGCCGCCCCTACCAGAAGCTTGTGTACGAGGGTCTTTACTTATAGCTTCGGCAGCAACTTTAATAATGCTTCTTACACAAACTCAGATTAAGAATCAACGCATTGCCAACAATAAAACATCCTTTGCCCAACGCATATCTTTGCAAGATAAACCCGAGGCGCAACATTGCCTTCAATGGAAGCCCTTTGTTCGATTCATCGTCGCCATCAATCTCTGGGGTATAGCAATTAATCAGATCTATAATATTTATAGATATTGCAGCCCTGTTGATTTCTCTAGTCTTTCCATGCCGGCAGCTGTCATCGAAGTTCTCTTCCTGGGATGCCTTCTTGCTTTAGTGAACTTTAAAAGAATCAAAGACACAAATCTCTACACCATTATAGCCTCAACAGCTTTACTCTCATTTTTACTCGTTCCTATCTTAGGTTTTGAAAACCCCATACCATTCTACGCAATTTTCTTGAGCTATTGCACACTTTCAATTCTCACATGGACGCTTTCTGCACGAATGTGTGAGGCTTATCATATAGATTCTGTCATCGTTTATGGATGCTCTATAGGTTCATTTTTGGGAATGCAAATTGTAATTGCACGAGCCTTTTCTCCCGATATGTTTACTACAATAGCTTCGCTTCCTACCCAACAAAACATTCTCTGTCTCATTGGTGCCTGCATGAGCCTCATAGCGTATCATCTGGTACTTAATAAGAAATCTGCGCTTTGGCTGAATAATCAACCAAACATCTCTCAGCAGTCACCCAAAGATTCGACGGTAAAACCAGCTACCGACCCCTTTGCTCACTGGGATCAAATAGCGCATGATTTTGGTTTAACTCCTCGCGAAAGCGAAGTCGTGTTGCTCTTTGCGCGAGGACGAAGTTATGAACGCATACAAGAAACACTGGTCATTTCTCGCGGTACAGTCAACTATCACATGAGCAACGCATATCGAAAGTTAGGGATTTCTAGTAGGCAAGAACTACTCGACCTTATTGATAAAAGCGCAATAAATACTACTATAGAGAGTTCTAATCAATAACTATAAACTGCACAAAAGGAGTAGTTATGACTTACGCCTTTACCCATGCAAACATATTAGATGGCACATTAAACGCTGAAGGTATCATGGTGCCCCGTATGGATCAGACTATTCTAATTTATGAAGGGCGCATTCAGGCTATCTATCCTTCAAATGGCACCACTACACAAGACCTTAGTGACTATGAAGTTATTGATCTTGAGGACAAATGGGTAACGCCAGGGCTCATTAATGCGCATGCGCATCTGGCATCAAGTGGCAAAGCACCAAAAGAAGGCAGCAAACCGCCTAATTACAAGTTATTATTTTCCATTCTTTCAAAGATAGCTGCAGTGAGGTCTTGCATCCTCAAGCAGCAAGAAAAACTTGCCGCTGATGAGCTCTATAGTGGCGTCACGACACTGCGCTGTGTCGGTGGCATTTTAGATTTAGATGCTAAAGTTCGCGATAAAATTAATGCAGGCTCAATACCCGGTCCGCGTATGGTTGTCTGCAATACGGCAGTTTCAGTGCCAGATGGACACTTCGCCGGCTCATTGGCTACCGAAGCGCACTCAGCGAGCGAAGCTGCTGAACATGTTGAGCAAATCATTGCTACCAATCCTGATTGGATCAAGCTCATGATCACCGGTGGGGTTATGGATGCTGACGAAGAGGGAGAACCAGGTGTTCTTCGTATGCCAGCTGATCTTGTTGAAGCTGCATGCAAGACTGCCCATGCCCAGGGCTTTAAGGTGTGTGCACACGTAGAAAGCCCTGAAGGCGTGCGTGTCGCACTTGCTAACGGCGTAGACACCATAGAGCACGGCGCGCAACCTGATGATGAAATCTTGCGCCTATTCGCCGACCGTAATGCAGCGCTCATCTGCACGCTGTCGCCTGCTATTCCCTATGCACTCTTCCCGCTTGAAAAAAGTCATTGCCTCCCTGAAGCGCAAGTCAATGGCAAAATTGCGATGGAAGGAATTCGCGACAATGCCCTTGCGTGCCTGGCTGCCGGAGTTCCTGTTGGACTTGGCACCGACGCGGGTTGTCCGTTCATCACCCATTACGACATGTGGCGCGAGCTTGTCTATTTTGTCCGCTTTTGCAACGTCTCACCTGATTTCGCACTCTTTACCGCTACCTACCAAAATGCAGAGATTCTTGGACTTGAGCAGCTTACAGGTTCTATCGAAGTGGGCAAGGCGGCTGATTTGATTGTTTGTGACGAAAATCCGCTTGAAGACCTCACACGCCTGCGCAACCTTACCTATGTAGTAGCACGCGGCAACCTGTTCGCCAATCCAAAACCACGCAAAATGTCAGATGTAGAAGCGGCGCTTGATGAGAAACTATTCGCGTAACAGCCTTACCACGAAATGATGGGTAAGTAGGCAAACGAGCTATCCTTGTCTTGTGCATATTTTCAAACAGGCACATCAACAAAATGGCTGAATGTAAGCATAAGACAACTAAGGCTGGTTACCGATGAATAAAGTAGCGCTTACCGCAGTAAAGATGATCACCAAGCTGCGTCCAGATATAAAGTCAACCTACAAAAGCCAACGCATTGCTGAAGAAGTGTCCGGAAAGCTAACGGTAGCTTCGCCGCGTTGTCGCATTGACGACATAACATGCCCCGCAAAAGACGGATACGAGATACCGCTTCGTGTCTTTACGCCGCTCGATATAGATTTTTCGCTTAAACGCGGGCTTCGCGTGAACGACGATCACAAAGGCACGATTCTGTTTTTCCATGGCGGTGGCTGGGCAAATGGCGATGTGGACTTTTACTCTGACTCGTGTATGAAAATGTGCATTAAGCTTGACAGACGTGTGGTTGCGGTTGATTATCGCCGCTCGCCCGAGCATCGTTTCCCAACCGCTGTCGAGGATTGCTATGAGGTTGCGCGCCAGCTATTCGCCCGTCAGATTCTGACTGACGTAGATCCTGATCACATTGTGTTATTCGGCGATTCCGCTGGGGGAAATATCGCAGCTGTTGTTTCTTTGATGGCTCGCGATCTTGGTGAGTTTATGCCGAAAACGCAAATCTTGCTCTATCCGCTCACCTACGATGACCATCGCGAAGAAACAGGCTTTCCTTCAGTGCGAGAAAATGGCGAAGATTATTTGCTTACTCGCGAAGATATCGAAGGCTACATTGAGCTGTATCTCTCAAAACCTGAAGACGCCCAAAACCCCTACTTCGCCCCTATGCTCATGGAAGATCTTACCAATCAGCCACGCACGTTATTGATATCTGCAGAGTATTGCCCTTTGCGCGATGAGGGTGAAGTCTATGCTGCCGAACTTGCTAATGACGGCAACCATGTTGCGTGCTATCGAATAATGGATGCAATACATGGCTATTTCTTATATCCAAGTGTGTTTTCGTTTGTCCGCGATACCTACAAAATTATTGAAGACTTTCTAAACGAAAAGCCTTTGCCGCCAACTGTTCCTGGTAAATGGATTCAGCTGATTAACGAATAGGTTATCATGCGCGCTCAATGGTACAAACTCGATAACGTGGGTAAGTTTTACGCTGCTCAAGCGGGAAGTACTGCGCAAACTGTCTTTCGGTTTTCGGCGACGATGACCGAAACGATAGACCCCAATATTTTGCAAAGTGCACTCATACGAGCGATATATCAGTACCCCGGTTTCAATGTTCAACTTCGCTCTGGACTGTTTTGGCACTACCTAGAAACAGCTAGCGAGATTGCCCCTGTTGAACCTGAAAAACTTCCTATTTGCTACGGACTCCATACCGATGTGAACAGCTCGCTTTATCGCGTGAGCTATTTTGATAAGCGTATCAACGTTGAAGTTTCTCATATGATCTCCGATGGTCGAGGTACCTTGGAGTTTTTTAAAGCGCTTTTAGATGCATATGTCGAAGAACGCTATGGATGCGCTTGTAAAGTGCAAGATAAAAGTGTCTCGCAAGCACAACGAAGCGAGGATAGCTATACGGCAAATTTCGAGCCAGATGCTGCGGGTGCGGACAAGAATTGCAAAGTATATAGGCTTTCTGGCTGGAAAAATAGCGCCGATCCAACGTTTATGGAATACCACATCAGTGCTGGTGCTGTGCACAAAATAGCAAAGTCCTACGGCGTGTCAGTCACTTCGCTCATTATCGCCGTTATCATGCAAGCCATCAGCGCCACTATGCCTACAAAGTTGCATAGTCGAATAATCAATATTGGTATCCCGGTTGATTTAAGATCGCTCTTTGCATCGCAAACTACGCGCAATTTTTTTGGCATGGCATATGTGAGTCTTCCCGACAACCTTCGACATGAGACGTTAAAGGAGATCGCTCAATTTGTGCAAGAGCAACTTAAGGACGTTACCCATGCAAAGGCTATAAAACGCCGAATGAATCGGATGATTAAATTTGAAAAGAATCCTTTTATTCGCGTTGCGCCATTGTTTTTAAAAGACGCCTTTTTGGGTATTGCTGACTGGAAGTCTTGGCGAGACGTAACAACCACTGTCTCAAATATCGGTCGTATTACCCTTGATGAACAGACTGCTTTATATGTCAAAGACATTAATGTGCTAACTTCAACGCGGGGGCTGAATTTTGTACTCTGCAGCTATCAAGATGACTTAAGCATAGGCATCTCAAGCGTCTATATTCGCAATGACGTACTGCGCAATTTCTGCGATATCCTGCGCGACCTGCATATAACCGGTACCATAAACCTCAACAAATCAGCTAAACAAGTTGATTTGCAACTCAAGCAAGCCCACCTGGAAGCCGCCCTTGATGCCCGTCGCACGACTACTGAGGCGCAATTATGAAAAGATGTCCTCGTTGTGACATAAACTTCAGCGGAGAGCATGATCTTTGCCCCTTGTGCGCGAGCACGCTTATTGGCGAAGGTTCTACTTCGCCATTTCCTGCAAGCTTACTTCTTGCTCCAAAACAGAAAGTCAATCATATAGTTGGCGCGTTGAGTGTGCTCATTGCACTTGTGGCAATCTTAGGTGGCTTATACCTTCAACAAAACCTTTGGGCAATTAGTGCAGAGTTGCTTGCCCTGTTGCTCAACTATATCTTTTTGCGAAATGTGGTTATGCATTCGCCAAACTTTTTACGTATCATTCAACGCTATTTTTTGCTCATATTGGCAATAATGCTTTTGCTTTTAGCAGTTACCCAGCAAAACGTCATTGCTACCTATATCATTCCAACCATATGCCTGGTGGCCCTTATTACCAATGGCGTCTTGGTTATAGTGTTTCGCGATTCGTTTGTGAAAGGCTATGCAAAATATTTGCTTTACGAATTGGTCTTGGGTTTTCTGCCGCTGTTGCTCATGGTTACCGGGCTTGTCAGCTGGCCTTATTTGGCAGTCATCAGCGCTGTGGTATCAGCACTATTACTTGTATTATTGTTGATACTTTGTCGCAAGCAGCTAACGCTTGAATTCAAAAAACTCTTTAGTGCCTAGCCTAAAAACCACTCATTGCTTAAAGCGCTTCAGTAAAAGCGAATTGCTCACCACTGACACACTTGAGAGCGCCATAGCCACACCTGCGAGCGCAGGAGCAAGAATGCCGACCGCCGCCAAAGGAATCATAATGCAATTGTAAATTAGTGCCCAGAAGAGATTCTGCTTGATCTTTCGCATAGTTGCCTTTGCCAGACGCAATGCAACTATAAGATCCGAGAGTTGATTTCGCATCAATACTACCGAACCCGCATCTAAGGCAACATCGGTACCTGATGCCATCGCAACACCAATATCGGCTGCTGCAAGCGCAGGAGCGTCATTAATGCCGTCACCAACAAAAGCAACAATTCCCCTCTCTGAAGTCTTTTGCAATCCATCTTGATTATCAATTGATTGAGCCACTTCTTGATCAAGGTGTACAACCGCCTCATGAGCTTGCACATCTTTGACGCACGTTGCCTTATCCAAAGGTTTAACGCTTGCAAAAACATGATCAGGCTCAATGCCAACTTCATGAGCAACCACTTGAGCCGCACTCAAAACATCACCCGTTACCATATATGAAGTAACATCATAGTCGCGCTCAAGCGTAAGCAGTGTTGATGCAGCATCCTTTTTGGGGGCATCGAAAAACTTCAACGCGCCACGATTTTTGCCATCAACAATCACATTGGTGCTTGCCTCGCTCGCATCTGCGTTTTGTGCAACACCGACAAATACTTCGTGTCCGTCAACTTTGCCTAAAACACCTTCGCCAACAAGCGCCTCGAAACTTTCAACAGGAAACGTTGTGTTTACACCATGTGATTGAGCATACAGGACAACAGCTTTTGCAAGCGGATGCTCGCTTTGTGCCTCAAGTGCCGCTGCTAAAGCGAGCGCTTCCTCATCCACGCTTGAATCAACTACACTCGGAACACCTTGGGTAAGCGTGCCGGTTTTGTCGAAGACCGCAGCCTTAAGATTTCCCAGGGATTCAAGCACTGATCCGTCTTTAATTAGCACACCAAGTTGAGCACCTTTACCCATACCAACCATAAGAGCCGTTGGCGTTGCCAAACCAAGCGCACAAGGACATGCAACACAAATTACCGCGATAGCAGGCATTAATGCTTGCTGCAAACGATGCGAAGCTTGATCGGGCTCGACCAAGAAAAACCAGATAAGAAAGACTGGAAGAGCAATAAGCAGAATTGCCGGCACAAAAATTGAAGCAATCTTATCAGCAATTCGCTGGATTGGCGCCTTTGACCCCTGCGCATCTTCAACTGCGCGCACAATTCGCGCAAGCGTTGAGTCTGATCCTACGCGCAGTGCGCGAACACGAATTGATCCTGTTGTGTTCTGAGTGCCGCCTGTAACCGCATCATCTACAGACTTCACCACCGGCAGCGCCTCGCCAGTTAACATTGACTCATCAACTTCGGTAGCACCCTCCAGTACAACACCATCAACAGGTATCTTTTCACCAGGGCGAACAATAACGGTATCTCCAGCAACAACTTGTGCAAGTGGAATAGTTTGTTCATTTCCAGCGCGAACAACACAAGCTGTTGGAGGTGTGAGGTTCATCAACGATTCAATTGCTTGATTTGTGGCGCCTTTTGCTCGAGTCTCAAGGATTTTCCCAAGCAATACAAAGGTAATAAGCATCGCGCATGTTTCAAAATATGGCATGCCATCGTTAATCTCTAATGCCGCACTTGAATTGCTCCAATCTCCCGTGAAGACTGGCAAGAAGGTGATATAGAGCGAAAAGATAAAAGCGATGCTTGTACCGAGCGCCACCAGCACATCCATATTCGCAGATCCACTTTTAAGCGATCCATAAGCTCCGGTATAAAAACGAGATCCGCAAACAAATTGCACGGGTATCGTGAGAAGCATAAGCAGAATATTTGCAGCAAACATAGCTTGTGTGTGCGTTGGATTAGCAACGAAGAGTCCAGCAAGCGCATTACCTGTTGCCATATGCCAACCGGGAATCATGCCAATAGCAACAATGATAATGGTAAGCAGTGCCGCACATCCAAATACACGCTTATCTTTGGCTATACGTGCTTTTTCCTTTGCACGCCGTTTTGTATCCACAAGCGGAGCGTCCTCGGGCATAAGCTCTGCCGTAAACGACAGATCATCAAAAACAGCCAGCATGTCATCAACACTTGCTTGCGTGGGATCAAATACTACCTTGCCTGTGTTGTTGGCTAAGTTAACGGCAACATCAATGACACCTGGGGTCTTGCGGTAATGCTTTTCGATGTTGGCCGCACAATTCGCGCAATGCATACCTTCAATGGCTAATCGTATGCTAGCTTGATTCTGTGCTGGATTTTGTGCTGGATTCTGTGCTGGATTCTGCACTCGATCTTGGGTTTCCATACTAACTGTCCTTACTTGTTCTGCTCTGTCTCTATCTTTATATGCTCATATGAACCAATGTAGAACTAACGAAAACGGCGCATGAGCGTCATGACCTCATCTACCACTTCGTCGTTACCTTTGCGAATCTCTTCTATAACGCAAGTTTGCAAGTGATTTTCTAATAGCATCTCTGAAGTGCGACGAATAGCAGATTCGGCGGCCGCTAATTGGGTCAGCACATCTCCGCAATAGCGATTATCTTCAATCATGTTCTTTATGCCATTGAGCTGGCCAATTGCACGATTCAGTCGTTTGATTAAGTCCTCTTGAAACTCTTTTGATCGAGGTGTTTGCTTTTGCTTGCAATCACACCTATCTGCATTCGACACCATACAACTCCTTCATGCACGATCTAAACTAGTAAACTTATATACCCCTGGGGGGTATTTTGTCAAGCATACATGATCAATTGTGCATATGATTGATATGAACAAGCTTTGAGAAATACTTGATGCTCCGCATTACCTGATATCATGATGGTAAAACTTAAGAATTCTTGTCACATAAAAGGAATCGTTATGCCAATTCTTCCATCGCATAAATTAGTTTCAGACAATCACGAGGACATCGTCAACGGACTCGAAGATTTGCACAAACGTCGCGAACAACTGGCAACACAAGTTATGAGTCGGCTTGCAACAAACTCAGACTTCAGTGAAATGGTAAAGCGCAATTTGGCACCATATCAACGTCTTATGACCTACTATGAGTGTGCCATGATGGAAATCGAAACGAAGTTTCGCGTGCTTGATGCTGAATTTGGTTTACGCTACGATCGCAACCCCATTGAGTCCATCAAAACCAGGCTCAAAGGAACTGATAGTCTTGCCAAAAAGCTCAATCGGAAAGGCTTTCCGCTTTCGGTAGAGTCTATCGAAAACAACATATTTGACGTTGCTGGTGTTCGTGTTGTGTGCACCTTCCCTGAAGACATCTTCACGCTTGCCGATGCACTTTTAGCTCAAGATGACATTACCTTGGTAGAAAAGCGCGATTATGTCAGCAATCCAAAACCTAGTGGATATCGCAGCTTACACCTCATCGTGGAAACACCCATTTTTTTGGAAAAAGAAAAGCGCCTGGTTAAAGTTGAAGTCCAACTGCGCACCATTTCAATGAATTTTTGGGCAAGCCTTGAACATCAGCTTCGCTATAAAAAGGATCTCTCTGAAGAGATGGCATCACAAGTAAGCGATGAGTTGGTTAAACTTGCAGAAGATGCAGCCAGTCTAGATAATCGCATGCAAGCGCTTCGAACCTATTTAGATAGTCAATCGCCAGAACAACTAGAATCTCAGAACTAATCTCCGAATTGCATTTGATAGTAGCGAGCGTATGTGCCCTTTTGAGCCAACAGTTCCTCGTGAGTACCTTGCTCTACAACACGTCCGTCTTCAACTACCGCAATAAGTTGAGCAGTACGAATAGTTGAGAGCCTGTGCGCAATAATAAGGGTTGTACGACCGTGGGAGAGCTTTGCAAGCGATGACTGGATTGCATGTTCGCTCTCGTTATCAAGGGCGCTGGTCGCTTCATCTAAAATCAAGATTCGCGGGTTGCGCAAAAATACGCGCGCTATAGCAATACGCTGCTTCTGGCCTCCAGAAAGCCGTGCTCCACGCTCTCCTACTAACGTGTCATAACCATCTGGAAGCGCCTCAATAAATTCGTGTGCATTCGCTTTTTTGGCGGCTTCGATAATTTCATTATCTGTTGCATCCGCGCGACCATAGGCGATATTTTCGCGAACTGTACCACCAAATAGATAGACATCTTGCTGCACAATACCGATTGCTTCGCGAAGAGACGACAATGTCACATCTCGAATATCAACCCCATCAATACAAATTGATCCCGACGCAACATCATAAAAGCGAGGCAATAATGAGCAGGTAGTTGTTTTGCCGCCTCCACTAGGACCAACTAAAGCTACCGTAGATCCAGCAGGAATATGTAAATCTAAACCACGCAGCACGGGCTTATCCTCATCATAGGCAAACCAAACATTCGAATAATCCACGCGTCCACGAACCTCACCGCACTCTATCTCTTCAAGACTTTGTGCACCTGGTAAGTTTAAAACGTCTGGATGCTCGTCCAACACTTCCATGAAACGACGAAAGCCAGCATAGCCTTTTTGCAGCGTCTCTGTGAAATTGATAAGTTGCTCAACTGGAGAAATAAATATGCCAATATACAATGCATATATAGCCAGGTCAGTGACTTGCAGCGTACCCTGCGCGACGAAATAACCGCCGCCTACAACCGTGACGGTATACAGTACGCCCATGAAAAGTGAGTTCATCGCATGGAACGCTCCTAAAAATTTATAGGAGCGTTTCTTGGTATCCAAAAACGCATCGTTTGCGCGGGCAAACTTCGCTTGCTCAGCACGTTCGCCACCAAATGATTTCACCACACGAATGCCGCCAAGCGAATCTTGAACCGTAGCATTAATGCCCGCCATTCGTTCGCGATTCTCACGAAAAATAGTGCGGCGTCGATAATTAAGAACAAACGAAAGAGCTGCCATAATAACTGTTGCTACGAGCATTATTGCCGTAAGGGGCACGTTGATCATAAACAACAACACAAACGAGCCAATAATCTTTAAGGTGCAAATAAATAAATTCTCAGGACCGTGGTGTGCGAGTTCTGAAATATCAAAGAGGTCAGAGGTTACTTTAGCCATCATTGCGCCGGTGTTATGGCGATCATAATAGCTAAATGTCAGGCGCTGATACTGACTGAAAAGGTCACGTCGCATGTCTGCTTCCATATAAGCACCCATAATATGACCCCAGCAGGTAATAAAATACTGACAACCCGTGCGCAACAAGTACAACGCAGCAAAGAGAAGCGCTGTAAGACCGAGGCTTGAAAGGATTACCGAAGGTGCCTCTAAAAAGAATTCCTTGGTGAAAAAATTGAGGAATTGCGGAAAGGCTAAATCGACAGCCGCAAGGAGTGTCGCGCAAAACAAATCAGCAAAAAAGAGTCCCTTACACGGACCATAATAGCTGATAAAGCGAGACCACACGCGCCATGCAGACACCTCGGCATGAGACTCTTTGAGTATTTCATCTGATTGATTCATACAAGTATTCTACACCACGCATATAACCCAACAACTTATTTCAAAGTGCATTGGTAACTAGGAATCTACTATTATGAAATGCATTGGTAAACTTACTTTAAAAGAGAGTTTTTCATGACGGATTCTGTTCCTGTTTCTCAACCAGCAACTTCCACACAAACGAGCGCCAGCACACAGCGCCTTGTGTGGATAGATATAGCAAAAGGCATTGCAATTCTGCTCGTAATCACTGGCCATACGGTTTCGGTAGGCTCTCCGTTAGTTCCCATGATCTTTATGTTTCACATGCCACTTTTCTTTATCATGGCAGGCTATACCTATAAACTCAAACCACTCAAAACCGTAGCCCTAACTTCTGCAAAACGCCTGCTCATTCCTTATGTCATCATATTTGTACTCTGGCAGGGCTATACCCTGCTTCAACAAGCAAACGCCTTTACCCTCGATACGCTTGCAACACTTGCAATCAGATTTATCTTTGCCTCAGGATCTCCCAACGATGCTTTAGGTATTACCGATGTTGGTATGGCATGGTTTTTAATGTGTTTGTTTGTCTCCCGCATCCTGCTCACGCTTATTCTTTCATACTGCGAAAAACACCACATTACACTTCCTCTCCAAGCAATCGCTTTTATCGTGCTTGCCGCCTTTGGCATTGTCATTGGCGAAAAGCTTCAGATATTTTTACCCTTCGATCTTGACTTGGTGTTGGTGACAGTAGGCTTTATGTGGTGTGGTTATGTTGCGCGAAAGACCGATTTCTTGGCGAAATTCGGCTTTCGCCTCCCTGTACTTTTTGCTGCGCTAGTACTCTATGTTGCTGCGTTTTCGTTTAGTTATCTTGAACTTGCCATGAGGCTTTATGGTGTTGTGCCACTTTGTATTGCAGGAGCACTTGCTGGCTCTCTTCTTGCGTGCTGGATTGCAACGCTTATTGAGCGCACGTCAAAACTCTTAACAAAATGCTTTGTTTTCTTAGGACAAAATAGCATGCTCATCTATTGCTTCCATTGCATGGATTGGTTTATCCCCTGGAAAACACTTCCCGCATTAGAAGGCCTCCCCCTCAAGCAAGGCATTGCAACAGCACTGAGAACGCTCTATGCAATCTTGCTCACCTTGCTAGCCAAGCGCGTCTAAGAGCATTATCTAAGCGGTCCAAGAACACTAACCAAGCGCGCCTCGGAACCTTAACCACGCGCGCCATAGAACACTCCGCCACTCAAAAATAGCAAACTCACACCGCGATTTGCTTGGGCGTGATATAGTAAGCCTCATGAAAAAGCTCAGCCACCCACCACAAAAAGCATCATCCTCGCCAGCAATCTATCTTCGCTGGCTTGCACTCTTGTGCGCTATCATGGCGCTTTTTTGTCTCGGAGTTTTCATCGTAGGCTACAAAGACCCGAGCTTTGGACGAGTTGCCACTTTTGTCTTGCTTTGCATAGCTTGCCCGGCACTCATGCTCATTGCAAAGCGCCTTGACTCCAAAGAGTAGCTTTGCGCGCAGCTAGAGCAAAAACGCCGCATTAAGCACGACATTTAAGACAAACAGCCCCACAACAATAAGAGCAAACAAGCCAATGCGGCGCACATCGCCTACCGCAAGACCCGTTTTCGAATCAATCGGGTTTTTGTCAGGTGCATCAACATGCAGCCCCCCGTAGATACGCTTAAACAGAATATAGGCAACAACACCTGACGCCAAAAAGCCCACTGTTGCCACAAAGTTCTCAAGCGGGTTAAGGCAAAGCGCAAATGTAGCAATAGCGCATGCCAGCACCGAGTAGACCATCACGCCATATTTGCCGCCACCGATAACATAGCGATCCGATGGTCGTTCAGCAACGGGGTACATCTTTCGAAGGCGCATCACAATAAAACCCAAAAACATATAACGCGCCAAGATGAACACAATATTCATCTCAATGATGGCCACAAAATCAAATTGCGAAAATATCAACGACGATATAGCAATTGTCAACACGCCAACATACGGACTTCGACCAGATTTATCCACTTTGCGAATGAACTTCGGAAAGAGATTGTCTTCAGACAGAACCCAAAAACTGCGCGATCCAGAAGCGAGATAGGTGTTATAGATGGTGCACTGGCTCATGATGGCAATAACCAAAAACAGCACAACACCAGTATGCCCAAGCACCATTGAAAAAATGGTGCCATATCCAAGCACGTCTGCCGTAAAGCCGCCATCAATTCCCCAGTTCACCCACGAACCCGCCGGATAAGCTGCCAGACAGGCAAGTGTTGGAAGGATATAGGACAAAGCAATCAGCGGAAGCGCGATACGAAAACCTTTCGCAACCGTACGCGACGAATCTTCGTATTCGCCCGACATAGCTGCAATGCATTCGTAGCCACAATACATCCAAATACCCAAACTAATGGATTCGGCAATACACTTCATAGGTGCGGCCGGCTCAGCAAAAACCGGATCAAAGGGGTTGGTCTGCCAGTTAGCAAAACCAAATACAACAGCCAAACCAAATACAATAATGATAAGCACCGAGAAAAATGAACTAATGCGTTCAACTTCGACAAGCCCTACGAGATTAACCACAGTAAAGCTGCCGACAACCAAAAGTTTTACAACAAAAGCACCTGTATCATCAAGCGAGAGAAGCTGTGAGGTGTAGCCGCCCACCATCGCAATATAGGCACCACTTGAGATGTAGGTGTCCATAGAAGTCCACCAGCCCGCTTGAAAGCCCCAAAATTCGCCAAACGTCTCTTTCGCCCAGGCATAAATGCCACCCTCGCGCGGCAAGATTGCATTTGCTTCAGCCACCAGGCGGCTAATAGGTCGAGCCCACACAAAAGGCAACACGATCAGCATAATAAGCGTCAGACCCGGTCCTGCCGTTGGAATGATCTCCTCAATACCAAAAGCACCCGCAGAGACAAGGCAAAAAAGCATAAAGGCAATGCCTAAAGACGAAATATTGCTTTTACGAAGATTGCCAATTGACCCCTCGGGCGGAGTTGGCGGGAAAAGATCGTGCTCGTCGGGAGGACGCGACTCTTGAGCTTGCAATCGCCGACCCCCTTCTACTCAAGGGCTGATAGATATAACTTGGCTTGGCACAGCTGACAAGCCTACGCAACACATGTCACAGCAAAACATGGGTCACAAGATGCAGATTGTAGCGCAAATCACAAGATGGCGAAGTAAGATTTTTTGCAAGGCGTGTTTGATCGGCATAACGCTCACAATCAAGAAAACACAATCTGTTCGATTGACGCCTCCTCTTTTTGAGTGCATGATATAATCCTTCACATACGAACATACGTTCTTGCTTTTTCTGGTAACCACTACGCTTTTGAGGAGGGTTTATGCGCGATCGTGTCATTATGCATATTGATATGAACGCTTTTTACGCATCGGTTGCGCAACACCTTAACCCATCACTAAGGGGGCGCCCCGTTGTTGTTTCCGGAGATCCTAAAAAGCGCAACGGCATTATCTTGGCGAAGTCACGCGAAGCAAAAGCGGCAGGCATCACTACCGCTGAACCGCTGTGGCAAGCACAACAAAAATGCCCTGACCTCAGGGTTGTTATGCCCGATTATGCAACCTACAAACGCTACTCAAAGCTCGCGCGACTTATCTATTACGACTACACGAACCAAGTTGAGCCTTTCGGCTTAGACGAATCATGGATTGACGTGACAGGTTCATTGGCGCTTTTTGGCAATGACCCCTATCTTGTCGCCCAGGAAATATCAGAACGCATCAAATCAGAGCTTGGGCTTACAGTCAGCATTGGCATGTCATGGAACAAAGTATTCGCCAAACTAGGAAGTGATACTGACCCAGGAGACGGCATCATCCAGATCACGCGTGGCAACTACCAACACAGCGCCTGGCCTCTTGACGCGGGAGATCTCATGTATGTCGGGCCATCAACGCGGCGCAAACTGCATAGCTCTGGATATGAAACGATCGGAGATATTGCTGGTGCGAGTGACTATTTTTTGCAAAAGCACTTTGGCAAAATTGGATTTATGCTTCGTGAATTTGCGCAGGGCAAAGACAATAGCCCCGTGCGCATAATGGATCCTGCGAAAGCAGATGTTGATTACGACATTAAAGGCATCGGAAACGGGCTCACCGCTCCCCATGATCTATGCTCACCTTCCGAGGTCAAAGCATTGATATGGCTTTTAAGCGAGTCGGTAGCTCAGCGTTTGCGCGAATCTTATCTGCGATGCAAAACAATATGCGTAGGGGTTCGAAGAGCGTCTGATTTAAGCGGATACTCTCGACAAACAACACTGCGCCAACCAACATGCCTTACCGCTGATATTGCAAATGCTGCATTTGATTTGCTGCGAGCAAACCAACCCTTAGATGACGAACATGCCATTCGTGCTCTTCACGTGCGCACCACCAACTTGGTCAATATGGATCAGTTTGTCCAATACGATCTCTTTGGAGACACCGAAGCGCTCCTTAAGCGAGAAAAACTAGACTATTGCATTGATGCTTTACGCGATCGATTTGGCAATGGATGCATCAGGCGCGTTGTTGAAATGACCGACAAAACCATGGCTGATCTTGATATCAAGCGCGACAACACCGTGCATCCCATAGGCTATTTGCGATAGGCGGTGAACATGAAAGGCATTAGCGAACGAATAAAACGATACGTTTCTGTCACCGCTCGCATGGACGAAGACGGTCGCGTGCGTCCGCTATCTATCCAGTGGTATGACGGCACCACCTATCCAGTTGATGAGGTAATTAGCATACGACGTGCTGCTTCACGACGAGTTGGCGGTGATGGACTTTGCTATACCATTCGTATCGGGGAAAGAACCACCTATTTATACTTTGAAGACCCTAAGTGGTTTGTTGAGGAGGTTGTTGCCTAAAGGAGGTTGTTACCTAAAGTCGTTACCCAAAGATACCAAAACCATCGTCGAAGTCACGAATGAAAGCATCCCCTAACTCTCAGGAGCGCTTTCAGAAGAATCAAACGTGTGATTGCGCTGCTCTGCCAAAAGCAAATCAACCATACGTCCATAGCTTTGCACGCCGTCGGTTTGCTTATTAGCTTTTAAGTAGGCATCGTTCATGCGTGTTGATATGCGTGCTATCTCGCCTTCATGCTCAGACAAATATTGAGCGCGGCGTACCCTGTCTGTTTTAACATCATCAGACAAGCTTGCGTTAATCTCTGCTGCGACATCTGGATTGACCCTATTAAGAGCAGAAAGCGAATAATCATAGGCAAGCGAATAGCCACTATACCGCACAAGTGCATCTTGATCAGTATGAACGCATGCTGCATACGCAATATAATTAGCTTCATCCTCGCGCATAAACCCGCACTGGTGCGCTAATTCGTGAGCCATGGTCGCTGGCATAGTAAACAACATACTTTGGGTATTGATATTCGACTCTTCTGTAAAAGGAAAATAGATACCCGCGATATTGGCATCAGAGAGAAACTCGCTGGCAAATACCGGTTTTGGTGTTGAATAGAGTGGCCGTTCTAATACCGGGTATGTCTGAGCAAGTGCAGAAATAGCACCTACTGAAGCATGTGCATAGCGTTCGAAATCACCTGAATTGAGAGCACATACATCAACTTCTTCGCCAATTTCTGCACGCGTTTGATTCATATTGTCTGCGAGCGACCAACACAAGCTTTCAAGTTCGTCTTCGCTTGATTGCTCAAGTTCAATTCCTGCAGACTCGGCAAAGGTATAGCGGTAATAATTCAGCCCACCTGTGATTACGAAACAAAAATAGACAACACTGGCAAGAACTAGCACACCAACAAAAGCCTTGTACACCTGAAACCCACGCTCATCCTTTTTGCGAATTAGCTGGACAATCCAGTAGGCGATATAGGCTAGGCAAAATACCAAAAACAAAAGAACGACCCATTCGGCAACAGAAAAACTCACCAATGAAGGCAAAAACCCAACCACGGTTGATAGCGTAGGAAATATCGAGCGGCTGTATACAAATTCCGTCAATGATGGATTTGATGAAAAAAGCGCAACCAGCACAAGCGCAAGTACGCCAAAAAGCACAAACCACCAGCGCTTTAAGAGGTATTTTTTCATGCGCACACGCTTCCTGGTAACCGTTTAAATAAGATTAACGTTGACTCTTGCGCAAGTATAAAACAACCCCTATGCTTTTTCGAAGCATGTATGCGAAGTGAAACCTCTCGATAGCATTTCATATACATATACTCACTTCGCGCTTTTGGGATTATCTGCCACATAAAAGCTGCAATGTTTGAGAAATGGGTGCCCAGTAATGATCAGTAACCTGACCACACAATCAAAAACACTCACAAACGAACAGTTCACAAAAAAGCGCAACGTAATTCTTGTTGCATCGTGTGTTGCTAACCTCTGCGTCGGATCAATTTATTCATGGAGTGTGTTTTCCACCCCTATGGCACAGCACTTTGCTTTGACGCAAAACATTGCCACGCCTGATTTATCTTTTGTTTTTACTATCACCACCATCATGAGTACGCTCATGATGATTTTCGGCGGCATCATAAATGACAAGCTCGGACCTAAACAGGTGGTATTAGTAGGAAGCGTTTTATTTGGCGGAGGCATGTTTGCAAGCGGATTTGCAACAAGCCCTCTTATGTTGATGTTTACCTATGGAGTATGTTTGGGTCTTGGCGAAGGCCTAGTATATGGCTCGCTACTCTCAAATGCTGTCAAAAGCTATCCTGACAAACCTGGTACAGCAGGTGGCATAATTACAACGTTTTATGGTCTCAGTTCAGTCTTTATGCCAGTTATTGCCAACGTGCTCATAGAAGCGGTTTCTATAACTTTTGCTTTTCAATCGCTCGGCATTGTGATGTTTCTTTTGATTGCTTTTGTCTCAACGCGTGTTCAAGCTCCTCCCTCAAATTACTTTCCTGAGAGTAATTCAAAGGGTCACTCTCGCAAGTCAAAAAATAGAGAGGTTTCAGATATAGGCACGACTATGCAAACCGTGTCTGCTCTTGATTATCAAAATAATCTTACGTGGAAAGAAATGATCCGCACGCCACAGTTTTATCTTATGTTTATCATGTTGCTTTGTTCAGCGTTTTCGGGATTGATGATCATTTCGCAAGCTAGCCCCATCGCACAAGGACTAGTTGGTTTTTCGGTATCCCAAGCAGCGTTTGCCGTATCAGTTCTTGCGCTTTTTAATACCTTAGGTCGCTTGGTGTCGGGCTTTGTATGTGATCGGCTCGGCGTTATAGCGACATTGCGCATTATTTTCAGCGGAATGCTTATTGGTCTTTTAGGATTGATTTTTGTCTCGCCCGGCAATTCTCTTGTCTTTTATGCTGGTCTTTGCCTCATTGGGTTTGGCTATGGCTCAACCATGTCAGTTTATCCAGCATTTTGTGCTGAACAATTCGGGCGCGCTCATAATTCAGTAAACTATGGAGTCCTCTTTGTTGCATTTTCTGTTGCGGGCATCCTCGGCCCTCAAATCATGAGTGGAATCTTCGCTACGTTTTCCATCTATCAGCCAGCATTTATTATTGCTGCTATCTTGGTGATTATCAGTTTGGCAATCACTATCATCTTTCAGCGCAAATACGCTTAAAAAATGCGCCCACCAGGTGAGCGCATTTTAAAACCAAGATAAGTTTGATGAAACTACTTGTTCGTGCCGATATCTTTCAAACTTAAAGCTACAAAGGCTTAGACCAGCGGAGGCGTGCCCTCAGCATTGCCAAAAATAGCCTCGATCTGCACGAGGGCATCTTTGGGGTTAGCACCCGTTGCTACAACACGACGAGCAGGTGTTCCCTCGGGGAAGAACTCTTTGTAAGCTTCATTGAGTTCGTCAAGATCAGCAATATCTTTCAGATATACATTAACCTTAACGGCGTCTTCCATAACATGGTCAACGCTTTCAATAATAGCCTTGATGTTCTTCAAGCATTGCGTAGCCTGCTCACGCACGCCACCAGCAACAATGCTTCCCGTAGCAGGATCGATAGGCAACTGAGCGCCTACGTTGTTGTAGTGAGAAAATGCTACCGTCTGTGTTGCAAGAGGGCATTTCGGAGCAGCATCGGTGTTGTTTGCCTCAATGATCAAACCATGACGATCCTCTACAGCCTGAGGAGGCGTACCATCACCATGAGATACCACTGCTTCAATTTGAACATTTGCATGCATAGGCAGATCGTCTACCTTAGCAATCGTGCGTGCAGGAACATAGCCAACAGCACGTGCGATACCTGAATCCGGGAAAAAACGCTTATACGTTTCATTTACCGCATCAAGATCAGCCAAATCCTTCAAGAAGATGGTCACCTTTACGATGTCATCAAAAGGAACATCCATAGCACTCAATACTGCTTTGATGTTCTTGAGGCACTGTGCAGCCTGATCTGCCGTATCACCAGGAACGATCTGATTAGAAACCGGATCGATTGGCAATTGTGCCGTGATGTTGTTGTAGTGAGAAAATGCTACTGACTGCGAAGAAAGCGCACTGTAAGGAGCATTGTGCGTGTTGTTTACATACTTCAGCAAGTCACCTGCTTGAGGAGCATTGGGAATAGTGCCTTCACCATTGGTGATCAATGCTTCCACCATCACACGAGCGTCGCGCGGAAGACCAGCAACAGCTACATTGGTACGAGTGGGAACATGATTGGTGAAGAAGGTTACAAACGAGTCGTCAACCTCAGCAAGGTCCATGATGTCGCGAACAAAAACCGTAACACGAACCACATCGTTGAGTGAATGGTCAATGCTTTCCACAATTGCCTTAATGTTGGCGAAACACTGATCAGCTTGCTCACGCACACCACCAGCTACAATTTCGCCCGTTTTCGGGTCAACGGGAAGTTGGGCGGACAGGTTGTTGTAGTGAGAAAAAGCTACTGTTTGCGAATACAGAGAGCTGATAGGTGCGTTCTCGGTATTTCGCGCGAGCACTACGTTGTCACCGCTCATATAACTACCTTTCTGTTCGATGTTATGACGCTTTCGCGCCATGCAGATCTTTTAGATCCATGCCTTCCCTCCTAAGCGAACACTTGGCACGGTTTTTGATAAAACCCTCGCTTGGAAGGACTTAAGTATAGCTTTTTGTGCAAGTGCACAAAAAGTGAAAGTGGCTTAAATTTGAGAGCTGATAATAACGCGTGAACCAACAATAACAAAAAATGAAAACACGACGCAGGCTATGCAAAATTTGCCAACCTACGCCGTGTTTAATACAAGAATATCAGTTATGTTTTTTCACCTGAGCAGTGCCACTTACCGCCTGAAAATACACATTCACTTCGCGTATTCGCTCAAACGTGCGCTTAACCGATGAGCTTAGTTGATTCCACCTTCTCAACATACCACTCCATAAATTTCGCTAAAGGCTTGCGAAGTACTAATCCTATGAGTGCAGCCGGAATCAAGAAGAGGCACAACTGTCCAATTTGGATCCAAAAATCATTTCCATAGGTGCCCATCATGGCTGCGCGCATAGCATTTACTACATGCGTGAGCGGAAGATAGGGCGAAATCTCTTGAACAAACCACGGCAACAACTGCAGCGGGAACGATCCCCCACACCCTGTTACTTGCACAATAAGCAGCAATACCGTAATTGCTTTACCAAGATTTGCAAATGCCGCAACCAAAGAATAGATGAGGAATACGAGCACCAATCCTGATACCCAAAAACAAATCATCAGCAACCATGGATGCACTGCTTGCACTTGCAAAAAGAAGATATTACCTAGTCCCATAAGTGTTGTTTGCATAAGAGACAGGAATGCAACCACAACAAAGTGCCCCAAAAACAGCTGTCTGGGCTTGGGGTTATGCAACAAAGCCACTTGCTCTTTTAACGGATGAGGCTTCAATGCAACCATAATTAATAACGATCCGATGAAAAGTGCAAGCGAAGTGTATAAAGGTGTCATTGCTGAACCAAAATTCTCAACAGGAAAAACTGCCTCCCTGTGAACACCAACAGGAGCTGCCAAAGCAAGCGAGAGCGTCTCAATGTCGCTGGTGAATAACTCTTGAAGTGACAATGTGTCGCCGGTTGCTAAAGACTCGTCAATACGATCTGCCAAGGAGCGCATCTTTTCAGAAACCTCATGCAACCGCGCAACGGAATCATTAATCTTTGTAGAAGCGTCACCCATTGATACCGATGTAGCGCCAAGGGTGTTTTCAACATTTGACTCGGCCGTATGCGCTTCGCTTAAACCGCTATCTAAGTTATTCGCAAACGTTTGAGCGTCACTTGTTAATTGCTGAAGCGTAGGTTTGAGATTTTGCTCGTAGTCAGTCTTGATATCAAGCACGCCTTGTTTTGCTTCAGCAATGAGCGATTCAACTTTTTCGCGCTCGGTGCTCACATCCGCTACACCAGCGTCAATCTTATCAGCCGCGTTATTGAGGTTGTCTCGAATAACAGTCAGCTTATCTTGAATAGTCTGCATGCGCTCTGCCACACCATCAAGTGCAGCCGTTACTCCTTCAGTCGTATCTTCTGGCAGCTGTTCTTTAATTTCCTCAAGCGCGCTCAATCTGCTTTGCAAATCGGTAATCTGAGCATCAACCAAACCAGCTACTGTGCGAAGCTTCGCTGATGCCTCCCCTGATTCAATGCTTGTTTCATCGAAGAGAGTTCCAATTTGCCCACTCAATTCATCATAGCGAGCTTGCACCGCCTCAAGCGCTTGGGTGATTGAATCAGTAGACCCATCGAGCTGGCCAAGCGTTGATTTGATCGTATCAACCCCATTTTGGGCGGTGGCGGTCAAGTTGGTTAAGTTTTGATCAGCTGATTGCAAGAGTTCTAACGTAGTTGCATTCAGCGAGTCAACAGATTCAGTCAATGTTGCATAGAGCGCCAATACCGATGCCGCATCATCAATGCGAGTAGCCATAGTGCGTACATGTTCAGACAAAGACGCTATGCGACCTTGCATATCAGTTTCGTCAGCGAAATTAGAGAATCCTTGTACAAGTGCCAGCGAAACTTCAGACAGTGTTTCAGCGAAAACTTCGTTAACTTGATATGAAACAGTATCTGCACCCTGGTCGGTAATCTTTGGGGCAATAGCACTCTTCTTCTGATTGGTGTAATAGATGATTTCTGCATGCTGTGCGTTATCATCATAAAACGTCAGCATGTCTTTTGAAAACGTCTTTGGGATTACAACCGCAGCGTAATAGCGTCCAGAACGCGCTCCGTCTATGGCATCCTCCTCATCGGTGATGCGCCAATCAATTTGATCATTGGCTCGAAGCGCATTTAAAACCTGATCACCAACATTAATGCGCAAAGGTATGAGATCAGATTCGTATCCCTCATCAGTGTTTGCAACTGCCACCGTCAAGTTGCCCGTGTTCTCAAAAACATTCCAACAGGCAATAACGTTATACCAGGTAAAAATAGAAGGGAGCACCACCAAACCAATAACAATAATAATGCTAATGGCATTTCTAAACAGGCGTCTAAAGTCATCTTTGATGAGCAGCCACATATTACGCATGATGCTCACCCCCAAGAGACGAAGTATCAACATCTGGCAGTTTTCTTACCGCGTCAGTAATTGAGTTTTTACTATTTGCAAGCTTAATAAGTTCATCTTGGGATAACTCATCAAGCTGTAATTGCTTTTTGATGCTGTATAACTTGCTCTCCATAATGATTACGCACACAAAAACGATAATCATCCAGAGGAGAATCCCAGTAAGAATCCAAACTTTCTCCGCCGGCGTTAGCGCAAAGACCACCATCAAGGCAACCGGTACCGCAAACCCTGCAATAGTGGCACCTTTAATAAACTTTGGTCGCAGGTTTTGTAGCGTCTCATAGCGCTTTTCGAGTGAAAGCTTATAGTCAAGCGGATGTGCTAATGCCTCTAAAATGTGCGCTCTTGAATAGCCATTACGCGGCACCGAGACTTCTTCGCCATTGAATATGCCGCTTTGAGCAACTTGTTGAGCAGCCATGTAATTTGCGCTTGCCAACAGCGGTCGAATCTTGAGTCCCAAGATCAAGAATATTACGAAAAACACGAGCAACATGGCGACATCTTGGAAGTAGTTTGTGCCATAAAAACCACAAATTGACTCACGCATGGCGCTGATACCGTAGGTGAACGGGAAAAATGGATATACCGCCTGGAAAAAGCTTGAGGTCATCTCGATAGGATACAAGCCTGTTGCACCTGGTATTTGAGCAAAGACGAGCACGATGCATATACCTTTGCCAATATGTTGCAAGGTCAAAGACAAGGCGAAAATGATAGACATGTAAGACATAGACGAAATTGCCGCAGCTACAAAAAGCGCTGGTGCATTCATAGTTTGTACACCTATCGCCATTACCCCAGCACAACAAATAATTGCCTGGATAATTGCGAGGAATTCAAAGAACAAAAAACGAGCCATATAAGCTTGCGTATAAGTAATGTCAGGAAAACCTTCTTCGTCCACCTCTTGTCGCATAATAACGATCAGCATAATGGCGCCAATCCAAAACGTTAGATTCATAAACAACGGCGCCATTGCAGAACCGTAAGCGTTCAGTGGATACAGTGATTCAGTTACCACCCTTGTGGGAGCACCCATAAAGTCTGAAATCTGTTCAGCATTAAGGCCATCTTCGCCTAATAGGTCTTTAAAAATATCAATGTTTTGTAGCGTCGACACATCTCCGGCTATAGTGGCGAGCTCGCTATCAACGCCATCAAACAGCTCAGATGTCTGATCCACGATCCCACTCGCTGATGAAAGCGTCTCCGAAAGCTCAGATAACGCGCCTTTTGTCTGAGAAACGAGCGTGGTCTGCGATGACAAAACGCCTTGTAAGGTAGCAGCAGCACTAGAAACACTATCAAGTGAAGTTTGAAGCTGTGGAATATATTGCGTATAAAGTGAATCAGAGGCTGTTTGTACCGAATCGAATGCATTATTGGTGGCCTCATCTAGAGACGCGACAATGCCTGAGAGTGTCTCAAGGGAAGCATCCATCTCCGTGCCGGTGTTTTTTATGCCACCAACTGCTTCTTGCGCCCTAGTAACACCAGCACCAAGTTCATCTGCGATTGTTTGCAGCCTTGTCTTCACCTCTGCAAGTTCAGGTATATTTTCGTCTTCCGGGATCTCAGCAATAAGCTCGTTGAGGTGATCTATCACTCCCTGCTCTTGCTCAACAATAGTTGCAGCATTATCCACAACACCGCTTATGTCATCTTTTGCAAGCGTAATTGAGTTTGAAGCTTTTCCCGTAGCGTCTTTTGTAGCCTGGGCAGCTTGTTCTGCATCAAGTAAAACATCACTCACCAGTGGCATTGAAGAAGCAGAAAAGGTTGAAAGCGATGACTTAACCTGCGCGCAATTTGCTTGAATGTCGTCCAAAAAATGACTAGCTTCATCAATTTGAGTGGTAGCTTCGTCAAGCGCGCTTTGAGCATCTTGTACCTTTTCAGCTGCTTCTTGGGCGGCATTTGACACCGACTCAAAAGATGTTTTAGTTTCGCTTACTGCAGATTGCGCATCAGTTATTCGCTGTAAAGCAACCGAAACATGAGAATCAATTTCAGTTTGAGTGTCAGACAGCGCGTTATCAACTGCCTCAGTAATAGCATCTGTTACCGTTGATACAAACGTTGCATTGATAGTTTCTTCAAGCGTTGTTGCCCCAACATCGGTAATTTTTGGTGAAACAGGACCTGTTTTTTCGTTTACGTAATAAGTAATCTCTGGCTGGGTAAACGACCCTTCGGTTATAGTCAAAAGGTCAGAGGTAAAGCTTTCTGGGATAACAAAAGCAGCATAGCATTGCCCCGCTTCAAGCTGATCCATCGCGTCGTCGTAACTTGTAATTACCCAATCGAGTTGGTCATTTTCTTCAAGCTTTTCAACGATCATGTCTCCTACATGGAGTTCACCTGTTATGTCAGATGAGCCACCTTCGTCGAGATTCGCAACACAAACTCTCAGCTCAGAGGTGTTGTCATACGGATTCCAAAATCCGATCACGTTGTACCAGGTATAAAGCGAAGGTAATATGAGCAACGCGCCAATTACGACTAAAGCCTGGGGCACCTTTAACAATCGAACAATGTCGCGCTTAATAACGCGAAATACTGTCGCCATTGCAGTGCCATCCTCCTAAACGACTCCTACCATTAACTATCTAAAAGACAGTTCGTAAAAATTAGTTCATCAATGATATAACAATCTCTATTATCACTAACGAGCGATCTTGTGAAAGTTGCGATATACTTCGTTGACGAAACAATACCTAAGGAGGATCTATGATCAAGGAAATTGTGAAAGACGATGCACTTCTTTCGCAACCATGCGAAAAAGCTACCGAGCAAGATGCTGAATTGGTAGCTGATTTGCTTGAAACCCTTGCCGCTAATGACGAAGCAGCTGCACTTTCAGCTAACCAGATTGGCTCAACAAAAGCCGTTGTGGTGTATCTTGACGACAACGAACAACCACGCGTCATGTTCAACCCGGTGCTCAAGCAAGCGCTTCATCCGTACAAAGCGGTAGAGGCCTGTCTTTCACATGATGGCGAAGTTGAAGTTAAGCGCTTCGCCTGGATCAATGTCTCCTACGATGAGCTTGTCGACGGCAAATTGGTTCCCAAAAAGATCAAATTGCAAGGCTGGACTGCACAACTTGTGCAGCACATGATTGATCATTGCAAAGGCAAAACCATCTAAGCTCAGCATCAACAATCATTCCGAAACATAAGAAACGCGCTTCTTCTGTTGAGAACAAGCGCGTTTCTTATTACCTGCTCCCTACTTATAAAGCATGCTCTTTGCAACGGTTTCGGATTCTGCCTTACCACAAAGCGCCTCAAGCAGTGCCAAGCCGAAAGGCAAAGCTGATGCTGGACCGTTTGCAGTGATGAGATTATCATCCACAACAACACCCCTATCAGCCACGTAGGTTCCTTCTGGCAGCACATCTTCACACCCCGGATAACACGTGGCCTTACGTCCAATTAACAATCTGCAATCGGCAAGTACCATAGGACCTGCGCAAATAGCAGCGACTAGTTTATCTGCCTGCATAAATGAAGTCAGCGCTTCTCTTACGGTCTCATTTTTCATGATGTTTTCAACGCCAACAGAACCACCTGGCACAATGATCATGTCGCAGTCGTCAAGGTTGATCTCCTCAAGCAACATATCTGCATGAAATGCAATATTATGTGCAGAAATCACCTCTGCGCCACCCATGATGGACACCAGCGCGACCTCTACTCCACCACGACGTAAAACATCAGTAGGAGCAACAACCTCTAATGGTTCAAAACCGTCCGCTAAAATGACCGCTGCAAGCTTAGCCATAAATATCACCTTCCCGGATTTGCGTTTTAACCTTGCATTATTGTCCCACACTACATAATCTTTGCCGATGCGTTGAGGTATTTACTTACCAAAGTGTTTCTCTTTTGTTGGCAGTCAAAATAATATGTACATTACCCATACTTAACGCAACGTTAACAACATAGGCACGTATACTTCGCCTATACTTTGAATGTAAGAACAAATACTTCGTTTGACGAAAGGCAGTAGGTTGCTATGGGTGGATTTTTTGGTGCAGCTTCTAATCGCGATGTAGTATTAGATGTGTTTTTTGGTGTTGACTATCATTCTCATCTAGGAACCCGTCGCGCAGGTATGATTTTCTGCGATCAAGAAACCGGATTTCAACGAGAGATTCATTCTATTGAAAACGTGCCGTTTCGAACACGCTTTGAAGATGACCTTCCAGGATTTCATGGCACAAGCGGCATTGGCTGCATAAGTGACACCGACCCACAACCCCTTTTAGTGCGCTCACATTTAGGTACGTTTGGCATTACCACAGTCGGCGCCATTAACAACGCCGATGAGTTGGTTGACGAATTTTTCGCCGAAGGTGAAAAACAATTTATGGCTATGAGCTCCGGAAAGGTTAATTCAACTGAGTTAGTTGCCGCCCTTATCAACCAAAAAGATGACTTCGTATCAGGCATTAAATATGCTCAAGAGCGCATTGAAGGTTCGCTGACACTGCTCATCCTTAACGCCGATGGCTCTATCATTGCCGCCCGAGATGCCATGGGCAGACTTCCTGTACTCCTTGGCAAAGACGCAGACGGTTATTGCATTGCCTTTGAAAGCTTTGCTTACCACAAGCTCGGTTATGTTGATGCTTACGAACTTGGACCGGGCGAAATTGTCAAAGTGTCCGCTGATGGATTTACCACCTTGGCTCCTGCTGGCGATAAGATGAAAATCTGCGCGTTCTTGTGGGTTTACTATGGCTACCCCAACTCAAATTACGAGAACGTAAACGTTGAAGTTATGCGCTACAGAAACGGTGCGATAATGGCGCGCGACGAAGCCGCTCGGGGAACGCTTCCTGAGGTAGATTATGTTGCCGGTGTTCCTGACTCAGGCATCCCCCATGCAATTGGCTTTTCTACCGAGTCGAAAATGCCATTTGGACGCCCGTTTATCAAGTACACACCCACGTGGCCTCGCTCATTTATGCCAAGCAACCAAGACATCCGCAACCGTGTAGCAAAAATGAAACAAATCCCTGTCCCAGAACTCATTTCGGGCAAACGCTTGCTTTTTGTCGACGACTCTATCGTTCGTGGCACCCAATTAGGTGAAACGGTAAACTTCCTCTATGACAGCGGCGCTGCTGAAGTTCATATGCGCTCAGCATGTCCTCCTATTATGTTTAGCTGCAAGTATTTAAGCTTCTCAAGTTCTAAATCTGACATGGAGCTCATTGCGCGTCGTACCATTCAAAAGCTTGAAGGTGACGAAGGCCAGCTACACTTAGACGAATATGCTGATGCAACAACCGAGCGAGGCGCATGTATGCTTCGCACTATTTGCGAAGAGCTTGGGTTTGAATCACTAAGCTACCAATCCTTACAAGGAATGCTTGACGCTATTGGCATTGATCCTGAAAAAGTATGCACCTATTGTTGGAATGGTAAAGAGTAGCTTTACTGAACTTGCTTTCTTTTTGAGCGAGACACAACTACGCCAACAATAACTGCAACGATCGCAGGTATTACCCATGCAAATCCCGTATCCGCAAATGGCAAGAGATCCGTTGGCAACCACAGCATTGGCACTAAAACATCGCGAAGAGCGACACAAACGCTAATTGCTGCGGTTGTCAACACAGCGCAAGGCCAAACAAACCGAGCTTTATCTGCCGGTGTGTGGAATATACCTAAGATCACCAAAACAATAGCTGGCGGATAGAGCGCATCCAAAAACGGAATTGAGAACTTCAAAATAGCATCAAGCCCTATGAGAGAAACCAAGCAGCTAAATGATGCAAAAATTGCTGCCCACACAGCAAGTGGGATCTTCGGGCACACTTCGTTAAAGTACTCTGAGCAGCAGGTAACCAATGCGGTTGAAACATTGAGCGTTGCAATGATGAAAATCGCAGCGATAAGCACTGATCCTGCAGGTCCAAAATGAATTTCTGCCGTAGCTGCCAAAACGGTAGCGCCATTTGTTGCATCAGGTAACGTAGTTGCCATAGTTACTCCGACAATACCGAGCGCAACATAAATAACACCCATCAAAAAGCCACCTATAAGACCTGCGCCAGAAATAGCTGCCACCGTCTTAGCGGGGGTATCGGCGCCTGCTTCGCGAGCGTTGACCGCAACTACAATGCCATAGCACAAAGCAGCAAGAAGATCAGTTGTCTGATAGCCATTCAAAAAACCTTCTACCAACGCATTGTCGTTATAGGGGCTCACGGGAGCTTGAGCTGTTCCGATCGGTTCGAACATCGCAGATCCTACAAGCAAAATAATAAGGACAATGAGCAGCGGCGCACTAAACCTACCCATGATCTTACTGAGCAGACCTGGATGTAGCGCCAGCAGAAATGCAATCCCAAAAAAGATAATGGAAAACACTACCGCTGCTATCTCAGCAGAGATGGGTAAGTTTTCAGGCAAAAGCGGTCGCACCATTTCAAATGAGGTGGACGCACTACGAGGTATTGCCAAAAAAGGTCCCACGGTCAAATAAACCAAAGCCACAAATATCGCAGCAAAGACAGGATGCACGCGCGCAGCTAATTCGCGAATACCGCCACAAAGTGCAAGCGCAATAACCGCCAATACCGGAAGACCAATTCCAGCAAGCAAAAAACCAACCATAGCTGGCGTATATGATGTTCCTGATTGCAAACCTAAAAGCGGCGGGAGGATCAAATTGCCCGCGCCAAAGAACATAGAAAACAGCATGCCGCCTATGGCAAGCATTTGTGATGGTCTTAGGCCAGATCGAAATCTTTGTGGTATACCCACGATGCCTAACCTCCTTGTAGCTATTCGGTAACTTAGTGTTGATGCTATCACTGCATTACATTTCTGCTTGTGAGCGCAATAAAGCGAAAAAGAACCGTGACATGGGTGCAAGCGTTTTGTTATCAAATGATGAGTGGATGCCTATCTGTTACAAGCTTGCAATTGAGCCTCCACCTACAAAGATCGTCGTTGTGCAAAGATTAATCTAGTCAAAACTGGTTATACACCTCCACTATTCACTCCCAACAAAAAAGGAGTACGCTGATGAACACTCAAAACAACACAGACACACTCACGCCACACGCAGGAAAGCCTGCTACCCCCGCCCCCATTGAGGGGTTTATTGATTTTGGGCACCTTAGCTTTGATCATCTTCATAACACGCGCGATTTAGGCGGTCTTCGCACAACGAGTGGCAAGCAGCTCAAAATGAATCGCTTGATTAGATCGGGAGATTTGCATGCGGCAACCGAGGCTGATATCGCAAAACTAACTAAAGAACTTAATGTAGAGCGCGTCATAGATTTTCGCACCGACGCAGAACGCAATCATCTTCCTGATCCCACCAATAAAATGAGCTCAGTTATGTTTTATGATTTGCCCGTAATTCAGATGACAACACTTGGAATCACGCATGAAAACACCTTGAGCCAAGATATAGAATTTTTAGAAAAGTATCAAAAAGATCCGTTTGCTCTTATTGGAGGCGTGTATCCAACTGCCTTATTGGGTAGCGAAGGAAAACGTGCCTATGGCAATTTCTTAGACATTTTGCTCAACGCAGAGACAGGCGCAACCCTTTGGCATTGCACCGAAGGAAAAGACCGAGCTGGATTGGGTTCGGTATTGGTTGAATATGCACTCGGTGTAAGCAAAGACGACATTTACAAAGACTATTTGGCAACTAATTTATTCGTGCGAAACCATCTAGATCACTTTGCAGACGCTATAGAAGTTCACCACCTCGCAAAACACCTCGATGCAGATATTGATGCCCTTTACTATGCATATACGAGCTATTTAGATGGCGCATTTGAAGCGGTTGAGCAAGCTTACGGATCAATGGACACCTACCTTACCGAAGCTCTTCATTTCGGCGAAGGCAAGCGCGAAAAACTCCAGGAGCTTTATTTGATTTAACGCTCTTGGACACCAATAATGATGTTATCCGCATAGATTGAGCTATCTATCTTTCCGGCGCTTCAAAACGACATACTCGTTGAGCAAACCCGACTTTCCATCTGCATAATAGCGATCAAGTACCGAAATAGATTCGCTTACAGATGATATGAGCAGGTCGATCTCTTCTCCACTAAACGAATGGCAATAGCGAAATTGTTCGGTATTGTTCTGCCAACCTAAAAGACGATCTTGTTTATCACTCATTGCTATATCAAGGCGCACTTCACCAATATCAGTTGTTTTTGCCGCCTTATGTGCAAGCTTTTCGTCTTCTAAAAAACGCCAAAACGACAAAGCGATAAGCCCACCTGGTTTAATAGCAGAAATCATCTCTTCTAAAAGCTGTTGGCGAAGAGCAACCGTAGGAAGGTGATGCATAAACCCAAAACATACTGCCACATCATAATGCGCATCATCTATCAGAGGTTTTCCTTTAGACAAGTTTGCAATTATGTCTTCGTGTTCAAAGGAGACAGTAATATGATCTGCCAGCTCTGGTATACATGAGGCTAAACTGTCGCAGGCATCAATACCATGTATGTGCCACGCCGACTCAGGAAATTGTTCAGACAAAAATCCTGCGAATCGAAAGTTTCCACAAGCTACATCAAGAACGAAACAGTGCGAAGTTATGCCTTCGTGCGATGTGGTTTCGTGTAAAACCTCGCTGAGATATGGCACGAGCTGAGTCCAACCCACCCAGCCTCGTTGTCGAGTTTGAGAAAAGGATGCTGCATTCTGCTCATAAAAAGCTTGTGTTGCACTTGTGAGTTGAGCGATTTGTTTGGCGTTGTAATTATCCATGATTCTTATTGTACTTTATACTCTTACGCTATATGGAAACCCTTTTTCTTGACATACTTGAAAAGCTCAAATCTAACACCGAGCTCGATCAAGCTTGCCTCGAGCAGGCTATTCGTACATACAACAAGAATCGCACTCCCGATATGCCCATAGGTGCAAAAAAGCATCTCTTACCATTTTGTTTCGCTACTAAAAAAACTAATGAAGCAAAGTGGCTTTCATGGGGCATTACCGAAGAACTGGAAAAGAGATTGATTTCTGTTTTGCGAATGAAACCAGGACGCACCGCATCAGGTGTTGCCACCGTTACCGTGCTCACCAAGCCTTGGCCATGTGCGCATGCTTGTCTTTATTGTCCCAATGACATACGAATGCCAAAAAGCTATCTAGCTGATGAGCCAGCTTGTCAACGCGCTGAGCGCTCGTATTTTGACCCTTACTTACAAGTAGCTGCTCGGCTTCGAACCCTGCGAGACATGGGTCATGTTATCGACAAAGTGGAACTTATTATCCTTGGGGGCACCTGGACTGATTATCCAGTGAGCTATCAATACTGGTTTATGTCAGAGCTCTTTCGTGCCCTCAATGACATGGAAAATGATGAGCGCCTCGTCAAGCAGATGGAGCTTCGTCGCTCACGATACCAAGAGCTTAATCTTCCTTGTACCCCAGATGAATGCATCACATATTGCAGCAAGGAAAACGATCAAATTTCCCAAGGCCTCTCCACGTACAACGAAGCAGTAAAACACCTTTATGGCTCTGGTTCTCTTTGGGACACGGTAAGCGCCACACAAGTTTCTACACAACAAGAGCTTGATATGCTTCAACATATCAACGAGACCGCGTCTTCACGTGCGGTCGGTCTTGTTGTTGAAACCAGACCAGATGCCCTTAACGAACACACACTTTTACTGTTGCGCCACATGGGTTGCACAAAAATCCAAATGGGCATTCAATCTCTGCGTGATGACATTTTGCTAGCAAACAACCGACATGCCGGTTTTAAGCAAATCGTTGAAGCATTTGAGCTCCTTCGACTCTTTGGTTTTAAAAGCCATGTCCACTACATGATTAACTTGTACGGAGCAACACCACAAACCGACATTGAAGACTTCGAAACGCTCACCCATGATCCTGCATTTTTGCCTGATGAGCTTAAGCTCTATCCCTGCGCTTTAGTGGATCAAACGGGACTTATGGATTGCTATAATGCAGGCTCATGGCAACCATATACTGAAGAAGAGCTCATTGATGTTTTGAGCACCTGCCTTCTCACCACGCCACCCTATTTGCGCATTTCGCGTATGATTCGCGATATTTCTGCGCACGATATTGTTGTTGGCAACAAAAAAGTTAACCTTCGCCAGCTGGTAGAGACCGAAAGCCTCGCGCGTGCGCAAGCCACAAGTCAGCCCATACAAGAGATCCGACTTCGCGAAATTCGTCTGAGTGACAAAGCAGACCAACTCTCCTTGCAAGAGATACATTATGATACAACCGTGACTCGCGAAGTTTTTTTGCAGTGGGTAACGCAAGAGAACAAGATAGCTGGCTTTTTGAGGCTCTCTCTTCCCAATCAAAAAGCGGTTGAGCTTCGCCAAGATGTGCTTCCTGTCAAGCTAGGCGAAGCTATGATTCGCGAAGTTCATGTATATGGTCAGGTTGCGGCAATTCATCAAACCCATGGCGCCGCCCAGCACACCGGTCTTGGAAAGATGCTGATAGAACGCGCATGCGAACTTGCAAAAGATTCAGGATATGAGCGCATCAATGTTATTAGCTCAGTCGGAACCCGTCAGTACTACCGCCAAGTTGGCTTTGCTGATGCTGGGTTGTACCAACAACGCACACTTTAGGCGTTTACTCTGATAGCGCCATCTGTCGGATGTAAACCTGTTCGCGCAATTCGCGTGCAAACTTCCTGCTAATACTACCCTCGTCTTGCATCGCCTGAATTTGACCAAGCTCAAATCGCAAACCTTCAGCTTCAACTTCATCGATATGGTGCCTAAGATGCGCTGGATCATACTGCGGGAAAAAGGTAATAGCATCAGTTCCTAAAACTTCGGATTCTTGCGCAGCATTTGCTGCCGAATCCGCCGCGCGCAACATACGCAACATTGAGCAATGTTCAGACAGCAGATAGCGAACAGCGCGCGCTCGCTCCTTGTCATCACGGGTGTGTATGCCCTTCAAGTATACGATGGCAACTTGTTCAGCGCCCTCCATCAAACTTCGCCTATCAGATTGCTCATCCGCCAACAGTTCAGCTTTCTTGAATGCTCGCTGTATCGAATAACGCGCGATATTGCCAGTCTTGATCCGATAGCGCGGTTTGAGCGCATACTTCTCTCCGCGGCGACCCTGCAAGCGCCTACGAACACGCATAAGTTTATTTAAGTAACGCTCACATACTGATGGGTCATATACGTGCGAATCTATAACTTCATCAACGTAGAGTATTTGATGCGTTACCACTTCTATGCGAAGCTTACGAAGCAGCTCAGAGTCAACTTCGCCTCGCAATATATTCGCAATGCGCTCTTCGTAATTGCGAATTACGGCCGTGATAGCCAAATCTGGGTTTTGATCATCTAATTGATCTTGGAGTTTTTTAACAACAGCGCGCAGAATTGTCAGCTCCACCTCCCTGCTCTTCGAGGCGTTTTCGGCCTCCTTAGGAGCTAGGAGCGGAACAATAAAATTGGCAAGCAACAGCGTAACAACAATAACTCCCGAAGCAAGAAAAATCAGGTCATTGCGGTGCGGGAAAGCCACTCCTGCCGAAATGTCATAGGGAATGGTAAAAGCAATCGACAAGGTTACTGCTCCCTTAGGCCCTGCCAACGTAGTTACTAGGGCATCTTTTGCCACGTGCCCTTTAAAACCCAGACGTTTTCCGTCGGATGTCTTTTTAAGAGCATCCATGACAAAGATCCAAATAAACCTGATTGCTAGCACCAAAAACGTTACGAGCAAAACTGAGCCTAACAACAACGATCTCGACATGCCACTTGTTCCAAGCGTTGGCGAAACAAAGAGCATAAGCTCCATTCCTAACAAAACAAACACCACGCCATTGATGACAAATACGAGCACATCCCAAACGCTCGATGACACAACCTTGAGCTCGCCAGCATCTGAACTGTTCTTTTGGGGATAGAAAGTCATCAACAAGCCCGCTGCCACAACAGCCAAAATTCCGCTTGTTCCCGCATGTTCAGCTAAGAGGAATACAACAAAGGGAATAAATACTTCGAATACCACATGCGTGGTTGTACTCTCAAGACCCTGGCTTCGCAAAAAGCGCAACAGGACAACTGCTACAAACCCGAGAGCCAGTCCAAGCAAAATTCCGCCAAAGAATGAGATCAAAAAAGAAACGCTTGCATCCACTAACGAGAAAGTGCCGGTAACAGCAGCCGCAATAGCAAACTGAAACGACACAACACCTGAAGCGTCATTGATCAGCGCTTCTCCTGAGAGCAGCGCCTGCTGACGCGGATTGAGCTTAATGTCTTTTGATAACGCAGTCACAGCAACTGCATCGGTAGGACCTAAAGCAGCACCCAATGCAAAAGCCGCTGCAAGTGGAATGGAAGGCACAAGCCAATTGAGCGTAAATCCAACAACTAAAACAGTCGCAATAACAAGCCCTATTGCAAGCGACAAGATGGCGCTGCGGTTTCTCCAAAGCGCGCGGCGATTTGCGTGTCGTGACTCGTCGAACAGCAAAGGCGCAATAAACAAAACCAAAAACAACTCTGGGTCTACTTGAATATCTGTTGGGTGTGCCCAGAAAAGTGCAGCAACCGCTCCAAGTGCTATCTGAACGAGTGGCAAGGAAACGCGCGGGATCATTTCAGCAAATACTGTCGATAACAGCACCGCTCCTAGCAACAACAATACCAGTTCAAATAGCTCCACAGACTACTCCTTCTCCTCAAAACCCCACATGCGCACTTCAGGCTCAAGCCACACGCCAGCACTTTCATACACACGAATTTGCACCTGTTCAATAAGATCGCAGACATCTTTGGCTGTGGCGCCTTGTGCATTCACCACAAACCCGGTATGTTTTTGCGAGACCTGCGCTCCCCCCACTTGAAATCCACGCAAACCTGCATCCTGAATAAGCTTTCCAGCGAAATAACCTTTGGGACGCTTAAAGGTGCTTCCCGCACTTGGCATTTCGAGCGGTTGTTTTTCGGCGCGCTTTCTTTGTAAGTCTTGCATTCTTGCGGTAATGGCTGCTTGTTCATCAGTAGCAAGCACAAGATATGCTCCGAGTACAACAAACCCAGCCTCATCCATCATCGAGTGGCGATACGACCAATCTGCGTGCTCTCGATCCACTTCAACAACGTGACCATTTGCATCAATACAGCGAACCTTGTAGGCAACATTGCTAAATTCGCCATCATATGCCCCTGCATTCATGATAGCCGCACCACCTATAGTGCCTGGAATACCACATGCAAATTCATAACCAGCAAGCCCCCACCCACAGAGAGTATCTGCTACAAGCTCATTTGATGCACCAGCTTCCACATACACCGCCTGATGCGTGTCTTTTAATGAGCGCAAGGGAGTTGGCAGGTCAGTTTTGTTTATGTGCGCATAATTTTCAGCGAGTCGTATAACCACCTCATCAACGCCTGCATCTGAAGCTAGGATGTCTGACCCTAAACCTATAATGCGATAGCAAACGTTTTCCTGAAGGCATGCTTTTACGGTCGAAACTATTTCAGCTTGCGTTTTGGGCTCTACGACAATCTCGGCCGGTCCACCAATTTGAAATGTTGTCAGCTCAGCAAGGGGAACCTGCCGTTTTATGCTCAGACCCAAGATAGAACGAGCAAGCATATCAGCAAATGCATCGTAATTCATGATGTTGGTAGCTCTCCTTCGCCTCGTTCAAAACGCTCTGACAAATCAATGAGTTCTTGCCTGTTTTTAACGCCTGTTTTTTGATAGATACGTCTAAGGTGAGTTTCCACAGTGCTTTTGGAAATATAGAGTTCTTGGGCGATACGTTCCCCAGTTCGCCCTCTCAATGCAAGCGGCAATAACTCAGCTTCGCGCTTCGACAAACCAGCTTTTTGTGCAATTGCAGTGCAAATATCGTCAAAGCGCCTCACGTCATCAACGATAGTGGTGAGAGAGACAAAATCTTGCTCGGTAAACAGAAACATATAGGCATACAGAGCACTTAAGCCAGAACAAGCAGCAAGCACATATGGGAGTTCAGAGGACAGTGCGGCAGACTCAATAATGCTACCGAGCAAAATTCCAGCCATCACACCCAAATACATTGCGAACAAACCTCGCGAAAACATGACTGCTGGATGGAGATTGGTTATGTTTGAAATCATCATGAACAGCGAAAGCATGACGCTTACCAATCCCAAATACCCTGCTTGCACAATAGCTTCGCCAGGAACACCAAACGATCCCAATACGGGCAGGAACAAAAAACCTGCCATCATCAAAAGAATCGACAGCCTATAGAGGGCGCTCACCTGCTGAGCTTGATTTGATTGCTGCTCTGATGCGCTCGGCACAATTTGTAATGCAGCAATACTAAAGAGAATAAGCAAGATAAGCGTTGATGCAAAATAAGGCGTGGCAAACTCTTGGGGCATAGAGTCAAACGTCTGCATAAATCCTGCAGCAACCCCATACAACGCGGTGCCAACCAAAACTTTTCGAGAGAGTCGATTGACTTCATTTCGCTGCTCTTTGGTGGAGAAAATATCTCCAAACGTGATCTTATGGGCGATATTTGCATGCTGTTCATGACGCTCGTCGTCGTCAGGGCGCAACGCTTGATCTTGGCTTTCTGTCCTATTTTGGAGTGATGTACAAAATGGACGAAGCATAACAACACTGACAAGTGGCATGAAATAGATAATGATTTGTGCGCCCTCAAAAGCTACAACATCTATAACAAGTGAAATTATTGCAGCCAAGCAAAATGAAGCAAATATAACTCGAATGGATTCATTGAGCGACAATGAACCGAGCGCAGCGCCCCAGCATGCAAGCATACATGCAGAAGAAACGCCAACTAATACACTTTCAAATATAATGACCAAGGCGTTTGTAGGATCAATAAAGCGAATAAACGAGCCGATCGTCATAAGTATGGCAAAGCCCACCATAATTGAATAAGAAAAGAGGGCTTTTCTTGCTCTGCTTGATGCGGATCGAATGAAACCAAACCCTAAAAGCATGCAAGCGATTACCACAAATAAGTCTATTCGCTCAAAAACAAGATTATTAAATTCGAAAGCGTAGTTTTGACCAAGATAAATGAGCGAGAGCATGAATGCTTGATTGCAAGCAAATCCAACGATATTCATGAGTTTTCGGGAATTTCCCACAAGCTGTTTTGCGGGAAGAGAACCAGAGCTACTTGATTGCATGTTTTCGTGCACTGATCTCCTTCCCTTAAAACTATCCATTAGTAGTTATGATAGTAGAACGATCAGATTTTAAGCATCGAAGCATGGCTTGTTCACAAAAAAGCTCAATCAAAACAAAGGGATTACAACAAAGTCGGAAGATATCTTACTATCCTCCGACTTTGAAAGTTTCGAATCTTTAATTAAATAGGGAATGTTTGCCTATGCAGATGCAGATGACTTCTTTGCTGCTTTGAGTTTTTTCGTAGGAGCTGAAGCCTCTTCTTCGTACTCCTCTTCTTCCATGATGATTTCTTCTTCGTCTTCTTCGACTTTATCGCTTCCACCAAGACCCTCGCGCAGACTCTTAACAGTCTTGCCTAAAGAAGCACCGAGTTTTGGAAGATTCTTCGGTCCAAAAATGAGCAGTGCTACTGCCAAAATGATCAACAACTCAGGAACGCCCATACCCAAAAACTTCATACCAGTCTCCTCCTTGAAGTAATTTTTACGCCTTGCATGCGCTTTGAAGATACCCTTACGTTTTGTCGCTTCCCGCAAGTTTGTCTCTTCGCGCAAGCGCTCTTTATGATGTCGCATAGATTGCCAAAAGCGTGTCGTGTCTGTCTATCATGCAAATGCGTGAAAGATGCCTCATTTTATGTCATGCAAAACCATGACTTGCGATTATGCCAGATCACTTGCAACTTTTTAAGAACTTTAGGTCAAAGAAAAAATGAGTGCGATGTAGTGTTAGCTCACAACTTTTGCAGAGACGACATTGCTTGGAGAGATTAAGATGACCCCTACTTCACCTTTGAGCGGGGCGTTGACATAGAAGGTTCCGTCAATAGTTTCACCCATTGCAAATAACTTCTCGTTAGATGTGGTAATCACGATGTCGATTCCAGATATGCGAGACACCAAAGCCGTCGAAGGAGTGATTGCAACGATAAAATCTACGTTATAGGCATCAAAGTAAGCGATTTTGTCCTCAATTGCCTTATAAGGCATAAGCGAATCAACGCTAAATACGCCATACCTGTGTCCCTCACGCTTCAGGATGGTGCCATCTTCATATCGTACGAGATTGTCGGTATACAACTCAAATACTGAGGCGCCTTTTTCTTGGTATGAATCTTTCACACTCTCAAGCGTTATAGGCTGGGTATGGGTTGAAGAGGAAGAATTTTCACCCATCGAACCTTGCTTGCCCATCGTTGAGGATAAGGGCTGCTTGGGATTGTCTTCTTTGTTGGCACTATCAGACTCACGCGCCGGATTTATGCGTTTGTTTACTGAATCTTGCGTCTCTAAGTCTTCATCTACAAGCTTGGGATCCACGGTACCAGGAAAAACGATCGCAGTATAACCGTCCATTTCGCCAAAGGTATCATCAATATTTGATGCAGCAACATTCCAAGAATGGCCAGCAATAAGATACCAACAAAGACCACAAACGCTTAATACCACAAGCAACGCGAAAACAATAAGTGCTATTTTTTCTCGTTGTCTGGAGTCCATAGAGACAGGCTTCTTTTCTGCTGATAACGGTTAGTTAGAGTATTTTCTCATAGGCAATACGTTCAGGGGTTGCCTCTTCCGCATGTTCAATAAGAACAATACCACACTCTGTATAGCCAGACTTAGTTAGCAGCGAACGCATAGGTGTGTTTCCTTCGTGAGTGTCAATACGAACACTCTCACATCCCTGCTTGCGTGCAGCCTTTTCGGCTTCAGCAAGCAAAAAGGAAGCAACCCCCTTGCCGAGACTGTCTCTCGAAACAGCAACACGATGAATGACTACATAATGCGGATCTGTCGAGTCACTAGAGGTCAACCAAGCACCTTGAATATCGTCATAAATGCTTTCGCCGTTATAACTTGTCATAGCAGTGCCAACAACGTGACCATCATCTTCAACAACAAATGAAGCACCTTGTTCGACGTCTGATTGTATGATTTCAAGTTTAGGATAATCGCCTTGCCATTGATCTATATTAAGCAACCCTAAAGAAAGCTTGCCATCCTTAAGTATCTCCATGATGCGATCAATGTCCTGCTCGCATGCCTGCCGGTACTTCACAACAATCTCCTCTATATCATACAACTGCATTCGTCCTATATCCGAATAACGGAAATAGGACGAATGAGAAAAAATCAACTGATGCTATTTTACCGCAGAGTAGATAAGTTACTTCTGAAGGTTAGGTGACAGGACGCTTAACAATATGTTATTCGTCCTCGTCGATACAAGCTATGGCTTCAAGCACTTCATCATATGCAGGCGCATTATTAAAAATGCGTTTAAGGAAATGTCCAGTATAACTGCTTTCTATCTTCGACACCTCTTCAGGAGTTCCAGCGGCAACAATAGTGCCACCTCTGTCTCCCCCTTCAGGCCCAAGATCAATAATGTAGTCCGCGCTTTTAATCACATCAAGATTGTGCTCAATCACCAGTACGGTATTGCCGGCATCTACCAAGCGTTGCAAAACTTCAAGCAATTGCCTTACGTCTTCAAAATGCAGACCGGTCGTAGGTTCATCCAAGATATAAAACGTCTTGCCAGTTTGACGTTTCTGCAGCTCACTTGCTAGCTTGACGCGCTGAGCTTCTCCACCAGAAAGTGTAGTTGCTGGTTGTCCAAGTCGAATATAGCCAAGCCCAACATCATGTAAGGTCTGAAGCTTACGCTTGATGCCGGGAATATTCTCAAAGAATTCAAGAGCATCTTCAACGGTCATATTTAAGACATCAGCGATATTCTTTCCGCGGTAGGTTACCTGCAAGGTTTCGCGGTTATAGCGTTGCCCATTGCAAACTTCACAAGGCACAAAGATATCAGGCAGAAAATGCATCTCTATCTTGATCTGCCCATCACCCTTACAAGCCTCACATCTGCCACCGTTTACATTAAAACTAAAACGACCAGGCCCATATCCGCGAGCCTTTGACTCCTGAGTGCTGGCGAAAAGAGCTCGAATATCATCCCAAAGTCCAATATAGGTAGCAGGATTTGAGCGTGGCGTGCGCCCAATAGGACTTTGGTCGATATTGATAACCTTATCTATCTTATCTACCCCAGTAATCTTTTTATATTCGCCAGTCTTGCGATGGGCATGATTTACCCGGTTCGCAAGGGCAGGCGCTAATGTATCGGTAATAAGCGAACTTTTACCGGAACCAGACACGCCCGTAATGACGGTAAGTGTTCCAAATGGTACTGATATTGAAACATTTTGCAGGTTGTTTTCCTGAGCACCAGTGAGTTTTAACTCACCGCGTTTTGGATTTCGTCTCTGACGTGGGATGGGAATTTGACGCCTCCCACTCAAATAATCTGCAGTCATTGAGTGATCAGCGGCGAGTATTTCTTGAGGTGTGCCACATGCAACAACCTCTCCGCCATGTTCACCAGCGCCCGGACCCATGTCAATAACATAATCTGCTGCACGAATAGTATCTTCGTCGTGCTCGACAACAATAACCGTATTGCCCAAATCGCGAAGATGTTCCAAGGTAGCAATCAAGCGCTCGTTGTCACGCTGGTGCAAGCCAATGGAGGGCTCATCCAAAATATAGAGCACGCCCATAAGACCGGCACCAATCTGAGTTGCGAGACGAATGCGTTGTGCTTCGCCGCCTGAAAGTGTAGCGGTTGCTCTATCAAGCGTTAGATAATCAAGTCCCACATCTATTAGGAATTTCAAACGAGCTTTGATTTCTTTGACAATAGGTTCGGCAATTGTTTTGTCTGCACCCTCAAAGTGCAAATTATCAAAATATTGCAACGATTCAATCGCGCTCATTTTGGTGACATCATAAATTGAACAGTCGCGTATGGTTACTGCAAGAATCTCGGGTTTAAGACGCTTGCCATGGCAGGTCTGACAAGGGTTAATGGAAAAATATGTAGCCAGTTTTTCACGCTGGGTATCACTTTGAGCTTCTTGGAATCTACGCTCTACTGCGGCAATAGCGCCTTCCCACTCAATGTACCAATAGGTTTCACGCCCATCGACCGTTACATAATCTACGCGAATATTCTCATCACCGATCCCGTAAAGCAAAGCATGTTGTGCCCGTTTAGGCATATCTTCCCAAGGCGTATCTGCAGTTACACCAACATGTTCGGCTACCGCGCGCAAGACTTGCGGATAATAGTTGCCGCTCTTGAAAGGAGCAATTGCACCTTCATTTAACGACAGCGATGGGTCTGGAACAACAAGGCTCGGATCAACCTCTTCCTTACTACCAATACCTAAACAATCAGGACAGGCACCATATGGTGCGTTGAAACTAAAGTCTCTTGGTTGCAACTCGTCCATAGAGTGTCCATGCTCGGGACATGCAAGCGCTAAAGAAAAGAGATGCTCTCCAGCACCCAAACCGCCAGTTGCGCCTGACGATTTACCACCACTCTCACCTAAGGGTTCACCTTGCGCATCGAGCACTTGAACCAATACACGACCATCAGCGAGCTTAGTAGCCAATTCAACCGCCTCGGCTATACGACTCTGCGCGCTTTCTTTTAATTGAACTCGATCTACCACTACATCAATAAAGTGCTTATATTTTTTATTGAGCGTATGCGGCTCTGCATCAAGCTTTACTATTTCGCCATCAATGCGAACGCGACTAAAGCCTTCTTTTTGCAAATCAGCAAACAGTTTGGTGAATTCACCTTTGCGACCAGTCACAACAGGAGCCATAATAATAGCTTTTGAATCTGGAGATATAGCCAATATTTCATCGGTGACCTGGTCTGTTGTTTGCTTTTTAATAACGCGTCCGCATTCAGGACAGTGAGGAATGCCTACGCGCGCAAACAAGAGTCGCAGATAATCGTAGATCTCTGTTGTCGTACCGACCGTAGAACGGGGGTTTCTCGAAGTTGTCTTTTGATCAATTGAAACAGCCGGAGACAATCCGTCTATGCTATCTAGATCTGGTTTGGACATCTGACCTAAAAACATACGCGCATAGCTTGAAAGGCTCTCAACATATCTGCGTTGCCCTTCTGCATACATCGTATCAAAAGCAAGACTTGATTTACCCGAACCAGATAAGCCTGTTATAACTACAAGCTTATCTCGTGGAATGGTCACATCAATATCTTTAAGATTGTGCTCACGTGCACCTTTGATAACAATCTCATTTTGACACATACGACAAACTCTCTCATAAGTTCAAAGAAACAATTACTGATTTTGCCTTATTCTAACTCATTGCTCTTACAAAACATATGTTCGTTTTTTGCTTTCACAAACGCTATATATTTCCCCACCATTTTCTCGTGGAGATTTATTGGCTGAAAGACAATTCTCGTCCTTCGAGCGAACTGGTTTGGTAGGCTTCAAGATAAATCCAGCAGATCAAAGGGCATGCATGACACAAAAGCAACTGACTAAAACCGAAAAACGGCGACAACGCGAGATGAAAACCTTATCGCAGATGATTGCGCTGTACTGCGCGGGAAATCATAGTGATCGGACACGAAATACTCAAGCATATTGCAAAGAGGCAGTCTGTGACCAATGCGCCCAGCTTGATACGTATGCGGTAGAGCGCACAAAATACTGCAAACAGATGGAGACAAAAACTTCTTGCGATGAATGTCCGTATCATTGTTACAAACCACAGATGCGCGAACAGGTCAGAGAGGTTATGCGCTATAGTGGCCCGCGCATGATAACGAGACACCCTATCGCAGCTGTTCGTCATCTCATAGGCAAGTAAACATATCGCACATGATTTAAAAGGGAGTTTTCATTATTGTGCGCTTGCATGCGCAAAAGCACGGATGAGAAAGGTAATGCCAGCAATGGCTAACGCCGCACCAAGTCCGGTATAAAAAAAGGCAATAAACCATGTTGGTACAAAACCCGATGCTCGCAATAGAATACCGCCGCCCATCATAACAGCCATAATCAGATACCCTCGCCGATCTAAAAATTTCACTACGGCTGTTTTTGTCCCACGATAGCTGGTGATACGCTCGGTATGCTTATTGACCATTTTGCGAAATACAAAGAGGTGGAACGCTAGAAAAATCGCTAGCGTTCCACCCATAAGAACTAAAGTAATCCAACCTTGCTGGTTAGAGTAAGCACCAATACCCATAGCGAAAACATTAACCCCCGCTATAAGCCACACAAGCCCCGCAATAATCATGAGCGTGTGCGATGATACTTTTCCCAAATTATTCAGCATAAGCTCCTGCTAGATAACCAAGATCGCCAATCTCTACGGTCTCAACGGCAATATTACCCTGCGATGCTGGGCCTGCAACAACAATAACGCTGCCAACGCTGAGCTCAGGAATCTCAAGGAGTTCATCTCCAGCTGAGTCAACATAGGTTACCTGGTCACTTTCAAAGGTAATAGCTTCTTCGCTTTCAGGCTGGAAACCATAACCTTCGCCACCTTCTTTAGGCTCAACTATATTACCCTCGATGCAGGTGACTTTGTTACCCTCAAGTTCAGTTACTTGAACAATGAGTGTCTCACGATCAACATTTTCATTTGACGCTTCACCGTTTTCGGTCTTTTCTTCGCCTTGAGCATTAGCGGATAGCTCTTGCTTCTCTTTCCACTCATCAACACCTTGAGTTACCGTCGATGTCTGGGTAGTGGGTACCTCAGGCGCAAAATTCTCATCATCCTGAGCGCAACCGCTAAGCGCAAAGACGACACCACAAGCAAGTGCCGCTGCTGATACTGTTGCAATGATTTTCTTGTTCATTGTTTGTTCCTTTCAACGTTATGAGTTAAGTACTCCGTTGGTTAGCTGCATTTCATACAACTCATATTATTGTTGCGAGCAAAACAACAAATCATGAGATAAAGGATAATCTGTTTTGTTCGAGTATGAACTCTGACACCTAAACGCAACCTTAAAAGACCATATTTCAAATAGAGTAATAAGTAAGTTTGTCGAATAGCATAGCTTGAGCAAAACAAACCTTACGTAGGAGGGTGAACCTTAGGCGCATATAAACCTTAAGCACGAGGATGCGCTTGTAGGTGCACCTCTTGTAGGCGCCTTGGACTTAAGTGCGTGTAAACTTGCGTCGTCGAGAGGTTTGCATGCCCAAGCATCTCCTGCACACTACGCAAATCAGCTCCCCCCTCAAGCAAATCCGTCGCGAACGTATGACGCATGTCATGAGGAGTTAAACGACTATCAAGTCCAGCTTGCATAACCGTTGCCTTAAACATTTTACGCATCGCATCGGTTCCCATCTGATTTCCCCGCGATGAAACGAAAAAAAACTCGCAATGATGGCTTCCGAGCAATTGTGTACGTGCAGTACGCAAGTAAATTCGCATAGAAGAGAGCGCTAAATCATGCAAAGGAATAATGCGTTCTTTTGACCCCTTACCCAAGACTTTAACCTGCGCAGACGCAAAATCTACGTTTGAAACCAAAAGTGTGGAGGCTTCAGAAATACGCGCTCCACAGGCATATAAAAACTCTAATATAGCCTGGTCACGTACGTCATTAGGCGTTTGCTGGCGAGGGTTTCCTTCAAGATCTATGGCAGCGTGAACACTCAACAGTTTGACCATGTCGTGCGGTTGCAAAACATGAGGAAGTGTTTTTGGTTGCTTGGGGCCTTGCAAAACGGTTGCCGGGTCGCACTCGCTGTGTCCGGTCACACACATCCACTGATAAAACGTACGAAGTGCTGATAGCTTTCTATTGATAGTACTTCTTTGGTATTGCGCCTCATCGAGCATACTCAAGTAGCGGCGCATCTGACGATGGGTTACTTTTGTGATATCAAGATCTTCACGTGCACACCAACGAGCGTAATCAATCAAATCGGATCTATATGCGCGTAAGGTATGTTCTGAAATATTGCGCTCAGTGGCGAACTCATAGCAAAATGCATTGACGATATCTGAAACCTCAACGCTTAACTGACAGATATCTTCAGACTCAGTCATTTCGATACTCCCTCTTACAAAAGACCAAGTTTTTGCAATTCTTCGCAATACTTTTCGCAGGCATCACTGCCGCGACAAGCATATGCTCGATAACGCTCTCCTTTATTTTTTATCCGCGTTTCAAGTGGCTCTATAATTCCGAAATTCACATGCATCGGCTGGTAGTCAGCTGTAGCCTCATCAGTAGCATATGCCAACAAAGCCCCAAATGCCATAGTCTTTGGCACAGATGGCGTTTCAATTTGGCAAAGATATGCGCTTACTTCAATTGCAGCGTGAAGACCAGATCGTATTGCTTCAACATAGCCTTCTGTACCTCCAAGCTGTCCTGCCACGAACAGTGGAACACCCAACTTGCTTGCTTGTGGGGTGACCAACCGAAGTGATCTGTCTAACAACTTTGGCGCATTAACAAAGGTGTTTCTATGCATAACCCCAAAACGCGCAAACTCGGCGTTTTCTAAACCGGGAATCATGCGAAAGATGCGCTTTTGTTCGCCAAAAGTAAGATTTGTCTGAAATCCTACCAGGTTATAGCTTTGACGTTCTCTGTCTTCGGAGCGCAACTGAAGCACTGCCCAAGGACGTCGTCCAGTTCGCGGATCAGTGAGTCCCACTGGCTTAAGCGTTCCAAACCGAGGTGCATCGTGCCCCTTGCGAGCAATCTCTTCAATTGGTTGACAGGCGGAAAAAAGCTCCTTTGTCTCAAAAGATTTCGCAATAACACGATCTGCTGCCACCAATTCATCAATAAAGGCATCGTATTCTTCTTGGGTAAACGGAGCGTTGACGTAGTCTCCTACATTGTTTTCAGTAGCGTCCTCGTATCGACTCTGAATAAAGAGTTTGTCGAAATCAAGCGAATCTGCCATGACAATAGGCGCCGCCGCATCATAAAAAGCCATATGCTCCACGCCGGTGAACTCTTGTAATTGAGCAGCAAGCTTATCTGAGGTAAGCGGTCCGGTTGCCAAAATCACCGCAGAAGCGTCTTTTGCAATATGTGCAATGTCGTCCACTTCTTCATGGTGCACTTCGATGAGCGGATTTGATTCAATCGCCTGTGTGATTGCACGTGCAAATGCTTCACGATCCACCGCCAGCGCACCACCAGCCGCAACAGCATGTTCGCACGCAAAATAGTAAAGTGAAGAATCCAACTGCTTAAGCTCTGCTTTTAGCATACCAGCAGCACTTTCTGGCTTTGTGCTCTTAAGCGAATTGGAACAGACTAACTCTGCAAAGTATTCGGTCTTATGTACAACAGTTTGCACAGAAGGTCGCATCTCATAGAGGCGAACAGAAATATCTCGCTTGGCAAGCTGCAAGGCTGCTTCACTTCCAGCCAATCCCCCACCAATGACAACAACAGGGTTGCTGCAAGTTGCAGCAACCCCTTGAGGTTGTAACGCTTCGTTTGACGCAAGTGCCATTATGAGCGCCTACGCTCCTGCTTGTCAGTCAGCAAACGATTGAGCGCGTTGAGATATGCCTTAGTAGAAGAAACGATAATATCGCCGTCTGCGCCGCGACCGGTGTAGATCTCCCCATCAGGAGCAGTAACGCGAATGGTAACCTCACCTAAAGCGTTAATGCCGCGCGTGACCGATTGCACCGAAAACTCTGAAAGTTCGTTATCTACCTGAACGATTTTGTTGACAGCCTTATAGACCGCATCAACCGGACCGGTACCAAAATCACAAGCGGTAACTACCTGATCTGCCTGATTCTTAAGGGTTACTGTCGCAGTTGGCTTCAATGGGAAACCACAGCTTATCTGCACAGACTCAAGAGTAAAGAGTGCATGCTCTTCGCGATCGTGCTCATTAATGAGGCTTTCCAAGTCTTCGTCATAGACTTCTTTTTTGCGATCAGCAAGATTTAAGAATGCTTCATATACCTGATCAAGCGCTTCGCCCTCAAGCTCATATCCAAGCTCTTCTAAACGATGCTTCAAAGCTGCATGTCCAGAACGTGCAGTCAACACAATCTGACTTTGGCCTGCACCAACCTCAGCAGGATCGATAATCTCATAGGTATCGCGCTTCTTCAGAACACCATCTTGGTGAATTCCTGATGAATGAGCAAAAGCATTTGCGCCAACAATGGATTTGTTCGCCTGAACGTTCATACCAGTAATTGAGCTCACCAAACGGCTTGCTTTAATAAACTCGCGCGTATTGATGTCGGTATGCGCATCAAGCTCATCCTGATGCATCTTAATAGACATAACCACTTCTTCCATAGCGGTATTGCCAGCACGCTCACCAAGACCATTAATGGTACATTCAACTTGACGAGCACCATTTTTAACGCCTGCAAGCGAAAGAGCTGTTGCCATACCTAAGTCATTATGGCAATGAACAGATATGGTGACCCGATCAATTCCATTTACGTTATCTACGAGATATTTGATACGACGACCAAATTCTTCAGGAAGTGAATATCCGGTCGTGTCAGGGATATTTACAACGGTTGCACCCGCATCAACGACCGCTTGGATGACGCGTACTAAAAAGTCATAGTCTGAACGACCTGCATCTTCTGCATAGAATTGCACGTCTTCGACGTAGTTACGCGCATATTTAACGCATTTAACAGCGCGCTCTACACACTCGTCTTCAGTAATGCGAAGTTTATCGCGCATGTGCGAGGGGCTCACGCCAATGCCGGTATGAATACGAGGACGTTTTGCATATTTCAGCGCATCAGCTGCCGCATCAATGTCTTTTTCGACAGCACGAGTCAGCGCGCAAACGACAGCCTGGTCCCCTGCAAGTTCAGCAATACGACGAACTGATTCAAAATCACCGGGGCTCGAAATAGGAAAACCAGCTTCAATAACATCAACATTGAGACGTAGTAGTTGACGTGCTACGACAAGTTTTTCCTCGGTATTCATAGAGGCGCCTGGTGATTGCTCACCATCGCGCAACGTGGTGTCAAAAATGTCGATCTTGCGAGTCATAAATGAGCACGTCCTTTCTTATAAACGTCAAAACCGCCAATCAGCGCAATCCCTCAATAAATGATGACAGATTGGCGAATTATTTTATCACTGTTCGCCCTGTTCGATATTGCCAACTTAGAGTTTAATTACCCAAAGATTTTTAAGATCACCAATAGCCTCATGCAAACGAGCTATAACATCGTCAGTTATTTCACCTTCGATGTTCATATAAACCAAAACGCACTCTTCAGAGGCCTTTTCTCCAATTTGCATCGTGGTGATATTGATGCCCGCTTCGCCCAAAATGGTACCGATGATGCCCATGCGACCAGCAGCGTCAGGATATTCAAACACCAGCGAGGTTAACCCAGGTGCGATATCTAGGCGATACCCAAGCAAAGAAACAATTCGTGGTGTAGCCGCAGGACCTGAGAGCATAGCGCTCACCTCAAAACCATCAGCTTCAATGCGCACCATTGATGCATATTCATGCGCGTCATACTCAAATGCCGTTGTCGTGCTTATGCCGTGACGATTTGCTACCGCTTCAGCGTTAACAGGCGTTACTACTGAATCAGACTTATAGGAAAGCAAACCGGAAAGCGCACCAGCTACGAGCATAGACATATCAGTTCCCACCAAAGAACCTGCCGCTGTAATGCAAAGCGTGTGCGGAAGCGATGTCGAAAGCTGCGCTAAAATTCGACCCATCATCTGACATGCTGGCACATACGGTCCTACTTTACTTGCGGCTTCCGGCGCAACAGGCGTCATATTGAGCGCCGTTGGGACGAGCGAGCCCTCAAGACCCGCAGCAACATATTCGGCAATTTGCACCGCTGCACGGCGTTGAGCTTCACGCGTTGCCGCACCGATACGCGGCGTCAAAATAACGTTGTCGAACTCATGGAGCGGAGAATCGAGGCAAGGCTCAACTTCATACATATCAATTGCAGCAGCACCAATCTTGCCTGCCGCAATAAAATCAGCCAACGATTTAACGTTGTAGATGCCACCACGTGCGGTATTAACCAAAATAACGCCATCTTTCATAGCAGCAAACTCATCAGGGCCAAACATGTTGATGGTATCTGGGGTCTTGGGCATATGTACGGTAATAAAGTCAGCTAAGGGCAAAATCTCTTCGATACTGCCAAACAATTGCACACCAAGTGCTTCAGCACGCTCAGGGCGGCAATACGGGTCATAGCCAATAAGGTTCATACCAAATGCTCGCGCACGCTCGGCAACCAAGCCACCAATTCGACCCAAGCCAAAAATGGCAAGTGTCTTTTCAAAAAGCTCGGTACCAACAAATTTATTGCGCTCCCACTTCCCTTGTTTCATGGAAGCATTTGCCTGCGGAACACATCCGGCAGCAGCAAGCATCAAGGCCATCGTGTGCTCGGCGGTGCTCACGATATTTGATGTTGGAGCATTGCAAACAATAACACCAGCTTCTGTGGCAGCGACAATGTCGATATTGTCAGTCGTAACGCCTGCACGACCAATTACCTTCAAACGCTCTGCGTTATCCAGCACAGCTTGGGTTACTTGGGTAGCTGAGCGAACAATGAGCGCATCATATTCTGGTACTGCAGCCAAAAGATCTGCTTCTGTCATATCAAGGCGAACATCAACCTCATATCCTCGATTGCGAAGAACCTCAATTCCCTCGTCGGATAGCTTCTCGGTTACGAGCACCTTTTTCGACATAACAAAACCCCTATCTCTTCTCATCACAGTGCTGATATGTCTACTAAGTCATAGTGTAGCCGAGCAATGTGTTTTGGTAGGTATATCTTATCTGACCAGACCGATATTTACGGTACACAACACCTCCGATCATGCATTGCATACGTACAACACAAAACCGGAGGTGTGAAAAATACGCTTATAAACGCTCTATCTGAGAGTTGTTTTGAAGAGGGGCTGACTAGTTTGACTTAACCCACGTAAACATTGAGCGAATTCGCTCGCCAGTGCGCTCGATCTCATGGTCATTGATAGCCTCACGCTGCTCTTCAAGCCACGCATGACCATTTTCGCAATCATCCATAAAATCTCGAGCAAATGAACCGTCCTGGATGCGTGCCAAAATGGTGCGCATAGCTTCTCGAGATTGCTCGTTGATGACCTTCGGTCCTGCATAATACTCGCCATATTCTGCGGTATTTGAGATTGAGTAGTTCATGAAATGGATGCCGCTCTCATACATCAAGTCAACGATCATCTTCATTTCGTGATAGCACTCAAAATATGCAAGCTCAGGCGGGTATCCAGCTTCAACCAACGTCTCAAAACCAGCTTTCACAAGCTCAACTAAGCCGCCGCACAAAACTGCCTGCTCACCAAAGAGGTCTTCTTCGGTCTCCTGCTTAAAGGTTGCTTTGATAATGCCTGAGCGCGCACCACCAACACCCCAGCAATATGACAACACCAAATCCCATGCGTTGCCGGTAAAGTCTTGTTCAACACAAGCCAGATCAGGAACGCCAGAGCCTTGTGTATATTGACGGCGAACAATGTGACCTGGCCCTTTGGGGGCGCACATAACAACGTCAACAAACTCAGGTGGCTTGATGAAACCATAAAGAATATTGAAACCATGTGCAAATGCCAGTGCATCGCCCTCTTTGAGATGCGGCTCGATAAACTCAGCATAAATGCCAGCCTGCAGCTCATCAGGAACCAAAATCATAATGAAATCTGCCTCTTCAGCAGCCTGATCCATGGTGCACACCTTAAGACCTGCCTCTTCAGCCTTTGCCCATGAAGCAGAGCCTTCGCGAAGACCTACGCGCACATCACAACCTGAATCCAACAGATTGAGTGCATGAGCATGACCTTGGCTACCATATCCGATAACCGCAATCTTGCGGTTCTTGATGATCTCGGGGTTCACGTCTTGCTCATAATAAATTGTCACAGCCATGGTTTCGTTTCCTTTCTCTTGACTGGTGATACCGTATGTTATTGTTCTTTCGAATTACGCGACATGGCAATCTTGCCCGTTCGGATAATTTCTTTAATGCCATAGGCACGGAAGAGATCCTCCATACCCTTAAGCTTGCTTTCATCGCCTGTTGCTTCGATGGTTAGCGAGCTTCTTCCAACATCAACGATCTTTGCGCGAAACACGTTGGCGATCTCTATAATTTCATTACGACGCTCCGGCTGCGCATTCACCTTAAATAAGACCAGCTCGCGCTCAATTGCACCTTCATCTGTTAAGTCGCTAATTTTATAGACGCTAATTAGCTTGTGAAGCTGTTTGGTGATTTGCTCGTAAGCCACTTCGTCAGCTTTAACAATTGCAGTCACACGCGACATTGTTGGATCCTCAGTCGGTCCTACTGAAAGCGACTCAATATTAAAACCGCGGCGAGAAATAAGTCCCGTTACACGCGAGAGCACACCTGGTTTGTTCTCGACCAACACAGATAATACGTGTTTCATAGGTTATTCCTCCCTCGCAGACCACGTAGTATTTGCTGACGTCTGCGCACGCAGAACCTCTGCAGCACTTAACGCATCTCCTTGCGCAACTGCTTGAGCTACATCGAGGCGTTCTTTGACATCCTCAGGATCAATCTCCCAACGTCCACCAAATTGTGCGTCGATTTTTGAACAAGGTGATTTCGGCTCCTTTGCATTCGGCATATCAGTGCGAACAGCGCCAACAGCAACGTCAATTGCGCCCATCACGTCATCTAATGCTTTTCCGGGCGCAACCATCGGATAGACATTCTGATCACGAGAGATAACCACATCAAGCAGATACGGATCAACTGATGAAAGCATCTCAGCAATTGCATCATCAACCTCAGCCGGGTCTTCTACTCGTCTTGCGCGCCAGCCATACGCATCGGCAAGCTTGACAAAATCCGGACACGCATCAAGCAAAGTTGACGAATAGCGCTCATGATAAAAGAGCTTTTGCCATTGATGAACCATGCCTAAGCATCGGTTATCCATGATCAACACCTTGACAGGAACGCGGTTAATGGACGCAGTTGCCATTTCTTGGCTATTCATCTGAAATGATCCATCGCCAGCAACACACACCACCGTTTTTTCCGGCTCGCCTATAGCTGCACCAATTGCTGCGGGAAATCCAAATCCCATCGTTCCCAAACCGCCGCTTGACAGAAAGCTTCTTGGCACTTCACGATCGATAAACTGAGATGCCCACATCTGATGCTGACCCACTTCGGTCACCACAATGGATTTTTCCGGATCAAGCTGTTCAGATAGCGAAGTCATAACCAATTCAGGAACAATTGTGCCCGCCTCTTCGCCTTCTACAACATGCGGATGATAAAACGGGAAACGCTCCTGCCACGCTTGCAGCTTTTCAAGCCACTGAGCTGTTTGCGGCTTGGCTTCTGCCTTTTTCAGATTTGAAACAAGGGCGCTCACAACGCCTTTTGCGTCACCAACAATAGGAATTTCGGCATCACGAATTTTGCCGATCTCTGCCGGGTCAATGTCGATATGAATAACACGAGCTGCCGGCGCAAACTCAGAAACCTTACCAGTCACGCGATCCGAAAAACGCGCACCAATTGCAACAATAAGATCGCTTTCTGTCATGGCGAGATTTGAATACTTTGCGCCATGCATACCAACCGGTCCGAGATCAAGGGGATTCGAAGCTGGAAAAGCACCTTTACCCATCAAAGTGGTAACGACCGGTATTTGCATATAATCAGCAAGCTCAACTACCTCATCAGTTGCCCCTGAAGATATAACACCACCACCGACATAAAGCACTGGTCGTTTTGCCTCCATAATTGCTTTCATGGCCGCGCGAATCTGTTTTGCATTTCCTTTATAGGTGGGCTTATATGATGGAATTGAAACCGAATCAGGATAAACAAACAGCATCTCTTCGGAAGCTAAGTCGCTGGGAACGTCAATGAGAACCGGTCCGGGTCGTCCTGTACTTGCAATATGAAATGCTTCGCGAAACGTTCGCGTCAACTCATCGGTAGACTGAAGCAAAAAGCTGTGTTTGACCACAGGCATCGTGATACCGACAATGTCAGACTCTTGGAATGAGTCCGTTCCAATAACACCGCGCGGAACCTGACCAGTAATGACAACCAGAGGTACACTATCCATATAAGCTGTCGCAATGCCCGTTACAGTATTGGTAGCACCAGGACCGCTTGTCACAATTGCAACACCTACGCGACCGGTGGCACGAGCATATCCATCAGCCTCATGCACAGCTCCTTGTTCGTGGCGTGCAAGGACATGGTTAATCTGATCCGAGTCATACAGCGCATCATAAATTTTGATGGCTTGACCGCCAGGATAACCAAAAACGGTATCTACCCCTTCGGCTTCGAGTGAGGCAACTACCGCTTGTGCACCACTCATCGTTTGACCTTGTTTGTCAAACGTGGGTTTTTTTACCTGCTTCTCACTCATGAAACATATGCCCCCTTATCCGCTGAACTCACCAATTTGGCATATTTAGCTAACACGCCATGATCATGTTTTGGCAATGGCGCAACAAGTCGTTCTTTTCTGTTCTGCAGTTCCTCATCGCTCACATGAAGCGTCAGCGCGCCCCCTTCGATGTCTACCGTGATCGTGTCACCTTCTTCTATGAACGCGATCGGTCCTCCCGCAGCAGCCTCAGGGCTTACGTGTCCTACAGCAGGACCTTTTGTTGCTCCAGAAAAACGACCGTCTGTTATAAGAGCTACCGAGGTGGACAGTCCCATACCAACGATTGCCGATGTAGGAGTGAGCATCTCGCGCATACCAGGACCACCCTTTGGCCCTTCATAGCGAATAACCACTACATCACCAGGCTTTATTTGGCCGGAGTTAATAGATTCGCAAGCTTGTTCTTCCGAGTTAAATACCCGAGCGCGTCCTGTATGGCACATCATCGATGGGTCAACTGCAGCCTTTTTTACAATTGCGCCATCAGGAGCAATGTTTCCATGCAACACGCGCAGCGCACCTTGCTTTGAATAGGGATCCGTATGCGTGCGACATACTTCGCCATCAGCTGAAACTCTGTCATGTTCAAGCTTGTCAAGATAATCACCCATGCGCCCCTCACACATCAGCGCATCCCGATCTATAAGTCCAGCTCGATCAAGCTCACACATAACCACCGGCACGCCACCCACTTCGTACAAATCCGACAGAGGGCGAGGACCAGATGGTTGCAGCTTGACCAAATGCGGCGTACGAGCACTTGCAGCATCCCAATCATCCATAGTAATGGGGCATCCTGCAGCTTGAGCGATTGCAGTTAAATGGAGCACAGTATTTGTTGATCCACCAAAGGCCATATCGCATTCCATTGCGTTATAGATTGCAGCAGGTGTGATGATATCTTTAATGCATATCCCCTGCTCAAGCAACTCCATAACCTTCATACCAGCATGCTTAGCTAGACGAATTCGTTCAGAATAAACGGCGGGAATTGTGCCATTTCCTGGCAAAGCTATGCCTAAGGCCTCACACAAGCAATTCATGGAATTTGCGGTGAACATACCCGAGCAAGAACCGCAGGTAGGGCACGCTGTGTCTTCGAAGTACTTCAGCTCTTCTTCGTCCATCGTGCCAGCAACAACCTTACCGGCGCCATCAAAAAGCGTATTTAAATCTGTTGCAGGACCGCATCCACCTTTTTGCTTGCCAGCAAGCATAGGTCCACCTGAAACAAACACCGTTGGGATATTAACGCGCAAAGCCCCTAAGATCATTCCTGGGATAATCTTGTCGCAATTTGGAATGCAAACCATCGCATCAAACGCATGACCTTGCACCGCACATTCGACACTATCAGCAATAACTTCGCGCGAAACAAGCGAATAATGCATGCCATCATGATTCATAGCAATGCCATCACAAACGCCAATAGTTGATATCTCAAAGGGCACGCCACCGGCCATATAAATGCCAGCTTTTACTGCTTCAGCAATTTTATCGAGGTTATTGTGACCTGGAATAATGTCATTTCGCGAATTGATAACCGCAACAAAAGGACGCTTCATTTCTTCATCGGTAATTCCGTCGGCCTTCAAAAGCGATCTGTGGGGTGCTCGCGCGACGCCAGTACATATAGCATCACTTCTCAAAGTGTGCTCTGTTTTCATATTTACCTTCCTTTCGCGTTTAAATACGACAATAAAAAAACCTGGCTGCAAGCTGCACCAGGACATAACGCGAAAGAAATTGCATGCAACTACACGTCTGCAAAGCACTTGCAGCTGCATATTATTTCGACGGTAACGGTGTCGCCGGTTTAGCTTACTTACGTATAAGCTGGCTGGGGGGTGTCCCAAACAACTCATAGGTTCAGTCCAAACTGCTCAGAGGTGCCATTCGGGTCGCCCATTGCCAACTTCCACCAACCGTTGACTCTCTTGCTCAAATGGGTTAGCCCCTACTATTCCTCGTCATCGCATTTATGACGTATTCAATTAGTGAAAGTAGTATACGCCTGTTTTCGTTAGCCTCAATAACATTTTTCATATTTTACGCGAGCGCAATATTTACCAAGGCAAGCTCACAGATTACGAAAAACCAACCAAACGATGGCAAGCAATACAGATTAATGACGAGGCATTTGCAAAATACGCGCTTACTGAAATTGACCCATACACTAAGAGAAAACCATAGACGCAAGGAGGCAACTATGGGCGCAACGGCACAAACTCATCCAAACGAGCACTACCCGCATAACCCTCATATCCGCCCCGCATCTGCACACATAACTCATACACCAACACAGACTCACATCACCCGTTACAACATCAATGCAGAGAGCCACCCTCGCCTCTCTGATATAAACGAAAAGATTTTACTTCGTACGCTCTTAGGGATTGCTCTGGCTGTTTTAATTTGTATAGCATTGTGGCTGCTACTGTTCTTTGGCATCTCGCAAGGATCCACTGATTCAACAGCAACCGAAACTCCCCAGTCGCTCAGTTTATAATCATGTGCATACATCTCTTGTAAGTAAGGAGCTTGCACATGACTTATTTCAATGTCTCATTAGACGCAACCTGTTTTGTTGCTAAAAACGCGACGCTCGTAGGCGATATTTCTATTGGCGAAGAAACACTGATTCTATTCAATGCAGCGCTTCGTGGAGACTACGGGGCGAAAATCATAGTTGGAAAACGGAGCAATATTCAAGAGGGCTGCTGCTTTCATGTCAGTCCAGATTTCGACTGCGTTATAGGAGATGGCGTAACAGTTGGGCACGGGGCAATTGTGCATGGATGCACCGTTGGAAATAACTCTCTTATTGGCATGGGCGCTATCGTGCTCGACGATGCTTATATTGGGAATAATTGCTTAGTAGCTGCAGGCTCAGTTGTTGTTGGAGGCACTCAAGTACCTGACGGTTCACTTGTTATGGGATCTCCTGCACGGGTTAAACGCGCACTTCGCCCTGAAGAAATTGAAGAACTTGCTAAAGACGCACAAAGCTACACCGAAATAGCTTACCAGCTCGCTGACGAAGGCATTGTATACCGCGGCAACACCGTACCTCTCGACGCTCCCTCAATTACACTCGCTCGATAAAATACCTTCGATAAGCTGATAAAAATCACCTACACGCGCGGCACCAACATCTTGCACCTCAAGATCATTGGGGTTTGAATCTTCAATACCACACCCCATATTGGTGATAAGTGATATTCCCATCACTTTCATGTTGGCTGCGCGTGCCGCTATTACCTCTTCGCATACACTCATAGCTACACTATCGGCGCCGAGTTTTTGCAACATACGAATTTCTGCCGGGGTTTCAAAACTCGGTCCTAAAAGGCCTGCATACACACCTATTTGCAACGAGATGCTATTTTCCGCAGCAGCCGTTTGTGCAATCTTTTGCAGATGAGGATCGAATGCTTCATACATGCTGACAAAGCGATCATATATCATGGCAGGTTCAGCAGCCGCCATTGGGTTTCGCCCCGTGAGATTGATCTGATCGGACATCAAACAAAAATCGCCGACCTCATAGCTAGTATTAAGCGCACCTGCCGCATTTGAAGTAATAAGTAGCGAGATACCCAATCGGGCTGCAACCCAAACAGGAAATGCCACCTCTTGGGCGGTATACCCCTCATAACCATGAAGCCTTCCCTGCATAACTAACACATCGTGCCCTGCAAGCCTGCCGCTTACATATCTGCCGACATGTCCTGCTGCGGTAGAGGTTTTCATACCTGAAACCTGATCAAACGATAGCACTTTTGACTCTTCAATTCGATCTGCAACAGCGTTAAGCCCGGATCCTAAGATAATAAGCGCTCGATAGTTGAGATCACCAAAACATTGGCGAAGTTGATCAGCGGCACTTGTTAATTGCTGCTCAAGAAGGTTTGGGGTGGGCATTATTGCATTTCTCCTTGCGGTGTATGACCTATCAACAGTCTCTGGCGTCCTGCGAGATCTTCAACGATACGCACGTCTGTAAAACCAGCATCTTCGGCTGATGTGCGCGCCTCTTCAAGGCAATCTTCGTGTAGCTCAAAAACAAATGCAGCTCCTGGCTTCAATGCATTCAAAGTAAATGGCAAAAGCAGGCGCAAAACACTCAACCCATCTTCGCCCCCATCAAGGGCAAGAGTGGGCTCAAAGTTGAGCACTTCATCGGGAATTGTTTGCAGAACCGCAGTTGGTATATAAGGCGGATTTGAAACAATCAAATCAAATCGACCCATCAACGGAATCTTATCTGACGAAGCATGAGCGTCAGCCGCCAATATCGGCTCTCCTAAATTCCCCTCAAGCACACGAACCCGCTCATCAAGTTCATACTTCGCCACATTATTACGCGCTAAAGCGACTGCCTGTGGCGATATATCAGTAGCTACTACCTGAACCAGTGGATGTTCATACGCAAGCGAAGCGGCAATACATCCGCTACCTGTTCCAATATCAGCAACTAAAAGCTTTTCAGGGCTATTATGCTGCTCTTCGCCTTTGTCACACGCAACACGAGAATCATCCAATGCACTTTCAGCTGCTTGCTCAGATGTAGCTTCTTCGTCATCAGAAGCAAACTCCTCGCGTGCGCGAGGACGCGGCGGCTGGGGCAACAACTTAAGTGCCTCGCTCACTAACACCTCAGTTTCAGGGCGCGGAATTAACACGCCGGGTGACACCGACAATATCAGATGGCGAAATGCCACTTCACCGGTGATATATTGCAAAGGTTTGCCGCACGCACGTTGCACAACGTAATCGTGAAAGATATCTCGCTCAGCTTGCGTGAGCGGACGATCAAAGTTTACGTACAGCTCAATGCGCGTTAGCCCTGTGGCTTTTGACAAGAGCCATTCTGCAGAGAGTCGCGGATTTTCATCCCCTTTGCTCTCAAGATAACCTACGGTCCAATCAAGCGCAGCTTTGACCGTCCACATCTTATACGGCTGCTTCCAGCTTTTGCGCTCTGTCGGCGGCCTGCAGTGCCGTAATCAATTCTTCTAGACCAGCTCCGCCAGCACCCAATAACACTCCGTTGTACGTACCGTTATAACCGATGCGATGATCAGTCACGCGATCTTGAGGTCCGTTATACGTGCGAATCTTTTCTGCACGATCCCCAGAACCAATCTGCGCAAGACGTTCAGCACCTTCAGCGGCCTGCTGTTCTGCGAGCATCTTTTCATACAAACGAGCACGCAATACAGCCATGGCGGCAATTTTGTTTTGTAGCTGCGATTTCTGATCTTGGGATTGCACGACCAAGCCCGTTGGAAGATGAGTAATGCGAACCGCTGAGTCAGTCGTATTAACGCATTGTCCACCCGGACCGCCTGCACGATATACATCAATGCGCAGATCGTTTTCGTTGATATCCACTTCAACTTCGTCAGCTTCTGGAAGAACCGCAACCGTTGCCGTTGAGGTATGAATGCGACCTTGGCTCTCGGTTTTAGGCACACGCTGAACACGGTGCACGCCTGATTCAAATTTCATAACTGAATAGACTTTGTCACCGGTCACCTTAAATGAGATTTCTTTATAACCGCCCGCCTCAGAAGCTGAAACATCGAGCGTTTCAGTCTTCCAGCCTTGTGACGAGGCAAATCTCTCATACATGCGATACAAATCTCCGGCAAATATGGCTGCCTCATCACCGCCAGCTGCGGCGCGAATTTCAACAATAATGTCCTTATCGTCTGCCGGGTCAGCCGGAATGAGCATGAACTTAATTTCCTCTTCAAGTTCAGGCAGTCGTGCTTCAATATCAGCAATTTCTTCTTGGGCGAAATCTTTAGTATCAGCATCCGCAAGCATCTCTTTTGCAGCCTCAAGATCATCAAGCGCACTTACGTACTCTTGCGCCTTATGCGCCAAAGGACCTTGATTTGCATACTCTTTTGCTAAGCGGTTATATTCTTTTTGATTCGACAGCACGTCAGGGTCACCCATTTTTGCTTGAAGAGATTCATAAGCCTCAATAATCTTGACAAGCTTTTCGCGCATATCGTTATCTTGCATGATGGTTTCCTTTAAGCTAAACGTATTTTTTGCAACTTTAAAGTATAGCAGAGCATGTTAGCTAATACCATCAAGCGGCATTGTGGCGAGGTATTCGGCAGCATCCTCAGCCACAACTGCACCGTCACCAATAGCGGTCGCAACCTGACGTAAACTTTTCGTACGCACATCTCCTGCAGCGTATACACCGGCAATCTCAGTCTTTCCAAACTCATCGGTTTGGACATATCCCGAGCCATCCAAGGTGATACTGCCTTGCAAAAACTCGGTATTTGGTTCATTTCCAACAGCAATAAACAATCCCGAAACCGGTAAGCTGACCATTTCGTTTTCTTTTGTGCGCTCAACTCGTATACCTGCCAATTTACCGTCTTCGGCAAGAAGCTGGCGAACCTCACTACTCCAAAGAATATCAACATTGGGTAGTTCAGCGAGGCGGTCGTTATATATAGCTGTTGCGCGCAGGGTATCACGGCGATGGATCAAATATACTTTCTTGCAAATGCGCGAAAGATAAATTGCATCAGCAACGGCTGTGTTTCCGCCACCTACTACAGCCACTACCTTGTCTTTAAAGAAATTGCCGTCACAAGTAGCACAATACGAAACACCTTTACCTTGTAAATCCGCTTCAAGTGGCAATCCGAGTTTTTTAGCTCTTGCCCCGGTTGCAATAATTACAGCGTGTGCTTCATAACTACCAAACGCAGTGGTAATGATTTTTGGATTCCGGTTCAGATCAAGCCCAGTAACCTCTTCGCCAATGTAGCCCGCTCCAAAGACTTCTGCTTGTTGCTTCATAGCAAATGCAAGATCAAAGCCATTAATTCCTTCCGGAAATCCTGGATAGTTTTCCACCATTTCTGTCTGAGCCAATTGACCTCCTGGTGCAATGCGTTCAAACATCACCGCATCAAGACCGGCTCGTGCCGCATATAAAGCTGCTGTCATACCAGCAGGGCCGGCTCCAATTATTGCAACCCCAAGCGTATTTGCGGTTGCAGCTGTTTTTGCTGCCGCAGATTCTGGTATCAAGTTTTGCGTATCCATATCGTTTCCTCACTAAAGCTGTCCCTAAATGACAACGGCGCCGGTGATCCGACGCCGCTAGCGCACCTCGCGAGCATATAAAGTACCCAATCAGCTTTCGTGCACCTGCGTACACAAACTATGCAAGCATCGAAAGCAGTGTTTGCTTCGATTGCACTCCAACAGCCTGCTGAACCGGCTGTCCATCTTTAAATACAATCAACGTTGGTACACTCATAACCCCATATACTTGAGCAATATCGGGGCTTTGGTCAATATCGAGCTTATATACACGTGCTTTGTCAGCCATCTCAGCATTCACTTCATCAATGGTCGGTGCAAGCATTTTGCACGGTCCGCACCACGTAGCAAAAAAGTCAACAAGTACCGGACCTGATGCTTCTAAAACCTTCTGAGTAAAGTCATTCGAACTAATAATTTCGGTTACCATACGATAGCCTCCTTGAAACCGTAGCTCTTATTAATTGTGTTCACAATTGTCGGCTATTGCCTCTATTTATAACTTTTGTCATTTTAATTGAGTCGCATTTCTAAGCCACCCAATCAGGGTAATTGTTACCAAACAGAGAAACACGCGATTATTGTTTGGAATTTCGTAACCGGTTTTCATTGGAGTATACTGAGTGAGTATTTTGATCACAAAAGGATACGTAGCATGTTTGAAGATTCATCCACCAAACCCTTACAGCCCGCCTGGCAAAATGCTCCCCTTACCAACGCCAACCTTGTTTTAGAAGGTGGCGCCATGCGTGGGCAATTCACCGCTGGCGTGCTAGATTTTTTCATGGAACAGAAGCTGATCTGCAAGCGCGTTATCGGAACTTCAGCTGGTGCGTTGTGTGGCTATAACTATGTAGCGGGCGAAATTGGGAGAACCTGCATCATCAATACGACCTTTTGCACCGACCCACGCTATCTTTCGATGCAAAGCTATGTGCGCACCGGAAACGCCATGGGGAGAAATTTTTCTTTCAACGAAATCCCCAACGATCTGTTTCCCTTCAATTACAGCCACTTTAACAACTCTCCTATCAAGCTCATAACCGTCTCTAGCAACCTTGATACCGGAGAAGCTGACTATCATGAATTCCAAGATGCCGAAGCTGACCTTGATTATCTGATAGCATCTTCGTCCATGTCACTGGTAAGTCAGATTGTCGAAGTTGATGGCAAGCGCCTACTCGATGGCGGCACATGTGATTCGGTTCCTTTGGGCTATTCGCTTATGACCGATACTCCCAAACATATTGTTGTGCTAACACAGGCGGCAGACTATGTCAAAGGCTCCAACAAACTCATGGCGCTTTTAATGCAGCGCTACCATAAATATCCCCATTATCTGGAACGGCTTCAAAACCGCCATATTGATTACAACCGCATCTATCGCGCACTTCCGCGCCTTCATGAACAAGGAAGCATATTTCTCATCAGACCACCCGAGCCAGTAACCGTCAGCTCTATGGAAAAAGATCCTGAGAAACTTTTTGCGCTTTGGGAGCAAGGATATACAACAGCTGCTGCACTTTGGCCTGAACTGCAAGCTTATTTAGCTCAGCCCCAAATACCAGTTATTCCAACACCAGCTTAATCAGTATCGGCTTCGTCATCTGCATCATTATCATCGAAGGCACCTAAGTCAGCGTCCGCGCTTTTTGCGTCTTGACTATCTGAGGTGTCTTGCTGCGATACTTTTTGCTGCTGTTTTCCATTTCGATCAAGCTTACGCTCAATTTTGCGAACATTGGCATTTTGATATTCAGCAACAAAGCCAGCAGAGAAAATACCACCCGGAATAGCAACAACAGCAACTGATAACAACATGATGACCGAACCAATAAATCGCCCAAGTGCAGTTATTGGCACCAAGTCTCCGTAGCCTGTGCCCGTGATGGTTGTTACCGCCCAATACATCCCCGTGAACAAACTATTGAATTTCTCAGGTTGCGCATCATGCTCGGCTTCATACATAAGCACGCTTGCAATTAGAATCAAAAGCATGATTACCATGAATGCGGCTGAAATTTCATGCTTTCGCATGGAAATTACTCGCCCGATTGTTCGCAAACCTCTCATGTAGCGAGAAATTTTAATAACTCGCACCAAGCGCACGAGGTCAATGGTGGTTCGCAACGCTTCGTTTAAGGGGATAAACCATGCGATCATCGACGGGAGAAATGCCAAAAGATCAACGAGTCCGAGCGGAGAAAAAATATAACGAATTCTCGCTTGGGTGGGCGTGCAATTACCATAAGCTAAATCAGCAATCCAAATGCGAGCAAAATACTCAATCGCAAAGCATATTGCAGAAAATGCGAAGAAAATATCTATGACATTACTGGTAACCGGATCAAGACCAGGCTGGGCAGACAAAAACACAACAATGGCATTCAAGATAATCAGCACAAACAAAAAATACCCAATAAACTTTGCGAAAGGTTTTGCAGCATGGGGGTTTTCGAGCGCATAAAACGCCTCGCGCTTACTCAGTGAGACATGAGCTGAGTGAATGGTATGACGAATTCGCCCAGAACCTCTTGATTGTTTGTTCTTCCGGTTCGTCATACTCAGCATCCCTTAGTTGTTCAGTAACTCGAAACACACATACGCGCAACAGCTTCATTTCAATGCGCAGCTCTTGTATTCTTAATCTCATTTGCTGTCATTATATAACGCGAATACTTATCAATATTTAACGAGAAAGAGTCGAATCAATGACCGTCGATCTCATATCGCTTGCCACTATAAGTATTGTTGCTTTTCTGTGCCCTTTGATCGTACAGTCAATTCCCGGCAGACCGCTTTCTGAAACTGTGTTTCTCCTCATTACCGGGACTATCTTAGGGCCATATATCGCTGGATGGATTCAAGTAACCGATGCCATTTCGCTGTTATCAGAACTTGGACTCGCATTTCTATTTTTGCTTGCGGGCTACGAGATAAACCCTCACAACTTAAGCGGACACGAAGGAAAACGAGGTCTATTTACTTGGTTTATCACCTTAGCGCTTGCGTTTTTAGTGGTAATCATTTGGCCAACGTTTTCCGCACGCCACATTGATGGCATTGCAGTTGCTATTGCGCTTACAACAACAGCTCTCGGTACGCTTTTACCAATATTGCAAGAGCGACACATTCTCGACAACCGCATTGGAAAAGCGGTGCTTGCCTATGGAACATGGGGCGAACTTTGTCCGGTTATTGCTATGACACTCTTGCTTTCCACACGCGCAAGCTGGCAGACAATCTTGATATTGATTGGCTTTGTCGCCATAGCTATTGTGGCTGGAGTTATCCCAAAACATGCGCGAAAAGCCGGCAGTAAGGTGTTTGGCTTTATTGAGCGTAACGCGAATACGAACTCACAAATGATGGTGCGCGGTGTAGTGATGCTGCTTGTCGGTTTGACCACGATTTCAGCCATCTTTGATCTTGACATTGTGCTCGGTGCTTTTGCAGCCGGCTTTGTGCTTCGCTATATAATCGTCGATGACAATCCGGTACTCGAAACAAAGCTTACTTCATTGGCGTATGGGTTTTTCATTCCCCTCTTTTTCATTGTGTCTGGTGCTAAAATTGATATTTCAGCCATCACTGAACAGCCCATGCTCCTCATCGAGTTCATCGTTTTATTACTCTTTGTGCGCACGCTGCCAATCTTTATAGCGCTGACAACTGACAAAAAATCTGAGCACCTTAATGTGAACGAACGCATTACGGTAGCGCTGTATTGCACCACCGCTCTACCCTTAATTGTTGCTGTTACAACTGTTGCCGTAAACGTTGGCGCCATGAGCCAAACCACAGCATCGGTACTTGTTGCTGCAGGTGGCATTACCGTACTCATTATGCCCGTGTTAGCCCAATTAGTTATGCGCACCATCAACGCTCAGCCCATTAAGGCAGCCAAGCAAATTGCCGCAAATCCCAAGGCTACTACTTCAATTATTCGCGAACATCGCGCACACGAGCGTTCGCTGTATCGACAGGAACGCGACTTGCGCAGAAAGCATTTACGCGAAGCTGCAATTACGCGTGGCAAGCGCTTAGGTCTGAGTGATTTGCAAATAGAAGAACTCATTACCCGCAATGCAGACAAGCATCCCGACACAGATCAGCAAAAGAAAAGTGATGCCCAAATAAAAGATGACAAATATGCCAACTAACGGTGCAGCAACGAGATTTTGACATCTCCTTGGCTATCTTAGCTTAGCCGTAGCGCAACTCTAAGCGTCGGGGTATATCTATAAAGGTACAAAGATAATTCCTGATGGCGAAAGGATTATTTGAATCATGAAAGTATTTATCGCAGGAGCTAGTGGGCGCATCGGCAAACTTCTTACCGTCGACTTAGTAAAGCGCGGTATTAATGTAATTGCCGCTTCACGTCACCCTGAAGCCGTATCAGCAAGCGATAAAGTGTGTCCCGTAGAATTTGATCTCAAGGCTCCCGCAAAAACAATGGTATACCCCTTAAAAGATGCTGATGCAGTCTATTTTGTAGCAGGATCGCGCGGTAAAGATTTACTGCAAGTCGATGCCTTTGGAGCCGTATCGCTTATGAAGGCATGCGAATTAGCCGGCATCAAGCGCTTTATTATGCTCAGTTCATTTGACGCCACAAAACCTGAGATCTGGCAAGACAGCCCTTCGTTTGCCTCTCTAACCGATTACTATATCGCGAAATATTTTGCAGATGAGTGGCTCATTCAAAACACTGATCTTGACTACACCATTGTACAAGCAAGTTATCTGAGCGAAAAACCTGGTACAGGTTTAATTCAAGTAAATCCTCCCGCTATGGGCGAAAACACGCTTGACGATGTTGCGCAAACACTCGCTGAGTGTCTTGACATGCCAACAACCTATAAAAAAGTTATAACCATGTGCCAAGGTCAAAACCCTATTGAAGAAGCACTTCTTTTAGCCTAAGGCAAAGCATAACGAGACGTACCTCACTACACGTACCTCTAAAGATTAAATTAGCCCTATCCGATACGATTGCTATCAACCTACCGGATAGGGCTAAACTTTTCAAAACTACCAGGCGCTCTTCACCGAGCTCTCGACAATGACGCCCGTGCCCTTTAGTTCAATGCTGCATCAGAGATGACGCCAAGCAGCTTTTCGATCGGCCAAGAACCGAGATCGCCTTCATGCCTGTCGCGAACACTCACTGTGCCGTCTTCAACCTCTTTGTCGCCGATAACAACCATATAGGGCACTTTTTGTGACTGTGCCTTTGCAATCTTTACGCGCATTGGCTCGTTTTGATCGTAAATTTCTGCACGCCCACCTGCGTCTTTAATGAGCTTCTGCAAATCAGCCGCAGCGCCAATATGTCTATCAGCAATAGGAAGAATAATGACTTGAACCGGGGCCAGCCACAAAGGCAACGCACCTGCATAATGCTCAATCAAAATACCTAAGAAACGCTCAATTGATCCAAAGATTGCACGATGCAACATCCACGGACGCTCTTCGGTATTCTCTTCGGTACGATAGGTCAAACCAAAACGCTCTGGCATATTAAAGTCAACTTGAACCGTTGAGCACTGCCACGTACGACCAATTGCGTCTTTCACCTTGATATCAATTTTTGGACCATAGAACGCTCCATCGCCCTCATTGATCTCATAGGAAAGATTGTGGCGCTCGCAAGCCTCCTTCAAGGAATTGGTAGCATGCTCCCACATCTCATCGGTGCCAATTGATTTTTCTGGACGCGTTGAAATCTCGGCTTCGTACTCAAAGCCAAAGGTGCTCATAATATGGTCTACCAAATCAAGGATAGCAACAACTTCATCTACAACCTGATCTTTGGTGCAGAATACATGCGCATCATCCTGGGTAAAGCCACGAGCGCGCAACAAACCATGCACAACACCAGACATTTCATGACGATACACAGTACCAAACTCAAAATAGCGAAGCGGTAGGTCGCGATAAGAGTGAAGCTCGTTTTTATAAAGCATTACATGGCCCGGGCAATTCATAGGCTTGACGCCATATTCGCTCATACGAGGCTCTTCTTCGGTTCCCTCGTTAATCTCAAAGAAGTACATATTGTCATGATAGAAACCATAATGACCAGAGGTCTTCCAAACGTCTGCATTATAAATATGCGGCGTAATTACCTCTTCATATCCGCGATCATATAAGTCACGACGGAGCCATTCTTGAAGGGTGCGAATTACACGTGCGCCCTTCGGCAGATACATTGGCAAACCAACGCCCGCCATTGGATCCATCATATAAATACCCAACTCGCGACCGAGTTTACGATGGTCGCGCTTTTCGGCTTCCTCAAGATTGTGCAAGTACTCATCAAGCTCACTCTTTTTAAAGAATGCTGTGCCATAAATTCGAGTAAGCATCTCATTATCTGAGTTGCCCTTCCAATAGGCACCTGCAGTTTTCATGAGCTTAAATGGACCAATTTTTCCTGCAGAAGGCATATGAGGACCAGAACATAAATCAACAAAATCACCGTGACGGCGAATGATGATCTCCTCATCTGGATCAAGGTCATCAATGTGCTCGAGCTTTAAGCGTTGGTCGGCAAATATTTTCTTTGCCTCATCACGCGATACCACTTCGCGAACGAAAGGCTCATCGCGAGCAATAATCTCAGTCATACGCTGTTCAATAGCGGCGAAATCTTCAGTTGAAATGGCTCGAGGAAGTGCGAAGTCGTAAAAGAATCCATCTTCGGTTTGCGGACCAAAACCAATTTGCGCACCGGGAAATAATTCCTGCACAGCTTCTGCCATAACATGCGCTGTAGAATGACGCATAATACCTAAAGCTTCGGGGCTTTTATCGGTAATTATTTCGACCAGAGAACCATCGGGTACTTCGGTAGTGAGATCTGCGAAGTCTCCATCGATTTTTCCACCGAGTGCAGCATGTGCTAAGCCTGCACCAATTGAAGCGGCAACGTCACCAACTGTTGATCCTGCTTCAAGTTCCTTCGATGATCCATCGGGTAAAACAACTTTCATGCTTTTTCCTTTCCTTTGCCGGGCGCGCACAAAGCGCCTGCAGTTTGGGTATCTAACAACAAAGCCGCCCATGAAATGGCGGCTTTGCAGTTCTTATTAATAGCACATCGTCGCAATAACGGAGTGCTACGAACGAGAACGAGGCGTGGCCGCTTGATGCGGCTGATGAGTTCGATCTGATGCAGAGCTACGACGGCTGCGTGAAGATGCGCCACCTACTGGTTGAGCGCAATAAGGACACACGGTCCATGTAGGATCGAGTGCATGATTGCAGGTTGAGCAGAGGTTTTTCAAGCGTGAATGACAATTTGGGCAAATCACATAATCTGATTCAACAGGATAACCGCAGCTTGCACATTCGCCATATTTCATAAGCTCACGCTGCTTAAGCGCAATCTCAAGCTCTTGCTCATCTTTGTCAATTTGCAGCAGTGGCGGACGAAGTAAGCAATAGGCAATAACACCAATGAATGGCACCAATGCTACAATTGCCCATACGTACCAATATGATCCGCGTAAATATGCGTCACGAACAACCCAGATAACTGACAACACATATAAGATAACTAAAACTACCAATACGACGGTCAGCGCTGCTTGAAGCTCAGGTGTCCAAAGTTGGGCGATTAGTTCTTGCATAGTAACCTCTTATTACCTCTTACTATTACATCCAGCATACAATTGCATCAATATTTTTATCGAAGCACTAAAGCACAATCACAGATTATAACAAATAAGACCAATCTATGAGATAGATCATAAATACTACGGGAGTAACTCAACGGTGACAGCAGTATTTATGACAACTCTTCTAGCTGCGCAGCAATGCGCGCTAATTGATCTTGCAAGTCTGCAAGTTTCGCCTTATCTTTTTCGATAATCTCAGGAGCCGCTTTGGCTAAAAAGCCTGGGTTTGAAAGCTTCTTTTCAAACTTCTGCGCGTCTTTTGCCAGCTTATCCATCTCTTTTTGCAAGCGAACGCGCTCAGCATCAAAGTCAACATATCCGCTCAGCACCAGATAAACCTCAAGACCAGACGCCAACACAACGCTCGACTCAGCAGGTTTTTGTGCCTCAGAATCAATCAACAAAGATGCGGTATTGCCCATACTTTCTATAAGCTCGCGCTGAGCTTCCAACAAAGCGACATCTTGCGGCTCGGCCTTAACAACAACATCAAGTGCTGTCTTTGGCGAAATACCATAGCGCGCACGCGTTGAGCGAATAGCAGAAACAGTTTCGCAAACCATCTCAATTGCTCGCTCGGCTTCCGAATCAATATAGCTTGCAAGTTCTTGCGCGTTCGGCCATGCTGCACCAATAAGATATGGCGAGCCCTTTTTGATTGGCAGCTCTTGATAAATCTCCTCGGTAACAAAGGGCATGATAGGATGCAGCAATCGCAGCGACTGATCCAGCACAAAAGCAAGATTGCGTTGACAAATTGCGCGATCCTCACTCGAACCATTGAGGCGAGCCTTGGAAAACTCAATATACCAATCGCAGAATTCATTCCAGAAAAATGCGTTAAGCTCACGAGTGATTTCACCAAACTCAAAGTTTTCATAGCAACCATCAAGTTTGGCTACCAGATGTGCCAAGCGGCTAAATATCCATTTATCAGCAGGTGTGCGTGGATCAGGATCACCTTGATCATAGCCATCCAAATTCATGATGACGAAACGAGCAGCGTTGCGAATCTTGTTAGCGAAGTTTCGGCTACTCAAGAGCTTATCTTCGTCAAATTTAAGATCTTGTGCGCCCGTCACCTGCATCAATAGGCCAAATCTCATGCCATCGGCGCCATAATCAACCATTAACTTAATCGGGTCTACGCCGTTACCGCGGCTTTTCGACATCGGCTTACCATCTTTTGCCAGAACCGTCGGATGGATAATGACATGCTCAAAGGGAATTTGCTTACAGCAATACATGGATGACATTACCATGCGAGCCACCCAAAGACCCATGATGTCACGTGCAGTTGAGAGAACCTGCGTAGGATAGCACGCTTTAATTTCAGGCGCATCCATCCCCTCTTCGGTCCAGCCCATGGTAGCAAATGGCCACAGTTGAGACGAAAACCAGGTATCCAAAACGTCTTCGTCTTGGCGAACAGGAGCACCACAAACCGGGCATACCCCAATGTCTTCAACCGAAGCATCTTCCCAGCCGCAGCTGTCGCAATAAAACATCGGGATGCGATGACCCCACCAAAGCTGGCGTGAGATACACCAGTCTTTCAGATTCTCCAGCCAGTCAAGATAGACTTGTTTCCAGCGTGCAGGATGGAACTGAATAGAGCCATCCTCTACAACGCGTGCAGCATCCTGCTTTAAGCCATCGACCGCCACAAACCACTGCTCAGACTCCCAGGGCTCAAGCTTGGTATGGCAGCGATAGCACGTCATGACGCTATGCTCATGGTCTTCTATATGGTCAAGCAAACCAAGTTCATCAAATGCCGCAACAACAGCCTCGCGTGCCTCATCGCGATCCATGCCACTGAAACGACCATAGCCTTCAACCACGTGAGCGGTTTCGTCGAAAATGTTGATGCGTTCAAGATTATTGCGCTCACCCATTGCCCAGTCATTCGGATCATGAGCAGGTGTTACCTTGACGCAACCGGTTCCAAACTCAGTGGAAACATGCCAGTCAGAAAAAATCGGAATCTCTCTGTCAACAAGCGGAAGCTTGACCGTCTTGCCAACCAAATGCGCAAATCGCTCATCCTTTGGATTCACTGCTACACCAGTGTCTCCCAACATCGTCTCAGGACGCGTAGTAGCAACGACGAGATACTCCATACCATCAACCGGCTCAGTTAACGGATAGCGAAGAAACCACAACTTACCGTCTTCGTCTACGTATTCAGCTTCATCGTCAGCAATAGCCGTTGTGCAGTGAGGACACCAATTAACGATGCGCTTGCCACGATAAATCAGATCATCATGATACCAATCAACAAAGAGCTTACGAACAGCCTTCACATAGGCCGGCTCCAGCGTAAAATGCTCGTCGTCATAATCGCAAGAACATCCCATGCCCTTTATCTGGTTAACGATAGTGGTGCCATATTCCTTATACCAGTCATAACATGCTTCGATAAAAGCCTCACGACCAATCTCTAGGCGGCTAATACCTTCCTGGGCAAGCTTTTTATCAACTTTCGTCTGCGTTGAAATACCAGCGTGGTCGGTACCAAGAATCCATCGCGTGGGGCGACCTTGCATACGAGCATGGCGAATACAAGCATCTTGAATGGTGTCATTAAGCGCATGACCCATATGCAGCACACCAGTAATATTAGGTGGTGGAATAACAATGGTATAGGGGTTATCTATTTGCTCACCAAACCCTGGGGTTCGCTGAAAGTAACCTTGCGCTTGCCAAGCATCAAACAGAGGTTGCTCATGTGCTTGGAAGTCATAATCAATAGCTTTCTTTGCACTCTGTGCGTTATCCGAGGCCATAGCCGCCCTTTCTTACCTATCTTAAAATCGAAGTTTATCGCAGGCCCTTCTAAGCGCTCTTTTCTTTGGTTCGCTTAGATGATGCAGGCTTTGTCTCAACAATAATAGGTTTTGTCTCACCAGTAATATCAGATGCATTAATGGTGACTACTGAAGTGCCTTTTACCTCAGGCAATTCATACATGACATCCTGTAAAACGCGTTCGCAAATTGAACGTAAACCACGAGCACCGGTACCATGTTCTACCGCCTCATGGGCTATAGCACTAAGCGCATCGTTGGTGAAGATGAGATCGGAATTCTCAAATGCAAACATACGCTTATATTGCTTAACGAGCGCATTTTTTGGCTCGACCAAAATACGCACCAAATCCTGCTCCGAAAGCTCTGAGAGCGAAGTAATTACAGGAATACGACCAATGAATTCAGGGATCATACCAAATTTGTTGAGGTCTTCAGGCAGCACCTTAACCAACAATTCAGCCTCTGCATGCTTTTTCGATTCTGGCAACTCAGCGTTAAAACCAAGCCCGCTCTTCCCAACGCGCTCTGCAATAATATCCGACAAACCAACAAACGCCCCGCCTAAAATGAAAAGAATGTTTGTGGTGTCGATATTGATAAGCTCTTGCTGCGGATGCTTACGACCACCCTGCGGCGGTACGCTAGCTTCAGTGCCTTCGACAATCTTGAGAAGTGCCTGTTGCACACCTTCGCCAGACACATCTCGCGTAATGGAGAGGTTTTCTGCCTTACGGGCAATCTTGTCAATCTCATCAATATATATGATGCCGATTTGAGCACGCGGGATATCGAAATCTGCAGCAGTGATGAGCTTAAGCAAGATATTTTCGACATCCTCACCAACATAACCCGCCTCAGTTAAGGTAGTTGCATCAGCAATGGCAAATGGCACCTTGAGCGTTCGAGCTAACGTTTGCGCTAAAAGCGTTTTACCAGAGCCCGTAGGACCTAATAGCAAGATATTGCTCTTTGCCAACTCAACATCATCATCAGTTGCATCCGCCCCAAGGCTTATGCGCTTGTAGTGGTTATACACCGCAACTGACAAGGCCTTTTTCGCCTTCTCCTGACCAACAACATGCTCAGAAAGTTCAGCATAGAGCTTATGAGGAGTTGGTAAATCACGCAAAATATCATCAGGGCGTGAATCGGGCTCACCTGAATCCGGTCCGACATCTTGATAATCCCTGGAATCCAGAACATGCCTGCCATAAAACGATGCATCATCTGAGTCATGATAACTATGCATGCCAAAACCTAAGTCTTGCATCATAGCATCGGCACAGATTGCAACACACTCATCGCAAATATAGATTCCATTAGGACCAGATATCATGGCCGCAACATCATCTGAGTGTCTCCCACAAAAGGCACAAACTATCTCGTTTGGCTCTTGGGGTGGCTTTTGCGTATCCTTAGAGTTAGTCATTTTTACTTATCTACCTTATTCGCTATCAGCACGCAGTGCACGGGACGTAGTGATCTTGTCCACTAGGCCATATGCAAGCGCCTCTTCAGCAGTCATGTAGTTATCGCGCTCGGTGTCGTTTTGAATGGTCTCTATGGTCTGACCAGTGTTTTCAGCTAAGATGCGATTCAAGCGATCGCGAGTCTTGAGCATAAAGTCAGCAACAATTGCGATCTCGGTCTGCTGTCCTTGCGCACCGCCAGATGGTTGATGAATCAACACCATCGAGTTCGGCAAACAAAGACGCTTGCCTTTAGCGCCATTAGAGAGCAGAACTGCTGCCATAGAAGCACACTCTCCCAAGCAGATGGTCGAAACGTCACACTTGATGAAGTCCATCGTGTCTAAAATAGCCAGACCAGCGGTAACTGAACCACCCGGTGAATTGATATACAGAGAAATGTCCTTATCCGGATCTGCGCTTTCCAAATGAAGCATCTGAGCAACAACTGAATTTGCAACCTGATCATCAATCTGCTCACCTAAAAAGATAATACGTTCGTTGAGCAAACGTGAATAAATATCATAGGAACGCTCACCGCGAGGAGATTGCTCAATAACATAAGGAATCAATGCTGATTTAGTTTCCATTCCCATACATAACCTCACTTAATAATCATTGTTAAAACCGCCTACGACCCACACCACCAGTCTGAAAACCAGACATAGCATGCAGGTCGTAGTTTTATAAAACATCGGATGACACAATTGCCATGCTTATGCTCTTAATGCAAGCAGCAAAGGATGTCGAACTATTTTTCTTCCTCTGACTCAGCTTCTTTGTCCTGCTTTGCTTTCTTCGAGCTCTTCTTGCTCTTCTTTTCCGGTTTCTCTTCGGTCATATCCTCAACCTCAGTTACTACCGCAGAGTCCATAAGATTCTCTACAGCCTTTGCGCGAAGTACGCCTTGACGAACGAGATGAAGCTGTCCGTTATGGAGCCACTCATCTTGCAGAGCCGCCGGATCTTCGACACCGGTCTTTGCAAACTCAGCGGTGACATCTTCATCAGTTGCTTCAATATTAAAGTGCTTAGCCCATGCATCGAGCGCAAGGTCTTGAGCAGTAATATCTTCAGCCTGCTTTTTCAGATCTTCTTTAAATTGGTCTGCATTAATGCCTTGGCTCATTAGATACATATCAAAGCTCATGCCTTGAGCTTGAAGCTGACGGAAGAAGTCTTGCAACAGATTTGCTTCTGCTTCCTCTTTCATGCCAGCTGGCACTTCGCCATCAAAACGCTCTTGTAACTGAGCTAAGCAAGCACCCTCCTTCAGGCGAGGCATGATGTCTTCTTTTTGCTGAGTGATAGTCTCAGAGACACGCTCGCGCAGATCTGCAACGTTTTCAAAACCGAGCGTTTCTTTAACCCATTCATCGGTCAGGTCAGGAAGAACGTTTTTCTTGACTGCCTTAATTTCGATATCGAAGTTAATCTTGTCGGTTTTGCCTTTCTGGGCTGACAAAAGCAGCGTAGGCTCTTCAGGCATATCGAGCGTAAAGGTAACAGTTTCACCCTTTTTGTGACCAATCAACTGCTCATCAAACTCGGTCGGGAACAAACCTGAACCAAGACCATAAGGGCGATTCTCGGCTGTAAGAGACAGGATCTCTTCACCTTTGTCATCAGTTGCCTTCATGGAGATGTCAACATAGCTATCCGCCTTTACCTTAGTATTAGCAGGCGTATCTTCGAGCGTGTAATAATGCTCACGCAGCGTCTCAATCTGAGTCTCAATCTCTTTGTCAGTAGCGTTTTGTACCGGAAGTTCAATAGCAACAGGTTCATAACTTGAAAGCTCTACTTCAGGCTTTACTTCTACCGTGAAAGAAAAATCAAAAGGCTTGCCGCCTTCCGCCAATTCAGGATCATCGAACTGTGGCTTAGAGATTGGATAAATGCGAATCTCTTCGATTGCCAGTGGATATGCGTTGTTGACTACCTCATCGGTTACCGTAGCTAAAATTGCTTCTTTACCAATCGCATTGTCAATTACCGGACGAGGAGCTTTTCCTTTACGAAAGCCCGGGAAATTATATTTGTTCGCAATGTTTTTGTATTCACGAGCAATGCGATCATCTACTTCTTTAGCGTCAACCGTAACGCTAACCTTCACCTTGTTGTCTTCTAAGGTTTCAACTTTTGTTTCCACGTACGTTTCCTCCATCGTTAACTCTCTAAGCAAATTTGCTTAGACGGCGTGCAAGAGCAAATACTATATTTTGTACGCAATCAGCACAAATACTTACTTTGCGCACCGACTATCAATTATCGCACATCTGTCTAGGTTCCGAAAGTGTATGTGATGCAGGTTCACACAGAACCGATGAAAGGTGAACTCACCTCATTGCTTCAAACACACGCAAAACCGCTTCATACGAAAAAGCAGCCATAGTCGGCTGCTTTGTTTGTCGTGGTGCGGGCGAAAGGACTTGAACCTTCACGAGTCACCTCGCCAGAACCTAAATCTGGTGCGTCTGCCAATTCCGCCACGCCCGCACTAATTGCTTTCAGGTACCTCAAATAAAGCTTTAAGCCCATCATTAGCTTGCGAAAGCTTGTCTATATTAGCAGAACTTTATCTCAGTTGGTGCGATATTTTAGATTTTACGTATCCACGCATAATTAACAAATATGTCCGCAGAGCCACCATATTTGCATCTTAATTCTGCCTTGTCCTACAAACCATATGAGTCTGTTACACTAGATCTATAAGGTGTTATATGTTTTATATATGACATGATGCAAGAAAGGACATACAAACATGGATTATGTCAAACGCGCCGCTAAAGCTTGGAACTCCATTAGCCTTATCAAGCGCATCCTCGTTGGTCTTTGTATTGGCGTTATTTTAGCGCTTTTAGTGCCAGGAATTGCCGCTATTGAGCTTTTGGGAACACTATTTGTGTCTGCCTTGAAAGCAGTAGCCCCTATTTTGGTTTTCTTTCTCGTTATCAGCGCGCTTGCAAACGCAAAATCTTCTGGCGCCATGGGCACCGTCGTTGCACTCTATGTTGTCTCAACTTTTGTCGCTGCGCTTGTTGCTGTAATTGCATCCAGCATCTTCCCAGTAAACCTAGAGCTTGTTGTTGCCGCTGAAGACCAAGCTGCGCCTTCTGATGTAGCAACTGTTTTAGTAACAGTCATCACAAATGCAGTTGCTAACCCAGTGGAAGCACTTACTAACGCAAACTATCTTGGCATCTTGCTCTGGGCTGTACTTTTAGGTATTGCACTGCGCATTGCTTCTGATTCCACCAAAGAAGTTTTCTCCAGCATCTCAAACGCTGTATCAACAGTTGTTCGCTGGGTAATCTCTTTAGCGCCATTTGGTATCTTAGGTTTGGTTTACACTTCAGTAGGCAACAACGGTCCTGAAATCTTTACACTTTATGGCCGTTTGCTTCTCGTGTTGGTTGGCTGCATGCTCTTTATCGCGCTTGTCACCAATCCCCTCATTGTATTCTGGGGTATTCACAAAAACCCGTATCCGCTCGTTTTTCGTTGCTTAAAAGACTCTGGCTTAACGGCATTCTTTACTCGCAGCTCCGCAGCAAATATTCCGGTAAATATGGAATTGTGTCGAAAGCTCGGTCTTAATAAAGATAATTACTCAGTATCTATTCCGTTGGGTGCAACCATCAATATGGCAGGTGCGGCTGTTACCATTACCGTAATGACCATGATGGCCGCTCATACCTTAGGCATCTCAATTAACCCACTTACCGCAATCATCTTGAGTGTGCTTGCTGCAGTTTCTGCTTGCGGCGCTTCTGGTGTTGCAGGTGGCTCACTGTTGCTTATTCCACTTGCGTGCTCGCTGTTTGGCATCCCCAATGATATCGCTATGCAGGTTGTAGGCATTGGCTTTATTATTGGCGTTGTCCAAGACTCTTGCGAAACCGCACTTAATTCTTCTTCGGACGTGCTATTTACCGCTACTGCAGAAATGCGCGATTGGCGCAAGCAAGGCAAAGAAATCACTATTAGCAAAACCGATGAGTTTTCAGCAGACGAACTTGACTAATTTATCGTTGACATAGACGTATAAAGAAAGGGCGCGTGCGCCCTTTCTTTATACGAACTTTTGCTCTCTAACCCGCTACAACCCGCTTTAGTCAATCAACCGAGCGACATACATCTTGTCATCTTTTACCACTTCTATACCAGATAAACTCGCAACATAAGTACGCAGTTGCGTGAAGCCTAAGTCACGTACCTTAAAGTTTTTAAATTGCGCACGTACGCGTTTCCCTAAATCAGAGAGATTCATAGACTTTTGAGGCTGACCTTTAAGCAGCTGGCGAATAAACTCATCAGGCGTTACTGTGCGCTTTTCTCTTCTTGTGCGTTTAGGCTTTTGCTCTTGCTCGCCAGACTCAACGTCTGCCACCGTTAATTGATTAACGCCCTTTTGGGTGCCTCCCTCTGAACCGCCTAAAGCCACCTTTGGCTTTTCATGACGCCTTCTTAGTGAGCGCTTTGGATTGTTGGCTTTATCGATGCCAGGTTTTTCTGCTTCATTATTTGAAACCGCTACTTCGCTTTCGTGGGCTTTATCCCCCATCTTTTCTTCGACATCTGAAGCCTCGGCCAACACGACTGCCACCGAGCTGCCATCTTTAATGATATCTACGCTATCGAATTTCTCCAATAGCTTTGAAAGTAAGCTCGTGCCATAACTGCGCACGTCAAAATCTGGGTAGCGCTTTAATAAACGCGAACCCACTTCACCTAAGCCAGTAGATTTACCATTGTTGGTATTATCAGTGATGATCGTAATGATAGCTCGCTCAACCTGTTCTATGGTAGGTCCTGAATTGTGCGCCTGCGAAGGCGGTGCAGTAACATTTCGCGTGCGAACTTTTTCGTTTCGTCCATTCGAATCGGCTACTAAAAGTTCAAGCACCGTAAAAATATCGCATGCACGTCGAAATGGAATAGGGGTCTTCTTCTCCCCCATCCCGATCACCGTAAGCCCGCTTTCGCGCAGTCGCGAAGCGAGGCGAGTAAAATCACTATCGCTACTTACGATACAAAATCCATCAACGGATCCGCCGTAGAGAATATCCATAGCGTCAATAATCATTGCAGAGTCAGTAGCGTTTTTGCCCTGCGTATAACCAAATTGCTGGATAGGGCTAATTGAGTTCTCCAGAAGTGCGTCTTTCCATTTGGCATGAAGCGACAACGTCCAATCACCATAGATTCGCTTTATAGTAACCGTGCCATACTTAGACAACTCATCATTGATTGGCTTGATGTATTTTGCAGATACATTGTCTGCATCTATAAGTAAAGCAAAACGTTTTTCGGACGAAGTTTTAATTTCCATGACGATTCCTTGGTAACCATTTTATGTGCAAAGCGTATGTGTTGTTAAACTAATACTACCTTACTTGAATCCAAAAGCGCCGTTCATCTGACACTTGGAATAATGCTGACATTATTTGGCAAGTTGGTACTTGCAACAACGCTGAACTAATCGTATACTTTTGCCTTGCGTCTTGGTGGGTGTAGTTCAGTTGGCTAGAACGCCAGATTGTGGCTCTGGAGGTCGTCGGTTCGAGTCCGATCATCCACCCCATCGCAACTTTGAAAAAACGCTTGCATGCTAAGAACTATTGCAATAGAATTATTTCTTGTCGCGCAAACGTTGCAAAACATAAGCTCCGTTAGCTTAGTTGGTAGAGCAGGGGACTCTTAATCCCAAGGTCGAAGGTTCGAGTCCTTCACGGAGCACCACTTAAAACTACAGGTCGTAAGACCTTTTTTTATGCGCACAATCGGGTGTAGCAACAAAATGGGCGCCACATGGGCGCCCATCGTGGGTTATAGGACAAAAAACGTGTCCGGATGCTAATCAATAGCAAAGGGATAGCGTGTTTTGTTATGGAGTT